>CAWENH010000005.1:0-304298 GCA_963810425.1 uncultured Chloroflexia bacterium | reverse complement strand
TATTCAGTGCTCGGTGAACGAAGTCTTTTTATGGTTTTCGATGGAAAAAGCTCAAGAAACTTAGCTTACGGAGTATTCAGGTAAATGGCAACAGCCAGCCAACAAATGTTGGCTGGCTGTTGCTGTTGTGTGGCACAGGTGCATAGACCTAGTCTCCCAGGGAGTCATCTCCCCAGTACCCGCGGCGCTACGCCGTTGCACGACCCGGTTCGGGATGGGACGGGGTGGGTCCAGCGCGCTCAATACACACCTGTGGTGGCACCGGCCGAAGGCGCGATGGTTTGACGGAAGAGGTTCATACGGCTGAGACGCCGGGCACTAGGCGAGGCTGCCCCTGTCTCGACCAGGGAAGCCCTCGGGCATCAGTGCCGCTCGGCTCACCGCTCACGCGGCGTACACCGGCGGTCTGCTGGCCAGATCATCTCTCTGGGCCCTTACCTGCTTGCGCAGCGAAGAGGCTCGTCTTGTGGCGGGTTTCGCACTTAGATGCATTCAGCGCTTCTCCCTCCCGACCATAGCTATGCGGCCTGCGGGTCGCCCCACAACCGCCCCACCAGCGGGTCGTTCAGCCCGGTCCTCTCGTACTAGGGCCAACCCCACGCAACCTCTTAAGCGCCCACACCGGATAGAGACCGAACTGTCTCACGACGTTCTGAACCCAGCTCGCGTGCCACTTTCATGGGCGAACAGCCCAACCCTTGGGACCGACTCCAGCCCCAGGAGGTGACGAGCCGACATCGAGGTGCCAAACCCTGCCGTCGATCTGAACTCTTGGGCAGGATCAGCCTGTTATCCCCAGGGTAGCTTTTATCCGGTACGCTACGGCGCTTCCACGTGCCACCGTAGGATCACTAGCCCCTGCTTTCGCAGCTGCGCGGCGTGTTGGCCTTGCAGTCAAGCTCGCTTGTGCGCTTGCACTCACCGGCGGATGACCATCCCGCCTGAGCGAACCTTTGGGCGCCTCCGTTACCTTTTGGGAGGCGACCGCCCCAGTCAAACTCTCCACCAGCCACGGTTCCCCTGCTGGCTTACAGTCCAGGGGTTAGAGGGCTACGTGCCGCAGAGTGGTATTTCACCGTTGCCTCCACGCCCCCCGCAAGGGGCGCTTCATCGGCTCCCACCTATCCTACGCAGCGCCACGCCGCCACCAATGGCAAGTTTGAGTCAAGCTCCATGGGGTCTTTTTGTCCGGGTGTGGGGTGACGGCATCTTCACCGCCATTTCAATTTCACCGAGGCCCCGGTCGAGACAGTGTCCAAGTCGTTATGCCTTTCGTGCGGGTCGGAACTTACCCGACAAGGAATTTCGCTACCTTAGGACCGTTATAGTTACGGCCGCCGTTAACCGGGGCTTCGGTTCGCTGCTTGCACAACTCCCCTTAACCTTCCGGCACTGGGCAGGCATCAGCCGGTATACATCGGATTACTCCTTCGCACCGACCTAAGGTTCTGGTAACCAGTCGCTTGGACCTGCTCACTGCGGCTCACTCTGGCTTGGGGCGCGAAGCCTTGGACCAGGGCGAGCATCCCTTCTTCCGAAGGTACGGGATCAATTTGCCGAGTTCCTTAACCAGGGGTCGCTCGTCCGCCTTGGTTTGCTCAACCAATCCACCTGTGTCGGATTCCGGTACGGGTCAATACGTTCTCCTCTGCAAGCCTTTCGTGGCCACGCAGGTCTTCGGGACTTGGCGGTCTCACGACCACCTCGTACTCACCTCTCCCCACGATGTGGGTACCAGCTTGAACACCCCTCGTCTGGATGCTCCCGATCCCTCTCGGCATCTCGCAGGATCACCGTTCATACTGAGTGCAGGACTATCAACCTGCTGTCCATCGCTTACGCCTTGCGGCCTCAGCTTAGGCCCGACTTACCCGCTGCGGAGTGACCGAGCAGCGGAACCCTTGGATATGCGGCGGTGGGGGTTCTCGCCCCACGAAACGTTACTCATCCCGACATTCGCACTCGTACCCGCTCCGCACCGACTTACGTTGATGCTTCACTGCAGGCACGACGCTCCCCTACCACGCGGCTATCGAAATAGTCGCATCCTGCGCTTCGGCACATCGTTTAGCCCCGGTACATTGTCGGCGCAGGACCGCTCGACCAGTGAGCTGTTACGCACTCTTTCAAGGGTGGCTGCTTCTAAGCCAACCTCCTGGTTGTCTAAGCGGTCCCACCTCCTTGCCCACTGAACGATGATTTAGGGGCCTTAGCGGCAGGTCTGGGTTGTTGCCCTCTTGACGATGCAAATTTGCTCGCACCGTCTCACTGGATCACCGACCGTTGCAGGCATTCGCAGGTTCACCGGAGTTGGTAGGCGATGAAGCCCCCGCGTCCGACGAGCGCTCTACCTCCTGCAAGCGGGACTATGGTGTCCGCTGCACCTCAATGCATTTCGGGGAGAACCAGCTATCTCCGTGTTCGTTTGGCATTTCACCGCTAGCCACAGCTCATCCGAATGGTTTGTAACCCATATCAGTTCGCGCCTTCACGCCCCATTACGAGCGCTGCACGCTGGCCATGGCTGGCTCACACGGTTTCAGGTCGACCACCCGCGACGGATCGCGCTATTCACACTCGGTTTCCCTCAGGCTCCGGCTGTCGCTGCCTTAACCGGGCCACGGATGGTCACTCGTCGGGTCATACTCCAAAAGGCACACGATCACCGCGCTACCAGAGGCAGCCTGCGGCTCTCATTGCATGGATGCACATGGTTTCAGGATCTCTTTCACTCCCCTCGCCGGGGTGCTTTTCACCGTTCCCTCACGGTACTGTACGCTATCGGTCACGTCGAGTAAAGAGCCTTGGGCCGTGGTCGGCCCGGATTCCCACCGGATTACACGAGTCCGGCGGTACTTAAGCAGCTATCGCATCGTTGCCCGAGCGGGGCATACGGGACTGGCACCCTCTCTGGTGCGGCATTCCAGCCGCTTCTGGGAAGCTCGGGGGCGGATGGGTGTGGATCACCCCACACCGGGATAGGCTTACAACCCCACATCCGCAAGGCGGTGACGCTTGGCACGGGTATGGTTTAGGCAGGACCCGGTTCGCTCGCCACTACTACGGGTCTGATATCTTTTCTTCAAGGTACTGAGATGTTTCAGTTCCCTCACGGACCTCCCTACGGGTAGCGTAGGGTCAGCAGCGGTAAAGCTGCTGGGGTTGCCCCATTCGGTGACAAGGGGATCGTAGCCTGGCAGCGGCTCCCCCCCTCGTATCGGTGCGTGCCTCCGACCTTCATCGGCTCGACGTGCCGAGGCATCCACCATGCGCACATCAGTGCTTGCCTGGTCAGACACACGGGCAGCACGGCTGCCCAGAACTCGGCGTCTCAATAGATAGACTCTGTTTCGTCAAACAATCGCGACTTCGGTTGGTAAGGTGCCTGAAAATTCAGCAGGCTTGCCCACTGACGTGTGACCAGGTGCCGATGGGTGGCACCGATGGATTGGCTGAAGCACAGCTCCAGAAAGGAGGTGATCCAACCGCACCTTCCGGTACGGTTACCTTGTTACGACTTCGTCCCAGTCACCAGGCCCACCCTCGGCCGCTGCCTCCCGGAGGTCGGCGCACGGACTTCAGGTGTTCCCGACTCCCATGACGTGACGGGCGGTGTGTACAAGGCCCGGGTACGTATTCACCGCGCTTTGCTGACACGCGGTTACTAGCAACTCCGTCTTCACGTGGGCGAGTTGCAGCCCACGATCTGCACTGCGGGTGGGGTTGGTGATTTGCGACCACTTACGTGGCAGCGGCACATTGGTCCACCCATTGTAGCGTGTGTGTAGCCCTAGACGTAGGGGCCATGCGGACTTGACGTCATCCCCGCCTTCCTCCGTGGTCACACCACGGCAGTCCCCCATGACACAAGTAACATGGGGCAGGGGTTGCGCTCGTTGCGGGACTTAACCCAACATCTCACGACACGAGCTGACGACAGCCATGCAGCACCGGTGTGACACCCTCGAAGGCGGCCGTGTTTCCACGGCATGCAGTCACATGTCAAGCCTAGGTAAGGTTCTGCGTGTTGCGTCGAATTAAACCACACGCTCCGCTGCTTGTGCGGGCCCCCGTCAATTCCTTTGAGTTTTAGCCTTGCGGCCGTAGTCCCCAGGCGGTGGAGTCATTGCGTAAGCGCAGGCACCGAGTCGTCCAATCGCGACCCAGCACCGGCTCCACAGCGTTTACGGCGTGGACTACCGGGGTATCTAATCCCGTTTGCTCCCCACGCTCTCGCGTCTCAGTGTCAGGACAATGCCAGATAGCCGCCTTCGCCCCTGGTGTTCCACCCGATCTCTACGCATTTCACCGCTCCACCGGGTATTCCACTATCCTCTCATTGCCTCAAGACGGCTCGTGTACCGGGGCCTTGCCGTGTTAAGCACGGCGCTGTCACCCGGCACGTGGTCATCCACCTACACGCGCTGTACGCC
Organism: uncultured Chloroflexia bacterium; assembly: GCA_963810425.1. Classification (GTDB taxonomy): domain Bacteria; phylum Chloroflexota; class Chloroflexia; order Chloroflexales; family Kallotenuaceae; genus JACDGP01. The sequence continues at coordinate 299,865 of CAWENH010000005.1, read as the reverse complement.
CAGTCACTCCGGACAACGCTCGCCCCCTCTGTCTTACCGCGGCTGCTGGCACAGAGTTAGCCGGGGCTTGTTTTCCTGGTACCGTCCGTTTCGTCCCAGGTCAAAGGAGTTTACAACCCGAAAGCCGTCATCCTCCACGCGGCGTTGCTCCCTCAGGCTTGCGCCCATTGGGGAAGATTCCTTGCTGCTGCCACCCGTAGGTGTCTGGGCCGTGTCGCAGTCCCAGTCTGGCTGATCGTCCTCACAGACCAGCGACCCGTCACCGGCTTGGTGGGCTATTACCCCGCCAACTACCTGATGGGCCGCACGCTCCTCCTCCGGCGCATCGCTGCTTTCCTCTTGCGAGCGTACGCGGTATTAGCACACCTTTCGGCGCGTTATTCCCCACCGGAGGGCAAATTCGTACGTGTTCCTCAGCCGTTCGCCACTGACGACCCGAAGGCCGCCCGTGCGACTTGCATGCATTAGGCACGCCGCCAGCGTTGATCCTGAGCCAGGATCAAACTCGTCAAAAAATGGTGAAACTTGCTGTTCACCCAAGAACTTGGTGGCACGCATCTTGCGACACGTGCCGACACCTGTGCCACGCACAGGCATCCTGGTCACACGTCAGTTGGTAAGGTGCGGGTCGCGGCCGAAACAACAACGCGGGCCAACATCCAACCGGATGCTGCACGCGCTACGAGCGGTGCGACAGAGACAAGTATACCACACCGTAAGCTGTTGTCAACTCAGGTGTGGTGCCTGTTCTCAATTATGCCAGGCCTAGTGCGGCCGGGTGTCGGTTGGACTTCCGTTCCTTGCGACAGGCGAGAGTATACCGCGCCTGCTCCACCCTGTCAAATCAGCTTCAAAAGCGTCAGGCCTCTGTCAACGGCCGCTCCAGTGCGGTTACTATGGCACGGTTACTATGGCCGACGTAAGCGTGTTAAGGCAGAGGTCACCTGCTTACCATACGTTCAAAGGTCGTGCTCCACGAAAGTTCCGACGAGCAAAGATACGACTTTGACAGAGTCCTGGAAAAGCGTGATAAGACTATGCTGAACCGTGGTCATGTCGCCCACCGTTCAACCAGCGCTTGCAGCTCTTTTGAGCGTCGTCCGCGCCGTTGTGGTGGGGTCCAGCGTGCAGGAGCCACCTGGTAGTGCAAGAGGTCGCCCACCGTCCAGCACCGTTCTGTGATCCCGGCGGCCATGGCCGGCGTCTGATGCTGTCCCGCTGCGGTCCGCAGACTGCGGTGGAACGAGCAGAAGTTATAGACTGCCCCAAGCAGGTACATGCTGGCATGCAGTAGCTCTTTCCGATGGGCAAGGTGGTGCGTCCGCCGGCCCAGCACCGCCAGCCGCGCGGGCGCCCTCGTATAATACACAGCATAAGGTTTGAGGACCGTGGTGAGGACGAGGGCGCCCTTGGAGCACTGACTCCGTCCCAGAGAATGTCCCCCACGGTCCACAGGCCCGTCGAAGTTTGGACCATATCATAGAGCATCGACTCTGTATCACGAGGGAAAACTCGACGGCCTCCAAACCGCTGATTGTCAACACTTTGTTGGAGGTTGCCCATGTCTCCGAACGGTTCCTCACCCTACCAGCTCTTCGTTGGGGTTGATATTGCGGCGACGACGTTTACGGCTGCGTGGCTCAAACCGGACGGCAAGCCGAGTGCATCGATCACCCTTGAGCAAACCGCCAGCGGGTTTGGAACGCTCACGCACCGGCTCAGCCAGCTCCAGCCCGCGCCCGCAGCAACGCTGGTGGTGATTGAGGCAACCAGTACCTATTGGATGCCCCTGGCGGTCACGCTCCACGCCGCTGGCTACCAGGTCAGTGTCATCAATCCGCTCCAGGCCCATCATTTTGCCAAGGCGCAGCTGCGCCGCGCGAAAACCGACCAGCTTGATGCGCAGCTGCTCGCGACCCTTGCGGCTACGCTCCAGCCCGCGTGTTGGACCCCACCGCCGCAGGTCTACCATGACCTTCGGCAACGGTTACTGACCCGCGATGCGTTGCTGACCATGCGCCAGCAAATGGAGAATCACCGTCACAGCCTGCTCCAGTGGCCGGTGGTCGTCGACTCTGTGCGCCTGCATATGGAAGGCGTGATTGCTGATCTAGACGCGCGCATTCGGGAGCTTGAACGCAAGCTGGCAGACCTCCTCCACGCCCGTGAGTGGGGCGAGTTGTATACACATCTGCTGAGTATTCCTGGGATCGGGATGATCACCGCCGCGTGGCTGTTGGTTGCCACCGTCAACTTCACGCTCTGTCCAACACCGGCGGCCGCCACCGCCTACGCCGGGTTAGCGCCCATGGTGCGTGAGTCAGGGACGAGTGTGCGTGGGCGTCCAAGCATTGGACACGCCGGCAATGGACGGCTCCGTACCGCGCTCTTTATGGCAACCTTAAGTGCAGCCCGCTACAACCCTGCGATTAAAACGTTTTACAATCGCTTGAAAGAAAACGGAAAGCCATCGAAAGTGGTACGGTGTGCGGCAGCGCGAAAGCTGCTCCATATCGCGTGGGCGGTGGTCACGAAGCAGCAGCGCTTCGACCCACTTCGATACCAAGCCATCTAAATGTGGCCCTTGACAACCAATACCATATCTCTGGGCACAGGTGCCGTTCAGCCGCTCGATGTACGCGGTGTTTGGCACCACGCAGCCGGGCGTGTGCCACAACCGATGGCGCAGTTCGACGCCCCAACCCTGCGCCGCCCGGACCGTGATTTCGACGATCCGGTGGTCCACCCACTCCTTAACTGATCTGTCCAAGTACAAAGTCTGGCCATGGTCGCTTCCGCGGACGCCCCATGTGTCCGAGCGGAACCGACCAGCGGAAGGCCTGGGTGAACGCGCTGATGTAGCTCGCGAACCGATCCACCATGACCAGGAGTGGCCCAACCGTCGCACAACGCCGCACCAACGTGACGAGCTGGGCAATCAATGGGTGATCACGGCGGGTGCTCACTACGCCACCGAGCCACAGATGGGTCGTGACCATCATGGCCATCGCCATCCAGGCGCCTCCACACTGCGTTTTGAGCCACAGCTCGTCGGCTTGGACGTGGCCCACGTCGCGCTCCCGCACCACCAGGTCATGCTGGACGGCTTCGGCATGGGTGCCGGCGGCTTCCACCCACTCTCGGACCGTCTGCGCTTGAATCCCAACCGCGGCCTGGATCGCCACCACTGGGCAGCCATACGTGATGAAGGTCAGAACCTATGCCACGCGATCTCCGGGGGTCCGACGGCGATCCACCGGGGTGCCGGTACGCGCGCTAAAGGTTTTGCCACACTGGGGACAGCGGTAGCGCTGTTCTTTCTGACTATGAATTGTGAGGCGTTCCTGCGCACGGCACTGGAGGCGGAAGTGGCCGGCCGCCAGGAGCGGGCGGCGGAGCGGCGGCGCAAAGCCCGCGTGTTTACACGTGGGAGCCGTCACGAAGTATTAGCGCTACCCGTAGGGTCCATCTGGTGGCCGCCTATCTGCCCGCCACTCGCGTGGTCCTGGCCCAATGTGCGGTCAATCACAAAAGCGAATGAGATTGTAGCGGTCCCGATCCTGGTAGCTACCACTGATCTCGAAGGATGGTGGGCGACGACATGCCGGCCCAACGGCGGCTGAACTCGCAGATTGTGGTGCGGACGGGGATTATCTCTGGACCCTGAAAGACAATCATCCCCACCAGTGCGCCGACATCGATCAGCTGTTCACACCGCTGCCTGACCTGCCCGGCACCTCCACACCACCCCTTGAACTCCGTACCGCCCGCACGGTCAATGGTGGGCATGGCCGGATTGAGGAACACATCCTCCAGGCCAGTACGGAACTGGCGCGCTCCAGCACCTGGCTCGACTATGCGCCAGCCCTGCCGTCAGCGGGTACTGCGCCAGTGCTGTGACAACTCAGGGCTGGCGCATAGTCCAGTTTTGCCGCTAATTCGCGTCTTCCTAGACGAGCGCGTGAGCGGACACATGTAATCCAGAGGAGTTCCAACCAGCAAAGATGCGACGTTGACAGAACCTTGGCGAAAACTATCGCTAATTGACACGGCGGCGACGATTTGCTATTGTCGCCGCCGCTGTGCTGCTGGTGGCCGTGCAAACGAAAGATATGAGTAATGCGCTTTGTTCCTCATCGCCGGCTGATGTTGCTAGTTGGGCTACAGCTCGGAGGCTATGCGCTGGTATGGCTGCTCTTGCACAGCCCAGTTGCCCAGCCCGTCGTTCCAACGCCCTGGTTTGATCCTCACCAGCCCTTGCCACATACCATTGCTCGCCTCCTCCCGACAGTCTTGATGACGAGTCCGCGGGCGTTTGGGCTGGCGAGCGTCGCAGCATGTGCGCTAGCCATGGCTGGCTATGCCGGCCTGGTTGTGCGAGGACGATCATGGCAACTCCGTGGCCGGACGATTATTCTGACGACGGTGCTGCTAATGCTGCCGCTGCTGCTGCTGCCGCAGCTATTCTCCTCGGATGTTTATAGCTACGCGATGTTTGGGCGGATTCGCTGGGTCTACGGTCAGAATCCGCTGATCACACCGCCGGCCGCGTTCCCTAACGACCCGCTCCTCGCCCGGATTGCCTGGAAGACGACGGCTTCGGTCTATGGCCCAGCTTGGATTTTTGCCTCACTTCCGATCACGCAGCTGGCGCGGCTGCTTGGGAATAGCATGAGCGTGTACATCCTGCTTTATAAACTGGTGGCGGCGAGCTGTCATGTGCTCAATACGGCGCTGATCTGGGGCGTGGTCCGCCGGCGCGCGCCTGAGCACGCGACCTGGGGAGCACTGCTCTATGGCTGGCACCCGCTCGCGCTGATCGAGTTTGCTGGCAGCGGCCACAATGATGCTCTGATGCTCACGCTGATCCTGCTGGCCGGCGCGGCGCTGCTGGCGGAGCGGCTACGCATCGCCACGCTGTGGCTGGTCATGGCGGCCCTCATCAAGCTCGTGGCGATGCTCCTGATCCCGATCTACGGGCTGTATGTGCTGCGGCGATCAGCGGCCTGGGGCAAGGTCGCGGCCCAGCATCTCGCACTTGGGAGCATGGTCGTCGTAGCACTGTATGCTCCATTTTGGCAGGGTCCTGAGACGCTACGCATTCTTGGAACTGCGCCACCGCTGACCATTCTGCACAGCGGCCCAGCATCATGGCTGTTTACAAAAGTCGAACCGCGCGTCTGTCCACGTGCGCTCGCTGTCAGCAATTGTGAGATTCGGCTGAACGCGCGGATACGCACCGGCGCGCTGCTGCTGTTTGTGGCGGCCTACCTGCTCCTGCTCGTCCGGGTTCCCGGCACGTTTGATGAGCTGATGGGGCGCTGGCTGCTGGCCCTGCTGCTCTATGCAGCCATCGCCGCCGTCCACTTCGAGCCGTGGTATGGGACCTGGCCGCTGGCGCTGCTGCCGTTCATCAAGCTGTCGCGCTGGCTGGTGCTGCTCTGGGGCTGCAGCCTGTTGATATTTTATGTCGCTCTCCCGATCCCAGGGCAGATTTCTCATTGCCTTCGCGCCGCTCCTCGCGCTGGCGCTGACCAACGGCTGGTCTTGGGCAGCGCGCCGCCTAGCCCGGCCTGCGCCAAGCGCTGAGCATGGCTAAGATGGACACAGATCGCGGGCCGGCCCGCGCCCGGCGCTGGCTACTGGTGGCGGTCAGCGTGCAGCTGCTACTCGCGCTCCTGCTGTGGGTGGTTGTGCAGCTCCCAGCCGCGCTGCCACAGGTGCCGGTTGGCAGCTATCAGCTCGTCGGGATTGAGCAGCAGCCGCTGATCGGCCGACTTTTGGCCCACCCAGGTCTACAGAGCCGTCTGCTGCAGGCAGTGCTTGGAGCTGCCGTGCTGAGCCACCTCGGAATGCTTTGGCTTGGCCGTGTCCATGCGCGCACGCTGGGCACCCCTGTGATCCTCGCGCTGACGACCCTGCTGTCGCTCCCATTTCTGCTTCTCCCGCGGCTCTTTTCGCAAGATGTGTATTTATATGCAATGTTGAGCCGGATCGCGGTTGTCCACCACGCCAACCCATTCCTGTCCCGCTGGCACAATTTCCAGCCGATCCGCTCTCCTCGCTTGTCTACTGGAAGACCAGCACCTCGCTCTATGGTCCAATCTGGCTGTACAGCACCTGGCCACAAACGCTGCTCGCGGCGTGGCTCGGCGGCAGCGCGGCCGCCTACGTCATGACGGCGCGCGGCATCGCGCTGATCTACCATCTCATAACGGTGCTGGTCCTGAACCGCGTGCTGCGGGTTCTGCGACCGACCGCGGCCAGCTGGGGAACGCTCGTGTACGCCTGGCATCCGCTGATTCTGCTGGAGTTCGTCAGCAGCGCGCACAACGATGGACTGATGATTTTGCTGATCGGGCTGGCAGTCTGGGTAGACTTAAAGGACAAGCGCCGCTGGGCCATCACGGCATTAACGCTGGCCGGGCTGGTCAAAATTACTGCCCTGCTGATCCTGCCCGTCTACATTGTCGTCCGGGTCCTGCGGCGCTCGCCGCGCTGGGGGCGCACTGGGGCGGAGGCGTTGCTGCTCGCCGGCGGGCTGATTGGGCTGGCCTACCTGCCGTTCTGGGAGGGTCCGGCGACCGTGCTGGGCTACCTGACCGCGCCGCAGCTTACGAGGCTGGCCTACGGGCCAACCGCAGTCGTGGGCGGCGTCGTCCAGCAGCTCTGGTGTCGCACGACGGTCGACGCCAGCAGCCTCGCCCAGTGTCAGGCGCAGGTGCAAGCGAGCATGCGCGGCATCAGCCTGGCGCTCTTTGCGCTGATCGCCGGTGGCATCACAGGCTGGCGCAGCAAAGCGGACACGGATTGGCGCGAGCGGGCCTTCTGGATCATGTGCGCGTACACAATCTTGGCGACCTTTTATTTTCAGCCGTGGTATGGGGGAATACTGATCATTTTGAACCTGCTGCGCCCGCGGCCACAGCGGCTGATACTGGTGTGGGCGGCGACGCTACCGCTCCTGTATGGCCTGACCCCGCTACCAGGCCGGATTCTGTTGACCGCAGCGCTGCTCTGTCTTGTGCCAGCGCAGCACATTATGTACACTCTAAGACAGCGCGCGAATGGGCATCCCCACGCGCCAGCTGATCGCCAGCAGCCCTAGCAGCGACTTATTCTCATCCCCGCCCTCTTTACACCGGGCGCCCCTGGACACGTCTTTGCGATTCTGTCTATCCCCGGCCAGTTGCTACTACCCACAAAACTCGCTACGATACCGGCACATGAGGAGTGAGCAATGACAACGACGACGCTGCCACACTGGGACATGACTGTGATCTACCCGAGCCTGGACTCGCCGGAGTGCACCGCTGGCATCGCGGCCGCGACCGCCGCGATCAGCGAGCTAGGCCAGCTGTTTGACCGTCTGGGCGTCGCCGAGCGGCCACGCGCCGCGCTGGATGCGCAGACCGTCAGTGCGGTCGAGGAAGTGCTGGGGCGCTACAACGCCGTGATCGCCGAGGTGCGGACGCTGAGCGCCTACCTGATGAGCTTTGTCGCCACCGACTCGCGCAACGACGCCGCGCAGGCCATGATCAGCGGCTTTCAGCAGCACACGATGCGGCTGTCGCAGCTGGGGACGCGGTTTGCCGCCTGGATTGGCTCGCTGGATGTCGAGGCGCTGATCACGGAGTCGCCGCTGGCGGCCGAGCACAGCTTTGTGCTGCGCAAGGCCTGCGCGCAGGCCCAGCACCTGATGTCGCCGGCCGAGGAGGCGCTGGCCACCGAGCTGAACCTGAGCAGCGGCACCGCCTGGGCCAAGCTGCACGGCAACCTCACGTCGCAGCTGACCGTCCCGTTTGAGCGCGACGGCGTGACCGCCGAGCTGCCGATGAGCATGATCCGCAATCTGGCCTATGACCCCGACCGCGCCGTCCGCCGCCGCGCCTACGAGGCCGAGCTGGCCGGCTGGGCGTGCACGGCGCTGCCGCTGGCCGCCGCACTGAACGGCATCAAGGGCGAGGTCAACACACTAGCCCGGCAGCGCGGCTGGGAGTCGCCGCTGGACACCGCGCTGCTTCGACAACCACATCGACTGCGCCACGCTGGACGCCATGATGACCGCCGCCGACGAGTCGTTCCCCGCACTTCCGCCGCTACCTGCGGGCCAAGGCCCACGCGCTGGGCGTGCGAGCGCTGGCCTGGTACGACCTGTTCGCGCCGGTCGGGCGAGTCGGGCACAGGTCTGGGAGTACGACGACGCCACGCGCTTCATCACCGAGCAGTTCGGCACCTTCTCGCCCAAGCTTAGCGAGTTCGCCGCCCGCGCCTTCCGCGAGAACTGGATCGACGCCGAGCCGCGGCCGGGCAAGCGCGACGGCGCCTTCTGCATGCTGCTGCGCGACGATGAGTCGCGGATCTTTGCCAACTTCAAGCCCTCGTTCGACAGCATGAGCACGCTGGCTCACGAGTTGGGCCACGGCTACCACAACCTGGCGCTGGCCAGCCGCACGATGCTACAGCACGACACGCCGATGACGCTGGCCGAGACCGCCAGCATCTTCTGCGAGACGATCATCCAGCAGGCCGCGCTGGCCCAGGGCGACCGCGCCGAGCAGATCGCGATCCTGGAGGGCGCGATCCAGGGCGCCTGCCAGGTCGTCGTGGATATCACCAGCCGCTTCCTGTTCGAGCAGCGGGTGCTGGCCAAGCGGCCCGAGCGCGAGCTGTCGGTCGACGAGCTGAGCGAGCTGATGCTCCAAACGCAGCGCGAGACCTACGGCGACGGCCTGGACGAGACGCGTTGCACCCGTACATGTGGGCCGTCAAGGGCCACTACTACAGCAGCGCGCGCTCGTTCTACAACTTCCCGTATATGTTCGGGCTGCTGTTCGGGCTGGGGCTGTACGCGCGCTACCAGCAGGACCCCGCCGCCTTCCGCGCCAGCTACGACGACCTCCTCTCCTCCACCGGGCTGGCCGACGCCGCAACGCTGGCCGCGCGCTTTGGCATCGACATCCGCACCCCCGACTTCTGGCGCGCCAGCCTGGACGTGGTGCGGCAGGACATTGACCGCTTCGAGGCACTGGTCGGCGCCTAGTCGGGAGCGCGCCGCGGCATTACAAAGCATTGCGACGAGGACAGCGGGCGGCGCCCAGTGAGCGATGATTTACTGGGCGCCGCGCTGCGTCCGCTGGCAAGCCGGGCAGCCGATGCGTGCCCCGCAGCCATCGGCGCGGCCAAGCGAGCAGCGAAGTCCAGGTATACTTTGCCCATCCACGTCATAGTCGGCTAAGGATCATTGTTGTGCGCTATTCCACCGCGGCTCGCCGCTCGCTCCTGCTGCTCATCAGCGTCGTGCTCGGGGCGCAGCTGGCCCAGCCCGCGGCCAGCGCGGCGACGGCGGCGCTGCCCGGCGCCCTGATCTGGTCCTCGGCGGCGCCACAGCCGGGCGAGGTGAGCTTATTTCGGGTGATCTTTACGACCACGGCGCCGATCAGCGCCGAACTCCGAATTTTCGCCGACACACGGTATGAGGCGTGGCTCGACGGCGTGTGGCTTGGCCGCGGCCCAGCGCGCTTTTCAGTGGTCTACCAGGAGTACGACTGGCTGCCGGTGGCACAGCTCGGCAATGGCGCGCATACGCTGGCCGTGCTGGCGCGCTATGATCCGAACACGCGGCGCTCGGAGGATCTTGGCGGCGGCGTGCAGGCGGCGCTGGTGCAGCAAGGCAGCGGCGCGACCATTGTGGCAACGGGGCCAGCGTGGCGTGCAGTGACGAGTCCGGCCTGGAATAGCGCCGCAGCTCCAATTTCCGACCTCGGGCTGATTGGTGAGCAGGAGCTTTTAGATTATCGGTATCTGCCTGCCAACTGGACCTCGCTGGCCTTCGACGACGGAGCCTGGCCAGCGGCGACCACGCTTGGCCGCCAGCTTGTCAGCGTTGGCGCGCGCACGATTCCCCAGCTGCGCGATACACCGGAGCAGCGCGCGGTCGTCCAGGAGCAGGGCCGGCTAGCACCTGGACGTACCGTTGTTGAGCTAGCGCCGCCCGCCGATGGGAGCGGCACTGTCGCCTTACAGCTCAACCCGCCCGGCAGCACGACCCTCGACCTAGAGGCGCTCACACCGCTGACGCTGGCCCTCAACGGCCAGCCCGTCAGCGCGTGGCAGCCCGCCGCCACACCGACGCGCCCCGACCTGCTGCGTCTAACCCAGCCGCTCGCCGCCGGCCCCAGCACCCTGACGGTTGCCGTACCGCCCGGCGGCACGACGCTGACGATTCGCGCCACCGACCTCGGCTGGTCAGCGCCAGCGCTCAACCAGTCCAGCGATCCCGGCCGCCGGATGCTCCTGGCCGAGCCACGCCCCGACGACACCGCCCCGATCACCGTCATATCGACGACCGCCGGCCTGGATATTATGCTGCCCGACGCTCAGCCGCGCTACCTCGTGCTGGACTGGGGGCGTACCCGGCATGGCCGTCTCGTCGGCAACATTGTGGGGCCGAGCGGCGCCGTGGTTGACATTGGCTGGGCCGAGCGGCTTTGGGCCGGCCGGGCGTTTCCCGCGCCTGGCTCGCTCCAGTCGGTTGGCTGGCGCCAGGTCGATAGCTGGGTGCTTGACGGCACCAGCCGGCCGCTCACGACCCTCGACAGCCGGGCCGGGCGCTACACCGTGCTGGCCAGCTGGGGTGGCCCGGTGACGCTGCGCGGGCTGCGGCTACTGGAGGAGACATACCCCGTCAACCAGCGCGGCAGCTTCGAGTCGGCCGACCCGCTGCTGAATCAAGCCTGGCAGGTCGGCGTCGACTCGCTGCGGCCCAACATGACTGATGCCTACACCGATACGCCGTGGCGTGAGCGCGGCCAGTGGTGGGGCGACGCAAATATCGCCTTCGCTATCAACAGCGTAGTCTACGGCGACACCGCGCTGCTCCGTCGTGGCCTGCGCCAGGTCGCCGCCACCGCCCACCCCGACGGCTTGCTCGCCCCGATCGCGCCAGCGCATGGCGATACCAGCAGCCTGCTGGACTACCACCTCGGCTGGATCGAGCTGCTGTATCGCTACTGGCAGCTCACCGACGACCAGGCGCTGGTGGCCGAGCTGTACCCGACCATGCAGCGCGCGCTGGCCTACCCGCAGCGCTACGCCAACCAGAGCGGGCTGCTTGATCTGCCGCTGGATGGCGGCTGGTGGGAGACTGCGCTGCTCGACTGGACAGCCTGGAACAGCCGGACGGGGATTTCGACGGCGCTGAACGCGCAGTACGCCGCGGCCAACCGCTGGGGCGCGACGCTGGCGGGCATGCTGGGCGATAGCGCGGCGGCCAGCGTGTACCAGGCCCGCGCCCAGCTCCTCACCGACGAGCTGAACGCGCAGCTCTACCTTGACCAGCGGCAAGGCTACACCGCGAGTCGGCTGCCGACGCGGCTACGGCGGCCGGCGCCGCAGGCCCAGGCCTGGGCGTTGCATTACGGCGCTGTCCCCGCCGCGCGCCAGGCCAGCGTCGGCACCGCGCTGGCTGACCAGGTTGAGCCATTCTGGGTTGCCGGCTACGCCGTCGCTGAGATCTCGGGCCTCTACTGGGTGCTCGATGGGCTGGGCCAGACCGGGCAGGCCAGCGCCGCCCGCACGCTGATCCACCACGAGTACGGCCGCCTGCTGGCACGCGGCGCAACGACCTGGTGGGAAACATTCACCAGCGACCAGCGCATCGATAGCAGCCTCTCGCATGCCTGGGGCGGCGCGCCGACCTGGTATTTATCAAGCTATCTCCTCGGCGCCCAGCAGCAGGATCGGCGCACCTGGGTCGTCGCCCCGCAGCCAGCTGGGCTGACCTGGGCACGCGGCACGATTCCGTTTAATCAATCAAACCTAGCGGTCAGCTGGCAGCAGCCGGTCTGCGGCAGCTTTGCTCTGACCCTCAGCGCGCCTGCTGAGACCACTGGCACGCTTAGGATTCCGGTGCCCAGCGGCGCCACCGTGCAGCTTGATGGCCAACCAATCCAGGCCGATGAGTCGTCCGGCAGCCGCGTCCACTACCGTGCCGGCGCTCTGGAGGTGCTGAACCTCGCTGGCGGAGCACACAGCGTCTCCGCCAGCTACCCGTGCAGCACAGTGTATATTCCGCTCGTCCGCTGATAACTGTCAGTGGGCTATCGGCCGCGCTTCAGCTGCTCCCAGCGAGTCAGCATGGTACACTTATTGTATCCACAACAGCGTTGCTGCCTCCTCCTTTGGTATGTATTGGAGACTATTCTACATGCGCATGACTATCACACTGTTGTTTGTAATCTGTCTCGGTCTGACTGCCTACCCAGCGCCGGCGCCGGCCGCGCAGGTCACCGCCCCCAGCGCCGTCACACCGATCTATCTGCCGCTGATGCTCCAGCAGTCAACCTGGTCATCGCCGTTCGGCGTTGAGTCGCTTGGCATTCTGCCAGCCGCCTCGCTCCAGCAGCAGCTCCAGACGCTCGGCAGCCGCTGGGTCCGCATTAATACGCTGAGCTGGCGCCAGATTCAAGCGCAGCAGGGCGGCGCCTATGACTGGACCGCCGCCGCCGCGTTCGAGCAGCGCCTCCGCAGCCTCCAGCCACTCAATGTCAATGTGACGGTGGTCGTCGATGATTATCCGCGCTGGGCCACGACGATCGCCAACAGCTGTAGCCCGCTACGCGCCGACCGCTATGCCGACTTTGCCGCCTTCATGACGGCCCTGATCAAGCGCTACAGCCAGCCGCCCTTCAATGTTCACTACTGGGAGCTGGGCAACGAGGTGGACGTTGATCCGCGGCTACTGCCCGCCGACAGCGTGTTTGGCTGCTGGGGCAACATCGACGACCAGTACTATGGTGGCGAAGTGTACGGCGAGATGCTCAAGGTCGTTGGCCCCGCCATCCGCCGCGCCGACCCGTATGCCCATGTGCTGCTGGGCGGCCTGCTGCTGGCAAGCTCGTTTACGACCACGCCAGGACATGGCCACCCCGAGAACTTCCTGGAGGGGGTTCTGCGAGCGGGCGCCGCGCCGGCCTTTGATGTGGTGGCCTATCATGGCTATAGCACCTACACCGGGCAGAATTTGGACTACAGCGGTAGGCAGGGCGGCGGCTGGAGCGATCTTGGTGGCCCGGCGGTTGGCAAGCCCGCGTTTTTGCGCAACGTCATGGCGCGCTACGGCGTGAGCAAGCCGCTCTTCTTTAATGAAACATCGTTCATGTGTCCACCGTCATCATACCCAGCGGTCTGCACCACCCCAACGGCGAGCTTCTATCAGGCGCAGGCCGATCATATGGCCCGCATGTCCGTGCGCACTCTAGCGCTGGCATCACCGCCATCAACTGGTACACAATCGATGGGCCAGGCTGGCGCAACGGCGGACTGCTCGACAGCAGCCAAGCGCCCCGGCCATCCTTTGTTGCCTACCAGACGCTGAGCAGCCAGCTGCGCGGCACCAGCCTGCCGCCGACCGGCGTTGGCTACGCGGCGGGCGTCGAGGCCTATCGCTTCAGCAAGCCCGGCCAGCTGGTGGACGTGGCCTGGCGCGTTGACGGCCTGGCGACCAGCCCGATCCCGGTCAGTATCCCGCAGACCAAGTTTGTGGCCGCCTACAATCGCGACGGCGCGCCGCTGACCACCAGCGTCGCCAACGGCACCGTGACGGTGCAGGTCGGGTTTAGCCCGGTCTACCTGGTCCGGCTACCGTAGCAGCCGCGGGGCCGACAGCACCTAGCTGTCGGCCCCGCCACACGGAGCATCTTTTCCGCCGCTGCGAGCGTTATGTAACCGGCAGCGTCGCGTAAAAATGCCAGATCGTCCAGATGGCGACAAGGTCAAGCAGCGCCAGCGCCGCCAGCACCAGCGCCAGCCCACGGCGGCGGTCCAGCTGCTGCCAGCCGGCGACCAGCAGCAGCAGCATTGGGAGCGCCGCGGGAAATGTGTAGCGCGCGGCCGGCAGCGGCGGCGACGCCCACAGCGTCGGCAGCGACCAGCCCAGCGCCACGGCCCACATCGCCGCACCCAGCACGGCCAGCAGCGCCGCCACCACCCGCAGCCCCGGTCGCGCCCGCCGATACCAGCGCGCGGCCCCCGCGCTCGCGCCCAGCAGCAGCCCCACCACCAGCACATCCCAGCCAGCGCCACGCAGCCCCACGTGGCCCCACGCAAAGCGCAGAAACCAGCCGCGCAGCAGCGCCGGCAGCGCACCCGCCACAGTCCGCGGCAGGTGCTCGCGCCAGTCCAGGAGCGCCGCCAGCAGCTGCCCACTATCGCCGCCGCGCCCGCCGAGCAGCCGGGCAAACCCAGGAGCGAGGCGCGGCCAGCGTCGCTCGGCGCCAGCATTGCGCAGCAGATTGGTGATTGCCCGGCCGTCCCACATGCCCGCCACCGCGGCCAGCAAGTCAAAGCGCGGCGCACTCCCGGCCGGAAATGCGCCCGCGACCACAAACGGCTGCGCGACAAAGAGCCGCCCGGCGCCTGGGCTGGCGGCGGGCAGGTTGATAAACAGTGCATAGTAGAGCACGCCGGTCCCGGCCGGCACCGTTAGCTCCTGGACCACCAGGCGCGGCGTGGTTGTCACAGTGATCGGCATCGTCTGCTGCGTGAGCGTCCGCGGGCTGCTCAGGCCCCAGACCAGGCTCGGCGCGTAGATCGTGGTCGGCCGATCAGCCCACACCCAGCCGCCGACCGTGACCGTGTGGCGGCGCAGCTCCGGCAGCAGCGCGCGTGGCACCGGGTTGAGCAGGTAGGCCCAGCTACTTTTCGTGAGCGGCTCCGCAGCAATCGCCCAGCCGCCAGCCGCCAGCGCCGAGCGACTGCGAGTGGCGGTCACCTGCGGGTGGTCGGCCGAGCGATACCAGTAGGCCGCATCGTCCCAGCGCAGCGCGAGGCCTAGCCCCAGCAGCACCACCGCCAGGCTGCCCAGGGCCAGCCAACGCCAGCGCCAGCCGCGCTCGCGCCACAGCTGCACGATAAGCACTAGCGGCGCGATCAGCAGCGCAATCGCCCCGGTATTCTTGGTCAGCGCGGCCACCGCGGCGGCCACGACCAGCGCGGCCACCCGCCGCCAGCCGAGGCCACGCTGCAGACAGCGGATCATCGCCCAGACGACCAGCGCGCCCGCGGGCAGCACGGCCGCATCATTGTTAACCGCCGTGCCGACATCCGCCAGCGTCGGCAGCAGAATCAGGCCCAGCGGGACCGCCCACCGCAGCGGGTGATGCGGCCCGACCAGCTCGGCCATCACCCGGCAGCTGATCCAGACAGTGAGCAGGTAGAGGAGCAGCGAGACCGTGCGAGCCACATACAGCTGCGTCGTTATGTCAAAGTCCTGCGCGGCCCACAGCGGCCCGCTCACCAGCAGATAGTAGAGCGGCTGATGCTGCAGCTCGGACACCCCGATATCCGGCGGCGTCACGTCGTCAAAAAGCTGGGGCGGAGTCAAATTCCAATAAAACTGGTGGGCCAGCATTGAGCCAGCGACCTCGCGCCGCATCGCCGGATCATAGCTGCCAAGCGCCGGCAGCGCATGGCGGTGTGCGATCAGCCAGGCGTACTCGAAGTGGGTTGGCTCATCATAGTGCTGCCAGGGTGGCAACAGGCACAGGAACAGCAGGCCCTGGAGCGCGGCCAGCACCAGAAGCACCTGTGGCTGTCGGGGGGACAGCCACAGGTCCCAGCGCCGCAGCCAGGTGCGGAGTTTCGGTCGCATGCCGCGCCGCGGCTACGCGCTGGGCCGCGCCGGGCTGCGCACGGTCGGGCTGCGCCAGTGCAACACCAGGCCGCGCGCGACCACGACGGCGGTGCTGAGCAGCAGCGCCAGCAGCGTCGCCAGCAGCGTATTTTTGGCAGTGTGGCGGCTCACGCCGGTGATCACGCCGACGCCGGCCAGGCGCACCACGGTATCATCGCCGGCGTTCGCCGCCTGCACCTCGGTCAGCCGCGCGGCAATCGAGCTATAGTTTGCTTTCGCCAGGTTGCGCTCGTTGAGGAGTACAAACAGCTGGCCGCGCTTCTGCTCAAGCTCGGTGAGCAGGGCTTGATTTTGCCGCTCCAAAGCCTGCAGCCGCGCATCGCCGACCAGCTGGCCGGTCTGGCTCACGACCAGCGTATCGAGCAGCCCGGTCATATCAAAGGCCTGGCTTTTGAGCTGGCCCAGGGCCGTGCTGGGCGTGGTCGCCAGCAGGTCGTCGGGGCTAATCTGCGTCTGTAGCGTGGTGCTCAGCGTCGCAATCGTGGCGCGGGTGTTCTGAATCTGTGTATCGATGGTTGCCACCAGCGCGTTGAGATCGTCCACGGTTGGCACATCGCTGCTCTGGGCCTGAAATTGAATAGTGGGGCCGGCCTCGCTCGGCTCAGCAAAAAGCTCGGCCTTCAGCAGCAGGTAGGCCAAGCTGCTGCCAGCCGCCGAGCCATCTTTAAGCTGCTGCTGAAAGCCAAGCGTACTCTCGCGCAGCAGCAGCAGCCGATTCAGCCGGCTATAGTGCTCCCTGAGGCGCTCGACACCTGTTTGGCGGGCGGCCACGAGGGCATCGGTTTTATTCGTGAGCAGGGCGGTGCTGGAGAGTCCCAGGAACGTTGACTGCTGCGCCGCTTGAAGCTTCAGCGTATCGGTGATGACCTGGAGCTGAGCAAGGCGCACACTGCTCATCAGCGTCGCAAGATCAGTGGTCTGGCGCTCCAGGCGCATAACATCGCCGGGCAGCTGCGAGGAGGCCAAAAGCTGCTGCTGCTCATCGTATTTCAGCCGCGCCTGATCAAGCTCCGCGCTCAGCTCGGGCCGCTGCGTGGTCTTGGCAAACGCACTATTCGCCCGATTAACGAAGGCCGCAGCCCAGGCATTGGTGATCAGCGTCGCAATCTCGGGCGAGTTGGCCGTCACCTGAATCTGGATCAGGGTCGTGTTGCCAGTGGCTTGGACATCGACCATCCCAACCAGCTGCCGCGGCTCGCGCAGGTAGCTCGGGAGGCGGTCGCCGAGCGCCGCGATGACATCGAAGGCAATGCTGCCGCTCTTGCCGAGACTCACAAGGCCAGTGCGAAGCGCGATCGGATCGATTTTATCGGGCTGCTCTTCTTTGAAGTTTGACTGGAGATCGATCTGCGTCTGGAGCCGCGAAATTGCGACCTGGCTCTGCGCCTCATAGCTCGGCGTGCGGCTCGAAGCTCAGGCCCGCCGCTAGCGAGCCACACACCAGGGTTATCAAACAAATCAGCCGCCACTGCTGGATGATCGGGCGTACCAGCGGCCGAAGATCAAGTTCACGCTCGTCCACAGCTATCCTAACATATTATGATCTACTTAGCGTCTGGCTAAACGGAGGATCGTACACTGTACCACAAAATCCTGGCTGAGAACGCCCCATGCCCATTCAGCACCACGGCGATGGTGCGCCACAGAATTTTCAGGTCCAACCAGAACGAATAGTTCTGAATATAGTACAGATCATCCTCGGTGTTCAGGTGCATGGGGCGGCCGCTGCGGCCATTGACCTGCCACCAGCCAGTCATGCCCGGCAGCACGCGAAAGCGCTGCCACTGCCAGGGCTGGTACTCGGCGGTCATATACGGCATCTCGGGGCGTGGGCCGACCAGGCTCATATCGCCGCGCAGCACATTGACCAGCTGCGGCAGCTCGTCGAGGCTGAGGCGCCGCAGTACCCGCCCGAGCGGCGTAATCCGCGGGTCATTGTGCTGCTTATGGATCAGGTTGCCGGCGGCATCGCGCTGCGCAACCTGCTGCCACTGCTTGTCGGCGCCGTGAACCATGCGTGCGAAATTTCAGCATAAAAAAGTGCCGGCCGTGCTCGCCAACCCGCTCCTGCCAAAACCAGATCGGGCCGGGCGAGTCGAGCTTGATCAGCAGCGCGATGAGTGCGAACAGCGGGCTGAGGAGCGTCAGCAGCAGCAGGCTGCCGGCCGTATCAAACATGCGCTTGATGAGCTGCTGGCCATCGGTCAGCGCCAACTCGCGCAGGCTGATCAGCGGCACGCCGCCGAGCGACTGCACTGGAATGCGGGGAAATGACAGGTCTAGCATGCTGGGAACCATGTGAATCATGGTCGGCAGGCCCTGCATTGCCAGCGAGAGCGTGGCGATCTGCTCCTGATCCTGAATCACAAATATGACCTCATCAATGGTGCTAGCGCTCACCACGGTCGGAGTCTCAGCGACCGTGCCCAGCAGCGGCACGCCCGCCACCGGCTCATCGCTGGTGCAGCCGACCACGCCCATGCCACTCCAGGGCCGCCGATTAAACTCCTCGATCAGCAGCTGGGCCTGCGCGCCGCCACCGACGATCAGCACCCGGCGGGAGCGCGCGTGGCCGGTGCGGTGGGCGTACAAATAAATGACGAGGTGGGCCACCAGCAGCACGGCCAAGTCGGCCAGCGCAAAGTACCCAAACTGGAGCCGCGACATATCCCGAAATGAGAAGAACAGCAGCCCAGCAAAGTTCAGGATCGCCACGACCAGCGCCGCCAGCAATCGCCCCAGTGCCTCGGTGAGCGGCCGCACAAACAAGGCCCGCTGCGGGGTGAAGAACAAGAACGCCACGATCCACACGCCGGCCACCAGCGCGTACAGCGGCGCTGGCAGCTCAGTTGAGATGCCAGGAGTGCCAATATTAATCCAGCCGCGGATTAAGGTCGTGCTGTATAAGCACAGCAGGGTCAGTACCACATCCCAGATCAGGACGCTGCGCGCCAGCCGGCGCGCCACCCGTTCAAGCATAGCATGCTCCTTTGACGCCACAACGTAGCGCCTAGCTATCCGGACTCGGGGGAGAAGCGCCCGGCACGTGCTTGCGCAACCATTGTTTTCCCAAGAGCCATATAAACCGTGGGTTGCCCAGCAGGTAGCGCCGCCAGAGCCGCCGCGGGTCCTGGGTCAGGCGAAATAGCCACTCCAGCCCGCGGCGCTGCATCCAGGGGGGCGCCTGCCGCACTCGCCCAGTGTGAAAATCAAAGGCGGCCCCGACCGCGATCAGGACCGGCGCTGTCAGCAGCGGCCGAAACTGGCCCACCCAGTAATCCTGCTTGGGCGTACCTAGTCCGACCCACACAATGTCGGCGCCGCTACCATTGATCAGCTCGGTCACCATGTGAGTTTCGTCGGTCGTCAGGGGGCGAAATGGCGGTGTGTAGCAGCCGGCGATGGCCAGCTGTGGAAACTGGGCCTGCAGCCGCTGCGCCAGCTCCTCGGCCACGCCTGGCGCGCCGCCATAGAAAAAGTGGCGGTAGCCCGGCGCCTGACCGGCGGCGCACAGCGCCAGCATCAGATCGGGGCCGTACACGCGCTCGACCGGGTGGCCAGCGCGCTGCCCGAGCCAGACCAGCGGCATGCCATCCGGCGTCGCCAGCCCCGAGCCGTTGACAATCGTCGCCAGCGCCGGGGCGTCGTAGCACTCCAGCACCGTGTGGGTTGTGCAGACATTCACATAGTGCCGCTCGCGCCGCGCAATCCACCCACCGATGACCGCCAGCGCCCGCTCAAACGTCAGCGCGCTGATGCCCACGCTTAGCACCTGGACCCGTGGGAGGCTCACGCTCATGCGCCAGCGCCCCGCCCACCCGACCGCTCGAACCGTTGAAATTCACACCCCAGCATTTAATTTGGCCCTTCCCTGTCGCCCGCGCCGCTGCGGGGCCACACCTACGTGTTTTTAATCGCGATCAAAGATTTTGTCCAGCCCAGCACCCGCTCGTGCCAGACCTCGCCATCTGGGAAGAGCTGGCGGACCTCAGCTTCATCCAGCAGCCTAATTTCATCGGCAATCGCGCGGCACTGGGCCGGCGATGGGTGGGTGAGCAAACCCCAGACCGTATATGGCAGCAGCCGGCGGCGTAGCTTGGGCGAGAACCAGTGAATAAACGGTGTCAGAAAGTGCGGCTCGAAAAAGAAGGTGCGGTTGGGCGTCTGAACATAGTAGCGCCGCCCGACCCGGCGCACCTCGGCGGCAAACGCCTGCTGTTGCGCAAAAGTGTGGAGGTGCTCGATGACCGAATTGTTGTAGACCAGATCAAACGACTGATCGGCAAACGGCAGGCGGCAGCCATCGGCGACCAGCCAGCGGGCCTGGCGCTCGGCCGGCGCGCTTAGGTTGAGGACCACCAGATCAGGCATCGCGGGGACAAACGACCAGTTCCACTCGGCGCCGCCAACATCCAGCACCTGGGTGGCCGGCGTGAGTTTAAAGGTACGCCAGAGCTTCTCCATGCGCCGCCGCCGAAAAAACCGTTGAAACGGACGATACAGACGATGAATATTCATAGGTTTCCCATGCTCCAGCTCATGGTCGGGCCTTGCGGGCCACGGTGATCGCCGCGATCTCGGCGAAGCGCGCGGCGAAGGCCTGGCGCCGGCGCTGGGCCGCGGCGAGCGCCGCCTGCTCGGCGGCAGGGCGCGGCCCGGCTGGCCACGACTCCCAGGCGCTGATCAGCGCGGCGGCCAGCGCGGCGGGCGACTGCGGATCGAAGAACACCGCGCCCGGCAGCGCCTGCTCGCGGTGCACCGCCAGGTCGGAGAGCACCGCCGGCACGCCCAGCGACTTGGCCTCCTCGACGGTGGTGCTCCAGCCCTCAAACCGCGACGGGTTGACGACGCCGATGGCCCGCCGCATCAGCGCCAGCATATCAACGTATGGGTATCTGGCCCAGCACCCGGAACTGCTCGGTCAGCCCCGCGCGCTCAGCCTGCGCCACGACCTGCTGGGGATAGGCCGGGTGACGAAAATCCTGGAGCGTCCCCGAGACGGCGATGACCGCCGGGTGGCCCTGGGCCTTGAGCTGGCGCAGCGCCTCAACGACGACCAGATGATTTTTATGCTTCCAGAACTGGTTGGGCAGCAGCAGAAAGCGCTCGGGCAGCCCGTAGCGCTGGCGCACGGCCTCGGGATCGTGCGCCCAGACCTCGGGGTCGACGACGGTGGCAAAGGGCAACGCCAGCGTTTTATTGCGGGCGAAGGGATAAAAGCGCTCACAGTCGCGGCGGGCGTGCTCGCTGGCGACCATGATGGTGGTCGCACAGGCCGCCAGGCCGTGGTAGCCCAGCTCGCGGCGCCAGTAGTTGGCGCGGCTAAACATATCGGGCAGGTAGCGATGCTGAAAGTCGGCGATCCAGGCCAGCGTCGGCAGCCCAAAGCGATAGCCGTACCAGGCCGCATGCTGAAATACCAGATCAATGTCGGCGTCGCGAAAGACCCGCTCGGCCACGCGGTCGCGCTGAAATACCAGGCTGGCGGCCAGGCGGCCCAGCGGCTGCCGCGAGCGCCCGGCGCTCCACGCAGCCGGCTCGACGGGCGGCGCTGCCAGATACGGCAAGAGCGGCGCGACGGTCTGCGGCTCGGCGCCAGGGGTGGTGAACAGAATTGGCTCAATCGGGCGGCCCGGCAGCTCGGCGAGCGCCGACAGCAAGTTGGTCAGATAGCGCGCGCCGCCGGTCCACCAGCTGCCGCCGATCAGATTAAATGCGACCCTCATGCCACCGCCTGCCGAAACCAGGCCACATAGGCGGCGATGCCGGCCGCTAGATCGGTCTGGGGCTGATAGCCCAGCCGCTGGGCCTGCGCGGGGTCGGCCACCAAATACTGCGGGTCGCCGACGCGCGGCTCGCCGGTAAAGCGCACCTCAGGGAGCCAGCCCCAGGCCGCGCCCAGCTGCGCGACGACCTCGGCGACAGTGACCGCCTGGCCCGCACCGCCGTTGACCACGGTATAGGGCGCCGACGGCTGGGCCGCCTGCGCAAGCAGCCGCGCTGCATCGGCGACATATATCCAGTCGCGGGCCTCCTGGCCCGTGCCGGCCAGCGACAGCACGGCCGGCTGACTCCGCAGCCGTGTACATAAATCCCACAGCAGCTGCTTGCGCAGCTCAGGGCCGTACACCGAGAACAGCCGCACGACCGCCACCTGTAGGCCAAAATGCTGCGCGTAGGACTCACCCAGCAGCTCGGTCATGCGCTTGTGATAGCCGTAGGGCGAGTACGGGTGCAGCGCGGCGGCCTCGCTGATCGGCCGCGTGTGGCCGGCGCCATACACCGCCGCGCTGGAGGCCAGTACGACCGGCGCGGCAGGCGCGTGGGTCCGCACCCACTCCAGCAGCTGCATGGTCGAGTTGACCGAGCGGCGAAAATCTTCCTCGGGGGTTTGGAGCGACATGCCAACTGAGCTGCCGCCGGCCACATGAAATATCTGGTCGGGCAGGCCCACCTGGCGCACCAGCCGATCCAAGTTGGCGGCGCTGATCTCGCCGTTCAGCCAGGTCGTCACACCCCACTGCGCGGCCTCATGGTCGGGCCAGGCGCCGTGGCCAATGCCGGCCACCGCCGTCGCCTGCGCCGCAAGCTCGTGGGCTAGATGGCGGCCAATAAAGCCGCGAGCGCCAGTGATCCAGGCCGTCGTCATGGCTGCCGCTTCACGATCAGGCCGCAGATATGGTTGCCTTTGGTCGGCAGCAGGCCCTCCAGCGTTAATTTAGTGGCGCGCACGATGGCCAAGCCGATCTGCCCGCCGCCGAGCCGCCGGCCCAGCTTGCCATAAACGCCGTTATGATGCCAGTAGGTCACACTCAGATTATCGAAGGTGTCCGGCCCGAGGTAGCTCGACGCGACATCCTCGATCAGCTTCTTGGTCCAGCGAAACACATAGTTCACCGCGGTGCCATGCCGCTCCCAGCGGGTCCCAATCGTGTTGCCGATCAGCGAGTTCATGCGGCTCGATAAACATCACGCCGACCCGCGCCAGCCGCAGCATCTCGGTGAAGCCCAGCACCGGATTTTGAAGATGGTGGAGCGCATCCTGGACCAGCACGACATCGAACGAGCCGTCGGGCAGGCCGGTCTGCTCAGCATTGACCACCACGCCGCATAGCCGCGGATCGCGGCGCAGCCCTTGCGCCACCGCCACCGCCGACAGATCGGCGATGGTCACGTCGGTAAAGCCCAGGTCGCACAGCAGCGAGCCTTCAAGGCCCTCGCCGGAACACAGCACCAGAATGCGGCTCCCGTGCGTCAGGCGGCCGGCTGCGGCCCGCACGAGGCGATTGATGCCGTCGGCCAGACGCCAGCAGGTCAAATAGCGGGTCAGCCGGTCGGCGCCCAGCGTGCGCTCCCGCACGCTGTACACATGGTCGCTGGCGGCCCGCTGTTGTTGCAGATAGCTCATCAAGATTCCTTCGCGTGTGCTGGACGGTGGGCGATGAAGCTGATCAGTCGCCCTGGGCGTCGGTCGAGCCGCGACAGCGCCCGCAGCGTGAGGTCAAACCAGCTCGGGCTGAGCAGCACCGCCGCCACCTGGCGACCGCCTGGCAGCCGAGCTAGACGCGCGGCCAGCTCGTTGCGCAGCTCGGCCCGGCTGAGCGGCGCATAGTTGACTACCGAGTCAAAGGCGCCCATGACCCGCTCGATCTCCAGGCCCGCTCCACGCAGCGCCGCGATGTAGGCGCGCCGCGTAAAGGCATGCTCGCCGCCATAGCGCGCGTGCAGCGGGTGGCGGGCCAGAAAGCGCGGCAGATCGCGCGGCGCCGAGATCACATGGTCGCGGGTGGTGACCAGCAGGCCGCCGGGCTTGAGCACCCGCGCCAGCTCGCGGCAGAAGGTCGGCAGGTCGTGGGCGTGATGGAGCACCTGGCGAGCGTAGACCAGCGCGAACGAGCTGTCCGGGAACGGCAGCCGCTCGCCCCACTCCTGGACGACCGTGATCGGCAGCCCGGCCGTCGCGGCGAGCGCCCGGATTGCGCCGACGCCCACGGTGTCGCTCCGATCCGGCTCCAGCGCCGTCACGGCCCAGCCATCGCGGGCCAGCGCATAGCTGGCGATGCCGTTGCCGGCGCCGACATCCAGCGCCAGGCCGCGCGTCAGCGGCAGCCACGAGCGCACGGTGCGCCACTCGTCGCTCTGCCAGAAGCGCGCGGCGGCCGCGGCTAGCGGGGCATCAAAGTAGCACGCCGCAACCAGCGCCTGCTGATCCGGCTGGCTGACCAGCCACGCCACCGCCTGCTCCCAGCTCTCCAACGCTTTATCGCTCATTAGGTCCAATCTCTCGCAGTACGCGCGCCGGATTCCCCGCGACAATTGTCCAGGCCGGCACGCTCTTGGTCACGACCGACCCGGCCCCCACAATCGCGCCCTCGCCGATGGTGACGCCGCGCAGCACAATCGACTGCACGCCGATCCAGGCTTTGGCCATGATTTGCACCGGGCTGATCGGCACATGCTGCCAGTCTTTTTGGCCGGCGCGCCACGCCACCACATCCTGCGCCCGCTCGGACCAGCGCACGCTATGCGAGGCGTGGTCGGAGATCGTCACGCCCCAGGCGACCATCACATCATCGCCAATCTCAACCGCCTCAGCGACCGAGATCGTACCGAGGCCCAGAAAGCTGCGGGCGCCGATCACAATGCGCGCCCCTGGCCGCTCGAAGACGAGCTTGGTGCCGACCAGCGACTCCGCCCCGACGACCAAGCTAGCCCCGGCGGCCGGCCGAATCCGCCAAAACTGCACCTGGCTCGCGGCTCCAACTTGGCAGTGGCCCAGCGCGCGCGCGACGCGGACTCGCGCCGCCAGGCCCAACGTTGTTTTTGCCAGCCCGCTTAACGTGGGCATATTAACACACCCCTTGACAGCCGCGCAGCGCCTAGCTCCCAAAGCGCTCCTGAAGCGCATTGAGGCCGCGGCGGAGGCGGCGCTTCAGCCTGGCCGCCAACGAGCCATACGCCACGCCAATAAACTGCTGGAGCCGCCGATAGCTCGCCTGATCGGCCACAATCTCGGTCGGCAAACGTTCGATGTGGCGAGTGGGCGACCAGAAGGGATCATTATAATAGGTATCAGCGCCCTTCGTGTTGGCCGCGCCGATGCCAAAGCCGATGTTGTGCAGCAGGCTGACGTGTGGGTAGAGGCATAGCCCATCATGCTGAAAAAATGACCACCACCACCGAATCGCCCACGAGTTGCCGCGGCCGGCCACTTGGGCCAGCAGGTTTTTGGTATAGGGGTAGGCGCCATTCAGATCAAAGCGCCGCCGCAGCGCCCGATCAGTGCGCAGCGCCGCGACGCCACGCGAGTCCGGGTCAAAGAGCTGCCAGGCACGCTGCCAGGTACTCCAGCCCTGCGACGTGGCGAGCGGCAAGAAAAACGGTGCGGTGACGGTCGGGTTGGGAAACGGAAACACATGGCCTGAGATCTGTAGCACCTGAGGCGCCGCCGCGTACTGATCCAGGGCACGATTATGGTAGTCGAGAAAGCCGCTGGCCACGACCACATCATCCTCAATCACAATGGCGCGACCATAGCGTGCGCACAGCTCGGTGACGCCGGCAACAATCGACTGGGCCAGCCCGCGGTTGGCGGCATGCTCCTGAATCGTCAGCTGCGGATGGTCCAGCGCGCGCACCACCGCGCGGGCCGCGGCGACGGCGGCGGCATCGGCCGGGCCTTTGGGTCCATCGCAGAAAATATGCAGCGGCGACGCGGCAAACGCAGGGTTCTGCTGGAGGGCGGCCAGAACGTGCTGAACCTGCTCCGGCCGCTTGTAGACAAATAGCGCAATCGGGGCGTAGCGCGAGGTGCTCTGTTCCATAGTTCCCTAGTGATTATGTCATCTCAAGCTTCCGCCTGAGCAGGCGGCCAGCTATCGAAGGTCGCCCGGCGATAAGTATAAGCTAGCGCTAGTCCGGCGGCGCGGGCGGCGCAGCGATATGCAGTCCAAGTGCAGCAGCGTAGACCGCCAGGGTCGCCTGGGCGGTGCGCTGCCAGGTAAAGTGCGCGGCGACAATCTCCTGGCCCCGCGCGCCCAGCGCCGCGCGCCGTGCCGGATCAGCGGCCAGCCGCGCAATCGTCGCCGCCAGCGCATCAGCATCACGCGGCGGCACCAGCTCGATGCAGTCGCCCAGCGCCCGCAGGTCCTCGGGGCCGCCCTCGCCAGTGCAGGCGATCACCGCCTTGCCAAGATGCAGCGCCTCAACGTACACCACGCCGAAGGCCTCGTTCCAGCTTGGCAGCACAAACAGGTCGCAGGCCGCAAAGTACGCCGCGACCGCCGTGTGCGCCTGGTAGCCCGCGAACGTCACCACGTCGACTAGGCCCAGCTCGGCCGTCAGCGCATGCAGCCGCGCCTCCTCGGAGCCGTCGCCGACTACGGTGTAGTGAAAACGGAGGCCGGCGGCGCGGAGCTGGGCCAGCGCCCGCAGCACATAGGCGTGACCCTTGCGCGCCTCCAGGTAGCCGACCGACAGAATCTGAAGCGGGCCGCCGGCCGACGGGGCGCTGGCGGGCGGCCCGGCCGCGAGATCACCGCCCAGCCGCACAATCTCGACCTGGGACGGATCGGCGCCGGCCTCGATAATCAGCCGCTGGGTGCTAGTGCTATTGGCCAGCACCCGAAACGCCCGCCGAAATACCCAGCGGATAATCGCCGCGCTGAGGGCATGTTGGTGGATAGTGTAGGTCACATCCATGCCATGCACAGTCACAATCACCGGGATGTTCATCCAGCGGCTGGCCAGCAGCGCGACCACGCCGCTCGGGGTGGCGTAGTGAGCATGGATCAGATCAAAGCGCTGCGACCGCCACAGCTGGCGCAGCAGCTGGCGGACAAACGGATAGGCGAACCAGCCCCACAGCCCCATAAACCCACGGCGCGGCGGCGAGGTGTAGCGCGCATACCAGACCGGCAGCGCGCCAACCTGGGCCTGCCGCGGCAGCGCCGCCAGCTCCTGGCGCCAGGCCCGCACGCGGCGCCACACTGCCCGCAGCTGCCAGGGCCGCGTCCACAGGCGGGCATGCGGAAACACCCGCGTCAGCGCGACCACGGTGACATCAGCCTCGACCTGGATCGCCTGCATCTGGCGCTCAACAAAAATCCCCAGCGCCGGTCGCTCGGGCAGGGGGAAGAGATCAGTGATACACAGGACTCGCAGCCGGCTGGCCATACTGCGCTCCCCGCTCGCTGGCTGGCTGGGGCTGTCGGCTCCAAACGTCGCGCCATAGACCATAAAAGAAGCTCATCATCACTAAAAAGAGCATCCGATCTTCAATTCCAAAAATGTCTGACTCGACCAGCCCAACGAGAAAAAAGCTGAGGCCGCCGAGCCACACCGTTGCAAGCAGCGCTGACTGGGCGATCCAGCCACGGGCGCGAGCCTGCCACCCCGACCACAGCAGCCAGATGCCGCTGGCTAAAAATAGTACGGGTCCGACCAGGCCATACTGTAGCAGCAAGTAAATATAGACATTGTGGGGCTGCGGATAGGCCGCGATGATCCCAAAGCGCGGTAAGCCCTGGCCCAGCAGCAGCATGCTCGGCTGTTGCTCAACCAGGCGCAGCGCGGTCTGCCACAGATTCACGCGCCAGAGGAAGGTCGCGAGGGCATTCGATGAGACGAGTGGCACCACCTGCACCAGCACGGCGAGCCCGCTAACCGTCGCCAGCACGACGGCGCAGCCAAACCGCCGCTGTGACCGGAACAGCCAATGCAGCACCAGCAGGCCAATCAGCGCGCCACCGAGCAGCACGCTGGTCTTGGCGTAGGTCCACAGCAGCGCGGCGCCGATCAGCGCGACAGTGAGACCGCGCAGCCAGCGCCGCGGCCCCTGCGCCAGCAGGCCGATACTGAGCAGCAAGGCCACCAGCAAATACAGCGCAAAATTGTTCGGGTGCTGAAAAAAACCCACCGTGTAGGATACAAACTGAAACTGGCTGCTCTCGGGCGAGGGTGCGAATCCTAGCTTATAGCTCGACAGCTCAGTGGCAAACGGCCGGAAGCTATCGGTGAAGTGCTGGTAGAGGCCGACCAGGCTATTGACGACGGCACCCAGGCAGAACAGTCTGATCAGGCGCTCCCAATCCTGGCGCACCGCGCCCAGCAGCGCCAGACAGCCCAGCAGCGGCACCAGCCAGTTGCGAACGTCGCTCAGGCTCGCGTTGGCATTCGGCGCCCAGAGCACGCTCAGCAGCGCCCACAAACTCAGCAGCCCCATCAGCAGCATGATCCACGGCAGCCGCAGACCAAAGCGGCCCCGGTTGAACTGATCGATCAGCAGCAGGCCAGCCGCCACCACGACGAGCGGCTCCATGAGCGCGAAGCTCACCAGACCCAGGTCGACCCGATATTGAACGGTTGGCGCGAGGACCAGCAGAGCGACGAGCAGCTTTTTCATGGCAGCGCCACCGCCGTGGCGCGCTGCCGGCCCTGCCACCAGCGCTGGAGCTGCGCATGCCACACGAGGTAGCCGCTGAGGGCGCCGAGCAGCACCAGCACGACCAACTTCAAAATAATTGCCAGCAGCACCGAAGCGATCGCCGCCTCAATCGTCACGCAGCCGAGATAGCCGGCCGCCACATACACTACTAGCTTGGCCAGCGCCCACCAATCGTAGGGCACTGGGTAGACCCGCACCGAAATATAGCCGACGGTCAGCGTCCAGACCGCGTAGGCCACGACCGTCGCCCAGGCCGCCCCGGCCAGCTGGTAGCGCGGAATCCACCACCAGTTCAGCGCCAGGCACAGCCCCGCAGCCAGCCAGCCGGCGATCGGCAGCCAGCTGGTGCGATCTTTGAGCATGATGCCGACGTTGACCGGATAGCTCAGCCCGTACACGCAGTAGGCCAGCAGCAGCACCGGCACGACCGCCTGGCCAGCGGCATAGCTTGGCGGCAGCAGCCAGGCGTAGATGCCGGGCAGCACGGCAATGATTGCCAGCGCAAAGCTGCTGGCGGCAAAAACGTAGATCAGCAGCACCTGGGCATATTTTTGGGGCGCGTTGGCCGACTGCGCGATTTTGAAGCGGCGCGGCCCCCAGTCGGTGGCAAACGGCCGGGTCACTAAAATATCGAGCGTGGTCGCCACTTTATAGGCCAGCGAGTAGATCGCCACTACCTCCAGCGTGCTAATCGACTGTAGCACATAGCGGTCGGAGGCTAGCAGAATATAGGAGGCGGCGCTGGTCGGCAGCAGCGGCAGGCCGTAGCGCAAGACGCGGCGCAGCACCGGCCCATCGATGCGAAAGACGATCCAGGCGCGGCACAGATAGCCGGCGCCCAGCAGCGCCAGCAGCGCGGCGCCCAGCCGCGCCAGGAGCAGCCCGCGCAGCCCATAGCCGCCCGCGACCAGCCCGATGCCGCCGCCCAAAAATAGCAGCATCCGCCCAATTGAGATCAGCACAAACCAGGTGGCCTTCTCACGCATCCGCAGCAGCACCATCAGCAGGCCCAAGAACGTTTCGGCCCAGGCGCCCAGCAGCAGCAGCAGCCACGAGTGCTGCGGGCTAGGCATGCTGGCGCCGACGCCCAGCCCGACCAGCAGCAGCCCGCCAGTAACCAGCAGCCCGCCCCATAGCAGCACCATCACCAGCACGGTGCCGACCAGCCGCGCGCGGGTGGCCTCGTCGGGCAGCTGCCAGTACTGACGCATCACGCCAACATCCATCCCGGCCACCATTGTCATCCCCACCAGCAGCGACGCAATCTCGAACAGCGACCAGGCACCGTACTCCTGGGGCGTCAAAGCGTTGACCAAGTAGGGGATGAGCAAAAACAGCGCGGCGCTGTTCGTCAGACTACCGATGGCATAGAGCACATTGGCCCGAAGGAGTTTTGACCACATTATGGTATCACTTTGCTTAGAGGCTGTTTAAGAAGGTCAAGAAGTGCTAGAAAAATGGCGAAACTGAGCAGATTTTGGCTTACTTTCGGCACAATTTCCCGAGCTACACATCACATTTCGACCTTGAATGACCCTTCTTAAACAGGCTCTTAAAAATCTCAGAGATCGCACGCCGGTCGCGCCTTACCTGGGCAGCACAGCGCAGCCTACGTTGAGCACAGCGCCCCGACGGCGACGTTTTGGCGCCGCGCCGCCACGCAGACGGCCTGCGCGCGCAGGGGTTGGCCCTGCTGCTGCCAAAACCGAATCACCGCGGTCCAGGCCGCCGGGTTCTGCTGCGCCAGCGCCAGGCCCGCCGTGAAGGCGGCCTCGGCGGCCGCGGGCTGCGGTGGCATGCCGCGGGCCAGCGTCATAGCATACCCGATCTGCGCCCACATATTCTGTCCATCCAGCTGCAGCGCCTGCTCGAAGTTGCCGCGCGCCACCTCAACCATTTTCAGATCAAGCGCCGCCACACCGAGCAACCGATACGTATCAGCGTAGGTCGCTGGCGACGAGATGCCAGGGCTATAGGCCGCCAGCGCGGTGCCAAGCGCCACGGTAGCCGCCGCAGGCTGGCCCCGCTCGTACAAGCTGCGGCCCCACAAATACCAGGCCTGAAAGCGCAGATCAGCGCTCAGCCAGCCTTGATCCAGCGCCACCGCCGCCGCCAGCTCGGCCGCCGCGGCCGGCGGCGCCGCCAGGCGGTAGCGCAGAAACGCCGCGGTGCTGCTCGGCTGCTCGGGGGGCAGTGTGCGCGCATACCAGCGCAGCGCCAGCGCATAGTCGCCGCGCCGCACCGCACTGGCCGCGATGGCCTGCATGGTCTCAGGGGTAGCGCCGGCCGCGCGCCAGGCCTGCAGCGCCGCGGCCGACGGCGCGCGCTCGGCGGCCTGCCAGCCGGCGCGCGTGGTCAGGCTGAGGTCGCCCCAGCCGACCCAGTCGGCGCCGCAGTCATCGGCAGGTCCACAGCTCGTCGCCAGCCGCAGCTCGACCACCTGCCCAGCCCAGCTGCTCAGGTCCGCGCCGCCCGGCGTCCAGCCCGCCCTGAGGCGCTGGCCGTCCACGGTCTGGGCGGCGAGCACCACGGGCACACCGCCGCGCGGCACCAGCGTGACCTCGAAGGTCGCGCCATCGGAACCCCAGTCGTGCGCGGCCGGATCGCTGCCCAGCAGCCAGCGCAGCGCCGGCTCGCCCGCCGGCAGCCGCACGGTCGTCGTGATTAGCGCCGGCGGATGCTCGAGTAAAAACTGGGCGGTGTGCGGCGGGCTGGCCTCGAAGCCGGCGTAGGGCTGCGCCAGCGCACGGCGGCCAATGTAGCAGCTTGGGAGGGTGCGCTGACAGTAGCTGGTAGTAATTCGCTGCTTGGGCGTCGTGAGGTGCGCGGTGGGCAGGCTGGCGATCAGCGGCCGGCTGGGGGCGCGCCGCTGCTCCTGGTCAAGCTGCTCGTAGACCAGGCCCAGCTCCCAGCTGGCCAGCGGGTTGGCCGGCTCCAGCGCGCGGGCCTGCTCCAGCGCCGCGATCGCTGCCGGCCAGCGACCCTCGGCGGCGGCGATGGCGCCGAGCTGCCGGGCGGTCGTGGCGGTGGGCCGCCACTGCTGCGCCCGCGCCAGATGCGCCCGCGCCTGCGCCAGCGCGGCGGCGTCGCGGGCCTGCGGCAGGCTGTCGGCGCGGCGGGGCGTGGGCCAGACCAGCCCGTGCTCCACCGCACGGCCGGCGGCGGCGAGATGATAGAAATACAGCGTCCAGGGCGTCAGCAGGGTCACAAGGAGGGTCAGGAGCAGCGCAAGCATGGCGCGGCGCAGCGGTCGCTGGGGCCGGCGCGGCCACAGAAAGCGGCGCGGGCGAGCAAGGGCGGGGGCGTCGCTCATCGCGCACCTGTGCAGGGCCGCGGGGCAGGCTGGCTCGGAGCTGAGATCGGCGATAGGAGCGCGGAGGGAGCGACACGAGGAGCGCGCCACAATGATCTGCCGCTGTTCATGGCGGGGAGTATAAGCCGCCGGCTAGCCAGCGTCAAGGATTCGGGGCCGTGCGCTGGCGGATGACGCGGGCCGGGCTGCCGACCGCAATCGCACCCGCCGGAAGGCTGCGCGTCACCACGGCGTTGGCGCCAATCACCGCGCCGGCCCCGACCGTGCAGCCTTTTAGCACGGCGACCCCACGGCCCAGCCACACATCGGCGCCGATCACGACTGGACTCGTCGCGAGCGGCTGCTGGCTGATCAGCTGGCCGGCCGCCAGCCCATGATCGGCATCGCGGATGCTGACAAACTCGCCGGCCAGCACGGCGTCGCCCAGCACGATCTCGTGCGCGGCCGCGACCACGCTGTAGCCGGTCAGACTCACGCGGTCGCCCAGCATGAGTCGACCGTCGGGCGGCACATCCAGCACGACGTGGGGGCCGAGGTGGACCGCGGTTCCAATCTGGATGCCGGGGTGCGGCGGATATTTGAAGCGCACACCCTCGCCGACCATTAGGCGCGGCCCGCAGCGCCCGCCCAGCAGGCGAATCTGCGCTCGCAGGACGAGGCCGCGCAGGCGCAGCCCCATGCGGCGCCGCTTCCACAGCACGCTGTACAGCAAGCGGCGCGGCGTGTTCACAGCGCAGTGGCCCTCATCGCATACGCTCGTTAGCTGATGTCGCTAGCCGGTTTGCGCGCGACCATAAATAGTCCAACCGCCATCCAGGGGTGCTCCTCGGGTGGCACCGCCGGGTGCAGGCGGAGAAACAGCCACTGTGGCAGCGCCAGTAAAAACCTAATAGTCTGAGATTCGCGCAGCGGCCGGCGCAGGCGCAGCAGCTTGCTAACCAGATTGATGGCGCGCACCATCATATTGACCAGCAGCACAAACAGCGCGGCGGCGGTGCCGCCGCGGGCGTGGATGTCGATCAACTCCAGCCCAGCCGAACTGCTGATCGCTTCAAGCCCATAGCCGGTGAAGCGCCAGTAATCATGGGGCGGCTCGTGCATCGGATAGATGAATGGCACGCTCAGAAGAATATGGCCGCCGGGGCGCAGCAGGCGCGCGAACTCAGCCATCACATGCCACGGTGCGCGTGTGTGCTCGAGCACCTCGGTGCAAAGAATGGTATCGAAGCTGGCATCCGCGAAGGGCAGATGCTCGCCAAAGCAAATTGCGTCAGCGGCGGTGGTGCCGTGGGGCGAGAACGCCACCTCGGTGCCAATGCTGTGCTCAACCAAGTCATCATAGATCAGGGCATAGGGTCGTCGGCCACAGCCCATGTCGAGCAGGCGGCCACCCATGTACGGCCGCGCCGCAAGGAGTTCGCGCAGCAGCATCTCGTTCGACGTGATCGAGCTTCCCATGCGCCAATCGATCCTGTAGCGGCCGGTAGCCACGTCGTGGCTGCAGATCCCTGGCGTCGCAGCATGGACTTGGTCACATATGCCTCCGGCGATGAGTGCGCTTCAATGTTCGGTCGCCAGTGTATCACACTGGTAGTTCTGCGACGGTGTGCAGCTCGACGGCGATGATGGGCCGAGCAAGGAAACGCCAACGATGATGGTTAATCGCGCAGCTAGAGCGCCCGCCTAGCGCTCCCGGCGCCGCGCGGCCAGCTGCGCGGCCAGCTGCGGCCAGGTCAGGCCGTGGCGCGCGGCGACATCGGCGGCGTGCGAGCCGCCGGCCGGCGGCCCCGGCGCGATCCGGTAGGTCCGCCGCTCATCGCCGGTGTCCACGCCGGCCACCCAGCTCTGCACTGCCTCGTCGCCCTCATGGAAGCTCGCGGCCTCGGCGGCGAGGGCGTGGAGGTGCGTCACAAACACGGTGCGCGCGCCGACCAGCTGTAGCGCGCGCATGACATCGCGGGCGATGATCAGCGCCTCGGCCTCGCTGGTGCTGGTCAGCGGCTCGTTGCAGAGCACCAGGCTCTGCGCGGTCGCCGCCGCGAGCAGCGCCGCCAGCCGCGCGGCCTCATCGTCCAGCCGCCCGACGCCGGCCGCCGTGCTCTCGGGCTGCGGAAAGTGGGTCAGAATCTGG
Organism: uncultured Chloroflexia bacterium; assembly: GCA_963810425.1. Classification (GTDB taxonomy): domain Bacteria; phylum Chloroflexota; class Chloroflexia; order Chloroflexales; family Kallotenuaceae; genus JACDGP01. Next base: position 266,282 of record CAWENH010000005.1, on the reverse strand, counting down.
TCGGCCGGCGCGACCGTCGCCCGCCGCGCCGGCACCGGCAGGCCAGCCTGAAACAGCACCTGGGCCTGGCCGATCGCCCGCAGCAGCGTAGTTTTACCGCCGTGGTTCGGGCCGGTGACGATCAGCACCCGCCCGCTGGGCGCAAACCAGACATCGTTGGCGACCGTCGGCACCGGCAGCAGCTGGAGCGCCAGCGGCAGATTGATGAGGCCCTCGAAGCGCGCATCGCGGCCCGGCGCGGCGATCAGTGGCTCGCACAGCGCGATGCCGGCGGCGGTCAGCCGGGCATGCAGCGTGGCCGCGCCGAGCACAATGGCCAGCTCAGTGGCCAGCCCGGCCAGCGGGCGGGCGCTCAGCTGCCCGTAGCGTGCCAGCGCCGCGGCGACCGGCGCGGCCACCGCCGCCAGCAGCCGCTCTAGGTCCTGGCGCAGCGGGCCGTTGAGTTCGCCAAGCGGCTGGGACACCCGGTGCACCGTCCCGGCCAGCGGCGCGGCCTCGTGACCGAGCACCCGGCCCAGCAGGCTGCGCCCGGCGCCGAACTGCTCGCGCTGCACGCTGACCAGCACGGCGGCGCTCGGCCGCAGATCGGCGTCGAGGTTGACGCCGACAGTCACGCTGCCAGCGGCGCCCAGTTGGGCACGCAGCCCCGGCAGCTCCTGGCGCAGCGCCGTGAGCGCCGCGGAGCCGGCGCTGGCGGCGATGGCCGCGCCCAGCTGCGCCCAGCCCGGCGCCGGCAGCTCGGCAGCCGCCAGCACGGCCGCCAGATCATCAATTGCCTGCACCAGGCGCTCCAGCTCGACCAGGCGGCTCGAAATCGCCACCACCGGCGAGTCCTCCTGCCAGGTCGCCGGGCCATAGCTCAGCGCCGCCAGCTGCGGCAGCACGGCCAGCAGCTGCGCGGTCACGGCTGGCCGCGCCACCAGGTCGGCGATCAGCTGCTGGCGGTGGCGGATCACCGCCGGGTCACTCGTCAGCTCAAACAGCACCGGGCGAATCGCGCGGGCGTGCTGGCCGTCCCAGTCCAGCGCCGCGACCAGCGCCTCCAGGTCCAGGTCGGCGACGACGGCGGCGGGAATGGGCCAGCCGCGCTGGCTGCCGGCCGGCCACAGCAGGCTGGGCCACAGAATCTGCTCGGTCATGGGCGCTCCTCAGCAGAAGAATACCAGCAAAGCGCTGTGGTATCATGCGGCCCACATTCGTAGGAGATTGAGCAGCAATGCTGGAGCTTCAGGTTGCAGTCAGCAAGGTCAGCAAGTATGCGTCGGCCGAGAGCGGCGATACAGTTGAGGCTATCGAGCGGCCTCAGGGCGGCTTTTCGTTTGTGATCGCCGATGGCCAGGGCAGCGGGCGCGGCGCGAAAACGCTGAGCAACCTGGTGACGGCACGGGCGATCTCGATGCTCAAGGATGGCGCCCGCGATGGCGCCGTGGCCCGCGCGGTCCACGATTATCTGTATGGCTATCGCCACGGCCAGGTCTCCTCGACGCTCAATATTCTCTCGGTGGACTTCAACGCCCGCTGCGTCCTGATGTCGCGCAATAATCCCTGCCCCTACTATATTCTCGGCCCCAGCGGCATGACCGTCTACCACGAGCCGTCGTCGCCGATCGGGCTGTACCCCAACACCAAGCCGATCATCGCCCAGCACGCCATTGAGGAGCTATCCTACCTCGTGGCCTTCACTGATGGCATTATGAATGCCGGCGTGCGCTACGGCGCCGATATTAATCTGTCCAACTATCTGGAGTCGCTGGACCTTTCGGGCTATCCGACCGCCAGCGAGCTGGCCGAGGCGATCTTGCAGCGGGCGGTTGAGCTGGACCAGCAGCGGCCCAACGATGATATGAGCGTGATTGTGCTGGCGGTGGTACCAATCGCCGAGGAGCAGCAGAGAATTCGCCGTATGGTGGTGTCGTTTCCGCTCGAGCGTCCGGCCAAGCCATAATGGATGTGGTGATCGTCGGGCCGTGCGGCGCGGGCAAGACCACGCTGGCGCGCGGCCTCCAGGCGCTGGGCTACGCGGCCCGCGCGGTGGCCCAGGAGCACTCTGGCATTGCGACGCTGTGGCGGCATGGCGGCGAGCCGGCCGCCGTGGTGTTTTTGGAGGCCGACCCAGCCACGATCTCGGCGCGGCGCAGCAATGAGTTTCCGGTCTGGCTGCACACCGAGCAGCTGCGCCGCCTCGCCGACGCCCGCGCCCACGCGGCGCTGACCCTCGACACCACCCCGCTATCAGTCGCCGAGGTGCGCGGCCTGGTCATTGAGTGTCTGGCCGCCCTCGGCATCTACGGCCGCCCCGACCTGCCCGGCAGCGGCGCGCCGGCCACCAGCCCGATCCAGTAGATCATCTCGCTGCCGTCGCTGCGGGTGGTGTAGGGCAGCCCCAGCTTCTGGACCAGCCGCCGCATGCCGCGGTTTTCGCTCAGCGCAATCGCATACACCCGATGCAGCCCCTGCACCAGCCCCACCTGAATTAGTAGATCGAACAGCGTCGTGCCGATGCCCTCGCTCTGCCAGTCGTCGCGCACCAGGATCGCGACCTCGGCCTGCGAGGGGTCGTCCTCGTCGCGGATCAGCCGCGCCTCGGCCACCGCCCACTCGCGGCCGTCGTCGTCCGTGGTGGCGATCAGCGCGGCGTGCATGCGCGGGTCAAGGTCTGTGAGCCGCACCGCCTCGCTCCACAGCTGCTCGTCGGGGATGCCGCGGGCGGTAAAAAACCGTAGATACCGCGACTCGGGCGAGAGGCTGCCCAGCAGCTCGGCCAGCAGCGGGGCGTCGCCAAAGGTTAGGTGGCGAATCGTCAGCGGCCGGCCGCTGCGGGTCGCGCCGTGGCTCGCGCCAAATCCGTGCGGCCCCATCGGCAGTCCCTCGGTCAGCATCGCAGTCTCCTCCCCAGCAGCGCCAGCATTTCTATGCCATGTAGTCTACACGCCCGCAATCCTTATAACCAGGGCTGCACAAAACGTATAGTATCGCTAACCTCTTACCCGTCACTTTGCTAATGCCAATAGGGAGACCTATATGGCTACTATTGTATCCTATCTTGGAATACCGATGGCGCTATGTGAGCATTCGCTACATGAGCACTATTCATGATCCACGATATGTACAACTGCTTAGCGCGCTCAGACGTGCGCGAGAAGATCGGCAGCTCACTCAAACCGTGCTGGCCGACAAACTTGGTCAGCCCCAGCCCTATGTTGCCAAAGTTGAGGGCGCCGAGCGCCGGCTGGATATTATCGAACTGTTTGATTGGCTCGCCGCGCTGGAATATGAGCCGCAGCAGTTTTTTCAAGATATCGGGTGGTTTCCCGGAGCCGAGGGCGTGGTTCCCTTACCAATCAAGGGCAGCGTTGAACACCACGAGCGCGGTGTGCTTCAGCAACTTCTGTGGCAGGGACAGATTCGGCCAGTGCTGCTGGAAGGGATTACGCCTGATCAATATTTGTATGTTGAGGGCGAGGTTACACGTATTTTTGCGGCGCTCAATAGTGACAAGCCCGTCTTAAAAAACAGAGAGGCGATTGTCCAGGCGCTGGAGCTGGCCTTTGATACATTACCCGACCTGAACCCCAGCGATATTTATCAACACATCGTTTATCGCTTGTACCTCCGGGAATATCGCCGCTCAAAGGCTGAGCAAAGTTGGGTGCGCGCTGGCGGCGAGGCAATGGAGCTATTCATTGAGCGCCATTACCAGCCGCTCCTGACACCACATAATATTATTATTCGCGCACTCTTGTCAGGTGGAGCTAAAGCAGCAGCCCTAGCTGAGATGGGCTTAGCTGGCGTGGTTGGCGACTCGAAACTCGACGTTGCACTCTATCACCAGCAGGCAGGCAAACTGACAATTTTTGGCGGCGTCCACAGCAAAGCTTCCCTCGCCGAGCGTGTATCTGACGATGTGCCGTGTAGTGAAGCAATGATGCGAAAAGGCTACGCTAGCTTTTTGTATACTTTTGATTCGAAATCCTTCCCGCCGCCGCATGGTGACTTAGTTAATCGTGGTGAATTAGGTACACATACGCAGCCATCCGATAAACGACGCTATATTGAAGAGCATGGCTCATTCGATGCGTGCTATTCGTACAATTTACGCACCCATCCTTCGCATGGCGAGCCACGCAGCGGCAAACGAATTTATGTTTCATCGCTAAAGGCTGGCGATGATCCATTTCCTGCTCATATTGTTCAAGCCTGGGAAAGATTCCAGGAGAAGTTATGATTCAACTGGTGCTGCTAACGACCTGGCTGGAATGCGCGCCCGTGCGATCGCTGCATTTTGCTCATTAAGCTCAAATCCGAGATAGTCAAATCCAAGCTGCACCGCAGCAACCCCGGTGGTGCCGCTACCCATAAATGGATCAAGGACGATTCCTGTTTGTATACCAGTTGCTCCAATACATTGCAGCGGCAGATCAACGGGAAATGTACTTGTGTGTGGGGTAGAGTTAGTGTCAATTTTCAATTCCCATACCGATGATACCGGCGGCGAGATGCGGAACGTATGCTGCTCCGATTTCGCAAAAATATAAATTGTCTCGTGCTTGCGATGAGGTCGCCGACATCTTCCTTCCGGCATCGCTTTTTTCTTCGACCAAATCACCTCGCCCCGAAAATAGATGCCCTCATTGCACAAGTTTGTCACGATCCGGTACGGCAGCGCCAGAAGGTTGCCATACTGTAGCCACTTTTTTTGCTTGTCAATAAACGCGCGGCGTCCACCGCGGTTTTTCGTATAGGCAGAGTTGGTTGGACTCAGGCCAGTCCCCTCAGCGCCAAGCGTGCTATAGGTGTGATCTTCATAGCGCCAATTGATTGGTGTGTTATAGGCATCACCCAGGTTCAGCCACAGCACGCCGGTCGGCGTTAACACCCGCATCACTTCGAGCAAAATTACTGTGAGGTTCGCAAGGTAGTCCTGTGGGTCGGCCTCCGAGCCAAGCCCGCCATCGCCACGCTGTCCCCAGTACGGCGGGCTAGTCACCGCTATGTCGATGCAGTCGCTTGGCATGGCCCGAAGCGCCGGCAGGCAATCCTGGGTATAGACGCTGTTTTTTTCCCACGGGCCTAGTAGCATTGCTCCCTCACATCGTGATACGGTTAGTATCCCACAAAATATCAATCCTCTACGTTCTACGCATACATATCCATATTATACATATTATTTAAATTAATATCATCGTATATCCGTTGCATGCTATAGAGCTATTTTCAAAACTAGTGCTTGACTTAAGCTATGCCAGTGCTATAATAAGAATAAATGTTCTACTATGGAGGCGGGTATGCGACGAGAGCATGGTGATCTAGTGGTGCTGAAGGCCGAGGCAATCAAGCTGCGGCAGGAGGGGCTTACGCTACGGGAGATTGGCGAGCGACTACGAATGCACATTAACAGCGTGAGCCGCTGGGTCTCGCATATTCCGTTCGACGGCTTCGATGACAAAGCTATCGCTGATCAGGAGCGTCGCTTCCGCGACCCCCACACCCACCAGCGCGCGCTGGAGCTGCGCCGCCAGGGCTGGTCCTACAAAATGATCACCACCGAGCTGGGCGTGAATAAAAGCACCCTCAGCGGCTGGCTGCGCAACGAGCCGCGCCCCGATCCTGTAAAAGGTGTAGCTGTTGTGCGCTCACAGCTTGCTCGCGTGCGTTCGGCTGCAACAAAAAGTGCGCGCCATCTCAGCCAAATCAGTGATCTACAACTCAAGGCTGCCAGCGAAATTCAGGAGATGCTCGGCGATAATCTGAGTGACCGCGAGCTATTCATCGCTGGCCTGATGCTGTATTGGGGCGAGGGATCGAAGACGCAAGATAACATCACGCTTGCCAATACCGACCCACAGATTATTCGGCTGTTTGTCGTTTGGGTTGAGCGGTGTCTTGGTGTACCACGCCAGCAGCTCGGGCTACGTGTGTATCTTTACCCCGACAGTGACGTTGAAGCTGCTGAAAGCTATTGGGCTGAGGTTGCGGGCGTATCGAAGGATCAATTTAAGAAGGCTCAGGTTGATACTCGCACCGACAAGGTGGCCAAAAAGCACGGCACTTTAAAGTTTGGCACAGTGCATGTGCGAGTGAGCGGCACTGGCAACACTGACCTGCATCGCCGCATTATGGGCTGGCTCGCCGGCTTTGGCCAATATGTCAAACATGTGCTCGACAAACAGGAAAGCAGCTAGTATAATTCACCTACCAACGAGCGGGAGTAGCTCAGTTGGTGGAGCACTCGCTTTCCACGTGAGATGTCGCGAGTTCGAGTCTCGTCTCCCGCTCCAATTGCTAGGCACCCTGTATAAAATCAGGGTGCTTCTTTATTGCAGTCAGCTTCAGGAGCCTCGCATGCCGATCACGCTTCGCCCCTTGCAGCTCAATGCGGACGCCGCTGCGGTGGCGGCGCTGCTGTCCTTGACGCGCCCGGCGCCGGTGACGGTGGCGCAGCTCCACGAGTGGGAGCGCGGCGCGAGCGCGGGGCGGGTGCAGCGGCAGATCGTGGCGTGCGACGAGGGCGGCGTGATGCTGGGGTACGGCGCGGTGCGGCGCGACCCGTGGGAGGCGGCGGGGCGCTGGCGGGCCTGGCTAGTCGTGGACGTGGCGCGGCGGGGCGCCGGGATCGGCGGGCGGCTGTGGGCGGCGCTGCGGGACTTTGTGGCGGCGCAGGGCGGCGGCGTGGTCGGCGCCGAGGTCAGCGACGCTGACGGCGCGAGCCTGGCGTTCGCCGAGCGGCGGGGCGCGACGATTGAGCGGCACATTTTCGAGTCGGTGCTGGCGGTGGCCGAGTTCGACGCGGCGCCGTTCGCCGACGTGCTGGCGACGGTCGCCGCGAGCGGCATCAGCTTTTTGACGATGGCCGACTTTGACAGCAGCCCCGCGGCGCAGCGGCAGCTCTACGAACTCCACAGCCAGCTGCTGCGCGACGTGCCGGGCTTTGGCGATGGCGGGCCGCCGTTTGAGCAGTTTGTGCGCGAGAGGATTGAGGCCAGCTGGTATCGTGCCGACGGCCAGTTTATCGCCGCCGACGGCGCGACCTGGGCTGGCCTGGCGATGCTCGGCCACTTCCCCACGACCAACACCGTGCATCATATGCTGACGGGCACGCTGCCGGCGTATCGCGGGCGGCGGATCGCGCTCGCGCTCAAGCTGCTGAGCGTCGCGTATGCCCAGCGGATCGGCGCACAGTTTCTTCGGACCGACAACGACAGCCAGAACGCGCCCATGCTGCGGATCAACCGCACGCTCGGCTACCAGCCGGCGCCTGGCACCTATCGGCTGGCCTGTCCCGTGGACGCGCCGGCGGGAGCATCGCAGTGACACAGCAAGCAGCCGGGCGACTTGGGGCGCAATGGACGGCCGACAGCACGACGTTTCGCGTCTGGGCGCCAGCGGCGCGGACACTCGACGTGATCCTTGACGACACTGGGCAGAGCGTCGCGCTCACGGCGCAGCCCGGCGGGTATTTTGACGGCACAGTGGCGGGCGTCGCGGCCGGCGCGCGCTACCGCTACCGGATCAACGGCGACCTGACGCGGCCCGACCCGGCCTCGGCCTGGCAGCCCGACGGCGTGCATGGCCCGTCGGCGGTGCTGGACCCGTGGTTTGCCTGGACCGACCAGGACTGGCGCGGCCTGGCGCTGGAGGCGCTGGTGGTCTACGAGCTTCCACGTCGGCACGTTCACGGCGGCCGGCACGTTTGACGGCGTGATCGAGCGGCTGCCGTACCTGCGCGACCTCGGCATCACCGCCATCGAGCTGCTGCCGGTCTCCGACTTTCCCGGCCGCTGGAACTGGGGCTATGACGGCGTGAACCTGTTCGCGCCCAGCCGGGCGTATGGCGGGCCGGACGGCCTGCGGCGGCTGGTGGACGCGGCGCACGCCCACGGGCTGGCGGTGCTGCTCGATGTCGTCTACAACCATCTGGGGCCGGACGGCAACTATCTGCGCGACTTCGCGCCGGAGTATTTCACCAGCGCCCACACGACGCCCTGGGGCGAGGCGATCAACTTCGAGCCGGCGCCGGTCCGCGAGTTTTTTGTCGAGAACGCGCTACACTGGGCGACGACGTTTCACCTCGACGGGCTGCGCCTCGACGCGGTGCATGCGATCTTGGACCACAGTGAGACGTTTATTCTGCAGCACATGGCCGAGCAGGTGCGGCTCCAGCTGCCGGCCAACCGCGAGTTTCTGTTTATCGCCGAGGACGGCCGAAATGAGGCCAAGCTGGTCACGCCGACGGCGCTGGGCGGCTACGGCCTGGACGGCGTGTGGGCCGACGACTTCCACCACCAGATGCGGGTGCTGCTGGCCGGCGACCGCGACGGATACTTCAGCGACTACGACCCGGCGGTCGGCGAGCTGGTGCAGACGCTGCAGAAGGGCTGGTTCCACGAGGGCCAGCAGTCGCGCTACAACCGGGCGCCGCGCGGCACGCCCATCGGCCCGACCACGCCGCCGCAGTTTATTCACTGCCTGCAAAACCACGATCAGGTCGGCAACCGGCCGCTGGGCGGTCGGCTGGCCCACGACATCACGCCGGCCGCCTATCGCGCCGCGGCGGCGCTGCTGCTCTTGTCGCCCTACACGCCGCTGCTGTTCCAGGGCCAGGAGTGGGGCGCGAGCACGCCGTGGCTGTTTTTCAGCGACCACCACCCCGAGCTGGGGCGGCTGGTGACGGCCGGGCGGCGCCAGGAGTTTGCAACGTTCACCGGCTTTGCCGCCGACGACATCCCCGACCCGCAGGACCCGGCGACTTTCGAGCGCTCGCGGCTGCGCTGGGACGAGCTGGCGCAGCCCGAGCACGCCGCGCTCCACCGCCTGCACCGCGAGCTGCTGCAGCTGCGGCAGCACCCGGCGCTCCAGGGCCGCAGCCGCGACTCGTTCACGGTGGCGGCCATCGGCGAGCAGGCGCTGGCGATCCGGCGCACCAGCGGCGGGGCTGCGGCGCTGATCTTAGTGAATCTGCGCGGGGAGCTGAGGTATCAGCTGGGCGAGCACGCCGTCACCGCGCCGCCAGCCGGGCGAGCATGGCGCCCGGTGTTCAGCACCGGCCCCGAGGCCGTCGTTGAGGGCGCCGCGGTCATGTGGCGCGACGCCGCCGCCGTGGTCCTGGAGGCGATCTGAGCACGGGCTGGCGTCGCTTAAATTGGCAGAACGCTTAAACTACGAGGGAGAGCACTTCTGGAGGAGCGCATGCCCGACCAACCGACCAACGCCCCGATGGCCGCCGCGCCGATGAAATATCTGCCCGACGGCAGCCCCGACTGGAGCAACATGTGGGACAGCTTCTGCGCGCTGGCGCAGACTGGCGGCCCCGCCCACCGCGCCGAGCTGCTGGCCGCGCCGCGCGACGCCGACCCCAGCGACCCGCAGTACCAGGCCAACGCCCGCGAGATCATCCGCGGCATCGAGGCGGTCAGCGGCCTCGGCGCGCGCCCCGATGAGCCGGGCTGGATTGCGGTGGAGTGCCCGATGCCCGAGATGGCGCAGTGGGTCGCCGAGGCCATCGTGGATGAGCATGTCGAGGCGCGCCACCGCGACGACGTGGTACTGGTGCCGGTCGGCGCCAATTTCACCGTCAAGGGCGAGATCAAAAGCGTGATCACGGTGGTCGCCAAAACCACCCACTACTGGGCCGATCACCTGCCGCCCGAGATCAAGCAGACGCTGGCGCTGCAGATCAAGCTCGGGCGGCTGAAGCGCTGGGTGCGGGCGCGGCTGGGCCTATAGCGCACCGGCGCTGCGCCCAACCACGGCGACCAGCGGGTCGCGGCGCCAGCCCCGCGGGCTGCGGTCCAGCACGGCGATGTCGGTCCAGTTGCCGGCGCTGCTGAAATAGTGGGCGACCAGCTGGCCGTGGCCGCCGTCATCCAGCGACTGCCACACGGCGACCGCTTTGGTCGGAAAGCAGCGGTTGCTGAACGTCACGACCAGCGGCGCGCCGACCTTGAGGACGCGGCCCAGCTCGCGAAACACTTTGATGGGCTGCGTCAGATACTGCACCGACACACAGATCGCCGCGCCGTCGAACTCAGCGGTGGCGAACGGCAGCTGCGGCTGCTCGTTAAGATCCTGGACCACCGACGAGCTGAAGTCGCGGGTTGGCGGCCAGCTCGGCGGCGCTCATGCCCAGGCCGACCACGCGGCCGTACTCGATCTCAGGCGGCAGATGGCTGACCCAGCTGCTCATCAGATCGAGGAGCGCGCCGCCGGCTGGGAAATATTCGCGGTACAGCTGCGTCACCGCCGCGATCGCCGCGTCGTCGATGTGCGTTACGAGGCGCGGCACCGCATAAAACTCTTGGTCGGGGCGGTCGTCCTGGCGCCCAAAGTAGGCCGGTGGCAGATCGGTCATCGCTCGCTCCTTATGTACACTCAGCGCGGACGCGCGCGGCTGGCCAGCACACCCCACACCACGCCGGCCAGCGCCACCGCCACAAACAGGAGCAGCGGGCCGCTGGGCTGAGCGGCGTCAGCAGCGCTCGCTAGGCGGACGAGGAGCAGCAAGGCCGGCGCGCCGCCGCAGCCGATCAGCGTCCACCAGATGCCGGCCGGACCCCAGCGCGGCAGCACAAACCAGACCGCCAGCACGCCGACAACGGTCGGCAGCAGCCCAAATCCCGGCGCCACCAGCCCCAGGCCCATCAGCGCCCCCGCCACCAGCCAGTACAGCCACCGTCGTCTGCGCATTGTGTGCTCCTCCTCACTACAGCATACCGGCAAACCGGCCGCGTGTGCGACAACCGCCGCAGAATGACGGCTGCGCTATCAGGTTGTGCGCCACCGCCGAGCTAAAATGATAGTTGCATGACACCTGGCGGTGTGGTAGACTCCCGCTGTCGCTCCGGCGACCCCGTTTTTTGACCGTCCTTTGACTGCTCGGTCCTACTATCACGTTTGCGCAGCCGTGTTCGCTGTGTGAGCAAAAGGAAAACTCATGCTGAAGCTTGCCCGCCGTCCGCGCTGCACGGCCGCTGCTCAAAGCACCTCAACCTCCCGCACACTTCGCACCTCATTTCGTATTCTTGCGACCCTCGCTGTCGGCGCCACGCTGACCGTCGCCCCGCTGGCTGCGCCGCGCCCGGCCTCGGCTCGCCCGGTGGCGGCCCAGTTTGCCGCGCTGGCCCTGAACGGCAGCGGCGACGCGGCCTTCACGGTTCCCGACAGCGCTATCAGCGGCACCCAGAGCCTGGGCGCGCCGCAGGCCACCACGAAAACCCTGCGCGTCACGGTCGCCGTCGCCAACCTGCGCAACGGACCCAGCACCAAGCACACCCGGATTGCCAAGCTGCGCCGTGGCGCCGCGGTGACGGTCCTGGGCGCCCAGGCCGGCTGGTATCACATCCGCACCAGCGGCGGCACCAGTGGCTGGCTGTCGGCTGAGGTCGTCAACGGCACGACCAAGAGCAGCTACGCCCCGACGCCCGCGCCGGTCGCGCGGCCAGCCCTGACGATCAGCGACAGCGGCGGCAGCGAGCTGGGCCGCAGCATCGCGCAGCAGGCGCTCCAGTTTGTGGGCAGCACCTATCGCTACGGCGCGTCAGGACCCAACTCCTTCGACTGCTCGGGCCTGACGCAGTATGTCGCCGGCCTGGCGGGCCAGAGCCTGCCGCGCAAGGCCAGCGCGCAGTTTGGCATGGCGGGCCAGCGCATCACGGATATGGCCGCGCTCCAGCCGGGCGACCTGGTGTTCTTCGCCAACACTGCCGGCCGGGGCATCACCCACGCCGCCATCTACGTCGGCAACGGCCAGATGGTGACGGCCAACACCCCGCGGCTGGGCGTGCAGCTCTCGACCATCACCGACAGCTACTGGCGAGCACACTGGGCCGGCGCGGTCCGGCTGGGCTAGCACCGAGCGATCACCAAGCGGCTCCCCCGACTGCACCGCAGCCGGACGGAAGCAAAAAGCTGCCATAGAATCAGAAGCTCGTCGGAGTGATGAAGGTTGAAGCCACCCATCACCCCGACGAGCTTTTGATTCCCGATCCTACTTTTCCGCCGCCCGCCGATAGATCTCCATTGTCTGGGCGGCGGTGCGCTGCCAGGTGAACGTGGCGGCGCGGCGCAGGCCCGCGGCCCGCAGCGCGGCGCGGCGAGCCGGGTCATGGAGCAGAGCGGAGAGCGCCGCGGCCATATCGCGCACCGTCGGCGCAACGAGCAGCCCGGCGTCGCCCACGACCTCGGGCAGGCTGGAGCGGTTCGACACGACCACCGGCGCGCCGCAGGCCATCGCCTCCAGCGGCGGCAGCCCAAAGCCCTCGTACAGCGACGGAAACACAAACACCTCGGCGCCGCTGAGCAGCGCGGGCAGATCGTCGTCGGCGATGTCGTGGCGTAGCAGGAGGCGGCCGGGCAGTGCGGCGGCGGCCTCCTCGGCAGCGGGGAAGCGCGGGTCCCAGCGGCCGGCGACGACCAGCGACACCTCGGCCAGCGCGGGGTCGCGGAAGATACTCGCGGCAGGCGGCGACCGCGACCACCGGCTGCTTGTGGGGCTTGTTGCTGCCCAGGTACAGCACATAGCGCCGCGGCAGGCCATAGCGCGCCCGCAGCGCCGCGACCGCCGCGGCTGGCTGCGGCGCAAAGCGCTGCTCAACGCCCAGCGGCACGACATGCAGCCGCGCCGGGTCCACCTGGCCGAGCGCCAGCAGATCGTGGCGGGTCGCCTCGGAACTGGTGATGATCGCGCGGGCCGTCAGGAGCGAGCAGCGCAGCGCTAGCGCAAACAAGAGGCGGCCGCGGGCCGACAGCGCGCCCGGCACGCGCAGGCCGATCAGGTCAAACACCGTGACGACGGTCGGTGGCAGGCCGAGAAAGGGCCGGACGTAGTAGGGCGCGTGCCAGACGGCCGGCCGCAGACGGCGGGCCAGCGGCGGCAGCTGCCACTGCTGGGCCAGGCTCAGCGGCCCGGCGGCGACGGTGTGCCAGCGCAGCCGCGCATCGTCCAGCGCGGCGCGGGCGGCGGGCGCTGGGCGGTCAGCGTTGCAGATCAGGTCGAGCCTGAAATCGTCGGGGAGTGCGATGAGACCACTGAGCAAGCCCAGCGTCGCGCGGGCAATGCCAGGAAAGTGCGCGTCGGTGGCGCGGACATCCAGCGCGATCTGCATGGCTAGCCCCTTGTCGCCACGGCGCGGCACAGATCGAGCGTGGCCGCCGCGGTGCGCTCCCAGGTAAACGCCGCGGCGCGCTGCCGGCCGGCGGCGACCAGGCGGGCGCTCAGCTGGGCGTCGGTCAGCACCGCCCGAAGCGCCGCCGCCAGCGCCCGTGAGTTCGGCCGGGTCGACCAGCAGCCCCGCGTCGCCGACGACCTCGGGCAGCGAGGCCGCGCTGCTCGCCACCACCGGCGTCCCGCAGGCCAGCGCCTCCAGCGGCGGCAGCCCGAAGCCCTCGGCCCACGACGGGAAGGCGAAGACCGCCGCCGCGCCGTAGAGCGCCGGCAGGTCGGCGTCGGCGACGTAGCCAATCTGCCGCACGCGGTCGCCGAGATCGAGGCGGGCCAGATGATCGAGCGTCGGCTGATAGAGCCAGCCGCGTCCGCCGCCGAGCACCAGATCGACGGCCGGCAGCGCGGGATCGGCGACCAGCGCGGCAAACGCATCGAGCAGGCCGATGATATTTTTGCGCGGCTCCAGGGTCCCAACGTACAGAATAAACGGCCGCGCCAGGCCCAGCCGCGCCCGCAGCGCCGCCACCGCCGAGGGCGTGACCGGCTGGTGAAACTGCGCGTCGACGCCCTCGGGGATCACCGTGATGCGCTCGGGCGGCGTGCGGTAGTAGGTGATCAGATCGGCGCGGGTGGCCGCCGACGGCACCACGATGGCGCGGGCGTGGCGGGCAAAGTGCGGCATCATCAGGCGCTGGTAGACGCGGCTGAAGCGTCGGTGGTAGCCCGGATGGGTCAGATAGCTCAGGTCACGAATGTTGATCACGCCGGCGGCGCGGCCGAGGCGCGGCAGCAGATGGTCGGCGGCAAAAAAGAGGTCAACGCCCGGCAGATAGTGGTCGGCAGTACCGCGCCGCAGATAGTCGAGGGCAACCCGCAGCCGCCAGACTTTGTTGCTCCACGGCACCGTATGCCAGCGCAGCGCGGCCAGCGCCGGATCACGCTTGACTTGGCCGGCGTTGTTGGTAAACAGGCTGAGCTGATCGTCGCCCAGCAGCTCGCGGAGGCGCGGCAGCATCTCGCGGCCGTAGCGGCCGATGCCGGCGCCCTGCTGGAGCGCCGCGCTGTAGTCAAAGCACAGGTTCACGCCGCCGCGCCCAGCGCCCGCCGATAGACCGCGGCGGTCAGGGCGGCGGTGCGCTGCCAGGTAAACTCAGCGGCCCGCGCCAAGCCGCGCCGTCGCAGCTCGGCCTGCAGCGCTGGCGACGCGAGCACGTCGCGCAGCGCGGCCGCCAGCGCTGGGGCGTCGTCCACCGCCACGCAGCGCCCGGCGTCGCCCACGACCTCGGGCAGCGATGATGAGTCGCTGGTGATCACCGGCGCGCCGCAGGCCATCGCCTCCAGCGGCGGCAGCCCAAAGCCCTCGTAGCGCGACGGGAAGGCAAAGACGGTGGCGGCACTGTAGAGCGTCGGCAGGTCGGCGTCGGCGACGTAGCCGAGGAGCTGCACTCGCTTGGCCAAGCCCAGGCGCTGAATCTGCTCGTCGAGGCGCGCGATGTACCAGCCGGGCTTGCCGCCTAGCACCAGCCGCGCATCCGGCAACTCGGACGCCAGCTCGGCCCAGGCCGCCACCAGTGTGTCGAGGCCCTTGCGCGGCTCCAGCGTCCCCACGTACAGCGCCATGATGTCCGGCAAGCCGAGCCGCGCGCGCAGCTCGGCGACAGCGGCGGGCGGGGCGGGCGTGAATCGCCGGTCAGCCGCCAGCGGCACAACGGTGATGCGCTCGGGCGGCAGGCCCAGCAGCCGCACAATATCGCGGCGGGTGTGCTCCGAGTCGGCAATGATCTGCCGGGCTAGCCGGACGCTCCAGGGCAGCCAGCGCAACCAGTACCAGCGCGCGACCGGCGGCAGATTTTCGGGAAACAGCTGGCCGATCAAATCGTGGACCGTCAGGACCGTCGGCAGCGGGCGCCACAGTGGCGCGTCGAAGCCGGTGCAGTGCAGCAGGTCGACGCCGGTGCGGCGGGCGCGGCGCGGCAGCTCCCACTGCTGCCACTGCAGGCGGCGGTGCAGGCGCATCACCGGGTCGCGGCCCCAGTCGAGCGACACCGCCTCAACGCCAGCGCCCGGCAGTGCCGCGGCCAGCTCGGCGGCGTAGCTGCCAATGCCGGTGCGCTGCTCGCGCGCGGCCTGGAGATCAAGGCCGACGCGCACTATTTCACCACCACCAGCTCGTAGTAGATCGTCTGGGCCGGCAGCATGAAGGCGAAAAAGCGCTCGTAGATCATGGGGAAGCGGTCGGCCAGCCATTTGGCGCCCAGCCAGTGCTGCGGCCGCACGTTGCCCAGCCGCGGCAGCGCCCAGAAGCGAATATCCACCGCGCGCTTCTGGAAGCGGGCCGTCGAGTAGAAGCTATACTCAGGAAAATCGCCGGTGAAATAGTCGAACGAGCGCGACGACAAATAGTGCTTGTGGGTCGGATCGGTCCAGGCGTCCACGCTGGTAAAGTACGGCGTCGTGATCTCGATGACGGCGCCGGCGCGGCAGATGCGGTGCAGCTCCTCCATGACCGCCACGATGCTATCAACGTGCTCGATGATGCCGCTGCAGATTACGCGGTCGAAAGTGTCGGGCTGAAACGGATACGGCAGCTGGTCAACGTCGTGGATCACATCCGCGGCCGAGCGCGGGTTGATATCGAGACCGATGGCGCCGGGCGCTTTGGCCCGCCCGCAGCCGAGATCAAGCGTCTGCATGGGATTTCCCCGTAATATCATTGAGCAGCCCAGCGAGCTGCCCGGTTAATTCGGTGCGCTCGAAGCGGCGCAGCGCAGCCGGGGCAGCCGCCGCGAACGGCAGCGCGCCCGCCGCATGCCCGGCCAGCAGCGCCTGCAGCGCCCGGCCAATGGCGGGGGCGTCGCCCGGCGGCGCGACGAGGCCGAGCTGCTGCGAAGCCACAATCTGGCTAGCCTCGCCCGCCGGACCCAGCAGCAGGATTGGCCGGCCGACCGCCAGGTACTCGAAAATTTGCTGGTGTGCATGCTGCGGCCCTCCCAGTCGTCGGTCAGGACGAGCAGCAGCACGTCGGCCGAGGCCATGCGCGCGACCGCGGCGGCGTGCGGCAGAAATGGCTCGAACGAGACCAGGCCGCGCGCGACCAGCGGCGCCGCCAGCGCGTGGACTACAGGGCCAAATGCGCCGATCAGCTCAATGCGCAGCTGCGAGGCGTCCAGGTCGGCGGCGCCCAGCGCGGCCCATAGCCCGGCGGTCGCGCCGGCCCGCAGGTCGCTGATCGAGCCGACAAAGCGGATCGTGAGCGGCCGGGCGGGGTCGGGCTGGTGCGGCGGCAGCGCCGGCAGATCGGCGCGGTCAAAGCCGTTGGTGATCGTGGCGATGCGAGCCGCGTCAACACCCAGCCGTCGGATTGTCAGCGCCCGGATCGCATCGCTGACCACCGTGGTCATCTCGGCGCGGGCCAGGCAGCGCAGCTCCAGCGCGCGGTGCAGGCGGTAGCGCACCAGATGGCGCTGGCCCAGCCCCTCGCTCCACATATCGCGCATATCCATCAGCCAGGGCAACGCAGGGTGGCGGCGCTTGATCGCCAGGCCGATCAGGTTGGTCGAGAACGGCGGGCCGCTGGTCATCAGCGCCGCGATGTCGCCCTGCGCCAGGCGGCGGGTGGCGGCGCTGACGGCGCCGGGCAACCAGCGCAGCTGCGGGTCGGGGATCGGCCAGGGCTTCAGCCGGGCGCGCCAGGAGGACGCGGCGCCAGCGCTGGCTGGCGTGGCCGAGCTTGGCACAACAGCGCTGGCGCCGGGCCGCCCGACGCGGATAATCTCCAGGTCGGGCGGCAGCTCGGCTAGGAGGCGCTCGTCGGCGAACGGGCCGCGGTCGGCGACGGTTAGCACGACCGGCTGCCAGCCGTAGCTCGGCAGGTAGCGGGCGAACTTCAGGACGCGGAACACGCCGCTGCCGCCGCGGGGCGGGAAATCGTAGGCGACCAGCAGCAGCTTGTTCACTGGGCTAGCACCTGCGCATATACCGCCAGCATCTGATCGACGTTGTGATCCCAGTCGTAGCAGCGCCGCACCCAGGGCGGCCCGGCCAGCGCCATGCGCCGCCGCGTCACGGCGTCGAACATCAGGCGCTCCAGAGCGACTCGCAGCGCCGCCGGGTCGCCGGGCGGCACCAGCAGGCCGGTCAGTCCATCGACGATCACCTCGGGCACGCCGCCGACCGCCGAGGCCACCACCGGCACGCCGCAGGCCTGCGCCTCCAGCGCAGCCACGCCGAACGCATCGGCGCGCGAGGGCATGACAAAAAGGTCCAGGCTGCGCAGAAAAGCGGCGACCTCGCCGTGCGGCACCAGGCCAGGCAGCGTCACCCGCTCGGCCAGGCCCAGCGCGTCGCGCAGATCGAGCAGCGCGGCCCGCTGCGAGCCAGCGCCACCAATGATCAGCCGCGGCCAGCGCCCGGCCGGGCCGGGGCCAAGCTCGGCAAAGGCCCGCAACAGCACATCAAAGCCCGCGACCGGCTCAAGATTTTTCAGCGCGCCGAAGGTAAAAACCGGGTTATGCGGCGGCGGCCCTGGCACAAACTGCTGCCCATCGATCCCAAACGCCACCACCGCAACCGCCACATCCGGGGCGTAGCTCTGGACCACCCGCGCCAGATCCTGCGAGGTGGCGGTGACCGCGGCGGCCGCCCGAAACAGCAGCGGATACCAGCGGGCTTTGCGCTGGTCGCGCTGCACAATGTCCGACCCCCAGGCCGAGACCACCAGGTTTGGCACGCCGAGCAGCAGCGGCACCGCGACCGGATTGGGCAAAGAGTGCAGGTGGACCAGATCGGGGCGCAGGCTGCGGAGGAGGCCGGGAACTTTCAGCCAGCCGCGCAGAAGCGCCGCGAGGCGCTGGCGACGACTCATGCCCGGCCGGCCAACCGCCAGCGGCCAGATCGGCACGCCGTGCAGCGCGGCTGGCAGCGGCGCGGGGGTTGGGCTAGGCGACAGCAGCGTTACTGCGACGCCCCGCCCGCGCAGCGCCGCGACCCAGCGCTGGGTGTGGGCGCTATTGGCGGCCGCGATCAAACACACTTTCATCGCCAGACCGCCTGGCGCACCCGGCGGCCCCAGCCCCAGTACAGCGCCAGCTCGCCGCGGCCTGGCACCAGCGCGCGCCACGACACTTGGGCTACGCGCAGGTACGCGCGCACCACGATCAGGCTCGCCAGCGTATAGGCGACGCTTGAGACCAGCGCGGCGCCCAGAATCCCCCAGCGCGGAATCAGCGTCACATCACCGACGACGGTGAGCAGCAGCGTCACCGCCGACGCCTGCGCCGCAAAGCGCGGCTGCCCGCGGCCGCCCAGGTCGCTCGCCAGGACTTTGCTGAGGCTCAGCGACACGACGCCGGGCAACAGCGCCAGCAAAGCCGGGAGGACCGGCGCATAGCTCGGCCGCAGCAGTGTAAACAGCGGCCACGCCGCCAGTGCCAGGCCTACGCCGCCGGCGCTGGCCAGCAGCACGGTCTGCCGCGCTGCCAGCGGCGTCTGCGCGGTCTGGCCGGCCGCCACCTGCGGCAGCAGCACCAGCGCAACAGCATTGGGAACGTTCCAGATCAGCCCGGTCAGCGCGACGGCGGTTGAGTAATAGCCGACCGCCGCCAGCGCGCCGGCCGCCAGCAGCGGCTTGAGCAGCAGCATATCGAGCTGGTAGTTGAGCAGCTGCACGACGTTGCCGGCGTGGGCCACCAGGCCCAGCCGCAGCAGCGGCCGGATGATCGTCGCGTCCAGCAGCGGCCGCGCCGCGCCGTCGTGGCGCACCGCCCAGCCGAGCATAGCCAGGCTCAGCCAGGCGCTGACGATGGTCGCCCAGATCGCGCCCCAGGCGCCCAGGCCCAGTCCGACCACTAGCAGCGCCACCAGGCTCAGCTGCGTCCCGGCAGCGACTAGCTGGCTCGTCACATACACCGCCATCCGCTGCCGCGCCACCACCCAGCCGCGCAGCAGCTCGCCGAGCAGCGTCGGGACAAACAGGAGCGGCCCGAGCGCCACCAGGCCAGTCGTGACCTGATAGCGCTGCTCGGAGCCATAGTTGAGGTAGGCGGTCAACCACGGCAGCGCCAGCAGCATGACGACCGTCATAAGCGCGCTGATCAGCAGCGCGAGCGTCCACATGGTGCGAAACAGGCGGTCAGGGGCGGCGGGGCGGTGCAAAAACACTGGCACGGCGCTGGGCAAGCCCAGCATGCTCACCGACGCTAGCAGCGTTGGAATCAGGACAAACAGCGCCTGAAAGCCGCGCTCGCTGGGAGCCAGCAGCGCCACCAGCACAAAGGCAGTGACCAGCCGGATCAGCTGGGCGCCGAAGGCCCACGCGACTTTACGCAGCACGGCGCGCTACTTTCGGCACACGCCCAGCAAGTCTAGGCAGCTGTCGGCGACTGGGCGCACGGCAAAATTATCAAGGCTGTAGGGCTGGAGCAGCGCCGGATCGAGCGGCGAACTAGATCTTGCCACTGCCGGCTGCGACCACGCCCGCCGCAGCCCTTGCAGGCCAGCGTGCAGCGGGCCAGGCAGCGCGCGGCGCACCAGGCGGCTGAGCGGGCCACGGACATACACCGTGGCCGGCGACTGCTTGACCCGCCCATGCTCAATCGCCGTCACCGCCGGATCAGCGAACATCCCGAGCATCTCGACCTTGCCAAAGGTGGTCAGCAGATCGCGCCTGAGCGTCGCGGCGGAATATTCGCGCACATGCTCGGGATTCCAGGGCTTCTGGAACGGCAGCAGCCGATATTTGCGATTCGGCGTCGCAATCAGCAGCACGCCATCATCTTTCAGCACCCGCTTGATCACCGCTAAATACTGCGCAACATCCGGGATATGCTCAATGACTTGGAATGACAGCACGACATCAAAGCTTTTATCAGAAAACGGCAGCTGATAGTCAGGGGTGATAGTCTTAAAGTCAGCGTTGGGCAATGAGTACGTAGCCTGACAATAACGAATCGCATCAGTGCTCATATCAACGCCAGTAAAATGTGAAGCAACCTCAGCAATCAGCGCTGTGCCATACCCAGCACCACACCCATAATCTAGCACCGTTTTACCGGCGCTATAGCTCATGGCATACGAGTACGCTTTCTGCTGCTTCAGAAACAGAATATATTCGGTCAGGCTGCGCCACTCGGTCTTTGGTGCAACCCAGCGCTGTGGCACAGTTAAATACGCTGAAGATTCCTGCATCGTTCTTCCTAGTGTTGGCGATAAAACGCTCGAATACTGTCGGCGACGGTGCGCTGCTGCGCCTCGGTCAGCTCGGGGAACATGGGGAGCGACAGCACCTCGTGTGCAGCGGCCTCGGCGTGCGGCAGCGCGCCGTCAGCGAGGCCCAGCGGCGCATACAGCGGCTGGCGGTGGAGCGGCACGGGATAGTAGACCATCGTGGCGACGCCCTGCGCCCGCAGGTGGGCGGCCAGCTCGTCGCGGCGCGGGGCGCGGATAGTGTACTGATGGTAGACGTGGCTGGCGTGCGGCGCGACCCACGGCGTCGTCACTGGCGTGTCGGCGAGCAGCGCGTCGTAGCCCGCGGCGATGCGCTGGCGGGCGGCGGTCCACTCCGCCAGATACCGCAGCTTGACCCGGAGGATTGCGGCCTGTAGCTCGTCCAGCCGGCTGTTGTAGCCTAGCACCTCAACGTTGTACTTATCGCGGCCGCCATGCCGGCGCAGTTGCTCGACGGCGGCGCCCAGCGCCGGGTCGTTGGTGGTCAGCAGGCCGGCGTCGCCGTAGGCCCCCAGGTTTTTGGTCGGGTAGAACGAGAAGCAGCCGGCCACGCCCATTGAGCCGACCGGCCGCGCGCGCCAGCGCGCGCCAATCGCCTGCGCGGCGTCCTCCAGCAGCCACAGGCCGTGCTCGGTCGCCAGCGCCTGGAGCGCGTCCATATCGGCGGGCTGGCCGTAGAGGTGGACGACGACCACACCTTGGTCCGCGGCGTGATCGCGGCCGCCACTGCCGCCGGGTCGAGGTTAAAGGTCCGCGGGTCGATGTCCACAAACACCGGCGTCGCGCCGGCCCGCGAGATCGTGTTGGCCGAGGCCACGAAGGTGAACGGCGTGGTGATCACCTCGTCGCCGGGGCCGACCTTGAGCGCCGCGAGCGCCAGGCGCAGCGCGTCGGTGCCGGAGGCCACGCCGACTGCCCGGCCGGTCTGAGTGAACGCGGCCAGCTCCTGCTCCAGCGCCTTGACGTTGAGGCCGAGAATAAACGTCCCCGACTCGATCACCGCCGCGACGGCCGCGTCGATCTCGGGCTTAATCGCCTGGTACTGGGCTTTGGTGTCAAGAATTGGAATCATAGCTCATCTGCTAGCCGCTCGTGGGCGGGGACGGTGCGGATTACGCGCGCCGGGATGCCGCGTACCACGGCGCCGGGCGCGACATCGGCGGTGACGATGGCGCCGGCCGCCACAAAGGCCTCGGCGCCAATCTCGACGTTGGGCAGGAGAATGCTGTTGGCGCCGACCCGCGCACCGCGCCGAATCTTGGCGCCGCCCAGCTGCGCAAAGCGCTCGGCGGTGCGGCCCATGAAGTTGTCGTTGGTCGTGACGACGCAGGGCGCGATAAAGACGCGCTCCTCGATCTCGACGTAGGCGGTGATATAGGCGCCGGTCTGGATTTTGGTGTAGTCGCCGACGGTCGTGTCGTTCTCAATCGCCACGCCGCGGCCGACGACGACGTTGCGGCCGAGCCGGACCCGCTCGCGGACAAATGACTGGTCGGCCAGCAGCGTCTGGGGGCCGACGGTCGTGCCGGCGTAGACGACGACGCCGACGCCGATGATGCAATCGTCGCCCACGGTGAGCGGCGCGAGGTCGGCCTGGACTTTGACGGTGCTGGTGCGGGCCGGGCGCGGGCGGCGGCCGAGCACGCTGTTGGCGCCGACCACGGTGCCGGCCCCAATCGCGGTGCCGCGCTCGATGACGACGTGGTGGCCCAGCTCAACCGCCGCGCCAATCACCACGTCGGCCTCGATCACGACGTGGGCGCCGAACACGCAGCCATCGCCGATCACGGCGCTGGGATCAATGATCGCCGTGGCGCGCAGGTCCATCAGCGCAGCTCCATTGGCTGCCCGCCGGCCGCCAGCGAGCGCTCGGCCGCATCGAGCACCCTGACCACCGCCAGGCCGGCCCGGCCATCGGAGCGCGGCGCCGTGCCGCTGCGGATCGAATCAAGAAAATGCTCGCACTCCAGCCGCAGCGGCTCGCGCATATCCAGCCGCGGGCTAACGATGTCGCCCCAGCGCAGCGTGATCGCCTCGCCGTAGGAGCTGTAGCTGGGCGCGCTGGCGCCCTGGTCAAAAATCCGCAGCTTCTCGGTCGAGGACATATCATCAAAGATCGCCATCTGCTGCGCGCCGACAACGGTAAAGCGCCGGGTTTTGTTGGGGTCGAGCCACGAGACGTGGATGTGGCCGAGCTGGCCGCCAGGAAAATGCAGCGTCGCAAACACCACGTCGGCGATGTCGGGCTGCAAAAAAGCCTGGCCATGCGCCGCAACCGCCGTCGGCTCGGCGCCGAGCAGGTGCAGCAGCACCGCGACATCGTGGGGCGCCAGGCTCCACAGGACGTTCTCATTGCGGCGCACGACGCCCAGGTTCAGGCGCTGGCCGGCGATATAGAAGATCGGCCCGAGCGTGCCGGCGGCGATCAGCGCGGCCAGCCGCTCGATGGCCGGGTGGTAGACCAGCAGGTGGCCGACCATCAATCGCCGGTCGTGCTGCGCCGCGAGCGCGACGAGGTGCTCAGCGTCAGGGACAGTGAGCGCCAGCGGCTTCTCAATGAACACATGCTTGCCCGCTGTCAGCGCGGCGGCGCCTAGCGCGGCGTGGGTCGGGCTGGGCGTGGCGATGATCACCGCGTCAATCGCTGGGTCGGCGAAGATAGTGGCCGGGTCGGCGGTCGTGCGCAGGCTGGGATGCTGGCGGCCGACACGATCAAGCGCGCGCTCGTCCTGGTCACAGACCGCGCTGACGGTGCAGCCGGGCAGCGCCATAAAATTGCGCAGGAGATTTGGCCCCCAATAGCCCAGGCCGATCTGTGCAAGCTGAAGTGGAGTGGTGGTCGTCACGGGCCGGATTGTACCATATTGGATCGGGCCAGCCAGCGCCAGCATTTACTACAGCTAACTGTCAATTTCTAGTGTATACTAGCCGCGCCGCAACGTTATCAGCTTGCTCCTCGTATGTCCCTCGTAACCCACCAGGCGTCTACCCAACTATCTCAGGCCACCAGGCCAATGCCGCGTCGTATTGTGGAGGTTTTCATGTTTCGTCGAATGATGACCGGACTTCTGCTCGTTGGAGTCCTGGTTCTTGGCGGCGCCGTTGGCACAACTGCCAGTCGCTGGCACAGCCTCGGCGCCGCGCCGGTCTTTGCGGCCAGCCCGCTCACTGCGGTTGGCAACGGCTTCACCTACCAGGGCCAGCTGACGCAGGGCGGCAGCCCGGCCGTCGGCAGTTTTGACCTGACCTTTACCCTATTTGACCAGAGCACTGGCGGCACCATCGTTGGCCCGATTCTCACCCGCCTAAGCCAGCCCGTCACCAATGGCCGCTTCACCGTGCAGCTGGACTTTGGCCCGTCAGCCTTTCTCGGCGATGCACGCTGGCTGGAGATCACCGTCGCGCCCGACGGCGGGATCGCGATGACGCTCACCCCACGCCAGCCGCTGACCCCGACGCCGTATGCCCTGAGCTCGCCGTGGCTCGGCACCAGCGGCAAGCCGACCGGCTACAACCCGCTGCGCGCGGAGAACACCATCACCAGCCTGCGCCAGACTGGCGGCAACAACGGCGATACCAGCATCACGATTGGTAGCGACGGGCTGCCGATCATTAGCTTCTACAATCAGACCGCCGGCGACCTACAGGTGGCGCACTGCAACGACCTGAGCTGCACCAATGCGGCGATTGCGACGCTCGACAGCGCGGGCAACGTTGGACGATACACCCAGATCACGATTGGCGCCGATGGCCGCGCCCTGATCGCCTACGCCGACCTGACCAATCTTGATCAGAAAGTTGCCCACTGTGATGATCTGGCCTGTAGCACAGCGACGGTTGCGGCGATTGACACCGTCGGCAGCCTCAGCCGGACCGGCGGTATCACGATTGGCAGCGATGGCCTAGCGCTGATCAGCTACAACGATCAAACAAATCAGGCGCTGAAGATCGCCCACTGTAGCAATACCCTGTGCAGCGCAGCGACGACTACCTTGCTTGACAGCGGCAGCGTCGTCGGCTCAGCCAGCAGCGTGACGCTGGGCGCCGATGGCCTGGGGCTGCTGGCCTACTACGATGCGACCGCCGGCGATCTCAAGACCGCCCACTGTAGCAACCTCGCCTGCACCGCCGCCACCCGCAGCACGATTGACAGCGCCAATAACGTGGGCGTCTATGCGTCGATCAGCTTGGGCAACGATGGGCTGGGCCTCATCGTCTACCGCGATGCGACCGCCGCGACCCTGAAAGTCGCCCACTGTAGCAATGTGCTGTGCACCGCTGCCACCGCCACGGTGATTGACTCGTCGGCGGATGTCGGCCACAACCCCCAGCTGACCGTCGGCAGCGATGGCCTGCCGATCATGGCCTACCTTGACCTGACCAACCTCGATCAAAAAGTTGCCCACTGCAACGATATGCTGTGCAGCAGCGCCACGACGCGCGTCCTCGATAACACTGGCACGCTCGGCGGCGGCGACTCAATCACGCTGGGCATTGATGGCCTGCCCATCATAACCTACTGGGATGATGGCACTCACACCCTCAAAGTTACCCACTGTGGCAGCCCGCTGTGTATCTCGTACCTCCATCGCCGCTAACGCTTAAGCAATCACATCCTGAGAGTGATATCTATGCACACACTACGAACACTGATCCGGCGATACTGGGGCTGGCTCGCGGCGACCTTTCTGTTCGTTACGGGCGTGGCCTATGGCGCGACCGGCGGCAGCTTTGACCTCAGCTGGCACACTGTTGACGGCGGTGGCACCACCGCGAGCACCGGCGGCAGCTTTGGGCTGGGCGGCACCATTGGGCAGCCCGACGCGGGCGTGCTGACGGGCGGCGCCTATGGACTCAACGGCGGCTTCTGGCAGGCGCCCGCAGCGCCAACCCCGACGGCAACTGCCACGGCCACGATGACCGCCACGGCAACGCTCACCGCCACGGCTACGACGACTGCGACGGCAACGCTCACGGCCACGATGACCCCGACAGCGACCTTGATCGCCACGGCTACGACGACCCCGACCGCAACCCTCACCGTCACGGCGACCCCGACCGCAACCCTCACCGTCACGGCCACAAGCACCGCGGCTGCGCCAACGCCGACCACGGCCCTGCCAACGATGACCGTGACCACGGTCCCGACACCTACGGTGACGCTTCCTCCCACCCCGAGCGTGCAGCCTGTCTACCTGCCGATCCTGCTCGCCGCTGGCCCGCCAGCCGCGACGCCCACGGCGACTTCCACGCACACACCGACACCGACACCGACACCGACCGTCGCTCCGACCGTCGCTCCGACCGTGACCTCCACGCACACCCCCACATCGACCGCGACCGTCGCTCCGACCGCGACGGCGGCCCCCCCGCCTATCGAAACCGCGTCGCCCACCGCCACCCCGGCCATTCAGATCACCATTGTCCCTACCCCCACGCCCTAGTGCATTCTCGAGAAAGGTGCGGGGAAAGAACGTACCAGTATTGTAAATTCCAGTGCGGAATACGAGCCGCACATTTCCGAAGAGGTTGGTAGATTATGGAGTAGCCCGACTAAAAACCCAGCAGCCCGCAGTGCGCGCCCGGCGCATCGCGGTTGGCGCCAACCACGAGCACAACGGCTGCGCCAACGCTAAGGCCGGAGCCAACGGCGACAATTGTGCCAACCTATCAGCCCGGCCCAAATCGCATCAGCTATCTCCCAATTATTCTCCTGCCAGCTGTGATGACGCAGCGCTAAAGTTCGCCCTACCCCATCGAATGATTTGTATGAAGGTTTTGAGATGAAGAACAACCGAATTTATGTGGGCCTCCTGCTCCTCCTCGTTATCAGTGCTGGCGCCGTCACCGGCACGCTGGGCGCCCGCCTGCGCAGCCTCGGCGCCGCGCCAGTCTTTGCGGCCAGCCCGCTCACTGCGGTTGGCAACGGCTTCACCTACCAGGGCCAGCTGACGCAGGGCGGCAGCCCGGCTGTCGGCAGCTTTGACCTGACCTTTACGCTGTTTGACCAGAGCAGCGGCGGCAGTGCCGTGGCCGCCATACTCAGCCGCGCAGCCCAGACCGTCACCGATGGCCGCTTTACGGTCGAGCTGGACTTCGGTCCGTCGGCCTTCACGGGCAACGCGCGCTGGCTGGAGATCACGGTCGCGCCCAGCGGCGGGATCGCGACGATACTCACCCCGCGCCAGCCGCTGACCCCGACGCCGTATGCCCTAAGCTCGCCGTGGCTCGGCACCAGCGATAAGCCGACTGGCTACAACCCGCTGCGCCTCGCCAACCAGCTGACGACGGTTAGCGGAGCTACCCAAAGCTATGCGTCAGCGTCGGTAACGATTGGCGCCGATGGCCTGCCACTCCTGACTCGTTACGACCCAACTGCGCAGGATTTGTACACGGTACACTGCCAAGATATTGCCTGCGTAGCATCCAGTGAGAGCCTCATTGATAGCGCTGGCAACGTTGGCTACAACGCATCGATCACCCTGGGCGCTGACAACTTGGCGCTCATCATATATACCGAGGGTGGCGCCGCCACCAATGAGCTGCGGGCTGCGCACTGCCAAAATCTTCAGTGTACAAATGCCACAATTAGCGTCGTTGATACGGGCGATAGACGCTATGTTGAAGCGGTGATTGGTAGCGACGGCTTGGCGTTGCTCGCCTACCGCGACGCGACTAGCCAGACCTTGCAGGTCGCTCACTGCACCGATCTGCGGTGTAGCGCCGCGACGATCACAACCATTGATAACAGCGCCAATGTTAGCTCATACACTTCAATCATGGTGGGCGCCGATGGCCTCGGGCTGATTACCTACTACGATGTGACTAATCAAAACTTAAAATCTGCACACTGCTCGAATGTTAGTTGCACCAGCGCTAGCCTGGCAACGCTTGATAGCATCGGGAATGTTGGCACTTACACCCACGTCGTACTTGGCCAAGATGACCGCGGGCTGATCGGCTACCGCGACGAGACCACCAATGCGCTCAAGGCCGCACATTGTAGCAACATCGCATGTAGCAGCGCGACCGTGACCACCCTCGACAGCAGTGGCATCGTTGGCTACTACGCTGCGACACAGATTGGCAGCGATGGGCTGGGCGTGATCGCCCACTGGGACAATACCAATAATGCGCTGAAGGTCGCACATTGCGCCAATATCACCTGCACAGCGGTAACCTCGGTGGTGCTTGATCAGCCCGGCCCGGCTACGGGACACCCAGTGCAGATGGGCATTGGCATTGATGGCTTGCCGCTCCTGGTCTACACAAATAGCGCCAACCAGCTCAAGGTCGCGCACTGCGGCAGCCCGCTTTGTGTGAGCTACCTGCATCGCCGCTAGGCCGCGCTCGCTACGCGCCGCACCGTCCGCTGGGCTACGGCCTGGCGGACGGTGCTATGATTCCCGGTGATGCACAATCAGGAGGGTGGGATGCGACGAGCAGGCTGGCGAGGGCTGATGAGCTGGGCCATCGTGTAGCTGCTAGCGGGCGGGCTGCTGGCCGCGCGGGCCGGCGGGCGCGATGTGGTGACATATGTTGGCGGCGCGGGCAAGGAGCATCTGGGCGCGGCGCTGCAGCTGGCCGACCGCACACTGCTGATCGGCGGCGGCGCCGATAGCCTCGATTGGCTCAGCCCGACGGTGCCACGCATTGCCCTGTCGGCGGCCGGCATTAATTCGGCGGCGGCCGGCCAGACGGCGTTTGTCCTCCACCTCAGCGCCGATCTGCAGACTATCCTCCAAGCGCTAGTGTTTCCAAGCGGTACGGTCCAGGATGTGCGCTTTATCAAGAGCGCGGCGCGGCCGGGCGCGGCCGGCGACCTCGTGCTCTCGGGGACGCGCAGCGGCGGCAGTGCGAGCGGCGACGGCAAAGATCAGGGCTATTTCATCGCCAAGCTCAACGCCAACTTTGTGGACGCGGTGCCGTCGGGCCTGGCGTGGGCCTGGAATGTCTGGGCGACCGACGATCATGCCGCGCTGCAGCCGTGGGATGTCGGCGGCGACGGCAAGGTGGTCTACGCCACCGGCGAGCCGTTCGGCACCAACTGGGCGGCGGTCTATCGGCTCAAGGCCGATGGCAGCGCGCTAGATGTGGTCGAGAACTGGCGCTACCACTGGACCGCCGGCGGCGAGGTCTACGGCGCGCCCGCCGCGACAATTCCTGGCGTGCTCTACAGCGGCCTGGTGTTCAAATCCACCAACCGCGGCAGCCTACGCTCCGACACGCTGGCCGACTATCAGCTGCTCCAGCCCGACGGCAACGGCGCGACCAAGCAGGGCACGTGGCCGCTCGACTACTTCTACAGCGGGCCGTTCGACCCGGCCAATCCCAGCGCCAGCGGCGGCGGGCCGGGCTACACCAGCTACCGCCTGGGCAGCGCGGCGACGCAGCGCATCGGCGGCCTTGCGGTGGACCGCCGCACCAACCACATCTAATATCGGCTTCAGCGTCCAGTCGCGGCTGCCCAACGGGAATCCCGACTTCGAGCCGGCGGTCGTGGCGATGGACGCGACCGGCGCCCTGAAGTGGTGGAGCCGGCTGTACCAGGAGACCGCCGCCAACTCATCGCCCGACCAGTATGTCGACGGGCTGGCGCTGGACGACAGCGTCCCGGCCGAGCAAAGCAGCCTGGTCGTGCTGGCGCGCTGCCACGGCAACAACACGGTCAACCTGTGGGCCGGCAGCTCGATCAGCCCCGACCGCAGCCCTGGTAATCCCGGCTACAGCTTCCAGAACGGCTTCACCGGCAACAGCGGCAATATTCATATCTCGTGGCTGGGCAAGCTGCATGTGGCCGATGGCACGCTGCGCTACGCCACGTATGTCGCTGAGTACGCCGAGGGGACCACGCGGCTGGGCACGGCCTACACCGACCCGAACCTCGACGGCTGGCCCAGCCACAACAGCGGCTCGCCCGACCTCAACACCACCCGCCTCCAGACCGATGTCCACGTTGATCAGCAGGGCAACATCTACGTGCTGGGCGTCGGGCGACGGACGATCACGACCGCCAACGCCTACCAGAAAATGCTCAAGCCCGGCGCCGGCGTATCGGCCTGGAATAGCTTCGCGCGCGTCTATAGCCCCGACCTCACGACGCTGCGCTACAGCTCGCTGGTGGTGGGCGCCTGGAATGGGGCCGACGGCACCGGCGGCGACAACACCGCGCTGCGCGGCATCTATCCCATCGAGAATGGGCTGCTGGCGGTCGGCTACCACACCGCCGACACGGCCGGCGTGGCCAAAGGCGCGCCGGTCCCGACGGGCAACGTGCCAGCCTGGGGCGCCGCCACGCCCAGCGGCGAGACGGCGCTGCTGGCCGCGCTGCACTGGGACGCCCCGGCAATCTTGGACCAGCATAGCTACCTGCCGCTGGTGCAGCGCTAGCCGGCGCGGCGCGCAGCGGCCGACCGCCGAGGGACCAGCCGTTTGTGTAGTATCATGCACCAGCAACAGACATCTACATCGCGTGAAGCGAGGAGCAGCATGAAGAACGGTTGTCCAGTCTGCCGAAACGTCAACGAACTCACAGCGACCGCCTGCCGATTCTGTGGGGCGGCGCTGACTCCGCCGCAGCCCATTGCGCCCAAAGCGCCGGCCAAGCGCGCAAACTGGCCGCTGCGGCTCGGCGGCCTCGCCGCGCTGCTGTTTGTGGTCGTGCTGGGGGTTGTGGCCTTTAGCGGCGGCGACACCGGCGCGCCGACCACGGCGTTTACCCGCGAGATCGGGACCGACGAGGGCGCGGCGCTGAAGTTCGACCCGCAGGAGCTAGAGGTGCCGGCCAACCAGCCGGTCAAGATCACCTTCCACAACAAGGCGACGCTGCCCCACAACCTGGCCTTCGAGGGCGCGATCACCGACAAAACTGAGCAGCAGGTCGCGCCCGGCACGACGCAAGATCTGGAGTTTACGACGCCGGCTGTCGGCGAGTACAAGTATGTCTGCACACTGCACCCCGGCATGGAAGGCAAGCTCAAAGTCGTGGAGAAAGTGACCGAGGCCAAGTAGCCGCTAGCCCAGAGCAGCCTCAAGCGCCGCCAGCGCCGCATCCCGCGGGCTGGCGGCGTCGATATTAACCAGGTGCGGCAGGCGTCGAAACCAGCTGGCCTGCTTGCGGACAAAATTGTGGGTGTTGAACTTCAGCCGCTCGATGCAGGCCGCGGCGGTCGCGCTGCCGGCGAAGAATGGCTGCCACTCGCGGTAGCCCAGGCTCGACATTGCGGGCAGCGACCAGTCATAGCCGGCCGCCAGGAGATCGGCGACCTCGCGCTGTAGGCCGGCGGCGACCATCGCGTCCACGCGGGCGTCCAGCCGCGGGTAGAGCAGCGCCCGCTCCTGGTCGAGCCACAGCGTCACCATGCGATAGGGCGGCGGCTCGCGGCGCTGCTGCTCGGAGATCGGCTGGCCAGTCAGCGCCTGCACCTCCAGCGCGCGGATCATGCGCCGCAGATTCGTCGGCGCGATGGCGGCGCCGGCGGCGGGGTCCACGGCCTGCAGCCGCGCATACACCGCCGCAACGCCCTCGTCGGCGGCCAGCGCCTCCAGCTCGGCCCGCAGCGCCCAGTCGGGCGCGACCCGTGGAATTTGCCAGCCTTCCAGGATCGCCGCCAGGTACTGACCAGTGCCGCCGACCAGCAGCGGCAGCCGGCCGCGCGCGGTAATGTCCTCAATCGCCGCCATCGCCAGATCATGGTAGGTCGCCAGCGAAAACGGCTCGTCCGGCTCCACGATGTCGACCAGGTGATGCGGCGCGGCGGCCCGCTCGGCGGCGCTGGGCTTGGCGGTGCCAATCGCCAGCCGCCGATACACCTGGCGCGAGTCGGCCCCGACGATCTCGCCGCCCAATGTCTGGGCCAGCGCAATCGCCAGGGCCGTTTTGCCAACGCCGGTCGGGCCGATCAGCGCGACCAGCGGTGGGTGCTGTACGTCGTTGATCATGCTACTGCTCGTCGGCCGGCTCCCACGGGTAGACGATCCAGGCGTCGGTGGTCGCGACATAGTGGTTAGGCGCGGTCGTAAACTTCGAGGCCTGCGGCTTATAGTGCAGCACGGCCGTGACCGCCGTGCCGCCAGCCTGCGCCACCCGCGCCGAGACCGCCGCGATTGTTTTGCCGCTGTCCCAGATGTCGTCGACGATCAGGATGCGCCGGCCGTTCAGTAGCGGGTCGGAGGGAAACTGCAAAAAGGTCGGGGCGCTGGCCGTCTCGCCGATGCCGGTATAGAACTGCACCGCCGCGACCAGAATATTGCGCAGGCCCAGGTGGTAGGCCAGCAGGCCGGCGGGGACCAGGCCGCCGCGGGTGACGGCCAGCAGCACGTCGTATTGGTCATGGAGATCATTGGCCAGCTGCGCCACCATCGTGGCGACCTCCGCCCAGCTCACGTACTGTTTCTGTGGCTCCATCGTTGCTCGGTCCTCCCAATGCGGCGGCAAGTATAGCACGCGGCTCCGGTTCGTCGGCAGCCGCGTGCTTTGGATTGGTCGACTCTAGCGCGCGACGAGCGGCAAAAACAGCCGCTGCGCCGGTGGCAGAGTTGTGATTGTGACGGTGGCGCTCGGCACAGTCGTAGCGCGCGCGGTGGCGCTGGGCGCTGGGCTTGGCGCCGCCGTGGCGCTTGCGCCGAGAGTCGCAGTGCTCGTCGACGACGGAGCGCTGGTCGCAGTGCTCGTCGACGACGGAGCGGTGGTCGCGGTGCTCGTCGGCAATGGAGCGCTGGTCGCGGTGCTCGTCGACGACGGAGCGCTGGTCGCGGTGCTCGTCGGCGCTGGAGCAGTGGTCGCAGTGCTCGTCGGCGCTGGAGCGGTGGTCGCGGTGCTCGTCGGGGTTGGAGCGGTGGTCGCGGTGCTTGGCACGGCCGTCGCGGTGCTGGTGCTCGTTGGCACGGCGGTATCCGTCGCGGTGCTGGTACTGGTTGGAACGGCCGTGTCCGTCGCGGTGCGCGTCGGCGTGGCGGTGCTTGTGCTCGTTGCCGTGCTCATCGCTGTCGCCGTGCTCGTCGCCGTACTCGTCGGCGTTGCTGTGCTGGTCGCGGTGCGCGTCGGTGTGGCGCTGGGGACGGCGGTGGCGGTCGCCGCCGGCACGCTGTTAACCGCCGCCAGAATATCGAGGCGGCCGTAGCCGAACGTGTTGTTGGGCCAGCCGGTGCTGCCGCAGGCGCTGGAGTTGATATGCACCGCGCTCCCGTTGAGCGCGCTGATCGTCCCGGCGATGTCGTGGCGCAGCTGGGGCCGCGCCGACCACAGCAGCGCGACCGCGCCGGCCACGTGCGGCCCCGCCATTGAGGTGCCGGACATCGTGCCGTAGCCGCCTGTCCGCAGGCTGGAGCGCGTTGACGTGCCAGGCGCGCTGATGTCAGGCTTGCGGCGGTTGCTGCCATCAACCGTCACCGAGCCACGGCTGCTGAAGCTGGCGATGCTGTCGGTGCCGGTGCTGAGCGCGCCGACCGTGTAGGCGTCGGCCGAGATCGCGGGCGGGTCCTCGACAGTGCTAGCAGCTTGAGCCGCTGTTGCCGGCCGAGACCACGGTCATAATCCCAGCGGCCCGCTGCGCCGCCAGCGCCGTGTTGAACGTCGCAACATCGCAGCCCTCGCTGGGCGGGCAGCCCCACGAGTTGTTGGTGACATCCGGCGCTTTGCTGGGATCGCCCTGCGCAGTCGTGCCGCCGACCGGATAGGGCGCCAAGAAAAACTCAAAGCACTCGATGTAGGTCGCGGGCGTGCCGTTGCCGCCGTCCATGTTGCGGCAGCCGATCCACTTGGCGCCCGGCGCCATGCCGACCTGGTTGGTGGCGCCGTCGTCGCCGACCATCGTGCCCATCGTGTGGGTGCCGTGGCCGTAGTCATCGCAGGGCGCCGCGCTGTTGGCGCCGCAGCTGCTGCTGCTGGTGTGGATGCTGTCGTGCCAGCTGTAGTTGTGGTCGGCGGTGGTGCCGTTCCAGCCGCGATAGTGGCTTTTGAGCGCCGGGTGGGTCCAGAAGTAGCCGGTGTCGGCGCCGGCGATCACGATGCCCTGGCCATTAAAGCCCAGACTCCAGACATCGGGCGCGTGGACGTAGCTAATGCCCGGCTCGATGGCGGCCGGCGCGGCGTCGGGGGCCGCGGCCGGCGCGGGCGGGTCGGTGATGCCGCGCACCACCGGGTTGCCGACGATCCGATCAACCTCGGGGCGGGCGGCGATCTGCTGGAGCGTCGCGGCGTCGGCCGTCAGCCACAGCATATTCACCAGGTAGTAGCTGCGGTACGCCACGCCGCGCGCCGCCAGCCACGCGATCAGCGGCGCCTGCGTGGTCTGCGCCGTCTGCCACAGCGTGTCGCGGACAAACTGCGCTTTTGCGGCCTTGCCCGGCAGCCGCTGGGCCGGCGCGAGGTCGGCCTGCGTGCGAAGGATAATCAGCACCTCAGCGCTGGCGCCGCCGGTGGTATGCGCCGTAACCCACGGCGCGATGGACGCGATGGGCGGGCTGCCCACGGCCGAGCGGGCCGCGAGCGGCAGAGTTATGAGCAGCGCCAGCAGCAGCGGCGTGGTGAGGCGAATAGCTCGTGTGGTCATTGCTTCTGTTCCCCTACTTTAGAATAATTGGCAGCAAGATGCGGCCAGGCTGGGCAGCGGGCGTCGTGGTTGGCGATGCTAGCATCGTGGGCTGCACCGTGCGCGTCGGGGTGGCGCTGCTGGTCGCAGCAGTCGTCGGCGTGCTGGGCAGCGCGGTGATTGTCGGCGCACTCGTAGCCGTCGCTATGGGCGTTGGTGCGCTGATGGCGGTCGGCTGGACAGTCGTGCTTGGTGTTATCGTCATGGTTACACTTGGCACCGCTGTCGTCGCTGTTGCGCTTGGCGCTGTCGTCGCTGTTGCGCTTGGCGCTGTCGTCGCTGTTGCGCTTGGCACCGCTGTCGCTGTTGCGCTTGGCACCGCTGTCGCTGTTGCGCTTGGCACCGCTGTCGTCGCTGTTGCGCTTGGCGCTGTCGTCATGGTTACACTTGGCACCGCTGTCGTCGCTGTTGCGCTTGGCGCTGTCGTCGCTGTTGCGCTTGGCGTCGCAGATGACACCGCCGTCGCCGTACTGGTTGGCATCGCCGTCGCCGTGCTGGTCGCGGTGGGCGCGGCAGTCGCGGTGGGCGTTGGCACCATGCCACTGACCGTGGTCGTCAGCGTGGCACTATTGTTGAGCGGGAACGAATCCGTCTGGCCGGCACTGACGCTGACCGTGTTGATGACCGGGCCGCTGCTCGGGACCACCACGAGCGTCACCGTCGCGCTCGCGCCGGGCGCCAGGCTGCCCAGCGCACACTGCACCGCAGTGTCACAGCTACCCTGGCTAGCGCTGGTGCTGCTAAGGGTCACATTGGCGGGCAGCGGGTCGCTCAGCACGACATTGGTGGCGGTGATATTCCCAGTGTTGGTCACGGTGGCGGTGTAGGTCAGCGGGCTGCCGGCGGCGACTGGGTCGGGCTGCGCCCGCAGCGTCACGCCCAGGTCCACGGCGTCGACATAGAGCCACATGGCCGTCACCGGCCCCCAGGTGTTGGTGGCGTCCTGGCCGCGAATGAATAGCGTATGGCGGCCCAGCGTCTGCGTCCCGCTGATCGTGGCCCGCACCGCCTCGCTAGTGGCACTGAACGCGCCGTCCTGGGCGGTCATCGCGATCGGCGTCCCGCCGGCCCACGGCGGCATGTCGACGTAGACCTCGGCCGCCCGAATCGTTTGGACCACCGGGCGGCCGACGCTGCCGCTGTTGCTATTGAAGCGGCCGTCGTCCACGGTGGTCATCAGCGTAAACGGCACGCCGTACTGGGTGTGGGTAATCGGCGCGGCGGGCGCGAGCGTGGTCGGACCCTGCGCCAGCGTGTAAGGCTGGCGGGCGCTCTTGGCCGCGTACACAAAGGCCGGCGCGTTGAGATTCCAAAAATTGGTCTGGCACGAAAACGCCGGCGTAAAGCCGCTACAGGTGCCGCCGCCCGGCCCAACCTCGAAGGTGAAGCTGGCGATGCCGAGCGCGCCATAGGTCCAGTCGTCGGTGCCGCCGGCGGCGGCGTAAAGCAGCTCGGAGGGCTGGCCGGTGTCGTAGCCGTTGAAGTAGCCTAGCCGGAAGGCCAGCGCGCGCAGGCCGGCATCGTTGGGCGCCTGGAGGCTGGCCGGGCAGGGCGCGGCGTTGCACTCGGTCCAGCCCCAGGGCAGCAGCGTCAGGTCACTGTAGCTGTGGAGCGTCAGCATCGTACCGCTGGTGGTCGATGGGGCGGCGTCGGTCAGGCTAGGGCCGCGCTGATCAGGGAATAGATTGGCGAACAAGTTTTCGAGGGCGTACTCCTCCGGCTCGGAGGCTGCGGCGCTGCCGCGAAAGGTCAGGTTGCAGGGCGAGGTGCTGCTGCCAGCGGCGCCCCACTGAAAATCGGCGTTGCGGTTGAGGTCCACGCCGTATTGGCTGCTGCTGGTGGGCGGGCTGCTGCAGCTGCCCTGGCTGGTGTTGGCGTTTTTGCGCTGGGTGTAGGGAGTATTGCCGCCCTGCTCGACAATCGCGCGGCCGTCGGGGTTGACCACCGGGATCACCCACAGCTCGTTGTAGTCGAGCAGCGCGGTCAGCTCGGGGTCGCGGCCGTAGCCATCGGCCAGATAATCGATCCAGCGCCAGGCCAGCTCGGCGGTCGTCAGCTCACGGGCATGGATCGCCGCCAGCAGGACGAAGCGCGGCTTGGCGGTCGTCGGTGTGAGATTACAGTCGCCGGCCTGTAGCTGCGTCAGACAGATCACCTTGAGCGCAAAGCCCTGCGACGCGCTCTGCGTTTTGCGCCACGATGATCCGTAGGAGACGACCCGCGCGAGGTCAGGGTGGGCCGCGACGACCGCATCAAGGTGCTGATAGTGCTCGACCACCGTATGGTAGCCGCCGTCGTAGGTCATCGGCGGGCGGGGCGCCAGCGACTGGTCGACGCTCAGGCGCCAGCCCGCCGCGCGCAGCGTCGCGGCCGCCGCGTCATCGCCCAGCACCAGTACATAGTCTTTGCCGCGACTTTCGAGGACATCCCAGCCGGCCGTGAGGAGGCGCTGCACATCAGCGCTCCCCGCGACCGAGACTCGCCAGATCGTCACCGCCGGCGGGCCGGTCTGGGCCAGCGTCGGCCGCGTCGGCGCGCTCACGAGGACGGCCACTGCCAGCCAGCCAACTACGCCCAGTCGCACCACCTGCCACCACTTCATACGTTGCTCCCTTATGCCGCACTGCACGGTCGCGGCGCTCGATGATGTTGTGCTGCGAAGGTGGTGAGGTTTGGACCACCGGGGCGAATAATACTCGCTTTTGACTTTTTAATCAGAGCAAGCTTAAACGGCCGTCAATCCGCCGAAGGTACTGGCTGCAGGCATGGCCCACCCCCAATCGGGACTAGTGGGGCATAGCCATGTGGTCATAGCGTGCTATGCTAGCGTTGCGGCCGACGCTGATCTCATTATTTGCATTGTTGAGCGTCGTCGCTGATCACATTGCTCATGGAGTACCCGGCGGGCGCGCTGCCGCGGTCTGGTAGGAGGTTAAAGGAGGTGACACACGTATGCTACGGGCTTTTTTTAGCCGCGAGGAAGGGCAAGGACTCTTGGAGTACGGCCTAGTGCTGATTTTGATTGCAATTTTTGCCGTCGGCGCCATCGCAATCTTTGGCCGCAAGGTATCGAGCTTGTACACCACGATTAACTCGGGCTGGTCCGCCAACTAATCCACAACCGCAATTATTCGGCCGCCGCCGCAGCGCATCCTGGTTTCCAGGCTCAGCGCTGCGGCGGCGGCGTTTAACTAGGAATGTGCGGGGCGCGGCGCCGCATCCGCGCGGCCGCTGGTGGCGTAGACTGGTTGGGGAAGGTTAAAATCCTTAACAAACCAACCCAGCCGGCCAATCGCGGCATATCGCTTGCACAGCTCGCCACTACCTGCGAGCGCCCAGTCCGCGCCGCGAGCAGCCCGCAACGAGGAGCGCCACCTATGACCCATGTGCATCGGCCCGCCGTGGCCATCGCCCTGATCACGCTGCTAGCGCTGCTGCCAGCGCTGGGCGGCCGCGCCGCCACCGTCGCCACCGCCCAGCCGCAGCCCACCGCCGCCGGTGAGCTGGAGGACCTGCACGCCCAGCTGGCCGACTTCGACCGGCGCACCGGCCAGGTCGCGCCCAGCGCCACGCAGCTGGCCGCCGTGCAGTCGCTCGCCGCGCACGCCGCGTGGACCCGCTTTGGCACACCCGAGTCGCTGATCAATTTCGACGGCCCGCTGGCCACCGGCCTCGCCGGCGACGCCGCTACCGCCGCCCGCGGCTGGCTGCGGGCCAACCGCGCGCTGTTCCGCCTGAGCGACCAGGGCGTCACCGACCTGGAGCTAGTCAACGACTCGCCGCTCGCTGGCACCGCCGCGCACGTGGTGCTGTTTCGCCAGCGCTGGTCCGGCGTGCCGGCCGCCCAGGACGGCATGCTGACGATGGGGATCAGCGGCGGCACGCTGGCCTACGTCTCGTCGTCGCTGGCCGGCGATGCGGCCGCGCCGGGCGCCGCCACGCTCACCGCCCCGCAGGCCTGGCTGATCGCGGCCAGCAATGTGGGCCGGGCGGCGGCGCTGCCCGACCTGCGCAACGTCCGCGTGAGCAACGGCTGGACCACGTTCGAGGTGCCAGGCTTTGCTCAGACGCAGCAGACCCGCCTCCGCATGCTCCCGATCCCTGGCAGCGCCGGGCAGCCGACCACCGTGCGGCCAGTGTTTGAAAGCAATGTCGTCGATGTCAACGGCGGCGCGGCGCTGGCCTCCACGCTGCTGGTCGATGCCCAGGATGGCACGGTGCTGGTGCGCCAAAGCCGCGTGCAGCAGCTCCAGCACGGCGCCGCAAAACGGCGCCACCGCCGCGCGCCCCAGCGCCGCGCAGCAGACCACGCCGTTCAGCGGCGCACTCCCGACCGGCACGACCTGCGCCCCGCCCCACGTCTTCACCGTACCGGCCGGCCAGGCCTCGATCGCGGTCTCGGTCGCGTCGACGCCGGTCGCCAGCAACGACATCGAGATCAATCTGCGCTTTGGCTTGACAGTCGTCGCCAACCAGGACACCGGCGTGGGCCAGGAGGCGCTGGCCTACCAGCCGACCGGCGGCGTGCCGGCCGGGCAGTACAGCGTCGAAATTTGTCCGTCGGGCAACCCGGTGGCGCCGCTGGTTGCGCCCTACAGCTACAGCGGCACCTTCACCACCGACGACACCGCCGCGCCTGAGCCGGTGCCCTACCCGCCGAAGTGGCGCTTTTTCACCAGCAACCCGGCCGAAAGCTACGCCAGCGCCGACACCCGCATTCTGGGCTGCTGGGAGACGACGGTCAATGGCCAGCCGGTGCCGGGCTGCGACCTGGCGCTGAAAAACTTGGCCGCGCGGGCCACCTGGGACTTCAGCGTCAAACAGAACAAGCCGACCAATACCACGATTGGCAACGCCGCCACCACGGCGCGCTCGTGGGAATTGCCGCTGACGCCCAGCGAGCAGTACCGCCCGGTCAGCGCGGCGCGCAGCTACGACTATCCGTGGACCAACCAGTGGCACACCGAAAAATGCGCGCCCACGGTCTTCACCAGCCCGCAGGCCAACG
Organism: uncultured Chloroflexia bacterium; assembly: GCA_963810425.1. Taxonomy (GTDB): domain Bacteria; phylum Chloroflexota; class Chloroflexia; order Chloroflexales; family Kallotenuaceae; genus JACDGP01. The sequence continues at coordinate 227,299 of CAWENH010000005.1, read as the reverse complement.
ACAGCGATGCGGCGGTGACCAACCTGTTTGCAGTCCACAACCGCATGCACGACTGGTCCTATCGGCTGGGCTTTACCGAGCAGAACTACAACGCCCAGGACAGCAACTTCGGCAACTCGTCGGTGGACGCCGAGAATGACGCCGAGGTTGGCAACGTCCAGGCCGGCGCGGTGGACGGCGGCGCGGCCGGGCAGTACATGGGCCGCGACAATGCCAACCAGATCACGCTCCAGGATGGCACGCCGCCGATCACCAATATGTATCTGTGGCAGCCCATCGCGGCGGCCTTCTACCCCGAGTGTGTCGATGGCGACTACGATATGTCGGTGATCGGCCACGAGTACACTCACCTGATCTCCAACCGCATGGTCGGCGGCCCCGACGCCAGCCTCAGCGGCAACCAGGCCGGCGCGATGGGCGAGTCTTGGTCGGACCTGAGCGCCACCGAGTACCTCAATGAGTATGGCTTCGTGCCGCAGTCCAGCGACCCCAACAACCGCTACGTCGTCGGGCGCTATGTGACGGGCAACCAGCAAACGGGCATTCGTAACTTTGTGATGAGCGCCAACCCGCTGACCTACGGCAACTTCGGCTACGATCTGGCCTGCAACAGCGACACCGTGACCAGCGAGTGCACCGCGCAGTCCGAATTTCACTCCGACGCCGAGATTTGGGACGCGGTGAACTTTGCGATGCGCCAGGCGCTGATCACCAAGTACAACGCCCAGGCACCGGCCAACGACGCCGCGCTCCAGGTCGCCTGCGCCGACGGCGCCCGCTCGCTGCTGGAGTGTCCGGGCAACCGCCGCTGGATTCAAATCATGTTCGACGCCTTCCTCCTGATGCCGCCAGACGTGACGTTTTTGAGCGCCCGCGACGCCTACCTAGCCGCCGACCGGCTGCGCTTCAACGGCGCCAACCAGGCCGAGCTATGGCAGGCCTTCGGGAGCCACGGCATGGGCCAGTTTGCCAGCACCAGCGGCAGCGAGGACACCGACCCGGTCGCCAACTTTGAGTTGCCGCTCGTGACCACCGAGCCGACCATCACCTTCCAAGCGGTCGCGCCCGACGAGGGCAGCCGCGCCGTGGACGCCAAGATTTTCGTTGGCCGCTTTGAGGCCCGCGGCACGCCCATCGCCGACACGAACCCAGCGACGCCGGTCGTGGTCGGCCCGCCGACGGCGCCGGTCACGCTGACGCAGATCACCGCCAGCGCCAAGTTCGTCCCTGGCACCTATGAGTTCGTGGCGCAGGCGCCGGGCTACGGCCTCTACCGCTTCAGCCGGACGTTTATCGCCGGCCAGAATCAGACCGTCGTGGTGGCGATGCCGACCAACTGGGCCTCACTCACCAAAGGTGGCACGGTCACGACGACCGTCGCCCTCGATCAAAATTTCAACCTGGAGAGCCTGATCGACGACACCGAGAACACCACGTGGGCGCGGCGGGCCTCGGCGGCCACTGGCTCAACCGAGACGATTACCGGCACCGAGGCCATCGTCGACCTGGGCGGCGCCGGCCACCGCGTGACCCGTGTGCAGGTCAGCGCCATGCAGCGGCTGCGCAACGGCACCAACAGCGCCGACCCCGCCGGCCAGAGCCGGTTTTCGGCGCTGCGGCAGTTTGAGATACTGGACCTGCAACCGCGCGGTCAAGGCCAACTGCAGCGACGCAACGAACTTTACCCGCATCTACACCAGCCCGGCCGATGCGTTCCCCGGCCAGCAGCCGCGGCCGACCGCGCCCGAGCTGATCATGCGCTCGTTCGACGTGCCGGCGACCGTTGCCACCCATGTCAAGCTGCGGGTGCTCAACTCACAGTGCACCGGCGGCCCGGCCTTCCAGGGCGACCGCGACAATGACCCGAGCAATAACAGCGACTGCCAGAGCGCCGCGGCGGCCAAAAACGTTCGCACCGCCGAGCTAGAGGTCTTTGCCCAGGAGCTGTCGAGCAACCTGATCCAGTATCTGCCCATCATCCGACGCTAACGACGCCGGCCGGAAATCGCGAGCGGGGCCGCCCACAGTGGACGGCCCCGCTCGCTGCGTTTGCTTATGTCAATCTTTGGCGCACAGCTCGCCGACGATACGCCAGATCAGCTCGGGCACGACACCGAATGAATATGGCATGTGGACGCGCTCGGTGCGCTGATGATAATCGCAGCCCCACGGCCCGAGGTTAATCGTCGCCAGGTTGAGCGCCTGAATTTCGCGGTAATCGAAGCGAATCCGCGATCCCCAGGCCGGCGTGTTGGCGGCCAGCGCCGCGAGGTCGGCCGGGCTATCGGTGCCGCTGAGAAAGCTCATGTCGGAGATGCCAGGAAAAAACGGCCGCAGATGAATCGGCACGCCGGTCTCGGCGGCGACAGCGGCGGACTGCGCGGCTGTGACCGCGCGCAACCGGGCATGGTCGGGCGCGGCCTCATCAACGATCACACATGGGTAATACAGCGAGCCAACGCCGATCACCGCCGCCGGCCCGGTCAGACCGCTGTAGCCCCACAGCAGCGCCGTGATCTCGCGGCTGAGCGCCGGCAGATCAACGGCCGCATCGCCAGCGAGGCGCGCCGTCAGCTCGGCGAGCGCCGCGCCAGCCGCCGCGCCGCCCCGCTCCAGCGCAGTGGCCTTCAAGCTCGGCGAAGCTCAGCACGGTTGGCTGCCAGGCAGGCGCGCGGACCGGCCGGCCGCTCTGGGCCTGCCACTGCTGGGCCTGGGCCGCCAAGTACGCCAGAACCTCGTCCAGCGCCGCGCGGACCTCCGCGGTAATCAGCGCCAGCGTTTTCGTGATCGGCCGGCCATGAGTTCAGCACGTTGTAGGTCGACCAAGCGGTGGTCGGCGTGGTCACATCATAGTAGTTCTTGAGGTCGCCCTGCTTCAAATTCACCGGCGGCGGCGCGGCCTCGCCGGCGCCCACATCGGCCAGCGCGGCGCAGCACTCGATCCGCTGGGTGATCGCCGCGGCCAGCAGGTTGACGTTCACGCCGTCGAACGGGTTGCCGGCATGGGTCTCGCGCCCGACCAAAAACACCGTCGGCAGCAGCTTGCCGACGCTGCCCCAGAACACCGCGCGGCCCAAGCCCTCATCGCCCTGCTCGCCGGCCGAGTCGAGGTTGATCGCCGCACGCAGGGCAAGGCTGCGCGCGGCGGCGATGCGCGGCAGCGCCAGGGCGGCCGCGCGCATGCCCTGCGAGCTATCCTCCTCGTCGGGCGTGGCGACAAACAGCAGGTTACCGCGCGGCTCGGGCAGCTCGGACCAGGCCTCCAGGACCGCCAGGCCGGCGGCGATGCCGCCCTTCATGTCCAGCGCGCCGCGGCCCACCAGGTAGTCGCCGCTCTGCAAATCGGCCAGCGCGGCGGCGTCGGCGGCAGTGCTGTGCTCGGCGGCCAGCGCCGCGATCAGCCGCGGCAACAGCGCAGGCGGGTCGCAGGCCCACGGCGCCAACGCGCCGTAGTTCGCAATGCTCACCACATCGTAGTGCCCCGAGAGCACCACGGTCGCCGGGCCGTGGCCGCGCACCAGCGCCCACACGTTGGAGCGCTGCCGCTGGTCCTCGGGCGCCTGCTCGACCCAGAGATCGTCGGGGTTGGCCGCAAAATATGGCCAGGTCGCCAGCAGACCGTGCAGCTCGGCGGCGAAGGCGTGCTCGCCGGGGCTATTGGTGATGCTGGGCCAGCGGACCAGCGTAGTGGTCAGGTCGCGGACGCGGGGCTGCCAATCGTGGTGCATAGAACCTTCCTGTATTGTGGAACCAGCAGTATATCAGGGCCGCGCCGGGCCGATTAGTCACATTCGGGCTAGATTGCCGCGCACAGAAGGGAAAAGCCTGGTATACTGCGCCAGTTGACAAGGTTTGGTTCTACGGCGCCCTAAGGATGATCCATATACGATCCTTCCCCACTGCTCGTTCGACTCCAACCCACCACAATTGTTGATCTTTAAGGAGCGAGCGATGAGCTTTGCAGACAAGACCATGACCTGCCGCGATTGCGGCACGGCGTTCACCTTCACCAGCGGCGAGCAGGAGTTCTACGAGCAGAAGGGGTTCACCAACGAGCCCACCCGCTGCCCGAACTGCCGCCAGGCCCGCAAGCAGGAGCGCAGCGGCGGCGGTGGCGGCGGCTACAGCAGCCGTGACAGCTACGGCGGCGGCGGCGGCGGCTACAGCAGCGCCCCCCGCGAGATGCACAGCGCCACCTGCGCCAGCTGTGGCAAAGAGGCCCAGGTGCCTTTCGTGCCGCGCGGCGACAAGCCGGTCTACTGCAGCGACTGCTTCAAGAGCCAGCGCGCCAGCTCAAACGACCGCTGGTAACTTCCCCCGAACGCTAGACACGGGCCGCTCAGCAATGCTGGGCGGCCCGCTGTGATTCTAGGGCCTCCTCTGATCGCTCGCCTCGCCGCCCGCTCCGCAGATCGAGAGCGCTCGCTGCTTTCCAGCCCCACTCGGCGCTCGCTACTCACCACTCGCCCTCGTTAACGACCAACAGCCCTCTGCTACTCGCCAAGCAGAGGGCCATCGGTGGAAGGAGAAGGAGGATGTGGGGCTATAATAGCGGCAGAACGTCCTTTCGCCCATCCTTCCTCAGTCCCAGCGCGGCGGTGCATCAGTACCCCGCTGGGCGGGGACCGCAAGGAGCCGCCAATGCTTGAGCGCCTCAGCGAGCTGCGCGATCAGCTCCACGCCCACAACTACCGCTACTACGTCCAGGACGACCCCACGGTCAGCGACGCCGAGTACGACGCCCTGCTGCGCGAGCTACGCGACATCGAGGCCGCGCACCCCGAACTGATCACCCCCGACTTGCCGACGCAGCGCGTGGGCGCGACGCCGACCACTGCCTTTACCAAAATTCGTCACCCGCAGCCGATGCTGTCGCTGGCCAACGCCTTCGACGAGGCCGACCTGCGCGCCTGGTACGCCCGCGTCCGCAAAGCACTCGGCGACGGCCCGATCAGCTTTGTGGTCGAGCCAAAAATTGATGGCCTGGCGATGGCGATCACCTACGACGCCGGCCAGCTGGCCCAGGCCGCGACCCGCGGCGACGGCACGGTGGGCGAGGATGTCACCGCCAACATTCGCACGATTAGCAGCGTGCCGCTGCGGCTGCGCACCGCCCCGCCACCGACTCGCATTGAGGTGCGCGGCGAGGTGTATATGCGCACCGCCGACTTCGAGCACCTCAACGCCAGCCAGGCCGCCGCCGGCGAGAAAGTCTTTGCCAACCCGCGCAACGCCGCCGCCGGCTCGCTGCGCCAGCTGGATCAGCGCATCACGGCCGGCCGCCGCCTACGCTTTTTTGCCTACGCCGTCGGCCCGTTTAGCGGCATCGAGCTTGAGTCGCAGTGGCAGACGCTGAATATGCTGCGCGACGCCGGCTTTGCGGTCAACCCCGACGTGCGCCAGCTGGATGACTGGGAGGCGGTGGTGGCCTACTGCCTGGAGTGGATGAGCCGCCGCGCCGACCTGAGCTACGAGGTTGATGGCGTGGTCGTCAAGGTCGACAGCTTTGCGCAGCAGGCCACGCTCGGCGTGGTGGCCCGCGACCCGCGCTGGGCCATCGCCTTCAAATTCCCGGCTCGCGAGGCGATCACGACGCTGCGGGCGATCACCGTCAATGTCGGCCGCACCGGCCGCCTCAACCCCAACGCCGAGCTCGACCCGGTGATCATCGGCGGCGTGACCGTGGCCCACGCCACGCTGCACAACGAGGACTATATTCTCAGCCGCGATATTCGGCTGGGCGACCGTGTGACCGTCAAGCGCGCCGGCGATGTGATCCCCAAAGTTGTCGGGCCAATCGTCGCCGCCCGCACCGGCGCTGAGGAGCGCTGGCAGATGCCGGCCACCTGCCCGTCGTGCGGCGAGCCGGTCCAGCGCGACCCCGACGAGGCCGACCACTACTGCGTCAACGTCGCCTGCCCGGCCCAGCTGGTCCGCCGCGTCGAGCACTGGGTCAGCAAGGGCAGCATGGACATCGTGGGCGTGGGCGAGGAGCAGGCGCGGCTGTTCGTGGAGCGCGGCCTGATCCACGATGTCGCCGACCTCTACACCTTGACCGCCGCGCAGTTCGACGGAATTGCGGGCTACGGCGCCAAGAAGGTCGCTAAGATTCTCGCCGGTATCGCCGACGCCAAAGATCGGCCGCTGGAGCGCCTGCTGACCGCGCTAGGGATTCGCGGCGTCGGCGCGAGCGTGGCCGAGGCGCTGGTGACGCGCTACGCGACGCTCGATGAGGTCATGGCCGCGGGCACCGACGATCTCGGCGCCATCATGGGGATTGGACCGCACACCGCCGCCCAGATCATCGCCTTCTTCGCCCACACGCCCAACCGCGACCTGGTCGCCAAGCTCCAGGCCGCCGGCGTGCGCACCGCCAACGCCGCGATTGTGGCGCCGCCCCAGATCAGCGGCCCGCTCAGCGGCAAGACCGTCGTGCTGACCGGCGCGCTGCCCACGCTCACCCGCGAGGCGGCCACCGCGCTGATCGAGCAGCACGGCGGCACGGTCGTCGGCAGCGTGTCGGGCAAGACCAGCTACCTGCTGGTCGGCGCGGCGCCCAGCGGCGCCAAGCGCAGCAAGGCCCAGTCGCTCAATATCCCCGAGCTCGACGAGGCCGCGCTGCTCGCGCTGGTTGCCGCGCCGTAGCCGCGCGCCGCCATGATGCGACGCCGCGCTGTGCCTACAGCGTGGCGTCGCTGCTTAAAGCGCGGCTGAGCTTATGGTGAGGTTCGCACGCCAACCTAACGCGCCGAAATCGGCCCTGTGACCTCCTTCAGATTCTAACAGAACCATGCTGGCATGTGGGTCGCTGGACAAGAGCGGTTGGCTCAGATATAGTGTCAGCACGATCTCTGTCGTATGTTTGTACCTCCTGCAAAGTTTTAGAAAACTCAATCATATTCAGCTTGAGTATCGCTGTAAGTATCAGTATCCCTAAACCCTCTTCATAGATCAACTGCACAATAATAATGTAGGAGTTCTCATGACCCACCCTTATCCACACAGCCAGCCTCCTCTACATTCAGCCCTGAGCCGTCGCTCATGGTGGTCGGCCCATGAGCGACGGCCGTTGTTTGTTACATGGGCAGTATTTCTCGTGCTCTGTGGGATATTGATGGCTAGCATTTTTGTACTGAATGATGGCCACTTCTCATATACACTCGATGATCCGTATATCCATCTTGCGCTAGCTGAAAACATTGCTCACGGACACTACGGCATCAATATGAGCGAGGTCTCGGCGCCAGCTTCTAGTATTCTCTGGCCGATTTTGCTCGCGCCTGTCGCAAATTTACCATTCGGTCAATTTATTCCACTCTTTATCAATATTGCTGCATCTCTTGGTACGATCGCGGTATTTGCGGTTATTATCGACGCTGCACTCTTGCCGCTAGCATCTACAAAAAAGATTCAGATTACGATCCTTACCCTGCTATTTTTAGTTGTAGTAACCAATATACCGGCGTTGGCATTTACTGGAATGGAGCACTCGCTCCAGGTTTTTTTAGCGGCGGGGGTCGTCGTGGGTTTGATCCACGAGCGCCAAACGCAGCGTATCCCCTGGTGGTTAGTAGTGAGCATAGTGCTAGGCCCGTTGGTCCGCTACGAGAATCTTTTTCTAGTTGGGCCAGCGTTAATATATCTTTTGTGGCGCAAGCATTTTTTGGTCGCACTGTTGACTGGGATGATTCTTGCCGCTGTGCTCGGAGCCTTCTCACTGTTTTTGTATTCTGCTGGGCTTGGTATTCTTCCGACCTCCGTTCTGGCAAAATCAAATGCGCTCTCAAGCAACGGATGGTCGGATACGCTCGGCGATAATCTTGGACACAACCTATTGTCGCGTGAAGGAAATTTATTAGTGGTTGGTATGTTGGTGCTGCTGCTGAACAAAAGAACTGAGCATCGGTACATTGCTATATGGATGACGGTTGCTTTGGGTATTCATCTCGTACTAGGCAAGTTTAATGGTTTTAGTCGCTATGAGATTTATATCTGGACGACGATGATCCTTGTTATTTTTTATATATATGGCGCATCATTATGGGAGAACATCTTGGTAGGATCAAGCATTCGCTCTACCATAGCAGCTACAATATTCCTCTTTGTGGTTAGCATATCATATGTTTACGCACTATTAAAAACGCCAATGGCGAGTAATAATATATATGAGCAGCAGTATCAAATGCGTCGTTTTGTGGTGGAGTATTATAAGCAGCCAGTCGCCATTACTGATTTAGGCTGGGTTTCATATCAGAATGAGCAATACGTTCTTGATCTATGGGGACTAGGCTCACTTCAGGCATTGCAACAGCGGCATAACAAAGATAGTACCTGGATGGATAATTTAGCTCGGCAGCATAATGTTCAATTAGCAATGATTTACCATACAAACTTTGCATCACTACCAGCAAACTGGATTCCGATCGGATACCTTTATTTAGACAAGCCGACAATTACCCCAGCGAGCAATATTGTGAGCTTCTTTGCCCTGAATACGTCAACAGCGCAGGCTGTTAAGCCGCTGCTACGTAACTTCCAGGCAACACTTCCGGCGGATGTGCAGTTTCTATGGAACGAATCAACTCATTGACACACCTACCATTTACTGGAGCCTGGCAGCGCTTAGAGACGGTGGCAAGAGACTAGGGCGGCGCTCAAGCGCCGCTGCTTGAGACCAGCGGCGCGCCGAACGTCAGCACAATAAAGCTTGACGGCTTTTGAATGAAATCGAAGCGTCGTTATAGGATTGGTAAGCTATGCCCATTTTGCCTCGTCTACGCAGCGAGCGCCACCGTATCCTGATTGCCGCGCTGATTGGCGTTCTTTTTGGCGTCCTATGCTTCCAATATCAAGTGCGCTTTCAACGAGCGGCAGGCGATCTGCCGCTGTGTGGCGCACAGAAGTTCATAGAGGGCAGCGATCCGTATAGCTGTGCGCATATGATGAGCACAGGCAAGCCTGGACCGTCAAATCCGCTCACCACGATCCTGGTTGTGCTGCCGCTGGTCGCTTTGCCGCGGACTGTGGCGGCGGGCGTGTTCATGGGCCTATCATCGGCAGCGCTGGCGTTTGGGCTTACGGCGCAGCGCCAATGGTGGCGCCTTCTGATCTTTCTTGCCCTACCGTTTTGGCAAGCCGTGCTGACCGTGCAGTGGTCGCCGCTGTTCTGCGCGATTGCGCTGTACCCTTTTTTACTGCCGCTGGCCCTGGTCAAACCACAGCTGGGACTGCCGCTCCTCCTAACCAAGCTCACGCCGCGCCGGGCGCTGGGCTGCGCGCTATTTGGCCTGCTAACGCTGGTACTTGTACCGGGCTGGCCGCTCCGCTGGCTGCCACAAATTAGCAGCTACGATGGATTTATCCCACTGCTGACACTGCCAGGAGTGCTGCTGCTCGGCGCCCTGCGGCGCTGGCGCCAGGAGCATAGCCGCTTTTTGCTGCTCTGCGCCGCGGTCCCGCAGCGCTTATTTTATGACCAGCTGCTCCTGTTTGTGCTGCCGCAGTCGCTGCGCGGCCTGCTGATTCAGATCGTCGGCTCATGGCTGGGCTTCATACTCAGCCCGACGTTTGGCCCGAGCGCGGTGGTGGCATGCTTATATCTGCCAACGCTGCTCTATGTGCTGTGGCCAGAGCGCTTTGAGCGACGCCGGCGCCGGGCCAGCCTTGATTCGGCGGGGCGCGGCGCTTGACTTGCGGCGTAGAATAGCTACGAGCCTCCATCGTTTGACATCCCAAACCCCGACGGCCTGGCCGTCACACATCTTGAGCGAGGACCGCAATGGCACAAACTTGGACTGTCAGTGGCGTCGTCGTGTCGGCGTCCACGCTGCGACCTGTGGCCGGGGCCACGGTCAAGCTGCTGGGGCCGGCCAGCGCGCTGGGCAGCGTCGCCGGCAGCGTCGCCGACCCCACCGAGGGCGTCGAGTGGACCCGCTGCCTCACCGGCTTCAGCGGCACGCGCTGGGACCTCTGGGATAAGCAGCTCAAAACCGTCGCCGGCACAAGCTGGCCGCAGTTCATGAACGACGCGCTGCTCTACAATCCGCAGCTCAACGCTGACGGCCGGCTGTTTCAGGCCGAAAAAACCTACCTTGTGCCCGAGAACGTGCAGGCCGGGCGGTTGTGCGTCGCGACCACGACGGCGGCCGACGGCACCTATCAGTTTACAGCGATCCCATCGGCCAGCACGCTGGTGATTCAGGTCGAGGCCAGCGGCCACAGCACTTGGATCAGCCCGCTGGTCGTCAACCAGAACGTGCTCCAGCCGGCGCAGCTGACTGGCACCAGCAGCATGCGCTCGCTGCTGCCGAACTACACCGCGCTGCCAGCCCAGGCCCGCAAAGTGATCGACCAGGCGCTAGCGATGCTGGGCGACGACGCGACGGTGTTTGACCGTCTGCCGCCCGAGCTGCGCAAGCTGCCCTACGGCGCGCGCTTCCTCAACGATGTCACCAACTTCAACTATAAAGACATCGTATGCGCCGACCTGGTGACGGTGGCGTTTACCGCGGCCGGCGTGCCGGTCAACTGGACGGTCAAGCAGCCGGCCGGCGAGTTCGACAGCCCAAGCAAGGCCAACCACTACCGGCCCGGCAGTGTGCCAGAGCTGGTCGAGATCACCGATCCCAACGATTGGCTGCCCGGCGACGTGCTGTGCTACGGCCGCGGCGACTTCAACAGCACGCGGCTGGGCCACGTCAACCTGTACGTTGGCCCGTTCGCCGGCACCGACCTGAACGGCGTGGTCTACACCCAGGCGCAGAACAACGATGTCGTCGAGTTCGAGCATGGATTTTATGCTGGGCGGCAAGGAGGTCGGCCAGGGGATCGTCGGCTGCACCCGCGACAGCTGCCTGCAGCGCAAGCGCGGCTGGGAGTGGGTGCGGCGGGTGCGGCTGGTGGCGATGGCGCGGGCGTTTGGCCGCTAAACGCAGCGCGCCGGGTCGGCCGTGACCCGGCGCGCCCGCATCGGCCAGCTAGCCGCGCCGCTCGCGCATCATGGCGACAAAGGTCGCAAAGTGCGGGTCGGCGTCGTGCGGCCCCGGCGCGGCCTCGGGGTGGTACTGCACCGAGAACGCCGGGTGCTCCTGGTGGCGCAGCCCCTCGACAGTGCCATCGTTGAGGTTGCGGTGCGTCACCGCGACCGACGGCGGCAGGCTCTCGGCCCGCACCGCAAAGCCGTGGTTCTGCGAGGTAATCTCGACCTTGCCGCTACGCAGGTCCTGGACCGGATGATTGCAGCCGTGGTGGCCGTAGGGCAGCTTGAACGTCTCGCCGCCAACCGCCAGGCCCATCAGCTGGTGGCCCAGGCAGATGCCAAAGATCGGCCGCTGGCCCAGCAGCTCCTGAATCGCCCGGACCGCGTAGCCGAGCGTCGCGGGGTCGCCGGGGCCGTTGGAAAGAAAAATGCCCTCGGGCTGCAGCGCCAGCACCTCGGCGGCCGAAGTGTCGGCGGGGACCACTGTGACCTCGCAGCCATGATCCACCAGCTTGCGCAAAATATTGCGCTTGAGGCCAAAGTCGTAGGCCACGACCTGATGGGGCGCGCCGCTCGGCAGCGCCAGGCTGCTCAGGCCCCACTCGCCGGGCGTACCCTCGGTCCAGCGGTAGCGCGCGCGGGTGCCGACGCCGGTGGCCAGGTCCAATCCTACCATCGGCGGCGCGGACTGCGCCAGCGCCGTGAGCGCGGCGATGTCGTCGCGCTCGGTGGAGAGCGCGGCACGCATCGCACCGGCCGCGCGGATATGCCGCGTCAGCGCGCGGGTGTCAATGTCGGCCAGCGCGACAATGCCATGCTCGCGCAGATACTGCGCCAGGCTCTGCTGCGCGCGCCACGATGAGTAGTCGTGGGCGTAGTCGCGGACCAAAAAGCCGGCGACGTAGGGCCGCTCGGCCTCGCGGTCGAGCTGGTTAACGCCGGTGTTGCCGATGTGGGCGGCGGTCATCGTCACAATCTGCCCGGCGTAGGATGGGTCAGTCAAGACCTCCTCGTAGCCGGTCATCGCGGTGGCAAACACCACCTCGCCGGTCGTCTCGCCCGCCGCGCCAAACGCGCGCCCGCGAAATACCCGCCCGTCCTCCAGAACTAGCACTGCATCCATGCGATAGTGTCTCCGTGTATGTGGCCGCCGGACCTGGGTGCTGCGGACTACTCCACAACCTCGTCATCATCAAGCAGCTCATCAGCCAATGGCGATGGCGCCGCATCATCGTCCTCAGCCGTCGGCAGCGCAACCCCAGCAAGAAAATCCTGAATCGGGATCGTGGCCAGCATCTGCTGAAGGTAGGGTTTGATAGCATGGTCCGGCATCGTTTGCAACGGATGCTGCCAACCAACCTGCGCTCCCAGACGCTGGGCTAGCTCGCGCGGCCAATGCTGCATACTCATCTGGGTTAGCTCGGCACCAATTTGATCAATGAGCTGTCGGGTCCGGCTGGTTGTTGGCAGCCGATCCACCACAATGTACGTTAGGGATTGATGCGTTGCGCCATGTAGCTCAGCCTCGCGAGCATAGCGCGTCAGCTTGTCTCTTGAGATCTCCGAGTTGCCGGGGCCAATAAAGCCAATATCGAAGCGCACCAGTTTGCCCGGCTGCAGGAGCAGCGTCGCATCGCTTTCGCGCAGGTCGCTGCTATCCGAGAGCCAAAAAACTCCAGTGGTCGCGCGGTTTGAGGCCCGCTCAACGCGCTTGAAGCCCAAAATTGTCAAGATAGAACCAAGCACCAGGCGCTCAAAGAGCTTGCCAAACATCGATTTATCGGAGCCGCGAAATCGTCAGCGTCTGGCTACCGATAGCAGTGGTAAGGTGCAAAATATCTTTCCAGCCAAGCTCAACCAGCTGCCCAGCATCATCCTCGGCATATCCCAATGTCATTCGCAGATCGCCAAGATCGCGCTGGCAGATTGCAGCCGCCTGCTGCAGCGCGCGCTCAAAATCTGAGGTGTACTCCGGTAGGCTGGAGCGGCCACGCCGCAAGATATTCTGCATCCCTTTATCAGTCAGACCGAGTAGCCACTGAGCCAGCCATACATCCGTTTTATGTGGCCGAGACGTGGAGGTAAGCTGCTGAGCAGCCCGCGCTGAAAGCGTCGCCGAGAACGCTGGATCGTCACGGTAACCATTGAAAAACATCGCCACCACGGCCGCGCTAATCTGCGTAATGCGCTGACGGGTCAGCGGCTCGGTCTGCGTGCGGACGTTTTCACCCATCAGGACGTTCAGGACCACCTCGCGCGCCGTCTCAACCCCGACCCGCTCAATAAATTGTTTGCCGGTGCCAGTCAGCAGCACCCGGCTGCTTGCGGGAAAGAGATCGCCGAGTGAGCGTGGCTCAGCCATCGTAGCCCCCCGCATCATCGAATAGGCTGAGCACTTTCGGTGCCGGCTCGCAGTTGAGCCACAGCACGTCGTTGGCGGCCGAGCCGAGCCAGTCGCCGACCGACTGCCGCATCAGCTCGATGTACTCGGGGTTGAGCTCAAAGAGGACAAACCGCCGCCCGGAGCGCGCCGCCGCCGCGCCAACCGTGCCAGAGCCAGCGAACGGATCGAGCACCACATCGCCCTTGAACGAGTAGTAGGCGATGACTTTATCGGCCAGCTCACGCGGAAAAGCGGCGGGATGCTTGGAGGTGGTGTTGGGCTGAATGCGCCAAATGTTGGTGCGCTCGTAGTCGTCGCCGATTTTCGAGGCCGCCACCGCCTCGCGGTCGGGGTGGTTGCGAATATGCCAGTCGATCAGCAGCTCGGTGCGCTTGCGGTAGACCAGCACGTACTCAGTGACCGGCACCGCCTTGTACTGGAGCGGATTGCGGTCGGCGGCGAAGCGCCGGCCGCGGCCGGTTGCCCAGCCCGCGCCCTCGGGCTTGACCCAGATCAGATCATCAATGAAATCGAAGCCCTCCTCGGTGAAAATACGATGCAGATCAAAGGGCACCGCCAGGCGCTTCGAGGCTTGGCTGCGGCTGGCACGACGCAGCAGCACCGGCGCCGTGTTAATCACAAAAAAATGCCCCTCCGACAGCACGCGGTGGCAGCGCTTGATCACCTGGCGCATTTTGAACAGATACTGCTCATACTGCTCGTACTCGCTGTACTCCGGCCGGGCGTTGAAGTACGGCGGCGACGTGAAGACGAGATCGACACTCTCCGCCGGCATCGCGTCCAGCAGCTCAACGCAGTCGCCCTGGCCAATCGTATTGCGCAGCGCCGAGAGCCTATAGATCGGCTTGGCGCGCGCGGCGCGGGGCGGCGTCTGGTCTTTTTTCAGCAGCCGCGCCTCCAGAAGCTCAACGCTGGTTGTTTTAGCGGCGTCGATCGCGGTGGTGTAGGCATCGATCACCACCTCGCCGAGCGCGGTGCGCTGATCCTCGCGGCACAGCGGGACACGCCAGATATGGTGGCGGTCGTCAATCTCGGGCAGCCCCAGCGTGATGACCTGGGCTAGCTGAACGCTCTCCAGCCAGCCCAGTGTAATGGCTTTGGCCTCGGCGACGGTGGTCACCAGATAATTCCGAGACTGCGCGACGAGCGGTTTTGAGCGAGCCACAGCGTTAATCCTTTACATGCAGGTCAAACATACCACGGCGCAACGCGACGGCGACGCTAGCTCAGCACCTCAAGGGCGTGGCGCAGAATGCCGACGGCCTCATCGACGTGCGCGCGCTCGATGATCAGCGGCGGCACCAGGCGCAGCACGTCGTCGCCGGCCGTGACCAGCAGCAGGCCGGCCTCCTGGGCCGCCTCACGTACTGCCGCGGCGCTGCCGGCGACCTGCACGCCGCGCATCAGGCCACGGCCGCGCACTGCCAGGACCTGTGGCATCGTCGTCTGGAGTTCGCCGAGCCGGCCCTCCAGATATGCGCCGATCTCTTGGACGTGTGCCAGAAACGCCGGGTCGCTGAGACGCCGAAAGACGGCCAGCGCCACCGCGCAGACCAGCGGCCCGCCGGCGAAGGTTGAGCCGTGGTCGCCGGCGTGGATCGCCGCGGCGACCGCATCGGTCGCCAGGATCGCGCCGATGGGCAGGCCGCCGCCGAGCGGCTTGGCGATCACCATGAGGTCGGGGCGCACGACGCAGGCGGCGCAGTCGGCCGGGCAGGTCTGGGCGACGACGCTGCCATCGGCGGCGCGGCGGCCGCAGCTGCTTTGATAGGCCCAGAGCGTCCCGGTGCGCCCGCCGCCGGCCTGGATCTCGTCGTAGATCAGCAGCGCGCCGTGCTGATCGCACAGCTCGCGCAGCCGGCGCAGAAACTCCGGCGTCGCGACGTTGATGCCGCCCTCACCCTGGATCGGCTCGACGATCACCGCGCACACATCATCGCCAATCGCCGCCTCGGCCGCCGCCAGGTCGTTGAACGGCGCAAACCGCACGCCCGGCATCACCGGCATGAACGGCAGGCGATATTTTTCGCGCGCGGTCGCGGCCACCGCGCCCATCGTCCGGCCATGAAACGAACCCTCGAAGGCCACAATCGCGGTTTTATTTGGCCGGTGCTGCTCGTAGGCGACCTTGCGGGCGAACTTGAACGCGCCCTCGACCGCCTCGGTGCCGGAGTTGGAAAAAAACACCTTGTCGGCGAAGCACGACTCGACGAGCAGCTTGGCCAGCTCAATGCCCGGCTGCGACAGGTACAGGTTGGAGGTGTGGACCAGCTTGGGCGCCTGCTCGATCAGCGCGGCGGTGATCGTCGGGTCGCTGTGGCCCAGCGCGTTGACCGCGATGCCGGCCACGAAATCGAGATAGCGCCGCCCCTCGGTGTCCCAAACCTCGGCGCCCTGGCCGTGATCGAGGACAAACGGCCGCGTGCCGTAGGTCGGGACGAAATACCGCTCGGCGTCGGCCATCAGTTGGTGTGCTCACTGTACAACTCCTAACAGAAGACTGCTCATGATAATTCGGCGATGATGCGGGTGCCACCGCCGGCCAGCCCGGCCAGGTCGGTGATGCGCACGGCGCGCACCGCCGCCAGCGCCGCGACCGCCGAGCGGACTTTGGGCACCATGCCGCCAGTGATCGCGCCGCTGGCGATGTGGGCCTCGATGTCGGCGGCGGTGAGCTGTGGCGCCACCGCGCCGCCCAGCAGCACGCCCGGCACGTTCGAGACAAACACCAGCTCGTCGGCCGCGAGCGCAGCGGCGACGGCAAGCGCGGCGTGATCGGCGTTGACATTGGTCGGCAGGCCGTCGGCGCGGTCCACCGAGACCGGCGAGACGACTGGGAGCCAGCCGTGCGCCAGCAGCGTGTGGAGCATCGCCGCCCGCACGGCCACAATCTCGCCGACGCGGCCCAGATCGCGGCCGCCCGGCCGCAGCGGCTCGGTCTGGAGCAGCCCGAGATCGACGCCACTCAGGCCAATGGCCGGGAGGCCGGCGGCGTTCAGCAGCCGCACCAGCCGCTTGTTGACCGCGCCCGACAGCACCTGCTCAACGACGGTCATGGCCGCCGGGCTGGTCGCGCGCATGCCGTCGACCACCTCGTAGTCAAGGCCGTGCCGCGCCAGCGCCGCGGCGATCTCTTTGCCGCCGCCGTGGACCACCACGCCCGGCCCTGGCAGCGCGGCGAGCGCGGCGCACAAGCCCTGCAAAAACTCCGGCTGGTCGATCTCGTTGCCGCCGATTTTCAGCACATACATGGGCGAGTTCTCAGCTTTCAGCGTCTAGCTAGCGGCGCTTGGAGCTACACCGGCAGCGCGGTGCGCTCATCGAAATCAAACATGATGTTCATATTTTGGACCGCTTGGCCGGCCGCGCCCTTAAGCAGATTATCCTCGACCGCCGTGACGATCCAGTTGCCGCGGTCGTCGGCCGGCTGGACCTGCACCACGCAGCGGTTGGTGCCGACGGCGTGCGCCAGCGTCGGCAGCTCACCGGCGGGCAGCAGGTGAACGAACGGCTCGTCCTTGTAGCGCTCGGCGTAGCAGTGGCGGATGCGCTCGGGATCGAGGTTGGTCGGCAGCCGCACATACATCGTCGAAAGAATCCCGCGGCTGACCGGCAGTAGGTGAGGCGAGAAGATGATGTGGGTGGCGCAGCCGGCGGCCGCCAGCTCCTGCTGCATCTCGGGGATGTGCTGGTGGGCGTGGCCAATTTTATACGGCGAAAAATTCTCGTTAGCCTCGGCAAAGTGGTTTTTGAGCGACAGCGAGCGGCCCGCGCCGCTAACGCCCGACTTGGCATCGACGATCACCTGCTCGCCGAGCCAGCCGCCCTCGGCTAGCGGCAGCAGGCCCAGGATCACACTGGTCGGGTAGCAGCCAGGGTTGGCGACGAGGCGGGCGGTGCGAATCTGCGCCCGGTAGCGCTCCGGCAGGCCATAGACCGCCTCGGGCAGCAGATCGGGCGCGGTGTGATGATGCTTGTACCACTGGTCATAGTGGCTGGCGTCGTGCAGCCGAAAGTCGGCCGACAGGTCGATCACCCGCACGCCGGCCTGAAGCGCGGCGGCAACCGTCGGGATGCCCGAGCCGTGGGGCAGGCACGAGAAGACGACATCGCAGCCGCTGGGCGTCGTGGTGTCGCCGTCGACCAGCGCCAAATCATCGACCGTCGCAAACGCATCCGACAGCCGCTTGCCCGCAAACGTCCGCGAGGTCGCAAAGGCGATCTGCACCGCGGGGTGCTGGCGCAGCAGCTTGATCAGCTCGTGGCCGGTGTAGCCAGTCGCGCCGTAAATACCAACATTGATCATTATGTCACACTCGCTGAGGCTGGCGCATATTCCAGCGCAATCGGCTTGATCATCGCGATCTCGTCGCAGCAGGCCTGTTTGGGGCAGAACTGGCAGTCCTGCCAGACTTTCTGCGACAGCAACTCGCGCGGCACCGTGGCAAAGCCAAGCTTGCCAAAGAACGGCACCTGGTAGGTCAAGGCAAACACCGTCGGGATGTGCAGCGTCTGGGCATCGGCCAGCAGCGGCTCGACCAGGCGGCGGCCGAGGCCCTGGCCCTGATAATCGGGCGCCACCGCCAGCGACACGATCTCGGCCAGGTCGCGCCAGGTGATTTTGAGGCCAGCGCAGCCGATCACGCGACCCTCAGCCGTCACGACCAGAAAATCCCGCAGGTTATTGTAGAGCTGCGTCGGCGTTTTGGGCAGCATCTGGCCCTGCCTGGCGTAGCCATTGATCAGCGCCGCCATCGCCTCCACATCGTCCACGCGGGCGCGGCGGACCAGCGTCGCGCTCGCCACGGCCGCCGGCGCCGGCGGCAGATGAAGATTAATCTGCATGTCGCTCCTCGCATGCGGCGCGGGCGGCGGCCAGCTGCGCCGCGAGCGCTGCCGGCGCGGTGCCGCCCAGCACACCGCGTTGACCCACGGAGCGCTGCGGGTCAAAGAGCGTGCCATAGTTTGCAGCGAGCGCCGGGTGAATCGCCGCGACCGTCGCGGTGGACAGCGCGCTCAGCGCCACGCCCGCGGTCTCGGCGGCGCGGACCAGCTGGCCGACCAGGCCGTGGGCCGTGCGAAACGGCACGCCGGCCCGCACCAGAACATCGGCCAGGTCGGTCGCCAGCATGCCGTCGTCCAGCGCCGCCGTCATCGCCGCGCCGTTGAAGGTCAGCGTCTCGATCACGCCGGCGACCACCGGCAGCGTCAGCAGCAGCGTGTCGAAGGTGTCGAAGAGCGGCTCCTTATCCTCCTGCAAATCCTTGTTGTAGGTCGAGGGTAGGCCTTTGAGCACCGTCAGCAGCGTGACGAGGTTGCCGAATAGCCGGCCGGCTTTGCCACGGGCCAGCTCCAGCGAGTTGGGGTTTTTTTTCTGGGGCATCAGCGACGAGCCGGTGCTATAGGCGTCGGCCAGCCGCACAAAGCCAAACTCCGCCGAGCTGTACAGGATCAGATCCTCGGCCAGCCGCGACAGATGCGCCCCGACCAGCGCGCCGGCAAACAGCACCTCGGCGACAAAATCGCGGTCGGCGACGGCGTCCATCGAGTTCGGCGTCAGCGCAGCGAAGCCCAGCGCCTGGGCCAAGCGCGCGCGGTCAATGCCCAGCGCATTCCCGGCCAGCGCGCCGGCGCCCAGCGGCAGCACATTGACGCGGCGGCGGGCGTCGCGCAGCCGCTCGCGGTCGCGCTGCAGCGGCCAGAAGTGCTGGAGCAGCCAGTGGCCCAGCGGCACCGGCTGCGCCCGCTGGAGATGAGTGTATCCCGGCAGCAGCTGATCGCCCGCCGCCGCAGCCCGCGCGACCAGCGCCCGCTGCACCGCCACAATCGCCGCGTCCAGCAGGTCGAGCTGCTGGCGTGTAAACCAGCGCAGGTCGGTCGCAACCTGATCGTTGCGCGAGCGGCCGGTGTGGAGTTTGCCGGCGACCTCGCCGACCAGCTCGTACAGCCGCCGCTCGACCGCGGTGTGAATATCCTCGTCCGACAGCCGCAGCTCAAACGTGCCGGCCACGAACTCGGCTTCGACCGCGACGAGTCCGCCGTCGAGCGCGGCCTGCTCGTCGTCAGTCAGCAGGCCGGCCGCCACGAGCGCCGCGGCGTAGGCCCGCGAGCCAGCGATGTCGGCCTCGTACAGCCGCCAGTCAAAGGTAATCGAGGCGTTGAAGCGCTCCATCAGCGCGTCGGTCGCGCCCGCGAAGCGGCCGCCCCACAGTTTGTGAGTTATTTATAGCTATCAGCTTTCAGCTCTCAGCCATCAGCGCGCGCTGCAAAGCAGCGTTGGACAGCGCTCGCGATGCCGATTGCTCCATGAGTGGGTAGATGGGTCAATTGCAGGTAGCTAGCCAACCAGGTGCCACAGCTACGAGCGATAGTCGGCATTGATCGAAACATAGTCGTGGGAAAAATCGCAGGTCCAGACCGTCGCGCTGGCGTCGCCCAGGCCTAGATCGAGCTGGATCGTCACCTCGGGCTTGGTCAGCGTGGCGTGGGCGTCGGCCTCCAGGTACGGCAGCGGCGCGCCGGCGCCGACGAGCTGCACGGCATCGAACCACAGCGCCAGCCGCTCGGGCGCGAGCGCGACGCCGGCCCGGCCGGCCGCGGCCAGCACGCGACCCCAGTTGGCGTCGGCGCCGTAGAGCGCGGTCTTGACCAGCGCCGACGTTGCAATCGTCTTGGCAATGCGCTGGGCCTCAGCGAAGCTGCGCGCGCCGCTGACGGTCAGCGTCACAAACTTGGTGGCGCCCTCGCCATCCCGCGCGATCAGCTGGGCCAGCTCGGCAGCGGCGGCGGTCAGCGCGGCCTGAAACAGTGCAAATGACTCTGACTCCTCGGTGATCGGGTCATTGCCGGCCAGGCCGCTGGCCAGGACCAGCAGCGTATCGTTGGTGCTGGAGTCGCCGTCCACGGTCATGGCGTTGAACGAGCGGTCGGCGGCAAAGCCGAGCGCCCGCTGCAGCGCCGCGGGGGCAATCGCGGCATCGGTCCAGAGCACCGCCAGCATGGTCGCCATGTTGGGATGGATCATGCCGGCGCCCTTGCACAGCCCGCTGATCGTCACCGGCCGGCCGTCGATGATGCAGCGCACCGCGATCTCTTTCGGCCGCGTGTCGGTGGTCATGATTGCCCGCGCCGCCGTGTGGCCGGCATCGGCGGTAGTGGACAGCGCGGCCGCGGCCTGCTCGACGCCAGCCAGGAGTTTGGGCATCGGCAGGTGCTGGCCGATCACGCCAGTCGAGAGCACCAGGACCTCGTCGGCGGCGCAGCCCACGGCGGCGGCGACGGCGGCCGCGGTGGCCGCGGTGTCGGCGTCGCCCTGCGCGCCGGTGACGGCGTTGGCGCAGCCGCTATTGATCACCACGGCCCGCGCTGGCGCGCCGCCGGCCACAATGTTTTGGCACCAGCGCACCGGCGCCGCCTTGATCTCGTTCAGGGTGAACACGCCGGCGACCGCGCAGGGCGTCGCTGAAACGAGCAGCGCCACGTCGGGGTTGCCGTTCTTTTTCAGTCCGGCCGCGACCCCGGCGGCCTGGACGCCGGGGGTCGTGGTGATCGTGCCGTCGGTGATTCGCTGAAGCTCTGCCATGCTGCACCTCAGTCGCGCTTAAACGGCGGCGTCGCCCGATAGCGGCTGGTGCCGTCCTCGCTCGCAATCAGCGCCTCGACCTTGAGCGGCAGGCCGTAGAGGTGGATAAAGCCCTCGGCATCCTGCTGGTTGTAGACATCCTCCTCGCCAAACGTCGCAAAATCCTCGCGGTACAGCGAGAAGGGCGAGCGCCGGCCGACCACAATCGCCTGGCCCTTGTAGAGCTTGAGCCGCACCTCGCCGGTCATATTCTGCTGCGTCGAGGCGACAAACTGATCGAGGTGCATCTTCAGCGGCGTGAACCAGCGGCCGTTGTACACCAGGTCGGCATAC
This sequence comes from uncultured Chloroflexia bacterium, assembly GCA_963810425.1. Lineage (GTDB taxonomy): Bacteria > Chloroflexota > Chloroflexia > Chloroflexales > Kallotenuaceae > JACDGP01. The sequence goes on along the minus strand of CAWENH010000005.1, from coordinate 206,002 downwards.
TCCAGCGCGACGCGATCCTTGTAGTGCAGCGTCTCGCGGTCCAGCACCAGCGACTCCAGCTCGCGGTGGGCGATCTGGAGGATCGTGCCGCCAGGCGTCTCGTACACGCCATGCGACTTCATCCCGACCAGCCGGTTCTCGACCAGATCAATCCGGCCGATGCCATGCTTGGCGCCCAGCGCGTTGAGCTTCAGCAGCAGCTCGATCAGGCCCAGCGCCGCGCCGTTGATCGCCACCGGCACGCCGCGCTCAAACGCCACCACCACAGTCTCGGCCTCGTCGGGCGCGGCGGCGGGCGCAGCGGTCAGGGTATACATATCCTCCTCAGGCTCGTTCCAGGGGTCCTCCAGGACGCCGCCCTCGTGGGAGATATGCCAGATATTGCGGTCGCGGCTGTAGATTTTTTTGGTGGACTGGGCGACCGGCACGTTGTGGGCGGCGGCGTAGTCCAGCGCATCCTCGCGCGAGCGAATATTCCACTCGCGCCACGGCGCCACGACATGGAGTCGCGGGTTCAGCGCCATGTAGGTCAGCTCGAAGCGCACCTGGTCGTTGCCCTTGCCGGTGCAGCCGTGGGCCACCGCGTCGGCGCCGTACTCCTCAGCGACCTCGACCTGGCGCTTGGCGATCAGCGGCCGCGCCATTGAGGTGCCAAGCAGATATTTGCGCTCGTAGACCGCGCCGGCCTGGAGCGTCGGCAAAATATAGTCGCGAATAAACGGCTCGCGCAGATCCTCGATGATGCACTGGCTAGCGCCGCTCTTCAGCGCCTTCTCCTCCAGGCCGCTCAGCTCCTCCTCCTGGCCCAGGTCCGAGCAGTAGCAGATGATCTCGCAGCCATAGTTCTCGCGCAGCCACGGCACAATGATCGACGTGTCCAACCCGCCCGAGTACGCCAACACGACCTTCTTGACAGACTTAGCCATTGCTTTCTCCCGCTGGTGAGCTACGGCGCTGTAGACCCGGACTTAACGAAAAAAGCAGCCTCCCGGTCTGGGAGAACTGCTCATGCACCGCTGCAGCACAAACGCATCTACCCAAACCAGGGGTCCGGCTTGGTACGACGGCGCAGCGCAGGCAGAAGGTGCTTCATGGCGGCGGAGTATAGCAGGCTTGCCGGCGACATGCAAGGGACGCGGCGGCGCTTAGGCGGCGTGGAGGCGCAGCGGCCGGCGCTGCCAGTCGAGGAGATCGGCGGGCTGCAGCGCCAGCGGCAGCAGCAGCGCAACGCCGCTCAGCGCGTGGCCTTGCACGTCGGCGACAGGCGTTGACAAGCGCAGCCAGCCCAGGCGCTCAAAAAACGTCGCGGCGGGCGCCGGGCAGATCGTCAGCGCGACCACCGCCGGCTGCGAGCGCAGCGTCGTCATCACGAGCTGCAGCAGCGACTTGCCCAGCCCCATTGCGCGCTGGCGCGGCGCGACGATCACGCCGCTCACCAGCGCCGCGGCCACCCGCGCGCCACCGTGCTCAACACACGAGCGCGCGACAGCGGCGTGGGCCAGCAGCTGATCCTCCTGCCACAGCATGAAGTGCTGGGCGCCCGGCTCCCCCAAATCGCTCGGCAGCAGCCCGGCCAGCGCCCGCCGCTCGGCCGCGGTCAGATCGACGGTCTCACGAACTACAACAGTTATCATGCCCAGAATGATAGAAAAAAACCGGCCGCGTGGGGGCCACCGAGATGTCAGCACGATGTCAGTCCAGGGCGTTGCAGTCAGTAGCGGGGCATGGTAGCATTGTGGCATTATGCAGAAACCAAAAATAAACCTTCGTGAGATAGCCGCCAAGCAGCTGCAGCGGGTGCGCGAGCAGCGCGCCCGTCTCACCGAGATTCGCAAGCTCGGCCGCGCGGTCCGCAAGGACCGCAACTGGCGCCCACGGCTTGAGCTGCTGGTGGTGCCGATAGCCTTCATTTTTCTGGTCGGCGCGCTGTTCCTGATGTCGAGCCGCGATGAGACGACGACGTTCGTTGATGCCACGCCCGGCCCCGGCACCGAGGTGTTCACTGACACGACGACGCTCACGACGACAGTCACGGTCCCGCAGGTGGCGCTGGGCGCGACCGCGACCGCGACGCTGGTCGGCCTTGATCGCCCGACCAGTGGGCCGATTGGCGGCGACAACGGCTACCCGGCGCCCACGATCAGCGTGCCATTCGGCATCGCCACGCCCTTCGGCGAGCTAACGCCTGTCCCGACCGGCGCGGTCCCAACCTTCGAGGCCTTCCCGAGTCTACCGACCCCTGACTTCAGCAACCCGCTCCCAACCAGCGACCCTGCCTCATTGCCGACAGTCGGCCAGCCCCAGTTCCCGACCAGCGACCCTGGCACGCTCCCGACGGTTGGCCAGCCCGAGCGTCCCACCAGTGACGCTGGCGCCGGCTTCCCAACGATTACGCCGTTTAATCCCTATCCTGGACCGAACCTGCCGACCGGCGGCCGGCCGACCGCCAGCGTCCCACAGCCGGGCGACAACGCGCCCGCCCCGGCGATTCCGACGATGACCCCGTACTCACCGCCCACGCCGCAGCCCCGGCCGACCGATGTGCCGCCGCCGCGGCCGACGAACCCGCCACCGCCGCGTCCCACTAGCCCGCCGGCCCCCAGCCAGCCGACGGCCACGTTTGCGCCGATCCCGACCACCACGCCGCGGCGCTCCACAGCGACCTCGGCGCCCTACCCCGGCGGTGGCGAGCCGCCGAGCGATCTGCCGCCGACCAGCGGACCCAGGGCAACCACCGATCTGCCGCCGCCGCCGACCAGCGGACCCAGGCCGACCACCGATCTGCCGCCGCCGCCGACTAGCGGCCCGCGGCCGACCGCCGATCTGCCGCCGACCAGTGGACCCAAGCCGACGCCGGCCGCACCACCGACCAGCACGCCGAAGCCCACTGCCGTGCCGCCCACCGAGATTCCGCCGACCGCCACGCCAGTCCCACCGACCGCCACGCCCACGCCGCTGCCCTACACCGTGATCAGCGGCAACGTGCGCTGGACCGCCGCCGACGGCCCGCACGTCCTTACCCGCGACACCGTGCTAGCCGCCGGCTCAACCCTGACCATCGAGCCGGGCGTTGAGGTGCAGCTACGGCCAGCGGTCGAGTTTACCATTGAGGGCCAGCTGCGGGCGCAAGGCAGCGCCGGTGCGCCGGTGCGCTTCATTGGGCCGTCGGGTCGCTGGAATGGCATCTTTGGCCAGCCCGGCAGCAGCATCAATCTCAGCCACACCGAGCTGCGCCAGGCTGGTCGCGGCGGCGTCGCTATCCGCGTCACCAGCGGCAGCCTGACCATCGCCGACTCGGCGCTGACCGACAGCGGTGGCGGCATCAGCACCACCGACACGGCCGTGGATATTCGCCGCACCCGTATCACCGGCAATAATCTGCCGAGTGGCCCGGCGCTCTTGCTGGGCGCCAGCGGCGACGCAACCACGCTGATCGGGAATATCATCGGCGGCAATATTCTGCCCCGTGGCACGCCGCAGGTCAAAGTGCAGGCCGGCGGCGGCAGCGGCCCGCTCGACATCCAGGGCAACCTGTTCTATGGCGCCAGCGGCACCACGGTTGAGATTAAAACATCGGCGCCGTTGGATGGCACGGTGCGCTGCAACACCTTTGACAGCGGCACGATTGGCCTGATGCTGAACGCCTCAACCGCCTCGGGCCGTGGCTTTGGGCTGGCAGTTGACACCAATGCGTTCACCGGGCAGTCAACGTATGGCGCGTCGAGCACAGTGCCGCTGACCTTCGCCAACAACTGGTGGGGCGACCCCTCCGGCCCCGCCGACGCGCAGCGCAACGCCCAGGGGCAAGGCACCCGCGTCGGCGTCAATGTCACCTTTGAGCCGTGGCTCAGCGCCCGGCCTGGCTGCGCGCCGACGCCCTAAGCGCCGCCACGACCTGCTGCGCGCCCGCTGGCCACTGTGCCGGCGGGCGCTTTTTTCAGCTGATTCGCAGCTAACAGTAACACCATAGTAAGCCTACGATCTGCCATCGTTTCGCTCAATCCGGTATCCTTTAGCCAGCATAACCCACCTCCCCTCGCACAATTTGGAGCATCCCATGAGGCTTTGGCTCGTCCTGATCGGCCTATGTTTCCTCGGCGGCCTGACGCTGCCGGCGGGCCATGCCCAGACCACTGGCCGCGCGCCGCTCGCCCAGACCCTGCGCGGCGCCGACTTTGCCCGCGGCGATAGCCACGGCGTCAGCGCTGGCCCCGACGGCCTACAGCCCAGCGCCGGCGGCGGCACCGTTACCTCGCTGCCCCAGGCGACCGCCGCGCCATTCAACTACCTCCTGGCCCAATGGGAGGCCAGCGTCCCGGTGTCGGCCACGCTAGCCCTAGAGCTGCGGGTCAGCGCCGATGGGACCAATTGGTCGAAGTGGGGCGCCCTTGAGATCAATGACGATCTGCTGGATCAGCGCGACGGCCCCGACACGTACTGGGGGCCGGTGCTCTATGCCGGCACGGCCCAGCACTGGCAGCTGCGCGCCAGCCTCGCCGCCGCGCCCGACGGCCAGGCGCCCACGCTCGTCAGCGTCACCATCAGCACCGTCGACTCACGCGATGCGTCGCAGCGCCCGCTCCAGCCCGAGCCGCAGCATCGCGCCCCGAACAGCCTGGCACGGCCGGGCTTTGTGTCGCGCTGGGGCTGGGGCGGCCCGGAGGTCGCCGACAACAGCGTGCCGGCCGACTACTACCGCGCCGACCATCTCGTCGTCCACCACACCGCCGACTTGAATACGCTGGTCGGCAATGAGACCAGCTGGGCCGACCGCGTGCTGGCCGAGTGGCGCTTTCACACCTACCCGAGCGGGCGCGGCTGGGGCGATGTCGGGTACAACTGGCTGATCGATCCCAACGGCACGATCTACGAGGGCCGCCGCGGCTCCAGCGACTTGAGCCAAGACGCCGTCGGCTTCCACGACACCGCCAACTATGGCTCGATGGGCGTGGTGCTGCTCGGCACCTTTGACAGCGCCGCGCCGACTGCGGCAGCCCAGACTAGCCTGGTCAACCTGCTAGCCTGGAAGTCCGAGCAGCGCCAGATCGATCCCTACGGCAGCAGCTACTACTACGGCTGCGCCCGCTCCGGCTTCTGCTACCCCTATCACAGCGGCGCCGTCGTCGCCAACCTGGCCGGCCACCGCGAGGTACTGCCCGGCCACACCAGCTGCCCCGGCGACCAAGCAATCAACGTTCTGCCGAGCGTGCGCCAGCGGGTGGCTGGGCTGCTCCAGCCGCCCACGCCCGACAACGGCGACACCACCGTGGACGATCAGGAAACGTCGTTCTGGCGCAGCGCGGCGACCTGGTATGAGACTGGCGGCTTCAACAGCCACAGCTGGTACACCTACGCCACCGACACTGCCAGCCAGAGCAGCAATCAGGGCCGCTGGACGCCCAATCTCCCCGTCAGCGGCGAGTACAAGGTCGAGGCCTATATTCCGCAAAACACTGGCCTGAGCGACCGGCCGACCGACAACGCCCCGTATAGCATCACGCACGCGGATGGCAGCGCGCAGGTGCAGGCCAGCCAGGCCGGCGGCAGCCAGTGGCTCGATCTCGGCACCTATCGCTTCAACGCGGGCACCGGCGGCACGGTATTTTTGAACGACCTGACCGGCGAGCCATACGCCCCGCCCAGCCGCCGGCCGATCTTTTTCGACGCGGTGCGCTGGACATTTATTCAGCCGAACCTGGAGCTGATCAGCGCCCATGCCAGCCAGACGACAATCAGCGCCGGCGAGGTGGTGCAGGTGACCGTTACGATCCGCAACCCGGCCAGCGTGGCGATTGCCTCGCAGGCCCCCGAGGCCGGCGCGACCACCGACGGCACCAGCGGCTATGTCTACGACGAGAGCGAGTGCTTTTTGGGCAATGCGGCCCAGACCTACCCGGCCTTTCCCAAAGTCACCGGGCGCTTCCGCATCACGCTGGGCGGCCGCGAGAACGGCGTGGCGCTCGGGGCCGACTGCAGCGGCAACAACGGCGATAACCCGTGGCGCTGGGGCTTCGGCCCTGATCTTCAGCCCGGCGAGACGCGCACAGTGGTAGCCGCGGTGCGGATGCAAAACTACGGCGCGACACCCCGGACCGTCGATCTAACCGCCGGGCTGGTCAACGAGAACATGGCCTACAGCGCGCAGGGCATTCCGGTGGCCCAGCTGACGGTGCTGCCCGAGGATGATGCGCCGCGGCTGACCGAGCTGAGCGCTGCTGGCCGACCGCTGGCGCAGATCTACCGCCTCGCCATGACGCCGCAGAGCCTGCTGGCCCGCACCGCCAACCCACTGTCAATCGTCGCGGGGCCGCTGGTCGGCACAATCCCGTGGGATGGCAGCGATCTGGGCTGGGGCGCCGGCGGGCCGCTGGGCCTGAGTGACTATTTTGTCATCGAGCAGACCCGGCCATTCCTGGCGCCCAGTGATGGCAGCTATGCCTTCCGCCTTGACACCGACGACGGCGCTTGGCTGTGGGTTGATGGCAGCCTGGTCGTGGATAATCACGGCCTGCACGACGACGCGCCGCGCACCGGCACCGTCTACCTGAGCGCGGGTCTGCACACGCTGGGCTTCAAATATTTCGAGTACTTTGGCCTGGCGCACGCCGCCTATCTGTGGCAGCCGCCGAGCAGCGCCGACTGGACTGTGGTCCCAGTGCTGCCGGTGCAGGCCGGGCGCAGCGCCGCAACCGTTGTCGCCGGCCAGCAGCTGGTCATCGCCGCCGACGACCTGGGCGGCAGCGGCATCGCGCAGCTCAGCTACTGGCTCGATGATGGCTTTGAGAACTCTGATCACCGACCGCCTCTTCACCGTCCCCGCGCTGCCTGACGGCCCGCACACGCTGCGCTACCGCTCCTACGACAATGTCTACAATGTTTCCAGCGATCATACGCAGCCATTCTGGGTCAACCAGGCGCCGCCGAGCGTGACGCTGGCGGCCACGGCGCTGCCGAGCGGCGCTGTGCAGCTGACCTGGAGCGGCAGCCCCGACATCGAACAGGTCCGCATCGAGGTGGCGCCGGCCGGCACGGGGCAGTGGCAGCCGTGGACCAATACGGCCGCGTCCAGCCTGGTATTTTTTGGGACGCCCGGCACGGCCTACGAGTTCCGGCTGACCGCTAGCGATGGCATGTACCTGGGGCTGTCGAACATTACCGCACCAGTTATGGTGCCAGCTAACGCTGTATTTAGCTGGCGCTTTCTGCCGGTGCTGGCGCGCTAGCTGGCCCGCTTGGACAATCTAGACGGCCTATTCTGCACGAGGAGAAGGCGGAGATTAGCGGGCCAGCGCGCCGCTAGTGCCTTGACTAAGAACATCTGTTCGCATATAATACGGCCACAGCAAACCCGAGCAAATCATGTCGTGAGGAGCGTGTGATGGCCGTAACGAGTTGAAGCCTGCACCCTACCCCTGAGCGCCGCACTGTCGCCAAAAGCTACACCGTGGCGCGCCCAGAAGTTTAATATTGGTATACTACAGCAGCTTTGGCAGCCGGTGCTGTGCCTGATCGGGGTCTGTATCCTAGCGCTGCTGCTCACCGGGCAAGCCCAGATTTGGCTTGACGACGTGCGCTACGGCCGCCCACGCACGATGCAAATCTCGGGGGCCGTGGGCCACAATGAAGGCAGCGGGCAGCCAACGCACTTCATTGCCGTCAACCTTGACCGCCGCGTGGTCGTCATGGAAATGCCGGGCGGCGATGCAGCGAAAACCCAAGTGCTGCAAGGGCCGTACTTATTTGGGGCGGATGAAAACTTGACGCCGGTGGGCCTCCAGCTCGCCGATGTCAACCGTGACGGCAAGAACGACCTGATTATCAGCGTCAAGGCCGAGCAGATCATCTATATTAACGCTGGCGACAGCTTCCGGCTTATTCAGCCTGACGAGCGTCAACAGCTAGGAGCAGCAAAGTAGCATGCGGCGATGGCAATATTTGATCGTTGTAGTTGCAGCGGTGGGCATCTGGCTGACGGCGGGCAAAAGCAAGCCGCCGGTGATCAGCAAAGCCCCCGGCCTCGCCAGCACATTTAGCGCCATCAGCTCGCAGCAGGCCGCCGCCGTCATCGCCGCTCCCACCGTCGGCCTCGCCGTAATCCACGCCCCCACAATCACCGCCGCCCAGATTGATAGCGTGCTCGCTGAGTACAACTCGCCGGCCGCCGGGCAAGGCCAGGTCATCTATGATCTCGGCGTGCAGTACGGCATCGACCCGGCGATCTGCCTGGCGTTTTTTATCCACGAGTCAGGCGCTGGCTCGAATCCGGCCTGGGCGGGCTGGAAAGGCGACGGCTCAACGACCCACAACGTCGGCAACATTATCTGCACCGCCGGCTACCAGTGCTACGGCCGCTTTCGCGACTACGGCACCTGGCAGGCTGGCATCGGCGACTGGTACAAGCTGATCAAAGAGCTGTACGTCGGCGAGTGGGGCCGCACGACGGTTGAGCAGATTATTCCCAAGTACGCGCCGGCCGCCGACAACAACGACGAGAGCGCCTACATCAACTCGGTGAAAAATTTGGTGCAGAGCTGGCAAAAGGGGCAGTGATGGATATCGAGCAGCTGATGAATGGCGGCGGGCGCTGGGCGGTGGTCGCGGTGGCGGCACTGGGCGTGTGGCTCACGTTTGGCCACACCAGCCGCACGCCAGTCGTCAGCACCTGGGGCGGCGAGGTGCAGCAGGCGGCGGCGGCGCCAGCCAACCCGCTCGCCGGGCTGTTTAGCAAAAGCAACCAGCCCACGACCCTGGCGCGCGACCCGCACCCGCAGGATGTCGCCTGGGGCAACCCGCTCGATAACCCGCAGACCGTGATGACGCAGGGCTATGGCGTCGGCTCGCACGCGCCGGCGGCGGTGTGGGGCGCGGTGGACCTCGCGATCGATGGCGACGGCGATGGCCAGGCCGACCCGAAGGGCAGCTTTGGCATGCCAGTGTACGCCACGCACCGCGGCGTCGTTAGCCTGGCGGCCAACAGCTACCCGGCCGGCAACCATATCTGGGTCGCCGGCGAGCACTTCAAGACCGGCTACTCGCACCTCAAAGGCTTCGCAGTTGAGGATGGCGCGGTGGTCGAGCGCGGCACGCTGATCGCCTATCTCGGCTCAACCGGCGAGTCGAGCGGCCCGCACCTTGACTACCAGGTCTGGCAGGATGGCGTCAACGTCAACCCGCTGGAGCACGGCGCGCTGCCCTAGCCGGCGCGGTACACGAAGCCCGGCCCGCCGGCGTAGAGACCGCCGTCCACATTGACACACAGCCCCGCATTGTAAACCAGCGCCGCATCGATCTCATCGGGCGGCTGCTTGGTCATATACATGATCGGCGTGTGGCCGTGAATAATTTGCCCGCCGCCATACGTCGCCAGCATCGCCCGCGCGGTCGCGCCGACTCATCCTCCCAGAATGCCAGCCGGTTTGAGAAAATCTCCAGCAGTTCGCCCCAGGCGGTCTCATCATCGCCCTGCAGAATCGACTGTAAGCGCTGGTTGACCTCATCAAGTGTTGCGCCGTAGCCTCGATACAGCTCGGAGTCGGCGTGGATCAAGAGCTTGTCATTGACCAGCAGCATCGCCGGCAGACTGGTGATCCAAGCAATATGCTCGGGCGTGAGGCCAGCGAGGTCGTCGGCCACACCACCGTTGCTTTCCCAGAAGTATGTGAACTGCCCGCCAAAGCGCTGCGCCGCCAGCAGAAGCGGCTCGTGGTTACCAATGAGCGCCGCGACGCGCCCGCCGACCGCCGGGGCCGCGCGCTGCAGGCGCCGAAACAGGTCAATGGCCGCCAGGCCAGCTGGGCCGCGATCAAAGAAGTCGCCGGTGCAGACCAGCGTCGCCGCGCCGCCAGTCCAGGCGCAGTCGGGGCCGATCAGCCCGGCCGACTGGAGCAGCGCCACCAGCCGCTGGTACTGGCCGTGTACGTCGCCAACGATAAAGAGCGGATTGGTCATAAAGGCTCCACACGGCGACGCCCGCACCGCAGCCGCTGCGATGCGGGCGCCGGCTTGCTTATTTGGGCTGGCGCGGGCCGCCGCGCCCGAAGCGATTGAACACCGCGCCCACCAGCGGCCAGCGCAGCGTCCGCCAGGCGCCTAGCACCTCGGCGGCTGGCGCGGAATTGGGGGCATACTGCTCGCGGGTGAACGCCGCCGCCAGCGTATCGAGGGCCGGCCGCTGCTCGGGCAAGTAGCGCGCCACAGTGGCGGCAACCTCGTGGGGCGTCGCCGAGAGCCGCGGCGCAATGCCGGCCCAGCGCGCCCAGCGCAGCAGCCGCGCGTAGGACTGCGCGGCTGGGCGCAGCACCTCGCGGCGGCGCAGCGTCCATAGCCCGGCCAGCAGCGCCAGCGCCGCGCCCGTGCCGACCACGCCGCGACGCTGCCAGAGCACGCGCTGGGCGGCGGCCAGCTCGACTTGGCGCTGGTCAATCGCATTCTGGGCCTGACTCGGCGTGAACGGCTGGCCCTGGTGCTCGGCCGCCAGGCGCTCTTTCTCGATCAGGTCCTCCTCCTCCAGGTCGCGGTTGTTGAGCCGGTTTGTCACCGGGCTGCCGGCGCGGCTGGCGTCGGGGGTCTCGGGGCGGGTGGGCGGGCGGGTGTAGCTGGCCGGCGTCGGCTCGAAGCGCTGCCAGCCGTAGCCGGGAAAATAGACCTCGGGCCAGGTGTGGGCCAGATTCTGCCGGACCTCGAAGCGCCCGGTCTGGGCGTTGTACTCGCCACCGGCGTAGCCCTGCGCAACCCGCGCCGGCACGCCCTGGGTGCGCAGCAAAATCACCATGCTGGACGCGAAGTAGTCGCAGTAGCCACGCTTGAGATCGAAGACAAAATAGTCGATCACATCGCGGTCGTCGGGCGGCGAGGGGATTTTCTCGTCGTAGGGAAACGTCCGCAGAAAGGTCTCAATCGCCGCCGCTTTATCGTAGGGATTCTGTGCATTGGCGGCAGCGACCAGCTCGGCGGCTTTGGCGGCGACCCGCGGCGGCAGACTATCGGGCAGCTGTAGATAGCGCTGGACCCACGGGCTATAGTCGGTCGAGGCCGCCCGCAGGCTGGTTTTATCGGCGTTGGAGGCCAGCGACAGCACGGTGTAGCTCGCGCCATTGCGCAGCGGCGTCTGGGCCAGCAGCATCGACATATCGGTGAAGTTGGCGACGGCGGTGCCGTTGCCGCTCAGGTACGTGTGCTGCACCAGCGTCGGCAGCGTCAGCGAGACCGGCTGGGTCGCCGCGAAGATCGTCGGGACACTGAAGTTCTGGCGCAGCGTAAATGTCTGGGTCACGGGCTGGCGGTCGGTAATGTCGAGGAGCGGCATCGAGACACCGCTATTGAGCGGGGTCAGCGCCTCCTCATCGGTGGGGCGGCCGAGCGTGGCGCGGGCCAGGTCGCCGGTCGTATTCGACCACGACAGCCCGCCGTTGTAGCGGTCCAGCGCGACCGCCCGCCAGTAGTCGAAGCGGCTGGCCTGGACCTCCATGACCAGCGCATCGCCCAGGGTGCGCGCGCCGCTCAGCGTAAAGTTCTTGCCCGAGAAGCCGCCGCCCGCCGCGTTGGCCGGCGCATTGATATTGGAGAATGTCCGGTCCCAGCGGGCCTGCACCTGCTGCCACGGCTCACGGACGCGCTGCCAGACATGCGCCACCCGCGCGGTCGTGATCGTCGTCGGCAGCAGCGTCGTGCTGACCAGCATCACCAGGACGACCATGACGCCCGAGCCGACAAAGCGCCAGCCCAGCAGGTCGGGATACTCCATCTGGGCGGCGTCCCAACTGCGGGCGCGGTGGCGAAAATTCTGCTGCACAATCACCAGCAGCGCCGCGCCAATAAACAGAAAGAACAGCCCGATCGGCGGCTTGGGCGAGGCGTAGGTCAGGTTCACAAACAGCAGAATCGCGTTAATCAGCACGACCCACCAGGCCCAGCCGTAGCGCACCAGCATCCACACCGAGGAGTAGGCCAGCGCCCAGGCCAGCAGGCCCAGCAGCGCGACGAATAGCAGCAGATCGTCGCCGGTGCCGCCCTGCGACACCAGCCGGCCCAGCATGATCGTGCGAATCAGCAGCTCGGTGGCCTGGTCGCGCCAAGTTGGGAGGCCGGCGCCCATCAGCGGCCCGACGCGCGCGACGGTCCAGGCGATGCCCAGCGCGGCGGTCAAAAGATGAGCCAGCCAGCTCGGCATCCAGCGCAGATGAGCAAATAGCGCCGCGACCAGCACGCCGCCCAGCGCCACCGGCACCAGCAGGCCGAGGCCCGCGGCCCAGTTGGAGCGCACAATGCTCTGGATCACAGCGTAGCTCAGGCTAGCACCGAGCAGCACCGTGAACAGCGACGGCGCGTAGCGCGGAATCCAGTGTTGACGAGGCGGTTGCATCATAGTGGTATCTCAATCGATAAAGCAGCGCTGACCAGGCCGCTCCGGCCCGGCGCGCTGCCGTTAACACCGCGACGGCGACGGCTACGGTTCAATCGGCGGCAGCCCAAAAATGCGCGCCGCGTTCGCCGTGGTTGCGGCGGCGATCACCGCCAGCGGCTCGTCGCGCAGCCGTGCGATCTGCTCGGCGACCAGGCGGACATAGGCCGGCTCGTTGCGCTTGCCGCGGTGCGGGTGCGGCGCTAAGTACGGGCAGTCGGTCTCGATCAGCAGGCGGTCCAGCGGCGCGCGCCGGGCGACCTCGTGGAGTTCGGTGGCTTTGGGGAATGTGACCGGGCCAGACAGCGACAGATGCGCGCCCAGCGCCAGCGCGGCCTCGGCAAAGGCCCAGTCGCCGCTGAACGAGTGGAAAATAATCTGCAGGCCCTGGCCCAACTCGGCGAGCACGGCCAGCGTGTCGGCCTGCGCCTCGCGGGTGTGGATTACGACCGGCAGGCCCAGCTCGCGGGCCAGGTCAAGCTGCGTGCGAAACAGCGCAGCCTGCAGCGGCCGCGGCGCGCGGTCGTGGTGATAGTCAAGGCCGATCTCGCCCAGCGCCACGATTTTGGGCTGGGCCAGCAGCGCGCGCAGCCGGGCCAGCTCGGCGTCGCCGGTGGTCTCGGCGTAGTGCGGCTGGATGCCGGCGGTCGCCCATACGTTGGGCTGCGCGGCCGCCAGCGCGAGCGCCGCCTCGCTGGTCGGGAGATCGTAGCCGATGGCAATCATGCGGGCGACGCCCGCATCGGCCGCGCGGGCGAGCGCCGCCGGCCGGTCGGCGTTGAACTGTGGGCCGTAGAGATGGACGTGCGAATCGATCAGCATCATATGTGCTGATTGTACCAGAACGATCTTAGCGGACGCTGATAGGCCGTTGAGCCGCGCCGCTACACGCCGCCGACCAGCGTGAGCAGCGGCGGGACGTGCGGAAAGCGAATCCGCGCCCGCGCCCACTCGCCGTCGCGGCTGAAGCTGAAGGTGCCGCCCAGGTCGGCGCTGACCAGCGTCTCGATGATCGACAGTCCCAGCCCGCTCGACGGCCGCAGCGCGCCAGTAGCTTCGGGGTGCAGCGGGCCGTCGTCGCGCACCTCGATCAGCGCGTCGTGGCCCTCGGTCCAGCCGCAGATTTCAATCCGCCCGCCCTCGGCGGCCAGGCCGTGGCTTAGGGCGTTGTCGATCAGCTCGTTGATCACCAGCGCGACCACCGTGGCCTCGCGCGAGGAGATCGGCACGGCTTTGCCGACCACCGCCAGATGCACCGGCTTGTCGCCGACAATCCCGTTCTGCACGCCCTCAACGACCTGCTGGGCGATCTCCTGAATCGTGGTGATGCCGATGTCCTCGCGGCACAGGAGGTTATGGACGGCAGCGATGGCCTGGATGCGCCCGGCGCTCTGGGCCAGCGAGGCGGCGCCCGGCGAGTCAGGGTCGAGGCGCCGCAGCTGCATCTGGAGCAGCGCCGAGATCGTCGAAAGGTTGTTGCGGACGCGGTGGTGCATTTCCTGTAGCAGCGTGGACTTAATCTTGAGCGAGCGCTGGGCCTCTTTGTACAGCCGGGCGTTCTCGACGGCGATCGCGGCCTCGTCGGCGAACGTCGAGAGCAGCTGCACCTCCTCGTAGTCGAAGTAGCGCTGCTGGCGGGTGTACAGCGCGATCGCGCCCATGATTCGCGCGCCGATCCGCAGCGGGATGCAGAACAGCGAGTGGTAGCCCTCGCTGTAGGCCACCGCGGCTAGCTCGGGGAAGCGCACGTCGTCGTAGGCGTTGACGACGGCCAGCGGGTGGCCCTCGGTGATCGCCCGCATGATCACGCGCCGCAGCCGCTCGTCCCAGTGGCCGCCGCACGAGGCGATCAGCTCCAGATTTTGGCCCTCGTCGTCGCACTGAAAAATGTCGGCGCGCTCCACCCGCGACAGCACGACCGCCTGGTCGACGATCAGGTTGAGCACGGTCTGTAGGTCGAGCGTCGTGGCAATCGCCGACGAGACCTGCTGGAGCGTCGTCAGCTCGCGGATTTTTTGATGCAGCCGCTCGTCGGTCTCCTGGTAGCGCTGGGCGTTGGAGATAAAAAAGGCCAGCTCGCCGGCCACGACCTCCAGGAAGTGAATCTCCTCCTCGCTCCAGCTGCGCGCCGCCGAGGTCTGGACACTGATCACGCCCTGCAGCCGGTCGCCACCCCAGTTAGCATTATGTCGAGCAAATAAGATCACCGGCACACACATCATCGAGCGGTAGGCCTGCTCATCGAGGCGCGGGTCGTAGTGAACGCGGTGATCGTGGGCGACATCGGCGACGACGACCGGCTGGCCCTCCTGCGCCGCCAGCCCGGTGATGCCCTGGCCGATTCGCACCGTGACCTCGCCGACGGCACCGTGATTTAGGCCGTGGGTCGCGCGCAGACACAGCTCGGCGCGGTCGCGGTCGAACAGGAAGATCGAGCAGACATCGCAGCCCATCACCGAGGCGACGGTCTCAACCACGGTGCCGAGCGAGGTGTCGAGCGAGACGGTGGAGTTGGCGGCGCTGATAATGCGGTGCAGCCCATCGAGTTCGGCGACGCGCTTATGCCAGCGGTCGCTCCACTCCTGGGAATGCCGATCCTCGCGGGCCGAGGCGTAGCCGAGCAGCAGCTCCGTGACCAGCGGGGCCGGCTCGCGGCCAAGCTGTGCCGCCAGCGTCAGGCCAAGCACGGTCAGCGCCTCGGCCTCGTGGGCCTCGGTAAACCACAGGTAGCCCAGCGAAAAGCACTGCGCCCGCCAGGCAGACGACTGCGACTCGGCCAGCAGCCCGGCGACGAGCTGGTGGGCCTCGGCCGCAATGCCGGTCGGCAGCCAATCGATGTGTTGTTCAAGTAGCATAGAGTTCTCAGTTTTCAGGCGTCAGTTTTCAATAGTTCTCAGTTTTCAGTCGGCAGTTTTCAGTTGGCACAGCAGAATCATTGCCGCGCAGAGATTCAGCATTGCAGCAAGGCTCACTCGCTACTCGCTACTCGCCCGGCTGCTTGATCCAAATTATAGCGTCGTACCAGACATTTGTGGTGTCGGCGACGCCCATGGCCGGCAAACTGACGGCGGCGCCGCTGGCGGGGAAGTCATAGGTGCCGAGGTCGGCCCAGGAATTGGCGGCGGCGGCCTGGTCAACCGTGATGGTTAGGGCGCCGGTCGCGGTGGTCAGGGTGTAGGTGACGGCGGTTGCATCCTCCAGGCCGTTGTAAATGTAGGGCAGCCAGGCCATCACGCGGTAGCGGCCGGCGGCGGGCAGCGTCGGCTGCCACAGCCCCAGGGCCGGCGGCGGGCCGGAGATCACGCTGGTCACCTGGAGCGCCGCACCGCCCGCGCCGCCGGCCAGCTCAGTCCAGCCGGCGCCGTCGCGGTGAAAGCCGGCGTCGCCGGTGTCAACGACGCTGCCATCGGCGGGCAGCGCGCAGGGCGACGGCATCCACTGCCACAGCCAGGTGCTGCGCTGGCCGGCTGGGTAGCCGGCCCACGGGTCGGCGTCGGCGGGGCCACACCAGCCGTAGGGATCCACATCGCGCCCCAAAAACTGCACCTGAAAGTGCAGATGCGGCCCAGTCGCACAGCCCGACGCGCCAACGATCCCGACCTCGGCACCGGCGGTAATCGGCCCCGGCGCCGCCAGCACCTCGGACAGATGCCAGTACAGCGTGCGGTAGCCGTTGGCGTGATCAATGATCACGACGTGGGCGACGCCGCAGCCGTCGTCGGAGTTGCCGGCGAAGACCACCGTGCCGGCGGCGGCGGCTAGCACCGGCTCGGGCGGGCGCAGCGCGTAGTCCCAGCCGGTGTGGCCGTCGTAGGAGATGCCGCTGGTGTCGCCGCGGTAGCTGACCAGCGAGCCGTTCTCGCGCAGAAACGGCAGGTCGTGGTCGAAGAACGACGAGATCGGAAAAGTGCGGCGGGTCGGGCGCTGTAGAAACGGCGCGGCCGGCTCGGGCCAGCCGGTGGGCGGCGGGCGGCCGTCGCCAAACAGCCGGCTATAGACCGCCAGAAACGAGCCGGCGCCGGCGTCCAGCTTGCCCGGCAGCTCGGCGGGCGTGGTGGTGGCGGCCAGCATCCGCAAGATCGCGTAGTACGAGACGCTCAGATTCTCCGGCGGTGCGGAGTGGCTGCCGTCGGCGTAGACCAGCTCGGGCGGGCTGCGATATTCGCGGACGGCGCGGCGCAGCTCGCGGAGCGCCCAGCGGGCCTGCGGGATCACGCCGCGAAAGTGCTCGTCCTCGCCGTGGTAGCCAAAGGCCCAGTCGAGCTGCTCGGGGCTGGCGTCGGCGGTCGAGAGCAGGCCGCTCTGCTGCTCGATCAGCGCCAGCACAACTTTGGGGTTGAGGCTGTAGAGCGTCGTCTGGCTGACCAGGAACTCGGCGAACGAGTGCTCGCGGTCGCCAATGGTCACGCGCAGCGCTTTGAGCGGCCCCGGCTGCCCATCGAGAAATTGCTGGACCTCGGGGGCGTACCAGCCCGGCTCGTAGGAGAAGCGGCGGTCGTCGATCAGCTGGCCGTTGGCCTCGGGCACAGCGACCGCGGGGCCGAGCGGCACGGCAGTTACCTCGGGCGTCGGCGTGACCAGCGGCGCAAAGTCGGCGCTGATCGGCGTGCGGGCCGGCGCGGCGCTGGCGAGCAGCGCGGTGCGGCGCTCGGTGGCGACGGCGGTGGCGGACAAAGCAAACAGCCAGGCCGCGAGCAGCAGGGCGGCGCGCTGGCGGCGGGGCAGGTGTGGCAAGCGTTGCATAGCCCGCGAGTATACCGGAAAACGGCGCGGCGGGGAAAAGCCGGGCAGGCGTGGGGCCTGCCCGTGGCGCTAGCCGTAGATGCGGACGCGGCGCGCGGACTTCGGCGCAGCGTCAGCGCCCGCATCGCCACCGCCGAGCTGCGGCGACTGCACGCCGCTGGCCTCGAAGGCGTCGGCGGTGCGCTCAAACAGCGTCTGGTCGTCACCGTCGTTGAAGGTGCTGGCGCCGACCGAGCCGGCGAAGGTGATACCGGCGGTCGAAAAATCAATCGGGTCGGGCGAGGTGATCGGCTGCGAGTTGGGGCCGGCGTCCGGGATGTCGGGCAGCGGATCGTCGTCGCGCAGGTCCAGGCCCTGGTTGGCCGGGTCGTTCAGGTCCAGCGTCGGCTCGTCATGGGGGTCGCGGGCGCTCGTCATGGCGTCGTCCTTTCGATTAAACCACTGATCAGCAGGCTGAGTGCCACGGGCTGCCGGGCGGCCGAGCGGCGTCACTGCTTACGACTTCGCAGCCTGGCGCGCCTCCCACTCGTCGCGCAGCAGGCCCATCACCACCACGTCAACGAGCTGGCCGTCATGGACCTCGGCCTGGCGCATGCGGCCCTCCTCCTGAAAGCCGCACGCCAGGTACGAGCGGATCGCGCGCTCATTGCTGGACCAGGTTTGCAGCCCGACGCGCCGCCAGTTCTGGCCGCGGAAGGCCCAGCGCAGCAGCACCTCCAGCGCGTCGCGGCCGTAGCCTTTGCTGATGTAGTCAGGATCGAGAATCAGGATGCCGAACTCGGTGGCGCCGGCGCGGCGGTTGCGGTGATGCAGCCCGATGTCGCCGATCACCTTGCCGTCGGCCTCGATCACAAACCACGAGGGATCCTCGCGATCCAGGTTTTTCTCGAAGTGCTTTTCCATCGCCGCCAGCGAGGTTGGCTCCCACGAGCCGTGGCCGAGCGTCATCAGCTCGACGTTGGCGCGCAGCTCGTGCATGCGCTTCAGGTCGTCACGCTCCATCGCGCGCAGCGTCACTCGCTCACCTTTAAGCATGGTTGTCTCCTTCTTGCGTGGGCAGCAGGCCGATCATCGCCCGCATCCGACTGAGGTCCAGCTCGTCGCGCGTGATGTCCATCAGCACCGAGTTGTAGCGCTCGCCGCCAACTGGGATCGCCTTGCGCCAGCGGCCGGCCTCGCGGAAGCCGGCCTTGACGTAGGCGCGGCGGCCGCGCTCGTTGAAGTCCAAGTACCACAGGCAGATGCTGTACAGCCCGAGAAAAAAGCAGCCATACTCGGCCATCAGCCGCACGGCCTCGGTGCCGTAGCCCTGGCCCCACAGCGTTTTATCGCCGACCGTCACGCCAAGCTCGGCGGTGCCGCGCTGGTGGCTGATGCGCATCAGCGAGATCGTGCCGATCAGCGCGCCGGTCTCGCGCACGACGATGCCAAACGCCACATTGTCGGGTCGCTTGGCCAGGCCGTCGAACCACTCCTGCTCGGCCTCCAGGCTGAAAACGCGGCCCACCTGCCCGTCGTAGAGGGTCGTCTCCAGGTCGCTGAACCAGGTGGACAGCAGCGGCACGTCGCTTTTGAGCAGCGCGGTAAAAAAAATCCGGTCGCCCGGCACGACCACGGCCCGCTCGGTCATACGGCCTCCTTGATGGCTTTGGCGAAGCTGATCCAGGCCGGCTGCTTGACGAAGCCGAGCGCCTCATTGATCGACAGCATCGCGCGGTTGTTAGCCTCGTTCCAGGTTTTGATGTGCGGCGCGCCGACTGACTTGGCGAACGCAATGCCGCGGAGTTTCAGCGCCAGTGCAATGCCCTTGCGGCGGTGCGAGCGCTTGACGCCCGTCAGGCCGTTGGAGAGCGCGTCGCTGGTCGGGATGCGCCACAGCGTGCTCATGCCCACGTACTCATCGCCGTCCAGCGCCACAAAAAACGCCTCGGGAATCAGGTGGGGACTATCGAACACCCACTTGCTGAACTCCTCGAACGCCATCGGCGTGAACGGGTCGGGGCTGGGCACGTCGGCCGATAGCTCGTTGTCGAGCGCCCACAGCTTGGTGCGATGCTCGGGGTCAGCGGCCAGCGCGGCCAGCGTCGTGATGGTGATGCCGTGGGCCGCCGCCTGCGCCGGGGCCGCCGCAAACGGCGCCGGGTCAAAGCTCGCCACGTCCAGCCGCGACTCCCAGGCGCGCATCGACTCGGTGAAGCCGCGGCGCGCGACAAAGCTGAGCGAGGCGGCCATGTCGGCGCGCACGTCGGGCGTCCGCAGCATGATCGGATCAAACGGCGCCAGCTCCGCCACCAGATGGTCATACAGCGCTGCGCCAAAGCCGCGCCGCTGCCAGTCGGGATGGGTCGCGGCGTAGACATAGAAAATCTGTGGGTGGAACGCATCAACAGTCTGGCTGTACTGCCCGTAGGCCACGACGGCGCCGTCCTGCTCCAGCACCCAGCGCCCAAACTTTTGCACCGGCCCGCGCAAGGTGTCGTGGTGATGCCATTGCTCAACAGTCATCGGGTACTCGGGCTTGACGGCGTTGTGAATCGCGCACGTCGCCGGATAGTCGGCGGGCGTGCAGGGCCGAATATTCATGAAGATGTCTCCTTCTAATACATGCCTTGTGCCTGGGCAGAGCGCCCCAGCGCATGGTCGTTGCGCGACCACGCGCCGTTGAGCGCTAGGCCCAGCATCGCCGCACACGCTTAGTCCTGCTCAAAGTTCACCGCCAGATCAAGCCAGGCTGGCTGCCGGACAAAGCCCAGCCGCTCGTTGATCGCCAGCATCGGGCGGTTGTTCGAGGCGTTCCAGGTTTTGATCGTCGGCGAGCCGGCCGCGCGGGCGTACTCAATCGCCCGCAGCTTCAGCGCCAGCGCAATGTTACGGCGGCGGTGCGAGCGCTTGACCGCCGTCAGGCCGGTGTACAGGTCGGGCTGCTCGGTGTTTTTAAACAGCTCGGTCATGCCCACAAACTCGTCGCCATCCACCGCGACAAAGCAGGCGTCCGGCAAAAAGTTGGGGTCGTCGAACACGTGCTTCACAAACTGCTCCAGCGTGATCGGCGTGCGCTCCTCGGGGCTGGGCACGTCGTTAATCACCTCGCGGTCCAGCTCATAGAGCTTGCGGCGATGCTCGGGGTCGTCCTGGAGCGCGCTGATCGGCACAATGCGAATGCCATGCCGCTCGGTCTCGGCCGGCACGTCGGCGTAGGGCACGAAGTCAAAGCTGGGAACGTCGAGGCGCGACTCCCAAGTTCGCATGTCCTCGACAAAATTGCGCTTGGCCAGAAACGACAGCGCGTGCGGCATGTCCTCGCGGGCCTGCACGCGGAACGCCAGCGGCTTGATCGGCGCCAGCGCGGCCAGCAGGTGGTCGTAGAGCGCCGCGCCAATGCCCTGGCCGCGCTGCTCAGCCGCGACCGCGCCGTTGACGTAGAATTTCTGCGGATGATAGCGGCCACTGTGCTGGTCGTGCTGCACAAACCCGACGATCTGCCCGTCGGCCTCGGCCACAAAGCGGCCAAAGTTGAGGTGGGCCTCGCGGGTGGTGTCATAGTGCTGCCAGTCGCTGACAGTCTCGGGATACTCGGGAAATGCCTGGTTGTAGAGCGCCACGACGGCCTCGTAGTCGGCGGCGCTAAACGGGCGGATGGTTACGGCGACGGTGGTGGTCATGGCTTATTCCTCCGTAATGGTGTTAATCAGCGTTAGGTCGGCGGGCTGCCGGGCAAAGCCCAGCCGGTCATTGAGCGCCACGATGGCGGCGTTCGTCGCGGCATTCCAGGTGCGCACGGTGGGCGCGCCGCACTGCTGGGCGTGCGC
Organism: uncultured Chloroflexia bacterium; assembly: GCA_963810425.1. Taxonomy (GTDB): domain Bacteria; phylum Chloroflexota; class Chloroflexia; order Chloroflexales; family Kallotenuaceae; genus JACDGP01. Next base: position 185,050 of record CAWENH010000005.1, on the reverse strand, counting down.
GATGCCGCGCAGCTTCAGTGCCAGTGCGATGCCGCGCCGCCGGTGACTCGGCAGCACGCCGGTCAGGTCGATGAAAAAGTCGGGCATGCCGGGCTTGCGCCACAGGTTGCTCAGCCCAACCCAGCGGTCGCCGTCCAGCGCGACAAAAAAGCTGTCGGGATCGAAGCTCTCGTCCGCCAGCAGCGCCTGCCGCCAGGTCTCGAACGCGACGGCGGTGCGCGGCTCGGCGCTCGGCACGTCAAGGTTGAGCGCCTGGTAGAGCGTGTGGGCGGTGCGCTCCCAGCCAGGCGCCGCCTGCAGCGCCCGCAGCGGCTGCACGGTGATGCCCTGCGCTGCCAGCCGCGCCGCCACGCCGGCATACGGCGCCGAATCAAAGTCGGCCACGACCAGCCGCGACTCCCAGGTCCGCCTGGTCTCGGCAAAGCCGCGCCGCGCCAGCCAGGCCAGCGTCGCCGGCGCTGACTCGCTGGCGCGAGCCAGCAGCGACAGCGGATCGTAGGGCGCCAGCGCAGCTAGCAGCTCGTCGTAAAGCGCCCGGCCCACGCCGCGGCCGGCGCTGGCGCGGTCCACGCAGCCAAACACCTGGAAGCGCCGCGGGTGGTAGGTGTCGCTGCTCTGGTCATACTGCGCCCAGCCCACGATCTGCCCGCCCTCCTCGGCGACGAAGCGGGCAAAGCGCAGCTCGGGCGCGCGCTGCCGGTCGCTGGCCCGCCACTCGTCGGGCGTCTCGGGGTCGTCAGGCGAGACCTGATTGCCCAGCGCGCAGATCACGTCATAGTCGTCGGCAGCGAACGGTCGCACAGTGATCACGGCTACTCCTGGGTCTTCAGCGTTTTGATAACGGTCAGCCAGGCAGGGCTTGTGCAAAGTCAGCGATCCTTAAAAAGGTGACACCGCTGTTGGTATGATGCAAGTGCTGAAGCTCAACATCGCCAGCAGAGGTGTCATATGGACTCTACCACACCGTTCCTCCCGTTGGATCTGCCCGCTGACATGGCGGTCATGGTGGACCTGACCACGCTCGCCGCGGTCCTGGCGACGGTGCCGGACCTGCGCCACCGCCGGGGGATTCGCTATCCGCTCGTGCCGCTCATCCTCATTGCCCTGCTTGCCAAACTGTCTGGGGCCACCCGCCTGTGTGCGCTTGCCGAGTGGGCGCAGCTCCGGGCCGCCCCACTGGCCCGCCTGTTCGGCCTGTCGCGCACCACGATGCCCCATTACACGACCTGGAGTCGCATCTTTGGTGCGGCCCTGGACCCCACCACGTTTGCGCACGCCGTCCAGCACGCGCTGCTCCCGCCCACTGCGACCGGCGAGCGGCCGCAGCGCGGCGAGATCGTGCTCGCCGTTGATGGCAAAACGGTACGGGGAACCATTCCGCTCGGCGCCACCCGTGGCGTGCATCTGGTGGCCGCCTATCTGCCCGCCACCGGCGTGGTGCTGGCCCAATGCGCCGTCGATGACAAAGCCAATGAGATTGTGGCAGTCCCCACCCTGCTAGCGACGATTGATCTCGAAGGTATGGTGGTGGTTGGGGATGCGATGCAGGCCCAACGGCGACTGAGTACACAGATCGTGGAGCAGGGCGGGGACTATCTCTGGACCCTGAAAGACAATCAGCCGCACCTCCGCGCGGACATCGTGCAACTCTTCACGCCGCTGCCCAACCTGCCCGGCACCTCCACACCCCCACTCGACCTCCGCACTGCCCGCACCGTCAACGGCGGGCATGGGCGGATTGAAGAGCGCATCCTCCAGGCCAGTACGGAATTGGCGGGCTACAGTACCTGGCCCTATCTCGCCCAGGTGTTCCAACTGGAACGGCGCGTGACCGACGCGCACGGGCACATAACGAGTGAACTTCGCTATGGCATCACCAGTTTATCCCCGACCGTGGCCTCGGCACAGCGCTTAATGGAGCTGGTGCGCGCCGAGTGGGGGATCGAAAACGGCCTCCACTATCGCCGCGATGTGACGCTGCTTGAGGATGCCGGTCAGCTGCGGCGTGGGCATGGCCCGGAGATCATGGCCTCGCTCAATAATCTCGTTATTGGTCTCGCCTATCGGGCGGGGCCGCCGAATCTGGCCTCCGTCCAACGTCGGATGAACTGGCAGCTTGATGTCCAGCTCGCCCATCTGCGGTCATGCTGACTTTGCACAAGCCCTGGTCAGCCAGGCCGGCTGCTTGACAAAGCCCAGCCGCTCGTTGATCGACAGCATCGGGCGGTTGTGGGTGGCGTTGCCGGTGACGATCGTCGCCACGCCGTTCGCTTTCGCGTACTCAATCGCCCGCAGCTTCAGCGCCAGCGCAATGCCCTTGCGGCGATGCGAGCGCTTGACTGCCGTCAGGCCGGTCTCTAGCCTGGACGAGACGCTGCTGCGCCACAGGACGCTGAGGCCGACGTACTCGTCGCCGTCCAGCGCCACAAAGAAGGCGTCCGGCAGCAGCTGGGGACTCTCGAAGCGCAGCCGGCAGAAGTCCTCAAACGGCAGCTGCGTGAACGGCTCGGGGCTGGGCACGTCCTGGCCCGCTGCGGTCTCCAGGTCATAGATTTTGCGCTGGTAGTCGGGGTTGCGCTGTAGCTCGCGCAGCGTGGTGATGCGCACGCCGTGCTGCGCCGGGCGGTCGTAGTCCGCGGCGTAGGGGGCGGCGTCAAACGCTGTCACGTCCAGGTCGGAGTCCCAGAAGCGCATGTCCTCCACAAAGCCGCGGTCGGCCAGAAAGCGCACCGCCCGCGCCTGGTCCTCCCTGGTGCCGCTGCGCACCGCCAGCGGATCGTGCGGCGCCAGCGAGGCCAGCAGATGCTCGTAGAGCGCCTTGCCGATGCCCTGGCCCTGCAGGTCGGGCCGCACCGTCGCGCCCAGGTGAAATTTGCGCGGATGATACATGCTGAGCAGATGCGAGGCCTGCGCCGAGCCAACGATCTCGCCGTCGCACTCGACGATGTAGCGCGCAAAATAGTAGCTGACCGGCCGCCGCTCGTCGCGGTGCCGCCACTGCTCGGCGCTCTGCGGGTCGTCGGGAAACACTGCCATCTCCAGCGCCACCGCCGCCGTGTAGTCCCGGTCGGAAAAATCAAACGGCCGAATATTGATGTTCATTGTTGCTCCAGTTTTCAGGTGTCAGTTTTCAGTGATCAGTAAGCGCTGCGAAGCTCAGCCAGCTCGCTGCAATTCGGTGCCGCATCATTGCAGCCCCACTCGGTACTCGCTACTCGTTACCCCCCGATTTCCTCGCGGAGGCGGCAGTAGCTCTCGTAGCGCGCCGCGCTGATCTCGCCGCTTTCGACGGCGGCGCGCACGGCGCACTCCGGCTCGTGGACGTGGCTGCAGGGCTGAAAGTGGCAGTCCTCGACCAGCGGGCGCATCTCGCGATAGCACCAGGCCAGATCCTCCAGCGGCACCTGCCACAGCCCCAACTCGCGGATGCCCGGCGTATCGGCCACGTAGCCGCCGAACGACAGCGTGTGCAGCTCGGGGTGGACGGTGGTGTGGCGGCCCTTGCCGCGGTTGGCGCCGCGGTCGTCGCTGACCTCGCCGGTCTTGAGGCCCAGGCCCGGCTCAACGGCATTGAGCATGCTCGACTTGCCAACGCCCGACGGCCCGCTCAGCGCCGAGATTTTATCGGTGAGCTGCGCCCGCACCTCCTCAATGCCCCAGCCCTCGTGGACGCTGGTGAGGATCACCGGATAGCCAATGGCGCGGTAGGGCGCGACCAGCTCCAGAATCTCCTCGATCGGCCGCAGCTCGCACTTATTCAGGACCAGCACCGCGCTGATGTTGTTGAGCTCGGCCATCACCAGATAGCGGTCCAGCATGCGAAAGTGCGGCGTCGGGTTGGCGGCGGCGAAGACCGTCAGCACCTGATCGAGGTTCGCCACCTGCACATCCTCCTTCCAGATGCCCTTCGAGCCGGCGGCGCGGCGGGCCAGCTTGGAGCGGCGCGCGGCCACCGCCTCGATCACGCCCTCGCCATTCGAGGTTGCAAGCCACTCGACCTCATCGCCCAGCGTCGCAATATCGCTGGCGACCCGCGATTTTTTCAGCCGGCCGCGCAGCACGCAGCGCACCACCCCGGCCGACCCGCGCACCCAAAAAAAACCGCTCTGCGCCTTGATGACCGTTCCCAGTTCTGTCATGCAGCATCCTTAATAATGGAGAGTAGCGATACAAAGAGTATTCATGTCGTCGCGCCGGCTAGGCCAGCGCCGGCTCCAGCGCGGACACGGCGGCGTCGCCGAGGTCGCCCTGCCAGAGCCGCTGCATCTCAGGGCAGCTCAGGAGCAGCCCGTCGAGCGTTCCCTCGGCCTCCACCCGGCCATCCTTGAGCACAATGATCCGGTCGGCGCGGCGCAGCGCGGCGCGGCGGTGCGACACCACCAGGCACGTCACCTCGGGCCGCTCAAACACCCGCTCCCACAGCGTCCGCTCGGTCTCAACATCCAGCGCGCTCGACAGGTCATCGAAGACCAGCAGCTCGGCCGGGCGGACAAACATCCGGGCCGCGGCGGTGCGCTGAATCTGGCCCCCCGACAGCCGCACGCCCTTCGGCCCGACCAGCGTCGCAAAGCCGTGGTCCATCGCCGCCACGTCTGGCTCCAAGACGGCGGCCCGCACCGCGCCGTCAAGGTTCACCGCCGCCGGCGACAGGCCCATCAAAATATTGTCGCCGAGCGAGTCGCTGAACAGCCGCGGCACCTGCGGCGTGTAGGCCGACTGCGGCGGCACGAAGAACGAGCCGCGGTCGGCGACGATCTCGTCGTTCCAGCGCACCGCGCCGCTCGCCGGCAGCAGCCCGAGCAGCGCTCGCAGCAGCGTCGTCTTGCCCGACCCGATCCGGCCGGTCACGACTACAAACTCGCCGCGCCGCAGCTCTAGGCTAATGTTGTTGATGCCGCGGCTGCTGCCCGGAAATTGATACGACAGATTGGTGACCGTCAGCCGCTCCAGGCGGCGCGCGGCCAGCGCGGGCGTGGCCGGCAGCGCCGGCGGCGTCCCATCAAGGTACAGCGGCTGATTGTCGGTCAGCGTGCCGGCGGGCGCGTCGGGGATCAGGCCGTGCATGCGCTCCAGCGAGACCACCGTCTGCTTATGGCGCGTGATCAGGCGGCCAACCCAGCGCGGCAGGTCGGCGACCGAGCCGAGATAGCTGACAAACAGCGTAAAGTCGCCGACCGTAAAGCGCCCAGTCCGCATGGTCTGCGCGGCCATCAAGAGAATCACGCCGACGGCCAGGTTGACGGTGTTGACATTGAACGAGTCCAGCAGCTCCGAGAGCAGCCGGTCCTTCAGCGAGGCCTTGCGCCGCACCTCGTTGATCTCGGCGAAGCGCTGAATGACCGGCGCCTCGGCCGCGGCCACCTTGATCGCCTGCACCGCCCCGAACATCTCGCCCAGAAAGCCGGTGGTGCGGCTGGTCGCCTCGCGGGCCGCCCGGCGATAGGCGCGGATGCGCTGGCCCATCAGGTGCGTGACGGCCACAATCCCGGCCATTGGCACAAACACCACCACCGTGATCAGCGGGTTGATCCGCAGCATCACCGCGAGCGCCACCACGGTAAACGTCGCCTGGCCGGCAATATCCAGCCAGGTGTCGAGGTACATCATCATCTCCTCAACGTCGTCGCGAAACCGGCTGACCAGCTCGCCGGCCGAGCCAGGCAGCGTGCGGGTGCCAGGTCCGAGCACCAGCCACTGCAGCAGATTGAGCCGCATCAGGCACTGGCAGGCGAACCAGAACAGGCTCCAGACGCTGATCGCCACCACAAAAATAATCACTTGCAGCGCCGACGCACCGACCAGCAGCGCCACCAGCGTCCACAGCCCCCACTGAGCAGGCGTGGCGGCCGTCAGCGAGTTCGAACAGCTGGCGCACAATCAGCCCGGTCGCGAGCGGCAGCGCCAAAAACAGAATCCAGAACAGCGTCCCGATGCTATAAGTCCACGGCTGAAAGCGCATCAGGCGCAGCGTATGTTGCCAGGGTCGCAGCGGTGTCGTCGTAGGTTGCATTAGACCAGCACCTCCTCTAGGCCAGTTTGCAGCAGGTGGGCGAAGCGCGAGCGCGGGTCGCGGGCCAGCCGGTCGCGCCGGTCGTGCTCGATCACCTGGCCGGCCTCCAAAATCATAATCTCGTCGGCGCGCTGCACCGTGCCCAGGCGGTGGGCGATAATAATGCCGGTGCGATTGTGGAGCAGCCGGTCCACCGCCCGCTCGATCAGCTGCTCGGTGGCCGGGTCGAGCCGCGATGAGGCCTCGTCCAGAATCACCAGGCCAGGGTCTTTCAAAAATACCCGCGTGAACGCCAGCAGCTGCGACTCGCCCGCCGACAGCCCGCCGCCGCCCGGCGCCAGCTCGGTGTCGAGGCCCTGCGGCAGCGCCGCGAGCCACTCCTGCAGGCCCATCTCGTTGAGCACCGCCAGAATCTGCTCGTCGCTGATGGCAGGGTCGAAAAACGTCAGATTGTCGCGGACCGTCGCCCGAAACAGCTGCACATCCTGGGTCACAATCCCGACGCGCTGCCGCAGCTGGGCCAGCGTCAGGTCGCGGAGGTCCACGCCGTCCAGGCGGATCGCGCCGGCGGTCGGGTCGTAGAGGCGAAACAGCAGCCGGGTGAGCGTGGTCTTGCCGCTGCCGGTGCGGCCGAGCAGGCCGAGCACCCGGCCGGGCGCCAGCGCGAACGAAAGATTCTGGAGCACCGGCGCCTCATCGTCCTCATATCGAAAGCCCACGTCGTCAAAGGCCACTGGCAGCGCGGCTGACGGCAGCGCTGCGCCAGGGCCGTCGGTGATCGCCGGCGCCAAGCTCAGCAGCTCCTGGACGCGGCCGACGCTGGCCGCGGCGCGCTGCAGCTCGCGCAGCTGGTCGGTCAGCTGCTCCAGCGGATGCCGCAGCAGCTGGGTGTACTGAAAGATTAAGTAGACGGTGCCGATCGACACCGCGCCGCGCTGGTACAGGTAGCCGCCGAGGCCCAGCGCCAGCGCCGATCCCAGCGCAAACAGCCCGATGATCACCGTCCACATCATGGCGTTGCGGCGCATCGCGCGGCTGCCGGTGCGGTAGTGCGTGGCCAGCGCTCGATACCAGCCCATGAGCGTGTAGCCGCCGCCAGCGTTGGCCCGCAGGTCATCCAGGCCGTTGAGCCGCTCCTCCAAAAAGCCGAACATGCCGGCCTGCGCCTCGCGGTCGGCCGTGACCGCCTCGACCGCAAAGCTCCGAATGCGAATCAGCGCGACCAGCGACACCAGCGCAAAGATCGTCAGCGCCAGGCCGACGCGCCAATCCTCGCGGAACAGCGCCACGAGCACGCCCAGCATCAGCAGCCCGCTGCCGAGCACCTGGATCACAAACCGCGAAAAAAAGTTCGAGAGCGCCGTCACATCGCCGTCGATCCGCTCGATCATCTCGCCGGGCGTGCGCGACTTATGGAACGGCATATCGAGCCGCAGGCAGTGGGCCGCCAGGTCGGCGCGCAGCATATTCGTCGCCGTCCAGCCAACGACCTCGCCGACATACGTGGCCGCCACCGCCAGCGCCTGGTTGCTCAGCGCCACCGCAATGAACAGCAGCGCCGCCGCGACGAGCTGCCCAGTCGCGCCGCCGGCCACCGCGGTATCAATAAACCGCCGCAAAATCTGTGGGTTGAGCAGCTGGAGCGCAATGCTGCCCAGGAGCAGCCCAGCCAGCAGCACCGCCCGCCAGCGCTGCGAACGCAGGTATTTGACGAGCAGCTGTCGGTACTGGGTGAGTGATACGTTCATAAATACAATCTCAACTAAATGTGCTTATTTCGACGACCACCAGCGGAGCCACGCCAGCCAGCGGCGCGCTGGGCGCCGGGCGCTAAATGGGGCAGGGTGCTCGAGCGTGCCGTTCCGATCCAAAATTAACATCGCTGCCTCCACACAAAAAACGAGCCGGTAGCGTTAGCCACGGCTCGTGCGATCAGGCACAAAAAAACCGTGGGTGAATGTTCAATTCCCCACGGCAGTGCGCTCGGTGTGTGGATTAGCCCATCACATCCTGAAACACCTGCCGTTGAGTCCGCCGAAGATCGACACAATCACCATCCGCCGGCCGCGAGTGGGCGCACCGATCCCACGCACCGTGGTCAGATCAGGCCCAGCGACACCGCGGCCTGCGCTGAACACACTGCTGCCACGATCAACACGCAAAAGCGTGTGGGTCAGGTGGTGCATGTCGTGCATGTGTGTCGTGCTCAACATCGAAGGCTTCTCCACGTATTGGAACGGAAGCTCCGAACTTCTCGGAGTGGCACGAGGATAGCATACGGTGGTAAACGGTGTCAAGAGGGTAATTTGCCCGTCTTTAGTCCAAAAGATCGTACCAAACGCCCGAGCGCTATGCTTGCCAGTGCCGAATTATCATGCTAAGATGAGTGGGCAACATTCCCTAGCCACACGTTGTGGTATCACAACTTAATCGGGCGCAGTAGCCCACAGGACCACACAGCGCTACCCGCCCACCGCAGGAGGTGCTGCCCCAGCTAGCCTTGAGGTCCGCTCGGTACATTGTCGGTACAACGTGCAATTGACGCACAAGGAGCCTCGCATGCACTCCAAACGTAGCATCCAGCTTTCCACCCTGTTCACCCTCGTCGCCATGTTGTTGGCCGCCTGCGGTGGCACCGCCGCAACGCCCGCCGCCACGACGGCCCCGGTGGCTGGCAATCCCACCAGCGCCCCCGCCGCCGCCCCGACGACCGCGGCCGCCCCCAGCGGCCAGCCCGCCACGATTCGCTGGCGCACGCGGCCCGGCGATGCGGCCGAGCAAGCGGTCTACCAGAAGCTGGCCGATGACGCCAACGGCAACCTCAAAGCGCAGAACATCACCGTCACCTATGAACCCGGCGTCAACCAGGGCTACTTCGAGAAGCTGAAGACCGAACTGGCCGCCGGCAACGCCCCTGACATTTTCTGGGTCGGCGCCGTTGAGCTGGCCGACTTTGTGAACACCGGCCAGAATTCTCGACATCAAGCCGTTTGTCGACAAGGACACGAACTTCAAGCTCGACGACTTCTATGCCCAGACCGTCAAAGAGCTGAGCCGCGACGGCAAGGTCTATGGCCTGCCCCGCGACATCTCGACGATGGTGACCTACTACAACGCTGATATGTTCAAGGCCGCCGGCCTGCCGACGCCCAAAGAGCTGGCTGAGCAGGGCAAGTGGGACTGGAACGCGCTGATGGACAGCGCCAAGAAGCTGACCGAACTCGAGCAAATCGCAGTACGGCCTGGGCTTTGGCAACTGGTGGGGGCCGGCGTGGGGCTATTTCGTCAACGCCGCCGGCGGCAGCATGTTCAATGCCGACCGCACCGGCTGTGCCCTGGACCAGCCGGCCGCCGTCGAGGGCGCCACGTTTGCCCGCAGCCTGTATGACAGCAAGGTCCTCCCGGTCGGCGACGCCGACGGCGAGGCGCTGTTCAACTCGGGCAAGATCGGCATGTACTTCAACGGCCGCTGGTTTATGCCTGGCGTCCAGACCAACGCCAAGTTCAGCTACGATGTGGCCGAGATGCCGATGGGCAAAGTCAAGAGCACCTGGCTGTTCTGGGGCCATACCTGGTGAACGCCAAGACCGTCAACCCACAGGCCGCCTGGGAAGTCCTGAAGCAGATCACCAGCTCGGACGCGATGGGCAAGGTTGCGGCGATGGGTTCGAACATTCCGGCCCGCAAAAATCAAGAGGCCGTGGATGTGTTCCTGAAATCTACCAACACCAACAACCAGGCCTACATCAAGGGCGCCGACTATGCTGTGGCTGAGGCCCCGGTGTGGCAGGGCAGCTGGGCCGATTTCAGCGGCAAAGTGCAGCCGCTGTGGGACAAGATGATCGCCGGCGACATGACGCCTGCCGAATTTGGCAAGCAGGCCTGTGCCGAGACCGCCTCGACCTTCACAAAATAACCCTGCTACTGGATGTGGTCAGTCGCCACCGTTGGCGGCTGACCACAGACTTAAGGACGATCTATGAGTCAACCCGCTCGCTCCCTGGTCGCGGCGCCACCCAACCTGCGCACAAGCCAGCGCCGGCGCTCCGAGGCGCTGGATGGCTACCTGATGCTGCTGCCCACGATCTTGGGCATCGGCTTGTTTTTCATTGTGCCGCTGGGCATCTCGCTGTACCTGAGCTTCACCGACTCACGGCTGGTCGGCACGCCCAAATTCATCGGGGTGCAAAATTACAGCGAGGCGATTAGCAACAAAACGTTCCACCAGGCGCTGGGTAACACGGCTTTTTACTCCGTGCTGATGCTGATCCTGTCGATTTTCCCGGCGCTGTGGCTCGCGATCCTGCTCAACAAAAAAATCCGTGGCCGGGCGTTTTTTCGCGCCGTCTTTTTTGTGCCGGTCGTCGCGTCAGTGGTCGGCATCTCGCTGCTGTGGCGCTACCTGCTCAACTTTGACTTTGGCCTGATCAATCATTTTATTAGCCTGCTGGGACTGCCCAAGCTCGAATGGCTCAACTCGTCTAAGTACGCGCTCCTGAGCGTGACGCTGGTCTCGGCCTGGCGCACGATTGGCTATAATCTGGTTATTTTCCTGGCTGGTCTCCAGGCGATCCCGGCGCAGCTCTATGAGGCCGCCAGCATTGACGGCGCCAGCCGCGCGCGTCAGTTCTGGAATATTACGCTGCCATTGTTATCGCCGACGACCTTTTTTATCAGCGTTACGACCCTGATCAACTCGCTCCAGGGCTTCAACGAGATGTATGCGCTGGGCGTGACCCGCAGTGGCTCGGCCGGGCCATCGAACTCGATGCTGACGATTGTGTTTTATCTCTACCAGCAGGGCTTCTCCTCGTTCCGCATGGGCTATGCCTCGGCGGTCGCCTGGCTGCTGTTCCTGATCATCATGGTGATCACCGCGGTTCAGTTCCGAGTTTCGCGCCGCTGGGTCAACTACGATTAAAATCGCCGCGCTCTTCGCTGACCGCCGCTATGACCCTGGAGCTTGCATGATTGCTCAACGCCCGCGCCGCTCGTTGGCAAATATTCCAACCTACCTGATCCTGATCATTGTCGGCCTGATCATGGGCTTTCCGTTCATCTACCTGTTTTTCTCCTCGCTCAAAGACTCCTCCGAGGTACTCAGCCTCGACTTTACACTGCTGCCCAGAGATCTTCCACTGGAGCAACTATCGCGAGGTGCTCAACATTCCGTCGATATCGCTCGGCCGCCAGATGGTCAACTCGATCATCGTGACGATCGGCATTGTCAGCGGGCAGGTCATCACCTCGGTGCTGGCCGGCTACGCCTTCGCACGCCTGGAGTTCCCCGGCCGCGACACGCTGTTCTTCATCTATCTGGCGACGCTGATGGTACCGTTTGCGGTGATCATCGTCCCGATGTACAAGCTGATGAACATCCTGGGCTGGGTAGACAAGCTGGTCGCGCTGATCGTGCCGTGGATTTTTAGTGCCTATGGCACGTTTTTGCTGCGCCAGTTTTTCATGGGCATCCCCAAAGAGCTGGAGGAGGCCGCGCTGATCGACGGCGCTAGCCGCTGGGGTATTCTGTTTCGCATCTGTGTGCCGCTGGCCCTGCCACCCATTGCGACCCTGGCGACCTTTAGCTTTCTGTATGCCTGGAATAGCTTCCTGTGGCCGCTGATTATCATCACCAATCCTAAAAATAAGGTGATCACATTGGGCCTGATGGACCTGCAAAGTTTGTACGGTGGCACGCGGATTGACCTGGTGCTGGCCGGCTCGGTGCTGGCGGTAATCCCAACCTTGCTGGTCTACCTGTTCGCGCAGCGCTATTTCATTGAGGGTGTCGCGACCGCCGGGCTGGCCGGGCGATAGGGAAGGAGCAGCACAGCTGATGCTGGACGGTCGTCCGTTTATTCTGGTCGTTGGTGCTGCCGACACCGGCCGCTCGCCGCTGGTGCTGGCACTGCTACGCCACGCGCTCCCCGAGATCGAGGTGCGCTCGGCCGGCGTGGTGAGCCACGAGGGCGATCCCGCCGACGACATGGTGGTGCTGGCGCTTGATCATCTGGGCGCGCGGCTGGGAGCCCACACCGCACGCGCTTTGCACGCCGACGAGCTAGCACAGGCCGATTTGGTGCTGGCCGTTGACCGCGGCGTTGGCCGGGTGCTCACAGCGCAGCATGGCGCGGTGACGACGGTCGCCGCGCTCAGCGACCTGGCGCGGCTGCCCGATGTCCTCGACCCGCATCGCATGCCGCTGGGCCTGTGGATCGCCGCGGCCCGCGACTTTCAGACGCAAATTACCGCCGCGCTGCCGCAGATTCGCCAGCAGCTGGGACTACAGGGCGCGGCGCCGGCAGTCGCAGCTCCGGCGGCTACAGCGCCTGCTGCAAGTCCAGCGCCCGAGCCGGCGCCAACGCCCGCCCCACCGGCGCCGGCAGAAGTAGCGACGGATCGCCAGGAGCCGCTGGCCCGTATCAAGCGCCTGGCCGAGACCGCGCTAGCGCTGCCCGAGATTGTGGACTGGAGCCGGCTGCGGAGTGAGATCGGCGAGCAGCTGCGGCTGATCGCGGCGACCACCGCGGGGCCGCTGGACTTTACGCCGGCCGCCACAACGATGCTCGATGGCCTCCTGGCCCAAGCGCCGACAATTCCGAGCGCTGCGCGGCTGGCGCTGTTCGCCGAGCTAGCGCAGCAGCTCGCGGCCGGCGTCGATGCGCAGGGCCTGGCCCACTTTGGTAGCGCGGTGGCGCGCTGGAATACGCTATAGCGCTGAGGAGCAGCATGAGTCGAGGATTTTTCAAGGCGATCTCCGTGAGCGGCCTGCTGCTGCTCGCCGCGTGCGGCGCGACACCGGCCGCCCAGCCCACCCAGCCCAGCGCCGCCGTGCCAGCGGCCGCCACCATCGCCGCCGCGCCCACCCCGACCATGGCAGGGCTAGCGCTTCTAGCCGGCATTCCACAGGGAACGACACCGGAGGGCTATCACACGCTGGGCGATCCGCAGGCGCCCGTCACAATCATCAACTACTCGGACTTTCTCTGAAGTACCTGTGCTTTCCACGTGTTGGAAACCGAGCCTCAGATTATTAGCGCATATGTCAAAACCGGCCAGGTGCGGATCGTCTATCGCCACCTCCTGCAGCTGGGCGAAGGCTCGCTGCGGGCGGGCGAGGCCAGCGAGTGTGCGGCCGAGCAAGGTCAGTTCTGGCAGATGCACACGCTGCTGTACGCCGCGCAGTACAAGCCCGACTCGCTCACACAGCCGGCCCAAGCGCTGGGCCTAGACCTGCCGCGCTACAGCGCCTGCATGGAGAGCCGCCGCACGCAGGCCGCCGTCGAGTCCGACAACGCCGCGGCGGTGCAGGAGCATATTATCGGCCGGCCGTACTTCGATATCAACGGCACGCCGCTGGTAGGCGCCCAGCAGTTCAGCCGCTTCAGGACGGTGATCGAGAGCAAGCTGAAGTAGCGTGGTATACTTTTTAGGTCGTTGCAGTCGCTAGTTATGCCAACTGGCGACTGCTGTTCTTAAGTGTACTGCTATGACAAACTACGAAAATCTACCAGACAGCTACCTGATCGGGCCGATCCTCGTGCGGCCAAACATTGTCTTGGCCCCAATGGCCGGCGTCACCGACTCGGTGTTTCGGCGGCTGCTGCTGGGGCTGGGCGGCCTGGGCCTCGTCACCACCGAGATGACTAACGCCGCCAGCGTCTCGCCTAAAGCGCTGTCGCGCCACCGCCTGCTGCACTTCCTGCCCGAGGAGCGGCCGCTCGCGATGCAGCTCTCGGGCAATGAACCGGAGCTGGTCGCGCAGGCGGCCCGGCAGGTTGAGGCGCTGGGCGCCGACATCCTCGACATCAACTGCGGCTGCCCATCGCCGAAAGTCACCGGCGGCGGCCACGGCTCGGCGCTACTCAAGGACCTGCCGAAGCTGGACCGCATGCTGCGGGCGGTGCGGGCGGCCGTCAGCATCCCGATCACACTAAAGTTCCGGGCTGGCTGGGATGAGCAGCAGCTCAACTACACCGACACCGCGCGCGTCGCTGAGGCGGCGGGCGTCAATGCGCTGGCGCTGCACCCGCGGACCAAAGTGCAGGGCTACAGCGGCAGCGCCGACTGGAGCCGCATCGCCGCGGCCAAGCAGGCGGTCGGCATCCCAGTCATTGGGTCGGGCGACGTGGTGACGGCGCAGGCGGCGCTTGACCGGCTGCGCGAGACGGGCGTTGATGGCATTATGATCGGCCGCGGCGCGATGGCCAACCCGTGGATTTTCCGGCAGATCGCCGAGCTGCGGGCGGGCCAGCCAGTGTTTCAGCCGACGCCGGCCGACAAGCAGTGGCTGCTGCTGCGCTACCTGGACATGCTGGAGGATTTCATGCCCGCGCATCAGGCGACGAGCAAGATCAAGCAGCTGGTCGGACAGTTTTATGTCGGCCTGCCCCACTCCTCGCAGCTGCGGCGCGACCTCCAGACCGCCAAGTCCGGCCCCGACCAGCGCGAGATTATTGCGCGCTACTTCGCGCCATTCACCGACGGCTCGCAGCCCGCGACGCTGGGACCGGAGGCACCCGAGGTCATGCAGGACGCGCTGGTCGAATCCTAGCGCACGCCGCTTAAACGCCGACGACCGCAGCGCAATGCTGCGGTCGTCGCTGATTCTTGGGCGGGCTAGCGCGCCCGAACTTTGAAGTAGATGATCGCCTGATGCTGGCTCGTGGTCCCCTGAAATACCCAGAACCATAGGCCGCTGGGCATCCCACTGGTATCCCAGCGCAGCCCATCCGCGCTGCCGGTCGGCCCGATGTCAACGGTCTGGACCGTGCCATAGATTTGACCGCTGGGCGCGTTCAGCCAGTAGCCGATCTGCTCGTTGGGCTGGAAGCCGCTAATGCCCATTGAGATCAGCGACCCCTCGGTGATACAGTTGGACGGCTGAATTCGAGCCGCTGATCGGCGTCGGGATGCCGTCGCACTGCGTTGAGGGCGGCGGTGGCGGCGGCGGCGACGCGGGCCGCGCTAGCTCGTTGCCAAGCAAACCGAGCAAAATGCCCTGCGCGCCATGATCCTCGAAGCGCGCGCGCTCGAACCACTGCGTCATCACGGTATCACCCGATGAGTTCGTCTCCATCATCGGCTCCGACAGCGGCAGGCCCCACAGCTGCAGCGAGCGGCCGACCGCATCCAGCTTCGGGTCGCTGAGGCCGTGTTCGCGCCAGTATTTCAGGAACGGGCCACAGACTGCGTGCTGGGTCGCATCAAAAAACTGGCAGTCGGGCGTGCCGGCTGTGCCTTTCGGGAACGTAAACCAGTCGCGGCCCTGGCGCTTCAAGATCGCGTCGCCGAGCCGGCCAAGCAGCACATTGTACGGCGGCTGCTTCTCGGGGTGGAACTCCAGGCGGTTGCGCTCAAAGGTCTGCACCCAGAACGTCCCCTCGGCGCTGGTCTCGACGTGCTGCTCATCAATCGGGAAGCCAAACACCGGCAGGCCGCCGTTGCCTTTCCAATACTGATAGAACGTGCCTTGCAGCGTGTGGTTGGTCTCGGGGAAGGTGATGCTGCCACCCTCAGACGGCGGCGCCGGCGGCGGTGGCGCGGCGGTTTGCTTGGCGGCCAGCGCCGCCTTGCCAGCGTTGAGCCGCCCAAAGCCATACTCGTCGTCGGGGCCGGGCTTGCCCAGGTCGTCGGCGCTCTGCGCCAGCAGCCGCATCACATCACGGTCCGACAGCTGCGGATTGATCGACCAGATCAGCGCGGCGGCGCCGGAGACATACGGCGCCGAGAATGATGTGCCGCTCTCCGAGGCGTAGCCGTAGAGATCGCCCTCGCCGCCGGTGCTGGTGATATGCAGGCCGGGCGCCGTCAGGTCAAGGTACGGGCCATAATTCGAGAAAAAGGTGCGCGAGTTGTTCTCATCGGTGGCGCCGACCGAGAACACCTCATCGAAGGCCGCCGGGTACTCGACCGGGTTGTCCTCGTCGGCCTCGTTGCCAGCCGCGGCGATCACCAGGATGCCTTTGCTGACCGCATACTGGATCGATTCGTGGATCAGCTGGGATGGTCCTGGGCCGCCCAGGCTCAGGTTGATGATCCGGGCGCCGTGATCGGCCGCCCAGCGAATGCCAAGCGCGATCCCAGGGCTGTAGCCGCCGCCCTCGTTGTCCAGCACTTTGACCGGCAGAATTTGGCAGCGCCAGCACATGCCAGCGACGCCCACGCCATTGTCGCCGGGGGCGGCAATAATACCCGCCCCAAACGTGCCGTGCGAGTTATCATCCATCGCATCGGCGGTATTGCTGACAAAATTATAGCCTGGCAGCACCCGGCCGGCCAGATCGGGGTGATTGGGATTGACGCCGGTGTCGACGCTGGCCACAATCAGGCCCTCGGCGCCGACCGATAGCTCCCAGGCATCGGGTGCCTGGATTTTGCTGAGCGCCCACTGTCGGCCGACCAGCGGATCGCCCGACACGCGGCTGGCCTGGCGCCCGCCAGTGGCGTGCATGATATATACCGGCTCGGCGTACTGCACATCGGGGTTAGCGCTGAGCTGCGCCACGAGCGCCTGGACATCCGCGCCCGCCGCCACCTTGAGCTGATAGGTGTCACTGCCGATGGTGCGGGCGACCGTGACATCACGGCGGCCGAGGAGTGCGCCAAGCTCGAAGCCCGGCTGCTGGCTGCGCTGCGCGCGGATCGCGAGGCTTGGCTTGAGACGGATGACCAGCTGGCCCGGCACGATCTCACCAGCGCCGGCCGTGGTTTGCGGCTGCGTTCGATTAAATAACGGGGTTTGCGCCTGGGCTTGCGATGCACTGGCCAAGCTGCTGAGTACCAGCGCCAGTGGCACACTTGCCCGCACTGCGGCGCGCCACCACCCACCGACCAACCGATTCATGTTGTGCTCCTAAATGTTGTTTGTAGATCCGCTGAGGCAGCTGAATGATACAGAGGTTTAGGCCGAATAGCAACCGCTGAAAGGCCCAGCGCCTGCGTTACGATTGGCCATCGTAAGGGTCTAAGCGAGCTTGCGCTGGCCGACCAGCCCTGCTATCCTACCGCCGACTTCTGGAGGCAGCATGGGGCTGAAAGCCGACCGCTGGATCAGGCAGATGGCCGAGACAGCCGGGATGATCGAGCCGTTTGAGCCGGGCCAGGTGCGCGCCGGGGTCATCTCCTATGGCCTGTCGTCGTATGGCTACGACATCCGCGTCGCCGACGAGTTCAAGATCTTCACCAACTCAACCGGCGAGCTGACGGTGATTGATCCCAAGCGCTTCGACCCCAAATCCTTCACCGATTTTAAGGGCGAGTCGTGCATTATTCCGCCGAACTCGTTTGCGCTGGCCCGCACCGTCGAGTACTTCCGCATCCCGCGCGACGTGTTGGCGGTGTGCCTGGGCAAATCAACCTATGCGCGCTGTGGCATTATTTTGAATCTGACGCCCTTCGAGCCGGGCTGGGAGGGCTTTGTGACGCTTGAGATCAGCAACACGACGCCGCTGCCGGCCAAAATCTACGCCAACGAAGGCATCGCGCAGGTGCTGTTTTTTCAGGGCGACACGCAGCCCGAGGTCGCCTACGACCAGCGCCAGGGCAAATATCAGGGCCAGACCGGCGTGACGCTACCCAAACTATGAGCGCCGCGCAGCTGGCTGAGCTAGCAGCGCAGACGGTGCTCGTCGTCGGCGATGTGGTGCTTGACGAGTACCTGTTCGGGCGCGCCACCCGCCTGTTGCGCGAGGCGCCGATCCCCGTGCTGGAGTTTGAGCGCCGGCTGGCGCTGCCGGGCGGCGCCGCCAACCCGGCCCACAATATCGCCGCGCTCGGGGCGACCGCGCTGCTCGGTGGCGTGGTCGGCGATGACGCCGAGGGCGCGCAGCTGCGCGAGCTGCTCGGCAGCGTCGGCGTGGCGTCGCGCGGCGTCCTGACCGACCCGAGCCGCCCGACCACCGTCAAAACCCGTATCCTCGCCGAGGGCCTGCTGCGCTACCCGCAGCAGCTGGCGCGCCTCGACCGGCTCTCGCGCGCGCCCGTGGAGGCCGCGATTGTTGCTGAGCTGGAGGCGCTGATCCGCGCCGAGGCGCCGGCCGTCAATGCGGTGCTGTGCTCCGACTACCTCAGCGGCCTGCTGACGCCGGCGCTGGTTGACCACATCAAGGCGCTGTGCCAGGCGCAGGGCCTGCTGCTCACGGTCGATGCGCAGGGCGACATCGCGAAATACCGCGGCGCCGACGTGGTGCGCTGCAACAGCGACGAGGCCCAGCAGCATCTGGGCCGGCTGCTGCGCAGCGACGCCGACTACGAGGCTGGCCTCACCGCCATGCAGCAGGAGCTGGCGGTCAAACTCCTGGTCGTCACCCGTGGCAGCGCCGGCGTCTCGCTGGTCGGCGCGGAGCTAGACTATACTCACCTCGCCGGCCGGCCGGTCGAGGTCGCCGACACGACCGGCGCGGGCGACACGTTTATTGCGCTGCTGACCGTGGCGCTGGCCGCCGGCTGGCCCGCGCTGGCGGCGGCGCGCCTGGCCAACGTCGCCGCGGGCGCGGTGGTGCGGCGCTTTGGCAATGCGGTGCTGAGCCTGGCCGAGCTGCAGGCCGAGCTGAGCAGCGCGCACGCGGAGGAGCGATGATCGCGAGCCTGGCCGAGCTGTGTGCGCAGCGCGAGCGCTGGCGGGCCGCGCACGAGCGGGTCGTGTTCACCAACGGCGTCTTCGATCTGGTCCACTACGGCCACATCGCCTATCTCCAGGCGGCGCGGGCGCTCGGCGACCGCTTGATCGTCGGCCTCAACAGCGACCAATCAACCCGCCGCATCAAAGGCCCACTGCGGCCGCTGGTCCCCGAGGGCGAGCGGGCCGCGCTGCTCGCCGCGCTACGGGCCGTGGATGACCTGGTGATCTTCGATGAGCCAACCGCCGAGCAAGCCGTGGCGACGCTGCGGCCCGATGTGTATGTCAAGGGCGGCGATTATCAGCTTGGTGCCGCGGCCGGCAGCGGCAAAGTGCTCCCCGAGGCGGCGATTGTCCAGGCGTATGGCGGCCAGGTTGTGCTGATCCCCTATCTCGCGGGCCACTCGACCAGCGAGCTTATTAGCCTTATTAAGGAACGTTATGCGACGGATACTGGGAGTGTGGGCCCATCCTGATGACGAGTTGTTCGGGCCAGTCGGGACCGTGTGTGTCGGCCAGGCCCACGGCTATGATAGCGCCGTAATCATCGCCACCCACGGCGAGGCCGGCAGCGCCGCCAATGCGAACCTGGCGGCCGGGCAAACCCTGGACGAGCTGCGTATCGCCGAGCTACGCAGCGCCGTGGCGACGATTGGCATCGCCGAGCTGGTGCTGTGGAGCTACCCCGACGGCAAGCTCCACGAGGCCGCGCAGCCTGAGCTGGTCGCCAAGATCGCGGCCGAGATCGAGCGCTGGCAGCCGAGCATCGTGCTGACCTTTGGGCCGGACGGCGTCACCGGCCACCCCGACCACATTGCGATCAGCGTGGCGACCACGCAGGCGTTTCATCGCTGCCGGGCGGGCGGCGCGGGGCCGCAGCGGCTGCTCTACATTACGCTGCCGCCCAATGCGCCCCACGTGACGCGGATGGGCGACGCCCCCGCCGCCCTCGCCGCCAACACCGTGATCGATGGCGCGCAGTTCGCCGATGTCAAGCGGCGCGCGCTAGCCTGCCACGCCTCACAGCGTGCTGACTGGGAGTTGCAGCTCGGCCGCACCGAGTGGCTGACGACCGATCATTTTTTCCAGGCGTTTCCGGCCTACACCGCCAACGTTCCCCAGACGACCATTTTTGATGACCTCGCCAGCTGAGGGCTACGCCGGCCGTGGCCGCGCGGCGCTCACCGGCCTGGCCGTCGCGGCCGGCTTGATCGCGGTCGGCAATGTGCTCAGCAGCATTCTGGGCCAGGTCCGTAACTCGGTCATCGCCCACCTGTTTGCCGACTCGGTCGCCAGCAGCGCCTATGTCGTCGCGTCGGCGGTTCCCAACACACTCTACGATTTCCTGGTCGGCGGCCTGGTGAGCGCCGCGCTCGTCCCCGTGTTCTCCGAGCTAGCCGAGCACGACAGCGCGGCGCTCAGCGACGTTGCCAGCACTATGTTTACGCTGATCAGCGCCGTGATGCTGGGCATGATCGGCGTAATCTGGGTGGCGGCGCCGCTGCTAGGCCAGCTGCTGACCAGCAGCAACACCGTCGGCGCCGCGATGCGGCCGCTGACCGTCACGCTTATTCGCTGGATGGCGCCGGCGCTGCTGTTCATGGCCCTGAGTGGGCTACTGACCGGGCTGTCGCAGGCCCGCCGGCAGTTTTTGATTCCGGCGCTGGCGATCAGCCTCTTCAACGTCGGCATGATTGCCAGCGCGCTGCTGCTGAGCACGCGGCTCTCGGTGCGCAGCCTGGCGGTTGGCATGATTGTCGGCGCCGCTGCCCAGGTGGCACTGCTGACGGTGACGGCACGAGGTCTTCAGCTGCGCCCGCGCTGGCAGCTGCGCCACCCGGCGATTCGCCAGATTCTGCGCCTCTACGCGCCGATCATGGTCGGCATCGGCTTTTCGACGCTCGGCACCACTGTGGATCGCCGCCTGGCCTCGGGCGTGGCCGGCGGCGCCACCGCGGTGATGTTCTACGCCACCACGCTGATCCAGTTTGGCATGGGCGTGATCACCAGCGCCATCTCGCTGGCGGCGCTGCCAACGCTGTCGCGGCAGGGCGTCGACCCCGACAACCTGACGGCCTACCGCCAGACGCTGGCGCTCAGCCTCAAATCGGTGCTGGTCTTGATTATTCCGGCGGCGGTCGGGCTGGGCGTGCTGGCGCGGCCCATTGTGCGGCTGCTGTTCGAGGGCGGGAATTTCAGCAGCGCCGCCGGCGACCGCACCGCGCTGGCGCTATGTCTCTATGTTCCCAGCATGATCGCCGCCGCCGTGGATCAGCCATTGATCTTCGCCTTCTATGCTCGCAAAAATACGCTGCTGCCCAATCTGGTGCAGGGCGTCGCCATCGCGACCTATCTCGTCGTCGCCTTTGCGCTGGTCCGGCCGCTTGGCATGTATGGTCTGATTCTCGGCAACGTGGCCCAGTGGACGGTGCATGCGCTCGTGATGCTGCTCCTGACCGAGCGGCGGCTGGCGGCGATTTGCGGGCAGCGGCTGGGCGAGGCGCTCATCAAAGGGCTGGCGGCCAGCGGCGCGATGGGTGTCGTGGTTTACAGCACGACGCGGCTGCTCGGCACCAGCGCCACGACGGGCCAGGCGCTGGTCCAGGTCGTCGTTGGCGGCGCTGCCGGCGTGGCGAGCTATGCGATCTTCGCGCACCTGGTGCGCCTGGAGGCCTTTGCACTGGTGAGGGCGGGACTGGGCCGCCGCCTGCGCCGCCCGCCCGGTACTAGCGGCGACGGGACTGCGACCCCATAGCCGCGCGGCCGCGCGAGTGGTATTGTGTGCCAACCACTTGAGGAGCACGCCATGCTAGCCATTGTTTGTATTTGCCTCGCCAGCCTTGCCCTCGCTGCCCGTCATCGCGCGGCGCCCGTGCAAGCCCTGATTCCAGTGCGTGCTCAGCGCCGCCGCTCCCGCCGCAGCGCCCGCTAACAGCAACCGCCGCCGACATATGTGTCGGCGGCGGTTTTCGTTTGATGCTCGGATCGTGAAGTGCTACGGGACGGCTAAGACCAGCAGCTGATCCTGCATCGCCCGCAGCCGCTCATCGAGCAGCTCAGGCGCCACCTGGAGGTCAGCGCGCACCCGGCCAACCTCGCGCCGCTGGCTGTCAATCGCCTGCTTCAAATCCTCTGAGACCTGCTCAAACGCGCGATCAAGCGTCGCCTGCGCCGCGACCAGCTCCTGATTCACCTTCACCAGATCATTCTCGCGCAGCGAGTTGCTGGCGAGGGCCAGATGCCGCTCGGCGCGGCTGACGAGCAGCAGGCCGGCCTGCTGCGCCACCTGCTGCTGGAGCTGCCCCAGCTGCTGGCTCACCCGATCGCTCGGCAGCGACGTGGGCGCCGCGGTCGGCACGCTGGTCGCACGCTCCACCACGACCGGCGGTGCGGTCGGGGCCGGCGTCGCCGTGGGCGCGGGCACTGGCGTGGGCGCCGGGAAAAGCCGGGCGGCCCCGCGCTCCCCCCCGAGGGCGACGAGGCCACCAATGATCCCCGCTGCGACGAGCAGCGCCCCAATTCCCCAGCGGCGCGGCACTATTTTTCGATCTGGTTCGCCAGCAGCAGCGCCTGGGCAATCTCTTTCATCGGCTTGCGCGTGTTCATCGAGAGCTGCTGAATGCGCCGGAACGCCTCGGTCTCATTGAGGCCCTGCGTCTCCATCAGCAAGCCTTTGGCGCGCTCAACGACCTTGCGGGTCTCCATCGCCTCGCGCAAATCGCCGACCTGCTTATCCAACGTCCGCAGCTCCTCGAAGCGTGCCATCGCCACCTCGATGTGCGGCAGGAGGTCGGCCTCGCGGAAGGGCTTGACCAGATAGGCGATCACGCCGGCGTCGCGGGCACGATCCACCAGCTCGCGGTCGCTGTAGGCTGTCAGGAGCAGCACGGGCGCGATGCGCTCCTGGGTGAGCACCTCGGCGGCCTGAATGCCATCCATCTTGGGCATTTTGATGTCCATGACCACAAGGTCAGGCCGCAGCTCGCGCGCCAGGTTGACGGCGCTGATCCCATCGCCAGCCTCACCGACCACTAGGTAGCCCAACCCGACCAGTGTTTCTTTTAAAGTTCATGCGGATCAACGACTCGTCGTCGGCAATCACCAAGCGGGTCTGTGCCATAGCGTCCTCCAGGTTTGTTGCGGCGGGAAACTTTGTTCGCCAGAGTATACGAGCGCCGGTTGAACCTGTCAACGATTTAGCGATAGCTCGGCGAAGGCGCGCTGGCCTGGCCCCTCGGCCACCCAGACGCGCAGGCAGTGCAGCGACGCGCGCGCGGAGTTTGGCAGCTGGGCCGCCAGCCGCTGGGCCAGGTAGGCCGCCAGCAGCTCGGCGGTGGTGTTGAGCAGCGGCAGCAGCACCACATCGGCGGCAGGGAAGCGGTACTGCTGCTCGCCGTAGCAGGCCTCCACCGAGCGCGCCGTCACCGTGACGGCAATCTGCGGATTTTCGGTCTGGAGCAGCACGCGATGGTCGAGCTTGTCGCACTCGGCCGCCGCCAGCCGCTTCAACTCGCTGAAGTCAAAGACATAGCCATCGGCGGTCAGCTCACCCTCCAGCTCGACCCCGACCTGATAGTTATGGCCGTGGAGCCGCTCACACTTGCCCTTGAACGTAATGAAGTGCGCTGCGGCAAAGCCCAGGTAGTCTTTGGTGACCTCAATGCGGAACATGCTCACTCAACTGGTCCACTGAATAATCATGCTGGATGCTAGCGCACGGGCCGCAGATGCGAAACGGCACGCCAGCATGCGCGACCGTTCGAATATCGGTTCGGATACCGCAGTGGCGACAGACGCTCAGATTTTCGATCTCATCGGCGCGCCACAGGTACGGGGTACTGCTCAGTCGCAGGCCGTGCCAGCTGCGCTCAAAGGCGATCAGGCGGACACAGACGGCGGCCGGAAATACTTCCTCAACCCGCGCGTACAGCCGGCTGCTGTAGCACAGCACCTCATCGCCGATCTGCACATCCTTCATGCGGGGATGCTGCTGAATTTTCATGATTGCCGCTCAGTCGTCGTCATCGGCCGCCTCCCGCGCTGCTTCGTCTGCGTCGAACGTCGCGGCCGTTAGCTTCGCGATCAGCGCCGCCACCTGGTCGGCAGCGAGGCCAAAGGTCGAGTCATCGGCGAACATCAGCGCATCAAGCACGCCGGTGATCACCTGATGATAGCCCGGCTCGTAGACCAACAGGCCCTCCTCCTGGTCACAGAACTGGTCAAAGGCCCACGGCGCTAGCTGCGCGGGCGGCTGCTGGCCGGCCGCATACGGCTGGAGGGTGGTGATGAGCAGACGACGGTCCAATACATTCATCGCAGCGCCTCGCTACAGATCGTGGTGAAGCCACAGCCGCCGCAGCGGCCGGGCTGATTATGCGAGCGGCGCACGTCCGCGGCGCGGAGATCAGCGCCCAGCGCCGCAATAATCTCCAGCAGCTCGCGGCGCACGGCGGCGGTATAGCGCAGCCGAAACGTCTGGCTGCGGTAGCGCAAGAGGCCATAGGCCGGCGCCCGGCCGGTGGTCGCCTCGATCAGCAGACAGTAGGCTGCCAGCTGCATCAGGTCGCTATCGTAGGGCTGAGCGGCGGTGCGGCCGGGCTTGACCTCAACTGGGATCAAGCCGTGGCGGGTGCGCACCACGTAGTCAGGCTTGCCGACCAGCCCGTACTCGCTGGCAACCAGCGCGCGCTGCGGCTGCTCCCAGCCAGCATCGCTTGAAACGATGGGCGCCCACGGCAGCCCGGTGCGGCGCCGCAGCCACCAGGCCAGACCCAGCAGCAACACAGCAGCGGCGGCGATCAGCGGCGCCATCAGCGGAGCAGCAGCGCGGCGACGAGCAAGATCAGGCCGGCGACCAGCAAAACCTGCGACAGCCAGACCTGTCGGCCGTGGGCCAGGTGGCGCTGCGTGCCACGGGCGCGGCGCGCGGCCCCGCTCGGCTCCGCGCCGGCCACCTGATGCAGCCACCAGGACCGGCGACAAAACACATACGCGCCGATCTCACTCGCTTTGATCAGCCGCGCCATCTGCTAGCCGCCAAAGGCATCAAGCCCGGTGATCCAGTTGCGCACGTCGGTAAAGGTGATCAGCAGCATCAGGCCGAGCAGCACCATCATCCCGACGGCGTGGACCAGCGCCTCGCGCTGCGGTGGGACGCGCTTGCCGCGCACCCACTCGACCAGCGCGAAGACGATGCGGCTGCCATCCAGCGCCGGCAGCGGCAGGAGGTTGATCAGCGCCAGGTTGACGCTCAGGAGCGCGGTCCAGCGCGCGAGGCTGAGAATGCCGCCTTTTTGGGCAATCGTGCCGGTGAGGCGCGTGATGCCAATCGGCCCAGCGACGCCGCCGGCCGGTGCTGGCGCGAGGCCAAACAGCGAGCCGACCAGCGCCGCGAGGCCGCCGAGCATCTGCCCAAACAGACTCACGGTCTCGGCGATGCCATGACCAATCGCCGTCAGCGGGTTGCGAATCGGGTTCACGTAGCGGGTGCCTTTGAGGTCGGCGCTTTGAATTTCAAGGTTGATGCCGACGCGGCCTTGATCAGGGCCGATCTCGCTATCGAGGCGCGGCGTCAGCGTCACTTCCTGGGTCTCGGTGCCATGCTCAACGGTGAGGCGCGTGGGCTGGCCCTGCCGCAGGCCAATGGCTTCGCGCAGCTGGTCCACCGAATCCACTGGCTGGCCCTCGATGGCGATGATGCGGTCATTGGCCGCCAGCTTGCCGGCGGCCGGGCTATCGGGCAGCACTGCGGCGACTGTAGACCTTGCCATAGGCCTCGGGCGTGCCAAAGAACGCCAGCACGGCAAAGATCACAATCGCGGTGATGATATTCATGATCGCGCCGGCCGCCATGATCGGGATTTTGCGCCGCGGCGGCGCGGCTGCCAGGCTGTCGGGATCGTCGAAGTTCGACTCCTCGCCGGCAAAGCGCACAAAACCGCCGAGCGGCAGCCAGTTGATCGTCACCGGCACGCCCTTGTAGTGGAACAGCGTCAGCATGCGGGGCGGATAGCCGAAGCCGAACTCTTCAACCTTGACGCCCATTTTGAGGCCGACCAGGAAATGTCCAAGCTCATGCACAAAAACGAGGAAGCCTAGCGCGGGGATCACACTGAGGTACCACAGCCAACTAAATGACATAGTTTCTCCGATCTGCGCTGGAAAAATGAGAGATATTCCCGAGCAGGCAGTAGAGGCAGTGTACCGAAATGCGCCTAGCGCGTCAACCAAAGGATGCAGTAATAGAGCACTGGGACCGTAAACAGGAGGCTATCTACGCGGTCGAGCACGCCGCCGTGGCCGGGAATCAGCGTGCCAGAGTCCTTGACCCCAACCTGGCGCTTGATCAGCGACTCGGCCAGGTCGCCGATCTGGCCAACGGTACTGCCGACCACGCCCAGCACGACGGTCCAGGCCCAGCCCAGCGGCAGGCCCAGCAACCAGCGACAAGCGAGCGCCGCCAGCACCGCCGCCACCAGGCCGCCAGCCGCGCCCTCCCAGCTTTTTTTGGGGCTGACGACCGGCGCCATGCGATGCCGGCCAAACGTTCGGCCGACAAAGTACGCGCCGCTGTCGCACACAAATACGATCGCGAGGGCCAGCACAATCCAGGCCGCGCCGGCGTCGTGGAATAGCCCGGCGAGTGGCGCCGGCCCGAGCGGCTGCGCCAGGCCGCGCAGGAAAACAAAGTGCGCCAGCAGCCAGGCAACATACAGCGCGCCGCCCAGCGTCAGCACCCAGTTCAGCAGCGCGCCGGCGTGATCGCGGCGCAGTACCTCGCCGGCCAGAGTCGCGATGATCGCCAGCGTCAGCACGGCCGGCAGCAGGTGCCAGCCCCAGCGCACCTCGGCGACGGCGGCGCCGACCAGCGCCGCCGCGACTAGGTAGCCAATCGGCCGCGGATGATGGCCGCCCGCCACCAGCATTGCATACAGCTCACGCAGCGCCAGCACGGCGGCCACGAGCACGGCGCCGCTGACCCACCAGCCGCCCAGCCACACCACCGCCGCCAAAATCGGCAGCAGAACCACCGCGCTCAGGACGCGCTGCGCGAGGTTGCTCATGAGGCGCCCGTTTCGGGCAGCGCCCCAAAGCGCCGCTCGCGGCTGCCGTACTCGCGGATGGCCTCGCGCAGCTCCGCGACGCCAAACTCAGGCCAGAACATTGGGGTGATGTAGTACTCGCTGTAGGCCGACTGCCAGACCAAAAAGTTTGACAGCCGGAACTCGCCTGAGGTGCGAATTACTAGGTCAGGGTCGGGCATGTTGCGGGTGTAGAGGTGCGCGCTAATCGCCTCCTCGGTGATCTCGTCGGCGGTGACGCCGCTGGCCACCAGCTCGCGCACGGCATTGACAATATCGGCCCGCCCGCCGTAGTTAAACGCAACCGCTAGGGTCAGCGTGGTATTCGCGCAGTCAGCTCAACCGCCTGAGTAATCTTGCGCTGTAGCGGCGCCGAGACATTGTCGAAGCTGCCAAGATGCCGAATTTCGACGCCCTCGGCATGCAGGCTGGCGGTCTCGCGGTCAATGAACTCGCCCAAGATCATCATTAGGCCGCGCACCTCGGGGCCGGGCCGGCGCCAGTTTTCGGTCGAGAAGGCGTAGAGGGTAAGGTAGCGGACGCCCTGATCTTTACATTCGCGCACGATTCGGCGGATGTTTTCGGTGCCGGCGCGATGCCCGGCGAGGCGCGGCAGATTGCGCTGCTTCGCCCAGCGCCCATTTCCATCCATGATGATTGCGATGTGCAGCGGAGTTGGCATGGCATACTCAACTTGTGACAGATATGACGACGCGGGGCAAGCAGCTTGCCCCGCGTCGTCCGGCTACCAGCTAGACTTCCATGACCTCGGCTTCTTTGGCCGCACCAATCGCGTCCATCTCACGGGCATATTTGTCGGTGACCTCTTGCAGCTTCTCCTGCCCACGCTTCGACTCATCGGGCGTGATCTGCTTCTCGGTCTCCATCTTTTTCAGCTCGCCCAGCGCGTCGCGGCGGACGTTGCGCAGGGCCACCTTCGACTCCTCGACCTCTTTCTTGACGCTTTTGGTCAAGTCCTTGCGGCGCTGCTCGGTGAGCGGCGGCACGGAGAGGCGAATAACCTGGCCGTCGTTGTTGGGATTGATGCCGAGGTCGGAGTTCTGAATGCCCTTCTCAATGGCCTTAAGCGCGTTTTTGTCCCACGGCTGCACGACCAGCATGCGGGCGTCGGGCGTGCTGATGTTGGCGAGCTGGCTGATCGGCATGGTCGCGCCGTAGTACTCAACCATGATCTGCTCGACCAGCGCGGGCGCCGCACGGCCGGTGCGGATCGTCGCGAGGTGATTGCGCAGCGCCTCGATGGACTTTTTCATTTTGGCTTCGGTGTCGGCCAACGTTTCCTTGACCATCGTTGGTCTCCTTTCGGCCCCAGGGCCGCTATTGAGCGCTGAGATCAGCGTGGCTGAGCAGCGTGCCGACGTGCTGGCCATCAATGATCTGCGCCGCGTTGCCGGGCGTAAACATATCAAACACGACCATCGGCAGGCGATTGTCGTTGCAGAAGGTCAGTGCGGTGCTATCCATGACCTGGAGGCCGAGGTTGATGGCCTCCAGGTAGCTCAAACGATCAAATTTGGTGGCGGTCGGGTCGCGGCGCGGGTCGGCATCGTAGACGCCATCAATGCCATTTTTGGCCATCAGGATGACATCCACGGCTAGCTCGGCCGCCCGCAGCGCCGCGGCGGTGTCGGTGGTGAAGTAAGGATTGCCGGTGCCGCCGGCTAGCAGCACGACGCGCCCTTTCTCCATGTGCCGCACCGCTCGCCGGCGAATATACGGCTCGGCGACCTCATTGAGCTGCAGTGCGCTCATGGCGCGCGTGAAGATGCCGTGGCGCTCCAGCGCATCCTGCAGCGCCAGCGCATTGATGATCGTAGCCAGCATGCCAGCGTAGTGGGCCTGCGGCGCATCCATGCCGGCATCGATGGCAGTGTTGCCGCGCCAGAAGTTGCCGCCGCCGATCACCGCCGCGATCTGCACGTTGCGCTCGCGCATCTGCTGAATCTCGCCCGCCAAAAAGCTGACGACCGCCGGGTCCACCCCGGAGCCTTTATCGCCAGCCAGGGCCTCGCCGCTGAGCTTTAGCAGCACTCGCTTGTAGGTTGGCTCTGTCATAGCAATAAAAACGTGGCGCAGGCCGTAACCTGCGCCAGCGATTTAGCCTCCCACCTCGAAACGATGAAAGCGCCGCACGAGAACATTCTCGCCAGTTTTGGCAATCGTCTCGCGGATTTTATCGCCAATAGTTTCGCTCGGCCGCTTCACAAACGGCTGGTCAAGGAGCACATACTCCTCGTAGTATTTTTCGGGCGAGGTGACCTCGGCGGCCTGGAGCGCCTCGGCCGGCACCTCCTCGCGGGTCAGATATTTGGGGTTGAGGGCGGCAACGTGGAGCGCGATGTCTTTGGACAGCTGGACAAAGGCCTCGTTCTTGCCCACGAAGTCGGTCTCGCAGTTGAGTTCGACAATCGCCACGACCTTGTTGCCGGGGT
Organism: uncultured Chloroflexia bacterium; assembly: GCA_963810425.1. Lineage (GTDB taxonomy): Bacteria > Chloroflexota > Chloroflexia > Chloroflexales > Kallotenuaceae > JACDGP01. The sequence continues at coordinate 155,887 of CAWENH010000005.1, read as the reverse complement.
GAACATAGGTCTCGATGCGGCCCTCGCGCGCCTCGCGGTTGGCCTTTTTGGCGGCGATCGCCAGGCCTTTCTCGCGCAGCAGCACCAGCGCCTTGTTCATATCGCCGTCGGCCTGCTCCAAAATCTTTTTGCACTGAAGAATGCCGGCGCCGGTGCGCTGACGTAGCTCTTTGACCTGTTCCATTGAGATTGCCACAACCAAACTCCTTCATGGTGCTAGCGGATCAAGTGATTATGTTATGTTAGCGGCCATCAGACACAAACAAGGGAAGACCAGGTTTGACGCCGATCTTCCCTTGCGCTTGACCGGGCTTAGGCTACGTCGGCATCGCGGCGCTCGGCGTCGCGGCGATCCTCTTGGCCCTCGTGGCGACCCTGGCGGCGCAGCAGGCCGCTGGCGGCCGAGTTCGGCGATCTTGGCGACGATCAGGCGGATGCCGCGGATGGCGTCGTCGTTGGCCGGCACCACAATGTCGATCAGGTCGGGGTTGCAGTTGCTATCAACCATCGCCACAATCGGGATGCCCAGCTTGCGAGCCTCGGTGACGGCCAGGGTCTCGCGGTGCGGATCAACGATAAACAGCGCGCCCGGCAGCCGGTCCATCGTTTTGAGGCCGCCAAACACGCGGTTGAGCTTGTTGATCTCGTCCTCAAGCTTGAGCGCCTCGGCTTTGGTCAGCTTGGTGAAGTCGCCGCGGTCACGGCGGGCCTCAAGCTGCGCCAGGTGCTGGAGCCGGGTGCGAATCGTGGCGAAGTTGGTCAGCGTGCCGCCCAGCCAGCGGTTGACGACGTAGAGCTGTTCGGCCCGCGCGGCCTCTTCCTCGATGATGTCGCTGGCCTGTTTTTTGGTGCCGACAAACAGCACCTTCTGGCCGCGCGCCACGAGGTCGGCGATAAACTCATAGGCCTGGCCTAGCGCCGGGATCGTCTGCTGAAGGTCAAGGATATGGATGCCGTTGCGCTCGCCGAAAATAAACGGGCGCATTTTGGGATTCCACTTTTTGGCCTGGTGGCCGAAATGAACGCCTGCTTCCAACAGCTCACGCATCGAGATGACGCGCTGCTGGGCCTCTGTTTGTGCTTGGGTCACGTGCTACTCCCTTAAAACGATGGTCCGCCAGCTGGCTCTACGTCATCAGTTACCGATTCGTCGGCAGGGATACCGATGACTCCCCAGCTGTGTGAGATTGTGCTGCGCACAGCGGCGTAGTATAGCATACAGCCGCAGTCCGGCGCAAAGCGATTTTTATGTAAACTAGCCGTGCTGAAAATCTACAAACCGATAGCCGACGCCACGCTCGGTCAAAATATATTTGGGGTGCGACGGGTCCTGCTCGATTTTTTGCCGTAGATAGGTGACGTATAGGCGCAGGTAGTGATTTTCGTCGCGGTACTCGGGACCCCAGACTTTGGACAGCAGCACATCCTGCGGCACGACCCAGCCGGCGTTTTGCACCAGGTGGTACAGCAGCCGATATTCGGTCGGACGCAAATTGACCGGCTGGCCGTTGATCAGAATCTCGCGCTTGCCAAAATCAATCGTCAGGCGCTCGTCAACGACCAGCTGGGTCTGCTGGAGCGGCGGCTGGATCAGGTGACGGCGCAGCACGGCGCGCATGCGACTGACCAGCTCGCGGTGCGAAAATGGCTTGCCCAGATAATCGTCGGCGCCCAGCTCCAGGCCTTTGATGCGGTCCTCCTCGTCGTCTTTGGCGGTGAGCACAATGACCGGCACAGTGTTGGCCTGGCGCAGCCGCCGCAGCACCTCGAAGCCATCCAGGCCCGGCATCATGATGTCGAGGAGCACCAGGTCGGGCAGATCATCGCGAATGCGCTCCAGCGCCTCGCGTCCGTTGTGGGCCGCGATGACCCGACAGCCTTCAAGCTCCAGGTTCATGCGCATAAAGCTGACAATCCGCTGCTCATCGTCCACGACAAGGATTAGTTTATCTTTGAGATCAACGCGCGGCTCGGCACTAGTCATGGCAGCCCACCTCTGCTCGCTACTCGCTACTCAGTTGTCGGGTCGTCAACGGTCTCGGCCGACGGATCGGCGGGCGCGGCGCTGGCTTTGCGCGTGCGACGCACCTTCGGCGCCGGCTCCGCCCCATCGGTGGTGGGCGCCGCTTTCTTGGCGCGGCCCCGCTTGGGCGCCGGCGCGGCCGCGCTGGCCTCCAGCGTTGGCATGACAACAGTGCTGGGCAGCGCGACATCCGGCACCACATCGGCGACCTGCGTGGGCGCGACCTCGGGCACCGGCACGCGCCCCTCGGGCGCAGCGGGCGTGCTCACCGGCAGCTCGGGCTGCTCGGCGGCCGGGATGTCGGCGACTGGGGTGGCGACGCCGGGCTGCGGGCGGGCTGCACCATTCGTATTGCCGTTGCTAGTTGCGGGGCTGCCGTTGCCGTTCGTGGGCGCCGGGCGCAGCGGCAGGCCGCCGGGCCGGCCGCGCCCCTGCTGTGGGGCACCGCTGTCGGCGCCGCGGACTGGCGGCCCGAAGCCGCTGGGGCGGCTGCCGAAGCCGCCGCGCTCGGGCTGGGCGCGTCCATCGCTGGGGCGGGCGCCGCCCAGCGGCCGGCTGCGCGGGGCCGGGTCGGGCGCCGGGCGGCTAGGCGGCGCGGCCGGGCGCGGCAGCGGGCGGCGCTGGCCGCGCTGCTCGGCCCGCGGGTCGCCGTCGGCCAGCACCTCGTAGCCTTTGGCCCGCAGCCGCGCAATAAACGCCTCGTCCACCATAACCTCCTCCAGCGAGTCGGCGTCGTAGCTGCCATACTGATCGCGCAGCATGTCGCAGATCACCTCGCCGTGACCGTACAGCTCGTTGGATGTTAGGACCTGGCGTAGCATTTTACGTTCATTCATTGACATATTCGGCTCCTGAAGTTGGGAGATGCTGAAAAGCACCCGCCTATTATACGTCGCCCACGTCCTCCGGCCGAGCAGCAGGCGGCTGAGCGCTGCCGTCGGTGAGCTGGCGGTGCTCGACCGGCAAATAGAACACAAAGCGCGCCCCACGGCCCGGCTGCGAACTCGACCGCGAGCGTGCTGCCATGCGCCTCGACAATCGCCTGCGCTAGATACAAGCCCAGGCCGACGCCCTGCGTAGTGCGGGTCATCGAGCTTTCCACACGAAAAAAGCGCTCAAAAATCTGGCTGTGATTCTCGGGAGCAATTCCAATGCCCTGGTCGGCGACGTACACCAGCACCTGCTCGCCCTCGGGCCAGCCGCCAACGCGGACGGTGCCGCCGCTGGGGCTGTACTTGACGGCGTTGGTTAGCAGATTGATCAGCACCATGCGGATGCGCTCGGCATCGCCGTAGACCAGCGGCAGATTTGGCTCAAAGCGCAGCTCAAAGGAAAACGCTGGCCCGGCGGTGGCTGCGATGCTCTGGACAATGCGCTCGGCAATGGGCGGCAGCGCAAACGGCGCAAACACGAGCCGAAATTTGCCAGCCTGCACCCGCGAGACATCCAGCAAATTGCTGATCAGGTCGTTGAGGCGGTCGGCCTCCTCCTCGATCACCTGCAGGCCGTCACGAATCGTCGCGGCGTCCCAGCTGGCGTCGGGGCGCGTCAGGGTGCCGGCGTAGCCTTTAATGATCGCGACCGGCGTTTTCAGCTCGTGGGAGATCACCGACACAAAGGTCATCTGCTGCTCACGCTCGTTTTTCTGGGCGGTCGCGTCGCGGACGTTGGCGATCGCGCCCAGAAACGTGCCGTCGGCGCTGCGGGTTGGGGAGTAGCGGGTCTGCAGAAAGCGCTCGCGGCCGTCGCGGGTCTGCATCCAGCCCTCGGCGACCGGCGGGCCGTCGCGGCCGTGCTGGAGCGGGCAGGCGACCAGGCACAGGTTGGCGCCCTCGGGCGTGCGCAGCCCGACGACCTCGGCGCACGGGCGGCCGAGCGCCTCCTCGCGCGGCCAGCCGGTCAGCAGCTCCATCGCGCGGTTGAACGTCGTGATCCGCCAGCGGCTATCGAGGATCATCACGCCATCGGCCGAGTTTTCGATGATCGCGTGGACGCGCTCGCTTTCGCGCAGGGCCTGGGCGTAGAGCCGCGCGTTCTGCACCGCGACCGCGGCCTGATCGGCGAAGGCCTGGAGCAGCGCGCGATCATCGGCGGTAAAGGCCACGTTGACCGCCGCGCGAAACACCACAATCACACCCATCGTGGCCGCGCCCTGTAGCAACGGCAGCGCCACGGTCTGGCGCAGCGGCAAACCCAGCCGCTCGGTGGCGAGGCGGGCGCTGCGGGCCACCTCGGCGGGCGTCACGGCCGGGCCGAGCAGCGTGCCGAGCAGCGGATCGAACTGCGGCCAGCTGGCGGCCGGCAGATTGAACGAGGCCACCACCGCCAGCCGCTCCTCGTGCTCGTCGCCCAGCGCGATCAGGCCATAATTCCCGGCCACGATCTCAACGGCGTACTCGATCACCAGCGACAGCACAGCCTGGAGATCGAGCTGCCCAGTGATTGCCTTGCTGATGCGGAGCAGATAGTCGCGCTGGCGCAAACGGTCGTCTGTTGGCTCTAACACGTTTCAAATACTCCGTTGATGCTGGATTAACACACGCGGCGTATCATTCTAGCCATCAACCAGCTGGCCCAAGCACCGAGTGGGCCACCAGCAAACCTAGCTTGTGGAGGATACCAATGGCTACGATCAATCGCTACGGCCCGTTCAACGATCTGCTCAGCCTGCGCGACGCGATGAGCACGCTGTTCGACGACGCCACCAATTCTACTAATGCTGGTCAAGCGCTGAGCATGCCGCTCGACATCGCCGAGACCGCCAACGGCTTTGTGATCGAGGCGGCACTGCCCGGCGTCAAGCCCGAGCAGATCGACATCAACTTGCAGGACAATGTCCTGACGATCAGCGGCGAGGTCCGGCAGACCCAGAGCGCCAACGAAAAGCCCAACTACCACCGCATCGAGCGGCGCTACGGCCGCTTCGCCCGCAGCATCAGCCTGCCGACGCAGATTCAGGCCGACTCGGTGCAGGCGAACTTCGAGCACGGCATTCTGCGGATTGAGCTGCCGAAGGCCGAGGCGGTCAAGCCACGCAAGATCACGGTCAGCGCCGTCAGCCAGACGGACGGGGCGCCCGCGATCACCCAGGACGCCGAGCAGAGCCGCGCCGTCAACGCCTAGCTATCGCCCAGCAGCACAGGGCCGCGCCGCCGACACCGTTGTCGTGCGGCGCGGCCCTGTGCTCGGCGCCACATGGCTGTCAGCGGTTTGCGCCGGGCGCACCCAAGGCCAGCGTTTTGATGTGCCAAACGTCTGCCCGGCGCCGGCCCTATTGATTTACACTCCTGGTGGACAGCGCCCGTCGCCCATGCTAGCATTGCCGCAACCCGGCAACGGAGGTTGCAGCGATGGACCTAAACACCGGCAGCAAACGGGCACGCAAGCTAATCGCCGACCACGCGCTCTCCGACGAGGAGGTGCGCCAGATCGTGGCCGCGGCGCGGATCAACCTCGCCACCTTTGACCCCGAGTACCGCGCCAACGTCACCCAGCTCTCACAGGAGCTGGCCCGCTCGCGGCCGACGATCTACAGCTGGGCCGACCGGGCGCTGGAGGCCACAGTGCAGTCGCTGCGCAGCATTCGGACCGGCCGCCCACCCAAAGAGCGCAGCGAGCGACCCGCCGCCCCTGAGGCGCGCGGTCCTATGCGGTTTGTAACTGAGCGGCACGACTAAATAGCCCCGTGGGGGTATCAGACGGTTGTTGAAACAGAAACGGATGCTGTATACTACCGGCGAGCATCTGTGGGGCAGGCTGTGTGACCACGGTCGGCTCGCCACATCGCTGCTTCATCACCCCAGGAGGAAACCAGCGCATGAGTTTGCACGAGTTGTTGAGCCGCTTCCGGGTTGTGGACGGAGTCGACCTCGCGGCGGTCGCCAGCAATGACGGCCTGCTGATCGAAAGCGCCGCCAGCAGCCACGTCGATGCCGAGGCAATCTGCGCGGTGGCCGCGAATGGCCTGGCGCTCTCCGAGGCCATCGGCCGCGAGATCAAAAAAGGCGGCGCGGTGCAAACCTTGCTGGAGTACGATCAGGGGCTGGTGCTGATCGAGCCGCTCAACGAAGATGCCATGCTGCTGCTGCTGACCAACGGCTGCGACCAGCTTGGCCGCCTGCGCTTTTTGGTCCGCAAGCATCAGGAAGCGTTTGTCTCGGCCCTCAACGCAATCTAGCAATACTGGTGCGGCCCGCGCTGCCTCAGCCTTCATGAACCGAGGAACCTGCTATGGCGCTTGATCCACAACTCACAAGCATGGTCGTGCCACCTGAGGAGGTGGCGCACATCGAAGAGATTCTGAGCCGCTTGGTCGAGGAGACTGGCGGCAACCACTCGCTGCTGCTCGACAAGAGCGGCCAGGTGATCGCGTCGCATGGCGATGCCAACCGCCAGGACACCACGGCGCTCGGCGCGCTGATCGCCGGCACCTTCGCGTCGTCGCGCGAGGTCGCCAAGCTGCTGCGCGAAAAAGACTTCAAGGTCCTATTTCAGCAGGGCGTGCGCGAAAATCTGTTTATCGCCCTGATCGGCGAGCAGTGGATGGTCACGATCATCTTCAGCAAGGAAACGCACATCGGCCTGGTCAAGGTGCTGGTCAAAAAAGCATCCGAGGAGCTGGTCGGTATTTTAGGGCGGGTCCGTCAGACGCGACGGCAGCGCGACGACGTGTTGGGCGCGAACTTTCGCACCTCTATGGAAGATACCATTGACTTGCTGTTCCGCGACTAACGCTAGGAGGCCGAGCTAATATGGCGTTGATCAACGTGGCGGCCCGTGAGATTCACTGCAAGATTGTGTACTACGGGCCGGGGATGTGTGGCAAGACCACCAATCTCCAATATATCCACTCGCAGATTCCGCAGACCACCAAAACCGATCTCTTGTCCATCGCGACCGAGACCGAGCGCACACTGTTCTTCGACTTCCTGCCGCTGGACCTGGGCAAGGTCCGCGGCTTCCAGACGCGCTTTCACCTCTACACCGTGCCTGGGCAGGTGCTCTACGAGCGGACGCGCGTGGCCGTGCTCAACGGCGCCGACGGCGTGGTATTTGTGGCCGACTCCAACCGCGCCAAGCTGGAGGACAACGTGAACAGCCTCAAGGAGCTGTCGCGCAACGTCCAGAAGATGGGCAAGCGCTTCCAGGACTACCCGATCGTGCTGCAGTACAACAAGCGCGATCTACCAACTGCGCTGCCAGTCCCAATGATGGACAAATACCTAAACCCACTCAACTGGCAGCGCTACGAGGCGTCGGCGAGCATTGGCACTGGGGTGTTCGACACGCTCAAGGCGATCAGCAAGCTGGTCATCAGCAAGCTCTAAGGCGACCCGAGCGCGGCCGTGCCGTCGCTCGGACCCGCAGGTGGGACAGTTATGGCGCTTGAAGGCGATCTGAGCGATTTTAATCTCGTTGATATTATGCAGCTCGTCGATCTGGGCAAAAAGACCGGCGGCGTTGAGATTTATGGCCAGCGCGGCAACGAAAAACTAGAGGGCTGGATTTATTTCCGCGAGGGCAAAATTCACAGCGCCGACGCCGGCGGCATGCAGGGCGACGAGGCGGCCTATAACCTTTTCAGCTGCACCGCCGGGCCGTTTGTGTTCCGCGAAAACCTGCCGCTGCCGCCGCGCAACGTCCATGTCTCCAACGAGATCGTGATCATGGAGGGCATTGGTCGCCAAGACGCCTGGGCCACCATCAGCGAGCGCATCCCGTCTGGCGACATGGTGCTGAAGCTGATCCCCAACCCGCGCTCCTCCAGCCGCGAGATCAACCTGGAGGCCGACAAGTGGCGCGTGCTGACAATGATCAACGGCAAGCACAGCGTCGAGGATATTGTGCAGCGGTCGGGGCTAGGGCAGTTTCGGACCTACCAGATTGTGGCCGAGCTGATCGAGGCCGGCCTGATCGACGGCAAGACCGAGGAGGCGCCGCCCAAGCCGCTCTATCCCGACCTAGAAAAAATTGCGGTGGCCGGGCTGGGCAACAGCGCCCGCGTCCTGCTGGCCGACGCCTACCGCCGCGCCGGGCTACGACCCGACGATCAAACCTTGACGCCGGCCCAGGTGGTCAAGGCCATTACGATCTTTGAGCAGGCCACCACGCTGCTGCTTGGCCCATCGCGCGCCCGCTCGCTCGCTGATCAGCTGCGCGCCCGCCTCGGCTAGCCCGGCGCCCACATTTAGCAACGTCTTAGTCTCCCTGGCTACTGGAGGATTTGGATGAGTTGTCTCCGCTTACCATCGCTGCCGATCCGCGCCCCCTCGCTGGAAAATACCAAGGTCGAGCGACCTCTTCATCCCCGGCCTGTTTGCGCTGCTGGTGTTTATTCCACTGGTGCTGTTTTTGGCCGGCGTCGGTGTGCGGGCCAGCAACGGCAACACCCTAGTGATCAACGAGATCTACCCCAGCGCCGACACCAAACAGGAGTGGCTGGAGCTATACAACGGCGGCGCCAAGCCGGTTGATCTGCGCGGCTACACCATTGGCAGTAGCCGCGGCGTGCAGGGCCGGCTGCAGGGCACTATTGAGCCGGGCAAGCGGCTGGTCGTGCGGGCCGAGGTCGGCGGCTGGAACGCGGCGGCCGATGTGGCCGTGCTGCGCAACCCCACCGGCAAAGTGATCGACTCGGTGAACTGGGGCAAACCGACGCTGCCCAAAGATGTCACGCTGCTGACCGGCGCGGTGCCGGTGCCGCGGCCGGGTCAAGCCCTGACCCGCAACCCGCAGGGCCTAGACAGCAACACCGCCGCCGACTGGCAGCCCACCAAGCCAAGCCAGGGTACACAGTCGCCGGCCTCGCTCAACCCTGGGCTGCATCGCCTGCTGTTCGCCGCCACCAACTATATGTCGGTGATCGCCGGCTTTTTGCTGTGGGGCGCGTTCCTGATGATCGGGCTGATCGCCCAGCGCTTCGAGCTACTCACTGGGCAGAAAGTGTACTGGCTGGCGATGGTGCTGGTCCCGGTCGGCATCGTGGTTTACAACGGCATTCAAGCCTATGCCTTCTTTACCGCTGGCCGCATGAGCGACTGCTCGACCGGCTGGGGCTTTACCGTGTGCCAGCAGGGCTGGGCGTTTACGCCGATTTTGATCTCGGCGATCGCGATGGCCTATATTGTGTTTCGGTTCTACGGCATCGCCCGCGATATTCTCGACCTGAAGGAGGCCTAGATGTCACAGCTCTGGACGGGCTTTTTGCTTGAGAATGGCACCAAAATTCGGCTGATCCACATTGGGCTGATCCTGGAGATTGGCACGGTGCTGCTAGCGCTGGTGCTGTTTCGCTTTGCGCGCATTCTCGGCGGTCTGCTCAACTTGATCCACCAGCCACAGCTGGAGGTCTGGCTGACCGTCGCTGGCTGGCTGATGATCCTGGGCTTTGCGGTGCCGCACTACCTGGCGGTGGCGGTGTTCTACCAGAACCTGGCCAACCCCGACCTGGTGCGGCTGCTGTGGATCACCCGCACGATCTCATTTGCCGGGCTGCTGCTGGCCTCGATCTGCGCATTTGTGCCGTCGCTGCTGTACTACCGCTGGAGCAACCGCTAGCTTGACGCTCGGGCCGCACGGCGTATAATCCGGCCAAACAAACGGCGCGCTGGCGACTGGCGAGAAACGTGGGCAACCACAGGGGAGCTGGAGCGCACACCGAGAGTCGCTCGCCTGGGCTAAGGGCTACCGCATCTGTCGGCGGCCCTTTTGGTGTTGTGGAGGAAAACACATGCGAGCCATTTTGAGCGTATCGGACAAGCGGGAGATTGTGTGGCTGGGCCGCGGCCTCGCGGAGGCCGGTGTTGAGCTGTTCTCGACGGGCGGCACGTTGCGGGCGCTGGAGGTCGGCGGCGTGGCAGTGCAGAGCATCAGCGCGCTGACCGGCTTCCCCGAGATTCTGGGCGGCCGCGTCAAAACGCTGCACCCGGCGGTCCACGGCGGCATCCTGCACCGCCGCGACCAGCCCGCCGACGTGGCGCAGCTCGCCGAGCACCACATTGGCGGCATTGATATTGTCATCGTGAATCTCTACCCGTTCCGCGAGACCGTGGCCGTGCCGGGCGTGGCCCTGACCGACGCGCTGGAGAACATCGACATCGGCGGGCCAACGATGCTGCGCGCCGCCGCCAAGAACTTTCCTGATGTCATTGTCGTCGTGGACCCCGACGACTACGACGATGTCGTGGCGGCACTGAAGGCTGGCGCGGTGCCGCTGGAGCAGCGCCAGGCGCTGGCGGCCAAAGCCTTCGCCCATGTGGCGGCCTACGACGCGGCGATCGCGGCCTATCTGACCGCCGAGCAGTTCCCGCAGACCTGGCCGGTCGCGCTGCAAAAGGTGCAGGCGCTGCGCTACGGCGAGAATCCCCACCAGGCCGCGGCGTTCTACCGCGACGACCGCGATGTGCGCGGCACCATCGCCGGTGCGCGGCAGCTCCAGGGCAAGGAGCTGTCGTTCAACAACATTCTAGACGCCGACGCCGCACTTGAGATCGTGCGCAATTTCGAGCAGTCGACCGCCGCGATCCTGAAGCACACCAACCCCTGCGGCCTGGCGTCGGCTGACGATCTGGTGGCGGCCCACGCGGCGGCGCGGCAAGGCGACCCGCTCTCGGCCTTTGGCGGCATTGTCGGCTTCAACCGGCCGGTAGACGAGACCACCGCTCAGGCACTCAGCAAATATTTCTATGAGATTGTGCTAGCGCCGAGCTTCACGCCCGAGGCGCTAGCCATCTTCAGCAGCAAAGCCAACCTACGGCTGCTGGAGGTTGACATGGATCGACCGTGGGAGCCGGGCTGGAACTACCGGCGGGTTAGCGGCGGGCTGCTGGTGCAGGCCAGCGACAGCGTGGCGAGCGACAAGCCCAACACCTGGCGGGTCGTCACCGACGCGCAGCCGCACCCCGAGGCGCTGGCGGCGTTGCAGTTCGCCTGGAAAGCCTGCGCCTTTGTGAAATCGAATGCGATTGTGCTGGTACAAGGCCAAACGCTGGTTGGCATGGGGGCGGGTCAGCCATCGCGGGTTGACTTAGTGCAGTTGGCGGTGCGCAAGGCCGGCGCGCGGGCCACCGGCAGCGTGCTGGCCTCGGATGCGTTTTTCCCCAAAGCCGACGGCGTCGCAGCCGCGGCGGCCGCCGGCGTGGTGGCGATTGTGCAGCCCGGCGGCTCGCAGGGCGACGAAGAGGTGATCGCCGCCGCCAACGCCCACGGCATCGCGATGGTTTTTACTGGCACCCGGCACTTCCGCCACTAGATTAGGTAAAACAACACAGATGACAGCGACCAACAGCAGCGCGGTGACGTTTGACACCAGCGGCCTGATCCCGGCGGTCGTGCAGCATGCCCGCTCGGGCGAGGTGCTGATGCTGGGGTATATGAACGCCGCCGCGCTGGAGCAAACCCAGACGACCGGCCTGGTGACGTTTTGGAGCCGCTCGCGGCAGACATTGTGGCAGAAAGGCGCCACCAGCGGCAATACCTTGCGGCTCGTCGAGCTGCGGCGGGACTGCGACGGCGACGCGCTGCTGGTGCTGGCCGAGCCGGCCGGCCCGACCTGCCACACCGGCGCGCCCTCGTGCTTCGCCGAGACGCTGGCGGGCGAGGCGGTGACGACGGCGCCCAGCCTGGCGATTCTTAGCCAGCTGAGCGATCTGATCGCCCAGCGCCAGCGCGACCAGACCGCCGACTCGTATACCGTCAAACTCCTCAATAGCGGCGTGGATCGAATTGCCAAAAAAGTTGGCGAGGAGGCCACCGAGGTGGTGATTGGGGCGATGAAGGGCGACCACGACGAGTTGCGCTACGAGATGGCCGATCTGATCTATCACACCTGGGTGCTGCTGGCCCAGCAAGGTCTGCCCGTCGAAGAGGTATGGGCCGAGCTACGCCGGCGCTACACCAAGTAGCCGCGCTGCTCAGCGGCGGGCGCCATAGCTAGCCGCGCCCGCCAAAGATTGCTGTGCCGACGCGGACCAGCGTCGCACCCTCGGCAATGGCGACCTCGAAATCATTGCTCATGCCCATTGATAGCTGCGACCACTGCGCCGCCGGGTAGCGCTGCGCCAGGTCGTCGCGCAGCGCGCGCAGCTGGGCGAAGAACGGCCGCGCCGCCGCAGGGTCGGCGGCGAAGGGCGGCACGGTCATGAGGCCCTGCACCTCCAGCTGTGGCAGTGCCAGAATTGCCTCGACTGCCGCATACCACGCGCTCAGCCGGGCGGTGTCGGCCAGGCCGTTGGTCAGCACAAAGCCAGATTTCTGCGCCTCGCCGGCCAGGCTGACCTGAAGCAGCACCGGCAGGCGACGCTGCCCGGCCAGTGAGTTGGCCTCGACATGGCGCTGTAGCGCCGTGGCCAGCTCAACGCTATCCAGCGTGTGGATCAGGTCGAACAGCGCGGCGGCGCGGCGGGCTTTGTTGCGCTGGAGCGGGCCGATCAGGTGCCAGCGCAGCCGCGCCCGGTCGGCGGCCAGCAGCTCGATCTTCTCGTCGGCCTCCTGTACCCGGTTTTCGCCAAAGTCCACGACGCCGGCGGCGCGGGCCGCCGCCACCAGCCGCGCCGGATGAGTCTTGCTCACCGCCACCAGCGTGATCTCGGCGGCGCTGCGGCCCGCGGCCTGCGCCGCCACCGCAATGCGCCCCTGGATCGCGGCGATGCGCACGGCGATTGTGCCAGGATCGGTCATCGCAGGCCCCGCAGTCCAATGAGCGCGCCGAAACGCCCGGTGGCGCCGCCGCTGGCACGATGCGAGAAAAACTGCTCTGGCTGGTGGATTGTACACTGGCCGCTGACCGTGATGTGCTCGGCTCGCACGCCGGCCCGGATCAGGCTGGCACGATTCGCAGCCCACAGATCAAAGCGCGGCTGCTCGGGGTGGGCAACGATGACTTCGGGATTGTCAGGGAAGGCCGCAGTGGCCGCGGCAAGGACATTGGCACCAACGGCGTAGCAGCATGGCCCGGCCGAGGGACCGATGACGACGCGCAGATCGGCGGGGTCAGAGCCGTAGTGCTCGCGCAGCGCGCCGACGACCGCCTGGCCCATGTGTGCGACCGTGCCCTGCCAGCCGGCGTGGGCCACTCCAACGGCCTGCCGGACCGGATCAAGGAGCAGCAGCGGCGTGCAGTCGGCGAAGCAGGCCAGCAGATAAACCTCGCGGGCGTTGGTGATCAGCGCGTCGGCGGCGGGCAGCGTGGTGCGGCGCTCGCGGGCGCCGGCGCCGCGCTCGCTGGGGCCTACGGCGCGCACCGTCGTGCCGTGGACTTGCCCGGACTGCACCACGTCATCCAGCGCAATCGCCAGCGCCTGGCATAGCCGGCGGCGATTTTCCAGGACGGCGGCGGGATCGTCGGGCCGCGCCCACGAGAGGTTCAGGGCGTCGTGGGGCGGCGCCGATATGCCGCCGTGGCGGGTGGTGATGGCGTGAACAACGCCGGGAGCGGCTAGCTCGGGAAATGTTAGCAGCATGCATGGCCATCGATCAAAGCGAACCTGGCCATTATAGCGAAAAAGCCCGAGCGAAGACGACTGGCCCCGCACCACTCGTCCCCGCTCGTATGCCGCCGAAGCGGCAATAGCTGTATTCTACTGATTGTGAAAAAAAGCACATCAGGCCACGGCCCGATCTCGGCGACGATCAGCGCCTGAACAACAGATCGGGCCGGCAGTGCAGCGCCACCGAGCTATGCGGCAGCAGCATAGACCAGCGGCGCAACGCTCGGCAGCAGCGGCGCGAGGCGCTGAATCAGCCGCGATAGCTCCTGGATGGGCGCAGGCTTCAGCAGCACGCAGTCAGCGCCGGCCGCCAGCGCCTGCGCCTGATCACCATCCATTGCCTGGGCAGTAAACGCGACAATTGGCGTGTTTTGAAACTGCTTGTCGGCACGCAGCAGCTGAATCGCGGCGAGGCCAGGCAGCACCGGCATCGCTAGGTCCATCAAAATCACGTCGGGGCGCTGGGCGCGCGCCGCCTCAACGCCTTGCTGGCCATTCTCGGCCTCGATCACCTGGTAGCCCTGACGGGTCAGAAGCAGGCGGACCAGCATGCGAATATCGGGGGTATCATCAACCACAAGCACTGTTGGCATAGCGACCTTCTCTCTAACTGGGCAGCCTGACCGGGGTCTGCGCCGTCGCAGGTAGCAGGTATAATGCCGGTGACACCTCAACAATCGCGCCATTATGCCTAGCTGCCAGAACCTAGATGGGCCAGGCCGCATAGGATTGATGGCGCAGGTAGCGACCCGAGGAGCGAGCATGCTATTTGGACCACAGCGCGCGCAGCTGGTGCGCATCCAGCCGGTCAGCATTCATGGGACCGTGATGTACGATGTCGTTTTTCAGCTCCAGGGCGAGAGCAACCCGCGCTCGGCCCGGCTGGGCGGCGAGGCACTGCTGGGCAACCCGCAGCCCGGCGATCAGCTGGTAGTCCAGATGCTGATGCAGACAGTGACTCAGATTGAGCGAGCGGCCTCATGATCAACCTGGCGGGCAAGCGTGCGCTGGTGACGGGCGGCTCGCGCGGGATCGGCCGCGCGGTGGCCGAGCTGCTGGCAGCGTGCGGCGCCGACGTTGCGATCACCTACCAGCGCAACAGCTCGGCGGCTAGCGCCGTCGTCGGCGCCATCGAGGCACAGCGGCGCACTGCGCTGGCGATCCAGGCCGACTTTGCCAACCCCGACGCGCCGGCGGCGGTCCTGGAGCGCGTCGGCCGCGCCTGGGGCAGCCTTGATTTCCTGGTCAACAATGCCGGCGTGTGGGAGCCAACGCCGATCATCGCCCGCGACGACGCCCAGCTCCAGCGCCTGCTCCAGATCAATTTCAGCAGCGCGGTCGGCTGTATTCAGGCTAGCCTCACGCTCCTCGGCCGCAGCAGCAGCCCGGCGATTGTCAATATTTCCTCGACGGCCGGGCAGCGCGGCGAGGCCGGCTACAGCATCTACGCCAGCACCAAGAGCGCGCTGATCGGCCTGACCAAATCGCTGGCGGTCGAGCTGGGGCCGCATATTCGGGTCAACGCCGTGGCGCCCGGCTGGGTCGACACCGACGCCACCGTGACCGCGCTGGGCGGCCCTGATCGCGCCCAGATTGTGGCGGCGATTCCGCTGCAACGCATCCCGACGCCCGCCGATCTGGCTGGCCCGGTCGTCTTTTTGTGCTCCGACTGGGCGCGGCATATCACCGGCGAGGTCCTCAACGTCAACGGCGGCAGCGTGCTGTGCGGCTAGCCCAGCTTGTCCTGCTTCTGACCCTGCTGACAGCGTGCGGCATCGAGACGGCGCGGCCCGCGGCGCGGCCCAGCCCGACGGCGCCAGCGCCGCTGCCGGCGCCGACCGCCGCGCCCGCCCGGCTGTTTGCGGTGGACACGCTGGTCCGCTCGACGCAGCTGCCGGGCGTGGATCTGCATGTCCGCTACGCCGAGCGCGACCGCAGTAGTTTGACGCTCCACATCGCGTTCTACAACAACAGCGGCGGCGACCTGGCGTTTGTCAGCGGCGTGCTGCCGGCGACCGCGCGGCTGGTCGGCACAATGATCATGACCGCCACCGCGACCAGCCCGAGCCTAGCCCACGGCATTGCGCCGGCCGCCACCTGGCTGAGCAACGCCGCCACCAACGGCACGATCACGTTTCCGCCCAGCGACTCGCCGCAGCTCACCTTGCAGCTGCCGGGCTTTCCCGATGTGCCGCTGCGCTTTGCGCTGCCGCTCCAGGCCGCCCCCGAGCCGCACGCGCCGCAGGATGGGACATATCCATTTGATTTTGAGCTGCCGGCGCTCGCCAACCCGGCGCAGACGGTGCGGATCGGCACGGTGACACTCCAGGGCGACCGGCTGACGATTGCCCTGACGCCGGCTGGCACGGCCAGCGTGCGAGCCGACACAGTGGCGGCCACGCTGCTCGACGGCCGCTGGAACCCGGTGACGGCGACGGCCACGCTGACGCCGACCGTGCTGAGCTTTGCCCGGCCGGCTGCGGGCGAGCAGCTGCTGCTTGGGCTGGCGGGCTTTCCCGTGGTGCGGCTGACGCTGCGCCCCAACGCCGAGCCGGCGCTGGCGACGGCGGCCGACCTGCCGCCCAGCGCCCAGCCGCGCCCGACCGCGCCGGCCGCCCCGACCACGGGGCCGCTGAGCGCGAGCGCCCAGGCAGGGCGCGAGCTGGAGGCGCTGCCAGGTCAGCTGACCGCGGCGCTGGCCAGCCGCGACCGCGCCGCCTATCTCGCGGCCTTTGCGCCGAGCTTGCAGGCCGCGCAGGGGCAGTGGTTCGCAGCGCTGACGACGCTGCCGCTGCGCGACGTGGCGTTTACGCTGGCCTCGGCGGCGCCGCCCGCTGGCGCCAGCGGAGCAAAGCTGGCGGTGCAGCTGCGCTACACCGTGGCCGACGCAGATCCCGGCAACGAGTTTATCCATGATTTTGACCTGAGCCTAGAGCGCGCCACGCATTGGCAGATCACGGCGCTGGACGGCGAGGCGCCGTTCTGGGCCGGCGGCGCGCTCCAGGCCGAGCGGCGCGGCGCGTTCTGGATTTTCTTTCCGGCCGCGCTGCGATCCGAGCTGCCACAGCTGGCCGCCGAGACCGCGCGGGCCTTCGAGCGCGTGAGCGCGGCGCTGCCTGGCCGGACCCAGCCGGTCAATGTGATCGTGGTAGCCGCGACTGCCGGCGACTTTACCAGGCTGACCGGGCGGCCCGGTGCGCGCTTCGCTGGCGCGGCGCTGTATCGCTATCTGATTACCGGCGCCGGCGTGCGGCTGACAAATCAGGCGTTTTATGTCAATGGCGCGGCGTTTCAGGAGCCAGCCAGCAGCAGCCGCGAGCAAGTGATCACCCACGAGTTTACCACCTCGTCCTGGCGCCGCGCACCATGCCGTTCGCGCCGGCCTGGCTAGTCGAGGGGATTGCAATGCAGGTGGCCAATGATCTGCCGCGCGCTACTATGCAAACCTGGCTCGCCGAGCATCGCCGCGGATGAGCTTGATCTCATGGAGCTGACCGCGCAGACCACGTTTGGGCAGGGCGTGGACGATGAGAGCACCGCACTCCAGTACGCCTACGCCGCCTATCTCGACAACTATCTGATCGAAACCTACGGCCAGGCGCGCTTTCTCCAGTTCTACAACTCATTCGCCGCGACGCCGGCCGCGACGATTCAGGCCGCGCTCGCCGACAGCCCCGATCCCGCCGACCGCGACCTGGCATTCGGCGCGTTGGCCCAGACGCTGACGCCGCAGCTCGCCGCCGCAGCGTTCGGCGCCGAGTGGCCGGCGATTGAGCAGGGCTTTCAGGATTGGCTGACCAAGCAGTAGGCAAGCTCAACATATTGGCATAGCGGTTGCTACAGCCTAGCTCAGAGCACTCAGCAAAGGATCGCTATGAAAAAATATCTGGACGTGTTGAAGCAGGCGGCCAAAGACTGGAGCCTCGATAACTGCCTGCGGCTGGGCGCGTCGCTGGCCTACTACACCATGACCTCGCTGTTCCCGCTGCTACTGATTGTGACGGCGGTCGCGGGGTATATTCTGACGCGCACCGGCCAGGGCAACAATGTGCAGGAGCAGATGATTGGCGCGATCAACCGCAGCGTGCAGAACCCGCAGTTGGCCAAAGCACTCCAGGACGGCCTCAAAGGTGCCGCCGACAACGCCGCCGACAAAAGCGTGTTCAGCTCGGTGATTGGCTTTGTGCTACTGCTGTTCGCGGCCTCGGGCGTGTTTGGCGAGCTTGACTCGGCCTTCAATATCATCTGGAATGTGCCGAGCGAGGCGCAGGGCAAGGGCGTGATGAATTTCATCAAGACCAAATTCCTGTCGTTTACGCTGGTGCTGGGCGTGGCATTTTTGCTGCTGGTCTCAACCGTGCTGAGCACCGTGCTAGGCGCGATCTCAGACCGGCTACCACTGGGGCCGCTGTGGACCGTTGTCAACTACATCGTGCAGATCGGCGTGATCGCACTGGTATTTGCGCTGCTGTTCAAGTATTTGCCTGACACGAACGTCGAGTGGCGCGACGTGTGGACCGGGGCGATTTTCACGGCACTGCTGTGGGTAGTCGGCCAGCTACTCCTGTCGTTCTACTTCGCAAGCATTGACGGCAGCTCGGCCTATGGCGTGATCGGCAGCGTGCTAGCGTTCCTAATCTATATTTACTATTCGTCGCAGATTCTGTTTTTTGGTGGCGAGGTGACGCAGGCCTACGCCAACCTGCACGGCTCGAAGCAGCCCGAGCCGACGCCCGACAAAGTTGGGGTGATCAGCAAGCCGGCGGCGGTAATGGTCACGACAGCCTACACCGCCGGCCACGCCACGACCGCCGAGGAGATCGCGGCGCTGAAAACGCAGCGCTACGCCGCCGCTGCGACCGGCGGCATCATCGGGCTGCTGGGTGGCGCGCTGATTGGCGGCGTTGGCCTGGTGATTGGCATTGGCAAAGGCGTCGGCAAAATCCGCAAGCGCTAGCCCGGACGCGCGGCAGGCGCCACGGCCCGCCGCGCTAAAACCCAACCTTCAGCGCCCACAGCGGCAGCGTCAGCAGCGAAAAGAAAAACGTCGCAAACACCGCGGTGCTGGCAAACTCCACGTCCAGCTTGTACTGGCCGCTGTAGGCAATCGCCAGCAGAATTGCCGGCACCGCCGACTCCAGGACGACCACGAAGCTCCCCAGCGGGCTGAGGTTGAACAGCCGCACCAGCGCCAGCGCCAGCAGCGGCGCCAGCACCAGCTTGATCACGTTGACCGAGATCACCGAGCGCAGATACTGTGAAAAATCGCGGATCGTGATCGTCATGCCCAGCGCGATCATCGAGAGCATCACGGTCGCGGCGCGCATGTAGCCGAGCGTTGTGCTGATGATTTTCAGCGTGCCGGTGGTTTGAAAATGGTGAGTCTCGGGCCAGAAGACGAAGCCGAGCAGCAGCGCGATAAACGGTAGAAAGCGAAACAGCCCGATCAACGACTGCCGCAGCGACCAGCGCTGGCCCTCGCCGTAGTAGCTGGCGACTAGCACGACCAGCGTCAGCAGCGGGATCAGTGTGCCAATCTCGCTGTACATCGAGGCCATCCCGACCGCCGGGCCGAACTTGGCCGGATCGCGCACGGCCAGCTGCTGAAAGAGCGGCGCGCCAAAAAAGCCGGTCGAGCCACACATGCTGGTGATCACCAGTGCGCCGGCGGTCGCCCGCCGCAGATGGAGCAGCCGCGCCACCTGCGAGGCCACCAGCGCCGACACGATGATCACAATCACGGCGATCACGGGGATCAGCAGAAACTCACGGTTCAGGGTTTTAATCTCGGCCAGGCCCAGAAACGCCGTGGCCGGCAGGGTCAAATTCACGACTGCCGCGTTGAACACCGCGACCGTTTGCTCACGTGGTAAGATGTTGCGCCACCGCACCAGCAGGCCGATACCAATCAGGACGAAGATTGAGATGAGCGCGTTGGTAATATCGGTCATCGAGATTCCTTGCGGTTCCAAGCGGCGGTTCCGAGCGATTGTAGCATAAGCATAGAGAGGCTACCGATGACCGACGCCCGCCCGCTCACCCTGACAACCGACCTCACCCAAGCCTTCGAGCCGACCGTCAGCCGCGAGTGGCTAGTCACCAACGGGCGGGGCGGCTACGCGATGGGCACCGTAAGCGGCGCCAACACGCGGGCCTACCACGGCCTCTTGATCGCTGCCACCGACCCGCCGGTCGGGCGCACGCTGCTGGTCGAGCATGTGGACGAGACCGTGCGGCTCGATGACACCACGTTTCGCATTGGTCGCACTGAGCGCGCCGAGGAGCACCCGGCCGACACGCTGATCGAGCGATTTTGGCTGGATGGGACGATGCCGGTCTGGGAATATCGCTGCGGCACGGTGCTGCTGGAGAAGCGGCTGTGGCTCCAGCCCGGCAGCGATACCGCGCTGTTGCAGTACCAGCTGCTGGAGGGCGAGTGGGCCGAGCTGGACGTGGCGCTAGCGGTCAACGAGCGCGACCACCACGACGCCTGCGCGGCTGGCGACGACGCCTGGCTGGTCAGCGAGCGAGCGACGGGCATCTGGGCGGTCCAGCGGCCGGGCGGCCACGAGTGGTTTGTGGGCCACTCGGCTGGCATGCTGACGCTCAACAGCGCCTGGGACGACGGCATTCTGCTGCGCACCGAGGCCGAGCGCGGCCACCGCGCGACGACGGCGCGATACCGCCTGGCAACTATCACCGTCAGCCTGGACGCCGATCAGCCAGTCTGGATTATGTGTGCAGTAAACCAGCCCGACGATGTTGGCGCCACCGCCGCCCAGAGTTTGCTCGATTTTCAAGCCCGCGAGCGCAGGCTGATCGCGCAGGCTGAGCTGGGTGACGCGCCCGCAGCGATCCGCCAGCTCGTGCTGGCCGCCGACCAGTTCATCGTGGACCGCACCGTGGCCGACGAGCCGCAGGCCAAGACCGTGATCGCCGGCTATCCGTGGTTTGGCGACTGGGGCCGCGACACCATGATCGCGCTGCCGGGCTGTGCCTGGCGACCGGCCGCCACGCCGACGCCCGCGCGATCCTGCGGACCTTCGCGCGCTTTGTCTCCGAGGGCATGCTGCCCAACCGCTTCCCCGATGTCGGGGCCGAGCCGGAGTACAACACCGTTGACGCGACACTGTGGTACTTCCACGCCCTCGACGCCTACGCCACGGCCAGCGGCGACCACGCGCTGATCGCCGAGCTCTTCCCGGCGCTCCAGGAGATCATCGCCTGGCACGAGCGCGGCACCCGCTACGGCATCGGCGTTGACCCGGCCGACGGGCAGCTGCGGGCCGGCGCGGCGGGCGCGCAGCTGACCTGGATGGACGTGCGGATTGATGAATGGGTAGTGACGCCGCGCCACGGCAAAGCGGTCGAGATCAACGCACTGTGGTTCCGGGCGCTCGGGCACATGGCCGGCTGGGCGGCGACGCTGGACCCGGCGGCCGCCCCGCGCTATGCCGCGGCCGCCGCGCAGGTCGCGGCCAGCTTTGGCCGCTTCTGGAGCGCCGCGGCTGGCTATCTCTATGATGTCATTGATACGCCCAGTGGCGACGATGCGACGCTGCGGCCCAACCAGGTGCTGGCGCTGTCGGTGGCGCCCGAGCTGCTGCCCGCGCCACAGCGCCGCGCCGCGCTCGAGGCCGTCAGCCGCTGGCTCCTGACGCCGGTCGGGCTGCGGACCCTCGACCCGCGCCACCCGGACTATCAGCCGCGCTTTTGGGGAGACCGCTGGAGCCGCGACAGCGCCTACCACCAGGGGACCATCTGGCCGTGGCTGATCGGCCACTACCTCGACGCCTGCACCGCGCTCGACCCAACCTTCGACCGCCGCGCCTATCTTCAGCCGCTCCTGGACCACCTGTGGGACGCCGGACTCGGCACCATCAGCGAGGTCTTCGACGCCGAGCCGCCACGTCACGGCGCTGGCTGCCTGGCGCAGGCGTGGAGCGTCGCCGAGGTGCTGCGGGCCTGGCGTGCGAATCCGGTACAATCAGCATAGCGATTTAAAGGAGCAACCCGAGCATGACAACACTGCAGGTCGGCGATCTCGCCCCCGACTTCACGCTGCCGAGCGACAGCGGCGCGCCGGTCACGCTCGCCGAGCTGCGCGGCCAGCGTGTGGTGCTCTACTTCTACCCCAAAGACGACACCAGCGGCTGCACCTCGCAGGCCTGCGGCTTCCGCGACGCCTACCCCGAGATCACGGCGCGCGCCGCGGTGGTACTGGGCATCAGCCCTGATGGCGTGGCCTCGCACCAGCGCTTCAAGACTAAATATGATCTGCCATTTGTCCTGCTGGCCGACGAGCAGCATACGGTCGCGCTGGCCTACGGCGTGTGGGGTGAGAAGTCGATGTACGGCAAAAAATATATGGGCATCACCCGCAGCCACTTTGTTGTCGACACTGACGGCCGCCTGCTGGATGTGCAGCTCAAAGTCAGCCCTGCCGACAGCGTGAGCCGCGCCCGCGCCGTGCTGGAGCACTAATCGCGCCGCGCTTTAAACTGCCCGTTGACAAATATTGACCCACATGCTACACTGCGCGTTTGCAAAAACTGAAAGATCCAAAGTGCTGGAGCGGTCGTAGAAGAATGTAGCAGCGTGGGAGTTTATGTGTGCGTGGGTCCACAACTACATTGATTGGTGATCGCCCGTTCGACTTTTGTATACTCGCGCCGGTCGGCGCTTTTTTCGTTAGATAGAGAACTTTCTCTGACCATATTCGGCAGCGGCGCTCAACGTTGAGCGTCACGACGGGTAAGGTCGTTTTGTGTTCTCCGGTGAGCAAGGAGTCAGCATGCCACCATTGTTCGAAACCGTTGTGCTTCAGCCGCTAATCGCAGCCGGCGAGGACCTCAGCAACGACCGCTTGGCACGAGCCGACCGGCGAACCTACGCCCGCATCCAGGATGCGATCGAAGTCCCCAAGCTCATCGAGACTCAGTTGGACTCATTTCAGTGGTTCCGGCACGAAGGACTCGGCGAGCTGTTCAAAGAAATCTCGCCGATTGAGGATTTTACCGGAAAAAATCTGGCGCTATCGTTCCACGACTACCGCTTCGACGAGCCGCGCTACGACGAGTTTGAGTGCCGCGAGCGCGACCTGACTTACTCAGCGCCGCTCAAGGTGCGCGCCCGGCTGCTGATCAAGGCCACCGGCGAGGTCAAGGAGTCGGAGATTTTCATGGGCGAGTTCCCGCTCATGACCGAGAACGGCACCTTTATCAACAACGGCTCCGAGCGCGTGGTCGTCTCGCAGCTGATCCGCTCGCCGGGTGTGTACTTCAAGGACGAGCACGACCCTAACAGCGGCCGCGCCCTGCACACCGCCAAGCTGATCCCGAACCGCGGCGCCTGGCTGGAGTTTGAGACCTCAAAGCGCGATATTCTGTCGGTGAAGGTTGACCGCAAGCGCAAGCTGCCGGTCACCATCCTGCTGCGCGCCGTGATCGGCCTGCACGACGAGAATCACCCGCTGGACGAGTCGGGCCATGACGACGCGGTGCTTGAGCTGTTCCAGGGGGTTGACACCAACCTCGACCACCGCTATATCACGGCGACGCTCGACAAAGATAACACTAAGAACGCCAAAGAGGCACTGATCGAGCTGTACAAGCGGCTGCGGCCGGGCGACCCGCCCACGCTGGAGAACGCCAAGCAGCTGCTGCGCTCGCTGCTCTTTGATCCGCGACGCTATGACCTGGCGAAGGTCGGCCGGTATAAGCTCAACCGCAACCTGTGGGAAAAAGGTCAGCGCCGTGGCGCTACCGAGGAGGCGCCCCAGGATCGCGTCCTGAAGCCCAAAGATCTGTATAAAATCGTCGAGCGCATCATCGATCTCAATAACGGCATCGGCGAGCCGGACGACATTGACCACCTGGGCAACCGCCGCGTCCGCACCGTCGGCGAGCTGATCCAGGCGCAGTTCCGCATCGGCATGCTGCGGATGGAGCGCGTGATCAAAGAGCGCATGTCGCTCCAGGAGCCGGAGGCCGCCACGCCCAATGGCCTAGTCAACATCCGGCCGGTCGTCGCCGCGATCCGCGAGTTTTTCGGCGGCTCGCAGCTGTCGCAGTTCATGGATCAGGTCAACCCGCTGGCTGAGCTAGCCCACAAGCGCCGCATCTCAGCGCTCGGCCCCGGCGGCCTCTCGCGCGACCGCGCCGGCTTCGAGGTGCGCGACGTGCATCACTCGCACTACGGCCGCATCTGCCCGGTCGAGACGCCCGAGGGTCCCAACATCGGCCTGATCGGCGCGATGTCGACGTTTGCGCGCGTCAATGACATGGGCTTCCTGGAGACGCCCTACCGCAAAGTCTACAAGACCGTCGAGAACGTCGCGGTCTGGATGGAGCGGCCGCTGCTGGTCAACGACCTGCGCGACCTGCGCACCGGCGAGCTACTGGCGGCCAAAGGCTCGCGCATGGACGCCGAGATCGCCAAGCATATTGTCGTCGGCCTGCTGCGTGGCCAAATCCTGCGCGAGGACATCGTCGACCCAACCACCGGCGAGACGCTGGCCGAGGGCAACACCGAAATCACCCGCGAGCTGGCCGAGCGCATCACGACCCTGCCGTTCCGCACGATTAACATTCGGCCGATTGTGACCAACGAGGTTGACTACCTGCCCGCCGACGAGGAGGATAAGTTCATCGTCGCCCAGGCCAACGCCGTAGTCGATGTCAACAACCGCTTCGAGTCGGGCCTGGTGTCGTGCCGACAGGCGAAAGATTTTGTCGAGGTGCCGGCCGAGCGCGTGGACTATATGGATGTGTCGCCCAAGCAGGTGGTGTCGGTCTCGACGGCGCTGATCCCATTCCTCGAGCACGACGACGCCAACCGCGCACTGATGGGCGCGAACATGCAGCGCCAGGCCGTGCCGC
This sequence comes from uncultured Chloroflexia bacterium, assembly GCA_963810425.1. Classification (GTDB taxonomy): domain Bacteria; phylum Chloroflexota; class Chloroflexia; order Chloroflexales; family Kallotenuaceae; genus JACDGP01. The sequence goes on along the minus strand of CAWENH010000005.1, from coordinate 131,498 downwards.
TGCTGCGCCCGGACTCGCCGATCATTGGCACGGGCATGGAGTACCAGGCGGCCCGCGACTCGGGCCAGGTGGTCGTCGCCAAATTCGATGGTCTGGTCGAGTCAGTGGATAACCGCCAGATTACGGTGCTGGAAGACGATGGCAACCGCCGCGTCTACCCGCTGATCAAGTTCATGCGCTCGAACCAGGACACCTGCATCAACCAGCGGCCGGCCGTCATGCGCGGCGAGCGGGTGCGCTCACGCCAGGTGATCGCCGACTCGTCCTCGACCGACAACGGCGAGCTGGCGCTCGGACAAAACGTCCTGGTGGCCTTTATGCCCTGGGAGGGCGGCAACTACGAGGACGCCATCCTGGTCTCGGAGCGGCTGGTCCGCGAGGATATTTTCACCTCGATCCATATTGAGAAGTACGAGGTTGAGGCCCGCCAGACCAAGCTCGGCGACGAGGAGATCACCCGCGATATTCCGAACGTCGGCCAGGACTCGCTGCGCAACCTCAATGACGAGGGCATTATCTACGTTGGCGCCGATGTCAACCCGAACGACATTTTGGTCGGCAAAATCACGCCAAAGGGCGAGACCGACCTGACGGCCGAGGAGCGGCTGCTGCGCGCGATCTTCGGCGAGAAAGCCCGTGAGGTCAAGGACACATCGCTGCGGGTGCCGCACGGCGTGCGCGGCAAAATCATTGATGTCAAAACCTTCACCCGCGAGGACTCGCCCGACCTGCCGGTCGGCGTCAACAAGATGGTGCGCGTCCTGATCGCCCAGAAGCGCAAGATCAGCGCCGGCGACAAGATGGCTGGCCGCCACGGCAACAAAGGTGTCGTGTCGCGCATCCTGCCCATCCAGGACATGCCGTTCATGCCCGACGGCCGCCCGGTGGACATCATCCTGAACCCGATTGGCGTGCCATCGCGCATGAATATCGGTCAGATTCTTGAAACGCACCTAGGCTGGGCCGCGGCGCGCCTGGGGTATAAAATCGCCACGCCGGTGTTTGACGGCGCCCATGAGCACCAGATTCAGCAGGCGCTCTATGACGCCGGACTGCCCGCAGACGGTAAGATTACGCTGTACGATGGCCGCACCGGCGAGCCGTTCGATAACCCGGTGACGGTCGGCTACATCTATATGCTTAAGCTGGCGCACTTGGTTGAGGATAAAATTCACGCCCGCTCGACCGGCCCGTACTCGCTGGTGACCCAGCAGCCGCTCGGCGGCAAGGCCCAGTTCGGCGGCCAGCGGTTTGGCGAGATGGAGGTCTGGGCGCTCCAGGCCTACGGCGCCGCCTACATCTTGCAGGAGATGCTGACGGTCAAGTCCGACGATGTGAACGGCCGCGTCAAAACCTACGAGGCCATCGTGAAGGGCGAGGCGATCCAGGAGGCTGGCGTGCCCGAGTCGTTCAAGGTGCTGATCAAGGAGCTACAGTCGCTCGGCCTGTCGGTCGAGGTGCTGGCCGAGGACGAGACGACAATGGAGCTGAGCGAGGACGCCGGCGACGATCTGAGCGCCCTCGATGGCATCAACTTGTCAGGCATGGAGCGCGGCGAGTTCTAAGCGGGCAGTGCGGGAGCGGGGCGCTGCTCCGCTCCCGCCATGAGGTGTGCGTGGGCCGACCAGCGAACAGCATTGAATTTTTCCGCGTGTGGTCGCCAGCAATGGCCTATATTCTGGGCTACTGGTGGGCCGATGGCTGTATGCGAATTAAAAATAGCACGGGCGGCCACGAGGTTGAGATAGCCAGCAATGATGTTGACCACCTTGCGCACATGGCAGCGACGATTGGACGAAACTACTACCTGCGAAAGGTCGTGGCCGACTCAAATACCTATGCCATTACGTTCTCAGAGTAAAGAGATGTATCAGGATATTTTGGCGCACGGCGGCACGCCCTGTAAATCACGGACAATTGGATTTCCAGCGGTTCCTGATGAATTAGTACCACATTTTCTGCGAGGCGTGATCGATGGCGATGGCACGCTATCATGGAATGCAGGGAAGCCGGTACTGCACATTTATTCTGGTTCGCCACAGTTTCTCGCCGATCTCGTTGTAGCTAGCGCAGCGGCCACTGGTATTCCAGCACCGAATGTTTTAGCAAACCGAGCAAATTATTATATTAAAATGGAGCACGATCAGAGCTAAATGTCTTGCCGCGTGGCTCTACGTTGAAAATCCAGGACTCATGCTTGAGCGTAAACGAATCATTGCCCATCAATTTCTGGAATGGCAGCCGAAAAAGCGGCCCGAACGTGGAACAATTACCCATGAGATGCAGTTGCGATTCGCAATGTATCTTCCGGTCCAGGAGTAAATATGCCCGAGATTAACGATTTCAACGCGATTCGGATCAGTTTAGCATCGCCTGAGGAGATTCTTAACCTGGTCGCGTGGTGAAGTAACTAAACCTGAGACAATTAACTATCGCACATTGAAACCGGAGCGCGACGGATTATTTTGTGAGAAGATATTCGGACCACAAAAGGATTGGGAGTGCTATTGTGGAAAATACAAACGTGTGCGGTATAAGGGCGTCGTATGTGACAAATGTGGCGTCGAAGTAACACGTTCAAAGGTCCGTCGTGAACGAATGGGCCACATCAATTTAGCATCGCCCGTATCACATATCTGGTTTGTCAAAGGAACACCCAGCCGGCTCGGGCTGCTGCTGGACATCTCGCCGCGCAACCTGGAGCGGGTGCTGTACTTCGCCGCCTACATCATCACCGACGTGGACGAGGCGGCGCTGGAGCAGGTGCGCGAGCGGCTGCGGGCCGACTTCCAGGTCCGCCGCGCCGAGCTTGAGGGCAAGGTGCGGGGCAAGGGCAGCGATGTCAGCACGCGGATCAGCCAGGACCTGGCGCAGCTGGAGACGGCGCTGGTGGCAACGCAGCGCGAGATCAAGCAGCGCTACACCGACCAGCAGAGCGAGCTTGAGGACGAGGCGCAGGAGCTGCATGACACCATTGAGGGGCTGCGCAACGTCGCGGCGCCCGAGGACTTCCGGTTCCGCGAGGCGATGGTGGCTGAAAAAGGTGAGCCGATCACCGAGTATCACATCAACCGGCTAGAGGAGCTGCTGGAGGCCGAGGTGCTGCGGCTGAAAGAGCGCCGCGACCAGGAACTGGAGGCCGCCGACTCGCTGACGGGCGCCGAGCGTGACCAGCGCTCGCACGTGGCCGAGCAGGCGCAGAGCAAAGCGTCCGACGAGGCGCAGCGCGAGCTAGACGGCATGGTGCGCGAGGAGAAGGACAAGTTCGGCAAGCTCGACGACATCGAGCCGCTGAAGATCATCTCCGAGTCCGAGTATCGCGGGCTGCGCGAGCTGGCGCTGGGCGCCTTCCGCGCCGAGATGGGCGCGGGCGCCGTGCGCGGGCTGGTCGGCCGGGTTGACCTTGACCAGCTGGCGAATCAGCTCCAGGAGGAGATTCAAATCTCCTCGGTCACGTCGCAGAAACGCAAAAAGGCGACCAAGCGGCTGCGGGTGGTCGAGGCCTTCCGCAAGTCGGGCAATAAGCCCGAGTGGATGATCATGAAGGTGCTGCCGGTGATCCCGCCCGACCTGCGCCCGATGGTGCAGCTGGACGGCGGCCGGTTCGCCACCTCGGACCTCAACGATCTGTATCGCCGCGTGATCAACCGCAACAACCGTCTGAAGCGGCTGATGGAGCTGAACGCGCCCGAGATCATTGTGCGCAACGAGAAGCGGATGCTGCAAGAGGCCGTGGACGCGCTGATCGACAACGGCCGGCGCGGGCGCGCAGTGTCGGGCAAGGGCAAGCATCGCCTGAAAAGCCTGAGCGACATGCTCAAAGGCAAGCAGGGCCGCTTCCGCCAGAACCTGCTCGGCAAGCGCGTAGACTACTCGGGGCGCTCGGTGATCGTGGTCGGCCCGACGCTCAAGCTGCACCAGTGCGGCCTGCCCAAGAAGATGGCGCTGGAGCTGTTCAAGCCATTCGTGATGCGGCGGCTGGTCGAGAAGGGCCACGCCCACAACATCAAGGCCGCCAAGCGGTTTGTGGAGCGGATCAAGCCCGAGGTGTGGGACGCGCTGGAGGAGGTCATCAAGGACTACCTCGTGCTGCTCAACCGCGCGCCCTCGCTGCACCGCCTGTCGATCCAAGCCTTCGAGGCCGTGCTGATCGAGGGTTCGGCGATCCAGCTGCACCCGCTGGTCTGTACGGCGTTCAACGCCGACTTCGACGGCGACCAGATGGCCGTCCACGTCCCGCTGTCGCGCCAGGCCCAGGAGGAGGCGCGCACCCGGATGCTGTCGCAGTACAACCTGCTGTCGCCCGCCAACGGCGACCCGATTGTCACGCCGGCGCAGGACATCGTGCTCGGCTGCTTCTATCTGACGCAGGTGCGGAGCGACGCGCTGGGCGCCGGCAAAATCTTTGCCGACATCTACGAGGCGCTGCTGGCCCACGACAACAAAGTGATTCAGGTGCAGGCGCCGATCAAAGTGATCCTCAACGACTATGTGGTCGGCGAGGAAGAGGGCGTCTCGATGCCCCACAAGGCACTTTCATCGGAGGACGGCCGGCCGCGGGTGCTGGTCGAGACGACGGTGGGCCGCATCCTGTTCAACAACGCGCTGCGCTTCCCCGACGAGCCGGAGCCGGGCGAGAACGGCTTCCACTCGCCGCTGCACTTCCGCAACCGGATCGTCAAAAAGACCGGCCTCAAGGAGGTCATCGCCGACTGCTACCGCTTCTATAGCCAGGAGGAGAATCTGGCGGGCGCGGCGCTGGCCGAGATGCAAGCCAAGTTCCCGCAGCACAGCGGCGAGGAGCTGCTGCGCTTCTTCGCCTCGGAGCAGACGGCGCTGCTGGCCGACCGCATCAAGCGACTGGGCTTCAAACACTCGACGCTGGGGGGCATGACCTTCTCCGCCGCCGACGTGGAAGTGCCGCCGAACAAGCCCGAGATTCTGGAAGAGGCCGAGGAGCGGGTTCGCGACATTTCGAAGCAGTTCCGCCGCGGCCTGATCACCGAGGACGAGCGCTACCGCGGCGTGGTGAACGCCTGGCAGACGGCTACCAAAACCGTCACCGAGGCGGTCAAAGCCCACATCAACCCGCACGGCCCGGTCTCGATGATGCAGGTCTCAGGCGCGCGCGGCTCGATTGACCAGATGCGCCAGATGGCCGGCATGCGCGGCCTGATGTCCGACCCGACCGGCAAGATCATCGAGCTACCCATCCGCTCGAACTTCCGCGAGGGGCTGACCGTGCTGGAGTACTTTGTGTCAACGCACGGCGGACGCAAGGGACTGGCCGACACCGCGCTCCGCACCGCCGACGCCGGCTACCTGACGCGGCGCCTGGTCGACGTGGCGCAGGACATGATCGTCACCGTCGAGGACTGTGGCACGCTGGGCGGCATGTGGATTTTGGAGGCCGACACCGACATCGTGAAGGCTAGCATGGCTGACCGCACGGTTGGGCGTATGCTGGCGCGGCCGATCACCCACCCGGAGAGCGGCGAGGTGCTGGCCGAGCGCAACGAGGAGATCACCGCCGAGATCGCCAAGGCGGCGACGGCGGCGGGCGTTGGGGCGATCTATATTCGGACCGGCTTTATGTGCCGCGCCGAGCATGGCATCTGCCGACTGTGCTACGGCCGCAACCTCGCGACTGGCAAGCTGGTACAGATTGGCGAGGCGGTCGGCATCATCGCCGCCCAGTCGATTGGCGAGCCGGGCACGCAGCTGACGCTGCGCACGTTCCACACCGGCGGCGTAGCGGGCGACGACATCACCCAGGGTCTGCCGCGCATCCAGGAGATTTTCGAGGCTCGCTCGCCGAAGGGCAAGGCCATCATGGCCGAGATTGACGGCACGGTTGAGCTGATAAAAGAGGAAGAGTCGCGGCGGATTCGGGTGGTCTCGAACCAGGTCTTCACCGACGAGCAGCCGCTGCCGGCCAACTACCGCGTCCTGGTCGAGGCCGGGCAGCATGTCGAGTTCGGCGTGCGGCTGGCCGAGTTCGAACCGCTCGGATACCAACGAGCAGCCGATTGTGGCCCGCACCGCCGGCACCGTGTTCGTCACCGCCGACAGCGTGACGATTCGCAGCGAGGAGCGCGACGAGCGCGAGGTTGTCATCCCGCACGCCGCTCGCATCAAGGACGGCATCAAGGACGGCGTGCAGGTCATCATTGGCCAGCAGCTGACCGAGGGTTCGATTGACCCGCAGGAGCTGCTGCTGATCAAGGGGCGCGAGGAGGTCCAGCGCTACCTGGTCAACGAGGCGCAGCGCGTGTACCGGCTCCAGGGCGTGCCGATCAACGACAAGCACGTCGAGATGATCGTGCGCCAGATGCTGCGCCGGGCGCGCATCGAGGACTCGGGCGACACCGAGCTGCTGCCGGGCGAGCTGGTGGACACGTTCGAGTTCATCCGCAACAACCGGCGGGTGCTGGCGCAGGGCGGCGAGCCGGCGCTGGCGACCAACGTGCTGCTCGGCCTGATCAAGTCGGCGCTCAACACCGACTCGTTCCTGTCGGCGGCGTCATTCCAGGAGACCACGCGCGTCCTCACCGAGGCGGCAATCACCGGCAAGGTCGACTACCTGCGCGGCCTCAAGGAGAACGTGGTCATCGGCAAGCTGATCCCGGCCGGTACCGGCCTGGTACAGCGCCGGCTGCTGGCGGCCACCGCGGCGGCCAGCGACCTGGCCTCGGCCACCCGCGGCTCGCAGGGGCCTGGCTCGCTGCCACAGCCGCTCGGCAACGGCGGCCCCGGCATGAGCGACGCCGAGTTCAACGCGCTGGCCGGCACCGCGCTCAGCACCAACGAGCTAGACGAGATGGTCGCCCGCGAGCAGGACGCGCTGGCCGCGCGCTTTGACCGCACCAATCTGACCCGGCCAGCCGCGGGCGTCTACAGCGACCCCGAGCCGCTCGATGAGACCGACCAGGGCTACCTGGCCGCCAGCGACGGCGCTGCGACAACCAGCGAGGACGCCGCCAGCGATGGCGACACCGCGAGCGACACCGCCGACGAGGCATAAGCACTGACCGCCAGCGCACTGGCAAGCAGACCGCCCGCAGCATCTAAGCTGCGGGCGGTTTCGTTTGGCCGGCGAGTTGGGCCGCGACGACTAATATTTGTTCAGATTATCCAGGCGCTGCTTGCGCTCGACGGCGGCTTTGGCCTCGGCCGCAGCCTGCTCCTGCTGGCGGGTGGCGCGCGCCTCGGGCGTAACCGCGAGGCGGTCGCCGAGCTCGTCGGCCTCCTCGGCCACGCGGGTGCGCACTTGCTCCAGCTGCTGGCCGCCGATTTTGGCGCCGCGCTGCCCAACTCGCACCATGCGGACGATGACATCCATCAGCACAACGCCCAGCACATTAAACACCGCCTGGTAGGGCGACCAGGCCAGCTCGGCGTAGGCCGAGTGGAGGTACGACCGGAAGAACGGCGATGTGAACAGCTGGATTACGAGCGCGATCAAGTAGGCGAACACCAGCGCACGCCGGAGATTTTTCCAGTGCAGCACCGAGATCACCTGCGGCACCCACGGTGCGAAATACCGCACGACGATGTTGACCAGCGCAAAGCCAATGCCAATAAACAGATTCGTCAGCGCTTGGTTGACAACTTCAAAGCCCATTATGTCGTTCAGGCGGGTTGAGCGCCTGCCTCATCAGCGGAAGAAGGTTCCGCGCCCGGCGCCTCACTGCTGGCAGCAATGAAGCTCGCTGTTAAGTACGGAAATTTCTCCGCCAGGTAGCGGCGCTTGGCGGCGCTGTAGCCCGGCCACTCCTGCTCCACGGTCCAGCGGTGATGGTGGGTGAAGGTCGCATAGTCGAAGGGCGTGAAGCGGGCGACCAGGTGGCCGACGACATCGGCGGCGGCGGCGGGCTGGGCCAGCGCCCACTTGGCGGCCGCCGACAGCTTGCCGGGATTGAAGGCGTGCGGCCCCCAGTGTTTGAGCAGTGTGTCCAGCTCCCAGTAGATCGGCGGCAGCAGCTCCTGAACGTTTGGATGCCGCGCCAGCTGGCGGCGGCGCTCGCTGTCGCTCGTGGCGGGCGCCGGCTCGTCGGCGGCCAGCAGCGCGTCAACCTCCATCTCAGTCAGGCGGCGGCGCAGCAGCTCCTCGGTGACATTGTATTTGAGCCACTCCAGGCCGTGCAGCAGATCGACCAGCGCCGGATCATCGAGCGTCAGGGCCGTGACCTCCAGGGCCTGGACGCCGGCGTCGGGCTGCGCGGTGATCACGACGGGGTAGCGCCGCTCCTCCTTGTCCAGCCGGCGCAGCACATAGACGCCGCCGCCAATCTCGGCCCACACTGACTCGACGGGAAGCCGCAGCGGGTCGGGCAGCGCGCGCTGGCGTGGGTCGCCAACATCCTTGACCATCGCCAGCATCTGCTCGATGTAGGCGTTATCGAGCAGGCGGGCCTTCTCGCGCAGCCCCGCGGCCAGCTCCAGCAGCCGCTGGGTTTTGCCGAGCGTATCGTTCGGCGTCGAGAAGCAGGCCTCGACGCCCGAAACCGCCAGCAAGTCCACCGCCGAGCGGCAGAATGGGTGGCTGGTGTCAAGCTCAACGATCACGGCCTCGTGCTCGATCAGCGTCAGCAGCGTGGCGCGCGCCCGGAGATAGACCATCTCCAGCGCCGGCGCCTCGTAGGAAAACCGGCGGCGGACCGGCGGCGCGCTGGCCTGGTCGGGCGACAGAATGATGGCGTGGCGCAGCGCGCCGGCGCCCAGATAGTCGGCGCCCAGCGTCGCCGCCAGCTGCGGACTCCAGCCGGCGCGGTCCACGCTAAAGCTGGTCAGCGGACACTCTAGGCCGAGGACGTGCTTGAGCGCCTGGGCGTAGCGCGCGGCCAGCCGGCCCTTGACCGGAAAAAGCGGCCCATTCCACGGTAGTTGCGCCATACAGCGATGATCCCCAGTTGGTTACTGCGCGCCGCGCTGGGCCAGCAGGTCGCGGGCGGCCAGCTGAGCCTCCAGGTCGTTGGCCACGCGCTCAGCGCGCTGTGTCTTGGCGTCGCTGGCGTAGCGCTGCTCGGAGTTGAAGTAGTGCTCCAGCTCGGCGGCGATCATGTCGGCGGTGATTGGGCGGTACAGCGAGGTCAGCAGCGCGACTTTCTCGTCGTAGGTTTTTTGCAGATAGATCGTCGGGTCGGTGAACCAGGTCTCCGGCACCTCGAAGTCGGCGCTCTCGACCAGCAGCTTCTGGGTGACGCTCTCGATGGGGCGGCCAGTGAAGCGCGGGTCTTTTTTCTTGAACTCGACGCACAGCTCGCCCAACTCGCGCCAGGTCATGGCTTTTTTGCCTGACAGTCCGGCCGGCAGCGCGGCGCGCACGGTCTGCGCCAGGCTGGGCGGCGGGGCGGCCACGCTACGCGGCGCCGGCAGCTCGCCGCTGACCTGCACCAGGCCGCGGCTCAGCTGGCGGGCCAGCTTGATCTGGGTCAGGCGGGCATAGTCATCCCAGGTCTCGGGGCCGTCGATCAGCTCGCGGTCGTGGAAGCGCTGGCGCAGCGCACTGTCAGTCGCGGTCGGCTCGTTGGTGGCGGCGTAGGTCTGCGAGTTGCCGACGTGCTTGGTGAACGCGCCGTCCAGGAACTGCATCGTGATGTTGAGCACATCCTTGTCGGCGCCGCCCATGCCTGGATCGCCGCGCGACAGCAGCAGCAGATCAACGTCGTCGAAAAACACCAGCACGACGGCCTTGCGGTCGCGGACCTGCCCGAGCTTTTCGTTGAGGAGCTTGGCGGTGCGGCCATAGTACTCGTCCTTGATGCCGGGGTCGACGGTGACAAAGCGCACCGGCAGCCCGGTCTGCTCGCTGCGCTGCGACAGCCGGGTCATCGCCATGCGAAACAGCGTGGTCTTGCCGGTGCCAGGAAAGCCGTCGAACAGCACAGTGCTGGGCAGGCCGCCTAGCTCCAGCACCGGGTTGAACTCGCGCTCGGCGTCGTAGAGCGCCAGGCGATCCACATAGCGCACCAGCGCGCGCTTGGCCGACGTGTTGCCGACAACCTGCTCGGGCAGCACCGGCGTGAACTCAACTTTGGCGCTCTGGGCCTCGGCCGAGCTGGTAAAGCCCTGCAGCTCCAGCTCGCCGATGCGGATCGGCGCGTTCTCGACCTGCGCCAGCAGCTCGGGGGCGAGGGCCTCGCTGCCGGCGGTCATCTGGTCGCGGGCGGCGATAAAGTAGTCACGGGTCAGATTCTGGAGGTCGGCGGGGTGCTCGACGACCGGCGAGCCGTCGCTGGCAGTCTGCGTCACGGTGCGCAGATAGAACGACAGCACGGTTTTGAGATCGTCGTCAGGGCCGAGGCCAACTTTGAAGAACGTACTGTCGGGCTTGGGAAATGTCGCCAGATTCTCGCCCTCGGGCGCCGGCAGCTCGTGGACGATCAGCGCGGCCATGCCGAACAGCGCGAAGCTGCCAAGAAAGGCCTTCTCCTGCGGGCCGACTTTGGGGCTTAGCTCCTCGTACAGCTCGTAGTACAGGCAGATGCCGCGGCGCAGGCTGTGCAGCACGTGGTTGACCGGCTCGGTGAGCAGGTAGCCGCCGCTGCCCGGCAGCTTGCGAAACTCCGCGACCAGATCGTAGGAGACGCCGCGCATCGGCACGTTCTGCATCCGAAACTCGGCGTCGCCACGGTGCTCATCAAGGTCGCTGTCGGCGATGGGATGCACATTATCTTTGGTAGTCATAGCTCCTCGTGGGTTGGCGGGGCAAAAGGGCGCCGGCGCTAGCAGACCAGATCGCCATCCTGCGACAGGCCGTAGACGATCGCCGGGGTGCCATCCTCGTCGGCATCGCCGAGCTGCTGCTTGATCGCCAGCGGCACCAGCAGCACCTGCGAGCGAATGGTCGGGCCGATCTCCATCGGCTCGTGGCCCAGCAGTCGATCCATCGTCGAGCGCGCCGCGGGCCGCGTGGCCGCCGCCTGCTCAACCGTCGCGCGCAGCAGCCACGGCTCGTCGTGAGCAGCCTCGAAGGCCTGCACCGTGAAGGCGTCGTTCTCGGTCCAGCGGTGATAGTAAGGGCCGATGGTGACGCGCTCCAGGGTCTGCGGCACAATCCAGGCCGCGTCGTTGCACAGCCCGAGCATCTCCTGCAGCGAGTGGCGCCCGCCCTCCATCGCGCTGATCAGGTTGCGCAGCATATCGAGGCCACCGCTGACGTGCCAGCCGCCGCGCTCAATGAACTGAAGCGTGCTGCACTCAAACAGGTTGAGGCTGCGCACGATGCCGGTCCAGCTGACCGTGTAGGCGCGGTCGCCGTGGGTCGCATCAAGCGGCACGGGCGCCAGCATCTCGAAATCTTTGACCACCGCGGTGGCGGCGAGGCGATCAAGGTAGGCGCGCTGCAGCCAGAGAATCTGCTGCTTGACCGGGCGCTCGCCACGAAAAATCGCCTCGGTGGCCTGGTCGAGCAGCGCGTCCTGGTCGGGGATCGTCGCAAGCTGAGTCTGGGCATGCTCACAGTCCTCGCGCAGCGTCCAAAAATCCTTGAACGTCGGCATGCCCGACTCGGTCGGATCAATCGTCAGCGGCACCGGCTCAACCTCCAGCACCTGCCGGCCGTGCTTGAGCGCCATGACCATCATGGTGGCCCGCAGGCGCTGGACAAACTCGGCGGTGGCTTTGGCGGCCGCGGCGCTCAGGCGCTTGCGCTGCTGCTCCTGGGCGATCACGCTGCTGAACCAGTGCAGCCGCTCGGCGAGGGCGTTGCAGTACGGCACGACGGCATCATCGGGCAGCTGACGGCTGGCGAGGCCGGCGCCCTGCGATTGGAGCGGATGGCGATTATAGGTCATATGCAGTGTGGGCCGCGCGGTGCGGGGCCGCGCGGCCCCGCACCGCCGCTGCGCTAGCGCTTCTCAGAGTACTCTTGCTCAAGCTGGGTCATGCGGGTGTCGAAGGTGTCGATGATCGACGCCAGGTGGTCGGTGTACTCTTTGAGCTGCTTGTCGTCGATCAGCTTTTTCTCGGCGCGGTCGGCGGTCTCCTGCAAGATGCCGGCGACCTGCTCGGTCATCACGCGGGTCGTCGAGTCGGCGGCGTAGTTTAGCGACTTGTCAATCGTCGAGAAGCCTTTGATCTCCAGCGCCGTCTCCATGATCTGGTAGATGCCCTCGAAGACCTCGGTCAGGTTCGAGATTTTTTCCTGGGTCTTGATCTTATTCTGGGTCAGCGCCGCGACGGCCTGCTTAAAGCCCTCCATGTGCGCCCGCACGATCGGCTGGGCCTCTTTGGCGTTTTTGAGCACCTCGAAGTACTGCGTCTCGTTCAGCTTGGCCTCGTCGAGCTGGCCCTGCTTCTGGGTGCGCTCTGATTGCAGCGTGGCGTAGCTCGTCTCGTCGGCTACCTGGATGCGGCGATCAAGCTCGGCCAGCTCGGCCTCTAGGCGCTTGACCTCCTGGCGCCAGTGCTCGTACTTCGGCTGGTTGTCGACTAGCTTCTGGGCCAGCTCCATGTCGGTGCGCTGTAGCTTGCCGTAGACCTCGGCGTTCTTGGCAATCGCGCCGTTCAGCGACTTGACGGTGCCGCGGGCGTAGGCCAGCACAGTCCGCATCGAGCCATCGACGTTCTGGTCGCGGATGCGCTGCACGGTCATCTGGCGCGCCCAGCGCTTGTTGAAGCGGCCGACCAGCTTCTCCAGGCCGCGGGCATCTTTGAGCGTGGCGACGTTGCGGCCCAGCTCGTCCAGCTCGTGGGTCAGGTCCTCGATCAGCGTCTGGAGGTCGCCGGTGTACTGCTTGCCGCTGCTGATCGCCGAGTCGAGCTTGGTCAGGTCGCCGACGTTGGCGCCGGCGCGCTGCTTGGTATCGGTCAGCCGCTCGACCGTCGAGGAGTAGTCGGACATTTTCGAGTCCAGCTCCTTCTCGACCTCCAGCTCTCTGGCCCGCACGGTTTTCAATTTATCGGCTTTGGCCTTGCCGCCTTTGGATTTGTTGAGAATTTGCTCGTCAATCATAGCGCTAGCTCCTTCGGCCGCGAGTGTAGCAGCGGTGTCAAATCCGGCTGCTCGTGATCCTATACGTGGCGCGGCGGGGCGGGTTGCAGCGCCCGGCCGCGCGGCGAGCTACTCGGCCGGCACCGCCTCGCGGATGCTGTAGACCAGCCGCTCGATCTCGCTATCCACCTCGTCGTCGTCGATCAGCTCCAGCATATTGGTCGCGCGGATGCTCAGGCGCGGCTCGCAGGCCGCCCGCAGCGCCGCCAGCAGCCGCACCTGCTGCTGCTCAATGCCCAGGTGCTGCGCCAGAATGCCCTGCAGATCGGCGAAGCCGCTGCTGAGGTAGGCCGGCGTGAGGATCGCCAGCGTGTAACGACTGACCTGGACCAGGCGCTCGATCTCTTTGATCACCGGCGCGCCCAGCCGAAACGTCTGGTCAGTGGCGACGCGCAGCCCAGCGGCCTTGAGCTTGGGCACCAGCGTTTTGCGAACCCAGGTTTTATCCGGCTCTTTTTTATCGGCGTAGCTGATATACACGTCGAACTGGTAGCCGTCGTCGGCTGCGGGCAGCGGCGGGACCGGCGCGGGCGCCTGGCCACCCTGAAACAGCGCCAGCGGGAAGTTGGTCTCGATCTCGGCCTTGAAAACCGGGTGCTGCTTGGGCTGGTCGCCGGTGACTTTGGGCTGGAGGTAGTCGAACAGATCGAAGACGCGCACGACGCCGCCCGGCCCCGGCGCGCCGCCCCGCAGCCCCGCCAGCAGGTGGTGGCTGAACAGGCTGTTGGTGGCGCCCGGCAGCACCCACGACTCCTCGGTGTCGCGCGACGAGGCGAAGATCACGCGGCCGCGGCCCTGCTTGAGCGCCTCGTAGAGATTCTCGCCCAATCCCCCTTTGGCCGGCAGCTGCTCGGCGCTCTTGGTCGCGCCCAGGCCGCCGGCGTGGCAGGCGTCAAACACAATCACCAGCCGCTCGGCGCTGATGGCGTTGAACAGCTCGGTCAGCTCGTCGCCGCTGATCGCGGTCTGCATCAGGCTATTGAGCGACGTGGTGTTGGCCTCAACCGGCAAGAGAAACTGCTGCGCCAGCCCAGCCCGCTCAAAGCGCGCGCCGTGGCCGGAGAAAAAGATCAGCACCGTGGCGCCGGCGGCCGCGCGGCTGGCCAGCTGCGTGAACGCGGCGGTCAGCGCCGGCTTGGTGGCCTGCTCGTCCAGCAGCAGCTGCACGTTATCGGTGGGGTAGGCGCAGTGTGCGGGGCTGACCAGCAGGTCGTACATGTCCTGGGCGTCTTTGCGGACCGTCGGCGGCAGCGCACCGATGTTTTGGTAGGCGGCGATCCCCACGACCAGCGCGTGGGCGTTGCTCAGCTCGGGCATGTAGGTCTCCACGAGTTGTCAGTTTTCAGTCATCAGTTTTCAGGAGTACGAGGAGTACGAAGGAGTTACGGTCAGTCATCAGTTTTCAGGAGGACGAGTACAAAGGAGCTACGGAGTGCGGAGCGAGGAGTGCGGAGCGTATAGCTATCACTCGGTACATATCACTCGGTGCTCGGTACACCGCTTGCGGCGAGGGCGGCGCCGACGATGCCGGCGTTGTTGAGGAGCTGGGCGGCGACGACGCGGGTTTTGACGGTCAGCAGCGGGATGAAGTGGTCGGCGTGCTTGCTGGCGCCGCCGCCAATGATGATCAGGTCGGGCCAGAAGAGGCGCTGCATGGTGTCGAGGTACTCGTCGACCCGCTCGGCCCACTTGGCCCACGACAAATCCTTGCGCTCGCGGACGCTGTCGGCGGCGCGGCGCTCGGCCTCCTTGCCGCGCACCTCAATGTGGCCCAGCTCGGTGTTGGGGACCAGGACGCCGCGGGTGAACAGCGCGCTCCCGATGCCGGTGCCAAGCGTGACCATGAGCACCAGGCCGTCCTCGGCCCGCCCGGCGCCCCAGCGCATCTCGGCCAGGCCGGCGGCGTCGGCGTCGTTGATCACGCGGACCGGCCGGGCCAGCGCCCGCGCCAGCTCGTGGTCCACGTCGAAGCCGATCCACGACGGGTCAATGTTGGCGGCGGTCCGCACGGTGCCGCCCTGCACGACCGCCGGCAGCCCGCAGCCAATCGGCCCCTGCCATGTGAAGTGCCGCACCACCTCGGCGGCGCTGGCGATCACCGCCGCCGGCGTCGCGGGGTGCGGCGTCAGCACCCGGAACCGCTCGGCCAGCAGCTCGCCAGTCTCCAGATCAACCGGCGCCCCTTTGATGCCGGTCCCGCCAATATCCAGCCCCAGCACGTGCATGTCGTAGTCCTCAGTTTTCAGTTATCAGTTTTCAGGAGGTACCAAGCGGTCCGCGCCAACTCAGCTGTATAGGTATATCCACACTCCTTAAAGCTTCCGTCTTTGCGCCCTTGCGGTTAGACCCCCGTCACTGTCACGAGCAGGCGGTCTTTGGGGCGCTTGGTGGGCGTGGCGACCGCGGTCAGGTCCTGGTCCGGCAGTACCGCGACGGCGGCGTGGCGCAGCAGCGTGGCGACGATGATGCGCATCTCCATCTGCGCCATCGCCAGGCCCAGGCAGACCCGCGGCCCGGCGCCGAAGCCGATCATGCTGAAGGCGTGGCGACCCTCGCTCCGCGGCGCGGCGAAGCGGGCGGGGTCGAACCGGGCGGGGTCGGCGAACAGCGCGGGGTCGTGGTGGGTGTGGACGATGCTGTACATGACGTTCCAGCCGGCCGGGATGCGGTAGCCGCCCCACGCAAACGGCGCACGCACGCCCCGAAAGCCGCCAGCCGCCGGCGGGTGGAGCCGCTCGGCCTCGCGGAGCACGCGGTCGAGCGCGGGCAGCTGCCGCAGGTGCTCGGGCGCCAGGCCGGCGGGCGCGACCGCCAGCAGCTCAGCCCGCAGCTCGGCGGCGATGGCCGGGTGGCGATCCAGCTCGTAGACGATCCAGGTCAGCAGCGAGGTCACGGTGTCGTGGCCAGCCCACAGCAGCAGCAAGAGCTGCGCGACGATCTCGTCCTCGCCCAGCGGCGCGCCGGCCTCGTCGGTCGCGGCCAGCAGCGCGCCCAGCGCGTCCAGGCGCGGCGCCGCCGTCCGCCGCCTGGCGATGATCGCCCGCAGCAGGCCGTCGAGGGTGCGGCGCGCCCGCACGGCCTGCCCGAACGGCGTCCAGCGCACATCCCACATCAGCGGCGAGAATAGCCCGGCGTTCCAGGTGTTGAAGTGGTGCTCCAGCGTCGCCAGCTCGCCCACGTCGCCCAGCAGCACCTCGGCCGCAATCGCAAACGTCAGCGCCTTGAAGCCGTCGAACAGTGCCAGGCTGGGCTGTGCCATCCACGCGGCCACATGCTGCTCGCTGAGCGCGACCATGCGCTCGAAGTAGTGCGCCAGCGCCGCCTGGTGAAACGCCGGCTGCAGCGTCAGGCGGCGCTGGCGGTGGCGCTCGCCGTCCTGCAGCGACAGCCCCTCGCCGACCAGGTTGTACAGCGTGTCGCCCCAGCCGTCGCGCGACGAGAAGTTGTCGCGCGCGGTGCCGAGGATCAGGCGGTTGGCGTCGGGGCCGAGCAGCACGGCGGTCGGCTTGCCCAGCAGGTGCGTCTGCCAGACCGGGCCATAGCGCGCCGCGCGCTCCTGGGCGAAGCGCAGCGGGTCGCGGACCCATGCGACGGTCTCGCCAAGCCCCGGCAGCCCGCGCCGGCCGGGCGGCAGAGGTAGCTCGTCTCGTAGTCGTGCGGATGCCTGTCGCAATACAGCTCCTTCGCGTCGCGGGGTACTGTGCGTATACTACCTTATCTCGGCGCCGCTTTTCAACCGCATCAACCACTGCACGAACCTCGTCAACCAGTGCACGGACCACATCAACCAGTGCACGGACCACATCAACCAGTGCACGGACCACATCAACCACTGCACGAGCCTCGCCAACCAGTGCACGGACCACATCAACCACTGCACGAGCCTCGTCAACCACTGCACGAGCCTCGTCAACCACTGCACGGACCACATCAACCACTGCACGAACCACATCAACCACTGCACGGACCGCATCAACCACTGCACGAGCCTTGTCAACCACTGCACGAGCCTTGTCAACCACTGCACGAGCCTTGTCAACCACTGCACGAGCCTTGCCAACCACTGCACGAGCCTCCTCCACCGATTATGCAAACTATCCCTCGGCCATCTCCTATACTTAAAATCCCCCGTACTTTGCACCTCTACGCCTTTGCGCTAAAATCTCCCCGCCCGAAGCCTAATCCAGCCGCTGTGCTATCATGGCCGCGACACAGAGCAACCCAATGACCACACCGCTCACCTCCGGCGCCCGCCTGGTGGCCAAAGTTGGCACCAGCGTGCTCACCGCCGGCACCGACCGGCTGCACCGCCCGCGCATGCTTGAGCTTGTCCGACAGCTGGCCACGCTCCGCGAGCGCGGCATCGCCCCGATCCTCGTCACGTCTGGCGCCGTGCTGGCCGGCTGGGAGCAGCTCGGCTTCCCGCCGCGCCGCCGCAACCTGCCCGACAAGCAGCTGCTCGCCGCCGTGGGCCAGGGTCGCCTGATGCACATCTACGCCCAGCTGTTCGACCTCTACAGCGTCCCGGTGGCCCAGACGCTGCTCACCCGCGACGACCTGCGCAACCGCCGCCGCTACCTCAACGCCCGCAACACGCTGCTCGGCTGCATCGCCCGCGGCATCGTCCCCATCGTCAACGAGAACGACGTGGTGGCGATTGACGAGATTCGGGTCGGTGACAACGACACGCTCTCGGCGCTGGTCAGCAACCTGGTCGACGCCGACCTGCTGGTGATCTGCACTGACATCGCGGGGCTGTACACCGCCGACCCGCGCGGCGACCCCAGCGCCACGCTGATCCCGGCGGTGCCGCAGATCGACGAGCGCATCTGGAGTCTGGCGGGCGCCCCCGGCTCGCACCGTGGCACCGGCGGCATGCGCACCAAAATCCAGGCGGCGGCGCTGGCGACCCAGGGCGGCACGCCGGTGGTCATCGCCGCCGGCGACCGCCCCGACGTACTGCTACAGGCCGCGGCCGGCCAGTCGGTCGGCACATTCTTTGCGGCCAGCGGGACCAAGCTGGAGTCGCGCAAGCGCTGGATTCTGGCCGAGACCGTGCGCGACAGCCGCGTCGTCGTCGATGACGGCGCCGCCGCCGCGCTGACGACCGGCGGCAAAAGCCTGCTGCCGGCCGGGGTCGTCGCCGCCACGGGCGCATTCGAGCGCGGCCAGACCGTCCGCATTTATAGCGCCGCCGGCCACGAGATCGCCCGCGGCCTGACGCAGTACAGCGCCACGGCGCTCGCCGCAATTCAGGGCCAGCGCTCGGCGGCGATCATGGCGCAGCTCGGCTACAGCTACGGCCCCGCCGTCGTCCACCGCGACGACATGGTACTCCTCGCGAGTACCGAGTAGCGAGTACCGAGTACCGAGTCATGCGTTGTCTCTGCGTCTTTGCGCTAACTCGTCTCCCTCGTCTTTGCGCTCTTTGCATCTTTGCGGTTAGGCTTCGTACTCCTTTCGTTCTCCTGATAACTGAAAACTGACGACTGAAAACTCCCGGAGGCCCACATGAACTCTTGACCTGATTGGCCAGCGCGCCAAAGCCGCCGCCCGCCGGCTGGCCCGCCTGGACACCGCCGCCAAAAACGACGCGCTGCAGCGGATTGCCGCAGCACTCCACGACCACGCCGACGCGATCCTCGCGGCCAACGCCGCCGACGTGGCCGACGCCCGCGCCGCCGGCCTGAGCGACGCGCTGATCGACCGGCTGCTGCTGAACCCGGCCCGCCTCGCCGCCATCGCCGCCGATGTCGCGCACGTCGCCACGCTGCCCGACCCGGTCGGCGCCGAGTTCGACGCCTCGACGCTGCCGAACGGGCTACAGATTCGCAAGCGCCGTGTGCCGCTGGGCGTGATCGGCGTGATCTACGAGGCCCGGCCCAACGTCACCGTGGACGTGGCCGCGCTGTGCCTCAAGGCCGGGTCGGCGGTGATTCTGCGCGGCGGCAAGGAGACGACCCGCAGCAACGCCGCGCTGGTCGCGGCGATTCGCGCGGCGCTCGGCGCGGAGCTGGGCGATGCGGTGCAGGCCATCGGCGACCCCGACCGCGCCCTGGTCATGGAGCTGCTGCGCCTCGACCGCTACGTGGACATGATTATTCCCCGCGGCGGCGCCGGGCTGCACCAGTTTTGCCGCGAGCACGCCACGGTTCCGGTGATCACCGGCGGCATCGGGGTATGCCATGTGTTCGTCGACGACACCGCCGACCTAGCGGCCGCGGTCCCGCTGATCCACAATGCCAAAACGCAGCGGCCCAGCGTCTGCAATGCGCTGGACACCGTGCTGATCCATGCAACCATCGCCGATGCGCTGCTGCCGCCGCTCGGCCACGCCCTCACCGACGCCGGCGTGGAGCTGCGCGCCGACCCGGTCAGCCACGCGGTCCTGGCACGCGCCGGCATCGCTGCGACACCCGCCGCCGCCAGCGACTGGGGCACTGAGTTTTTGGCGCTGATCGTGTCGCTGCGGGTCGTGCCCGACCTCGACGCGGCGCTGGAGCATATCAGCGCCCACAGCACCGGCCACTCCGACGCGATCCTGACGAGCACCGCCGCCCACGCCGAGCGCTTTCTGAGCGAGGTTGACTCGGCCGCGGTGTACGTCAACGCCTCGACGCGCTTCACCGACGGTGCGCAGCTAGGCCTGGGCGCCGAGGTAGCGATCAGCACCCAGAAGCTCCACGCCCGCGGCCCGATGGCGCTCCACGAGCTGACGACCTACAAGTGGCTGATCACCGGCGACTACCACGTCCGGCCGTAGCCTGCCTACGCTGGTTAAACGCCGCGGCCGCCGGAGCAATCTCCGGCGGCCGCGCTGCGATGAGTGGTTGGTGCGGCTGATTAGACCAGCGCCTGATCCGTCTCGCGGTCGAAAATGTGCATGCGGCTGGTGTCCATTACTACGCTGATGGGCTGGCCGGGCCGGGCGCCGGTGCGCGGGTCGAAGCGGCCCACGAACTCCTTGCCCTTCTCCAGGAACGCAAACACCTCGGAGCCCATCGGCTCGGTCACGGTCACCATTACGTCAATCGGCGCCGAGACATCCACGCCCGTCGGGACCAGCTTGGCGTCGTGAATATCCTCGGGGCGAATGCCGAAGTAGATCGGGCGATCAATGTACTTGCCCAGCGCGCCCTGGAGCGCCTGTGGCACCGGCAGCATGAAGCCACCCGTATCGACCGCCAGGCCGCTCTGGCTGCGGACCAGCTTGGCATCGAAGAAGTTCATCGAGGGCGAGCCGATAAAACCGGCGACAAACATGTTGGCCGGGCTATCGTACAGCACCTGCGGCGTGTCGATCTGCTGCAGAATGCCGTCGCGCATGACCGCGATGCGGCTGCCCATCGTCATGGCCTCGGTCTGATCGTGGGTCACATAGATAAAGGTCGTCTTCAGGCGCTGGTGCAGCTTCGAGATCTCCGAGCGCGTCTGGACGCGGAGCTTGGCGTCGAGGTTCGAGAGCGGCTCGTCCATCAAGAAGACGGCGGGATCGCGCACGACCGCGCGGCCGAGCGCCACGCGCTGCCGCTGACCGCCCGAGAGCGCCTTCGGCTTGCGGTCGAGGTATTGGCCAATCGCCAGCATCTCGGCGGCCTCTTTCACGCGCTTGTCGATCTCCTGCTTGGGAACCTTGCGCAGCTTCAGGCCGAACGCCATGTTGTCATAGACCGACATGTGGGGGTAGAGCGCATAGCTCTGGAACACCATCGCGATGTCGCGGTCTTTGGGGGCCACATCGTTGACGCGGCGGTCGCCGATGAAGATCGAGCCGTTGCTGATCTCCTCCAGGCCGGCCAGCAGGCGCAGCGCGGTGGTCTTGCCGCAGCCCGAAGGGCCGACCAGCACCAGAAACTCCTGGTCGTTGACATCAATGTTGAGGTCTTTCAACACATGGACGCCGCCGAAATATTTTTCGACGTGATCGAACTTGATACCTGCCACGCTCCACCTCGGTTGTGATATGCAGCTTCCCAAGCGGGTCGCTGAGTAAAGATAGTCAGAGTTATTCGCCGCAGGAGCGGCGCACCATCAGCTGTGGAAACAGCGTCAGGTTAGCGGGCGACGCGCCGGCCAGGCGTGTGAGCAGCAGCGCCGCCAGCTGCTGGCCCAGCTCGTAGTAGGGCTGCCGCAGCGCCGTCAGCGGCGGCGCGGTGTGGGCGGCGGCACGCGGGTCGTCGCCGCTCAGCACCGCCAGGTCGCGGCCGACGACGAGGCCCGAAGTCATGCGCCGCGTGCAGCGTCCCAAAGGTCAGCGCCGCCACCCCAGCGATGATTGCAGCGGGCCGCTCGGGGCGGCCGAGCAGCTCGGCGGCGGCGGCGTAGCCATCGGCCTCCGTGGTCCCACCCTCGACAAGCAAGGTTGGATCAAAGTCCAGCCCGGCCTCATCGAGCGCCGCGCGGTAGCCGCGGTCCTGCTGCTCGGCGACCGCCCACTCCAGCGGCGGCGTGATCAGCGCGATGCGCTCGAAGCCCAGCCCGATGAGGTGCGCCACCGCCTCGATCATCCCGGCCTCGTTATCAATCGCCACGCCGAGCTGATCGGCGGCGGGGTTGGCGCAGACCCAGGGCAGGCTGACCGCCGCAACCTCTACGCCGTCCTCGGGGACAACATCGAGGAGCACCAGGCCATCCACCCGCCGCGACGGCCCGAGCTCGGCCAGCGCCGCGCCCAGCGGCCGAGCGGCCGTCACCGCGCTGATCAGCAGCTCATAGCGCTGGGCGCTGGCGGTATCCAGCAGCCCGTTGACGATCAGCCCCCAGGCGGCCGGGTCGCGGTCGGCGGGGACCAGCACGCCGAGCGTCTTGGTCTGCTGGCGCTGTAGCGAGCGGGCGGCGTGCGACGGCTGGTAGTTGAGCGCCGCCGCCGCCGCCAGAACGCGGGCTTTGGTCGCGGCGCTGACCGAGCCGGTGCCGTTGAGGACATACGACACGGTCGCCGGCTGCACGCCGGCTGCGGCCGCCACATCTTTGATCGTCGCCATGACCCACGCTGTACTTAAACGTTAAGGTGCTGCGGCGAGTATACACGGGCGGTGCGATTGCTGTCAAGCGCGAATAGCGGTTGAGGGGATTGAACCGCCAAGACGCAAAGGGCGCAAAGAACGAGGGCGGGAGATTAACGCAAAGGCGTGCCCAGGAGGCGCCCGGCGCAAAGACGAGGAGTTGAGTCTTGATCAGCTCCCGCTGCACCGCCCTACCAGCGCGTGCTAAACTCCAGCGAGAAAGAGGAGCAGCCATGCAGATTGCAACGTTTTCCATTGTGGCGCGCGACGAGCGCAACGGCGACCTGGCGGTGGCCGTGCAGTCCAAGTTTTTAGCGGTGGGCGCGGTGGTCGGCTGGGCGCAGGCCGGGGCCGGCGCGGTGGCGACGCAAGCGCTGGCCAACCTGAGCTATGGGCCGCAGGGGCTGGCGCTGCTGGCGGGCGGCGAGTCGGCGAGCGCGACGATTGAGCGGCTGGTGGCGGCCGACCCCGAGCGCAACAGCCGGCAGCTGGGCGTCGTGGATCGGAGCGGCGCGGCGGCGGCCTGGACAGGCCGCGACTGCTACGCCTGGGCTGGGCATCACGTCGGGGCGGGCTTTGCGTGCCAGGGCAATATCCTGGCCGGCCCCGCGGTGATCGAGGCGCTGGCCGCGACCTTCACGGCGACCGGCGGCGAGCTGGCCGAGCGCTGCGTGGCGGCGCTCCACGCCGCCGACGTGGCCGGCGGCGACCGGCGCGGCCGTCAGTCGGCGGCGCTGTATGTGGCGCGGGAGCACGGCTCGTATGGCGGCTACCTCGACCGCTATATCGACCTGCGGGTCGACGATCACCCCGACCCGATCACCGAGCTGGCGCGGCTGCTCAAGCTCCACCGCTTCTACCTGACCAAGCCACCGGCCAGCGCCTACGGGCCAATCACGCCGGCGCTGGCGGCCGAGCTGCAGGATATTCTGCGCGACCTGGGCTATTACGACGGGCCGACCAGCGGCGAGTACGACGAGATCACGGCGGCGGCGCTGCACAGCCTGGGCGGCGTCGAGAATCTGGAGGAGCGCCTGGCCAGCGACGCGCGCATCGACGGCGAGACGCTGGCGTTTCTGCGCGCCAAGCGCCGCAGCGGCACCGCGCCGCGCTAGCCGCGCCGGACCAGGAAAATCACCACGAGCAGCACGACGATCACCACGAAGGCAGCGATCATGAGCAGGCGCTCCAGGTCAAACAGCGACAGGTCGCCGCGCACATTGTCGTCAAAGCCCATGATCGCCAGCGTGCGCGGCTTGCCATGTAGCGTGTAGTCGACCTCCGTGACCGGCGTCGCGCGGATGGTCAGCTCGGCGTCAACAATCCGCGTGTCGTCCTGCTCCAGCTTGGTGACCTCGCTAAACAGCTCGTGGAGCGGCTGGACGGCGTGCCAGACCGGGTCATGCACCGCTATCGCCCCGACAAACACCTGCTCGGAGCGGCCCTCGATCAGCTTCTGGGGCAGGCCCTCCAGGTCGTCGGTGTTCTGCCAGAGCCGGCCGTGGCGGCTGAAGTTGAAGACGCGCTGCTCCAGCAGGCCGCCGCTGCCTTCGCAGCGGTCGCAGGGCAGCAGCGCGCGGCCCTGGCAGCCGGGGCAATCCACGACCTCAACCTCGGTGTAGCTGCCGGTCGGCCGCTTGACGGTGTGTTTGAGGTCCACGGTGCCGCGGCCGGCGCAGCTCGGGCAGGCGACGCGGGTCTCGCCGTGGCAGCGGGCACAGATCACGCTTTTCTCGGAGTTGGGGACCTCCACCTCGACCGGCAGCACCTCGGCGAACGGCTCGGCCGGCGTCTCGACCGTGACCTTCCAGCGGTCAATGTCGCGCTCGCGGTGGGCAATTTTGCTGCCGCTGTAGGGTCGCTCGCGCAGCTCGGGCGGCGAGCGGGTCTCGTAGAGCACCTTGAGGTCATAGAAGTACAGGTTGTAGGAGACGACCTGGTCGATGCGAATGGCCTGGCCGAGTTGGCGGCGGCGCTGCGGCTGCTCGGCGCTCCAGCCGTCGAGCAGCCGGCGCACCCCCTCGCCGCCGTGGAGGCGGGCGGCGCGGTCGCGGCTGCGGCCCAAAAACTGCGGGTCGATCCGGTCGCGCAGAATAATCTCCAGCGGGTTTTCGAGCCAGCTGGCCTCGGGCGGCGGCTCGTTGGCGGGCGTGCCGCTGCCCTCGCCGAGCGTCGCCCGCAGCGCGCCGCGCAGCGCCGCCGCGGCCTGCGCCGCCGACGGGTAGCGCACCTGCGGCTGCGGCGAGACCATGCGGCGGACCACGCGGTCGGCGGCGGCCAGCCGCGGATCAACCTCCGACAGCGAGCCTGGCTCGGTGCCGGGGCCGGGCGGGACGGCGCCGGTCAGCATATGGTAGAGCACCGCGCCCAGCGCATACAGGTCCAGCGCCGGCTCGGGCGTGCGGTCCTCGAAGGTTTGCTCGGGCGCGGCGTAGGGCGTCAGGTAATCGGCCTCCTCCAGCTGCGACAGGTCGGGGCCGTCGACGGTCCAGGCCAGCGAGAAGCCGGTCAGCAGCGCGCGGCCGTCCTCGGTCACGAGGATCGTCTGCGGCTGGACATCGCGGTGGATCACGCCCTGGCTGTGGAGAAAATCGAGCGCCTGGCCGATCTGCGCAAAAAGCTTGAAGGCCAGCGGCGGATCAATCGGGCCTTTTTCCAGCAGCTCGTGGAGCGACTGCGCGGCCAGTGGCGGCGTGACGAGGTAGTAGCCCCACTTTTCCTCGTAGCCGCCGTCCAGGACCGGCAGAATATGGGCGTGCGGATATCTGGCCGCCAGCTTGGCGGCTAGCTGAAAGCGGCTGATCGCCACCCAGCCGGCGCGGCGTAGAATATGCACGTGTACGTCGCGGTCCAGGGTCTGGTGGCGGGCGCGATACATCGTCGCCAGCTCGTCCTGCCCGAGGCGCTCGCCGAGCGTATAATTCTTAAGGTCGTTTGACTCCGGGGGAGCCGGAGCTTTGGTTGGCTGGCGCGCGCCTGCCATAGCATCATCCTCTAATTGTCGCTGGCAGTATAGTTGCGACTATCAGAAGACGCAACCGCTCAGGCCATTTATTTTAGCACAAAGGTTCTATGATTAGTGCCTCAGCCCCCGGCAAAATCATTCTCTGCGGCGAGCACGCGGTGGTCTACGGCCAGCCGGCGCTGGCGCTGCCGATGCACGGCGTCGCCGCGACCGCCACGCTGACGCCGACCCGCAGCGGCGGCCTGCGCTTTGCGGCGCCCGACCTACGCGAGCGCTGGTCGCTGCGCAGCGTGCCCAGCCACCCGCTGAGCCGCCTGGCGCTCCACACCATTCAGCGGCTGGGCCTCGATCCCAGCATCAACGCGGTGATCGGGCTGCGCTCCACGATCCCGATCGCCAGCGGCATGGGCAGCGGCGCAGCGTTGGGCGCGGCCGTGGTGCGGGTCATCAGCCTGCATGCCGGCCAGCCGCTCGCGCCGGCGGCGGTCTCGGAGCTGGTCTACGAGTCCGAGCGCTACTATCATGGCACGCCCAGCGGCATCGACAACACCGTGGTCAGCTTTGGCCAGGCGCTGTGGTTTCAGCGCACCGCCGACGGCCCGCGGCTGGAGCCGCTACAGATCGGCGCGCCGCTGACGCTGCTGGTCGCCGACAGCGGCGTGCGCTGCTCGACCAAAATCACCGTCGGGCTGGTGCGCGAGCAGTGGCAGGCCAACCCGGCGGCGCTGGCGGCGACATGCGACGAGATTGGCCAGGTGGCGGCGGCGGTGCGGGCGCGGCTGGCGGCCGGCGACCTCGCGGCGACCGGGCCGCTCCTCAGCCGCAACCACGAGCTGCTGCAGCGGCTCAACGTCTCGTCGCTGGAGCTTGACCGGCTGGTGTGGGCGGCCCAGGAGTCCGGCGCGTGGGGCGCCAAGCTCTCGGGCGGCGGCGGCGGCGGCGTGATGCTGGCGCTGGTCCACCCCGAGGCCGCGGCGGCCGTGCGGGCGGCGCTGCTGGCGGTGGGCGCCGCCGCGGTGCTCAGCACGACGATCCCAGCGACGGTGTAAATGCTTTCCCGCCGCCGATCAGCGGGCCATAAGCGGAAACTGAGAGCCAGGTGATTGTTGCGCGGCACTGTTTCTGCTACACTTCGGCTGTGACCTAGCCGTAGGAAGCGAGGCATCTGTGGACCGATTGGCAGCCGCACTCCACTGCACCCGTCAGCATCTCCCCCTGATCACGCTGCGCTGGGGCTTGCTGGCGGTGACGCTGCTGCTCGCCGCCCGCGACCTGCTGCAGGGCCAGCCGTTTCTGCCGATTTTCCTCGCCACGATTTTTGCCACTATCTTGCTAGTTGTCTGGACCGTGCGGCTGCCGAGCTTTGCCGTGCCGCGGCGCGGCGTGCCGGTGATCATCGCCGGCGACCTGCTGCTCAGCTGGTGCGCCGTGTGGCTGGCCGGCGGCTCCGGCGCGGCGCTAGTGCCGTTTGCGCTGGGCGCGCTGGTGCTGCCGGGCGCGCTCGGCGGCTGGCCCGGCGCGGCCGTGGCCTGGATGGCCGCCGCCGCCCTTGATCTGCTGTGGCGCGCGCTGGGACCGAGCAGCGCTCACCCGCCGCTACTGCTGGACGCGCTGCGACCGGCGCTGGCGGCCGCGCTCTGGCCCCTAAGTGCCGCACTTGATCGACGCTGGCCGCTCGCGCGCTGGCGGACGACCACCATCACCAGCGTGCCGCTCCTCACCGCGAGCGAGCCGCCGCCCGCCGCCACCGCGACGACCTTTAGTCTGCGCGAGCTGAGCGACCCACCGGCCCGCCGCGGCCTGGAGCATCCGCCGTCGGCGACGCTGGAGCGCCGCGCAACCAAGCTTCAGGCAGTGCTGCGCCAGGTGATCGCTGAGGCCCACGGCTTGCAGGTGACGTTCCAGGTGGTCGGCCGCGAGGGGCCGCTGCCGCCCAGCCACACCCAGCTGATCAGCAGGGCGCTGGAGATCGCGCTGGACAACGTCCGCCAGCATGCCCACACCGAGCAGGTCAATGTGCAGCTCTACCAGACGCCGCAGCAGGTCACGCTGCTGGTGCGCGACTATGGCACCGGCCTACTTGACGGCACCGCCGAGCCGCCGGGCTTTCACCAGCTGAAGCTGCTGCGCTATCGCCTTGATGAGCTCGGTGGCAGCCTGGCGATCACCGAACCCGACGACCGCGGCGTGCTGCTGACCTTTACGCTGCCAATCAGCCTCGTGACCAATTGACACCCCTAAGTGCGCTGAGTACAATAAAGTTATGAATAAACATTCTCAACCTATTGATGATACCAACCTGCGCATGACTGGCAACCGCCAGGTCGTCCTTGAGGTGCTGCGCAACACCACGTCGCATCCCACAGCCCAGCAGCTGTTTATCATGGCCCGCGAACAGCAGCCACAGATCGGCTTTGCGACCGTCTACCGCTCGCTTGATCTGCTGGTTAAACACAACCTGGCCCAGGAGGTGTTTCGCGACAAAGACGGCGCCGCCCACTATGACGCCAACGTGTCGCGCCACGACCACGCGATCTGCGACCGCTGCGGGCGAATCGAGGATGTCGCCGCGCCGCTCCATGCGCTAGCCTACGCGATCGTCGAGCGCGCGTCGGGCTTTCATATCAACTGGCACGCCTCGGCCTTCTCCGGCCTTTGCGCCGACTGCGCCGCCGACGACTAAGCGCCGCGTCTTCGCCCCGCCGCGCCCTGAACTATCATGGTTCAGGGCGTTGCTGTTTTCGACCGGCCTCGGCTATAATCGCGGCCGGCGCCGCCCTTCGGTGGCGCGGAGAAGCACATGGACGATCTGCACTACTATCTCGGCTTCAACCTCGTCACCGGCATCGGCCCGACCCGCCTCGACCGCCTGATCGCCCGCTGCGGCTCGATTGAGGGCGCCTGGCACGCCTCGCTCGTCGATATGCAGGCCGCCGGCCTTGATACGCGGGTCTGCGCCGCGCTGCTGGCGGCCCAAGACCGGCTGGATTTGGAGGCTGAGTACGAGCGCATCACGGCGGCGGGCGCCCGGATCATCTCGCGCGACGACCCGGCCTACCCGCCGCTGCTGCGCGAGACCGCCGCCGCGCCGCCGGTGCTGTATCTGCGCGGCACGCTGACGCCCGCCGACCGCTGGGCGGTGGCGATTGTTGGGACGCGCAACGTTTCGAGCTATGGCCGCGACGCGACGCGCCAGCTGGCCACCGACCTGGCCCAGGCCGGCGTGACGATCGTGTCGGGGCTGGCGCTGGGCGTGGACGCCGTCGCGCACCGGGCGGCGCTGCAGGCCGGCGGCCGCACGCTGGCAGTGCTGGGCAGCGGCGTTGATCAGCCGTCGCCGCAGAGCAACTTCCAGCTGGCCCAGGCGATCATCGGGCAGGGCGCGCTGGTCGCCGAGTATCCACTGGGGACCGCGCCGGCGGCGGTAAATTTCCCGCCGCGCAACCGGCTGATCAGCGGCTTATCGCTGGGCGTCATCGTCGTCGAGGCGGCCGCCAAGAGCGGCGCGCTGATCACCGTTGATTTTGCGCTGGAGCAAAACCGCGAGGTCTTTGCCGTGCCCGGCTCGATCTTCAGCGATCGCTCGCAGGGGACGCATCGCCTGATTCGCCGCGGCGCCACACTGGTCACGAGCGCGGCCGATGTGCTAGAGGTTCTCAACCTACAGCACGCCGTCGAGCAGCAGCACATGGCCGAGGTGCTAACCGACACGCCCGAGGAAGAGGCGATCCTGCGGCAGGTCGAGGCCGAGCCGCGCCACATTGACCTGATCGGCCGCGCGACGATCTACGACTCGGCGACGGTCTCGGCCACGCTGGCGATGCTGGAGCTAAAGGGGCTGGTCAAGCAGGTCGGGGGCATGCAGTATGTGCTGGCGCGCGAGACGCCGGCGCCCTACGAGGTCGGGCCGGGCGACTAGCGCCGCCACCACTCGTCGGAGGTCTCGCCCATCAGCGAGCGGGCCTCGCCGCGGCTCAGCACCTCGCCGCCGCGCGCCCATGGGCCGATGCGGGTGGAGCTGCCCAGCGCCAGCGCGACGAGCACGGCGTTGAACAGCACGCCGACCGCCAGGACCACCCAGCCGCTGATCGGCCCGATCGCCGCCCGCGCCAGCCAGTCGCGCGGGCTGGTGGACGGCACCGGATGAACCATGATCTTGATCATCCAGCTGACGACCAACACGACGAAAATCCAGCTGTAGTTGCGCCGCAGCCGCCGGCCGACCGCCTCGGTCATCGTCATATTGAAGTGTGGCTGGAGCAGGTCGTTGGCCAGCAGCTCGCGCCAGTCGTCGGCGTCGTCAATCTGGCGCTGCGGGATCAGCAGCCCCGAGAAAAACTCGGTCTCCATCAGCCGCACGCGCGCCCGCCACAGATCGTAGTAGCGGTAGCGCCGCGCCTCGATCACCAAAAAATACCCGATCAGCAGCGAGTTGAGCAGGATCATCACCGGCGTGTTGCTGGGGCTGGAGAAGGCGAACGACAGCGTGGCGCCGGTGGTCAGCACCGCCCAGTTGGTGGTGCCGTCGAGGCGGACGCGCCAGGTGTTGGCCCGCGCCACCTCGCCGCGGTAGAGATGGACCAGCGCTGTATTGAACTCGCTGGGCGTCAGCGGGCGCGCCGTCGGCGCGGTCGGAGCCGGCAGCGGGCGCGGCGGTGGAGGCGCGCTGGTGCGCTCGGAGGTTGCCATGCGGCTATTGTACCACCCGCCAATTCGCGCCCGCCGCTATGCTATACTCGCGGCCATAAGCAAAGGAGCTACTCGATGTCACTCCTGAACGAGCTGCGCAGCTACCTCGCCACCGTTGACGATCTGAAAGCCGCGTCGTCAATTTTGGGCTGGGATCAGCGCACGTATATGCCGCCCGGCGGCGCCGAGGGCCGCGCCCACCAGTCTGACGACGCTGAGCAAAATCATACATGAGTACGAGACCGCCGACCGGCTCGGCGAGCTGATCGAGGGCGCGGGCGCCGAGGCCAGCGATCCGCAGAGTGTCAACGGCGCGCTGGTGCGCGTGGCGCGGCGCGACTTCGAGCAGTCCCGCAAGCTGCCGGCCGAGCTGGTCGCCGAGATCACCCACGTCGGCGCGATGGCCAACCAGGTCTGGGAGCAGGCGCGGGCCGCGTCGGACTTTGCCAGCTTTGCGCCGTACCTGGAGCAGACCGTCGCGCTTTCGCGGCAGGTCGCCGAGCACCTGGGCTACACCGAGCACCCCTACGATGCGCTGCTGGACCAGTTCGAGCCAGGCATGACCACCGCGCAGGTCCGCGGGCTGTTCACCGAGCTACGCGCCGGCGCCGTGCCGCTGCTCCAGGCCATCAGCGAGCGCAGCCGTCCCGACGACGCCAACCCGCTGCACCAGGCCTTCGACCCCGAGGCACAGCTGCGCTTCGGCTGGGAGATCGTCACCGGCTGGGGCTACGACCCGCGCCGCGGCCGCCAGGATAAAACCGTCCACCCGTTCTGCACCTCGTTTAGCACCAACGACGTGCGCATCACCACTCGCGTCTACCCCGACTTTCTGGCGCCGGCGCTGTTCGGCACCATGCACGAGACCGGCCACGCGCTGTACGAGCAGGGCATCAGCCAGGAGTTTAACCGCGGCCCGCTGGGCAAGGCGGCCTCGCTGGGCGTCCACGAGTTGCAGTCACGGATGTGGGAGAATTTGGTGGGCCGCAGCCGGCCGTTCTGGAGCAAGCACTACCGGACGCTCCAGCAGCAGTTTCCCCAGCTCGACGGCGTGGACCTTGACCGCTTCTATCGGGCGATCAACGCGGTGCAGCCGTCGTTTATTCGCGTCGAGGCCGACGAGCTGACCTATAACCTCCATATTCTGCTGCGCTTCGAGATGGAGACGGCGCTGGTCGAGGGATCGCTCCAGGCGCGCGATGTGCCCGAGGCCTGGAACACCAAAATGCAGGAGCTGCTCGGTGTCACGCCGCCCGACGACCGCCGCGGCTGCCTCCAGGATGTTCACTGGTCCGGCGGCCTGCTCGGCTACTTCCCGACCTACACGATTGGCAATGTGCTGTCGGTGCAGCTATGGGAACAGGCCCAGCGCGACCAGCCGGGCCTCAGCGCCGAGCTGGCGCGGGCCGAGTACAGCGGCCTGCTGGCGTGGCTGCGCGAGCATGTCCACCAGTACGGCTCGCAGTATCTGCCCAACGACCTGATCCAGCGCGCCACCGGCCAGCCGCTGACGGCCAAGCCCTACCTCAATTATCTTCAGAGCAAGTTCAGCGCGGTCTACGACCTCTAAGACGCATCCCAGCCACGCAAACCGCCCGGCCAATAGTGGCCGGGCGGTCGTCGTTTAAGCTGCAATATGTTAGGCGGCCGGCGCCTCCGGCAAGCTCTGCGACTCCTCGCGGGCCAGATAGTAGGTCATGCTGTGGAGCTGCGTCACCGGATCAATGTGGCGGACCCACACGCCGTCCGGCACCTGCGTAATAATCGGCGCGTAGTTCAGGATCGCCCGCACGCCGGCCGCCACCAACCGATCCACGACCTCCTGGGCTTTGGTCGCCGGCACCGCCACAATCGCCAGGCGGATGTTGTCGCGGGCCACAATCGCGGCGAGATCGGCGTCGGCGAAGATCGTCAGGCCGTTGATCGCGGTGCCGATCTTCGCCGGGTCGGCGTCAAAGAGCGCCGTAATATCGAGGCCATTCTGCCGAAAGCCCTCGTAGCGCGCAATCGCCTGCCCGAGGTGGCCTAGTCCGACCAGCGCGACCGGCCAGTTCTGGGTCAGGCCCAGGATGCGGGTGATGTGGCCGAGCAGTTTGTCGACATCGTAGCCAATGCCCTGCTTGCCAAACTCGCCAAACCACGATAAATCTTTGCGAATCTGCGCGGCGGTGACGCTGATGCGCTCGCCCAGCTGCTGCGAGGAGACCGACTTAATGCCCTCAGCCTGGAGGTACGCCAGCGTGCGGGCATAAATTGGCAGACGGCGCACGACAACATCAGGAATATCAGGTTGCTCGAGGCTCAGTTGGTCCACTTCTTGCTCCGTTGCTGTAGCGCACAAGTATAGAAACCCGCCCGGAGATTGTCAACTTTTTCACAAACTTCTGAGCCACGCGCCGCCGCCACCGTCGCCCGTACCACGTCGCCGCATTGTCTGATCGCCACACGTTTGCTGCTGTTTTTGGTATAGTTCCGGCCTAAAAGTTAGAAATTGGTTAATACGACCGTCTAAATCCCATCCTGTCCAGCTCACGTTGACGTAGATTGTTCATTGGAACTAAGGAGCAGGCTGTGAGATCACCTTCCTTCAGCAGCGCGCTGGCGCGCCACCGTGGCTGGCGTTTGTCAGCCATCGCCGTAATTGTCGCGCTGGTCGGCTCGCTGGTCGCCATCGCCACCCAGGCGGCCAGCCCGGCCCGCGGCACCCTCTCGACGACCACCACCATGCTCAGCTACAGCGCCGGGCCATTCGTTGTCGCCAACCCGACCGCCCAGACCGGCACGCTGGACTGCACGGCCGCGCCCTGCGACGACTACGAGCTGACGATCAATGTGCCGGCCAGCTACAACATGACCCACCAGGTGCGGATTCAGATCGGCTGGACCAACACCGCCGCCGACTTCGACGTATATATTCTCCGCAACGGCAGCGAGATCGCCACGGCGGCCTCCAGCAGCGACCCCGAGGTGGCGATCATCCCGGCGGTCGCGGGCGTGTATACGGTGCGGGTCGCGCCGTTTGCGCCGGCCGGTGAAAGCATCACCGGCCTGATCAAGCTGGAGCAGAAGGCGACCAACCCGGCGCCCGGTACCGGCATCGTGCCGCGCTACCAGAACTACACGCCGCCGGCCGGCATGGGCACCGACGCCGGCGAGCCGTCGATTGGCGCCAACTGGAACACCGGCAATGTGATGTTTCAGTCCTACCTGACGACGCTGCGGGTCAGCTTCGACGACTGCTCATCGCCAGCCAAAGACACCTGGCTCGATAAAAGCGCGCCGACCTCGGCGCAGAGCCTCGATCCGATTCTGTTCACCGACTGCAAAACTGGGCGCACGCTGGTATCGCAGCTGACCGGCGAGGGCAGTTTGTCGGCGCACACCGATGACGACGGCGAAAACTGGGTGCCCAACCAGGGCGGCCCGGCCAACTCCGGCGTTGACCACCAGAGCCTCGGCGGCGGCCCGTTCTCGACCACGCCGCCGCTGCCCGGCACGCCGCCAGTGACGGCGACGACAGCCTACAGCCACACGGTCTACTACTGCTCCCAGAGCATCGCCAGCGCCTTCTGCTCGGCCAGCCTGGACGGCGGCCAAACCTTTCCGGCTGGCACGCCGCTGTACACTATTTCGCAGTGCGGCGGCCTGCACGGCCACGTCAAAGTCGGCCCCGACGGCACGGCCTACGTGCCAAACAAAGGCTGCGGCGGCCACCAGGGCGTCGCGGTCTCACGCGACAACGGCGTCAACTGGGCCGTCTACCAGGTGCCGGCCAGCCTGCCAGGCGACTCCGACCCGTCGGTAGGAATTGGCAGCGATAACACCGTGTACTTCGGCTACCAGAATAGCGACGGCCACCCGCGGGTCGCGGTCTCGCGCGACCACGGCCAGACCTGGACCAATGACCAGGATGTCGGCGTGACGTTTGGCATTCAGAACACCGTGTTCCCGGCGATGATCGCCGGCGACGGCAACCGCGCGGCCTTCGCCTTTTTGGGGACGCCGACCGGCGGCAACTCGCAGGACGCCGCGACCTTCCACGGCGAGTGGCACCTCTACATCGCGCACACCTTTGATGGCGGCGTGACCTGGCTGACCGCCGATGCCACGCCGACCGACCCGGTCCAGCGCGGCTCGATCTGCACCGGCGGCACGACCTGCGGCAACGACCGCAACCTCCTCGACTTCATGGACGTGACCGTCGACAAGCAGGGCCGCGTGCTGGTGGGCTATGCCGACGGCTGCATCGGCGGCTGCGTGACCGGCACCGAAAACTCATTCTCCGCGCTGGCGACGATTGCCCGGCAGTCGGGCGGGCGGCGGCTGTTTGCGCAGTACGATCCCAGCCCGGCCGAGCCAGTCGTGCCGGCGGCGCCGCCGGTCAGCGCCACCCGCGACGGCAGCGGCGTGCATGTGAGCTGGCAGGCGCCCGACAACGGCGGCAGCCCGATCACCGGCTATAAAATCTACCGTGGCACGGCCCCCGGCGCCGAGGTCTTCCTGGCCAACGCGACGGCGACCAAGACAACCTATGACGACACCACGGCCGCGCCTGGCACGACCTACTACTATCGCGTGCGGGCCGTCAACGCCCGCGGCGAGGGCGCCTTCTGCCGCGAGGTGCGCGTGGACGGCTCAGCGACGCCCGCCGAAAGCCCGTGCGTCCTGCCGGGCATCACCGTCCTCACCGACGAGCCGGCCGACGCGCTCGACATGACCGACAGCCACGAGATCGAAAAAATCTCGATTGGCGAGCCGTTTTTCAGTGGCGGCGTTCAAAAGCTGGTGTTTACGCTCAAGATGAAGAGCCTGGCGACGCTGACGCCCAACACGGTCTGGCCGGTCAACTTCACCAACCCGCTCAGCCAGGCGGTCAGCGTTGATATGCGCACCAATGCGGCCAACACCGTCAGCTTTAACTACACCAACCCGTCCGGCACCGGCCCGGCCGACGCCGCCAGCGCCTACAGCGCCGACGGATCGATCACGATTGTGGTCCCAACCGGCCAGCTCGGCAATCCGCAGCCGGGCCAGACGCTCACGAAAATCTTTAGCCGCATCACGGTGGGGCTGCCGACCGGCGGCGGCGCCACGCCCGACAATGCGCCCAGCGCCGGCTTTGACTCCTCGCCGTTTAGCTACACGCTGCGCGGCAACCGCTTCTGCCAGCCCAACGCCGCGCCCCAGGCGGCCCTCAGCAGCTCGCGGCTGATCGGGCCGGCGCCGCTCCAGGTCACGCTCAGCGGTGCCAGCTCCAGCGACACGGACGTGGGCGACACGATCACAACGTATCGCTTTGATTTTGGCGACGGCTCGCCGGCGGTCAGCCAGAGCACACCGACGATCAGCCACACCTACAATACGCCCGGCAACTTCCGCGCAACCCTGACGGTCACTGACTCGCGCGGCAAGCCCAGCAGCAACATCGCCGCCCAGGTGATCGTGGTCAACGCCCCGAACTTGATCCAGTACCTCCCAGTCGTGCGCCGCTAGCGCCGAGCGTTCCAGCGCGACACCCCGCATGGCCCGGCGCCATGCGGGGCGTCGCTGGGAGTCGCCAATGCACCTGCTTCGCCGCTACCGCAAACCGCTGCTGCTCAGGGCTAGCCTCGCGCTGGCCCTGCTTGGCACCATCGGCGGCGCCCACCGGGTCACGGTGGCGCGGCTCAACGCCCGGCTGACCCGGCAGGCGCTGGCGCCGCTGCCTGGCTGCGCCCACGCCGAGCAGCCAGCGCCACTGGCCGATGGCTTCCCGGCCAATCTGCCGATGCCACCCGGCGCCGTGGTGATCCAAAGCTACGCGCTCCCCAACGTCGGCAAGCTCCAGACGACGCTGGTCGTCGGATTACCGCAGCCGGATGTGCTCGCGTTCTACCGCAATAATCTGCCCTGGGCGCTCTACCGCACGGTGACCGACCAGGCCGTCAGCGGCCGCGAGGCCAACGAGGCCAGCCGCGAGGCAGGCGCCGTGACCTTCGCCGGCCACGGCTGGCGCGGCGCGGCCGAGCTAGGAACTCCCGCCGACTGCCCGGTGACGGTGGTACAGCTGCTGCTCCGCCGCCAGTAAGCGGGGCGCGTCTGTTATAATCCCGCCGTCAAAGGAGCACCACATGCGGTCTGTCCGACCTGTTTTGATGCTGGTCGCTGCCAGCTTGCTCGCGGGGTGCGGCGCCGGCGGCCTACTCAGCTCACCACCAACTATCTATGATCTGACCCAGCGCCCCACGGCCTTCGCGGGCCAGGATGTGACGGCGATTGGCACGTATTTATGGAAACCTGGCAGCCCCAGCGTCGCCGTGCTGCTGCCGGGCGTCAGCACTGCCGTCGATGGCGTCAACGATGCCCAGCCGATCTATGCCAGCGTCAGCTGCGACGCCAGCCACCAGTGTAGCGCCGACACCACCGCCGTGGGCGTGCCGGCCACTGGCGCCGTTTGGCTCGATAATTTTCCCGCCGATGTGACCGCCAGCCTCCATCGCCCGGCCGACTCGGTCTGGGGCACCGTCGAGGTGACCGGCCGCTTTGAGCTGGGGGCGTTTGGCCCCGAGGGCGCCTACCAGTACCGCCTGGATGTCAAAGCCGCCAAAGCGCTGCAAAAAGTCGAGGCCGAGGTCGCGCAGCTGCCCAACCAGCCGCTGGCCGCCGGCAAAACCTCGTTCTTCGACCTCGCCGAGCGGCCGGCGGAGTTCACGGGCAAGCCGATCACGACGCAGGCCTACTATTTCTGGTCGCCCGCCACCTCCGGCCTGCTGGTCGAGCGCGTCAGCCGCGAGCGCACCCCCGACCTGCCCGCCGGCCTCAACCCGCGCCCCGAGGGCCGCACCATCGCCCTGGACGGCTTCCCGCCCGACCTGTCGCAGCAGCTGAATGTTGGCGAGGGCAACTCCTACGTCTGGGGCCTGGTCGAAGTGACCGGGACGCTGGAGACCGGCGGCAAGTGGGGGCCGAACGGCGAGTACGACAAGCACTTCGTCATCGACAACGGCAAGGCGACGCCGCTCGGCAAGCAATAATCAGCCGCCGTGTACTATTTTCTTGAGCCAATGCGCGAGAGCGATGTGCCGCAGGTGCAGAGCATCGAGCGCCGCAGCTTTACGACGCTGTGGGCCGCCACGACCTACCTGCGTGAGCTGCGCTCGCCCGAGCAGTGCCGCTACGTGGTGGTGCGGGCCTCGCGCAGCCAGCCGCACCACTTCGCGCCCGAGCCGCCGCGCCGCAACTGGCTGGCCACGCTGCTGCCGAGCCTGTTCGGCGCGCCGCTGCCGCCCAGCCCCTACCCGGTGGTGGCCTACGGCGGCGTCTGGCTCACAGTGGACGAGGGCCACATCACGATGCTGGCCAGCGCGCCCGAGGTGCGCGGCCGCGGCATCGGCGAGCTGGCGCTGAATGGCCTGATCGATGCCGCGCTGGAGCTGGGCGCGACCGCGCTGACGCTGGAGGTCCGGGTGTCCAACGAGGTCGCCCAGGCGCTGTATCGCAAGTATGGCTTCGAGGCCCGCGGCACCCGCCGGCGCTACTACACCGACAACAACGAGGACGCCCTGATTATGTGGACCGACTCGATTGTCGCGCCGGCCTACAAAACTCGTCTGCGCGAGCTGCGCACGGTCCTGGCCGCCCGCCTACAAGCCCAGGCCGAGGAGTTGTCGCCGGCGCAGCCGTAAGCATCGCAAAGCGTACCGCGCATGATCACAGCAAACAACGACGCGCCGCACTGCTCAGGCAGCGCGGCGCGTTGTGCGGCGGCGATTTTCGGGGCGGCGCGGTGCGCGCTAGGTTGAGCTGAGGCCGTGCAGCCGCTCGGCGATGGTGGTCAGCGTGGTGGCCGCCTCGGCCATCTGGCGTGAGCCGCTGGCGGTCTGGCGCGACACCTCGGCCACCTCGCGCATCGTCTCAACGACCTGCTCGCTGGCGGTCTGCTGCTGCGCCGTCGCCAGACTGATCTCCTGGGCCGACTGCACGGTGCGCTCGGCCATCATCACGATGGAGTCCATGACCTCGCCCGAGCGCGCCACCAGCTGCGCGCCGCGGTCGACCTCCTTGACGCCCTCCTCGGTGGACATCACCGCCGCCGCCGTCGCGGCCTGGATTTCGGCGACGACCGCCTTGACCTCTTTGGCCGCCGTCATCGAGCGGTTGGCAAGATTTTTGACCTCGGCGGCGACGACCGCGAAGCGCCGGCCATGCTCGGCCGCGCCCGCCGCCTCGATGGCGGCGTTGAGCGCCAGGAGATGCGTCTCGTCGGCGATGTCGTCAATGATGTCGATGATCTCGCCGATCTGCTGCGAGCGCTCGCCCAGGCTCAGGATGCGCGTGGCGACATCCTGGACTTTCGTTTTGATGCGGTCCATCGCCGCGACGCTCTCATCGACCACCACCTGGCCCGAGCTGAGGTTTTCCAGCGTGGTCACGGCCGCATCAGTCACTTGGCTGGACGACTGGGCGATCTGGCGCGCGGTGTAGCCCAGCTCCTCAATCGTGGACGAGATTTCGCTGACCGCCGAGGCCTGCTCGGTGGCGCCGCTGGCCTGCTGCTGCGAGGTCGACGACAGCTCGGCGGCGGCGGCGGCGAGGTCGGAGCCAAGCTCGACCTGCTGGGCGTTTTTGGCGACCAGCTGCTGGCTAGACTGAAAAATCTCATAGGCGCGGGCTTTGGCCTGCGCATTGCTGGCCTCGACGGCGCGCGAGGACAGGCCAATCATAAAAATCACCAGCACAAAAATCCCGATGTAGCCGATCACTAGCACCCACAGGCCGGCGCCGCTGGTGGCCAGGATCAGCGGGTCGCCGTTTGTCATCGCCTGAAACTGCACCCCGACCGCCACCAGATAGCTCGCGACCGCCACCGCGCCGATGATAATGCTCTCGGCCATGCCCGACAAGAGGCCAGCCAGCATTACCGGCAGCACGTATAGCGACGGCACGCTGCCGGTCACGCCGTTGATGATCAGCGTCCCCATTGTGATCGCCAGGATCGCGCCGATCTCCACGACGCGCGCTGCGACAATCGGGCGGCTGCGCTGCGCCAGCGCCGATGCGACCATATCGGCGATCAGGTTAAAGCCAAACGGCACCAGCAGCCGCAGCAGCGTGGTGTCCCGCGAGATTGCCCAGTACAGCACGATGCCGCCAGAAAGCAGCAGGCTAAATAGCGCTGAGCCGACGATCACATTAGTGATAAAGCTGCGCTGGCGGAGTGGGTTATGTAAATCTAATGAGTTCGACCGGCTGGGCGGTCTGGGGCGGGAGCGCGGTAGTCATTGCGTGGTCTCCTGTGGAAGCGGGGCCGGCGCCAGCGCCTGTGGATCAAGGTAGGGGATGAGCATCTCATTATACACAATGAGTCCGATGACTGCCGGATGAGTCTGGCCACGCAGGCCGTCAGGGAGCGCGAGCAGATCGGCGGCCGGCACGAGGTCGGCGGCGGCGACGCCCAGCGCGTGGCCCGCGGTCGTCAGCAGCGTATACCGCTCCGGCACCGCCGCCAGCCCAAGCGCCGCGACGAGGCCCAAGCTCGGCTCGTCGCGATCCAGCGACTGCACCGCGGCCTGCGGCAGCGCCCACTGCTGGTCGCCGCTCGTCACCAGGATAATGCTAGGCATGGGCCTGGCGCAGCAGCGTCTCGAACAGCGCCGCAACCTGCAGCACCGCCAGCGGCGCATCGTGCCAGCGCTGCACGCCGCTGAGCAGCCGCGCCTGCTCGGCCGGCAGCATTGGCGGCGCCTCGGCCGGGGCGGTCGGCGTCCAGATGTCCTCAACGCAGTCGGTCACCAGCGCCACTAGCGTGCCGCCGTGCTCGATATGTACCAGCCGCGCCGTTTTGCCCGGCGCCGGCGAGTCGAGTCCGAGCAGCGAGCGAATATCCACAACCGGCACCACGACGCCGCGCTGGTGGATCACGCCCAGGATCGTCGGCGGCGTGCCAGGGATCGGCCGCGCGGCACGCCAGCGCGTCACCTCGCGCACGCTGCTCAGCGGCACGGCGTAGTGCTCGGTCGCCAGCAGACACACTAGCAGGGCTTGATCAGTCATCATCTTAACAATTCTATACCTGTTGCAGTGCGGCTAGGATACGTCAGCCGCCACAGTTTGGCAAACGTCGGGCGGCGCGCGCAGACTGGTTATACTATAGAAGACCGCCACGCGCTGGGGGCAGCCTTGTGTGACGGAATGTTAAGAGAAGTGAGCGCGACATACATGCAAGCAACGAGGTTGGTGTGACAACAGAGTTTGAGACGGTCGGCCACGAGGTTGTGCGGCTGCGCGGGCGCGACATTGGGCGCTGGCCGGTGTACCACATGGTGTTTTTTCTGCTGAGCGCGGTGCTGATCGCCAACGTGCTGATCGCGCTCGGCACGGTCAACTTTCAGGTTCAGACTGAGCGCGCCGTGGTGGCCGGCGTGCCGCTGACCCGCTTTATCCCGCAGGACCCCGACTCGCCGCGCTACGACCCGCAGCCGCTGCCGATCAAAGCCGTCGTCGTGATCGCGCAGGGCTTCAGCGGCTCGCAGCAGATCATGTGGCCGTTCGCCTCGACGCTGGCGCGCAGCCAGTACGCGGCGGTGACGTTTGACTTTGCCGGCCAGGGCAAAAACGGCGCGCCCTTCGCCACCGATGCGGCGCAGCGTCAGGCGCAGCTCGACACCGTGGTCCAGGATACGCGCCGCCAGTGGCCGACGCTACCGATTGTGCTGCTGGGTCACTCGATGGGCTCGGCGGCGGTGGTCGAGTACGCCCACGCCCACCCGGACATCGCGGGCACGATCGCGGTCTCGCTGGTGGCCGAGGCCGCGCCCGACGTGCGGAATCTGCTGGTGCTGACTGGTGCCTGGGAGACTGGCGCCATCAAAGAGATGGGCCGCGCGGCGATCCAGCGCCGCACCGTCGAGGCCGTGCAGCCCGGCGTGCGCTACGGCGACTTCGGCGCTGGCACGGCCGGCGAGGTGCAGTTCGTGGGCGGTGCCGAGCACGCGCTGGTCATCTGGTCGCACACCAGCCTGGAGCAGGCGGTGCGCTGGGTGGACGGCATCACCGCGACCAGCCGCACGACGCCGATTCTGACCGATGTGCGGCTGCCGGCGGTCGGCGTGCTGGTGCTGGGCGTAGTCTGGATGTGGTGGTCGCTGACGTATTTTATGTTTCGCCGCCGCCCAGCCGCGCCGATCAGCGCCGACCTGGGCTGGCGCCGCCTGCTCCTGATCAGCGGCGGTGCCGGCGTGCTGACGCCGATCATCCTGCGCTTCGCCCCGACCGACGCGCTGCCGATCGCGGTCGGCTCGTATGTCGCGCTGCACTTTGGCCTCTACGGCCTGCTGCTCATGGTCGGCGCGGCGGCCGCGGGGGTCTCGCCGCTGCCTGCGCTGCGCCGCCTGCGCTGGCCCGCGACGATTGGCACCGCGCTGCTGCTGGTCGGCTTTGTGATAATCGGGCTGGGCGTGGTCGCCGAGTTCTGGTGGCTCAACATGCTGCCGCCGCTGCGCCGCGTGCCGTGGGCGGTGGTGATCTGGACGCTGGCGGCGCTGTACTTTGTCGCCGACGCCTGGCTGGTCAGCAGCCAGCGCAGCAGCCAGGCCAGCTGGCAGTACGCCGCGACCAAGCTGATCTTTGTCCTGTCGCTGGGGCTGGCGATTGCGCTGGACCGCGGCCTATTTTTTATTCTGCTGATCCTGCCGATCCTGATCGTGACCTTTGCGCTGTTTGGCGTGATGGGCGACCGCCTGACTCGCCGCACCGGCAACCCGTTTCCGGCGGCGCTGGCCACAGCGGCGCTGATCGCCTGGGTGATCGCCGTAAGCTTTCCACTGCTGAGCTAAGCAGCAGCGCATCCACGCTCGCGGCGCCTCATACCGCACGACCGGCAGGCCGGCGCCGCGAGCCGAATATTCCGCTCCCCGCCTCTGCGTTAAATCTCCCCCGCTCCCCGCCTTTGCAGTCTTTGCAGTCTTTGCAGTCTTTGCGCTCTTTGCGTCTTTGCGTCTTTGCGGTTCAGCTCGCTCGCTACTCGCTACTCGCTACTCGCCAGCCCGCCGAGCATGAAGCTCACAACCTGCTGAGCCACCTCGTCGGCCGAGCCGCCGGTCAGGTGCTGGATTTTATGCAGCGTGCGCGGCGTCAGCAGCTCGGCGCAGAGCGCGGCGAGCACCGCGGGGTCGCCGACTCGCATGGCGCCGGCCTGCTGGCCGCGGGCAATGATGCGCGCCAGCAGCGCCTCCAGCTGGGCATAGAGCTGCTGCTGCTCGGTGTGGAGACCGCAGCTGCCGCTGGCCAGCAGCTCTAGCAGCGCGGACTGCTCGGCGCTGCGCTGGTACTGCATCGCGACCAGCGCCAGGAGCTGCGCGGCCGGGTCGGCGCAGGCCGTGGCGGCCGCGTGGAGCGAGTTGTGGGCGGCGTGGCAGACCGTGCGGCTCACGGCGGCGAACAGCTGCTCCTTGCTCCCGAAGCAGCGGTAGACCGTGCCGACTCCCACGCCGGCCGCCAGCGCGACCTCCTCCATCGTTACGGCCGTGCCGCGCTGGGCAAACAGCGCGTGCGCGGCGGCGACCACGCGCTCGTGG
This sequence comes from uncultured Chloroflexia bacterium, assembly GCA_963810425.1. GTDB lineage: Bacteria > Chloroflexota > Chloroflexia > Chloroflexales > Kallotenuaceae > JACDGP01. The sequence goes on along the minus strand of CAWENH010000005.1, from coordinate 89,288 downwards.
TTGCGGCGGGCGTCTTTGCGGTCACGTCCGGGCAGGTGCGACATACTGACTCCGTTGCTGTCGCCCTGTATTCTACCGAAATGTTAACGAAGTGGAAGAGATATTCCAGATCCTTGACAGCCGGGCGGCCGTATTCCATACTACCTGCGGAACTACGGTTCCACTTTGACGAAGGACACCAACAATGAACGCAACTGCCACCCACACCACCCTGCCGCTGGTTGTCTTGGACGGCGCGGTGGTTTTCCCCCACACCGTGATGCGCCTGCCGCTGGAGACCCAGGATCTCCCAGCCGTCGAGGCGGCGCAGCGCCACGGCCAGCTGCTCCTGCTGGTGGCCCGCCGCGAGGACGCCGACAGCGCCGCGCCGCTTGACCTCCAGCTCCACCGCGTCGGCGTGGTGGCCCGCATCGAGCAGGTCGGCGCGCTGCCGAACGGCGAGAGCGGCCTGGTCGTGCGCGGCCTGGTCCGCGCCGTGCTGGGCGAGGCCGCCGCTGACACCGCGTACCCGGCCTGGAGCTTCACTGAGCAGCCCGACACAATCATTGCGACGCCGGCGCTGGCCGCGCTGACCACCGAGGTCCACGCCGCGATCGATGCCGTGCTGGAGCGCCGCCCAAACGTGCCGCAGGAGATTCGCAATTTCGTCCGCAGCATCACCGACCCCGGCCAGCTCGCCGACAACACCGGCTACTCGGCCGACTACACGTTCGCCGAGCGCCAGGATTTGCTCGAAACCTTCGACATCAGCGCCCGCCTCGGCAAAGTCCGCGACTTCTACGCCAAGCAGCTGACGCTGCTCGACGTGCAGGCCCGGCTGCGCCAGGAGGTCCAGGACGGCGCCAACAACCAGCAGCGCGAGTTTTTTCTGCGCCAGCAGCTGCGGGCGATCCAGAAAGAGCTGGGCGAGGACGACGCCGAGGCCGCCGAGCTTGACGACCTGCGCAATAAGCTCGCGGCGCTGGCGCTGCCGAGCGAGGCCCGCGCCGAGGCCGACCGCGAGTTTCATCGCCTGGAGCGCATGAACACCGCGTCGCCCGAGTACCAGATGGTGCGCACATATCTTGAGCTGATCACCGAGCTGCCGTGGGGCGTCACGACCGGCCAGCAGATCGACGTGGCCCGCGCCCAGGCCGTGCTTGACGAGGACCACTACGGCCTCGACCCGATCAAAGAGCGTATCATTGAGCACCTGGCGGTCAAGCAGCGCCTGGCCGAGCGCGGCCTGGACGGCGGCGAGCGCAGCCGCGAGCCGATCCTGGCGTTCGTTGGCCCGCCCGGAGTGGGCAAGACCAGCCTGGGCCAGAGCATCGCCCGTGCCCTGGGCCGCAATTTTATCCGCATCAGCCTGGGCGGCGTGCGCGACGAGGCCGAACTCCGTGGCTTTCGGCGGACCTACATTGGCTCGGCGCCCGGCCGGATTATCCAGGAGCTGCGCCGCGCCAAAAGCGCCGACCCAGTGATCCTGCTCGATGAGATCGACAAGATCGGCCAGGATTACCGCGGCGACCCGGCGGCGGCACTGCTGGAGGTGCTCGACCCCGAGCAGAACAACACCTTTACTGACCACTATCTGAACCTACCGTTCGACCTGAGCAAGGCGCTGTTTATCGCCACCGCCAACACCTGGGACACCGTGCCGCCGGCGCTGCGCGACCGCATGGAGGTCATCGAGCTGAGCGGCTACACCGAGGACGAGAAGGTGCGGATCGCCCAAACTCACCTGCTGCCCAAGCAGCTGCGGGCCACCGGCCTGGCCGACGACGAGATCACGGTGGCCGAGCCGGCGCTACACACGCTGATCACGGCGTACACCCGCGAGGCCGGCGTGCGCAGCCTGGAGCGCCAGGTTAGCGCGGTGCTGCGCAAGGCCACGCGCCGCCTGGCCGACGCCGCGACGCCCCGCCCGCTCGTCGTGACGCCCGAGTTTATCGGCGAGGCGCTGGGCCGCCCGCGCTATTTCAACGAGGCCCACGAGCGCATTGATCAGCCGGGCATCAGCACCGGCATGGTCTGGACGCCGGTCGGCGGCGACATTATTTTTGTCGAGGCCGCGGTCGTCCCCGGCGCCAAAGAGCTGAAGATCACCGGACAGCTCGGCGACGTGATGCGCGAGAGCGCCGAGGCCGCGCTGACCTACGTGCGGTCGCGCGCCCGCACGCTGGGCATTGCGCCGGACTTTTTCGACACCCACGCCGTCCACATCCACGTCCCCGGCGGCGCCGTGCCGAAGGACGGCCCCTCGGCCGGCATCACGCTGGCGACGGCGCTGGCCTCGGCCGCGACGGGCCGCCTGGTGCGCGACGACGTGGCGATGACCGGCGAGATCACGCTGCGCGGCAAGGTGCTACCGATCGGCGGCATCAAGGAGAAGGCGCTGGGCGCCCACCGCGCCGGCATTCGGACCATTATCCTGCCGCGCCGCAACGAGGCCGACCTGGACGATCTGCCGCGCGAGGTCCGCGACGAGCTGACCTTTGTACCAGTTGACACGCTCGATGAGGTGCTGGCCGTCGCCCTGACCGCGGCCGAGGTGCCGCCGTGGGCCACCGTGGACTCCCGCTACACCGGCGAGCGTATCGCGGCGTAGCGCATCGGCCAAGCGACGCACGAAAGCGGCACATTGATTGTGCCGCTTTCGTTTTTATGTCAACGAGTTGCGATGACTGGGCGCCGCTATGCACCACCAACTATAGTAACCCTTTGCCGCTACTGCGCCAACCGTTGCCCAGCGCCAGCCCGCGCTGGCCACGCAAGCGCCGCCAGCACGGCCGCGCCCAGCACCGCCAGCGTCGCGCCGCCGGCCGCGAGGGTCAGCGCATCCGGCGCCAGCACGGGCTGGCCGCGCAGCGCCTGCCAGGTCAGCAGCGCGACCAGCGCCAGGTAGCCAGCGCCGGCGACGAACATCAGCGCCAGCCGCTGCCGGGGCCGCAGCCGCGACCGCCGCGCCAGCCACCAGCCGACCAGCGGCAGCACCTGCATCGCGTGCAGCCCGACAAAGTGCGCGACCCGCAGATCACCACCGGCCGTGCTCCAGCCGACCACGGGCAGGCCCGGCCCGCCGTCGTCCACGCCGACGCTGTGGGCGCCCGCAAGCAGCGACGGCTGCGCCGTGCTATACGAGGCCAGCTGCGCCGCCGTCGGGCTGGTCATCAAAAACGCCAGCCCCATGCCGACGACCGCCGTGATCAGCCCCAGCCGGATGCCCCAGGCCAGCGTCTGATCCGCCAGCCGCTGGCGCAGCAGCAGCCCGGCCGCCACCACTGTTGTCAGCCATAAGACCATGATCAGCATGCCCATGACGGCAAACAGCGCGGCGTTGAACGGGGTCGAGATGTTGAAGTGGCTGGTGGTGCCGCGCACAACCTGCAGCACGACGATCACCATCTCGACCGCCAACGTGGCCGCCGTGACCCACGCCACCGCCCGGACCGTGCGCCGGTAGCCCGTGACCAGGCCCAGCATCCATAGCAGCGTCCCGGCGTAGACGGCGATTGACACCGCAAACTTGGTCGGCTTCGAGCCAGGCGGGCGCGCCGGTGATGGTGCGCGGGTCCAGCGCCAGGCCAGCCAGGCAGACTACGAGCAGGCCCAGCATACCCAGGCCCAGCAGCGCCAGCGGGCGGTTCGTCGCGAGCGCCCAGCGCAGCGGCGTGGTCAAGGCCACGCGGCGCGGCGTGGTCGTCGGGGCAGGCGTTGCGGTCATTGCAGTGCTCCTTGTGGGACATTGATGCTCTGCGGCTGCGCGCCGCGCACGCTGCGAACCAGCAGCGCGGCCAGCCAGCCGGCCGGGCCGATCATCAGCGTCAGCGCCAGCAGCGGGCTGGTGATCCAGAACGGCCAGCCCAGCCGCCGGCCCTCCAAAAAGATCCAGCGGCCAACAAACAGGTCGAAGGCCAGAAAATGGACCCAGCCGACCGTCGCGCCCAGCGGCGAGCCGAGCAGCGCCATGATGCCCGGCAGCGTCGGGCTGGCGAGGAGCGGCAGGATGCTGCCCAGCTGTGGCCCGATCAGGACGACGTACAGCAGCGCCGGCGGCGCCACGATCCACAGCGACGACACCAGCCGCGTGGTCCAGCGCCAGCGCGGCGCAAAGATCATGGCCAGCCACCACGGCATGACCAGCCAGCTGCTCAGAGCAAAAATCGTTGCCATTCCGACCTCCGATATAACGATGCTTATAAAGATAACGGCGCTAACCACGAGGCAAAGAGAGTCATTGTGCCGTCCCGGATAACGATGATTATCAGGATAACGGCATTAACTACGGGCGAAAAAATTAGCCGGTGCGCAAGCCCGCGCGCAGCACTGCCTCCAGCTGCGCCTGCGTGGCCGCGACCCGCGCGGCATCCATGAACGGCATGCTGATCGCCAGCGCGACGATGCCGTGCATCACCGCCCACAGCATGTCGCTGAGCGACTGCACTGTGCCAGGCCCGATGACCTCGGCCGCCAGCGCGGCGGCGACAGCCTCCTGGAGCACCGCAAAGGCATCAATGCGCGGCGCGGTCTCGCCGGTGCGGCAGCTCAGCAAAAAATCCGCGCGCTGCATAAACATCAGCTGATAGTGGGCCGGCTGCGCCAGCCCAAACGCCACATACGCCCGCCCCATCACCACCAGCCGCTCAAATGGATCAGCTGTGCTGGCGGCAGCGACGGCCAGCTGCTCGCCGAACCGCGCAAAGCCCTGGTCAACGACCGTGAACAAGAGATCGTCTTTGTTCTCAAAATAGAGATAGATGGTGGTCGCGGAATACCCGACCTGCTCGGCGACCTGCCGCAGCGAAAATCCGGCGTAGCCGTGCGCCACGAACAGCTCGGCGGCGGCCTCGATGATCGCGGCCCGCAGATCGTGCTTGGCCTGCTCGCGGCGCTGCTGGCTGCCGGCGCGGGTCCGCTCGGCGCGCGTGGCTGCGGTTGACGATTTGGCTGCGCTCATTGGCTGACAATCTCAAATAACGGTGTTATTTGGATAATAGGCCCTATGTAAGCAGTTGTCAAGCAGCAGTTTGAAGGAGCGCGGCGCTGCCAGCGGCGGCGCGGCGATAGCACAATCTCAGCCAGCAGCGTTGGATTTCAGGGTATGATCTACGCCTGTCAGCGAAGACCGGGGCGGCGCAGCGCAGCGATGACCCGCACTGTCGCGCGGTTTGCGCCTAGCGTGTAGACGCCCCCGGCTGAAACTGTGCGAGATCGAGCTGCAGCTGGCCATCCGCGCCGACCGTCAGCGGGAAGCGGTCGAGGTTGCGCGAAGTCGGGCCATTACGGTACTGGCCGGCGCGACTGTAGCTAGCGCCATGACATGGATCATTGAAGCGCTCGTCGGCCGCAACCCAGAGCAGCCGGCAGCCGGAGTGCGGATCACGGCCGTAGAAGGCCACGAAGTTGCCGGCCTCGTGGGCCACGAGCAGCGGCAGACGGCCTGGATCGGCCGGCGCGACGTTGGTAATGGGCGCAACCGGCGGCGTAAAATCGGCCGCCAGCTCGACCGCCGTCACTGCGCCCGACGGGAAATCGACGGGCGACCCGACGTTAAGGCGGGTTAGCGGCAGCGCCGGGCCACTGAGCGCCCGCAGCCCCACAATGACAATCAGCGCCAGCAGCGCCAGCGCCGCCAGCCAGCCCAGCACCAGCCACTCGCGGCGCTGCAGTGTGCGAATCTGAGCACGCATCTCGACCCTCCATTCATTGTGCCAGCCGCCCGAGCGGTCGCCGGCCTCGGGGTGTATGCTATCACGCATTGATTGAGCGAGGAGCTAATATGTTGCGCTGGCTGATAGGATTGACCCTGCTGCTGACCGCGTGTGGCAGCGCCGCCGCGCCCCCACCGACCCTCACTGCGCCGAGCACCGCAGCGCCCACCGCTCTCCCAGCGACGGCGCCGCCGACCAGCGCGCCCGCCGCGCCCGCCGCGACGCCGACCCATCGCACGCCGCCGCGCGAGCCAGTGATCACCGACGGACCCACCGCCGTGCCGCCCGTCGCGCCGCCCGCCGCCACCGCGACGACCACGCGCCGCATTCCACCGCGCGAGCCAGTGATCACCGCCGCGCCGACGCTGCAGACCTACACCGCGCCCGATGGCAGCTGGCAGATCAGCTACCCCGACGACCTGCTGCACGTCGAGCGGCTGGGTGCGCTGGTACTGTTTATCAGCGCCGACCGCGGCACCGTCGCCGCCGTTGACACGCTGCTGGGCGACGGCGCCACCTATGGCAACACCGGCGAGGGGCTGCGGAATCGCGCGCGGCTCAGCCTGGAGCAGATCTATGGCGCGCCGGTGAGCGAGGCGCTCGACGCGCCCGCGCCGCCCGCGCCGTGGGCGACCGGCGTGGGCTTCACCACCGCAAAGGGATCGACGGGCGCGGCGCTGTATATGCAGCCGGCGAGCGAGCGGGGCGACTTCCGGGTGTTTGGCTTCCTGATGGGCTACAAAGCGCAGAACGCAGCCGTGGCGCCACGGCTGCTGGCGATGCGCGAACTCGTTCACGCTGCTCGACGCCCCGCTGGCCGCGCCGAAGGTTAGCGGCTTCGTCGCCTACAGCTGCGACAGCGGCATCTGCGGCGGCGCGCTGGCGGCGAATAGCCCGGCAACGCTGGCGAGCTTTGATCACGCCGCCAGCCCGCTGCACGGCTTGGCGCTGGCGGCGGACGGCACGCTGGCCTACGCGCTGGCCGACCGCGCCGACCCCGGCAGCGCCACGATCACCGTGGCCGATCAGCGCGGCACGCCGCAGCGCAGCGCCGGCCGCGTCACCGGCGCCCCCGATGGCCTCGGCGACCTCAGCGGCTTCGGCGTCATCGCGCTGCTCCGCGATGGCCGCCTGGTCTTCGAGGACCGCGCCCAGGCGCTGCTGGGCAATCCCGGTGCCAGCCCGCTGGCCCTGACGCCGGCGCTCGTCAACGGCGCAACCACAACCCACTCGTTTGTCGTGGGGCCGGCTGCGACCGCGCTGCTCCTGGTCGGCAGCCCGCCGGCGCCGCACGCCACGCTGTACTCGCTGGCCGGCGGCGCCGCGGCCGAGCACGACCTCGCGGCCGACCTGGCACCAGTCGGCTTTGGCAAAGATGATCAGGAGCTGGTGGTGGCACAGTTTGATCGGCCCTATGATCCCACGGCCAGCAACGGTGCCAACCTGGCACGCACGGTGATCGGCTACGGGATTCAGCGGCTGGGCGGCGCGCTGCAGGCGGCCCGGCTGCCGCCGGCGACGGCGCTGGTCAGCGCGCCCGTAGGCGGCTGGGCGGTCGCCGAGAGCAGCTTCGCCGACGCGCCGACCTTCAACGTGGTTGATCTGTACTCTGGCCGGCACCTGCCGGTTCAGCTGCCCGGCTGGCGCCGCGGCGAGCCGGTCGCGGTCGCGCTCATCCCCTGAGCAGCGTCCGGCCGGGGGCCTGCGGCAGCGTCTGGAGCGCGGCCGCTAGGTTGGGCTGAGTCGTGATGCGGCCGAGGTCCAGGCCCAGCCCGACGATGCTCTGGGCGATCTCGGGGCGGATGCCGATCAGTGTGACCCGCGCCCCAAGCAGGCCAACCGCCAGCGACAGCTGCACCAGCGCCGTCGCCACCTCGGAGTCAACGACCGGCACGCCGGTCACGTCCAGCAGCACGGCCGTGGCCCGCTGCGCGCTGACGCTCTCGAGCACGCTGTCGACGATTTGCCTGGTGCGGGCGGCGGTCAGCACGCCGACCAGCGGCACCAGCAGCACATCGGCCTGCAGCGGGATCACCGGGCTGCCCAGCTCGCGCACCATGTCGGCCAGTGAGCGCTCGCGCTCATACGCGGCCTGAAGCGTCGCCTGCTGCGTGGCCTGCGTGATACTCAGCGCCCGCCGCTGCAGCGCCACCGCCAGCAGCGTCCCCCAGATCGCCAAATCCTCGTTGTCGCTGCGCATCCACTGGTCGTAGGGGCCGCATAGCGCCAGCACGCCCAGATTTTGCCCGCCGCTGCAAACCGGGAACAGCGCGATGACATCCGCAGCGTCGCGCGGCTCGTCCAGCGCCAGCGTGGCGGCCGGCGGGACGGCGCGGCTGAGCAGATTCATGCCCGGCTGTAGCTGCGCCTTTGGCGTGACCGCAAAGCTGCCGCTGTGACTCAGGGTGTGCGGCGGGCCACTGGCGCCCCACAGCCACAGCATGCCCCAGCGCACCGCCAGATGCCGCAGCCAGGTCAGCTGCTCCAGGGTGCCAAGCTCGTCGCCCAGCAGCAGCTGGCTGACGGTGTAGGTGTCACGGAGCAGCCGGTCGGTGTAGACGGCCAGCTCGGTCTCATAGGCGACGCGGGTGCGCAGCAGCTCCAGGCGCACGGTGTCTAAAAACACCGTTAGCCGCTGCTCAACCGCCGACTCGCCCAGCACCGCGGCGCAGTAGTCGCGGCCGGCCTGCTCCATCAGCTGCACCATGCTGTGGAGCCGCGCCACGTCAATCGAGAGCGCCAGCGCCTCGCGCCAGGCCTGCTCGATCTGCTGGGCACTCGGCAGCATCGAACCCTCGACCGCCGCAAACACGCCGCCAACCAGATTGGCGACGCCCGGCCAGACGGCGGTGGGCGCCCGCTCATCATCCAGGGGCAGCGGATCAAGCGCCACGTTGACCAGGCGGCGGCTGAGCAGCTCCATCTGCTGAGCGGTGGGCAGCTGTGTCGGCCGGGCGCGCAGCAGGCCGCGCAGCGTGTCGCAGCCGCACGAGCGGCGCACGACCAGCGCGGTCGGCACGTGGGTCAGCGCGGGCGGGTTCTCGCCGCGCAGCGCCGCCAGCAGCACCGCCAGCGCGGTCTCGCCCAGGCGGTCGAACTGCTGGCGCACGGTGGTCAGCGGCGGGCGGCAGCGCTGCGCGGCGTCAATGTCATCGAAGCCGAGCACCGCGAGATCGTCGGGGACGCTGTAGCCCGCGGCCGCCAGCAGCCCGATGATATGCTGGGCCTGCATATCGTTGCAGGCGATGATCGCGTCGCACGGCAGGCCGGCGGCCAGCAGCCGGCGCAGACCCACCTCGGCGGCCTGCTCGGTGTAACTGCCCACATCCAGGATCAGCGCGGGGTCCAGCGGCAGCCCAGCGGCGCGCAGCGTGTCACAGTAAGCCGCAAAGCGCTCCACGACATCGCCGTGGGTCAGGTTGCCCAGATAGGCGATGCGACGGTGGCCGTGCTCCAGCAGGTGCTCGATCATGGCCTTGACGCCGCCGTAGTTATCCGAGAGCACGCCCCACGTCCCGGCCGGCGGCGCGGTGACGCTGACCGTCACGATCGGCTTGCCGCTCGCCATCAGCCCCAGGATGTCGGCGGTGTTGACCAGCATGATCCAGCCGTCCACCACGCCGTGGGCTAGCTCGCGCTCGGCGATCTCACTGTTGAGGCCCTGACACAGCACCAGCCGCACACCGCTGCGCTGCGCCAGCGCATGAATCCCCGCCAGCAGCGGCCGGTGGTAGAAACCGCCTAAAAAGTCCGTCAGGACGCCGACCGTGCAGCCCATGAGTGCTCCCGGCAGTCCACAAGCTGGCGCTACCAGTTAAGGCGCGGCGGCAGACAGCTCTACTGCAATATAAAGAGGTGGTCTGAATATTTTACCACACCTACCGCCGCGTCAGCCGCCGGTAGATCGCCGCAGCCACCATGCCGCCGGCGGTGTACCACGCCACCGTCAGCAGCTGAGTCTGCGGCCAGCGCGCCCCCGGCTGCCGCCCGAGGCCCAGCGGCGCCGGCAGGATGGCGCCGCCCACGCCCGCGGCCAGGCCCAACCCCACGCCGCGCCGTGCAACGCTGTCGCCATCGTCGGCGGCGACTAGGCTGTAGTACAGGCCGTTGCTCAGGATGTCGGCGGCCAGCGCCAGCCAGTACAGCTGATCGCGCGGCGGCACCGGCTGATCGGCGGCCCGCGCCAGCTTGGCCAGCGCCCGCATCCCGATAACCTCCATGCGGGGCGCGTGCGGCAGCACCTGCCGCGCCGACTCGTGCAAAAGATTTACCGCCACCGCGCCGGCCAGGCCGCTCGCCAATGCTTGTCCCGTTGTCATACTCCGCTCCTCGCTAGCTCAGTACAATCACCTATAGTGTTGGGTTGCAAGTCCTATGCCACATCCACCCAACGTGCTATCGGCGGCCGTAACCTACGGTACACAAGTTGCTTAATTGCTCGTTAATGCCAGCGGCCGCCTGATCACCACCTGGGTAGGCTGGTCCTGGGCACGGAGATGTCGTATGCCAAAGCTGCTACTCGTTGAGGATAATCAAGCCATCCAGGAGATGCTGGGGCGCTTTCTGCGCTGGAAAGGCTACGAGGTGCTCAGCGCGACCACGGGGCTGGCCGGCGTCGCGCTGGCCAGCGCCGAGCAGCCCGATATTATTCTGATGGATATTAGCCTGCCCGAGCTGGACGGCTGGGAGGCCACCCGGCGCATCCGGGCAACCGGCGCCACAATGCCGATCATCGCGCTCACCGCACACGCCCTCGGCGGCGACCGCCAGGCGTGCCTGGATGCCGGCTGTAGCGACTATATGACCAAGCCCGTCGATCTGCTCCACCTCGTCACTAAGCTCGAAGAGGTTGCGGCACGGCCATCGAGCATCTCATCTTGAGCCGTAGGACAGAGGCGCGCATGGCCAAAAAAAGCAAAACCTCGCCGCTCGATGCCCAGTACGCCCAGATTTGCCTGGACGCCGTGCTGAGCGTCACCGAGGCGCTGCACACCATTGATAATCTCGATGAGCTGTTCGCCCGCATTGTGGCCCAGCTTCAGCGGGTCGTCACCTTTGAGGCCGGCTACATCGCGCTCTACCATGAGGGCGAGCGGACGCTCTCGTTCGACTACCAGATCGACGAGGGCGAGGTAACGGGCAACAACGAGCATACGCCGGTTGAGCGCTATGTCATTCTGTCGCATGTGATCGAGCAGCGCGAGCCGGTATGCTTCGATGACCTGCATGTGGATGTCAAAGCGCAGTTCCCGACGTATAAGAGCAACCCCTTCGGCAACACCCAGAAAGTCTCGCGCAGCTGGTTTGCTGTCCCGCTGCTCACGGCGTGGTCGGTGCAGGGCGTGCTGTGCATTCAAAGCTACACGCCGGCGATGTACGGCCCCCAGGAGCAGCGGCTGGTCACGATCCTGGCCGGCCAGATCGCCAGCGCGGTCGCCAATGTGCGGCTCTACAGCACCGCCAAGCAGGAGGCCAGCCGCAACCTTGCGATCCTCAAAAGCATCGCCGACGGCGTGGTGGTGTGTGACGAGAGCGGCCAGATTATGATCGCCAACTCGCGGGCCAGTGAGCTGCTGCTGCAGGCGCCCGACGACATCACCGGCCTGCGCTTCGCCGACGTGCCGATGACGCCCCTGATCCGCCTAGCGGCCGCCGCGACGGCCACAACAGCCACTACCGGATCAACGAGCAGATTATCAGCCTATCGCGGGCGCCGGTGGTGTCGTTCGGCGGCCAGACGCTGGGCGAGGTGATCGTGCTGCGCGATTTCACCGCGCAGTACCGCGTCGACCGCGCCAAAAGCGACTTTATCGCCACGATCTCGCATGAGCTGCGCACGCCGCTGACGCCGGTGCGCGGCTACCTCGATATGCTCCTGCTGCCCAGCGTCGCCGGCGAGCTAACCGAGACGCAGCGCATGTTTGTCCAGACGATCCGGCAGCATGTCAACAGCATCGGCGGGCTGCTCAACAACCTGATCATGCAGGCCAGCCTCGACGCCGGCGCCCTTGACCCCACGCTGCTGCCCTGCGAGGTCGAGCCGCTGGTCGGCCAGGCACTCCAGGGACTACAGAGCGAGATCGAGGCCAAAGGGCTGGCGCTGGTCATGGATCTGCCCGCGGATCTGCCAGTCGTGCTCGTGGACAGCGAGCAAGTGATCGTCGCGCTGAGCAAAATCGTCGAGAATGCGATCCGCTACACCGCCAGCGGGACGATCACGATCAGGGCCGCGCGGCCACCGAGCAGCTGGCGCTGTCGGTCATTGATACCGGCGCCGGCATCGCCGCCGATGATCTGCAGAGCCTGTTTGTGCGCTTCAGCCGCGCCGGGCAGCAGCAGGGTCTGGTCAGCGGCGAGCGCGGCGTGGGCCTCGGCCTAGCTATCGCCCGGCAGCTCATTGATCAGCAGGGCGGCAGCATCACAGTCACCAGCGCCCTCGGCGCCGGCACGACCTTTACGCTGCACCTGCCGCTGCTCAGACCGGCAGGCGACGCGCTCGAAGTAGGCGCGGCGGGCGACACGCTAGAGCCAGCGCAGTAGCTGCCACATGCTGTAGCCAGCGCCCGCCAAAAACGCCGCGCCCAGGTAGCCCATCACCAGCCGCGGGTCGCGCAAAAAGCACTGGCTGGTCCGCAGGCCCGCCTGCCAGGCCCGCGCGTAGGCCCACAGGCCCATCGCGGCAAAGCCCATCACCACCACCGCCGGGCCAAACGCCCAGGCCAGCAGCCCAATCGTCGTGAAAATGCAAAAGCGAAGCGGGTCGTAGACGCCGGGCTTGACGGCCGGCGCGGGCTTGGCTCGCTGCATCAGAGTGCTCCTTGATCAGCAAATAGCGGGATCGTGTGCTCCTCGGGCCAGGCCTGACGGTTGGCCAGCTTCTGCTCGCCCAGCTGCACCTGCCAGGCCTGCACTGCGCAGAACGGCGCGCATTGGTGCTGCAGCGCGCTGGCGGTGCCCACATGGACGCAGCACTGCTGTAGCCGCTCCTCCAGCATGGTGTGAATATCCATAAATGGCTTGATCGTGATGCGCTTGATCCGCCGCGCCATCAGCTCGCGCAGCTGGTTTTTGCGGCCCAGCAGCGCGTTGCCGGCCAGCTTCATCAGCGTGCCGATGCCCAGGTCGCAGTTTTCGCAGATGTTACGGAACAGGTCGCCGATCACCGGGTGGGTCAGCGAGCTTTGCTCGCTCAGCAGGCCCAGCAGCGACTCCTTGACCAGCGCGCGCATCTGCGCCGGAATCTCGCGGTCGGCGATGCGGTTGCTGACCAGCCCGAGGTGCTGCTTCAGCAGGTCGTGGCCGATGACTTTGGCCAGCGAGCGCCACTCGCCGCCGTCGGTCAGCAGCATGTAGCCGACGCTGCAGCAGTGCGGGTGCGAGCACGGCAGCGCCGTCAGGTCGTCCCACTGCACCAGCCCGTCGGTCTGCGGCCCCAGCCGCGCCAGCACGCCGGTGTGGGTCAGCCGCGCCTGCGGGTCAATCGCCGTCGTGCGGCCCGAGCCAAACTGCGGCTGGATCGAGACGCCGCCGATGAACGGCGTGGCCATCGCATACTGCACCACCGCGCCGATCTCGTCGTCATTCACACCCAGCGTCGCGGTCATGGTCAGCGTGGTAAAAATGCCAGCGTCGGTCAGGCGCTTGACGGCGCGCTCTTTGATCCGCCGCAGGTCGGCGCCGCGGTGGTACTGGTGCGTCGCCAGCCGGAAGCCGTCGAACTGCAGATACACTTCGATCCGCTGGTTGTGCTGGGCTAAAAACGCGACCAGCTGGTCATTCTGCGCAATCTCGATGCCGTTGGAGTTGATCAGCACACGGATGATGTTGCGCTGCATAATCCCCTCCAGCAGCGCGATGAGATCGGGGTGCAGGGTCGGCTCGCCGCCGCTGATCATCAGCACGTCGAGCTGGCCGTTCTCGCGCTCCAGGCGCTGGTCGATGTTCGCCAGCACCTCAGCGACCGGCACTACGCCCGCCAGCGCCGGCGACGAGGCTGCAAAGCAGTTCGGGCAGCACAGGTTGCAGCCGGCGATGATGTCCTCCAGCAAAATGCAGGTGTGCTGGGTCTGCATCTCGCCCAGCCCCGCCAGGTACGCGCCCGGCAGCGGCGCGAAGTTGCCGGCGGTGTCCGGGGTGTGAACTTTGGTCGGCGCGGTCCACTGCTCCAGATACCGCATGATCTCGGGCGACTCGTCGTAGAGCGTCTCGATGCGGCCGTGGGTCGGGCAGCCGCGCACCAGCCACACCTGGCCGTCAGCCTCCGACAGGTAGCCGCTCAGCCGCTGCACCTCGGTGAGCGGGCGGTCGGGGCGCTCGGCGTGGCACGCGGGGCAGAAGGCGCCAACGTAGCGCAGAATTCGGTCGTCGCGGAGTGGCATCCCTGGCATATTAAGTATTCCTCAGCTATCGGCGGGTGGGAGGAGTCTACCTGAACGGGGCGAAAATTACCACGGCACGGCGCTGCTACCTGACGAAACGCATGGCATAGTTGATGGTAAGGCCTAGCATTGCGCTAAGGGCAAGGCCCGCCAGATTCCAAATAGTATGCCCTTCCCAACTGCCGAATTGCCGTGGTTGATTATTATGGCGCCAGCTAGAAACTCCATGAGCGGCACCGCCACGATCACGGCAAGTCCCAGCAAGGTTATATTCAACAATGCTACTCCAGCCACATTGAGCACCACGTTGACGCTGATCGTGACCATGACGGCGGTGCCATTGATGAAAGGCGCCGTAGGAATAACCCTGCCCGACTCCTGGTAGCCATAGATCTGGGACAGCCCCAGCTCGACCTGCGCAGGCGGGTAGCCCGCAGCGAGCAGCTGCGCCCGCACGGCCGCCTGGTTCTGCTCGCGCCGCGCCCGCAGATCCGCGGCCAGCGCCGCCACCTCCGGGGATAGTGCTGGGGATATTGTCATCCGAGCCTCCGAAGTCAGCGGGTGCGGGCAGTCTGAAGCAGCCGGAAATTACCGCGGCGCACGGCGCGGGCAGCGTCACCGCATTCGCAAGCCCGTCGAGCAGATGCCGTAGAGCAGCAGGAGCAGCGGCCCGCCCACGACCACCGACCAGACAATGCCGTACAGCGCGCCATCGCCAAGCTCATCGTGGCCGGTGGCCTTGAGCAGCAGCGCGACGCCGAGCTCAATTCCCAGCCCGCCCAGCAGCACTAGGCGGTTCCACCCGGCCGGTGCGCCGACGAGCAGAAATGCGAATAGCACAAACAAATTCGCCGCCAGCACAGCGGCGATCACGGTCAGGCTGGCCCGCGGCTGGTCGGGGTAGAGCGACGCCGAGCCAGCCGGCTGGTCGCCGTAGACCATGATCATCGCCAGATCGATGTAGCCCGGCGCCACGCCGTCCTTGAGCAGCCGTGAGTGGATCGCCGCCCGCGTATACTGCGGCCGGTTGCGCTCGACGTAGGCCACGAGGAGCGCAAGGTCTGGCGCTGGTGGCGGATCGGGTGGCGACACTAAAAGCTGAATCGATAGAAAAAGTAGAGCAAGACCCTGCTCAGCACCATGCTTATGACAAAGCTCGCCGCCACGCCAAATAGAATACCCTTGCCAACCGCCGGCCGGTTCCTCCTGATCATCATTAAGCCGATCAGCGCCCCGGTGATTGGTACGACCAAGCCCAGAAGACTAATAAACGCCAGCGCCAGATTGAGCACCAGGCTGACAATCAGCGTCACCGTGAAGGCGCGGCGACTCATGGCGACCGGCGCAGCCATGACCCTGCCAAACTCCTGGTAGCCGTAGACCATCGCCATCGCCAGCTCGACCTGCGCCGGCGTGTGGCCCGCGCCGATCAGCTGCGCCTGCAGCGCCGCCTGCTCCTGCTCGCGCTGCGACCGCAGCTCCGCAACCAGCGCCGTCAGCTCTGGGGTTGTTGTGGGGGATGTTGGCATATGAGCCTCCTTTGAAGTTGTCAGTTCAAACGCAGAGGACGCCAGCTAAACACCGTTCAGCAGTACGATGCAGACGCCGAACGCCAGCAGCCCCAGCCCAACCGCGAGGATGACCGTCCACAGCAGGCCGTAGAGAATGCCTTTGCCAAGCGCCTTTTTGCCCTGCGCGATCAGCACGCCGCCCACGACCAGCTCGCCAATCGGCAGCAGCCAGGGGCTGAAGCCCGAGAAGCTGCCAAAGAGCGCGCCAACCAGGCCGAACCCGCCCACAAAATTGAAGACCACGGTCAGAATGATCGCCAGGCGGCTGGCGCGGGTGCTCTCAGGAGTGCCGGGCGCCACGCCCAGCTCCTGGTAGCCGTAGACCTGGGCCAGCGCCAGGTCGGCCTGCGCCGGCGCAACGCCATCCTGAATCAGTCGCGCCCGCAGCGCCACGCGGTCGTAGGTGGAGCGGTTGGCCCGGATATAGGCGACGATCTGCGCCACCGACTCCTCGGGCGCCGCGCCCTCCGCCGGCACCGGCACGTCGGCGGTTACGGGCGCCGCGCCGAACACCTCGGCCATCGCCGCGTCCACCACGGCGGGCGCGGCGCCGTCCGCCAGCAGCTGCGCCCGCAGCGCCGCCGGCTCGTGCGTCCCGCGGTGGGTCTGCAAATACTCAATTATCTGGTTAATGTCGTCGGCCATCTCGCCCTCCCGCGCTCAAAAGGTTGTTAGGAGCACGCAGTTTAACCATGAAGAGATGCTAAAGCAAAGCGGCGCTAAAGCAATCCACCTGTCAGTCGTCAGCGGGCAAAGCTATCAGCGTCAGTTGAGCAGCCCGGTGCAGAGGCCATAGATTAGCGCGACCAAAGCGACAAAGCCCAGCACCGTCCACAGCAGGCCGTAGAGAATGCCCTTGCCGACCGCCTTCTTGCCCCGCATGATCAGCACCACGCCCACCACAATTTCGGCCAGCGGGATAAAGAGCGGGCTGATCTGACTGATCGCCGATGAGGCGTTGCTAAAAATCCCGCCCAGCAGCCCAAAGAATCCGCAGCTCGCCGCAACGTTGAAGGCCAGGGTTACGATGATCACCAAGCGGTTGGCGCGGTTGCTCTGGGCCAAGCTGGGGGCCACGCCCAGCTCCTGGTAGCCGTAGACCTGAGCCAGCGCCAGGTCGGCCTGCGCCGGCGCAACGCCATCCTGAATCAGCCGCGCCCGCAGCGCCACGCGATCATAGGTAGAGCGGTTGGCCTGGATATAGGCGACGACCTGCGCCAGCGATTCCTCGGGCGCCGCGCCTACTGTCGGCGCCTGCGCATCCACGATCTGTGGCACCGCGCCGAACACCTCGGCCAGCGCCGCGTCCACCGTGGCCGGCGCTACGCCATCGGCGAGCAGCCGCGCCCGCAGCGTCGCCTGGTCGTACTCGCCTCGGTGCGTCTGCAGATACTCAATCACCTGGTTGATGTCGTCGGCCATCTCTAGCTCCAAAGCTATCAGCTGTCAGCCGTCAGCTGTCAGCGCGCATGGTACACCAGCGAGTGATAGTGCGTCACTTCACAGGCGCTCAGCTTGCGCTGCGAGGTGCGGCATTGAGGAGCGTTGCAATGAGTGCTCAGCTATCAGCGAGCGCGGTGGCGCAATGCACAACAGCGCACGGCCTCATTATTAAATCCCGCGTCCTTTGCGGTTCGCTCCCTCGCTCCTCGGTGCTCACTGCTACTCGTATCAAAGAAATATGCTCCTGAGGTACATAAGCAAGCCAAACGCCAGCAGCGCGAGGATGACAACCGTGCAGAACAAGCCATACAGAATGCCTTTGCCAACGCCGCTTTTCCCCACTCCGATCAGCACGCAGCCCAAAATAAGCTCAGCCGCCGCGATGAAGAATACGAGCTTGTTCGGCATGGTACTAAAAAGAACTTTGACGGTGAGAAAAACGTTGATGATCGTTAGTATGAACATCACAAAACCATCGGTCGCGTCAGGGTCTGGCAGGGCTGGCCGCGATCCGCGCGCCGCTTCGCGTTCGTCGTCGTCATACACCTGGGCGAACGCCCGGTCAACCTGCGCCGGCGCAATGCCATCGCCGAGCAGCCGCGCCCGCAGCACCACCGGGTTATACGTGATGCGGTTGGCCTGAATATACGCCACGACCTGCGCCTGCGACGTATCGGCGGCCAGCCCAGCGGTCAGCGCCTGGGCATTGGTCTGCCCATGCCCTGCGCCGAACACCTCGGCCAGCGCCGCATCCACCATGTCGGGCGCGGCACCGTCCGCAACTAGCTGCCCCCACAGCGCCGCCTGGCCGTACTCCCCACGGTGCAGCAGCACATACGCAATCAGCTGGTTGATGTCGTCGGCCATCTCGTCCTCAGTTCTCAGTTGTCAGTTCTCCAGGAGCACGTACACACGATGATGACGACTTCGTGCCTTAATCTCGTCCCTTTGCGTCCTTTGCGTCTTTGGGGTTCCCCTACTCGCTACTCGCTACTCGCTACTCGCGACGAAGCGCGGGACTTGGTAGACGCCGCGGCGGCGCTGGCGCCAGAAGTGCAGCGCCAGCAGCAACACCGACGGGATCAGGAAAAACTGCGAGCGGCTCAGGCCCAGCGCCAGCACCTGGTTGCCGCGCACAAACTCCACCCCAAAGCGGAAGATGGCGTAGGCCAGGAGGTAGATTTTGAGCAGCTCGCCCTTGACCACAACACGCGGCCGCAGCCACCACAGCCCGGCGAACGCCAGCAGGTGAAAGATGATCTCGTAGACAAACGACGGGTGCATGGGCTGGCCGGTAAAGCAGTAGGCGGGGCAGTTCGAGATGCGCGCGGCGGCGGCGGGGCTAGGCGCAGGCCCCACGGCATGGCGGTGGGCGTGCCGACTTGCTCAGTCAGCAGGCAGCCCCAGCGGCCCACCGCCATGCCCAGCGCGACCGCGGGCGCGAATAGGTCGCCGGTTTTTTCATGGTAGCCGACCAGGCGCTTCGACACGAGCGCGCCAGCGTAAGCGCCCGCCATACCGCCCAAAATACTTTTGCCGCCCGAGACCAGCATCCCAGCCAGCGACGGCTCGGGGACGTTGGCGACGTAGAGCCACAGCGTGCTGAGCTTGGCCGCGATCGCGCCGCACACCAGCGTGCCGACGGCAATCCAGCAGACCTCCTCGGTCAGCATCTCGCGGCGGGCGGCCTCGTAGAAAAAGATCACCGTCGCCACCGCCACGCCCAGCAGCATAAAAAAGCCGTGGGTCTCGACGCCGGCCGCGCCAATATGGAAAATCGTCGGGAGCATCGCGGTTCCTTGCGTGCGCGGGCGAAGCGGCCCGGCCCACAGCGTACCGCACCTGGCGCGATCACGGCAAGCCCTACGCGCCGATCAGCGCGCGAGCAGTTGCCCAGCCAGCTGACTGATTAGCCGACCGCCTCCGTGAATGTCGTGGCAAGTTGCTCGGAGCAGCGCCTGAATCTCTTGGATCGCCCAGTGAATTGTCTGGTGCGAGCAGTGAATCACCTGGATCGCCCAGTGAATTGTCTGGCGCAAGCAGCGAATCTCCTGGATCGAGCAGTGAATCTCCTGGATCGAACAGTGAATCTCCTGGATCGAGCAGTAAATCTCCTGGATCGAGCAGCGAATCTCCTGGATCGAACAGTGAATTACCTAGCGCAAGCAGCGAATCTCCTGGCGCAAGCAGCGAATCTCCTGGATCGAACAGTGAATTACCTGGCGCAAGCAGCGAGTCTCCTGGCGCGAGCAGTGGATCTCCTGGCGCAGGCGGTGAATTTGCTTGGATCGCAGGAAAGCTACTAGCATGATGGTCCCGGCGTGCAGCCACGCCCCTATCAGCCAAGTGTGAGGCGGGCAATTTGCACCAGCTTCGCCCGATCGGGTATGATTCAAGGGATCAAGGAACACTGTGCATGCTGGAAGCGATCTTCGCGCCCCAATCCGTCGCCGTGGTCGGCGCGTCGCCCGACCCGCGCAAGCTGGGCCACACGGTGCTCAAAAACATTGTGGACAACGGCTTCGCCGGCCCGATCTACCCGATCCACCCGACCGCCGCGACCGTGCTGGACCTGCCGACCTACCCATCGGTGGCGGCGCTGCCGGCGGCGCCCGACCTGGTGGTCGTGGTGGTGCCGCCGCAGGCCGTCCTGGAGGTCGTCGAGCAGGCGGGGCAGCGTGGCGCCCGCGGCCTGATTGTGATCACCGCCGGCTTCAAGGAGGTCGGCGGCGCCGGCCGCGACCTGGAGCAGCAGCTGCTGGCGCTGGTCAAGCGCTACGACATGCGGATGGTCGGGCCGAACTGCCTGGGCGTCATCGACAACGTCTCGCACCTCAACGCCTCATTCGCCGCGCTGATGCCGCTGCCGGGCAACATCGCCTTTATGTCGCAGTCGGGCGCGGTCTGCACCGCGATCCTCGACTGGTCAAAGGCCGAGGGCATCGGATTCTCGCGGTTTATCTCGCTGGGAAATAAGGCCGATGTGGACGAGGTGGCGCTGCTACAGGCCTGGAATAACGATCCACAGTCGCAGGTCATCCTGGCCTACCTGGAGGGCATCGCCGACGGCGAGCGCTTTGTCGAGGTGGCCCGTGAAGTGACCAAGCAGACGCCGGTAATCGCGATCAAATCGGGCACGACCGCCGCCGGCTCGCGGGCGATCTCGTCGCACACCGGCTCGCTGGCCGGCTCGGAGCAGGCCTACAGCGCAGCGTTTCAGCAGTCGGGCATTCTGCGGGCCGACACATTGCAGGATGTGTTCGACCAGGCGCTGATCTTCGCCTACCAGCCGCTGATTCAGGGCCGGCGGATCGCGATCGTCACCAACGCCGGCGGCCCCGGCATCCTGGCGACCGACGCCATCGAGCGGGCTGGCCTGGAGCTGGCGCGCTTCGAGGAGCAGACCGTGCAGGCGCTGCAGGCCGCGCTGCCGCCGACCGCCAACGTCCTGAACCCGATTGACATTATTGGCGATGCGAAGTCCGACCGCTACCGCACCGGCATCACCGCCGCGCTGGCCGACCGCAACGTGGACGCCGTGCTGGTGCTGTTCACACCGCAGGCCGGTAGCGAGATCATCGAGACCGCCACGCTGATCGCCGACCTGTCCGAGGCGCAGCCCGAGCTGCGCAAGCCGGTGGTCGCCTCGTTTATGGGCGAGTACTCGCTCGGGCCGGCGCTGGCGCTGCTCAACGAGCGGCGCATCCCCAACTATCCATTCCCCGAGCGCGCGGTCGCAGCGCTGGCGGCAATGGCGCATCACCACGAGTGGCGCGAGCGCCCGGCCGGCACCTATCCGCGCTACGAGCTGGACAACGCCCGCATCAAGCAAGTCTTCGCCGACGTGCGCGCGACCGGCCGGCTGGAGCTGGGCGAGCTGGAGGCGCGCGACATCATGGCGGCCTGCGGGCTGCGGCTGCCGCCGTCGGAGCTGGCGCGCTCGCCCGAGGAGGCCGTCACCATCGCCAACCGCATCGGCTACCCGCTGGTGATGAAAATCTCGTCGCCCGACATCCTTCACAAGTCCGACATCGGCGGCGTGCGGGTCGGCATCAGCAGCGCGGCCGAGGTCCGCGACGCCTTCGAGCTGATCGACTACCGTGCCCGCCGCTACCAGCCGAACGCCGACATCCGCGGCGTGCTGGTGCAGCAGATGGCGCCGAAGGGCCGCGAGTGCCTGGTCGGGGTCTCGCGCGACCCGCAGTTTGGGCCGCTGGTGGCGTTTGGCATGGGCGGCATCTATGTGGAAGTGCTGAAGGATGTGACCTTCCGCCTGGCACCGATCTCGCGCGAGGAGGCCGAGGAGCAGATGCGCGCGATTCGCTCGTTTGCGATCTTGGGCGGCGTGCGCGGCCAGCCGCCGGCCGACCTTGACAGCATCATCGACACGCTGCTGCGCATCTCGCAGCTCGTCACCGACTACCCCGAGATCGTCGAGATGGACATTAACCCGCTGGTGGTCTACGACCAGGGCCAGGGCGCGATGGTGCTCGACGCCCGCATTATTCTTCAATAGCCAGATAGGACGAATGACGGTGAGACGACACATACTGACGATGATCGGCGCGGTGTGGCTGCTGGCGGCGTGCGCGTCGACGGCCGCCACGCCGGCGGCGACGACCGGGCGAGCGGCGCTGATCGCCCAGGGCATGATTGGCCAGGGCGCCCCGCTGCTCAACATCCGCGACATAACCCAGAACCCGGCGCATGCCAAAAAGCTGACCGACAGCAAAGGCTTCGACATCCCCGGCGTCAAACTGGATGGCAAGCCAGCCGGCACGATCAACATCTTTAAAGACGAGAAGCAGGCACAGCTCGACGCCGGGATTCCGGCGATGCTCGGCGGCGCCGGCCCCGCGACCAAGCAGCCCTGGACCGCCCGCGTCGGCACCGTCGAGCTGCTGCTGGACTACCGGCTCGACCCCAAGCTGGTGCCGATCTATCAGCAAGCCTTCCGGGCCGTGGCCGCCAGCGAATAAGGAGGTTTTCCATGACCGCAATCTATGTGGCCTCAACCGAGCCATTCGTTGGCAAGTCGGCGCTGTGCGCCGCGCTGATCCACCAGCTGCGCGAGCGCGGCTACGGCGCCGGCTACCTCAAGCCGGTCAGCGTCACCGCCGCCCAGACCGAGCAGGGCGCCCTCGACGAGGATGCCCGGCTGATGCGCGAGCTGTTTGCGCTGCCCGAGGAGCCGAGCACGCTGGCGCCGGTGCTAGCGACGCCGCGGGTCGTCGAGGGCGTGCTGCGCGGCGAGCAGCCCGACTTTGCGGCGCAGGTCCAGGCGGCCTACGCGACCGTCAGCGCCAACCACGAGGTCGTGGTGCTGGAGGGCGTCAACAGCTGGGCCGAGGGCGCGCTGCTGGGCCTGTCGGCGCAGCAGGTCAGCGCGCTGCTGGACACGCCCGTGCTGCTCATCAACCGCTACCGCACCTCGCTGGCCGCCGACACGATCATCGCCGTGCAGCGCTTTCTGGGCGAGCGGCTGATCGGCGTAGTGCTGAACCAGGTGCAGCCCAGCCAGGTTGAGTACGTCCAGTCGGCCGTCGTGCCGTTCCTGGAGCGCCAGGGGATTCCGGTGTACGGCCTGCTGCCCAGCGACCCGGCGCTGGAGGCCGTGAGCGTCGCCGACCTAGCCGAGCACCTCAGCGCGCGCTATGTCGGCGGCGGCGCCGACCAGTCGCGGCTGGTCGAAAATCTGTCAATCGGCGCGATGGGCGCTGAGAACGCGCTGCAGTTTTTCCGCCGCAAGCCCAACAAGGCCGTGATCACCGGCGGCGACCGTGCCGACCTCCAGATCGCCGCGCTGGAAACCTCGACTGCCTGCCTGGTCCTGACCGGCAACATCCGCCCGTCGGCCACGGTGGTCGCCCGCGCCGAGGAGCGCGGTGTCCCGATCCTGATGACCTCGGACGATACGCTGACCGTCGTGCAGCGGGCCGAGGCGCTGCTCGGCCACATTCGCTTCGGCCACGGCGACCAGCACGCCCGCTTCAGCCAGCTGGCCGGCGACAACCTCGACCTGCCGCGCCTGCTTGCGCGGCTCGGTCTGAATAAAGGATAAGAACGATGAATCGTCTCCGCACCATCTCGGCGGCCAGCCTGCTGAGCCTGACACTCGCTGGCTGTAGCAGCGGCGGCGCCGCCGTGCTGCAAACCGCCCAGCCCGACAGCCCGACGACCGCCGCGGCCGCCACCGCCGCGCCCGCCGCCACGACCGGCGGTGCCGCCACCGCCGCGCCCGCCCCGACCACTGCGCCGGCCGCCACCGCCAGCAGCGCGCCCACCGCCGCCAGCGGCGCCGAGCAAAGCGACGACGCAATCAAGGCTGATCTACAGAAGGTGCTTGATCAGTGGAGCAAGGCCTTCAACAACAACAGCCCCGAGGAGCTGCGCAAAGCCGTTGACCAGACCAACCTGCCGTTCCGCCGCCTGCAGGAGACCTATCTCCGCAAATATGTCGCCGAGCAGGGCCGCAGCCGCGACTGGGATACGACACTGGGGACGATCAACCGCAAGCCCAACGGCTATATTCAGGCCGATGTGACCGTCGGCGGCGGCGTGCAAACCTTTGTGTTTAAGCAGTACAACGGCGCCTGGAAAATCACCGAGCCGCGGCGCGCCGAGCTGGGACCCAAGAAAAAGCTTGAGACCGAGCACTTCACGGTCCAGTACTACGACTGGGACGCCGACATCGCCGCCGACCTCGGCAAGCTGATGGAGGAGGTCCACACGGCCGATGTAACCAAAATGACCAAAGGCCCGACCAAAAAAACTCTGGTCCAGCTGATCCCGACCGCCGAGGTCACGCCCGCCGGCAGCGATGCTGGGACGCTGGCCTATTATCGCCGCGGCTCGGGCAGCCAAATCGGCACCCAGGAGATGGTCATCAACTCGCCGAACTCGTTTGAGTCCTATACGCGCAGCGCCGACGCAACCTGGCAGGACGACCTGCGCGTCACGCTCGCCCACGAGTACGCCCACCTGATCAACGACTGCTGCTTCTCAATCATCGCCCGCCAGGCCAACTGGATGACCGAAGGGCTGGCGGTGTATGTCTCCGAGGGCGGCTACACCAGCGGATTTCAGCAGCGCCGTCAGCTACGCGGCCCAGAACGACAATCTGCTGCCGATCATTGCCAAAGACTCCAAGCCGGGCCAGCCAGCGCGCGACATGGAGGATTTTACCGAGGCCGACAATCAGGGCGATGTGCTGCTCGGCTACGGCCAGGGCGCGATCCTGGTCGAGTACATTGTGGACAACTATGGCGGCTGGGACGGCTACTGGAAGCTGATCGGCGAGTACGACCGGACGCAGGATTTTGCGGCCAGCGTCCAGACCGTGCTAGGGATGGACCTCGACACCTTTCAGCAGAAGTGGTTCGACGACCTCAAAAAGCGCTATGACAAGTAGCGCCCGAACCAACCTGGCGCCTCGCCCAGCTCCGCGATGACCAAGCGGCGCCGGCTGCCGCCGCGAGCGCGGCGAGCTGTGGCCGCGCTGCTGGCGCTGCTGCTCAGCGCGGCGGCGCTGATTTTCGGCGCGGGCTGGTATGTCGGCACCGCAGTCCCGCCGATCAGCACCGCGCTGGCCACGATCGCGCCGGCGCCGATCGCGATCGTCTTTGGCGCCGGCGTCGCGCCCGACGGCCGCCCGACCGCCGCGCTGGCCGACCGCGTGATCGCCGCCGTGCAGCTCTACCAGGCTGGCATTGTGCAGCACCTGCTGATGAGTGGCGACAACAGCCGCGCGACCTACGACGAGGTGACGGTGATGGCGCGGCTGGCCGAGGAGCGCGGCGTTCCAGCTGCGGCGATCACGCTGGACTACGCCGGCTTTCGCACCTACGACTCGTGCTATCGGGCGCGGGCGATTTTTGGCGTCACCCGCGCCGTGCTCGTCACGCAGGCCTACCACCTGCCGCGGGCGCTGTATACGTGTGCGCGGCTGGGCGTGGCCGCGACTGGCCTAGCCGCCGACGAACTGCCCGGCTCCAACCGCGCCTATTATCGCTATCTGTTGCCCGGCTACATCCAGCGCGAGCGCCTGGCAACCGTGTTGATGCTGTGGCAAGTCCACGTTACGCATCCGTTACCGCAGTTCCTGGGATCGCAAGAGCCTATTCTGCCCTGATCGCCCGGCGCTGGCCCGGCGATGATCGCAGCCTGCGGAGGCGGTTATGCCGCTGGTCGTCGTGTGCCTGGCCTGGATGATTGGCCTAGCCGTTGCTGATACCTTTCACCTGCCCACCCCGCTCTGGCTGCTCGGCGGCGTCAGCGCGCTGCTCATTGCCTGGACGATGAGTCGCCCCGCCGCCCGCCGCAGCCTCATCGTCGCTGCGGCCCTACTTCTCGGTGGCGCCCGCATGACCGCCAGCGTCCCGGCCACCACCGCCGCCACGATCTGGCGCTACAATGGCCAGAAGCTCACGCTGATCGCCACCGTCACCCACCAGCCTGATCGCCGCGACCTCCAGCAGCGCGCCGTGGTCGAGGTCAGCGCCGTCGAGAGCGCGACCGCCGTGCTGGCAATGCAGGGCCAGGTCCGCCTGGAACTCCCGCCGCAGCCCGAGCTGCGCTACGGCCAGCGTCTGCGGCTGACCGGCGTGCTGCTGGAGCCAAGCAGCAGCCCCACCTTCGACTATCGCACCTACCTAGCCCGCCACAACATCCGCAGCCTGATGGTCAAGCCACAGCTGACGATCCTGCCGGGCTACGGCGGCTCGCCGCTGCTCCGCCCGCTCCTGGCGCTCAACGATGCCGCGCGCCGTACCACCCTGCGACTCCTCCCCGAGCCACAGGCCTCGCTGCTGATGGGCATTCTGCTGGGGATTCAGTCCACGATCCCACCCGATGTGCTCCAAACCTTCAGCCGCACCGGCACCTCACACATTCTGGTGATCTCGGGCTGGAATATCACCGTCGTGATCACTGCGGTGATGGGCCTGCTCAGCCACGCCGGCATCGGGCGGCGCCGGGCGGCCTGGCTGGCGCTGGCGGTCCTGGGCAGCTATGTACTCTTTGTGGGCGCGACGCCTTCGGTGCTGCGCGCGGCCCTGATGGGCACGCTGGTCGTCTGGGCCGACCTGAGCGGGCGGCCGACCGAGCCGTGGACGCTGCTGCTGGCCGCCTGTGGCGCCATGACCCTGCTCGATCCCAACGTGCTGTGGGATGTTGGCTTTCAGCTCTCGGCCCTGGCGACCGCCGGCCTCTTCGCCTTTGCCCGCCCGCTGGAGGCCTGGCTCGGTCGCGGCCCCCTGCGCTGGCGCGGCCTGGCCTGGGCGCTGGAGCCGCTGACCGCAACGCTGGCGGCCTCGACACTATCGCTGCCGATTCTGCTCTACAACTTCGGCCAGGTCGCGCTGCTGGCCCCGCTCGCCAATGTCCTGATGCTGCCGGCCGTGCCGTTTGCGATGGCGGCCGGTGCGCTCGCCACCGCCGCTGGCCTGATCTGGCTGCCAGTCGGTCAGGCGCTCGCCCTGCTCAGCTGGCCATTCCTCAGCTGGCTGGTGCTGGTCGCCCGCTGGCTCGCCGAGCTGCCCGGCGCCACCGTAATGCTGCCGGCTTTTGGGAGTGGCTGGGTCTGGGGATATTATGCTGTGATCGCGGGCTGGTGGCTGCGGCGGCGGCTGGCTAGCTGCGTAGCGGTCGCGCCACTGATGCCACAGTGACTTAAAAGCAAAGACCGACGTGATTACTATGCCGGTCTTTGCTTTCAGCTTAAAAGCAGAGAGCAGTGAATCAAACTTCACTGCTCTCTGTGGTTGGTGGTCGTAGCGCTTAGCTAAGGCCTGAGTTAATGTTCGAGAATACACTCGACACTTTCTTACCGAGGAGCGTCAGCACGCCGATAACGACAATAGCGATCAGCACCAGAATAAGAGCGTACTCGACCAAACCTTGGCCTTCCTCACGAGCGAAGAAATTGCGCAGCATTGATTGTCACCCCCTCTTTTGTTTGATTTATCAATTTCTTGATGACGGGAGTATAGCAGAACTCCGCAGACTTCGCCAATAGTTTCTTGGTCCTAGTTCTTCCAGTACCAACTGGGCTAGCAAAAATTACTGCGCTCCTACCTATGACGACCGCCCACTGCAGATGCAGTGGGCGGTCGGTGCACGCAACTAGTGACTATTTGATCAGCGCGTCGAGGCGGCCTTTGTAGAGCGATTTGGGGCCAGCGCCCTCGATCCGGTCCACCATCTCGCCGTTCTTGAACATGATCATCGTGGGGATAGCCATGACCCCGAACTGCGAAGCATAGCGCTGATGCTCGTCGGTGTTGACTTTGGCGATTACGACTTTGCCCTCGTACTCGCCCGCCAGCTCCTCAAGCACCGGGGCGACCGCGCGGCACGGGCCGCACCACGGCGCCCAAAAATCCACCAGCACCGGCGTGTCTGATTTCATCACCTTTTGCTCGAATTCGGCGTCGGTGATCGCGATTGTTTTGCCAGCCATCGGTCCCTCCTTAGGAAGCTTAAAGGCCATTGCGGGCATTGTACCACGCTCCCTCTGCTGTACAATGCGCTCAGGAGGAAGCGATGACAACCACAACACATATTCAATATCCGCTGGCCGCGGGCAGCGCGAGCGGCTATCTGGCCCTGCCGGACGGCGCTGGGCCGTTTCCCGCCGTGCTGGTGATCCAGGAATGGTGGGGACTTGACTCACACATTATGTCGCTCTGTGAGCGACTGACCGAGGCCGGCTTTCTGGCGCTCGCGCCCGACCTGTATCACGGCGCGGTCGCGAGCGAGCCGGATGCGGCCCGCAAGCTGGCTATGGATCTGGCGCTGCCCGCCGCAGTCGCCGAGATGGTCGCCGCCATCAACTATCTCTGTGGCCGCGCCGATGTACGGGCGATTGGCGCGGTGGGCTTCTGCATGGGCGGCGGGCTGGCGCTGGCGCTCAGCGGCGCCACGCCTCGAGTCGGGCCAGTCGTGGCGTTTTACGGCGCGCGGTCGCTGACGCCGCAGCAGGCGCGGCAGATCGGCGGGCCGGTCCTGGCAATCTTTGGCGGCCGCGATGACAGCATCCCGGCCGAGCAGCGCGCGGCCCTGGAGGCCGTACTGGCCGAGCAGGGCGTGCCGCATGAGATCGTAGTCTACCCCGACTCGCAGCATGCGTTTATGAACGATACGCGGCCAGCCAGCTATGATCCGGCGGCGGCAGCGGATGCCTGGCGGCGCATGATCGAGTTTTTGCAGCATGGGATGGAGCCGCGATGAGCCGCACCGCAACCTTTGTGCGCCGCGCCAGCCTGGCCCTCAGCGCGGCAGTCCTGGCGCTCGCCGGCAGCAATGCGGCCCTGGGCCGCCGCGCGCGTCCGCTGCCACCGTCGCTACCAGGCGAGCAGCGCACCTACCTGTGGCGCGGCTACCGCATCGCCTACACCGTCGCCGGCGCTGGCTCGCCGATTCTGCTGGTCCACAGCATTAACGGCGCGGCCTCAGCGTATGAGCTGCGCAAAACCTGGCACGCTCTGTCATCAGAACATCGCGTCTATGCGCTGGACCTGCTGGGCTGCGGCGGCTCGGAGCGACCCGACACCGGCTACAGCGCGGCGCTCTTCACCGACCTGCTGCTCGACTTTGCCCAGGATGTGATCGGCGCGCCGGCCGGCGTGATCGCCTCGTCAATGAGCGGCAGCTTTATGGTCGCGGCCGCCGACCGCGCGCCTACGCGCTGGCGCAAGCTACTGCTCGTCGAGCCAACCGGCCTCCAGGCGTTGAGCAAGCCGCAGGGCACCGCCGGCCGCTGGGTGCAAAGCCTGGTCCGCAGCCGGCTGGTCGGGACGTTTTTGTTCAATCTGCTGGTGTCACGGCGGCTGGTGCGCTATTTTCTGGCCGATCAAACCTACCACAATCCTGACTTCGCCACGCCTGCAGTGATCGAGCAGAGCTACCAGACGGCGCATCAGCCGGGCGCGCGCTTTGTGCCCGCGGCCTTTCTGAGCGGCGCGCTGAACAGCGATGTCACCGCGGCCTGGCAGCGCCTCGCGCTGCCGGCACTGATCGCCTGGGGCCGCTACGCCCAGCCGACGCCGGTGCAGCAGGCCTACCGCTGGACCGAGCTAAACCCGGCGGCCCAGCTGGTGATCTTCGAGCAGAGCGGCGGCCTGCCCCACGACGAGGAGGCGACCGCCTTCAATCGGCTAGCCACTGAGTTTTTTGCTGCGTAGAAGCTAGGGGTAGCACTGGTTAAACACAGCGCCGCCCGGCGGGATTGCTCCCACCGGGCGGCGCGGCAGCTAGCGATGCTGCACAAGCAAACGAAAGGTCTCCACTCGCTACTCGCTACTCATCACTCGTTAAACACAACGCCGCCCGGCGAGATTGCTCTCACCGGGCGGCGCGGCAGCTAGCGGCGCTGCACGAGGAGACGGATCGCGGTGCGCTCACCGGAGTTGAGGGCGACCTCGATGAACGATGGCACGCAGACGACATCGATGCCGTCCTGCTCCAGATAGATGCGGGCCAGGACGACCGCTTTGATCGCCTGGTTGGTCGCGACGGCGCCGATGGACTGCACCTCGGCGCTGCCCACATCGCGGACCACGCCGGCGATGGCGCCCGCCACCGAGCTGGGCCGTGAATAGTTGCTCACCTTGAGCACTTCGGCGTTGTTGTAGGTGCGCTCGCCGCTCGGCCGCCGGGGAGCGGCCTGCTCGGGAACGGCGCCATCCTCCGAGGGAACATGCGAATCAGCCACGGGGGTTCTCCTTGCTAATCGTGCTGATCTCCTGCCGCTCTTCTCAACTGCCGAAGTCATCCGGGCTAGCGCGCGTACTCCACCGCTCGTGTCTCCCGAATAACAGTGACCTTAATCTGACCGGGGTACTGAAGGCTCTCCTCGATTTTCTTGGCGACGTTGCGCGCCAGCTGCATGCTGCCGAGATCGTCCAGCGAGTTCGGGCTGGACCATGACCCGCACCTCGCGGCCGGCCTGGATCGCAAACGCTCGCTGCACGCCGGCGAACGAGGTCGCGACCGACTCCAGCGCCTCCAGGCGCTTGATATAGAGGTCGAGCGACTCGCGACGCGCCCCCGGCCGCCCGCCCGAGATCGCGTCGGCGGCAGCCACCAGGAAGGCCTCGACGGTCTGTGGCTCCTCCTCGTGGTGGTGCGCGGCGATCGCGTGGCAGATCGCTGGCGAGCGGCCCAGCCGCCGCGCCAGGTCGGCACCGATCAGGGCATGCGGCCCCTGCACCTCGTGGTCCACGGCTTTGCCAATGTCGTGGAGCAGCCCGGCAGTGCGGGCGACCTGGATGTTGGCCCCCAGCTCGGCGGCCAGGTGGCCGGCCAGCAGCGCGGTCTCCAGCGAGTGCTGCAAGACGTTTTGGCCGTAGCTGGTGCGGTATTTCAGCCGCCCCAGGATTTTGATCAGGTCGGGGTGCAGGCCCTGCACGCCGGCCTCGTAGGCGACGCGCTCGCCCTCCTCACGCATCAGGCCATCCAGCTCTTGGCGGGTCTTCTCGACCACCTCCTCGATCCGGGTGGGGTGAATGCGGCCATCTTTGAGCAATTTATTCAAGGCGACCCGCGCAACCTCGCGGCGCACCGGGTCGTGACATGACAACGTGACAGCCTCGGGCGTGTCGTCAACAATGATGTCGACGCCGGTCAGCTGCTCAAACGCTCGGATGTTGCGCCCCTCGCGCCCGATGATCCGGCCTTTGAGTTCTTCGTTCGGGAGCGGCACCGTCGAGACCGAGAGCTCGGCCACATAATCCGAGGCCAGGCGCTGAATCGCCAGGCCCATGATCTTGCGGGCACGTTTCTCGCCGTCCTCTTTGGCCTCGTTTTCGATCTGGCGCATGATCCGCGCCGCGTCGTCGCGAGTTTCGCCCTCGACCCGCTGGAGAATGATGGTGCGCGCCTGCTCGCCGGTCAGCGCCGCGATGCGCTCAAGCTCGGTGACCTGCTGGCCCCGTAGCTCTTCAGCTTCGCGGTGGAGGCGATCGGCCTGACGCTCGCGGGTGGTCATCTGCTGCGAGCGGCGCTCGAAGCTCGTCCAGCTTCCGGTCAACTTTCTCCTGGGCTTTCGCCAGGCGCTCCTCCGACTGCTGGATGCGCTCCTCGGCCTGTAGCAAGCGCTCTTCTTGCTTTTGTAGGGTGGTCCGCGACGCCCGTAGCTCGGCCTCGGCCTCGGTGCGGGCGCGCAGTGCGGCGGCCTGGGCCTGGAGTTCGATCTCCTTGCCGTTGGCCTGCGATTTTTCGATGATAAGCTGCGCTTCAGCTTCAGCCTGCCGCTGCTGATCGCGCCGGTGGGGTTCGAGCATCTTCGTATAGACGATGCCAGCGCCCGCGGCGAGTCCGATCAGCGCGGCCAGAATTGCGTACACATAGGACACGCTGTCCTCCTATCAGTATTCAGTTGTTAAAAGTTCGTGACGAGCCGGCGCCGGGTAGGGCGTTGCTCCCTGCTAGCTTCGGCTAATCTTGGGCTTGGTATGTTATGATAGCCCCTTAGAATCGGGCTGTCAAGCATGACAATGCGCTGCAAACGCGCTGCCAGCAGCCCGCGCAGCCTTGCTCTGATCCTACGCTTGGAGACGCTATGGAGTTTACGCCACTCGATCACCAGTCCGCCAATGTCGTGCGCGGCCTAACCCTTGACGCAATCCAAAAAGCCGAGTTGGGCCACCCCGGCCTGCCACTGGGCATGGCCGACGCCGCCATCGTCCTGTGGGCGCACTTCCTTCAGCATAATCCGCGCAACCCCCACTGGCCCAACCGCGACCGCTTCGTGCTGTCGGGCGGCCACGGCTCGATGCTGATCTACAGCCTGCTCCACCTGACCGGCTACGACCTGTCGCTCGACGACCTTAAGCAGTTTCGGCAGTGGGGGTCCAAGACCGCCGGCCACCCCGAGCTGCACCTGACGCCCGGCCTGGAGGCGACAACCGGGCCGCTGGGCCAGGGCGTGGCCACCAGCGTCGGCCTGGCGCTCGCCGAGGCGTACCTGGCCGCGACCTTCAACCAGCCCGACCTGCCGCTGGTCGACCACTTCACCTACGTCATCTGCTCCGACGGCGATCTGATGGAGGGCGTCTCGCACGAGGCCGCCTCGCTGGCCGGCCACCTCAAGCTCGGCAAGCTGATCTGGCTGTATGACGACAACCATATCTCGATCGATGGCCCGACCGAACTGGCGCTGAACGACGATGCCGCCAAGCGCTTTGAGGGCTATGGCTGGCAGGTGCTCCACGCCGACGGCCAGAACATGGAGGAGGTCGGGGCGGCGCTGGAGGCGGCGCGCGGCGACCTCAGCCGGCCGTCGATCATCATCACCCGCACGATCATCGGCTACGGCATGCCGAACCGCCAGGGCACCCAGAAGGCCCACAGCGACGCGCCCGGCGCCGAGGAGATTGCGCTGGCCAAAGCCGAGCTGGGGCTGCCCGTCGACCAGTCGTTTTGGGTCCCCGACGAGGTCCGCGCGTACATGGGCGCGGCCGTCGAGCGCGGCGCGCAGGCCGAGCAGGACTGGGAAGCGCTGTTTGCGCGCTACGCCGCGGCCCACCCCGCGAAGGCCGCCACCTGGCGGACGATCTGGAGCGGCGCCGCGCCCGCTGGCTGGGAGGCGCAGCTGCCGCTGTTCCCGGCCGACCCCAAGGGCCTGGCGACCCGCGCGGCCTCCGGCAAGGTGATCGACGCGATCATCGGCGCGGTGCCGCAGCTGCTCGGCGGCTCGGCTGACCTGACGCCCTCCAACAACACCAAGCCGGCCGGCGCCGCCGATGTCCAGCCCGAGACCGGCTACCACGGCCGATACCTGCACTTCGGCGTCCGCGAGCACGGCATGGCCGCCGCGCTGAACGGCCTGGCGCTCCACGGCGGCATCCTGCCCTACGGCGGGACGTTCTTTGCCTTCAGCGACTATGCCCGGCCGGCCGTGCGCCTCGCCGCACTGATGAGCACCCAGACCATCTTTATCTTCACCCACGACTCGATCGGGCTGGGCGAGGATGGCCCGACCCACCAGCCGGTCGAGCATCTGGCGGCGCTGCGGGCCATCCCGCACCTGACAACCGTCCGGCCGGCCGATGCCAACGAGACCGCCGAGGCCTGGCGCCTGGCGATCACCAAGACCGACGGCCCGACCGCGCTGATCCTGACCCGTCAGCCGGTGCCGACCCTGGACCGCGCCGTCTTCGCGCCGGCCAGTGGCCTTCAGCGCGGCGGCTACATCCTGCAGGACGTGGCCGACCCCGAGGCGATCATCATCGCCACCGGCTCCGAGGTGCAGCTGGCCGTCGAGGCCGCCGCTAAGCTGGCCGAGCTAGGCGCGCGCGCCCGCGTCGTCTCGCTACCAGCCTGGGATGTCTTCGAGGCCCAGGACCAAGCGTACCGCGACACGGTGCTGCCGCCGGCGATCACGGCGCGCGTCGGGGTTGAGGCGGCGGTGCGGCTGGGCTGGGATCGCTGGCTGGGCTGGGGCGGCCGCTTTGTGGGCGTCACCGGCGGCTTTGGCGCCTCGGCGCCCTACAAGGAGATCTACAAGCACTTCGGCCTGACCGCCGAGCGCGTCGCTGGCGATGTGCTGGAGCTGCTCGGCCGGCCCAACCCGTTCGCGGCCGAGGAGCACACCACGCCGCCCATGCCCGAGCAGCCGGCCGGCGCCGGCCATTCCTAGACGTTGACGGTCGGTTTGTTGATCCGTTATCATGCACACACGTGGAGGACTACACATGAAGTTTCTGCTGTTTTTGTTGGGTGGCTTGATCGGCCTGGTTGGCGGCGCGGCGCTGCTGGCCTACGCCTACCAGGCCGCGGGCCTGTATCCGCCGGACGACGCCACGATCAAGTTCATTGCCCGTGAGCGCGGCTGGCTCAAAGACGAGGCCTAGCCGCCCGCCAGCCACCAGTACTGCGGACGTAGTGACGAGCACACTACGTCCGCGGCTCTTTAATCGACCGGCTGTGTACAATGCAGCGACAGCACTGCAAAGGAGCACTGCGATGGACGCACCCTGGTTTCCCCACTACGAGCCAAGCGTTCCCCACAGCTTGCGCTTGCCCAGCATCACCTTGCCCGCCATGTTCGAGCAGACCGCGCGGCGCTTTCCCAACAACGTGGCGACCAAGTTCATCCTCAAATATCTGGCCGGCGGCGCGATCACTATCGGCGGCACCCAGACCTACGCGCAGCTGCGCCAGCACATCGCGCAGTTTGCGGCGGCGCTCGTGGCGCGCGGCGTGCAGCCGGGCGATCGCGTGGCGATCATGCTACCCAACTCGCCGCAGTATGTCATCGCGTTCTATGGCGCGCTCAGCGCCGGCGCGGTGGTCGTCAATGTCAACCCGACCTACACCGCCCGCGAGCTGAAACATCAGCTCAACGACTCGGGCGCTGAGGTGGTGGTGCTGCTCAATCTATTTCTGCCGCGGCTCCAGGAGATTAAGGCTGAGACGCCGGTCCGCCACACCGTCGTCAGCCATATTTTCGACCTGCTGCCGTTTCCGGCCCGGCTGCTCGTCGAGCGCGCCCAGCGCAAAACGCCCGAGTGGGTGGACGTGGTGCCGACTGCCGACACCGAGATGTTCGAGGCGCTGCTGAACCACGCCGCGCCGCCCGCGCCGCCGCTGCCCGCCGATCCCGACCAGGTAGCGCTGTTCCAGTACACCGGCGGCACCACCGGCCTGCCGAAGGCCGCGATGCTGACCCATCGCAATCTGGTCGCCAATGTGATCCAGGTGACGGCCTGGATGACTTCGTGCGAGCCGGGCCGCGAGCAGGTGATGGGCGCGATCCCCTACTTTCATGTCTACGGCCTGACCGTCGGGATGAACTTCACAATCTATGTCGGCGGCACGCAGATTTTGATGCCGAACCCGCGGCCGCTTGAGAATGTGATGCGCATTATTCACCACGAGCGGGCGACGATTTTTCCCGGCGTGCCGGCGATGTACATCGGCATCGTCAACCATCCGCAGGTCGCCAAGTACGATCTGCGCAGCGTCAAGGCCTGCATCTGCGGCTCGGCGGCGCTGCCGATTGAGATTCAAGACCGCTTCAATGCGCTGACCGGCGGCCGGCTCGTTGAGGGCTACGGCCTGACCGAGACCTCACCGACCACCCACGCCAACCCAGTCTACGGCGAGCGGCGCAGTGGCTCCATCGGCCTGCCGCTGCCCAACGTCGAGGCCGTGATCGTTGATGAGCAGGGCCTGCCGCTCATGCCCGGCGACCCGGCGAGCGGCGAGCTATGGGTCCGTGGCCCGATGGTGATGCGCGGCTACTGGAACCACCCCGACGACGACGCGCTGGACGCCGACGGCTGGCTCCACACCGGCGACATCGCCCGCATGGACCGCGATGGGTATTTCTATATCGTGGACCGCAAAAAGGATATGATCAACGCCAGCGGCTACAAGGTGCTGCCGCGCGAGGTCGAGGAGGTGTTGTTTCGCCACCCGGCGGTCCTAGAGGCGGCGGTCGCAGGCGTGCCCGACCCCAAGCGCGGCGAGAACGTCAAGGCGTTTATTGTGCTGCGGCCGGGCGCCAGCGCCACCGTCGCCGAGCTGGAGGCGTTCTGCCGCGCCGATCTGGCGCCCTACAAGGTGCCGCACGCCTGGGAGTTTCGCACCGAGCTGCCCAAGACGACTGTCGGCAAGGTGCTGCGTCGCGTCCTCGTCGCCGAGACCGTCGCGCAGGCGACACCGCTGCCATCGTGAGTCGGCGGCGGCCAGGAGCTTAACCGCAAAGCAGCACAGAACGACGCAAAGGGCGCAAAGACGAGCGAGGGATGAGCAAGAAACCGAGAGGCTTCTCGCTCATTCTTCAGCTTCTGCACTCTTGACACGATCTGTTGTGTAGATGAGAGGCGATAGTATGGCGCAGATCAGTGAAATCTCTGAGCACAGCATCTTTGATACGCACTGCCAAACTATTGTTAATGCAGTGAACTGTGTCGGCGTGATGGGCAAAGGCATTGCCCTGAAGTTCAAGAAGCGCTTTCCAGCTATGTACGCTGAGTATGTTGAGGTGTGCAAGCAGGGCGCGCTCCAGCCTGGCACGCTTTGGCTCTACACAGCGTCAAGCCCGTGGGTACTAAGTTTCCCGACGAAACAGCATTGGCGGCAGCCGGCGAAGATTGAATATATTGAGGGCGGTCTTCAGCAGTTCGCTGAAACATATCATGGCCTCGGCATCGCTTCGATTGCATTTCCGCAGATCGGCGCCGGCGCAGGGGGTTTAGATTGGGCCGAGGTGCGGGCGTTGATGGATCGCTATCTTCTGCCACTCGCCGATCTTGAGGTCGAAATCTACTACTTCTCGGGCTAAGTCGCAAAACTCAGCCCGCAGCGTTGACTGCCGCACCTCTCTCGTCACTCACCACTCATCCCTCGCTACGTCGGGTACTCGCCCTCGCCGACGCGCTCGATGCCGTAGCCGTGGGCGGCCAGGTCGGCGATGACCTGGCGGGCGTGGGACTCGTCGCGGACCTCTAGGATCAGCTCGATGCCGACGCGGTCGACGGGGACTTGCCAGGCGGCGCGGCGGTGGTGCAGGTCCACGATGTTGGCGCCGGCGTCGGCGATGTGGTTGACCAGCGGCGCCAGGTTGCCCGGCCGGTCGGGGATGGTGGTGTGCAGCACGACATAGCGGCCCTGCTTGACCAGCACCTGCTCGATCACACGCGCCAGAAAGTTGGCGTCGATGTTGCCGCCCGACAGCACGACGCAGACCTGCTCGTCGGGGCGGACGGTGATTTTCCCTGACACCAGCGCGGCCAGGCCGACGGCGCCGGCGCCCTCGCTGACCTGGCGCAGGTTCTGCAGGGCGTAGACGATGCCGCGGGCGATCTCGTCCTCGTCCACGGTCACGACCTCGTCCACCAGGTCGCGGATGATGGGCAGCGTGATCACGCCCGGCCGCTTGACGGCGATGCCGTCGGCGATGGTGCGGGCGACGGGGACCGTGGCCGGCTCGCCGGCTGCGAACGACAGCCGAATCGAGGCGCAGCCCTCGGCCTGGACGCCGATGATGCGCACGCTGGGCTTCAGGGCACGCAGCGCGATGGCGATGCCAGCGATCATGCCGCCGCCGCCAACCGGCACAATGATCGTGTCAAGGTCCGGCAGGGCGTCGAGGACTTCGAGGCCGATGGTGCCTTGTCCGGCGACGGTCAGCGGGTCGTCGAAGGCGTGCACAAAGGTCAGGCCGCGCTCCCCCTGGAGCTGCCGGGCGCGCTCGCCGGCCTCGTCAAACGAGGCGCCGTGCAGGATCACCTCGGCGCCGTAGCCGCGGGTGGCGACGATCTTGGCGAGCGGCGCGAACTGCGGCATGACAATGGTGGCGGGGATGCCCATGACCTGCGCCGAGAGCGCGACGCCCTGAGCATGGTTGCCGGCCGACGCGGCGATCACGCCCTGCGCGCGCTCGGCCGGGCTGAGGGCGGCCATGCGGTTGTAGGCGCCGCGCAGCTTGAACGAGCCGGCGCGCTGGGTGTTTTCGGCCTTGACCCAGATGTGGGCGCCAATCTCGCGGCTAAGACGGTCGGAGGGCAGGAGCGGGGTGTGAATAATAACGCCGTCCAGCGTGCGCCGGGCGGCATAGACATCGGCAAGCTCTACCACGTGAAACCTCGCTGTTTCGTTGGTTAGTGCGGCAATTCTACCACCCGCCGGCGACCGAGCAGCGGCCACGGCCAAAACAGCAGGTAGCAGGCGATGCAGATCACCGCAAACTCGGTCAGCTGAATTTTGGAGAGCACGGTCGGCGGGATGACGGCGACGATCAGCATAAGGTGGAGGCCCACGCCGACAACCGCGCCCGCGACCCGCCAGCGCGGTAGCCACAGCACCACCGCCAGGAAGGCCTCGGTGATGATCGAGCCATACGCCAGCGCGACCAGCAGCGCGGGACGCGGCCAGGCGCCGGGTAGCAGCGCCAGCACGTTGCTATCGAGGTACTGGCCGAGCACGGCGCCCGACAGGTAGGGGGCCGTCAGCTTGGCGACCGCCGAAAAGCCGTACAGGAGCGAGAGTTGTAGCTTTAGGAGCAGCACTGGCCAGGCCGGGACGGTCGCGCGCGGCCCATAGCGGCGCGCATCGAGGCTCCAGGCGGCGCCGCTGTCGGCCAGCGTCAGCAGGAAGATGATCAGCGTGGCGAGGTAGAGGTGGTGGCTATAAAGCTGCTGATCGAGCAGCAGCGTGATAGTCATCAGCGCGGTGAGGAGGCGGCCGGTCCAGCGCGTCGCCAGGCCCAGCGCAAACGTCAGCGCCAGCATCAGCCAGGCCATCATCCACGGCCCGACCGCAGCCGTCGGCAGCGCCGGCGTGAAGCTCCAGTACGGCAGGTGCAGGACACTCGGCAGCGTCAGCCGCAGCAGCACACCCCACACCTCGAAGCTCAGCGTGGCGGCAACGAGGCCGGCGCAGATGCGCACGACGCCCAGCGGCCGCGCGTCGGCGGTGGCGGCGGTGATCCAGCGGGTGAGCGCGGCTAGCGGCTGCATGGCACCAGCTCGGTGGCGGCGGCGGCGGTGGCAGCAATCGCGGCGGCGGCGGGCTGCTGACGGCACAGGTGGGCGGGCAGTAGGCGGGTATAGTCCAGCTCTGCCCGCATGTAGGCGAGGTACAAGGAAAGGTCCACCTCCTCGCGGCGGCCGTCGGCGTAGACAAATTGATAGCTTGGGAATGCGACCTCGCCCGAGTACATCTGCCAGCCAAAGCGGGCCGGGCGGGGGTGCCACAGCAGCGCGACGGGGATGCCGATCTGGATGACGAGGTAGCCCACAAACAGCGCGCGGGCGCGGCGCGGCGCGATGAATGGCATGCGCCGAGCATCGGCGCGGCGGCGATGGGAGCGCTGCATATCAAACCTCACGGTGATGTGCACGCAGTATACAAGGCTTTTGCAGCGTAGCGCGGGCCAGCAGTGTTCAGGGTCGTGCTGGCAGGTCGGTGTCGGCGGCGCAGAGCTACAGCTAGCAGTGCGGGGTCATGGGAGGTGTCAATTACCCACGGCTAAAGCACGTGGGCTTGTAACTAGCTCCGCGGAGCCGCTACCATAGGCAGATTGACGGCTGCCCGATCTTTGATAGTGCGTGCGGCATTGACATCAGCCTGGGCGGTATGACCACAGCCAACACACCGGAACGTTGCTTGGTCGGGACGGTTGGCTTGTTCACACGTCCCACAGACGTTGCAGGTGCGCGAGGTATACCGTGGGTCAACCGCCACCACCTGGACGCCACTCATCTGAGCTTTGTACACAATAAACGCCCGAAGCTGGTGGAATGCCCAATTGCCGTGCGTTGCCCGCTGCGCTTTCGTAACCCGGACCCGCTGCTGAATGCCGGTCAATTCCTCAACCCCAATCAGCCGCTTCACCCAAAGGGTACCCGGTTTAGCGTTCGTGACAAGTTCTTTGGCAATGACATGATTCGTATTTCTTTGGAAGCGTGCTTGCCGGCCGCTGTTGCGTTTCAGGCGGCGTTTGGCCGACCGTGTCCCGACCGCTTGCAAGGCCGACCGCCGCTGCTGATGGCGTTGCCGCACCCGCTCGACCTGCGCGCCGCTAAAGGTGTTTCCGTCACTATCCGTCGCAAGGTTGACAATCCCCAGGTCAACCCCAAGCACCTCATCAACATCATCTGGCGTTGGTTCCTCCACGTCACAGCACGCCATCAGGTAGAAGGTGCCATTGACGTAGGCGAGTTCGGTTTCACCGTGCCGGGTTTGCAGCAACTCCCACTGACGCTGACCGCACTGAAACGGGATCGTCTGCCGGCCGGCGACCGTCCAGATGCTGACCGACCGCTGTTCAATTTTCCACGACAGAATGCGATCATCGTAGGCAATCGCGCCACGCGGAGCAAAGGTGCGCTGCGTCTTCCTATCCAGGCGGTAGGCATCCGACACTTTGCCAATACACCGCAGCAGCAGCTGCGAGGACAACGCCGACGCCTCCCGAAACGCATGGTAGACCAGTTTTTGAATGTCAAACTTTCTGAACGTTTTGGTATCCCACGCAACGGTGGAAATCTCGTTGCAGGCCGCATTGGCCTGCTCCAACGTCTGGAGCAATGCGGCCTGCTGGTCGGCCATCGTGATGAGTTTGAGTTGGGCGATCAGTTTCACATATTGAGTATACCAGATACGAACATAGGTGTCAATCTTCGACGGGAGGCCGTGGTGCTGGGCGTTTCCTCCCACGCTCTTAAGAACGTGGGCCTCCACGCCGTTCTGGTGGTATCCTGTTGTTGTTGTGATCAGCGGGGGCGAGCAACCACCTGGGGGTAGAATGCTGCTACGCTGCGAGCGCATCGATCAAAACCCTGCGACGCTTCCTGGTGGGATAGGAAGCGTCGCAGGGTTGGTGGCCGGAGCATAGACCGCTGGGGAGCCGAGAAGGGCTGTACGCAGATGTTGCGGCCCCGGCTATCGGTCTAAGTAGCGCCGTGATACGATGTGGCGAGGCCGCTTGACCAGCTGTGGTCAAGCGGCCTCGCCCCCTGTCGGTCTAGTAGTAGACCGTCAGGTATTGATCTGGACTCCAGGTTGCATTGTAGGGGGTGCCATAGCGGGTGCGGAACCGCGCGCTACAGCGGGCATCATAGGCGGGATCAGTGGACATGTACGTTGACGCATCCATGCCATCGGTGATGACGGGGCTCGCAACCTGGGTCCCATTGCGGCGCGTGCAAATAATTTGGGCCAAGACTTGACGGTTCGAGCAGTTCGTCGTGATGCGCGCTGCAACCTGGTTCGCGCCGATTTTCCAAAAGTATAGGTTATGTGTGCAGCCTTCGTAGACATATGTTCGGTTCAGTGCAAACTGAGGAACGGTTGATTTAATAGTGATCCCGGCGTTGGATCGCCCGCGTGTTTCGACGGATGCCCGTTCTGCTGCTGCGGCAGTGCCGCCTGGAGCCGACGTTACGATTGCACATACGGCCGTGATGATTGCGAGAAATCGGCGCATAACAACTCTCCTAAAAATATACGGATACGATGAAGGCCGGACATCCAACTCCACTGACGGTCGGGGGTGGTAGAAACGATGTGGAAGCGGTTCCTTTTGGCCCTCCTTTTTAACCAGGTTTATATACTTTTAGATTGTAGCGGCTGCACAGAAAAGTTCTAGACCTCGAAGGACACAGAAGGGGATACCAAGTCACGCGGCCATGAGCTGCGGCACAGGCTGCGCCACAGAGGTGCGCTGCTGGTCGGCGCTGCG
The DNA here is from genome assembly GCA_963810425.1 of uncultured Chloroflexia bacterium. GTDB lineage: Bacteria > Chloroflexota > Chloroflexia > Chloroflexales > Kallotenuaceae > JACDGP01. The sequence continues at coordinate 48,010 of CAWENH010000005.1, read as the reverse complement.
CGGTGCTGTTCTGCCGCGTACTCGTAGCTTTCTGCGTATGGGCCGTAGCAGGCGCATGTGGACACACGATGCAGCCGACGGGCGGCGTTCCGATGGGCATGGTCATTTCTGTAGGGCTGGCTCGTGAGCTGCCCGCCATGCGCCGCCTGGTTGCATCATCGAGAAATCTGATTAAGGCCTCCGGCAACTCTATTTACAGGCTCGGCAACTCTGTTTACAGGCTCGGCAACTCTGTTTACAGGCTCGGCAACTCTGTTTACAGGCTCGGCAACTCTGTTTACAGGCTCGGCAACTCTGTTTACAGGCTCGGCAACTCTGTTTAGCGGCTCGGCAACTCTGTTTACAGGCTCGGCAACTCTGTTTACAGGCTCGGCAACTCTGTTTACAGGCTCGGCAACTCTGTTTACAGGCTCGGCAACTCTGTTTACAGGCTCGGCAACTCTGTTTACAGGCTCGGCAACTCTGTTTACAGGCTCGGCAACTCTGTTTAAGCATCCGGCAGCATTGCGAGTGAGCTATATGTCGTTTGGCGGCCGCTTGGGACGAGCACGAGGGGCCAAGCGCAGCTATTGTGCAATCAGGCGACAGTGGCGTATGATCAGGCGACACACCGAACGCAACAAGCAGAGGAGAGCAGCACATGGCACGGGCAGAGCAGCCAGCGAGCGCCGCGACGACATCGCGCGGCCTGGCATACAGCATCCTGGTCGGCGGCGTGCTGATCGTAGCGACGGCCTCAATCCTGATCACATTGGCCCGCGAGGCCGGGGCCACGCCGCTGGCGATTGCGGCAGGGCGAATGACGATTGCGGCGCTGCTGCTGACGCCGCTGGCGTGGGGTCGGCACCGCCTGGAGCTACAGCGCATCACCCAGAGCGACCTCGGTTTGGCGCTGGCGGGCGGCGCGGTGCTCGCCATCCACTTCGCAAGCTGGATCACCTCGCTCAGCTACACCTCGGTCGCATCCTCGACGGCGCTGGTCACAACGAATCCGGTGTTCGTCGGCCTGGCGTCGGCACTGATATTCCACGAGCGGCTACCAAGAAGCGCGTGGCTCGGCATCGGATTAAGCGTGGCGGGATCGGCGCTGATAGGTTTGAGCGACAGCGGGCGGCCGGGGAGCGCGCCGCTGCTGGGGGACGGCCTGGCGCTGATCGGGGCGGTCGCGGCGTCGGGGTATTTCCTCATAGGCCGCGAGCTGCGAAAGCGGGTCGAGATTGTGCCGTACATCTGGCTGGTGTACAGTGGTGCGGCGCTGGTGCTGCTGGTCTGGCTGACGCTGGCGGGCGAGCGGCTGGTGGGTTTGCCCAGCGGGGTGTACGGCTGGCTGGCGGCGCTGGCGATTGGGCCGCAGCTCCTGGGCCACACGGCGTTCAACTGGGTCATCAAGCATATCTCCGCCACCACCGTGACCGTAGCAATCCTGGGCGAGCCGGTGGGCTCGGCGCTGCTGGCGCTGGTCGTGCTGGGCAACCAGCAGCTAAAGCCGCTGCAGGTCGCGGGCGGCATCGTGCTGCTAGCGGGCATCGCGGCGGTGACGCTCGGGGGCGAGCTATCAGCTACCAGCCGTCAGCCGTCAGCAGACGGAGCGGGCGAACTATGAGATGTCAGTGTTCAGCTATGAGCGAGCGGGACAGACGAGCCATCAGCTATATGTAGATAAAGTCCGGGGAGCGAGTGGCGAGGGATGAGTGGCATAGCGATAGGATCGAGCGATGAGAAGCTTCGTTGCGCCTCTGCGCCTTTGCGTTAAGCGCTCCCTACGAGGGGCCGGGATTGGCGTAGTGCTGGCGGGGATGCTGCTTGGATCAGGCGGCGGGGCGGCGGGGCGGGCGGCGGCGACGGTGGGGCCGGCGGACGTGCTGGTGGCCGGCACGGTGCTGCTGCCGATCATCCTGGCACCGGGTGGCAAGGCCGACCCGGTGGTACTGGCGGCGGGCGACATCGCCGGCTGCGACAGCGTGGGCGACGAGGCGACCGCGGCGCTGCTCGACGGGCTGGGCGGCACGGTGGTGGCGCTGGGCGACACCGCCTACAACACCGGCAGCGCGGCCGACTTCGCCAACTGCTACGCGCCCGAGCTGGGGGCGGCACACCTGGCGGACCAAGCCGGCGGTCGGCAACCACGAGTACGGCACGGGGGGCGCCGGCGGCTACTTCGACTACTTTGGCAGCGCGGCGGGGACGCGCGGGCTGGGCTACTATAGCTACGACCGCGGCGCGTGGCATATCATCGTCATCAACAGCAACTGTAGCGCGGTCGGCGGGTGCGCGGTCGGCTCGGCGCAGGAGCAGTGGCTGCGCGATGACCTCGCGAAGCATCCCGCGGCCTGCACGCTGGCGTACTGGCACCATCCGCGCTGGAGCTCGGGGCTGCACGGCAACAACATTGAGCTGCAGGCGATCTGGGCGGCGCTCTACGCCGGCGGCGCCGACGTGGCGCTGGCGGGCCACGACCACGACTACGAGCGCTTCGCCCCGCAGGACGACGCGGGCCGGGCCGACATGGCGCGCGGCATCCGCGAGTTCGTCGTCGGGACAGGCGGCAAGAGCCACTACCCGATCGCGCAGCCCATCGCCAACAGCGAGGCGCGCAGCGACGACACCTTCGGCGTGCTGCGCCTCGTCCTGCACGCGGCGAGCTACGACTGGCAGTTTGTGGCGGCGGCCGGCGGCAGCTTCACCGACACCGGCAGCGGCGTATGCCACTGAGGCGGAGTTGTCAGTTTTCAGTCGTCAGTTTTCAGGAGACGAGTTTTTAGTTTTCTTTGCGCTCTTTGCGTCTTTGCGGTTAGAACTTGGGACTTATTTGAGGAGGATACTATGCCAGTGTGGACGCACGACGACCTGCGGATTCATTTTACGGACGAGGGCCAGGGCGAGCCGGTGGTGCTAATTCACGGCTTCCCGCTGGCGGCGGCGATGTGGGCGCCGCAGCAGGCGGCGCTACGCGACCGCTACCGCGTGATCGCGCCGGACCTGCGCGGCCACGGCGCAAGCGACGCCCCGAGCGGCGCGCTGACGGTAGACACCTACGCCGACGACATCGTGGCGCTGCTGGACGCGCTGGGGATTGGGCAGGCGACGGTCGGCGGCTTCTCGCTGGGCGGCTACATTGTGATGGCGCTGCTGCGGCGCCACCCCGAGCGGCTGCGGGGCGTGATGCTGGTGGACACCAAGATGACCGCCGACACCGCGACGGGCCGGCAGGGCCGCAACGAGATGATCGTGATGGCGCAGCGTGACGGCGCGGCGGCGGTCGCGGCGACGATGCTGCCGAAGCTGCTGACCGCGGCGACGCTGCGCGACAACCACGAGCTAGCGGCGCAGGTCACGACGATGATGGCGGCGACCAGCGTGGCCGGCATTGTGGCGGCGCTGGGCGCGCTGCGCGACCGCCCGGAACTCGACGGCGACGCTGCAGGGCGCCGCACTGCCCGCGCTGATCATCGTGGGCGAGGACGACGCGCTGACCACGCCGAGCGACGCCGCGGCGATGCAGGCCGCGCTGCCGGGCGCGCGGCTCGTGCGGATCGCGGGCGCGGCGCACCTGAGCGCCCTGGAGCAGCCCGCGGCGGTCAGCGCCGCGCTGCGCGAGTTCCTGGACGGCCTGGGCTAGCCACCCATCAGGAGCTGGATCGCCAGCTGCACCGGCAGGATCAGCCAGCCGGTAACGAGGCCAGTGCGGATCAGCTCCTGGGTCGCCTGGGCCGGCGCCAGCTCGGCGGCGAGGTACAGCGCCAGCGATGCGACGACCAGGCCCTGGAGCAGCGCCGGCACGGGGCCGAGCCAGCGGTTCCACGGCCGGCGGTGGAGGCGCGGCGGCAGGGTGCGGCCGGCCAGCCAGACCAGCGGCACCACCAGCGCCACCGCCAGCGCAAAGCCGGCCACGACCGCCTTGATTAGGGCCACGAGGTCGGCGCGGGCGGCGAAGCGCAGCGCAAACAGCCCGCCGATTACCGCGATCAGCGTCAGCGCCGCCAGCTGTAGCAGGCCGCGCAGCAGCCCCAGCTCGTAGCCGCCGACAGCGACCAGCGCCAGGATCAGAATGGTCACACCATCAAGCCAGGTCATAGGGCGTTGGGGGTACACATCAAACATCGCATCGCCCAAAACTATAGCACGAGGAACGAGCAAAGATGGTGCACTGACAACTTCGCCAACAGCGCATCCTCAGCGCCCATCCATGAATACTGACAACTGACGACTGACAACTCATAACTTTTCCAGGTACACTGCACAGCTATGGAAGTGGAAGTGGGGGCAGGCATGGAGCATCGGGTGGTCGTGACGGGGCTGGGGCTGCTGACGCCGATTGGGCACGGGCCGGACGGCGTGTGGGCCGGGCTGGAGGCCGGGCGTAGCGGCGTCGCGACGCTGACGCGCTTCGAGCCGCAGCCGTTTCGGTCGCACATGGCCGCCGAGATCAACGACTTCGAGCCGCGCGACTTCATGGATGCCAAGCAGGCGCGGCGGCTCGACCGCTTCTCGCAGTTTTCGCTGGCGGCGGCGCAGCTCGCCGTGGCCGACGCCCGGCTGCGGCTGGACCAGGAGGACTCGACGCGGGTCGGGATTTTCATTGGCTCGGCGCTGGGCGGCATCGCCTACGCCGAGGAGCAGCACGGCGCCTACGTGGCAGGCGGCGTGCGTGCGGTCAGCCCGGCGCTGGCGCTAGCGGTGTTTGGCGGCGCCTCGTCGTGCAACATCGCGATGGAGCTACAGGTCCACGGCCCGAACATCGGCAACAGCAACTCGTGCGCGTCGGGGCCGATCGCGATCGGCGAGGCCTTCCGCTCGATCAAGCGCGGCGAGGTCGACATCATGCTGGCCGGCGGCGTCGAGGTGCCGCTGGCGCCGCTGACCTACGGCGCGTTTGCGATCATCAAGGCCATGAGCACCCGCAACGATGACCCCGCGCACGCCTGCCGCCCGTTCGACCGCGGCCGCGACGGCTTTGTGATGGGCGAGGCGGCGGCGATCCTGGTGCTGGAGGAGCGCGAGCACGCCCTGCGGCGCGACGCCCACATCTACGGCGAGATCGTCGGGTACGGCACGACCAACGACGCCTACCACATGACCGCGCCGCGCCCCGACGGCCGCGAGGCGGCCCGCGCGATCACGCTGGCGCTGCGCGAGGCTGGGCTGGCGCCGGACGGCATCGGCTACATCAACGCCCACGCCTCGTCCACGCCGCTCAACGACGCGACCGAGACTGTGGCGGTGCGGCTGGCGCTGGGCGGCGCCGCCGACCGCATCCCGGTCAGCGGGACCAAAGGCTATCACGGCCACTCGCTGGGCGCGTCGGGCGCCCTGGAGGCCGCGATCAGCCTGCTGGCGCTGGAGCACGGCCGGCTGCCCTACACCCTCAACCTCGTCGACCGCGACCCGGCCTGCGACCTCCAGCTGATCGCCGACGCGCCGCTGGACCGGCAGGTCGAGCACGTCCTCTCGAACTCGTTTGGCTTCGGCGGCATCAACGCCTCGCTGATCCTAAGCCGGGCGGAGTAGCGCGATGAGCACAATGCTGCCCACCGTCACGATCACCACCGATGGCTCGGCCCGCGGCAACCCCGGCCCCGGCGGCTGGGCCGCGCTGCTGGAGACCGGCAGCAACGAGAAGCTGCTGACCGGCCAGGAGCCGAGCAAAACCACCAATAACGCGATGGAAGTCGCCGCCGTCGTCGGCGCGCTGAGCTTCCTGAAGCGGCCGTGTCACATCGTGCTGCGCTGCGACTCGGAGTACGTGCTGGGCGGCCTGGAGCGGATCCTGGCCGGCAAGCCCGCCCCGACCGCCAGCAACCCCGAGCGCTGGGCCGCACTGGCGGCGGCGACCGCCGGGCATCGCATTGAACTGACGTGGGTCCGCGCCCACAACGGCGACCCGCGCAACGAGCGCGTAGACGACGCGGCCCGCGCCGCCGCCAACGCCGCGGCCGCGGCCGTCGAGGCCCAGACCACCCGCGCGGCCGACGAGTGGACGATCACGCTGCGCTCGTGGGGCGCCGGCGCCGAGTGGCAGCTGGCGACGCCGGACGCCGCGCTCCACGGCCAGGGGCTGAGCAGCCCGGCCAACACCGACCTGACCAGCCTGTACCACGCGCTGATCGCCGCCCTGGAGGCGGCCAAGCAGCAGCCCGGCAGCCAGCGCGCCGCACTGCGCGTCCTGGTGAGCAACGAGGTCATGGTCAAGCAGGGCCGCGGCGAGTGGAAGGTCAAGCAGCCGGCGCAGCAGCCGCTGGCCGCCGCGGTCGCCCGGCTGCGCGCCCACTTCCGCACGGTCGAGTTTAGCCATCGCGCCAAGCTCGAGCGTGCCACCACGGACAGCTAGCGATGCCGACGTTTCCACTCCTCGACCGGCTGGCGCTGCCGGCCACCTTTGTCCGCTTCGTGCCGGGCGACCTCCACCCCGACGGCCGGCGCTACCTGCCGCTCCTCGTCTTCCGCCTGGCCGACGGCCTGGAGCTGGCGCTGGTCGATCGCCACCACCGCGTCCCGGCCGAGCAGGTTGGACAGCGCGGCGCGCTGCAGATCGTATCGTCGCTAAGCCAGCTGCGGCTCCAGCTCGACGGGGCGCGGCGCCAGGGTTTCGACGCCGGCCTGCTGACACCAGGCCGCGCGGCGACGGCGCCTGCGGTGTACGGCCAGGCGCTGGCAGTGCCCAGCTGGGAGGCCGAGCGCGGCCACCTGCCCTACGAGTACGTCTACACCGAGCTAGTCCTCGATATTGGCGGCGGGACGCTGGGCGTGCGCACGGCGATGACCGCAGACGACCTCGCGGCCACCATTGGCAAGCCGCAGCTCGCGGCCGGCGACTGGCTCGCGGTCAGCCCCTCACGGCTGGATGTGCTCGGCTTTCGCATCTAGCATTGACTCAGCTCTAGAATTCTATCAACGGAGATAGCAATGAAAATGCACGCACCCACCCACCGCGTCAGCGCGTTTGCGGTGATTTTCGACGACCAGCGGCGCGTCCTGGTGTCGCGACGGCCCGACAATGGCTACTACAACTTGCCCGGCGGCGGCGTCGAACCCCACGAGAGCGTCACCGAGGGCCTCGTCCGCGAGCTGCGCGAGGAGACGAGCCTGCAGGTCTGCGCCGGCCGGCTGGTCGGCGTCTACTCCAAGCCCCAGAAGCACGAGATCGTGCTGGTTTTCGAGGCCACGATTGTCGGCGGCGCGCTGCAGACGAGCAGCGAGGCCGAGGAGCACCGCTGGCTGAGCGCCGCCGAGCTCGACGCGGCCGAGCTGCTGCCCAAGCACCGCGACCGCATCCGCGACGCGCTAGCGCAGCTGCCCCACGCCGTCATCGCCGATCAGCGCTCGGCGTCGGTTGCGTCGCTGCGGGCCGAGACCGGCGCCGCTAGCCCAGCGAGCTAGCCGACACCTCGCGGCCCCGCGCCAGCTGGCGCAGCCCACGCAGGACGCTCGGCGTGGGCTGCGCGCCCCAGATCAGCAGCACCACCATGATGCCGTAGATCGGCAGGTGGCCGACCAGCTCGGCCCAGCCCAAGAGCGGCAGCGTCAGATTGAACGGCAGCCACAAAACCAAGATCGCCACCCGCGTGAAATACCCCGACATCAAGAGCACGCCGGCGACGACCTCGACAAAGCCGGCCGCGGTCACAAACATGGTGTCGCTGAAGCCGCCAAAGCCCAGCGCCGGCATAAAGTTCAGCGGGTAGGCATGGAGAAACGCCAGGCCCATCGGCAGATTCCACAGCTTTTCGGTGAAGCCCAGCAGCGCAATGCTCAGGCCCATCGCGATCCGCAGCGCCGGCACCGCGTAGCCGACGAGATCGGGGTGCGGCTGCGGCTTGGCACCGATCAGCGCGTCTACCGAGAACGGCCCACGGCCCACCAGGTACAGAAAGATCGCAATCCCGACATAGACGACATGCTCGCCCGCGCCGACCAAGCCAAACACCGCCAGCCCAGCCGCCCACAGCAGCATAAGGCCCAGCGTGCTCCAGCGCACCAGCGCGCCGTAGACCAGCGACAGCGCGACCGCGATCTGGCCCAGCGCCAAAAACGCGCCCAGCCCGTCGCGCGCCAGCCGGAGGTTGGGCGCCAGAAAATCGAGCTGGATGCCATTGACCAGCAGCGGCACCGCCGTGTGGACCGCTAGCAGCAGCGGCACCCAGTTGTACAGGCCCTGTAGCCGCTCGTCGCTAAACCCGATGCGCGCGGTCAGCGCCGCCGGCGCCGATTGGCGCTGGAGCTGCCGCGCCAGCAGCGACGCCACGGCGATCACGGCAAGGGCCAGGCCCAGCGCGGCCCACGTCCGCCAGCCCCAGATCGCCGCGGCGTGCAGCGGATAGTCGGCCGGGTTGATAAACCATTTTTCGTGGGCCGTCGCGGCCGTCGGCAGCGCCACAGTCACGAGCACCACGCCATTGATCAGCCAGCGAAATCTGCGCTCTGTCATGCCTTGCTCCCTCTGCTATGCGCGCTGTAGCAAGCCGCAGGCCCGCGGCGACGTTGCGTGTCCTCCTAGCGGCTGCTAGAATGCGGCGGCGCTGCATCCGCGCAGCCAAGAAAGGATCGCTTATGTTCCGTCGTGTTACCGCGCTGCTCCTCGCCGCTGGCGTTGTGGTTGCGGCTCATCCCGCCCACGCCGCGCCGCCGGCCTTCCCTACGTTTACTCGCTTTCAGTCCGCCCACCTCGACACCATTGGACTCATTGATTTCTTCGGCGAGTCCGAGCAGGTGCTGGGCAGCGGCGAGCTGAGCGTGCCCGAGCGCGTCCACTTCACCCAGTTCCTGCCCGAGGACCCCGAGACCACCTCGGAGCTATTTATCGTCGGCCGCTCGCTGTTTCAGATCGATGAGCTGGTCGGGGTGTGGGACGAGTATCACAACGTCCCCGGCATCAACGGCACTGAGGGCTTTGAGCCGGCAATCACGCCGGATATTGCTGGGGCGGTCACGGAAATTACTCGGCTGTCCAACGAGTTCATTGGCGGCGTGGAGTGCAGCCACTACCGCGCCACGCTGGACGCTGCCACGCTGCTCGCGGCGCCCGAGCTGCCTACACCCGAGCAGGTCAAAGATGCCGAGACCGTCGGCGCATCCTATGACCTGTGGATCGGCAGCGACCAGATCGCCCGCCAGGTGCAGCAGGTTATCGAGTTCAAAGATTTCACGACCACGCCGCCCGAGGTGCTGCGCATCGTGCAGGTCCAGACCTACGGCGCGATCAACCAGCCGGTGACGATCACGCCGCCGGCCATTGAGGTGCCGCCGACGCCCGAGGTGCCGCCCGAGGGCATCGCGATCTACCCGCCGCGCTACCCGCTGGCTGGCACGAGCTTTCGCGCCAACCTTCAGCAGGCCATCACGCTGGGGCAGCAGCACGTGCGTGAGCACCGCGCCGCCGCCCGCCGCCACCGCTAGGCCGGCCCTCGCGCCCGCTGCTCCTCGCGGGGCGGCGGGCTTTGTGATTCCGATGCAGATTTTTGCCCTGACCACGCGCGGCCTGGAGGATGTCACCGCCGCCGAGCTAGCGGCGCTGCCCGGCGCGGCCGTCGCCGACATCGCCTACCGCCGCGTCGCCGCCGAGATCGCCGATCCGGCGCCGCTCCTCGGGCTGCGCACCGCCGACGATGTGTTTGCCAGCGCGGCCACCTGGGACGGCATTGCTCGCCCGCGCACGACGCTGACGACCCTGGAGCGCCTCAGCCGCGCGCTGGACCTGCGCGACGCCGCCGCAGCCTGCGCCGAGCTGCGCGACTTCGCGCGACCGCCGACCTTCGCGGTCACGGCCAGCTTTGTCGGCAAGCGCAACTACAGCACCGACGAGATCAAGCTGGCTGTCGCCGCCGGCGTTGAGCACAGCCACGGCTGGAGCTACTCGGCCGACGATGGCGCCGCCGACCTGAACCTGCGGGTGTTTATTGAGCACGAGGTCGCCTTTGTGGGCGTGCGGCTGGGCCAGACCGCGCTGCACGCGCGGCCCTACAAGCTCGAGCACCTGGCCGGCTCGCTGAAGCCGCCGGTCGCGGCCGCGCTGATTCACCTGGCGGGCGCGGCGGCCGGGCTGCGCCTGGTCGATCCCTGCTGCGGCGCCGGCACCGTGCTGATCGAGGCCGCGCTGCTGGGCCTGGCGGCGCGCGGCGGCGACCTGGACCCCGCCGCAGTCGCCGCCGCGCAGCGCAACGTCGCCGCCGCCGCCGTCAGCGTCAGCGTTGAGCAGTGGGACGCCGCCGCGCTGCCGCTCGCTGACGGCAGCGCCGACCGCGCCGTGACCAACCTGCCGTGGGGCCGCCAGGTCGTGGCCGATGGGGCGCTCGCCACGCTCTACCGTCAAACTCTCGCCGAGCTGGGCCGCGTCCTCGTCCCCGGCGGCCAGGCCGCGACGCTCACCACCAGCCCCGCGCTGGTCGCGGCGCCCGGCCTGGCGGTCGTCCACCAGCGCGAGAATCAGCTTGTTTGGCCAGACGCCGACCGTGGTCCTGCTGGAGCGCCGCGCCGACTGAGCGGGCCGCTCACTCGTCGGCCGGCTGCGGCGGCCGGCTGGGCAGCCCCTCCAGCACCAGCGGGATGCTGCCCAGCAGCGAGACCAGCAGCTGTAGCCCGCGGCCCAGCAGCAGCCCAGCCAGCACGCCGGCGGTCGGCTGGCCCAGCGCCGCCAGCAGCGCCAAAAACACGCCCTCGCGCACCCCCCAGCCGTTGATCGCAATCGGCAGCACGCCGATCAGGCTGGCGGCCGCGCTGATCACCACAATGATCGGCAGCGGCAGCGCAACCTGCACCGCCCGCAAATTCAGCCAGAAGCACAGGCCCGACAGCAGCTGGAAGCCCAGCGACAGAGCCAAAATTACCAGCACCTGGCCGGGCGCGCGGCGATACTGGCCAGCGACGACTGCGGCGCGTCCGGCTAGCCCCGCCACCCGCGGCAGCCTGAGCAGCCAGCGCTGGACCTGCCAGCCGAGCAACGCCAGCGCCACGAGCAGCCCGGCCCCAGCCAGCAGCCAGCCCAGCGCGGCGCGGCCAAGTAGCAGCGGCAGGCCCAGCCCGGCCAGCACCAGCACCATCACGAGGCCGCTCAGCCGATCAAGCAGAATCGTGCGAGTTATCAAGAGTGGCTGGCGCGTGGCGCGACCAGCATAAAACCCCCGCCCCACATCGCCGCCAACCGCCGTCGGCAGAAAATTATTGCCGAACATGCCGATCAGATACCAGCGCGTCAGCCGCCCGAGCGGCAGCGGCACCGCCTCAACCGCCAGAATCTGCTGCCACTTGTAGGCGCTGACGACCACGCCAAACAGGTACAGCCCCACCGTCAGCAGGCTGAGCGGCAGCGAGGCCGCCCGCAGCGTCAGCCACAGGCTTTGCCAGGCGATGCGCCCGATCAGCCAGCCGAGCAGCCCCAGCGAGACCGCGGCCTGCGCGCCCACCAGGACCCAGCGTTGTGTGCGGCGTGTCATGGCCCACATGATAGCGCTAAACCCGGCCGTGCGCCGCCCCGCGCGCAACCTCAGCGGCCGCGGGCTAGTTGTCGGCTCTGGTATAGTGCGGTTGAACGCCCAGTCAGCGAGGGGACACAAATGTACCAACACGAGCACGCGCTGGCACCCGCGCCCGCCGCCGAGACCGCCCTGGCGCTGTCGGTCGTGGTGCCAATCTACGACGAGGAGGAAAGCATTCCGGCGCTGTATCAGCGCTTGACCGCTGCGCTCCAGGCGCTCGGCCAGCCCTACGAGGTGCTGGCGATCGATGATGGCAGCCGTGACCGGAGCTATGCGCTGCTCAAAGGGCTGGCTGCCGCCGACCCAGCCTGGCGGATCGTGCGCTTTCGCCGAAATTTCGGCCAGACGGCGGCCTTCTCAGCCGGCTTCGACCGGGCGCGCGGCGCGGTCGTGGTCACCATTGACGCCGACCTCCAAAACGATCCCCAAGACATCGGCCGCCTGCTGGAGCAGGTCGATGCCGGCTTTGATGTCGTCAGCGGCTGGCGCATCAAGCGCCAGGATACCTTTCTCAGCCGCCGCCTGCCCTCCATCATCGCCAACTATGTGATCTCCAAAGTCACCGGCGTGCGGCTCCATGACTACGGCTGCTCGCTCAAAGCCTATCGCCTGGAGGTCGTCAAGGATATTCATCTCTACGGCGAGCTGCACCGCTTTATCCCGGCCATCGCGTCGTGGCAGGGCGTCAGCCTGGTCGAGCTGCCGGTCAACCACCACGCCCGGCAGTTTGGCCGCTCCAAGTATGGCCTCAGCCGCACCTTCCGCGTCGTCCTCGACCTGATCACCGTGCGCTTTCTGCTCTCCTACCAGACCCGCCCGATGCAGGTCTTTGGCAAGATGGGGCTGTCCAGCCTGCTGCTGGGCGGCGCGCTGGGCCTCTACCTCAGCTATGTGCGGCTGGTGCAGGGCCAGCCCATCGCCGAGCGGCCGCTGCTCCTGCTGGCGGTGCTGATGATTGTGCTGGGCGTGCAGTTTTTGGCGCTCGGGCTGCTGGCCGAGCTGATGACCCGCATCTACTACGAGGGGCGCAGCAAGGCGATCTATGTTGTGAAGGAAGAGCTGAATGCGCATTCTCATCGTTAGCTATGAGTATCCACCGCTAGGCGGCGGCGGCGGCGTGGTGGTCGCCCATCTGGCCCGCGCCTGGGTGCGCCTCGGCCACCGCGTGGTCGTCCTGACCAGCGGGGCCGCCGATCTGCCGCCGCTGGCCGATGATGCCGGCGTCGAGGTTCACCGCGTGCCCGTCCCCGGCCGCACCGCCCGCGCGACCGCCTCGCTCCTCTCGCTGCTAGCGTTCCCACTCAGCGCCTGGTGGTACGCGCGCCGCTGGCAGCCCGACGCATTTGATGTGATCAAATCCTTTTTTGCGGTCCCCTCGGGACTGGCCGGCGCCGGCCTAGCCTGGCGCTGGCGGCTGCCCCACGCCGTCGCCGTTATGGGCGGCGATATTTTCGACCCCAGCAAGCGCTTCTCGCCCCACCGGACGCCCGGCCTCAAACAGGTCGTCCGCCTGGTCCTCCAGCGCGCCGACTGCATCGTGGCCGAGTCACAGGATATTCATGAGCGCGCCCGCCACATCTATGGCGTGCAGACGCCGATCCAGATTGTGCCGCATGGCCTGGAGCTGCCGCCCGCCGCACCCACGCCCCACCCGCCCACGCCGGTCACGCTGATTACGGTCGCCCGCCTGGTCCGCCGCAAGCGTCTCGATCTGCTGCTACAGGCCTTCGCCACCCTGACGCCCGCCGCCCGCCTCGTGCTGCTCGGCGATGGCCCCGAGCGCGCGCGCCTCGCGGCGCTGAGCCAGTCGCTGGGCGTCGCTGACCGCGTTGAATTTCGCGGCTATGTCACCGAGGCGGCCAAGCTGGCCGCACTGCGCGCCGCCGATGTCTTTGTGCTCGTCTCCGAGCACGAGGGCTTTGGCTTGGTCTACCTGGAGGCCGCCGCCCAGCAGCTGCCCGTCGTCGCCGCCACCGTCGGCGGCCAGGTGGATTTTCTTGTGCACGGCCACACCGGCTGGCTGGTCGCGCCCGGCGATGTGCGGCAGCTCGCCCAGGCCCTCGCCACCCTCATCACCCAGCCGGCGCTGCGCCAGTGGATGGGCGCCAACGCGGCGGCGATGGCCGCGCGCTACCACATCGATCCCATCGCCGCCACATATCTACAGGTGCTGCATGACCTCATCCCTCGCCACGATTGACCAGTGGTTTGCCCAGACCGATGTGTCGGACCTGACCGCCGAGGTCGCCGCAACCTACGGCGTGTTTCTGTCACAGCTCAACCGCGTGCCGCCCGCGAAGCATGCCCGTGATGTCCTGAATCCGCGCAAGGTCGCCGAAAAGCTGGCTGTCCTCACGCCCTTCACCGGCGACCTGGCCGGCCGCACGCTGCTGGAGATCGGCAGCGGCTATGGGATGTTCATCGCCGTCACCCGGCAGGTCTTTGGCATCCATAGCTTTGGCCTGGAGCCGGGCGGCGCTGGCTACGAGAGCTCGCTCCAGATCTCGCGCCGCCTGATGGCCCGCTATGGCCTGCCGCCCAAAATTATCGTCGAGGGCTTTGGCGAGCAGATGCCGTTTGCTGCCGACACGTTTGATGTGGTGTTCTCAACCCACGTCCTGGAGCATGTCCAGTCCCCCGCGGCCGTCCTGCGCGAGACCGCCCGCGTCCTGCGCCCCGGCGGCGTGGCCCAGATGATCGTGCCCAACTATGGCTCGTTCTGGGATGGCCACTATGGGATGTTCTGGCCGCCCTATATCTCGTCGCGCGTCGCCCGGCTGATCGTGCGCCTCGCCGGCCGCAATCCCGCCTTCGTCGATACGCTCCAGCTGATCACGCTACGCCAGCTGCGGGCCATCATGCGGCCGCTCGCCCCCGCAGTGCAGGTCCTCGACTGGGGCGATGGACTATTCCACGACCGCCTGACCCGCGGCCAGTTCTCCAACTGGGCCGCCCTCAGCCGCGTCAAGCGCCTGGTTGATGCTGTGCGGCGGCTGGGCATCGCCGACGCACTTTCCTTCGTGCTGCGCCACGCCGATGCCATCACGCCCATCGTTCTGACGTTCAAAAAGCGCGGCTAGCTGCGCCGCGCCAGGTGGGCGCTGCCTTGCAGCGCCCGCCCTGCCCCCTACGCGCCCGCGCCGCCCAGCCGCCGCTCCATGTTGACGTTGGTGACCTCGTACCCGGCCTGCTCGTACAGCGCCCGCGCGCCGTGGTTGTGCCCAAACACGTGCAGCCCGATCCGGTCCACACCCAGCGCCAGCACCTCCGGCTCAATCGCCCGCAGCGCCTGCGCGCCATAGCCCCGCCGCCGATACGCCTCGAACACCACGAAGTCGTAGATAAACGCTTTGCGCTGCGCCGCTGGGCCAACCACCGCCAGCCACAGCACGCCGACGTTGGCGCCGATCTCTGGGTCGTGCAGCGACCAGATGCGGTTGTCGGGCGACTCCTTGCCGGCCGGCAGCAGCTCGTCAAACTCTTTCCGCGACCGCTCGGCTGCGCCTTCCGCCGGCCAGTTGCCGGCCGCCACTTTCTCCTCGGCGTAGCCCACAATCGACTGCTCCAGCCACGCCGCAAAATCGTCGTCGCTGATCGGTACAAGCTTCAACATGGTACTTTCTCCACATTATGGTTGCCCGCAACTGCCCGCATCGCGACCTTGCGCTCAATCGGCAGCCACGAACGGTCAGTTCGGGCGCCCCCTGCGCATTCT
The DNA here is from genome assembly GCA_963810425.1 of uncultured Chloroflexia bacterium. GTDB lineage: Bacteria > Chloroflexota > Chloroflexia > Chloroflexales > Kallotenuaceae > JACDGP01. The sequence goes on along the minus strand of CAWENH010000005.1, from coordinate 32,827 downwards.
CAGCGGCGGCCATTGCATCGCCGCGCCATGCCCAGCATAAGCAATGCGGAGCGCGATGCTCCGCATTGCTCCCCATCGTCTGTCGCCGTCGCCCGCTAGCGCTTGCGGCCAAAAATCCGCAGCAGGTACAGAAATAGGTTGATAAAATCGAGATACAGCGTCAGCGCGCCCATGATCGCCAGCTTGCGCACCACCTCGCCGTTGCTGTAGTCGGCCCGCGCGCTCATTGCTTTGATTTTCTGCGTGTCATACGCCGTCAGCCCGACGAAGATCGCGACGCCCACGTAGGTGGTGATCCAGTACAGCGCGCTGCTCGCCAGAAAATAGTTGACCACCGACGCCAGCAGCAGGCCGATCAGCCCCATCATCAGGAAGCCGCGTAGCCCCGAGAGATCGCGCTTTGTTGTGTAGCCGATCAGGCTCATCGCGCCGAACACGCCGCCGGTCACAAAGAAGGTCGAGGCAATCGATCCTTCGGTGTAGACCAAAAACATGACCGACAGCGTTAGCCCATTCAGCGCCGCGTAGAACAGAAACGCCCCGGCCGCCAGCAGCGCCGACATCCGGTTGATGCCCCAGCTTAGCCCGATCACCACCGCAAACTCGGCGATCAGCAGCGCCCAGAGCACGCTCGGCGTCGTCGCCAGGAGGTTATAAATCGTCCCCGAGCTATACGACCACAGCGCCACCAGCGCCGTCACGATCAGCCCGCCCGACATCCAGGCATACACCTGCTGCAGCAGCGTGCGGTCCCGCAGCTGCGCCTGATCCATGGTCGTCATCGAAACTGCCATTGCTGCCTCCATACATCTCAGCCCAGGTAGTCTAGCCACAACCCCGGCCGCTCGCAACCTCAGCTCGTGTTCCGCCCCGCGCGCCGCCGCCCGCTAGGGCTTGCCGTTGGCCTCGCGCTCACGCGCCAGCTTGCGCGCCAGCTTGCGCGCCAGGTTGCGCTGATCCTTCTGGGCAAGCTCGCGCTTGCGCTTCTTCTGCTCCTTATCGCCATAGATAACCATCAACTGCACCAGCGGAAGGAGCAGGTCCAAATACAGCATGAGCGCGCTCACGATCGGCAGCTTGCCCACCGCCACCGCGTCGCTGTGGTCCACCCGCGCGCTCACCACTTTAATTTTCTGCGCGCCAGCCATCGCCAGCCCCATGAAAATCCCGACGCCCGCATACGTGATCAGCCCGTACAGCGCGCTGCTCGCCAGCGTAAGGTTGACCGCCGAGGCCAGCGCCAGGCCGATCATCCCCATCACGAAGAAGCTGCGCGGCTGCGCGAGGTCGGCCTTGCTGATCCGGCCGATCACACTCATTGTCGCGAACATCCCGCTGCACACAAAGAACGCCGCGGCCACCGCCCCTTTGGTGTAGTCCCAGAAAATCCCCGAGAGCACCAGGCCATTCAGGACCGCATACACTACCAGCAGGCTCGTCGCCCACTCCGCCGACAGTTTATTGATGAACAGGGTTATTGCGGTGACCACCAGTGTCTGAATATAGGCCAGACCCATGACTGTCCCCACCTCCGCGATGAACATGCGGTGCACCGTCGGCGAGCGGTAGGCGATCAGCGAGACCAGCGCCGTGATCAGCAGCCCGCCGGTCATCCACCCATACACGTCATACAGCAGCGTGCGCTCCCGCTGCGCTAGCTGCTCCACCGTCGGCGTTGAAACTGCCATTGCTTCCTCGATCTATCGGACTGCTAACAGTCTAATCAGAACCCCAGCCCCTCGCAATCCTACCTTCGCCGCATTCCGCGTCGCAAGTACACGCCACGGCGCCGCTCCAGGGCTTCCTTCACTCTACGTCCGGCGGGCCGACGTGGTTACAGACACCTCCGTCGTCCCGCCCCCTGCTGACAGCTCGCCACCGCCACGGCGGTTATGCTCCGTCCCGCCCCCGCGGTGATGGCTGATAGCTGACGGCTCGTAGCTCGCAGCGCCTTTGCGCTAAACCCCACCCCCGCGCTGATAGCTGACAGTTGATAGCTCACTTCACCACCACGCCCAGCAGCTCCAGCATCTGCGGGGTGTCGCGCAGCGCGATCTTCGCCAGCCGCAGCATTTTGAGCCGCCAGGCCCGCAGGGTCTTTAGGGCTTTGGTCTGCTCTGCAGTGGCCTGCTGCGCCAGCGTCGCGGCCGCGTCCTGCGCCGTGATCGCGCTGCCAAACTGCCCGGCCAGCCCGGCCAGCGCGCCGATCCGCTTCGGCCCGAACCCGTTCTGCTTGATCAGCTCCTGCCGTGCTGTCGTCTCCAAGTTGGTCGCCGCCGTCCGCACCGTTTCCAGCAGCCCCGCCTGCGTCCGCGGGATGCCGTCGGCCAGACCCAGCTCGGCCAGCGCGCTGGCTTCGCCTGGATATGCCATGTCCACCGCACTCGCCAGGTCCTTCAGCTCCTGCTCGACCAGCCCGCTGATCGTATTTTGGTCTTTGGTCCGCTCCTGCCGCTCGCCCTGCAGCCGATCCTGCCGCGCCACCGCCTCCAGCGTCAACGCCAGCAGCTCCTTGCCGGCGTCCAGCTCACTCGCGGCGATGCCCTCGTCCAGCAGCTTGGCCCGCACGTCCTGCCGCCCGACGCCGTTGATGATCACCTGCTCCGCCTGCCGCAGCTCCGCCGCAATGCTTGTCTTCGTCGTCATGATCGACCACCGCTCCTTTGCTATATCCAAAAAATGCTCGCCGCTCCGGGTCAGCATCGTACCCACTTCAATCTTCAACGCTGTACCGAGCACTCGCAACGCCGTGCCGAGTAGCTACAACGCCATGCCGAGCAGCTACAACGCCATGCCGAGCAGCTACAACGCCATGCCGAGCAGCCACAACGTCGTGCCGAGCAGCTACAACGTCGTGCCGAGCAGCTACAACGTCGTGCCGAGCAGCTACAACGTCGTGCCGAGCAGCTACAACGTCGTGCCGAGCAGCTACAACGCCGTGCCGAGCAGCTACAACGCCGTGCCGAGCAGCCACAACGCCGTGCCGAGCAGTCACAATGCCGTGCCGAGCAGCTACAACGCCATGCCGAGCAGTCACAATGCCGTGCCGAGCAGCTACAACGCCATGCCGAGCAGCTACAACGCCATCGCTTCTATGTCTAACGCTCATCCGTAGAGCGCCATCTTACCTCAACGCTATCACTTCTTGCAAGCCCTAATCTCCACCGCCCTTCATCACCACCCCAACGACCCCTCCCCGCTCTCCCGCGCCCTATGCGCCCTTTGCGCCTTTGCATTCACCCTCTGCCCGGCCAGCCGCGGCACCCGCAGTGCTATACCACATCCAAACACAGGAGCGCCGAGCATGCCCGAGGGACCATCCGTTCGCAACACCGCCGACCGTCTGCGCGTCGCCCTAGAGGGCCAGCATATCCTGAGCTTCTCATCGCGCTTCAAGAAGGCCGCGCCCGAGCGCTGGGCCGACCACCTGGTTGGCCACACGGTGATCGGCGTCCGCGTCCACGGCAAAAATATGTTCATGGACTTCGAGCACGGCTACACCCTCTACACCCACTTTCTCATGTGGGGCGCCTGGCACGTCTACGAGCGCGACGAGCCGTGGCAGAAGGACGCCCGCAAATCCCGTGTCGTCATCGAGACCGCCCGGAACACCGTCGTGCTGTTCTCCGCCCCCGTCTGCGACCTCATCGTCCCCGGCGGCCACCCCCAGCACCCCACCAGCCTGCTCGGCCCCGACCTTCTAGCTGACGACTTCGGCCCCGCCGACGAGGCCGAGATTGCCGCGCGGCTCGGGCGTGACCCCGCGCAGCCCCTCGGCGCCGCCATCATGGACCAGACGGTCATGGCCGGCATCGGCAACATCCTTAAGTCCGAGATCTTGTTCGATGCCCATCTCAACCCGCTGCGCCCCGCCGGCGATCTCTCCGCCGATGAGCGCCACCTCCTGATCGAGCGCAGCCGCCACTATCTGCGCCGCGCCTACGAGACCGGCGGCTTCATCAAAGTCTTTCTCCCGCCGCTCTTGCAGCAGCTCGGCAAGCTCGGCTACGTCTACCAGCGCAGTGGACAGCCGTGCCACAAGTGCGGTAGCATCATCCAGATGGTCCGGCAGGGTTTTCAGGAGCGCACCACCTTCTACTGCCCGCACTGCCAGCCGCTTGACCCCAGCAGCCCACCCCCGCCCGCGGAGATGATGACAATGGAGACACCCTTCACCGGCACCGTCCACACCCTGGAGGAGGCCCGCGACTTCGTGCTCAGCGTCGAGCTGTGCGGCATCCTCCACGACAGCAAAGGCAAGCTCCCGACCCTCTGGGATGCCATCGCCGCCCCCGACAAGCAGCCTGGCGAAGGCGGCTGGGGTGAACGTATGGCCCAAACCTGGACCTGGAAAAACCTCCTGCCCGCCACCTACCCCGACGAAATCTTCTATGGCAAGATCAAAGGCGGCCGCGCAGTCCTCATGAGCATGCCGAAGCTCCGCAGCCTCTACCGGAGCGCCCACAAGCCCGTGAGTGAGTGCAGCGAGATCGCCCAGCAGCTCTACGAAATCATCGCGATCGGCCCGATCCCCTCGGTCCCACTGCGCCGCGCCGCCGGCCTCACCGACCGCAACAGCCGCGCCGCCTTCGACCGCGCCCTGCTGCAGCTCCAAGTCACCTTCAACATCACCCGCAGCAACGCCCCCGGCCTCGAAAACGACACCTGGGTCCCTTTCACGGCCCAATACCCCGACTTCGAGCCATAGCCCCAGAGCTGGTATACTGCCGCCCTGACCAGCAGGACAGACGAGAGCCGCCGCGACTCACCCGCGCACCCCTCGTCCTCTTGAAAACTGAAGACTGACAACTGATAACTGATATGCCTTCTGCCACACTAACCAAGCGCTTCACCTTCGAGAGCGCGCACCACCTGCCCAACCACCGCGGCAAATGCGCGCGGCCGCACGGCCACAGCTACACGCTGGAGGTCGCGGTGCGCGGCCGGCTCATCGCCGTCGCCGGCGCCAGCGACGAGGGCATGGTCATCGACCTCGACAACATCCGCGCCACCGTCACCGCCCAGGTCATAGAGCGGCTGGACCACCAAGATTTGAACACGATTCTCGCGATCCGCACTACCGCCGAAAACCTCGCGCACTGGATCTGGCAGACGCTGGAGCCGGCCTTTGACGGCAAGCTGTACCGCATCCGGCTGTGGGAGACCGCCACCGGCTACGTCGAGGTGACCGCCGATGACCGCTGAGCGCCCCACGGTGCAGCCCGGCCTGCTGCTGCTAAACGAGCTGTTCTTCTCGGTGCAGGGCGAGGGCGCGAGCATCGGGTTGCCGGCCGTCTTTTTGCGGCTGCACCTCTGCAACCTGCACTGCGTCTGGTGCGACACGCGGTACACCTGGGACCCCGCGCACCCGGCCTACAACGACTACGAGGCCGTCACGCCGGCCGCGCTGGCCGCGCGCCTCGATGCGATCCCATGCCGACGCCTGGTGATCACTGGCGGCGAGCCGCTGCTGCACGCCGCCGCGCTGGACACGCTGCTCGGACTGCTGCCCGGCTGGGCGATTGAGGTCGAGACCAACGGCACCTTCGCCGGCAGCGCCGAGCTGCGGGCGCGCTGTCAGCTCAACGTCTCGCCCAAGCTGCCGAGCGCCGGCAACAGCGCGCGGCTGGCGCATCGGCCGGCGGTCCTCCGCACGCTGGCCGCCGCCCCGAACGCCTGGTTTAAATTCGTCGTCAGCAGCGCCGAGGACTGGGAGGCGATGGAGGCGCTGATCGGCGAGGTGGGACTGCCGACCGACCGCATCATCATCATGCCCGAGGGCCGCTCGCAGGCCGAGATCACCGCCCACGCGCTGGCGCTGGTGGAGCCGGTGAAGGCGCGGGGCTACCGGCTGCTGCCACGTCTGCACGTTATGCTGTGGGGCGACCAGCGCGGCGTGTGATGCAACCTGCGGAGCAGGCACGGCGTATCAGTGAGTGGGCGGAGCATTCACCGCCCCAGGATTAGACAATGAACTGCCAGCACTGCCACAAACATATTGCCGCCGACGCGCGCTTTTGCAGCTACTGCGCCACCCCAGTGGTGAGCAGCGCGGCCCCGGTCACCGGCGCCACCGTGCAGCTCGACGCCGCCACCCCGAGCGCGCAGGCCGCGCCGAGCAGCGCGCCGTCTGCGCAGCCCGCCCAGCCGGCGATGCCGTACTTTGGCCGCCCGCAGCTGCCGTCGCCGCGGCGGTCGCAGCCCGGCTGGCTGCCGATCGCGATCATTATTCTGCTGCTGGTCACGGTTGGCCCGAGCATGTTCCACATTCTGGGCATGGGCCTGCGGTTCTTCTTCCCATTCCTCGTGATTATGTTTGTGCTGCGGATGTTTCGCGGCGGCCGCAGCGGGCGGGGCCGGGGCAGCCGCGGCCGCGGCCCCTGGAACTTCTAGGCAGCCGCCAGGTTAAAAGCAGCGGCGGGCGCGGGTTTGCACCGCGCCCGCCGTGTGCTTCCCGCGCTAGCTGCCGCGCTGCTCGTCGCGCCAGCGCTGCCAGTCGATGCCGGCCGACGCGCGCACCGGCTGCGGCGCGCCGAGGTCGTAGCTCTCGCCAACTTCGGGCTGGTGGTACAGGTTGCGGGTGACCGTGTGCAGGCCGCCGCGCACCTTATAGTCCAGCACGACCTCCAGCCACAGCGGCGCCAGGCAGGCTACCAGATCGCTGACGATCACGTTGTTGGCGTCCTCCTGAAAAATCCCCACGCTGCGGAATGAGGTCAGGTAGTATTTGAAGCTTTTCAGCTCCAGGTAGCGGTCGCCGGGCAGATAGCGCAGCGTCAGGGTCGCAAAGTCGGGCAGGCCGCTCCACGGGCAGACCGCCGAAAACTCATCGGTGTCGATGACGATCTCGGTGCGGCGGTCGTGGGTGTAGGGCAGCGTGACCAGTACATCGCGGGCGATTACCTCCGGCCCCTGGGTATCAAAGCGCATGTCGCGGAGCTTGGCGCTATCCATTGGTACGGTGCTCATGGGTTCCTCGTGGCAGGTGGCAGAACAGGCCACCGCCCCAGCATGATACCAGGACGGCGGCCAGTGTGAGGCGGGGATGATTACTGCTGCTGCTGTTGCTGCTGCTGCTGATGGGCGTAGGCCAGCGCGGTCAGCTGCTGGCCGCCGAAGCTGGTGGGCGAGAGGCTGGTCATCTCAAACGCCGCGCTCTCGTCGTCCGGCCCGGCCTCGGCAACGCGCACGCCGACCTCCAGCGTGCTCGCGCCGCCACCGTTGAGCACGCCGCGGACCGGCGGGACATCCAAGTAGTCGCGGCCGACGGCGACGCGGACATGGCGCTCGGCGGCGATCAGATCGTTGGTCGGGTCGAAGCCGATCCAGCCCAGGCCCGGCAGATAGGCCTCGATCCAGGCGTGGCTGGCGTCCTCGGCCGACTGATCCTTCTGGTCGGTGCGGTGGAACAGATAGCCGCTGACATAGCGGGCCGGAATGCCCAGCCGCCGGCAGATTGCGATCATGATGTGGGCATAGTCCTGGCAGACGCCGCCGCGCAACTCGAGGGCCACATCGATCGCCGAGTCGACCGAGGTCGAGCGCTGATCGTAGCGCAGCGTGGTCTTGATGGCCGCGTTGAGCTGGCGCAGCAGCGTCAGCGGGTCGCTGTGCGGCTGCGCAACGCCCAGCTGCTCGGTGAAGGCCACGAGCGCCGGCGTGGTCTGAATATAGTGGCTCGGCTCCAGCTCATCGTAGAACTCGCCGCTGATGCTGAGGGTTCGCAGGGCATCCCAGGCGCTCGGCGACAGGCTAGGCGGCAGCTCGGGAAACGGCGCAATTTCGACGACAGCCTCGGAGACCAGGCGCAGCTCGGTGTGCTGCTGGGGAATATCGAAGTGATGCACAGCGTTGCCCAGACCATCGCGGTAGGCGGTGGCCTGGCTGGGCGGCGTGGTGGTCAGCTTAAAGCTCAGGCACTGCTGCTGGCCCTCGGTGCGCGGCCGCAGCCGCAGCTCCAGCAGGCTGTAGAGCACTGGCTCGCTGTACGTGAAAGCGGTGGTGTGGTCAATTTTAAAGCGCATGATCAACCGTGTAGTACATATAGGCCTGGCCCAGCTCAGCATGCACCGCGTCGCACTGCTGAATAATATCGTGGAGAAAGTTGGTCACGCCCCAGCCGAGCACCTCCTCGATGCTGACAAACTCCAGCTTGGCGTGGAGCCGCCCGGCCAATCGTAGCAGCCGCTCGCCGGGGCCGCCGACCTGCTCGGCCAGCGCCCGCAGGCAGGACTCAGCCTGCGCTGTGCAGAACTGCACCGAGCGCGGGAACGTTGGATGCAGGAGCAAGAACTCGACCACTGAGTTGGGCTGCACATCGGCGGTGTAGATTTTGCGGTAGGCCTCGAAGGCGGTGCAGGATTTGAGCAGGCCACCCCACTCCAGATAGTTGAGGACGCCCTGGTGCTTGGCCATGCGGGGAATCTGCACGGCAAGCAGGCGCGCGGTCTGCTGGGCGCGCTCCAGATACCGGGCGATCTGGATAAAGTGCCAGCCCTCGCCGTGGGTCATCGTGGCGTCGGTGATGCCCTGAAACAGGTGCGACCCCTGTTTGACGGCATGAAAAAAGGTGTGCGGCTCGCCCGACCAGACCGTCTCCATGCGCTGGCTGCGGACCAGCAGCGCCAGGCTGTTGAGCTGCTCCCACATCTCGCTGGAGATTTGCTCGCGCACCTGGCGGGCGTTGTCGCGGGCCAGGCCGACGCAGTTGGTGATGCTGGACGGATTCTCGGCGCTAAACGTCAGGTGGGCGACGACATCGCGGGCCACGCTGCTGGGGCAGGTGGCGTTGACAGCGGCGAGCACGGCTTGCCAGCTTTCGGCGGCGGCCTGCTGGCGTAGGTCGAGCAGGAGGTTGAGATTTACGTCAACCAGGCGGGCGATATGCTCGGCCCGCTCCAGGTAGCGGCTCATCCAGTACAACGAGTCGGCAACACGACTAAGCATCGCTATCCTCCGCAGTTAGCTATCGAGCACCCAGGTATCCTTGCTGCCGCCGCCCTGCGACGAGTTGACGACCAGCGAGCCCTGCTTGAGCGCCACGCGGGTCAGGCCGCCGGGGATGATCACCTGCTCCTCGCCGGTCAGAATAAACGGCCGCAGGTCGACATGGCGCGGCTCGATGCGATCGCCGATGACGCAGGGCGCCCGCGACAGCGCCAGGGTCGGCTGGGCGATGTAGTTGCGCGGGTTGGCCAGGATGCGGTCGCGGAAATCGGCGCGCTCGGCGGCGGTGCTGTGGGGGCCGATGAGCATGCCGTAGCCGCCCGACTCGCCGACAGCCTTGACCACGAGCTTGTCGAGATGCTCCAGCACGTAGCGCTGGTCCTCGGCGCGCTCCAGCAGATAGGTCTCGACATTGGGCAGGATCGCCTCCTCGGCCAGATAATAGCGGATCATGGCGGGGACGTAGGCGTAGATCGCCTTGTCGTCGGCGACGCCGGTGCCGACAGCGTTGGCCAGCGCCACATTGCCGGCGCGATAGGCGTTGATCAGCCCGGCGACGCCAAGCATCGAGTTCGGGGCGGAAGCACAGCGGATCGATGAAGTCGTCGTCGACGCGGCGATAAATCACGTCAACGCGGCGCAGGCCGGCGGTCGTGCGCATGTAGACGAAGTTGTCGTGGACGATCAGATCGCGGCCCTCGACCATCTCGATGCCCATCTGGCGCGCCAGAAACGCATGCTCGAAGTAAGCCGAGTTGTAGACGCCGGGCGTCAGGAGCACGATGTTGGGATCGAGGCGATGCTGCGGCGCCAGCGAGCGCAGCGTGGTGAGCAGCGCCTGGGCATAGAAATCCACCGGCCGGACGCCGTAGTTTTCGAACAGCCGCGGCAGCACGCGCTTCATGACCTGGCGGTTAGCCAGCAGATACGACACGCCCGACGGCACGCGCAGATTATCCTCCAGGACCGCAAACTGGCCCGACGGCAGCCGCACCAGGTCGCTACCGCAGACCGGAATATAGACATCGCGCGGCACCTGCATGCCGCGCAGCTCGCGCCGGAACTGTGGGCAGCTGTAGACCAGCGCGCGCGGGATGACGTTGTCCTGCAAGATTTTGCCGGCGTTGTAGATGTCCTTGAGGAACAGATTGAGCGCCATGACGCGCTGCTTGAGGCCGGCCTCGATTGGCTGCCACTCGGCGGCGGTGATCAGCCGCGGCAGGAGGTCATAGGGAAAAACCCGCTCGGTGCCCTCGTTGGCGCCGTAGACCGTGAAGGTAACGCCCTGGTTTAAGAACGCCAGATCGGCCTGCTGCTGGCGGCTGTGCAGCTCGGCGGGCGTAAACTCGGCGAGGCGCTTGATCAGCTCGCCGTAGCAGCTGCGGTGCTCGCCGGGCGCGGCGAAGAGCTCGTCGTAGGCGCCATCGAGCTGGTAGTCCGCGAACAGCGCGGTGGACGTGGGGGCCGTGTCACTCATTGGGAACCTCGCATAGAACACCGCCCTCCGGACGCAGCTGCGTGGGAGGGCGACAATGCCAGCTCAGCAACGATAGACGATTCGGCAGCGCGCGTCAAGCGTGGGCGGCGTGGCCGAAAGGCTCGCAAACTGGGTGCAAAAAGGGCGGGCGGAGTGCATCTCATAGGGCGACAGCAACGCACAGCAATGTGACATCAAGGAGCCACCCTATGACGCTTTCAATTTGGTGCGGCGCGCGCCCGCAGCGCCCCGCCCAGCTGGCCGTCCTGGCCGAGCTACACCGCGCGCTCGATGCGCAGCCCGAGCACTACACCGCGCTGATGAACTTCTACGCCAGCGCCAACGACGAGGTTGAGCTGGTCGTCATCAAATCGCAGGGCATTTTCGTCGGCAAGATCGCCGAGCTGAGCGGCCCGATCACGGCCACCAGCGAGCAGGACTGGACGACTACGCTGGCCGACGGCGGGCAGCGCACGCAGGCCAACCCGTTCCGGCCGCTGCGGCGCAACTACTGGGATGTCAAGGAGTGGCTGCGGCGCAACGCCGAGGCGATCTGCGGCCGCCCCGACCGCGCGGCGGTGATGAACTGGCGGGCCGCGCGCTCGTTCGTGGTTGGCACGCCCGCGCTGCACCCCAACACGCTGCGCCCCGCCGACGAGCACAGCATCTTTTTGGGCCTCGACACCTGGATCGTTGAGCTGCAGCGCCGCCGACAGATGGGCCTGGACCTGACCCGCGAGGAGCTGAGCCGCATCCCGCTGCTGCTCCACCTACAGCCGTTTGAGCTGCCGAGCAGCGCGCCGAGCGCGACGCTGGCGCCGCTGGACTATGTGCATCAGCTGGTGGCGCGCGGCCACGGCGTAGGGCCGGCGGTGTTCAACATCGCCAAGTCGGTGATCCGCGTCGGCCGCGACCGCGGCAACGACCTGGTGCTGGACGACCCGACCGTCTCCAATCAGCACGCCGAGATTCGGCAGGTTGGGCAGTCGCTGATGATCACCGACCTGGGCAGCAACAGCGGCAGCTTCCTCGCGGCGCCCGAGCAGCCGGCGTCGGAGCTGGCGATTCGCACGCCCAACATCCTGCGTAGCGGCGCGGTGGTGCGCTTCGGCAGCGTGCGCTTCACAGTAATCGCGCATTAAAGGTTAGAATCAGGCCGCCCCGCCGCAGGACGTTGCGGCGGGGCGAAGCTGAGGCGCGATGACGGAAGCGGCGTGGGTCGAGCTATTCAATCGGGGCGAGTACATTGCGGCGGTGCTGGAGCTGGAGAAAACCTGGCTGGTGAGCCGCGACGATTTTCACAAGGCGCTGATTCGGCTGTGCGTGGGCCTGAATCAAGTGCGGCTGGGACTGGACAGCGGGCCGCAGTTTTTGCTGACCAGCGCCCGCAGTCTGCTCGGCCCGCTTGGGTCACAGCATGGCGGCCTGGACCTCATGGCGCTCGATGCGGTCATTGAGCGGGCGCTGAAGCTGCTCGACGAGCAGCCGGGCCAGCCCCGGGAGCTGCCGCCGCTCCGCCTGGAGCTGCGCCGCTAGCGTGGCAGCACGATCTCAGTCAGCCAGGAGCCTGGGCCGGGCGCGGCACAGCCTGCCGCCGGATGCGCTACGATAGCGTGGCACAGGCACGGAGGAGCCACGCATGCCCAGCGAGCCAGAGTTTCAGCCGCCGACGGAGTCGCCGCCACAGCTGTTTTGGCGCTTCCTACGCTACGGCTGGCTGGCCTGGGGCGGCCCAGTCGCGCAGATCGCGCTGCTGCGGGCAGAGCTGGTCGAGGAGCAGCGCTGGATCTCATCGGCGCGCTTCAACCGGGTGCTGGCGGTATACCAGGTGCTGCCGGGACCGGAGGCCACCGAGCTGTGCGTGTTTTTCGGCATGCTGGCAGGCGGGCGCTGGGGTGGTCTGGCCGCCGGGCTGGGCTTTATTCTGCCGGGCTTTGGGCTGCTGACGGCGCTGGCGGGGATGTACAGCCGCTTCGGGCTGACGTGGCCGGCGTTCGCGGGGCTGTTCTACGGCTTCAAGCCGGCGGTGGCGGCGCTGCTGGTGCGGGCAATCTACCGAATTGGCCGCCAGGCGCTCACCGACCGCTGGCTATGGCTGATCGCCGTGCTGGCCGCGCTCGGCACGCTGCTCGACCTGAATGTCATCGTGGTGCTGGCGGCGAGCGGCGCGGCCTACACCGTGGTGCGGCGACAGTGGCCCACGCTGCCCGCGCCGCTCCTCGCGCTGCTCCACAGCGCGCCCGAGGCGGCGCCGGCGCTGCTGACGCTGCTCGGGCTGGGGCTGCGGGTGGGGCTGCTGACGTTTGGCGGCGCGTACACAGCGATCCCGCTGCTGCGCCACGACGTGGTCGGCCGCTGGGTCAGCGAGGGGCAGTTTCTGGACGGGCTGGCGCTGGCGGGGATTGTACCGACGCCGCTGATTATGTTCACCGCGTTTATCGGCTACCTGGCGCACGGCCTGCCCGGCGCGCTGACGATGACGGTCGGGGTGTTCGCGCCAGCCTTTGCGTTTACGCTGCTCGGCCACCGCTGGCTGGAGCGGGCCGTGGACCAGCCGGCGCTGCGGGCGGCGCTGGACGGCGTGACCGCGGGCGTCGTCGGGCTGATCGCCGCGAGCGCGCCGCCGATTCTGCGCAGCGCGCTGCCCGATCCCTGGGTCGCGGCGCTGTTTGCGGCGGTGCTCCTGGCGCTGCACCGCTGGCGCCACCGCTGGGCGCTGCCGGCGGTGATGCTCGGGGCGGGCGCGGCGGGCATGGCGTTGCGGCTGCTGGCTTAAAAGCTATCAGCTGTCAGCGGGGACGTTGAACTGCGAAGAGCGCAAAGCGACGAAGATGAACCGCAAAGACGCAAAGATCGCAAAGACGAGAGGATTTAATAAAGGACGAGGGACCGTATTCTCTACTGACGGCTGATAGCTGATAGCTCGTCCCAACTGACAACTTAACATGGAGGATTCAGATGACAACGTTCCCAACGACATCCACGGAGCTGACGGCGCTAGTTACGGACCTGCGGGCGCAGCGCGAGCAGGAGCAGACGGCACTGCGGGCGCAGCTGATCGGCGCGGGCCACACGCCGGCGCAGGTGGACCTGGCAATGGCGCAGGCCTACGGCTACCAGGAGGCCGCCATCGCCGCGCCCGCGCCGGTTGCCATGAGTTGCCGTGCACTCACGCTGACAATCATTGCCAACGTGCTGCTCAAAGTCCTGATGTCGCTAACGTTCTTTGGCATAATTGGCGGGTCAGGAATGATACTGTTCGTGATTCAAGCGCTCGCGGGCTATGGTCTGCTCAAAGGCGGCCGTCCAGCGGTTGGCAAAGGTATTCTGTGGGGCGCAGCCATAAGCTTTGGGCTGGTCGTCGTGCTCGGCAGTCTGTTGCCATACGTCTTTTTCTTCTTCGCCTACGGCCTCGGCTTTTAGCTGGGGACGTTGAACCGCAAAGAATGCAAAGGGCGCAACGAGCGGAGTACGATGACCATACCAGCGCACTGCGCCGTAACTCATTGATAGCTGACGGCTGACGGCTGAGAGCTTTAAGCTATGAGTGGGCCGGGCGACACGTCATTGTGCTGCCCGGCCCGCCTGTATTAAACGTCACTGTGGAAACGCCGTCAACTCAGCAACGTGAGTGCTGACAGCTGATAGATCGCCCGCTAGCGGTTGCTGTCGGTGCGCGAGGTGTTGCGGTCGCTGGTGGCGTCGCCCATGTCGGTGTCACTGCTGCCGGGGTCGGCGCCGCGGTCCTGCATCGCGCCGCCCTGCGAGCCGGCGCTGCTCGATGAGTCGCCCTGAGCGCCGCTGTTGCGCATTGAGCTGTCGCTGTTGCCGGCCGAGCCACTCATGTTGCCACCGCTCATACCGCTGTCGCTCATCGAGCCGCCCATGCCCGAGCTGCCCATGTCGCTGCCGCCCATGCTAGAGCCGCCCATGTTGCCGCTGTCGCCCATGCCCGAGCTGCCCATGTCGCTGCCGCCCATGCTAGAGCCGCCCATCGTACTACCCATTGAGCTATCGGTCATGCCGGAGTTGCCGCTCATGCCGCTGTCGCTCATCGAGCCGCCCATGCCCGAGCTGCCCATGTCGCTGCCGCCGACGGCGCTGCTATTCTGGTCGTTCATGGAGATCTCGGTGTCGGGCATTGAGTCCATGCCGCCGGCCGGGGAGTTGGCCAGGCCCATGCCTTGTGTATCGCCGCTCAGCCCAGTCTGCTCACCGCCACTGCCGAAGGCCGCTTCGGCATCCGAGCGCATACTGGTGTCCTGCGTGCCGGCGCCAAACGCGCCCTGACTGCCGGACTGCGCCGCGCGGTCCATGTTCTGCTCGTCCTGCTCGGTTGAGTCCGAGCTGCTGCCGGTGTTGTTGCGGTCCATAGCCTGCCTCCTCGTTGAGAACAGAGTGGCTCCTCATTGAGCTACAACAGCGAAAAGCAAGATCAGCGCCAGGGCTAGTCGGTCACGTCATAGTTATGATGCAGCGACAGAAACGCATCGACGGCCTTTTTGGCGGCGGCGATCTTGTTGTTGGCCGAGATAAAGGCGCGGTCAGCCTCGCCAAACTGCCGGTCGGAGATTTCGCCGCGATCCAGGTTGCGCTCGGCCTGGCTTTGGCGCTGCGCCAGCGGGGCGCGGGCCTGCTCGGCGGCGTCCACGGCGGCCAGCAGCCGCTCAAACTCGGCCTGGAGGTTCGGCTCCTTGAAATGAATCCCGGCAAACTCGCGGTGAGTCATGGTGTCCTCCTGGGCTAGCGCTGACTGCTGGGCAAGCCGTCCAGCAGCAGCTGCAAGCCGCGCTCCAAATGCTCGCTATCCACCTCACCCAGCAAGACCTGCGCCAGCTGTCCGCTCGGGGAGACAAAGGCAAACGCCGGGTGAAAATCGGCGCCGTACTGCGCGACCACCTGGCGCATGCGGCGATCGCTGTACTGCACATGGGTGATCTTGACCCGCCCGGCAAACTCTGTCTTAAGCCTATGCACGATAGGCCGCATCGCTGCGCAGGACGATCAGTTGGGCGAGTTCGACAAAGTACATGACCGGCAGCATGCCGCCAGCCGTGGGCGCGGCCGTGACCGCCGCGGCCGGCGCCGCCGTCGGCGCAACCACTGCAGGCGCCGCGGGCGCGCCGCAGGCCACCAGTATCAACAATCCAAGCATCAGACATCGCCGCATCGCACACCTCCTCATTGCATTGTACCCTCACGAGCTACGAGCGGTCAGCCGTCAGCGAGCGCTGATAGTCATTGAGGACACAGCGCCCTTAATTCTCCGTCCTTTGCGTCTTTGCGTTAAGTCTCCGTTCTCGGTCCTCTTTGCGCTCTTTGCGGCTTTGCGGTTCAACTGCTCCCGCTCACTCCTCATCTCTGACCGCAAATAGATGATCAGGTGGGAAGGCCACATAGACGACATCGCCGGGCGAGTGCGCGGGCGGCCGAAAGACCTTGACCTGCACCGTGATGGCGCCGAGCGCGACGTGGTACTCGGTGAACTCGCCTTTGTAGATTGTCTCCGCGACGGTGCCGGGGACGGTGTTGAGGCCGGGTCCGGCGGCAAGGCGTAGATGCTCGGGGCGGATAGCGACGGTCAGCTCGTCCTGCGAGGTGGCGCTGGCGAGGCGCAGCGGACCCCACGGCGCCTGAAAGTGGTGGCCGGCGGCGCGGCCGCGCAGCAGCGTCGTGATGCCCATGAAGCGCGCGGCCGCGGCGGTCGGCGGGCGCTCAAAGAGCTGCTGCGGCCGGTCGCAGGCGACAATGCGGCCGCCCAGCAGCAGCGCCGTGCGGTCGGCGAGCGTCACCGCCTCGCTCAGATCATGGGTGACGAGCAGCGTGGTGATGCCCAGCTCGCGCTGCACGCGGCGGATCACCAGCTGCAGCGCCAGGCGAATCTCGGTGTCGAGGCTGCTGAGCGGCTCGTCGAGGAGCAGGACGCGCGGCGCGATCACCAGCGCGCGGGCCAGCGCGACCCGCTGCTGCTCGCCGCCCGACAGCTGCGCCGGCAGCTTGCGCTCGATGCCCGGCAGGCCAACGAGATCGAGCATACGGGCGACCGTCGGGGCGACTGCGCCTTTGGTGCCGCGCGCCCGCAGGCCAAATGCTACATTATCGGCGACGTTGAGGAAGGGGAAAAGATAGGGCTTCTGGAACAGCAGCACGGCGCCGCGCCGCTCGGCCGGCACTGCGAGCATTGGCTGCTCGTCAAAGCGCACCGTGCCACGGTCGGCGGTCTCGATGCCGGCGATGATATTGAGCAGCGTGGACTTGCCGCTGCCCGACGGCCCCAGCAGCGCGACGAGCTCGCCGCGGTCCACGACCAGCGACAGGTCGCGGAGCACTGGCGCAGGCTGGCGCGGAAACGTTTTGCTCAGGCCCTCAATGGCGATGCGGATCATGCGTTATGTCGCCTTGTATAGCATGGATAACTCAGTGAAACAGCGCCTGCTCGGCAGCCAGCGAGCGGGCGGCGGCGGCGATGATCACGACGAGCGGCGCCGCAAACACCAGCGCCAGCGCGGCGATGCTAGCCGCGTTGCCGCCGGCCACCGCCGTAAACAGGAGGATCGGCAGCGTGATGATCTGGCCGCTGCCGACCAGCAGTGTCAGCAGGTACTGGCTCCACGAGATCAAAAAGGCAAACAGCGCGGCAACGACCAGGCCCGACCGGAGCAGCGGCAGCGTCACGCGCCAAAAGACCTGCCACGGCCGGGCGCCCAGCACGCGCGCCTGGTGCTCCCAGCGCGGATCATAGCGCGCGAAGACGCCCAGCAGTGTAAAAATGATGTAGGGCAGCGTCGGCACCAGGTGGACCAGCGCCACGGCCACCAGCGTCCCATTGAGACCCAGTCGCAGCATCACGACGTTGAGGCCGATGCCGGTGGCGACGGCCGGCACCACGGTCGGGACGAAGAGCAGCGCCAGCACCAGGCGGCGGCCGCGAAATCGCTCCAGGGCCAGCACGCGCGCCGCCGGATAGCCCAGCCCGAGCGACAGCACGCTGACCAGCGCCGCAATCAGCGCGCTGTCGCGGACGGCGACGACGGTCTGTGGCTGGCGCAGCAGCTGCATGGCGACGGCCAGCGACCACTCACGCGGCAGAATTCTGCGGGTAGAAATACCGCACCGAGCCGGCGTAGAGCGCAAAGATCAGTACGGGGCCGCCGAGGAGCAGCCCGGCCACCGCCCAGCCCAGCGCGGCGTGCAGCCCCCTCACGCCGCCGCCCGCCAGCGCGCGGCCAGCGCCGCCACGCCGAGCACCGCCACGGCCATCACGACGCTGATCGCCATGCCCTCGGCGCGGCTGTGGAGGTCAGGGTTGGAAAACAGTTCCAGCGCCAGCACCGCCAGCATCCGCGGCTGGCGCACGCCGAGCACCGCCGGCACCTCGTAGGCGCCGAACACGAAGGCGAAGACCAACAGCGCCGCCGCCAGCAGGCCCGGCCCGACCAGGGGCAGCGTCACCCAGCGCAGCCGCTGCCAGCGCCCGGCGCCCAGCGTGCGCGCCACCAGGTCGTAGGCGTCGGTCTGGGCGCGCAGGATCGACAGCGCCACCAAGAGGAGAAACGGCGTCTCTTTCCAGATGTAGCTTAGAATAATGCCGGCGCCGAAGCGATCACGGACGAGCACTGGGAAGCTGGCGGGGCCGCTGATCAGGCCCAGCGCCGCGGCCAGGCGGGCCACAAGGCCGCTCTGGGAGAGCAGGAGCGCCAGCGCCACCGCCCAGACCAGATGGGGCAATCCCAGGCTAAGGTTGAGCAGCACCAGGCTGGGCGTCGAGCGCAGCCGCGCCCCGACGAGCGCCAGCAGCGCCAGCGTCAGGGCCACCGCGCCGAGCGTGGCGGCCGCGCTGACCCACAGCGCAAAGCCCAGCCCGGCCCAGAACTCCTGCGCGTAGTCGGCGCCCGCGAAGATATTGCGGTAGGCCGCGAGGGTCAGCGTCCGCTCGCCCAAAAATGGCAGATAGCCGAGGCTCTGGCTCACGCCGTAGGTGACGCTGCTGCCGAATAGCACCGCCAGCACGGCCAGCGCCGGCGCCAGGCGCAGCCAGCGGCGCATCAGCGCCACGCGAGGCTAGCGCTGCAGCACATTGCGCTGCCACTGCTGCTCGACGAGGTTCTGGTAAGGCGCCGCCGCATCGCCGACCAGCGCCGCCGCCAGCGCGCGGGCGTCGGTCGCCGCCGGGCCAAGCTGCTTCGCCGCATCCTCCAGCGCCTTGATCGCCACCGGCGACTCGATCTTGGTCACATCAATGCCGTAGCCCAGCCCGAAGCCGTTGTCCGGCAGAATCTGGGCCGCCTGCAGCGCGGGGTCGAGGACCAGGTTGGCTAGTACCAGCGCGGCGGCCTTGTGCGGCGCGTTGCTGGGGATCGCCAGGTAGTTGAAGTCACCGATCATATTCTGCTCGAATACAAAGGCGCGGGCGGTCGTAGGGACCAAACCCTGCTTGATCAGCGGGCCGGCGCCGGCAATCGCCTGGGTGATGCTGAAATCCACCTCGCTGTTGGCGAATAGGCTGTGGAGTTCGTTCTCGTCTTTGGGATAGGTCGCGCCGGCCCGCCACAGGCACGGCTTCAGCTCATTCAAATACGCCCACAGTTTGGGCGACCACTGATCCCAGAGCGCCTGGTTGAAGCTGCCCGACCACTGCTTGGCGCCGCCGCTCAGCTCGTAGAGCGCACCTTTGACGAAGCGCGTGCCTTGAAAAGCGCCGGGGCCGGGCGCGATGTAGGTGAAGCGGCCCTGATGCGCGCAGGCCCAGGTTTTCAGCGCGTTGTAGCTGTTCGGCAGCTCGGCGGCCGGTGTGCGCGCCGAGTCGTAGACGAACTGAAACTGCGCCGACGACCACGGACTCTCCAGCTCCTCAATCGGCTGGCCAAAGTCCAGGTTGAGCGCCGGATTTTCCCAGTCGACCAGCCGGCTGTTGGGCAGCTTGCGGGTCCAGCCGCTGTAGAGCAGCTTGGCCTGCTTCAGCGAGCCAAAGTTCTCGCCGTTGATCCAGATCACATCGACGACGCCGGGATTTTTGCCGGCCTGCTGCTCGCTGAGCACCTGGTTGACGGCGTCCACGGTATCGGCCACCGGCACGCGCCGAAGCGTGATGCCTTGCGCCGCCAGCGGCTTGCCGTAGAAAGTGTCGACGAAGGTGTTGATGCTCTCGGAGCCGCCCCACATATACCAGTTGACGGTCTGGCCGCGGGCTGCCGCCAGGACGCTGTCCCAGCTGTCGAGGTCAAACTCAGCGGCCGCGGCGGGCGGCGTGCTGGTCTGGGCCGGCATTGCGGCCGGCGCCGTCGGGCTGGCAATGACGGGCGGTGCAGTCGGCGCCAGCGGGCTGGCAATGGCGGACGGTGCACTCGGCGTCGGCGCGGTGACGGCGGTGCCAGCGCCGCAGGCGGCGAGCAGCAGGGCGGCAACGATGATCAGGGACGAGCGCTTCATTGAGATTGCTCCGTGTCGGCAGTGACGGCCAGGCCCAGCGCGGCACGGCCGCGGCGCCAGTGGGTGGCCAGCGTAAACCGGGCAAACGCCGCCAGCTCGGCCGGAAAATGGGGCAGCGTCTGGCGCACAAAGGCATCGGCGACCTTCTGGACGGCGCCCGACAGCGTGGGATATGGATAGACCAGCCGGTAGAGGCGATACAGCGAGATGCGCGCCGTGATCGCCAGCGTAAACAGCGAGATCATCTCCGACGCGCGCGGCCCGACGACGGTCGCGCCGACGATGCGGCCGGTGAGGCGCACGGCGTGGACCTGGACAAAGCCATGCCGCAGGCCCTCGGTGTAGCCTTTGTCGGTCTGGGCCAGGTCGTAGCGCAGCGTGGTGAGGAGCGCTGGGTGATAGCGCCGCGCGAGGTCGGCGCCGACCAGGCCGACATTGGCGACCTCGGGATCGGTGAAGGTGGCGTTGGGATACAGCGGCGCCGCGCTCAGCATCGGCAGCCAGGGGAAGGCAATGCGCTGCACCACGCGGCGGCCCTGGGCATTGGCCGAGTGCGTCCACTTCGAGTCCACAGTCACATCGCCGATGGCAAAGATGCCGCGGACATTGGTCTCGTTGGCGCGGTCGGTCGGGATGCCGTCAGCGCTCCACTGCACGCCGGCGGCGTCCAAGTTCAGCGTGTCGACATTGCGCACGCGGCCAATCGCCACGAGCACGCGGTCCACGCCGGACAGCGTGGCGCCGTCGCTGAGCGCCAGGCGCTCGCCGCCGTCATCGTAGCCGCTGGGCGTCGCGCGGTAGACAATGCCAATCCCAGCCTCGTGCAGCGCCGCATCCACGGTGGCGGCGGCGTCCGCGGAGCCGACCTGGAGCACGCGGCGGTCTTTGGTGATCACCGTGACCGCCGCGCCCAGCCGCCGAAAGGCGAAGGCCATCTCCAGCCCAATTGGGCCGGAGCCGACGACCGCCAGGTGGCGCGGCGGCGTCGCCTGCTCAAACAGCGTCTCGTTGGTCAGGAGCCGCGCGGCGGGCAGGCCGGGAATCTCCAGCAGCCGCGGCCGCGAGCCGGTGGCGATCACAATGTGGTCGGCGGTGTAGCGCGCGGTGCCGCCAGCGCCCTGCACCTTAAGCTCGCGCGGCCCGATCAAGCGCCCGCGGCCGCGCAAAAACGTCAGATTGGTAGTGTGCGCGACCAGCTCAGTCTCCTCGTCGCGCAGATGGTCGCGCTTCTGCTGCACGGTCGCCAGAATCGCCGCGGCGTTCGTGGCCGCGGCCGGCTGGCTGGCGAGATGAATCAGCGTCTTGGACGGAATACAGCCGACGTTGGTGCAGTCGCCGCCGACCGCGTGTGGCTCGACCAGCGCGACCGCGCGGCCGAGCGCCGCCAGGCCCAGCGCCACCGTCAGGCCGCCCGAGCCGGCGCCGAGCACAATCGTTGGGAAATGTTGCATACGTGGTTTAGCCTTTGGCCGGCGGCGTGGCGCCCAACTCGCGGCGCCGCACCAGCCGGGACAAGCCCAGGCTCAGCACAAACACCGCCGCCGAGATCGCAAAGACGGCCGGGTTGAAGCGCGGCAGACCCTGGCCCAGCTCGCCCTCCAGCGAGGCGCCCGCCAGCACAAACGCAATCGTGCCGGGGATCGAGCCAATGATCGTTGCTAGGAGAAACGCTTGCCAGTCAATCCGCAGCAAGCCGGCCAGATAGTTCACCAGATCAAACGGCACAAACAGCAGGCGCATCGTCATGACGGTCACAAAGCTGTTGGCGCGCATGCGGTCGGCGTAGCGCTGCACCGGGCCGACGCCGCCGGGGTCGCCAACCCAACCGCCGCCAAAAAAGCGCCCGATGCTGTAGGCGACCATCGCCGACAGATTGCCGCCGAGCGTGCTGTAGAGAATGCCGAGCCACGGCCCGAACAGCAGCCCGGCCGCCACGGTCAACAGCGTGGCCGAAAACAGCACCAGCGGCCGCACGGCATAGATCGCGAGGTAGATCAGCGGGCCGTAGCCGCTGGTGGACAAAAACGTGATCAGCCGCTGGGCGGCCGCGAGCGGCGACAGATGATTTTGCCAGGCCCACCACTGGTAGCCGCCGAGGAGCAGCGCCCAGAAAATCAGCGCGGCGACTTTTTGACCATGCCGACGCCAGAAGCCCACGGCCGGCGGTGATTTCACGGATCGCTCCTCAGCGCTCATGCGAGCTGGTGGGCGGCCCACCACAGCCGCTGAATAATGGTAACAGTGACCAGCACGGCCATCACCCAGAACAGCGGGGCGGCCCAGACCGGCAGCAGCAGAAATAGCGCGTAGAACGCCACGGTCTCGGCGCCCTCGATCAGCCCGGCCGGCATCGTGATCGTTGTCAACTCGCCGCGGGCGTGGGCGCCGTGCTGCCGCTTCTCCAGCAGCGCAGCCAAAAACATCCACGACGCGCCGTTGATGTAGAAGCTGCTCAGGAGCGCCGCCAGCGCCAGCCAGCCCGCCGCGCTGGGCCGGCCGGCGATCAGGCCGAGCGGCAGGAGCGCATACACGACGGTATCGAGGACAATATCGAGGTAGCCGCCGAAGTCGCTCTGCGTGCCGTGGGTGCGGGCGACGGTGCCATCGAGGCCATCGAGTACACGGTTCACCGCCCACAGCGCCAGACTCAGGGCGTAGCGCTGCTGCCAGGCGCTCGCCGCGGCCGCAAGGCCGGCGCCGGCCGCCACGACCGTCAGCGCATTTGGCGAGACGGCGCCGCCCAGCCGCGCCGCCACCGGCACCAGCATCTGCTCTTTGTGGACCCGCAGCAGCTTATCAACCACCTGTTGGCACCTGTTGACTCATCAGCTGCTCGAATCTACGTTGCGATAGCCGACTTTGGTTTGCAGGGCGCCGCGCTCTAGGATCGGGCACCCCGCTCCATTATAGCTGACTCGGCGCTAGGCCAGCGCCAGCTCGGGCAGCGCGTTCGGCACCAGCGGCGCGAATAGCTCCTGCTGCCGCGCCAGCTCGGCGGCCAGCGGCTCGAACGGCAGGCGCACGCCGTGGTCGTCGCAGTAGTCCAAGAGGCCATTGTGGCAGTAGCGGTCATCGTCCCAGCCGGGATGATTGGCGACCGGATACAGGCACAGGCCGTGGAGCGGCACGCCGGCCGCCAGCGCCAGCCGGGCTTCGGCGCCGATATAGCGCAGCCAGGCCGGGCGCTCGTCGTTCTCGATGCCGGTCTCGGCGATCAGCATCGGCCGACCGTAGCGCTCGTGGACCTCAATGAGCAGCTGGTGGACCGGGCGATACAGCGGGTGGTCGGCGCCCAACACCGGCCCGCCATGAATCCACTGATTGGTGCTGTAGTAGTTCAGACCAACAATATCGAGGTACTTGGGATCGCCGCCCAGCTGCGGCCACAGCCGGCCGCTGAGCATGTCCCAGGCCTGATACTGCAGCTGCCGGTAGCGCTCGGCCTCCTGCTGCGCCCGTAGATCGTCTGCATCGCTGACGATGTTGATCAAGGGATCAACATGGACCATCCGGGCGCGTGGCTCGACCGCCCAGATCGCCTCCATGCCAGCGACGGCGGCGCGCACGAGCTGCGTCTTCAGCTCAAAGCCGCGGCCGTGGGCGAAAGGATTGAGGTAGCCGACATCGCCGCCGCCCCAGCCAAGAAAGGAAATCTCATTGATCGGCGCATAGAATGGCACGGCGTCGCTTTCCTCGCGCACGACGTGGGCGACGTAGCCGCACAGGCGGACGAAGCGCTCGACAAACGCTGGGCTAAAAATATCCAGGTCGTCGGGCCAGCCATAGTGGCATAGGTCCCAGATCACCTGGGTGCCGGTGGCCTCGGCGGCGCGCAGCTGCGGCAGCAGGCTCGCAGGGTCGAAGTGGCCCGGCCGCGGCTCCAGCAGGTGCCAGCGCACGGCGTCGCGCACGGTGCGAATGCCGTGGTCGGCCAGCTGGCGGTAGTCGGCGGCGGCGTGGCGGTCGTGCTGCGTGGCGGCGATCACATCAAGGCGCTTGCCGCTGCGCAGCCGGTGGGTCGAGCTTTCAAAGCCGCCCAGAAAAAAACTCTGAAACAGGGGCGCGTCAGACACATGCTTCTCCTTTGCTACGGCGCCACTCGCAAGACAAAGCGGGCGCCAGCCCGGCGCCGGTGCGGCGACAGGCGCTCATTAGGTTGGCCAGAGGCGACGGTGACTCGGCAGGGGATTGACGGCGCGGGCCGACGCTGCGGCGCGGCCACCGGCCGGCGGCGTGCAAGTTATATGCCAGGGTCGTAGCTTCGCCCTGCCAGCACGGTACGGCCAGGCGCGCCACGCAAGCACAGGAGACGCAGCGCGCCCCCGGCATCCTCGCCGAGGGCGCTGCTGTGTGCTGAGGTGTAAGCTCTGAAAAGCTAAGCTAGCTGAGCTGAAAACTCTGGAATGGACTCTCGCACGGCGGGCCGTCGGTGAGGCGCAGCGTGCGGGCGGTGAGGTCCATGACCGCGCCGGTAACGGTGATATAGTGCTCCTCGGGCGGCTCGGCCAGATTCCGATGGCGGCAGATGCCAAACGGATCATCGACATGATCCTGCAAAAAGACCTCGATCTCGGCGGCCGTGACCTGTGGGCGGCTCTCCAGCAGCTCGCGCATGCGGTCGACGCGGTTGACCGAGTACGGGCGGCGCTCGTTCGGCGGCTCGACGATGCCTAGCCCGGCCGGGTCGACAAAGTGGTTGGTGTGGACCAGGCAGTTGTTGACACAGCTCAGGACGTTGACGGCGCCGGGCGCGGCCTCCAGGTCGACGATCTGATCGGGCGTCTGGGCGATCAGGAAGTTCGTCGAGCAGGCGCGGCCCTCGCCCTGCACCACCTCGACGGCCGCGGCAAACTCCCGGCAGCGCAGAATCTCATAGCAGCGCACATGGAACGGCGTCGCCAGCCGCGACCAGTCATCGGCGGTCGAGGTCAGGCCGTTGATCGCCAGGCCCAGCCCGGCCGAGTTCAAGCCGATCTTGCCGCCGAAAATGCCGGCCTCGGTGAAGGCCAGCGTCTGCAGGCCGTCATCGTGGGTGGTGTGGAGCACGGCGCCCTGCACCTCGGGGATCCAGTCCCAGTTCTGGCCGATCAGGAGGTGGCCGCCGGCCGTGCCGCCGGGCGCGACCGCGAAGGCCGTGCAGCCGTCGACCATCGCCAGCGCGCCAAACTGGTAGTACAGAATCTCGTAGCGCACGTTGAGCGCGGCGATCTCGCTGAGCGCAAAGCCTGACCCGGCGGCGATGCCCGCCATGCCGGCGTAGTAGTCGGGGCTGTGGGCCTGGATGGCAGCCAGGTAGCGCTCGGCCCAGCGCAGCACCTCGGCGCGCGGCAGCTTGACCTCGCGCAAAAAGCGGTCGAAGTAGACCTCCAGGTTGTGGGCGATGCGGTCGCGCAGCGCCGCGCCGTGCTGGGCGCCCTGCTCATGCGGCGTGCCGCTGAGCGTAACAAGCGGTAGGGTCACAGTCGTTCTCCTCGTCACCGTCGCCCCGCGGGTGGAGGCGAGCGACGGCACTATAGCACAGCGGGCGCGTTATGTAGCGCGGCGGCGGAGCAGCCGAAGCTACACCAGGAGGTCGGGAATATCCTGCTGGATGATGCTCCAGAGGATGTCATTATCGATCCCAAGATAGCCGTGGATGAGCCGATTGCGGGTCGCAATGACGCGGCGCCACGGGATTTGTGGCTCGCCGCCCGTATCTCTGATGGAATATGGGTAGCGGCCTCGCCCAACACCTCTAGGTTGCGGACGGTCGCATCATAGTGCAGCCGGCTCGCCACAAAGCCAGCGTGGTCAAAGCCAGCAGTGTACTCAATGATCTGCTCGCTGCACTCAATCATGTCTTCAACGAACAGCTCCCAGTCGCGCGGCGGGAGATCAGACATCAACTAGCTCCTGCTCGATGAATGGACGAAGCTCAGGGCGCAGCGCGCGCTCGGTGACGAGATCGACTGCGCAGCCGAGATTGTCCTCCAGGGCAAACAGCACACCGAAGTAGCGATCTGATGTGGCGGGGCCGTCAAAGGCGACCAGCACATCAACGTCGCTCGCGGCGTGCCGCGTATCACGGGCGGTCGAGCCGAAGAGCGCGAGACGAGTGACGCCGTACTTCGCCGCAAGCAGCGGCTTATGCGCTCGGAGCACCGCCAGCGCAACGCTACGATTCATGGAGCACCTCCTGATTTCTGAGCATACTATACCGAACCGAGCATAGCAGGGCGCGCAGCGACGAGCGGCGCAATGCAATCTGCGCCGGCTGGGCGATTTCGGTGTTAAAGCAGCGCCGCCGTCGCAAATCACTGCGACGGCGGCGGGGACGGCGCGGCGGACTACGCGGCGACCGCGGTGGCGAAGCTGAGCTTGCCAGATTCTACGTCCACCTGGACCGCGTCGCCGGCCTTGAAGCGCCCGGCCAGCAGCGCCAGCGCCAGCGGGTCGAGCAGCTCGCGCTGGATCGCCCGGCGCAGCGGCCGCGCGCCATACTGCGGGTCATAGCCGACCTCGGCCAGGTGCAGCTTGGCGGCGTCGCTGAGCGACAGCGAAATCTTGCGCTCCTCCAGCCGCCGCAGCAGCTCGCGCGACTGAATCTCGACGATCCCGCTGAGCTGCGCCGGCGTCAGCGCCTCGAAGACGATCAGCTCGTCGATGCGGTTCAAAAACTCGGGCCGGAAGTGCTCGCGCACCGCGTCCATGACGATCTCGGCGGCCGCCTCGGCGTCGTGGTCGCCCAGCAGCGCCTGCGACCCCAGGTTGCTGGTCATGATCACGACAGTGTTTTTGAAATCCACCATGCGGCCCTGGCCGTCGGTCAGGCGGCCGTCGTCCAGAATCTGCAGCAGCGACGTTGAACACGTCGGGGTGCGCTTTCTCGATCTCATCGAACAGCACCACCGAGTACGGCCGGCGCCGCACCGCTTCGGTCAGCTGGCCACCCTCGTCGTAGCCGACGTAGCCGGGCGGCGCCCCGATCAGCCGCGACACCGTGTGCTTCTCCATGTACTCCGACATATCGAGCCGGATCATCGCCGGCCTCGTCATCGAACAGAAACTCGGCCAGCGCTTCGCGCCAGCTCGGTCTTGCCGACGCCGGTCGGACCGAGGAAGAGGAACGAGCCGAGCGGGCGGTTCGGGTCCTGCAGGCCGGCGCGCGCCCGGCGGACGGCGTTGGCGACGGCGTGGACCGCCTCGTCCTGGCCGATGACGCGCGGTGTGCAGGCGCTCCTCCATCGTGAACAGCTTCTGCGACCTCGCCCTCCAGCAGCCGCGACACCGGAATACCGGTCCAGCGTCGCCACGACCTCGGCGATGTCTTCGCTCGTCACCTCCTCCTTCAGCAGCATGCCCTTGCTTCTGCAGCGCAGTGCATCTCGGCCTCTTGGGCGCGCAGTTGCCCCTCCAGCTCAGGCAGGCGGCCGTACTGCAGCTCGGCGGCGCGTTGGCGTAGTCCAGCTGCGCGCTGGGCCTGCTCGATCTCGATCTTGGCCTGCTCGATCTGCTCTTTGAGCTGCGTCAGCCCGGTGATCAGCGTCCCGCTCGCTGCTCCAGTGCGACTCTCCAGCGCGCCGCTGGTCCTCGCTGCAGGTCGGCCAGCTCGCTCTCGATGCGCTCCAGGCGCT
This sequence comes from uncultured Chloroflexia bacterium, assembly GCA_963810425.1. Classification (GTDB taxonomy): domain Bacteria; phylum Chloroflexota; class Chloroflexia; order Chloroflexales; family Kallotenuaceae; genus JACDGP01. The sequence goes on along the minus strand of CAWENH010000005.1, from coordinate 5,362 downwards.
CGCGCGAGGCCTCGTCGCGTCTCTCTTGCGCAGCGCCTCGCGCTCGATCTCCAGCTGCATGATGCGGCGCTTCAGCTCGTCCAGCTCCGCCGGCATCGCTGGTCGATCTCCATCCGCAGCCGGGCGGCCGCCTCGTCCACCAGGTCAATCGCCTTGTCGGGCAGGAAGCGGTCGGCGATGTAGCGGTTCGAGAGCACCGCCGCCGCCACCAGCGCGCCGTCGGTGATGCGCACCTTGTGGTGCATCTCGTACCGCTCCTTCAGGCCGCGCAGGATCGAGATCGTGTCTTCGACGGTCGGCTCGCTCGACGAGCACCGGCTGGAAGCGCCGCTCCAGCGCCGCGTCTTTCTCGATGTGCTTGCGGTACTCGTCCAGCGTCGTCGCGCCGATGCAGTGCAGTTCGCCGCGCGCCAGCATCGGCTTCAGCATGTTCGACGCATCCATCGCGCCCTCGGCCGCGCCCGCGCCGACGACGGTGTGCAGCTCGTCGATGAAGAGGATCGACCTGGCCGTCGGCGCTCGATGACTTCCTTCAGCACCGCCTTCAGCCGCTCCTCGAACTCGCCGCGATACTTGGCGCCGGCGACCAGCGCGCCGAGGTCGAGGGCGATCAATGCGTCTTGTCCTTGAGCCCCTCGGGCACGTCGCCGCGCACGATCCGCTGCGCCAGCCCCTCGACAATCGCCGTCTTGCCGACGCCCGGCTCGCCGATCAGCACCGGGTTATTTTTGGTGCGGCGGGCGAGCACCTGCATCACGCGGCGAATCTCCTCGTCGCGGCCGATCACCGGGTCGAGCTTGCCCTGCTGCGCCAGCGTCGTCAGGTTACGACCGTATTTTTCCAGCGAGGCGTAGGTTTCCTCGGGGCGCAGGCTGCTGACAAACTGCGAGCCGCGCAGCGACGACAGCGCGCCCAGAATCTTGTCTTTGGTCAGGTTGAGCTGCTCGATCAGCGTGGGCGTGCCGCCGCGCTTGGTCGGCAGCGTCAGCAGCAGATGCTCGGTCGAAACATACTGGTCGCCCATGCGCTGCGCCTCAGCCTCGGCGGCGGTGAGCGCCTGGGCCAGCCGCGGGCTGAGCGTCGGCTGCACGTTGGTGCCGTAGGCCTTCGGCAGCTTCTGGACCTCGGCCTCGGCGTTCGCGCACGACCTGCTCAGCCCGCAGCCCCAGCTTGCTCATCAGCTGCGGCACAATGCCATCGCTCTGCTGGACCAGCGCGAGCATCAAATGCTCCGGCTCAACCTGCGCCTGGTGGTGCTCGGTGGCCAGCTCCACCGCGCTGCTGATCGCCTCGGCGGCCTTCTCGGTGTATTTATTCATGTTCATGCGTCACCATCCTTGAGTTTGCTGCTATCAATGATACCGGACTATCGGCAAAGCGGAAGGCTAGTTCCGCTAGAGAAGTGTATGAGCTAGACGAGCTATCAGCCGTCAGTATTCAGTGCAGCGCGGCTGCCTTGCCCACTCGCTACTCATCCCTCACCACTCGCTACTCGTTGCTGGCACGCGGTTTGCTTTGCTTCGGGTAGCGGCGAGCATGGTGCTTGCCACAAGAGAAGGAGTTCAGAATGAACGACAAAGAAAATCCCCAAAACGTGCTGTTTTCGGCGCTCGACACCGTGCCCAGCCAGCTCTGGTACACGCTGGGCGTGCTATCCATCGTCTCGTCGGCCGTGTTCCAGATCATCGGCAAGAAGAACTGGGCCGACTTCGTAGGCAAGTGGCCGCCGACCTTCTTCGCCGTCGGCCTCTACCACAAGCTGGTCCGCCCAGGCAACGAGGATGCCGCCGGTCAACTGAAGCGCGCCGGTCAGAAAGCCACCAGCGCCGCTCAAGATCTGAAAGAGCGCACGGCTTAATTTCTTCCCCCCAGCACAAACGGCGCCCCGTCCAACGCACTGTTGGACGGGGCGCCGCGCGTTGCGGTTGCAGCGGCTAGCGCAGCGTGCCGTGAAAAGCCCGGTCGCGCTCCTGGAGCCAGTGCTCGATCTCGGCGTCGGTCAGAAAGCCGAGCTCGACCAGCATCTGGCCGATCCGCGGCAGCGCCTCGCGCTTGGGCGGCGAGAGCGACTTAGTGGGCCGCTGGAGCAGCCCGCGGTCCCACTGCGCGCTCTGCTGGCGGGCCATGTCGGCCAGCGCCTCCTGATAGCGCTGCTCGGTCTCGCTGGCGGCGAGCGCCTGGCGCTCCAGGGCCTGGCGCAGCTGCTCCGCGGTGAGCACACCGCGCTCGACTAAAAAATCGCCCAGCTCGCCCGAGCCGGTGCGAATTTGCTGGCTGAGGGCATCAGCCAGCTGCTGCGGCGTCAGCGCGCCCTGGCGGATCAGGACGGTGCCTAGCCGCTGCGGCTGCGCGCCCTCGTGGAGCCGGGCCTGCTCGTAGGTCGCCGACTCGAGCTGCGACTGCGTGATAAGGCCCTGCGCAACCAGGAAATCGCCGATCCGCTGCCGGCCGCGCTGCGTCAGCGCCGGCCCGCTGGCCGCGCCGACCTCCAGGTCCGGCACCATCTCTGTCAGCTGTACCACCAGCCGCATGCTGCTCAGCCGCTCCTCGAACTTGGCGGCGAAGCGGTGCGTGGGAAAATAGTGGAGCAGCGCCTCCAGAACTGCGACCTCCTCCAGCGGCGTCGGATCGAGCACCAGCAGCTGCATCAGCCCGGACTCCGAGTCGGGGTGCTGCGCCACGAAGTCCTGGCAGGCCGACTTGGCCGCGGCCCGCTGGCCGGCCTGCGCGAGTGTGCGAACGTGTTCCAGTGCGTCCATAGCTACCTTCATGTGTGCGAAGCGTGGCGACAAGTAGTGGGATTATACCTGCTCGCCCCGTGGGTGAGATTGCAGTTGAGCGACAGGGCCATCTTGCGAGCACCGGCCGTGCGACCCCGAGTAGGACAGATACGCTATGGCGTCCGGCGGCAACTTGGGGTATAACCAATGCTGCCAGACTCTCAGCAACGAACCTTCAACCGAGGACGACCCCATGCGCTATCTCTTGGACCAAAAATCGTTTGATGATATGCAGGCCCGCCCAGCGCACCCGCGCGACTGCTACGTGCGCGGCTTTGAGTATCCCCACCACCTGTATGTGGACGGCGTGAAGTACGTGGTGGCGCGGGCGGTCTACGCCTGCGTCAAGGAGGCCACCGCCAAAAACGATCTTGACGCGCTGCTGCATCTCCAGATGCACATTCTGGACCTTGAGCAGGTGATCAACGACGCCCGCAAGGCCGGCATCAACCTATCAGCCGCGCGGACGCTGGGCGACGCGCCGCCAACGGATGAGGAGTTGAACCCGCAGGTCTCCAACAGCTACATGCCGCCGCGGCCCAACACGCTGGAGGAGACTGGCCTCAACCGCACCTTTGTCTCGGACCATATTCTGCGGACGATCTATTTTCGGGGGCGGGCAACTGGCACCGAGATGGTCGACGCCCTGAAGCTGCCCTACCAAGTGTTTGAGCCGCTCCTGACCGAGCTGCGCGGCCTGGAGCAGATCGACATCGTGGGGCAGCGCGGCTACGGCGACATTAACTATGAGTACGTGCTAACCCCGCCCGGTATCCAGGCCGCCAAAGATGCGCTGGGCAAAACCATGTATGTCGGGCCATGCCCCGTGCCGCTGGACACCTGGATTGCCTCGGTCAAAGCCCAGACGATCAAAAATATCAAGGTGACGCGCCGCAACATCCGCGAGGCCTTCTCCGACCTGATCATTGATGAGTTGATCCTCAACATGGTCGGCCCGGCGGTCAACTCCGGCTCGTCGGTGATGCTGTTTGGCTACCCCGGCAACGGCAAGACCAGTGTCGCCGAGCGCATCACTCACCTCATGGGCGACGACATTTTTATCCCCTACACCGTTGAGGCCGAGGGCGCGATCATCAAGCTCCACGACAGCCTGGTCCACGAGCCACCGCGCAACCCAGTCAGCGAGGACACGCTGTTCGATGATCGCTGGGTGCAGATCAGCCGCCCGGTGGTGATCGTCGGCGGCGAGCTGACGCTGGCCGGCCTCAACCTGATCTACAACGAGACCTCCAAAATCTACGAGGCGCCTTTTCAGATGAAGGCCAACGGCGGCATTTTCTTGATCGACGACTTCGGGCGGCAGCAGGTCCGGGTGTTTGATCTGCTCAACCGCTGGATTATCCCGCTGGAGAAGCGCTATGACTTCCTGACCACTGTCACCGGCAAAAAACTCCAGATTCCATTTGATCAGCTGATCATGTTCTCGACCAACCTTGACCCCAACGACCTGGGCGACGACGCGCTCTTGCGGCGCATCAAGTTTCAAGTTCGAGATCATTGACCCGACCGAGCACCAGTGGCGCGACATCTGGAAGCTGATGTGTCGCATCCGCAAGGTCACCTACGACGACCGCGGCGTCGACTACCTGCGCGACCGCTGGTATAAGCCCGACGCCCGGCCGTTTCGGATGTGCCAGCCGCGCGATATTTTGGACCAGATGATCTCAATCGCCCGCTACAACATGGAGCAGGTCTCGCTCAACAACGCCGACCTGATCGACGCCGCCTGCCACACCTACTTCACCAGCAAGGAGAAGAAAAGCTTCGGCGCCAAGATTTGCCTTGACCTCTAGCGCCCTGCCACCTGCGGCTCAGGTTGGGAGCCACCGGCGCTGCCACGAGCTTTGGTACAATGCGTGGTAGCGCCCAGCCATGGGCCACTGATGAATAGGACAGGGAATGGCTCCTCAAAACCGTAAAACTCCCTATCGTGGCCCGGCGATGCGCCCGGTCAAGCGGCGCGGTGCTGGCGCACCGCCGCGGCTGCTACGGGTGCTTGGCACGCCGCGGACCAAGCACGGCGGCGTGCTGCGCCTGGTCCTGATCGCCGCCGCCGTGCTGCTGGTGCTGATCCCCGGCGTAGCGCTGGCGGCCGGCGGTGTGTATTATGTCCAGACCGCTACCTCGCTGCGGCCGCGCCTCGATAAGCTCAGCAGCTATCGGTCATTTCAAACCTCGCGGCTCTACGATCGCAACGGCACGCTGCTGTGGGAGTTTGTCAACCAGGGCCGCCGCGAGCCGGTCACACTGGATCAGATCGCGCCCGTGCTGCGCAATGCCACGATCTCCATCGAGAACAAAACGTTTTACCAGGATCCCGGCGTTGACTTTCTGGGCATGGGCAAGGCCATCTGGCGCAACATCCAGAACCCTGGCAGCAGCGGCGCGTCAACGATCACGCAGCAGCTGATCAAGCTGATCATTCTGGACGACCAGGAGAAAAGCACAACCAAGCAGGCGGTTGCTCAGCGCAAAATCACTGAGGTGATTCTGGCCCAGGAGCTAACCAAGCTGAAGACCAAAGACGAGATTCTGGAGCTGTACCTCAACGAGATTAACTA
>CAWENH010000004.1:442500-1011571 GCA_963810425.1 uncultured Chloroflexia bacterium | reverse complement strand
TAGAAGACAAGGTTCAGGACAGCTTTACAGTCTGACCATCACGCGGCCAGGGCGTGAGCCGGCGCGGCCACCGCAATCGGCCGGCCCACGACGGCGTCCGGTGTCGGCGGGTAGCCCAATGCGACCAGCCAATCGGTCGGCGCGTCCAGCATCCCGCTGAGCTAGAGCGGACTCTGCCCGCGGTGGATCCCACGGGGCAAGACGCGGTGATTGTGCCACACGGCTAGGAGGGCTAACCGGCCGCGTGACAACCCCCGGTGTACGGCCAGATGCGGCCGCTGGATACTGTGCCAGCGTTCGACCGCACTGCTCACGCGCGCCCAATTCGCGTCCTCCCAGGTTGCGAGCAGGATGCGGGTGCTCGCCTGCCAGGCCAGCGGCCCGGCCGCCACAATCTCCCGTGCGGTCCACCCCAACGCCGCCCGCCGCAGCCAGGCCCACCCGACCAGCGCCTGCGCCGGCGGGGCAAGCACCGGCGCCAGATCGTGCTGCACCTGGTCGACGGTCGGCACAAACTGGAACAGGGTCGGCAGCGCGTCGCGCAGGACGGCATAAATCCGTCCCACATCGGGCTGGAATGCGGTGGGCGCCAGGGCGCGAACCTCTGCCAGGAGCGCCAGTGCCGTGTCCAGCTCGGCCTGCCGCTGCGCACCCGTCAGCAGCCCGCTATGGCCCTCCACCACCACCGCGAATAACCGTGTCAGCTCGCCCAGCAGATACCCGACGGCGCCGCCGACCGCCGTCGCCTGGGCGAGGGTGGTGGCGTGGGTCGCGGGATCGACCGCCGTCGGCCGCCCAACGCACCGCCCACCGGCCGCCAGGCGGGCGGCTTAGCGCGCCACCACCGGCGTGCGGGCCGCCGGCACGGACTGCTGGCGGGTCAGGCGACCGTGGAGCTGCGCACACCGGTGGAAGACATGCCACTGATCATGCTGGAGCGCCAGCTGCGGCGTGACGGTGCGGCAGGCGACCTGCATGGCGCCGCCGCCACCCAGCACGACGCGATCCCAGCGCAGCCGGCGGTCTTGGAGGTCCCAGAGGACGAGGGTCCAGCTGTCGCCATCCACGGGCAGCGGCCCCTCACTCGCCCAAACGGCCCCGCTGTGGACATCGACGACGTTGCGGTAGGCGCCATAGCAGTCATGCGTGTAGATTTCGTCCAGGGCCAGCGCCCGCGTGGTCGTCGGGACGTGGGTCGCCTCCAGGCGAGGGCGCGCGTTTCGGCGTCGTGGAGCACGGTAGGGATAGTCGCGAGGCTGATGCCCTGGGCCGTGAGGGTCGCCAGACAGGTTTGGATGCCGCGCGTGCTGGCATGGCCCACAACCCACAGGGTTAAGATGTGGCGCGCGAGCGCGGGTGGCGCGGGCGTGGACCCGAGGCGGCGGAGCAAACGCCTGCTGAAGCGCCTCCTGGGTCTGCGCCCGCCAGGCGTAGAGGGTGGGGCGGGAGACGCCGAGGGTGCGGCTGAGGGCAGACACGACGCCGTACTCGCCGGCGTGCGCAAGCAGCGTGGGGTGCGAGCACAATTTGTCAGAGGAGTTGGGGAGCCTCCGCCGATGGGTTAGCATGGTAGTGCTAAAACCACACGCCAACACCAGTGGAGGAGGCTATGCCCGAGCATACCAGAGCGCCTGAGCAGATGAACCAGGTGACTGCCGACCTGCTCCGCCAGATCACGCCCCTCATTCACGGCCTGCTGACGTTTGCTACGGCGGCGCCCCGCACGCTGGCCGACCTCGAACCGCAGGTCCTGCGGCTGTGTAACGACCTCGGGGCGCTCCTGCTCACGACCGTCGCCCAGCTCCAAGACCCCGCCGTTCCACCCCACACGCTGACCTGTGCCTGCGGCCAGACTGCCCACTACCACCGCCGGCGCCCCGCGACCGTGAAGACGATTCTTGGCCCCATCACCATCCGTCGACCGTAGTACACCTGCGCCGCTTGCCACCACGGTACCGTGCCACGTGATGCCACGCTCGGGCTGTGCGCCGGTGGCGTGAGTGCTGCGCTGGAGGAGCTGTTGGCCCTGCTGGGGGCAACCCAGGACTCCTTTGCCGCTATAGCCGCGATCCTGGAACGGCTCACGTTGGTCACCGTCTGCCCGAATACCGTCCGCGCGGCGACCGAGGATTTCGGGGCCGCGCTCCAGGCCCATGATCAGGCGGTGGCCGCCGCTGCTGAAGCGACCGTCACGGCGCCGCCGCTGCGGCAGGCGGTCCCCGCGCAGCTCGTGGTCAGTCTGGATGGCGTGCTCGTCCATCTCCACGCCGCTGGCTGGAAGGAAGTCAAACTCGGAGCCGTCTATACCACCGCGCTGACCCGGTCGTGGCGGCGGAATCAGGAGTATCTGCGCGCGGTGGACCAGAGCTTTGTCGTGGACCTGGGCGACGCCACCCAGGTTGGTGCGGCGCTGTGGCGCGAAGCGGCGGAACGTGGGGCGCTCACCGCCGGGGAAGTTGTCGTGATTGGGGATCGTGCGCACTGGATTTGGGGCCTTGCCGACACCTATTTCCCTGGGGCAACCCAGATTGTGGATTGGTATCACGCGCTGGGGTCTCTCTGGAAGGCGGCAAACGCCCTGTTGGGTGGCGGGGACCACGGCCGCGCGGGATTGGGTCGCGACGCAGGAGGCCCACCTGTGGGCCGGGGACATCGCGACCGGCATCGCGACGCTGGAGGAACACGCCGCAGCCGGAGCGGCGGTCGGAGAAACCCTAACGTATTACACCAATCATCAAGCACGCATGCAGTATGCCAGCTATCGCGCCCGTGGCTACCAGATCGGGAGTGGGACCATTAAGAGTGGCTGCAAACATGTGATTGGGGCGCGGTTAAAACAAGCGGGGATGATCTGGAATCGGTCGGGGGCCGCCGCGGTCGCGACGGTGCGGACCTGGCTCAAAAGCGGGCGCTGGAGCCACGCGCTGGCGGTGCGGCCGGTGCGCCGCTGCACCTACCAGCGGCGCACCGCTCCAGCGACGCCCGTCGCCGCACCACCCGCCCCGGCTCCGCCACCCGCCCCGGCTCCATCACCCCACGCCGCGCGGGTGGCCGCGGCAATTGCCCAGGTGCGGGCAGAACTGGCGCAGAAACCAGAACGCCACCCGTGGCAGACCCCCTGGAGCCACCAACGCCAATGTGAGGAAGCTGAGCAGCGGGCCGGTGCCGCTCGTCAGGCAAGCGGCTGACAAGTCGTGCTCGCACCCGGCCCGCGCTACTAGTACACCACCAACATAATTGGTAGAATAGATGATACCCGACCTGGGTCACTGTTGGAGGTTCCGATGCCGGTTCGTCATGTCCTCTCGTTGTCCGATGCCGATACTGCGGCCCTCCAGCAATTTGTCCAGACAGGGATGAAATCGGCCCGCGCGATCACGCGCGCCCGCATCCTGCTCTTCGAGTGCGGGCGATACCCACACCGTTGAGCAGATCTGCGCCACCTTGAACGTCTGACCGGCGACCGTGTACAACATCCGCAGTCGCTATCGGGAGCACGGTCTCGCTATCCTTCAGGATGCGCCCCGCCCAGGGCAACCCCGGAAGGTCACGCCGCAGGTGGAAGCGCAGATGACGACCATTGCCTGTAGTAGCCCGCCCGACGGTCGCGTCCGCTGGACCCTCCAACTCCTCACCGATACGTTGGTTGATCTCTATGGCACCACGCTCTCGGATGAAGCCGTGCGCCACGGTTTAAAAAAAGTCGCTTGAAGCCCTGGCTGCAGCAGCAGTGGTGTATTGGCCGGATCGATGGCGAATATCTCGCCAAGATGGAGGATGTCTTGACGGTGTATGCCCAGCCCGCCGCGCCCGGTGCCGCCCGCATCTGTATGGATGAACGGCCCTGTGTGCTGCTGGATGACATCGTGACCCCGATTCTGATGCGGCCGGGCCAGGTGAAGAAACAGGACGCTGAATATCAGTGGAACGGCACTGCAGCGCTGCTGCTGGCCTACCACCTCGACACGGGCCAACGGTATTCCGAAGTCCGCACGCAGCGGACCAAACATAACTATACCCAGTTTATGCAGGCGGCGCTCCAGGCGCTGTGTCCGACGGCTACGACCGTCCATCTGGTCAATGACAATCTGAATACGTATACGAGGGGTGCCTTTTACGAGGCCTTTGACGTCGCCACTGCCCGATAGTTGGTGCACCGAATCCAGTGTCATTACACGCCCAAGCACGCGAGCTGGTGGGCGCCGTCTGGGCATTGGCAGAGATTGAGTTCTCAGCCATTTCCCACCAATGTTTAGATCAGCGGCTCGGTACGATGGAGCGGCTGCGCACCGAAGTGGATGCCTGGGTGACGACCCGCAACGCCGCTAGCACGACGATCCACTGGAGCTTCACGGTCGAGGCCGCCCGCGACAGGCTAGCACGTCATTATGAGGCACTTTCCTCTACGAAGTAAGTTGGTGGTAAGACTATGCTGAACGGTGGTCATGTTGCCCACCGTTCGACCAGCATCTGGAGCGCTTTCGAGCGTCGTCCGCGGCGCTTTGGCGGCGTCCACCGTTTGTCCAGAAACGCTTGCATTTAGTCGGTGTGCATCCGTGGAATGCCGAGGAAAAAGCCATCCCCATCGGCCGGTGTCACCGCTCCAGAGAGCCAGAAGTTGGCGAAGCGGTGTTGGAGTTGGCCGATCGGTTTCGTGCCGCGCAGCGTGAGGCGCCGGCGGCGGATCGTATGCAGCCCAAACCAACTCTCATCACAGACCCACACTTTTACTGGCCGCTGGTTCTCGGCCGGAATTGCGGCCTGGACCCGCTCCGGGAACGTGGCACAAAAGGTCGTTACGGCCGCGGCGTTTTTTTTTCATGGCTGGGGCGGACCACCTTCAATCGTGCCTTGAGCTTGTCATGGACCACGGTATGGACCGCATGATAGCCCATCGTGACGCCCAGGGTCGTCGCGATCCAGTCCTGGACCGCCCCATAGCTCGTAAATCCAGCGGGTTCGGCGAGGCGGGCTTGGAGCTGGGCGAGCTGGTCCGGCGTGAGCGCCGGCGCTTTGCCCTGGGGACGATAGATGGCGAGGAGTGCGGACAAGCCGCCGGCGGCATACCGCTCGAGCCAGCGGCCAACGGTGTCACGATTGACGCCGAGCAGGCGCGCAAGGTCGGCGCGGAACCGGGCCTGACCGCTCGCTATCAAATACAGGGCATGGAGGCGCTGGCGTTTGCCCGCGTGGCGCTCGTGGATGAGCAGCGCTTTGAGGTCGTCAGCCGACTCGAGAATGGGTGGAACGACACGGTTCATAGGACGCTCCCGGACGATCTCGGCCTACGATGAGTTGCTTAAGTATAGCACATTAATACGTGGTCTATCCGGCTAAATGGCTAAATGGTATAAATCACTATCGACGAGTCTTCTCGCACTTCGATAAGATAGCGAAGCGCTACGGCGGGACACGCGGGGGTCTTCCTATGAGCAGCGCTAGCCCAACCACTAGTCCCACTACTGCCGCTTCCCGCCACATTTGCCATCGTCGCATCGCGCACCTCGCTTTTCCTAGCAAGACGCCGCCGGCTCGCGGAAAGTTCCCGGCGGCCCTGGCGCTTGCCCGTCGCTCAGCCCGCCGTCCAGCGCAGTGTGCTAGCATGACTCGCTACCTCGGCTCCCAGACGGAGGTGTTATGCCACATCCGACGCCCAGCCATGATGTCTTCATCGCCCACAGCGACGATGCGGCCGATGCCCAGTGGGTGCGCGGCGATCTGCGCCGGCGCCTGGCGGCGGCCAACCTGTCCGCCTATGTCCCGACCGACGATCTTCCACTGGGCGCGCTGACGATCCCCGCGCTTGCGGCGGCGATGCAGCGCAGCCGCAAGGTGCTGCTGATTCTCACGCCGGCGTTTTTTGTCAGTCCCTGGGGCGGCTTTCTGGCCGCGCTCGTCCAGCACCTCGCGCCCACCAACGCGCAGCAGTGGTTTCTTCCCATTCTGCTCCAGCCCTGCGCCGTCCCGTCTGAGCTGGCGATCTTCACGGCGCTCGACATGGTGACGCCCGACACTGACACCGATCCCTGGGCACGCCTGTTTGCCAACCTCGATGCCCCGCCGCCGCGCGCCGCCGCGTTCCTGGATGGCCGCGTGCCAGCGCCGTATGCGCTGCCACCAGGGTCGCGGATGCCATTTGCCGCCAACCCGCAGTTTGTCGGCCGCGTCGCCGATCTCCAGCAGCTCGCCGCTGGCCTCGACGCCAGCACGACCGCTGCGATCAGCCCGATCGTGGCGGCCTCCGGGCTGGGCGGGATCGGCAAGACGCAGCTGGCGACCGAGTTTGTTCACCGCTATGGCCAGTTCTACCCTGGCGGCGTGCAGTGGCTGTCGTTCGCCGACCCTGCCAGCGTGCCGGCCGAGCTGGCGAGCTGCGCGCTGGTGCTGCGGCCGGGCCTGAGCACGCAGCCGCTGGCAGAGCAAATTCTGGGCGGTGTACGCGGCCTGGGAGAGCAGCGTGCGCCGACTACTAGTATTTGATAATTGCGAGGATGACGCGCTGCTAGAGCAGTACCGGCCTAAGACGGGCGGCTGTGCGATCCTTCTCACGAGTCGCCGCACGACCTGGGCGGCGCATCTGGCGGTGCAGCCGCTCCGCCTTGCGGTGCTGCCCGATGCTGAGAGCCTGGCATTGCTCCGCAGCTATGGCCTGCCCGCGACCTTTGCTGATGGCCCGCTGCACGCTGTCGCCGAGGAGCTGGGCCGCCTGCCGCTGGCCCTCCATCTCGCTGGCAGCTTCCTGCATCTCTATGGCGCCGACCTCACGCCGGCCGACTACCTGGCCGAGCTACGCGCCGCCGAGCGCCTGGACATCGACCTGCTGGAGAGCGAGGGTATTTCGGCGACCGGCCACGACCAGAGCATCTATCGGACGTTCCGCCTGAGCTACGACCGCCTTGACCCCGCCGCCCCCGCCGATGCGCTGGCGCTGCAGCTCCTGGCCCGCGCGGCCTGCTTTGCCCCCGGCGAGCCGCTACCGCGCTCACTGCTGGCCGCAACAATCGGCGACGTGGCGCCGCGCCGCCTCACCGCCGCGCTGCGCCGCCTCGCCGACCTGGGCCTGCTCGATGTCGAGGGCGACACCGTGCGCATCCATCGCCTCGTGGCGGTCTTTGCCACCTCGGTCTGCGACGATGCCACCGCCCAGCCGGCGGCCGAGGCCGCGATGATCACCGTGGCGGTTGACCTGAACAGCCGCGGCTTTCCTGCGCCGCTCCGTCAGCTCCAAACTCATCTCCAGGCTGTCACTGCCCGTGCGCTGCCCCGCGCCGATGAGCAAGCGGCGACGCTCTCCAGTGAACTCGGCGCCCATCTGTCGAGTCTGGGCGACTATGCCGCCGCCCGCCCGCTCTTGGCAGCGGCCCTCCGCATTCACACGGCCACCCGCGGCCCCGACCATCCCGCCACCGCGAGCAGCATGGGCAGCCTCGGCAGCCTGCTGCGCAGCCTGGGCGACTATGCCGCCGCCCGCCCGCTCCTGGAAGCGGCTCTCCGCATCCACATCGCCGCCCGCGGCCCCGACGATCCCGCCACCGCAAGCAGCATGGGCGACCTGGCCCTGCTGTTGCGCAGCACGGGCGACTATGCCGCCGCCCGCCCGCTCCTGGAGGATGCCCTCCGCATCCACACCGCCGCCCGCGGCCCCGATGATCTCACGACCGCCCAAAGCATGGGTAACCTGGCCAACCTTTTGGAGGGCATCGGCGATTTGGAAGCCGCCCGGCCGCTCCTGGAAGCCGCCCTCCGCATCACCACCGCCGCCCGCGGCCCCGACCATCCCCAGACGACCCAAACTCTGAACAATCTGGCCGTGCTCTTGGGCCGCCTCGGCGACTACGCCGCCGCGCGCCCGCTCTTCGAAGCGGCCCTTCGCCTTCGCACCGCTGCCCTCGGCCCCGAGCATCCCTTGACCGCCCAAAGCCTCAACAATCTGGCCCTGCTCTTGGTGCGCCTCGGCGATTTGGAAGCCGCCCGCCCGCTCATGGAGGATGCGCTCCGCATCACCACCGTCGCCCGCGGCCCCGATCATCCTGAGACCGCCGGCAACCTCACCAACCTGGCTGTCCTCCTTCATACCAGCGGCGACGATGCGGCCGCCCGCCCACTGTTTGAGGACGCGCTCCGTATCCGCACCGCCGCCTTCGGCCCCGACCATCCCGCGACTGCCATTAGCCTCAGCAACCTGGCCGAGCTCCTGTGCAGCATCGGCGACATGGAAGCCGCCCGCCCGCTCATGGCGGACGCGCTCCGCATCCACACCGCCGCCCACGGCCCCGACCATCCGACTACGCGGCTGCTAGCTCAGAACCTTGCCGACCTTGATGCGTCGGCCACCGCTGAGCCGTAAAGGAGACGGATGAACCGCAAAGACGCGAAGAGACGAGGAGCTATTCATCGCCCACCGACCGCCACGTAATAGTGATGTGTGCGGGGATACTACTCATACCCTTGCAGTTGCTTCCTTTTGATTCAATTGACAGCCAATCATACTCCTCCACAATGTCGCTCATGCAGCTATGTGGCTCGGTACGGTCCACTCGTTTGAGCAATCGTCCCCGTCGCTCATCCGTTGCCAGACGTGGTGTGAGCTCATTCATGTAGAGTAGACCGTAACCATCCAACATCACAATGCGGGTGGCGCGCCCTGTCGCATCCAAATATGCGAACACATTAATGGTTGTATCGAAACGGGGAAACTCAAAGCGGAATTCCCTTGGTCGTTGCTTGCCGTAGCTCCTTTGTGGCCCAAAAACTGCCGTCAACTCCACCAAGTCCGGCGGCGGCGCTGGGACGCGCGGACTCCTTCCGATGAGCACCGCCAGCCCAATCACTACCCCAATTACTACTGCCACCGCCAGCCGAATCCCCCGTCGTCGCATCGCATACCTCGCTCTTCCTAGCAAAACGCCGCTGGCCGCCGGAAAGTTCCCGGCGGCCGGCGTGCTGCGCAGCGCTGCAGCGATTAGGCGGCGAGGTCCCAGTCAATCGGCGCCGTCCCCGCTGCTTGGAGCGCCGCGTTGATTTGCGAGTACGGCTTCGAGCCGAAGAATCCGCTGCGCGCTGACAGCGGCGAGGGGTGCGCGCCCTGCAAGACCGTGTGCCGCGCGCCGTCGATCAGCTTGGCCTTCTGCTGCGCGTACTTGCCCCACAGCACAAAAACCGCCGGCGCCGGCCTGCGGTCCACCGCCCGGATCACCGCGTCGGTGAACTGCTCCCAGCCCTGCCCCTTGTGCGAGTTTGGCGTGTGCGCCCGTACCGTCAGCACGGCGTTCAGCAGCAGCACGCCCTGCTCCGCCCAGCCGACCAGCGATCCCGTCGCCGGCTTTGCCACGCCCAGATCGCTTTGCAGCTCGCTGAACATATTTTTCAGTGACGGCGGCGGCGTATGCCCCGGCCGCACCGAGAACGCCAGCCCGTGCGCCTGGCCGTCGTCGTGGTAGGGGTCCTGGCCCAGGATCACCACCCGCACATTGTCGTAGGGCGTCAGGCGAAAGGCCGTGAACATGTCCTCGGCGGGCGGGAAAATCGTGTGGGCCGCGCGCTCGGCGGCCACGAAGGCGGTCAGCGTGGCAATGTAGGGCTTGGTCAGCTCGTCGGCCAGGGCGGCCTGCCAGTCAGCGGGCAACAGTTCAAACATCGCGCCTCCCGTGCAGGCCACGAGGCGGCTCCCGGCCTGCGTCTCGGCGCTAGCTTAGCATGGCAGCGCGACAGCTACGGCCTCACCGCGTCGCCCCGCGCGGCCGCGACGACCGCCGGCAACACGTCGAGCACCCGCGCAATCTCGGCCGCCGTCGTCGCCCAGCCCAGCGTCAGCCGCACCGCAGTCTGCGCCACCTCGGCCGCAATCCCCATCGCCGTCAGGACGTGCGACGGCTCGGTCTCGCCCGCCGCACACGCCGAGCCGCTGCTGCACGCGATCCCGGCGTCGGCCAGCCCGATCAGCACGGTCTCGCCGGCGACGCCCGGAAAGCAGAAGCTGGCGTGATTCGCCAGCCGCAGCATCGGATGCCCGGTCAGCAGCGCGCCCGGCACCCGCTGTAGCACCCCCGCGATCAGCGTGTCGCGCAGCGCCTGCAGCGGCGCCACGTCCTGCGCCCGCATTTGCCCCAGCGCCGTCGCCAGCCCGACCGCGCCCGCGACGTTCTCGGTGCCGGCGCGCCGGTCGCGCTCCTGGTGCCCGCCGTGGATCAGCGCGTCGAGCCGCACGCCCCGCCGCACATACAGCGCGCCGACGCCCTTCGGCCCGTAGCATTTGTGTGCCGACAGCGCCAGCAGATCCACGCCCAGCGCATTGACATCGATCGGCAGGTACGGCGCCGCCTGCACCGCGTCGCAGTGTAAGACAATGCCGCGCGGCTTGGTCAGCGCTGCCACGGCCGCGATGGGCTGCACCGTGCCGACCTCGTTGTTCGCCAGCATCACGCTGACCAGCACGGTCTCGTCGTCCAGCGCCCGCTCCAGCGCCGCAACGTCCACCACGCCGTCACCGTCCACCGGCAGATAGGTCACGCGGAAGCCGTGGCGCTCCTCCAGATACTCGCAGGCCCGCAGCACGGCGTGGTGCTCGACTGCGGTGGTGACGATGTGCTTGCCGCGCGCCATCGCCGCCAGCGCGACGCCCTTGATCGCCAAGTTATCGCTCTCGCTGCCGCCGCTGGTCAGCACAATCTCGCCCGGCCGCGCCCCGATGGCGTCGGCGATGCTCCCGTGCGCCCAGTCCAGCGCGGCGCGGGCCTGCTCGGCCTGCGGATAGCGGCTGCTGGCGTTGGCAAACACCTGCCCAAAGTACGGCCACATCGCCGCCGCCACCGCCGGGTCAACCGGCGTCGTCGCCGCGTGGTCCAGATAGATCTGCTCGCTCATGTCACTCCTTGTTGCATAGTACGCGCAGCGCTCCGCGCCAGATCACTCTGCTGCTGCGGCATATTCCTCGCCCCTCGCGTCCCCACGCCGACCAGCGGCGGTGCTGCCGCCACGCCCGCCCCCGCTGTCGTCGCCCCTTTCATTGCTCCCGATGGGCTTTGCAGCGTGTCCGACGAGGTTTGCAGCGCGTCCGATGGGCTTTGCAGCGTGTCCGACGAGGTTTGCACTGCGTCCGACGGGGTTTGCACTGCGTCCGACGAGGTTTGCAGCGTGTCCGACGAGGTTTGCACTGCGTCCGACGGGGTTTGCACCGCGTCCGACGAGGTTTGCAGCGCGTCCGACGAGGTTTGCAGCGCGTCCGACGAGGTTTGCAGCGCGTCCGACGAGGTTTGCAGCGTGCGCGGCGGGGTTTGCAGCGTGCGCGGCGGGGTTTGCAGCGTGCGCGGCGAATAGCAATGGCCCACGGCCACGCAGCTCGCTGTGCGCCGTGGGCCACCGAGTGTCGGCCGAGCCGCCGACGTATGAGCTACGCTGACGGCCGCGCCGCCCGCTCGCCGATCTCGAAGTCCAGGCCAATATCCAGCGCCGGCGCCGAATGAGTCAGCGCACCCACCGAGATCACATCGACGCCCGTGGCCGCAATCGCCGCCACGGTCTGCAAATTCACCCCGCCCGACGCCTCGGTGATCGCCCGCCCCGCAATCAGCCCGACCGCCGCCCGCAGCGTCCGCGGTGTCATATTATCGAGCAGGATAATGTCTGCTCGCGCCGCCAGCACCGCCGGAATCTGCTCCAGCCGGTCCACCTCCACCTCGATCTTTGTCGTGTGCGGCAGCGCCGCCCGCGCCTCGTCCAGCGCCGCCGCCAGTGACAGGCCGCGCGCCGCAATGGCCACCAGGTGATTATCTTTGATCATCACCGCGTCGCTCAGGTCGCGCCGGTGGTTTCGGCCGCCGCCCACCCGCACCGCGTAGCGCTCCAGCGCCCGCAGCCCCGGCGTCGTCTTGCGCGTGTCCACGATCCGCGCCCGCGTCCCCTGCACCGCCGCCACATACTGCGCCGTCAGCGTCGCGATGCCGCTCAGCCGCTGCACAAAGTTCAGCGCCACCCGCTCCGCCCGCAGCAAGCTCCGCGCCGACCCGCTGACCACCGCCAGCGTCTGCCCGGCCGTCAGCGCCGTGCCGTCCGGCACCAGCGCCTCCCAGCGCGTCGCCGGGTCGATCAGCGCAAACACCAGCGCCGCCAGCGGCAGCCCCGCCACCACGCCGGCGCCCCGCGCCGCAAACGCCGCGCGCGCCGGAATCTCCGGCGGCACCAAGAGGTCGCTGGTCACATCGCCGCGCCCCACGTCCTCCGCGAGCGCCGCCGCGACCAATGTCCGCAGCTCGTCGGCCGTCAGGAAATGCTCCAGCTGTGGTGCGCTCACGCCAGCACCTCCACCGTCGTCGCCGCCACCGTCACCGGCGCCACCTGCACGATCCGCCGCTGCCACTGCGGCTCCGTCTGCGGCGCATCGCTCCGATAGTGGCCGCCCCGGCTTTCGGCCCGCGCCAGCGCCGCGCGCGCCATCAGCCAGCCGACCAGCAGCTCGTTGTGCAGCTCGTGCTCGGCCACTGTCTGCGGCGCGGGCGCCTGGGTCAGCCAGGCGCTCAGCGTCGCCACCGCCGCGGTCAGCCCGGCCGCCTCGCGCACCAGCCCCGCCGCCGACCACATCAGCCGCTGCACGTCGGCCAGCGTCGGCGCCGGCAGGCTCGGCCCGTCGGTCGCCCAGCCATCCGTCAGCACCACGTCCGGCCGCCAGCCGGCCGCCGCGGCCGGCGCCATCACCGTCGGCAGCTGGACGCCGCCCCGCCGCGCCACAATCCCGGCCACAATCCGCGCCCCAAACACAATCCCCTCCAGCAGCGAGTTGCTCGCCAGCCGGTTCGCGCCATGCACGCCCGTGCACGCGACCTCGCCGCACGCATACAGCCCCGGCACCGAGGTCGCGCCCCACACGTCGGTTCGCACGCCGCCCATCAGATAGTGGGCCGCGGGTGCCACCGGCACCGGCGTCACCGTCATATCGAGGCCGTGCGCCAGGCAGTGGGCATTGATCGTCGGGAAGTGGGCGCGCACCGCGGCGGGGTCGAGGTGCCGCACATCGAGCAGCACATGGTCGGCGCCGGTCCGCGCCATCTCGCGCACGATCGCCCGCGCCACCACATCGCGCGGCGCCAGCTCGGCCCGCGGGTCCTCGTCGAGCATAAAGCGCCGGCCGTCGGTCGCCAGGACATGTCCGCCCTCGCCGCGCACCGCCTCGGAGATCAAAAAGGTCGCGGCGCCCGGCAGCGTCAGCGCGGTCGGGTGAAACTGGTAAAACTCCACGTCGGCCAGTGCCGCGCCGGCCCGGTAGGCCAGCGCGAGGCCGTCGCCGGTCGCCACGGCCGGGTTGGTGGTGTAGGCGAACAGCTGCCCCGCGCCGCCCGACGCCAAGACGACGTGCCGTGCGCCGTAGCTCACCGCCGGCCCATCGCCGACCCGCGCCTCGACGCCCACGACTCGCCCACCTTCCACGACCAGCTCGGTTACAAAGCAGCCCTCGACAAACGCGACGCCCGCCGCCCGCAGCGCCCGGCACAGCGCCTGCTCGATGTGAAAGCCGGTCGCATCGCCGCCGGCGTGGAGAATGCGGCGCTGGCCGTGCGCGCCCTCCAGTCCCAGTGCCAGCGCGCCATCGTGCTCATCGAACGGCACGCCGACCGCCAGCAGGTCGCGGATGCGCGCCGGCGCCTCGGCGGTTAGCACCGCCACCGCTGCGGGATCGCACAGCCCCGCGCCGGCCGCCAGCGTATCCTCCGAGTGCAGCGCTGGGCTATCGTCGGCCGCCCAGGCCGCCGCGATGCCGCCCTGCGCATACCGCGTGTTCGACTCCTCCAGCGCCGACTTTGTGAGCACCAGCACTGTGCCGTGCTCCGCCGCCCGCAGCGCCGTAAACAGCCCCGCAATCCCGCTGCCAATCACAATAACGTCGTACATCGCATTCCTCGGAGGTATCAGTTTTCAGTTTTCAGTTTTCAGAAGTGACGGAGTGACGAGTTATGAGCAATGCAGTGCATCGAATATCATTGCGTTACTCGCTACTCGCTACTCGGTACTCGCTACTTCAGCTCCAGCATCCGCTCTAGGGCGATTTTGGCCCAGCGCTTGGTTGTCGGCTCCACCGTGATGCGGTTGACCACGCGGCCCTCCAGCAGATTGTCGAGGACCCACGCCAGGTAGGCCGGGTGGATGCGGTACATCGTCGAGCACGGGCAGACCACCGGGTCGAGGCAGAAGATCAGCTTGTCGGGGTGCTGGGCCTGCAGCCGCCGCACCATGCTGATCTCGGTCCCCACCGCCCACTGCGACCCCGCCGGCGCCGCCGCAATTTTGGCCAGAATAAACTCGGTCGAGCCGGCCAGGTCAGCGGCCTGCACAACCTGCAGTTCGCACTCCGGGTGGACGATGACGTTGATGCCGGGATAATCGCGGCGAGCCTGCGCAATCTGCTTGACCGTGAAGCGCTTATGCACCGAGCAGAAGCCCTGCCACAGAATAATCTTGGCGTTTTCCAGCTGCGCCACCGTGTTACCGCCCAGCGGCCGGCGCGGATTCCAGACCACCATCTGATCGAGCGGGATGCCCATCGCCGCGCCAGTGTTGCGGCCGAGGTGCTGGTCGGGGAAGAACAGCACGCGCTCGCCGCGCTCCAGCGCCCAGCGCAGCACCCGCTCGGCATTCGACGACGTGCAAACCACGCCGCCGTGCTCGCCGCAGAACGCCTTGAGCGCCGCCGCCGAGTTCATATACGTCACCGGCACGACCGGCTGGAGGTCGCCCGTCGCGGCCGGACCGTACACGCCGGCCAGCGCATCCCAAGCGTCCAGCACATCATCAGGGTGCGCCATATCGGCCATCGAGCAGCCGGCCGCCATGTTGGGCAGGCTGACCTGCTGGTGCGGCTGCGCCAGAATATCGGCGCTTTCGGCCATGAAATGCACGCCGCAGAACACTAGGTAGTCGGCCGTCGCCCGCCGCGCCGCCTCCTCCGACAGCTTGAACGAGTCGCCGATCAGGTCGGCGTACTGGATGATCTCGTCGCGCTGGTAGTGGTGGCCCAGGATCAAGAGCCGCTCGCCGAGCGCCGCTTTGGCCGCTCGGATGCGTGCATCGAGCGCCGCCGCATCGAGCGTGCGGTACAGCTCGGGCAGCTGCGCCTGGACCGGCGCGGTCGCCGGGATCACGTCGTCCTGGCTGGAGCCGGGGCCATAGTGCGCTGGCAGCGGCGCGTCGAAGTGCCACGGCGCCAGCGCGAGCTGGGGATTGCAGGTGGCGGGCAAAACATCAGTGGTCATGGCTGGCTCCTCCGGTAAAGGTTATTATGACCATAACAGCAGCGAAAAAAAAGCACATCGCGGTGCGTAGCGAAATATTAGGTGCGCGGGCCGGTAAACAGCTGGTCGGGCGTGATGGTGCAGCGGTACAGCTGCGGCGGCCGATGCGCGCCGCCCTCGACGCGCTGGCCGGTCGAGACAATCGTCCCGCTGGCCTCGACCTTGCGGCGAAAATTCGTTGGATCGATCACCTGGCCCAGAATCACCTCGTAGACTTTGCGCAGCTCGGCCAGCGTAAACGTCGGCGGCAGCAGCTGGAAGGCGATGTAGGCGTAGCCCACTTTATTCCGCAGCCGCCACAGCGCATAGCGCAGCATCTCGTCGTTATCGAAGGCGAGCGGCGCGGGCACATCGTCCACCGCAAACCACTGCGCGCCAGGGTGGGCGCTGCCGAACCCGGCGGCCTGCGCGTCCCACGGCGCCACGACATAGTAGGCCACGGCGATACGATGCTCGCGCGGGTCGCGGTCGGGCCGCCCGAAAGTGTAGAGCTGCTCCAGAAAGGCCGGGTCAAGGCCGGTTTTGGTCGTCAGGTGGCGGCGGGCCGCGGCCTCCAGTCCCTCGCCGGTACGGACCCAGCCGCCCGGCAGCGCCCAGCAGCCGGCGTGCGGCTCGCTCGCCCGCCGCACCAGCAGCACCGCCAGCTCGCGACGGTTGTCGGCCGTCGGGCGCAGCGTGAAGATGATGACGCTGACGCCGACCGTTGGCCAGTCGGCGGCGCGGCTTTGGGAGTCAGTGGCTAGCAGGGCGGTGTCCATGAGTTATAGTCGCTCGTACCTTTACTCGTTGGCGGCAGTATACCAAGAAGTCGGTCGGTTGTCGAGGGGCTGCCTGTAGGAACCAGGGCTTGTGCAAAGTCGAGGCGCTGTTGAGCGGCACTCCGGCGGATCGGAGGAAATGAACGGGCGACAGCCCTGGTTGCTCCGGCGAACCGCGCCAAGATGAGTTCTTTGGAGCCTCAAAGGGGACTTTGCACAAGCCCTGTCACCACCATCGAGACCGTCGCCGCCACGCTTGGCTATGTGAAGCGCCCCGACCGGGCCCGGCTCGCCCAGCCGTGGCCCACCTTGTGCAGTGTTCGTCACCTGATTCTGTGCCGGGATAGGGCAGGCACACTACAGATACAGACCAGCATAATCAAGGTGGCTAAGACCATTTGAAAGGATATGATGACGAGTGGTGGGCAGCATATGGATGTCGAGGGCTTGCTTCAGCACGTCGCGGCAGAACTCCAGGCCGGCGCGGTTGCCGCGGGTATGGACCGCCTGTTTTTAGGATTACGGGAACTCCGGCACATATTGCCAAGCGATGAGTGGCGGGCGGTGATCACCGCCCGGCTGCGCCCGCATCCGCTGATGCAGCTTGTCCAACACGATCCGCTGACGCGCCGCGCCTACGAAAAACCACGGGGCTACGCCGGTGATGCCGTGCTAATGGATTATATCTATGCAGCCGATGCCGAGGACGAACCCGCATTTCTCGCGAACCAATCCACCCTGGGGAAGGCTGTGTATGACTATACCGTCCACGCGGCGGCAGCCCAGGCCGTCCGCACGCGGCGGCAGGTACTGACCAATGCCATTGATGCGCGGGCGGCCTCCGTGCCGGCTCCGAGTATCCTATCGGTCGCGTGTGGTCATCTCCAGGAAGCCCGCGCTTCCCAGGGTCTCCAGGCCGGGCGGATCGCACGCTATGTGGCGCTTGACCAAGATCGGATGAGCCTCGACACGGTGACTTACCGCTTGGCCGGGTACCCCATCGAAACAATCCATGCGTCGGCCCGAAGCTTATTTCAGCGGCAACCAACCCTACGGGGCTTCGATCTGATCTATGTCGCCGGCTTGTATGATTATTTGGATGATCGACTGATTGAAAAACTTACCATGAGCCTGTTTCAGCGCCTGAATCCGGGAGGCAGCTTGTTGGTGGCGAACTTTTTGCCTGGCATCGTTGATGCGGGCTATATGGAAGCCTATATGGATTGGTGGCTGATCTACCGTAGTGCTGCCCAAATGATGGACTTGGTTCAGGCCATTCCCGCAGCGGCGATCGCGGAGTATCATACCTTTATCGAGGAGCGGCAGAATATTGTTTTTTTACAGATCACCCGGCAGCATTGAGGTAAGCTGTCGGATCAACCGCGGGTCTGACGGTCGGATTGCGCCTGAGGTAGGGTGAAGATGCCGATCCAATGGTTGCCACCTGATATTGGCACGACCCTCCGGCGGGGGTTGGTCTTCCCTGCCGACCGCGAGGTCGCGTTTCAGGCGGACTATGTCCAGAAAACCTTGTGGACGACCCGCTTATCGCTCGTGCTCATCTTCGTCCTCTATGCGATGTTCGGCATTTTGGATGCGTGGGCGTTTCCTGTCTCCAAGGATATCTCGTGGTTTATACGCTATCGCATCGTCTGCCCCTTAACGCTGATCACCTTCCTGTACAGCTACCATCCATCCTTTCTCAAAGGTGAGTCAACTCCTCCCCGCCCTGCTCTTGCTGATTGCGGGTTCTGGCATTCTGGCAATGTTAGCTGTAGCACATCAAGAGGAACCCGGCTTTTATCTTTATTATGCCGGCGTGATGGTGGTCATGATTGGTACCTATACCGTCGTTAATTTACAGTTCAAGTATGCTACGACCGTTGGCTGGCTCTTAGTCGGGGGATATCAAATTATTGCTATCTTTATCCAACGACTCGTATCATCACCTGACCAGATCACAATATTTCTGAATAATAACTTTTTCTTTATTGCCAACAATCTGCTGGGCATGCTCGCTTGTTTCTACATGGAACGCTTTCATCGGCGCGATTTTGTGCAACGGGATCAACTCCAGGCGACCTATGCTAGCATCCAGGCAGCCGAAGCGGCCGAAGCGGCAAATCGGGCGAAAAGTGCCTTTCTGGCGACGATGAGTCATGAGTTACGGACACCACTGGCCGCAATTATCGGCTATACCGATCTGATCAGGTTAAAACTTAAGACCGCCAATAATTTCCAGGTGAGCACCGACCTTGATCGGATTCACAGTGCCAGTAATCACCTCCTTTCGCTCATCGATAATATCCTCGATATTTCTAAGATTGATGCCGGCAAGATGGAGTTGTATATCGAGCCTTTTGATGTTGACCACCTCATCACCGAGGTGGTAGACACGGTGCAGCCGGTGATTCATAAAAAGGCTAATACGCTCCAGGTGATCCGGCACACTCCCGTCGGCGAGATGCACGCGGATATGTTGAAGGTTCGTCAAACCCTCTTTAACCTGCTGAGCAATGCCGCCAAGTTTACGGAGCAGGGCATCATCACGTTGGACGTTGAACGCCAGGCGGGCGCGGACGGCGACTGGATTTGGTTTCGGGTGACGGATACCGGCATTGGGATGACTCCTGAGCAGCAACAGAAGCTTTTCCAACCCTTTACCCAAGCCGACTCGTCGATCACCCGCCGCTATGGCGGCACTGGACTTGGCTTGGCCCTGAGTTGGCACTTTTGTCACATGATGGGCGGCAGTATCAGACTTGCCAGTCAGGCGGGCCATGGCTCAACTTTTACCGTGTGCCTGCCCGCAACTGTGGTCCCAGCCCTCCCGACCGACGGCGTACCTGGCCCATGAGTTGTTGGACAGGAAATAGGTCTGTTTCTCGCGAACCAATCCGCCCTGGGTACAGCAGTGTATGCGTATACCGCCTCTGTGGTGGTAGCCCCTAGGTTGATTGCTTTTCCTCCAAGCCGTCGAGTTCGTTGCCGCGCACGAACTAATTCGGTCACTTCTATGGCAATGGTCATGATGGGGTCCCAACAGGTTGGTTCTCCGTCAGTTTGTGTGAGCGCGAGGGAGCTTGGCAAGGATACCTGTAGCATGCAGCTAATTGGAGCACCTCACGAACAAAAAGTGCGTATTGTTGCTGGTCGCAACTCCCGTGGAGCACACCCTTTGAACTCACGGTGAGGCGTGGACCCCGCCTTAACCACGCCGAAGTCGGCCATGTGGCTGCAGTGGATCGGACGTTGACAGAGCCCTGCCCCACAGCGCTCGTGAGCGGAGTACACTACTTCTGATCCGTGCAGCGCCGCTGCCAATGAAAGGACCGAACCATGACCGTGACCGCCGAGCGCTTTGCCCAGGGCCTGACCTATGCCGAGTACAAAGCGCAGATGACCCGCAACCGCGAGCGCCTTGAGGCCAATGAAAGTACCGTCGAGATTAGCAGCGATGACCTGGCGTTCTTTGCCAGCTTGCCCGGCCCGGTGCATGTCCTGGTGCTGGCCGAGGACTGGTGCGGCGATGTTATCGCCAATCTGCCAGTGCTGGCCCGCCTGGCTGCCGACACGATGCTCGACGTGCGCATTTTTCTGCGCGACCAGAATCTTGACCTGATGCAGCTGTACCTCAAAGACGGCCTGCACCAGTCGATCCCAGTGTTTGCCTTTTTCGACGCCGAGTTTCAGGAGCTGGGCCACTGGATCGAGCGACCCGCCAGCATCTCGGTGCGGCAGCATGCGATGATGGACGAGCTGTACGCCAGCGACCCCGCGTTCGCCGACGTGGCGCGCGACACGGCGCTGGGCCAGCTGCCCGAGGCGGCCCGCGACCGCCTGATGCAGGCCTTCGGCGCGTTCCGCGAGGCCACCCGCCATGAGTTCGACCAGGAGGTCGTGCGCGAGCTGCGTGAGCTGGTCAGCGGCGCCGCGCACACCCAGGCGCGCGCGGCCAGCGGCGCCACCAGCGCGCCGCCGCTGACGGCCGCCGGCACCGCCGCCGCACCCGCAGCTGTCGCGCCGCCACGCGCGCCCAGCCGCGCGGCCGCCGGGCAGCCAGTCAAGGTCCGCATCACGTACTGCGCGGCCTGCGGCTACGAGCCGCAGACGCTTGCGCTGGCTGGCGCGCTGATGCACGAGTTTCTCTACGACCTCGCCGCCATCGAGCTGATCCCGTGGCACGACGGCACGTTCGAGGTTGTTGTCGGCGCCGACCTCGTTCACTCGATGATGCGCGATGGCGGCTTCCCTGAGCACGCCGCGATCATCGCCGCGGTCCGCGAGCGCCTCGCCGCCTAGCTGCGTGGCCGCCCAGCCAGCTCCTGCCGCCTCAGCGCCCTGCGCTGAGGCGGCGCTGTGTTTAACGCGGCAAAGGCGCGGTCGTAGCGCTGCTCCAGCATTGCCAGTCGCCGTCTCAGCGCAGCCCAGCGGCGGAAGAGCGCGGGAAGATCAGTGGAAGTTAAGAAAGGTAAACTGCCCATATTGTTTATCCAGACAACAAAGTAACTTCGAGAAAGGAGGCCTCGCGAGCACAGTCCAGTCCGCTGTCTCAAAGAAGAGCACATTGGTCTATCGATATATGGAGGTTGCGATGAAGCGTCCAGCTGTTCAGCTCATGATGGCACTTGTTCTGGTTGTTGTCAGTTTCCTCGGGTTCGCCAGCCAGTCCGGCACGGTCAAGGCCGCCGGCACGCCCCGCACCGTCTTCGTACACCTGTTTGAGTGGAAGTGGACCGACATCGCGCAGGAGTGCGAGCAGTATTTGGGGCCGAAGGGCTTTGCGGGCGTGCAGGTCTCGCCGCCGCAGGAGCATGTGGTGGCCGCCGGCTACCCGTGGTGGCAGCGCTACCAGGCCGTCAGCTACCAGCTCACCAGCCGCAGCGGCAACCGTGCCGAGTTCGCCAACATGGTCTCGCGCTGCAAGGCGGTCGGCGTCGACATCTACGTCGACGTGCTGCTGAACCATATGACCGGCGTCGGCAGCGGGACGGGCAGTGCGGGCACCAGCTACAGCAGCTACAGCTACCCCGGCACCTACGGCTTCCAAGACTTTCACCACTGCGGCCGCAACGGCACCGACGACATCGCCAACTACCAGGATCGCTGGGAGGTCCAGAACTGCGAGCTGGTCAACCTGGCTGACCTCAACACTGGCTCGGAGTATGTGCGCAACCGGCTGGCCGCCTACCTCAACGACCTCGTCGGCCTGGGCGTCGCCGGGTTCCGCCTGGATGCCAGCAAGCACATCGACACCAACGACATCAAGGCGATCCTCAGCCGGGTCAATGGCACGCCCTACATCTACCAGGAAGTCATTGATCAGGGCGGCGAGCCGATCAAGGCCAGCGAATATTTTCAGAACGGCGACATCACCGAGTTCAAATATGGCACGCAGCTCGGCCCCGTATTCCTGACCGGCCAGCTCGCCAACCTCAGCCAGTTCGGCACGGCCTGGGGCCTGATGCCCAGCGACAACGCGGTGGTCTTCACCGACAACCACGACAACCAGCGCGGTCACGGCGCCGGCGGCCAGGTCCTGACCTACAAAAACGGCAAGCTCTACGACCTCGCCAACATCTTCATGCTGGCCTGGCCCTATGGCTACCCCGAGATCATGTCGAGCTACGAGTTCTCGACGACGGATCAAGGCCCGCCCTCGAACGCGAGCGGCCAGACCAACAGCATCTACAGCAACGGCGTCGCCAACTGCTTCAACGAGTGGAAGTGTGAGCACCGCTGGCTCGACATCGGCAACATGGTGGCCTTCCGCAATAACACCGCCAACTCGTTCGCTGTGACCAACTGGTGGACCAACGGCAACAACCAGATCGCGTTTGGTCGCGGCCTCAAAGGCTACGTCGTCATCAACCGCGAGGGCGGCGCGCTCAACCGAACCTTCCAGACCGGCATGCCGGCCGGCAGCTACTGCGACGTGACGACCGGCGAGGTCGCCGCCAGCGGCGCGAGCTGCACCGGCCGCACCGTGGTCGTCAACGGCGCGGGCCAGTTCACGATGCAGGTCAACGCAATGGACGCCGTGGCTATCCATGCCGGCGCCAAACTGGGCACGCCGCTGCCCACCGCCACCGCGACCGCCACCACCGTGCTGCCGACCGCTACGATCGCCGCCGGCAGCATCAGCGCCAGCTTCAACGTCAACGCCACGACGACCGCCGGCCAGAGCCTCTACGTCGTCGGCAGCATCCCGGCGCTCGGCAGCTGGAACACGGCGCAGGGCCTGCTGATGTCATCGGCCAGCTATCCAATCTGGAGCAAGACGGTGGGGCTGCCGGCCAACACCGCGGTTGAGTACAAATATTTCAAGAAGGACAGCGCCGGCGTGGTGGTCTGGGAGGGCAACAGCAACCGGATTTTCACTACCCCCGGCAGCGGCACCGTGACCCGCAACGACACCTTCGGCACCCTGACGCCCCCGGCCGCCACGGCGACGCCGCTGCCCTCGCCGACGCGCACCGCCACGGCCGCGCCGAGCGCCACCGCGGTCCCGACGCCGACGGCCTTCACCGGCACCAGCATCGCCACCACCTTCAATGAGAACGCCACGACCGTCGTCGGCCAGAATGTCTACGTCATCGGCAGCATCCCGGCGCTCGGCAGCTGGGACACCAACGCGGCGGTGCTGATGTCATCGGCCAGCTACCCGGTCTGGAGCAAGACGGTCACACTGCCGAGCAACACGGCGCTGGAGTACAAGTACATCAAGAAGGACGGCGCCGGCAACGTGGTCTGGGAGAGCGGCGCGAACCGCGCGCTGACCACGCCGGCCAGCGGCACCGTGACGCGCAACGACACCTGGAAGTAGCCGCCCGCCCACAGCCGCCCGGTGGCCTTGCGCCGCCGGGCGGCTTCGCTGCGCGTCCGGCGCTGCTCGCTGCTGCGCGCCGCCTAGCGCTGCCCGAGCGCCACGACCCCGGCATTCCAGGCAGCGCGATACCCGGCAATATCCGCGCTATAGTTAGTAACCGCGCTGTGCCCGACCGCGTCGACGGCCGTGCGAATCTGGGCCTTCGCTGGGGCGAGCGCGGCGGGACCGAACTCCGCATCCAGCGCCAGCACCACGGCCGTGCTCCGTGCCAGCAGCGCTATCGCCCCTATGGTGTTGCTCGTGCCGCTGAGATATGTCCGTCCTGGCTGTCCGGCAGCGGGGTTGGTTCCGGGGTCGGCGGCGGGGCGTGCGGATCGATGGGTGGGAGCGTGCCCTGCTGCCACCCAGATTCCGAACCTGTGATGGAACGGAGCGGCGTCAGCAGTTCAACCGCCGCCATCAATTCCGTAAACACCTGGTCGCCCGTCGCGGGATTCAGATGCCGCTCATCCAGCCACAGCTCTGGGGCGGCGCTGGCCGCGACATGAGCCAGCGCCGCCGACAAGGTCGCCCGCGTGGCTGGGTTCACCACGTTATCAAGGGCATACTGAATGTCGGCCTGGATTACTGCCTGCGTTTTGATGTGTTTGATATAGATCGTCTGCGCCGGGTCCACCCGATCAAAATTGCCTGCACCGCGGGCGCTACACCCACCGTCGACGGGTTCGCGCCCAATCTGGTAGGACGTGACATCGAGGACTGCCCCCGCCTGCGCCAGCATCGTCTCCACCGGCACCGCCACTTGCAGCGCATCCTCCCGACCTCGCACCTGCGTTGGCCGATAGTAGGGCTGTGAACCGACACAGAAGATAATCTCCTGCTCCGAAAATAGCGACGGCGCCCCACTCGGGAAGACAAAGGTCAGCAGAACCTCGCCCGCCACCCCAGAGGTTGGAAACGGCGACTGCCCGGCCTCGCCCGGCGCTCTCACGGTCGGGAGCGGCGGCTGCCCGGCCCGATCCGGCACCCCGCAGCCGCTCAGCGCCACCAGCGCGACCAGCGCCACTCCAGATCCAGCCCGCCGCATCCCGTGCCGTTGTGTACTCTGCATCTGTCCCTCCCGCGCGGGGTCGCCTGCTAGGCCACCCGCACGGGACAGACGGAATCAGCGGCCGAAAGGTTCCCAGGCGCGCCGCGCGCTTGCACGGGCGGCGCCCCGGCGCTAGCGGTAGGCGTTGGCCTGCAGATTGAATAGCTCGGCGTAGCGGCCGTCGAGCGTCATCAGCTCGGCGTGTGAGCCGGACTCCTGCAAAATGCCGTCCTCGATCACAAAAATCCGGTCGGCCAGGCGCACGGTGCTGAAGCGGTGCGAGATAAAAATCGCCGTCTTGCCCTCGGTCAGCGTGCGGAAGTGCTCAAAGACCTCGTACTCGGCGCGGGCGTCGAGCGCGCTGGTCGGCTCGTCAAGGACCAGGATGCGGGCGTCGCGGATGAAGGCGCGGGCCAGCGCGATCTTCTGCCACTCTCCGCCGCTGAGCTGGGTGCCCTCGTTGAACCAGCGGCCCAGCATCGTGTCGTAGCCGTTGGGCAGCTTTTCGATCACGGCGGCGGCGCCGCTCTTGGCCGCGGCCTCTTTGACCATCGCCAGGTTGTTGATCTGGCTGAGCTGGCCGATGCCGATGTTGGCCTGCGCCGGCATAAAGTAGGTCACAAAATCCTGGAAGATCACCCCGACCTGCGCCCGCAGCTCGTTCAGCTCGTAGTCGCGGATGTTGTGGCCGCCGATCAGAATCTCCCCGGCGTCAGGATCGTAGAGCCGGTTGAGGAGCTTGATCGTGGTGGTTTTGCCGGCGCCGTTGCGCCCGACCAGCGCCACCGCCTCGCCCGCCGCAATCGTGAAGCTGACGTTGTTGAGCGCCGGCGTCGTCTTGCCGGGGTAGGTGAAGCTGACGTTGCGAAATTCAATGCTCAGGCCGCGGGCGCTGGGGCCATCGAAGCCATTGATCGCCACCGGATTGGCGGGCGACATAATCAGCGGCTGGTACTCCAGAAAGTCGAACAGCGTCCCGACAAACAGATTATTCTCATAGGTGCTGGCGATGCCGGTCAGAATCCCCTGGAAGCTGCTGGAGACCTGGGTGGCCGCCTGGGTGTACAGCGTCAGGTCGCCCAGCGAAATCCGGCCGGCGACCGCCCGCAGCGCCACAAACAGGTAGATGCCGGCGTTGGCGGCTAGGCTCAGGCTCAGCCAGGCGAAGCTCAGCAGATAGCGCCGCGTCATGATGCGCCGATTCTCGATGTAGAACTTCTGCGCCAGGTCGCGGAACCGCCCGAGAAACAGATTGCCCAGGTTGAAGAGCTTGACCTCTTTGTTATAGGTATCGGTGGTCATCACGCTCTCGAAATAGCTCATCTCGCGGCGCTCGGGCGACTGCCGGCGCATGCGCTGGTAGCCCATCCAGCCATAGCGGCTGTCGGCGATAAACGACGGGATCGGGATAATCAGCGCGATGGCGGCGATCCACCACTCTAGCCGCGTCAAGAGCACGATCATCGTCGCAAACGTGATCACCGTGCGGACCAGCTCGAAGGTCTGCGAGACCATGTTGACCGGGCGAAACGCGGCCTGCTCCTGGGCCTGGCGGAGTTTATCGTAGAACTCGGGGTTTTCGAAAAACGACAGGTCGAGCGTGTTGGCCTTCTCCATCACCATCAGCCGCACACGGTTCGAGACCTGCTCCTGGAGCAGCTGCTGCGTAATATTGCTGAGCGTGCCGAGCAGGCTCGCGGCCAGGCTGATCGCCAGCTGAATGCCGACAAACCAAAACACCCGGCTGACCGGCGCGTGGGTCGGCGGCAGCGCGGCGATCACGCTGTCGATGACCAGCTTGGTGATCCAGGCGCTGGCGACCGGCGCAAAGCCGCGCAGCAGCGTGATCACGCCGAGCGCGTAGGTGAAGCCGGGGTGGGTGTCGCGGACGAGGCGCATAACGCGCGGCAGGCTGGTGAAGGCGCCAAATACCATCCGCAGCTGGAAGCCATCTTCGGTCGAGAGGCGCCGGCCGCCGCCGCGACCGCCTGGTAGGGGTGAGTTGCTCATCTACATCTTTCCAATCATTGCCCTGCATTGTAGTGCAGTCCGACGCCGGCTGGATCGCGCAGCGGCCTACCCGTTCGGGTGGAAGTCGGCGCCGAGCTGTGCGGCGACGGCCCGCAGACCGCCCAGCGCAATTATTCGGAAAGTGGTGTCTAGACCAAGCTGCAAGGCGCGCTCCAGATCAATGCGCGCGTCCACCGGGTTGCCAAGCTGGAGCTGCGCGTGACCATGCGCCAGCCACTGATAGGCAGTGCGGGCGGGGAGAGCCAAGGCGGCGCGGAAGGCGGCGCTGGCCGCGGCGCTGTCACCCAGCATTCGGTGGACGTTGCCGCGCTTGTAGGCGACCAGCAGCTGGTCACAGCCCAGCTCCTCGGCCCACTCACAGCACCGTTGCGCCCACTCACACTGAATACGATCTGCTACATAATTTGGAACCTCAGTATCAATCAGCAGCCAGATCGGATTTGCTTGTAGCAGCCGGACCGCGACCGCCTGCGCCTCGTCGGGGCGCCCGAGCGCATAGTAGATTAGCGATTGAACCCCAAGCTGCTCGATTCCCTGCGGATTCATGGCGCTTGCCCGCTCGATCATGGGCAGCGCGGCCACATAGTCGCCGCGCATGACCATGAGCCAGGTACGGAGCATAAAGATGTGCTGCGTGCTCGGCTCCAAGAATATCAGGCGGTCGGCGTCCCGCTCTGCAGCGCTGAGGTTGCCCAGCATCACGTTGGCATTGAGCTGCCATGTTAAGCGCCGCGGCTCATTGGGCAGGGCCAGCGCAGCCTGCTCAAAGTCGACCAGCGCGCGCTCGTACTCGCCCAGCAGCGTATAGATTACGCCACGCTCGCGCTGGAGCATGGCAGTGAATCTTCCAGGCGCCAGCGCCAGCCCCCGGTTGAAATCGCTGAGTGCCCGGTCGTACTCGCCGAGGCCATGATAGGCCACGCCGCGGTTCAGGTAGAGTCCCGCGAGGCGGGGCCTGCCCGCGATGCTGCGGTCGTAGATCGCGATGGCCTGCTTGAACTCGCCGCGCTGAAGGTGCCAGTGGCCACGGTCAAGCAGGCGGCCGTAGATCATCAGCATGATCGCTTTGGCTCGCGCGTTGAAGCTCAGGGCAAACAGCAGCAGCATGACGCTGACGATCACGGTGAGGCCGTCGCGCGCACGCCACGACCAGGCCAGCAGGCCGAGCGCGCCCATGCCGCCGAACGCCAGCATTAGGCCGTTGGCCCACGCCGGCCTGAGCCATGCGCCAAGCAGCGCCCGCAGAATCCGGCCGCCGTCCAGCGGATAGATCGGCAGCAGGTTGAAGAGTGCGAGCGCCACATTGACCAGCATCATGACGAAGACGCCTAGCCGCAGCGGGTCGCGCAGCGCGGCGCCGTTGAGCCAGGTTCGCACGATGCCCCACAGCAGCGCCGCCAGCGCCAGGTTGACTGCCGGGCCAGCCGCGGCGAACAACACCTCGTCGCGCGGCCGGGTTGGCGGACGCTTGGGCATCATCCAGCCGCCCAACATCCATAGCGCCACGCGGTCAACGCCCAGCCCCAGCAGCGCCGCCGCGGCCGCATGCCCCAGCTCGTGGAGCAGAATGCTGAGCAGTAGCCCGGCCGCGAAACCGATCTGGAACCGCAGCGGCAGCGCGGGATTGTTCATCCACAGATACACCACCAGCAGCGGCACCGACCAGTGCAGCCGAAAATCAACGCCGGCCAGGCGGGCGATGCGAAATGTCTGCGTCATTGAATAGTCCTTTGCGGCAGCGCGGGAGTAGTGCGGCCTGGCGGAGTATAACAAACACCAGCAGGCCGCCGGCTTGCCGGCAGCGCCCCGCTGCGGCAAACTACGGCCGGCGCTGCAGCTGCGGCGCCGCTCGCCAGGAGCTTGCCATGCAGCCGCTGCCATTCATCGAAGACCCCATCATCTGTCCCGCCCTCGTGGTCCGCGCCGACTTTGCCGACGACGCGGCGTGGCAGGCGCTGTGCGTCGCGATTCAGACGCCGACGCCGGTGAACGGGTTTCAGGCCCATGTGCATTTTGTCGACGACCCGCAGTACGCCGGGCTGACCGCCGCGCAGGCCGTTGAGCTGGCGTCAGCACACACATTTCTCTTTATTGCGGACGGGATGACCTTTGCGCTGCCTGATCGCCCAATTCTAGTTGTGGATTTAAAGGACGAGCCGGGCCGGACATTTAGAGTTATTCCAGGCCGAATGTGGGCGGTCGAAAATAATCTCTCAATTTCGAACGCCGACTTCGCTGACTTTGCCGGGTGCGTCGATCCTGACGGTATTTTTCGCGACGATGCCGACTATTAGCCCCGCCGCCTAACTGCGCTGCCAGCCGCGCGCCACCCTCGTATCAGCGCCGCGTCGTGGCCG
Source organism: uncultured Chloroflexia bacterium (assembly GCA_963810425.1). Classification (GTDB taxonomy): domain Bacteria; phylum Chloroflexota; class Chloroflexia; order Chloroflexales; family Kallotenuaceae; genus JACDGP01. The sequence goes on along the minus strand of CAWENH010000004.1, from coordinate 983,228 downwards.
GGCGGCGCAGCGCGGCGTACACTGGGCTGCACGTGTGAGCAAGGAGAATCAAAGCTATGCAGCGGTTTGCAGTGAAGATTGCGCGGTGCGCCGTGGCGCTGGCGGCGCTGGGCGGCGCGCTCGTGGCGGGCGCCGCGCCCAGCAGCGCCGCGCCCTGGGACGGGCATCGCCTGGAGTTTGCGGCGCCCGCCTTTGAGCAGCAGTGGCACGCCGCCGACGAGGCCGTGCAAACTGGCCGCTCCGCCCGCTCGTGGACCTGGGGGCCGCGGCCGTGGTTTGACGAGAAAGAGTTCTACCAGGAGTTGCCCAACGGCCTGCGCCAGGTCCAATATTTCGACAAGGCCCGCATGGAGATCAACCGGCCCGACGGCGGCGTCACCAACGGCCTGCTGCCAGTCGAGATGATCGCCGGGCGTATCAAGGTGGGCGATGTGCTGACCACGCCAGCCGGCGCCGAGGGTGCCGACCGCCCGGCCGACATCCCGGTCGCCGGCGATGATCGCAGCGACAACAGCGACGCGCCGACGTATGCGACGTTTGCGCCGCTGGCGACCACCGACAACAATCACCGCGACTCGTCGCGCCTGCGTCTCACTGTCACCACGACGCTGAATCGCGCCGGCCAGCTGGGCAGCGACCCGCTGCTCGGCACCGCGCCCACGACGATTGTGCGCTATGAGGCGGCGACTGGACATAATGTTCCGAAAATCTTCCAGGATTTTCTGGACAGCGGCCCGATCCCGGCGATGGTGGCGTTTGGCTATCCGATCACCGACCCCTACTGGACCCGCGCGATGGTCGGCGCTGCTCGCATGAACGTGCTGGTGCAAATATTCGAGCGGCGCGTCCTGACCTACACGCCGGCCAACCCCGCGCAGTACCAGGTCGAGATGGGCAACGTCGGCCAGCACTACTTCGCCTGGCGCTACAGTTACCTCGGCCAGCCGTGGGTCGCTGCCGCGCCCAACCTGCCAATCGTCTTCGCCTCGAACCGCGACGGCGGGCCGCTGGCGGTGTACCGCATGGACCCCGACGGCGCCAATGTTATTCGCATTGCCCGCGGCGAGCGCGACATCGTGCCGTGGACGCTGGTCCGCAGCTGGGCGCCGCCCACCTCGGCGCTAGGCGGCGCCGTGCTCGCGCAGACGACGAATAACAGTCAGCAGGCGCAGATCGTGCAGGTGCTGTACGGCTATCCGCGCGCCCCTGAGTTTCAGAGCACCTTCAAGACCAGCGGCGACGATCTGGCAGCCGGCCGTGTCGCCCGACGGCAGCGTGGTGGCGTTTGTCTCCGACGCCGGCGGCAGTCGCCAGCTGTACCTGTGGCTGGCCGGCGCGCCCGGCACGATCACCCAGCTGACCCGCAACACCGACTGCGAGTATGGCCACCCAAGCTGGTATCCCGACGGCAGCGGCCTGGTCTACGAGCGCAGCTGCGCCGGCCGGTCCCCGGTGATTGAGCGGTCCGAGCTGCAGGTGCTGAGCGGCAGCCGCGCTGATTTCCGCGCCATGCTGTTCAATCAGGTTCCGATCACGTACAGCAGCCTGTCGGAGCGCTGGCCGCGGCTCTCGCCCGACGGTCTGACGGTCGCGTATGTGCAGACGGTCGGCACCAACGCCGATATTTATCTGGTGCCGCTGGCGGGCGGGCCGGCGCAGCAGCTGACTAGCTGGCCGGGCCTCGACGACGCGCCGACCTGGTCGGCCGACAGCCAGCGGCTGGCTTTCAACAGCGACCGCGACGGCGACTCGGAGATTTATACGATCCGGCGCGACGGCAGCGGCCTGACGCAGCTGACCAACAACGCCGCCGCCGACGGCTTCGCGCTGTGGGCGCAGTAGCGCGGCGCTAGCGCTGTGCAGAATCCGAGCGGGCCGGCGCACCTTGCGCCGGCCCGCTGCGTGTGCCAGGTGCCGCCTAGCTGACCGCCGCAAACTCCTGGATAAACGCGCCCATATTCTCCAGCGCCAGCCAGTAGTCGGCGACGCGGATATTCTCGTTGGGCGCGTGAATCTGCGTCCCCTGATAGCTCGTGCCGCAGCCGCTGGTGATCGGCGTGCCAAACGCCGCGGCCACCGGGTGCATCGGCCCGGTCGCCGCCATCGTCGGGTAGAGCACCGGCGGCTCGCCGTAGACCGTGGTGATCGCCGCCTGCATCGCCCGCACCACGGCGGAGTCTAGGTCCGAGCGGGCCGCGCGCTCGTGGCTGTGCTCGGTGATCGTAATGTCGGCAAAACCGTGGGCGTCGAGGTGGGCGCGTAGCTGCCGCACGACCTCGGCCGGGTCCATGTCGGGGACTAGGCGAAAATCGATCTTGACGCTGGCCTCAGATGGCAGCACCGTTTTGGAGCCGGGGCCGGTGTAGCCAGCGACGATCCCGCAGACATTGCAGGTCGGCGTGAACAGATGTGTTTTGATCCGCTCCAGGCCGGTGACATCGCCCAAAAACGCCGGGATGCCGTAGTCGGCGAGCAGCAGCGCATCGTCCTGGGGAATCGTCGCCAGCGCCGCGAGGTCGCTGTCGCTCGGCGGGCGGACGCGGTCGTAGAAGCCGGGGATGAGAATCTGGCCGTCGGGGCTTTTCAGCGTCGCGAGCGCCCAGATCAGCCGCCAGGCCGGGTTCGGCACCACCGTCGCATTGGCCGAGTGCAGGTCGTAGCGCGGGCCGCGCACCGCCAGCTCCACGTAGCACAGCCCTTTGGCGCCGCAGTGGATCGTCGGCTGGTCGGTCGCGGTGCGGCCGCCGGTCTCCCATAGGCAGCCGTCGGCCTTCAAGAGGTGGGCGTACTCGGTGCAGAACGGCTCCAGGTGCGTCGAGCCGATCTCCTCCTCGCCCTCGATCAGGAAGTTGATGCGGATCGGCAGCTCGCCCATCGTCGCCAGCCACAACTCGACGGCCTGAATCCGCAGCAGCAGGTTGCTCTTGTTGTCGGCGACGCCGCGGGCGTAGAGCTTGCCGTCGCGCACCGTCGGCTCGAACGGCGGCGACAGCCACTGGTCAAACGGCTCGGGCGGCTGCACGTCGTAGTGATCGTAGACCAGCAGCGTGCGCGCGCCCTGGCCAATCGCGGCAAAAATAATCGGCGCGGCCTCGGGCAGGCGAATCACCTGCACATCGGCGCCCAGGCCGCGCAGCCGCTCGGCCACGAAGGCGGCGGTCTCCTCCATGCCCAGCCCCTGGGCGGCCACCGACGGCTGGCGCAAAAACGCGCACAGCTCGTCGAAGTAGCGGTCGCGGCTGGCGGCCACGTGGGCCTTGAATGCGTCCATGAATCCTCCTGCGGAGTTGGTTGGCAGACGCATGGTAACATGGCCGCACACCCATATCGAAGGAGCGCTCGATGACTGCTCGATGGCATCTGGTCCGCGTTCTGCTGCCCCTGCTTGCGCTGCTGTCGGCCGCCTGGCCGCCGCACGCCGCCCGCGCCGATCACACGCCGGCCCCCAAAAGTGTGACGATCCCCGGCACAATCCAGAGCAAGCTCGGCTGTCCCGCCGACTGGCAGCCGGCCTGCGACAAAACGCATCTGACCTACGACGCGGCCGGCGATGTGTGGACTGGCAGCTTTGATCTGCCGGCCGGCGACTACGAGTACAAGGTGGCGATCAACGATGCCTGGGACGAGAACTACGGCCAGAACGGCGCGGCCGGCGGCGCCAACTTTGCGCTATCGCTGAAAGACGCTGCGACGGTCAAGTTCTACTACGACCACAAAACCCACGTCGTGATCAACAACCACAACTCGCTGGTCGCCACGGTGATCGGCACATTTCAGCAGAAAAGCGGCTGCGCCAAAGACAGCGACCCCACCTGTCTGCGCACGCTGCTCACCGACCCCGATGGCGACGGCGTCTACGGCGCGACGGTGACGACGATCCCCGCCGGCACCTATCAGGCGCAGGTGGCGATCAATGAGGACACGGCCGAGGTTTACGGCGCGGAGGGGGCCAAAGGCGGCGCGCCGATCATATTTACCGTTGGGAAGGACGGTGCCGAGGTGTATTTTGGCTATGATTCCGCCCAGCATACGCTGGTGACGAGCGACCAGGGCGCGCCCAAGGGCGACATCAGCACAGCCCAGGCCCACTGGGTGACCCGCGACGCGATTCTGTGGAAGGTGCTTGGCACGCCCAAGTATAGCTACGCGCTCTACTACGACCCGACCGGCGCGATGCGCCTGACCTCGACCGGCATCGAGGGCGGCCAGTCGCTGCCGCTGACGTTTGCGCCGGGCGGCGCGGGCGCGGCCGCGATGGCTAAATTCCCGCACCTGGCCGGCTACTCGGCCTTCAAGCTGGCGGCCGCCGACCTGGACAAGGTGCCGGAGCTGCTCAAAGGCCAGCTGATCATCGCCGCCCGCGACGCCGACGGCAACGCCATCGACGCCACCACGCTGCAAATCCCCGGTGTCCTTGATGACCTCTTTGCCTACGACGGCGACCTGGGCATCACCTACGCGGGCGCCGTGCCGATGCTGCGGGTGTGGGCGCCGACCGCCCGCGCGGTCACGCTGCAGCTGTTCGACGACTCAAAGCCTGCGACCAGCCCCAAGTCCGTGCCGATGACCGCCGATCCCAAAACCGGCGTCTGGACCGCCACCGGCGACGCCAGCTGGACGGGCAAATTCTATCTGTACGAGGTCGAGGTCTTTGTCCGCAGCACCGGCAAGGTCGAGAAAAACGTCGTCACCGACCCGTATTCGATCAGCCTGTCCACCAACAGCGCCCGCAGCCAGATCGTCAACCTGGCCGACGATAGCCTCAAGCCCAGCGGCTGGGATGCGCTCCAAAAGCCGGCGCTGGCGGCGCCCACCGACATGGTGATCTACGCAGCTCCACGTCCGCGACTTCAGCATCAGCGACGCGGCGGTGCCGGCGGCCGAGCGCGGCACGTTCAAGGCCTTCACCGCGCAAAACTCCAACGGCATGAAGCACCTGCGGGCGCTGGCCGACGCCGGCCTGACCCACATCCACCTGCTGCCGGTCTTCGACATTGCGACGATTGAGGAGGACGCCAGCAAGCGCGTCGAGATCGACCGCGCCAAGCTGGCCGCGCTGCCGCCGGACTCCGAGGAGCAGCAGCGCATCGTCGCCACGACCAACGACCGCGACGGCTACAACTGGGGCTACGATCCGTTCCACTACTCGGCGCCCGAGGGCAGCTACAGCACCAACCCCGACGGCTCGACTCGAATCGTTGAGTTCCGCGAGATGGTCGGCGCGCTGGCCGCGAGCAAGCTGCGCGTGATCATGGATGTCGTCTACAACCACACCAACGCCAGCGGCCAGAATGATAAATCGGTGCTCGATAAGGTCGTGCCGGGCTACTACCACCGCCTGAATGCCAAAGGCCAGGTCGAGACCAGCACCTGCTGCCAGAACACCGCCAGCGAGCACGCCATGATGGAGAAGCTGCTGATCGACTCGGTGGTGCTGTGGGCCAAAGCCTACAAGGTCGACGGCTTTCGCTTTGACCTGATGGGCCACCATATGGTCAGCAATATCACCAACCTGCGTGCGCGGCTGGATGCGCTGACCGTCGAAAAAGACGGCGTGGACGGCAAAGCGATCTATCTCTACGGCGAGGGCTGGAATTTCGGCGAGGTCCAGGACAACGCCCGCGGCAAGAATGCGATCCAGGTCAACATGGCCGGCACCGGCATCGGCACCTTCAGCGACCGGCTGCGCGACGCGGCGCGCGGCGGCGGGCCGTTCAGCGGCGTCCAGGAGCAGGGCTTTGCCACCGGCCTGCTATCCTTCCCCAACGCCACCGACCAGGGCGACGCGCAGGCCCAGAAATCGAAGCTCTTGCTCTACGCCGACCAGATCAAGGTTGGTCTGGCCGGGAATCTCAAGGACTACACCCTGACTGACCGCACCGGCGCCCAGGTCACGGGCGAGGTCGTGCGCTACAACGGCCAGCCGACCGGCTACACCGGCGCGCCCCAGGAGAATATCGCCTACGTCTCGGCCCACGACAACGAGACGTTTTGGGATGCGATCCAGCTCAAGGCGCCGGCCAGCGCCACCGTCGCCGACCGCGTGCGCATGAATAACCTCGGCCTGAGCCTGGTGATGCTCGGCCAGGGCGTGCCATTCTTCCACGCCGGCGATGACCTGCTGCGCTCCAAATCGCTGGACCGCAACAGCTATAACTCGGGCGACTGGTTCAACACCGTCGACTGGACCTACCAGTCGAACAACTGGGGCGTCGGCCTGCCGATGCAGGGCGACAACGCCGAGAAGTGGCCGCTGCTGAAGCCGCTGCTGGCCGATCCTAAGCTGAAGGCGACGAGCGCCGACATTCAGGGCGCGGTCGCGAATTTCCAGGCGCTCTTGCGGGTCCGCAAAAGCTCGCGCCTGTTCCGCCTGCGCACCGCCGACCAGATCAAGCAGCACGTCAGCTTTTTGAACAGCGGGCCGGACCAGGTGCCGGGCCTGATCGTGATGCTGCTGAGCGATGACAAGGCCCAGCTGGACGCGACCGCCAGCCGCATTCTGGTGGTGTTCAACGCCACCAATCAGACCCAGACTGTCAGCGACGCCACGCTGAGCGGCGCGTGGGCGCTGCACCCCGACCTGGCGAGTGCGAAGGACGCGGCGCTGGCCGGCGCGACCTTTGTCGACGGTGCCTTCAAGGTGCCGGCGCTGACCACCGCGGTGTTCGTGGCGGCCGCCGCGCAGCCCGCCGCGACCGCGCAGCCCACGGCGGCCGCGGCGCCCAGCGCGGCCGCGACCGTGGCGGCCCCGACTGCCGCCGCGCCATCGGTGGCCGCTGCCACGGCCGCACCGCCGACCGCGGCCGCGACCGTGACGGCTCCGACCCCGGCGCCATCCAGCGGCAATGGCTCATCAACCGCCGTGTGGATCTCCGTCGCCGTGGCGGTCGGCTCCGCCTTGTTTGGCGGCGCAGCGATGCGTCGCCGCCGTCGCCCCTAGCTCACAATGGGCCGGGCGGTCACAGCGACCGCCCGGCCCACACGCCGGTTGCCGCCACCCGGCCCGCCGATCTATCATAGGCCATCTGCCGGAGCCAGCGATGACCAGCCGCATTTTTTTGGACGATAATCTGACGGTCCTGCGCGCGCTGGCCGACGAGTTGGTTGACTTGATCTACATTGATCCGCCATTCAACACCGGCAAGGTGCAGGGCCGTACGACGCTCGCCACCGCGCGCGCCGCCGACGGCGACCGCACCGGCTTCACCGGCGCGCGCTACCAGACGATCAAGCTCGGCACCCACAGCTACGCCGACCTGTTCGATGATTTTCTGGGCTTCCTGGAGCCGCGGCTGGTCGAGGCCCGCCGCGTCCTGCGGCCTCACGGCAGCCTGTACTTTCATATCGACTACCGCGAGGTCCACTACTGCAAGCTGCTGCTCGACCTGATCTTCGGCCGGGCCTCGTTTCTCAATGAGATCATCTGGGCCTACGACTATGGCGCCCGCGCCACCAAAAAGTGGCCGGCCAAGCACGATAACATTCTGCTGTATGTCAAGGACCCCGGCCGCTACCTGTTCAACACCGATGAGGTTGAGCGCATCCCCTACATGGCGCCCGGCCTGGTCGGCGCCGAAAAAGCTGCCCGCGGCAAGCTGCCGACCGATACCTGGTGGCACACGATCGTGCCGACCAACGGCCGGGAAAAAACTGGCTACCCGACCCAGAAGCCGCTCGGCATTGTCCGGCGCATGATTCAGGCGTCGTCGCAGCCTGGCGGGTTGGTGCTGGATTTTTTCGCCGGCAGCGGCACGACCGGCGCGGCCTGCCTGGCGCTTGGCCGCGAGTTTCTGCTGGTGGACAGCAGCCCCCAGGCGCTGGCGGTGATGGCGCGGCGCTTCGCCGACCAGCCAACAATCGAGTGGGTCAATTTCGACCCGCGGCCATTTCAGCGAGGAGAGCAAACGTGAGCGATCTGGACGAGCTACTGGCGAATAATCGAGTCTGGGCCGACAGCATGACCGCCACCGACCCACAGTTTTTCGAACGGCTCACGGCCCAGCAGGCGCCGGAGTATCTGTGGATTGGCTGTGCCGACAGCCGCGTGCCGGCCACGCAGCTAACCGGGCTGCTGCCGGGCGAGATGTTTGTCCACCGCAACGTTGCCAACGTGGTGGTCCACACCGATCTCAACTGCCTGTCGGTGCTCCAGTTTGCCGTCGAGGTGCTCAAGGTCAAGCACATCATTGTCTGCGGCCACTACAGCTGCGGCGGCGTCCAGGCGGCGCTCACCAACCGGCGCTATGGCCTGATCGATAACTGGCTGCGGCATGTGCAGGACGTGCATCACAAGCACACCAGCATGCTGGCGGCGCTGCCCGACGACGCGGCCCGCCTCAACCGGCTGTGCGAGCTGAATGTGATCGAGCAGGCCGTCAATGTGAGCCAGACGACGATTGTGCAGCAGGCCTGGGAGCGCGGCCAGACGCTGGCGGTCCACGGCCTAGTCTATGCCCTCAATGATGGGCTGCTGCACGATCTGGGCCTGCGCGTCGCCAGCGCTGCGACGCTGAACCATGAGTACGACGGGGCCGTCGCCCGTCTCGCTCAGCGCGAGGGCTAGCGATGCCGGATTTTTCTTGGACCGCCGAGCATGAGCTGGTGCAGTCCCGCAGCGCCGTCGAGGCGGCGCTGACGCCGCTGGGGTTTGCATGGACGCGCACGCCGACCAGCCAGAAGCGCGCCGCCCGCCCGCGCTCGCTCGGGACGTGCGCGGCGCACCGCGCGCAGGCCGAGCTGATCGGCCCCGAGGACATGGTGTTCAAGGCGACGCTGATCCTCAGCGCCGCCGACGCCGGCTGGGCCGCCGAGGCGCCGTTCGTAGCGCAGTGCCTGGCGATCCTGGCGCCGCTGTGGGCGGCTGGGCCGGCCTGGCTGGCGGCGCAGCTCGCGGCGCCCGCCGACACGACGACGCGCTTCCGCGACCTGGCGGTGACGCTGCGCTGGGGCCAGAGCGGCCAGCGCCTGGTCTTGGGCGTGACGTGGGAGCCAGCAGCCGGTGCCTGACCACGACGCGCTCCGCATTCGCCGCGCCGAGCGCCGCGACCTAGCAGCGATTGTCGCGCTGCTTGCCGATGATGCGCTGGGCCAGGGGCGCGAGGCCGCGACCACGCCGCTGCCGGCGAGCTACGCGGCAGCCTTCGTCGAGATCGACGCCGACCCGCGCCAGTTTTTGCTGGTCGCCGAGCTGGATGGTGCGGTCGTCGGCACGCTCCAGCTGACGATCCTGCCGTACCTGACCTACCAGGGCGGCCGGCGCGCGCAGATCGAGGCCGTGCGCGTCCACCGTGACCGGCGCGGCCAGCGCCTCGGCGAGCGGCTGTTTCACTGGGCGATTGACGAGGCGCGGCGCCAGGGCTGCCACCTCGTCCAGCTGACGACCAACGCGGCCCGCGGCGACGCACAGCGCTTCTACGAGCGGCTGGGCTTTGTGGCCTCGCACGTCGGGATGAAGCTCGATCTGACAACCGCAGCCGGCGCCGACCAATGAAAATCTTAGTCACCGGCGGGACCGGCTTTGTCGGGCAGCGGTTGGCGCAGGCGCTGCTGGCGCAGGGCCACACCGTGCGGGTCATGGGCCGCAACCTTGCGGCGGCGCAGGCCGCGCTGGCGGCGGGCGCCACGCCCGTCCTCGCCGACCTGCGCGACACCGCCGCGGTCGTGGCGGCCTGCGCTGGCACCGAGGCGATCTACCACGTCGGGGCGCTGTCGGCGCCGTGGGGCGCGCGCCGTGACTTCGTGGCCATCAATGTTCAGGGCACCCAGCGGGTGATCGCCGGCGCCCGGCGGGCCGGTGTCGGCCGCCTGATCTATGTCTCGTCGCCCAGCGTGGTCTTCGACGGCGGCGACCAGCGCGACCTCACCGAGGCGGCGCCGTATCCGCCGCGCTTTGCGTCGGTCTACTCGTGGTCCAAAAAGCTGGCCGAGGACGCCGTTCGCGCCGCCACCGATCTGGAGACCGTGATCATTCGGCCCAAGGCGATCTTCGGCCCCGGTGATACGACGCTGCTGCCGCGCCTGATCGACGCGGCCCGCCGCGGCCGGCTGCCGCAGATCGGCGACGGCCACAATGCCGTCGACCTGACCTACATCGATAACGTCGTGTACGCGCTGGTGCTGGCGCTCCGCGCGCCCGCGGCCGTCGGCAACACCTACCACATCACCAACGACGAGCACCCACAGCTCTGGGCGGTGATCCGCACCGTGCTGCAGCGGCTCGGCCTCAGCACCCAGCTGCCGCCGCTGCCGCTCGGCGCGGCGCTGGCGCTGGCCGGCGCAATGGAGGCCGCCGCGCTCGTCACCCGCCGCGAGCCGCTCCTGACCCGCTACAGTGTGTCAATCCTCGCCCGCACCCAAACCTACGACCTCGCCGCCGCCCGCCGCGACCTGGGCTACCGCCCGCCCGTCTCCGTCGCCGCCGGCATTGAGCGAACCCTCGCCAGCCTCGCTCGCTAGGCAAACCTGTGCGGCTCATACTTGCAACGATGCAAGTCAAAGCTGTTAACCCGTGCTCCTACTCTCCATAATGAGCTGACGAAGAAGCTCCTCTGCGAGGACTTCAACGTAGGATTGATCGTTTGCTTGCTGTGGAAATTGGTCCACAAGCTGGTTTCCTTGAAACCAAACGGTAAGTGTGCAAGTGTTTCGTAATCTATCTTCCAGAATGTATTGGCCCGCATACAGCTGACCATCAACATCAACGCTGATTGAGACCTGCTTCTGTAGTTGCGCCATCGTCGTTTATCCTTCAACGCTATTGTTTGTCAAAATCTACAGCGATCTGTATCGACGCCGCAACGCTGGACCCCGCTTGGTCATTTGTCGCTTGCCGATAACCTGACGTAGTGCTATAACTGACACATCGCTGGGGCGTCACCCCTCCGCTCCCTGCTCTGAAGTGCGAGGTGTTGCCGTGATGGTGGTATCTGACGATGCGCTGATCGGGCGCATGATCACAATGGTCGACTCATGGGAGGAGTGCGGCGACTCGCGCTGCATTTTTCTGCGCTGCTACTCGATGATGACCAGCAATATTATCAACGCGGTCGCGACCCATCGATTCTACGACCCGGTGTGGGTCGAGCGGCTGATGCGCCATTTTGCGACCTACTATTTTGAGGCGCTGGAGGCCTATGACGCCGGCCACAGCGACGTGCCAGCGATCTGGAAGCGGACCCACGACCTAGCCCGCAGCCTCGACACCACGGTGATGGAGGATCTGCTGCTGGGCATCAACGCCCACATCAACCACGACCTGGTGCTGGCCGTCGCCGACATGCTCTACGACGAGTGGCCGAGCCTGACGGCGGAGCAGCGCGAGCTGCGCTTTCAGGATCACATGCTGGTCAACGAGGTCATCGCCGAGACGATTGACGCGGTGCAGAACGAGTTAGGCGAGCGCTACGCCCGGCTGCTGGCGGTCTTCGACGCCGTGTGCGGCCCGCTGGACGAGTGGAAAACCTCGGAGTACATCACCACCTGGCGGCGCGACGTGTGGCACCACGCGGTGCGGCTGGTCGAGGCCCCGCCGCTGGAGCGCTCGACGGTGCGGGCCGAGATTGCGGCGGCGGCGCTGGAGCGCACGACGGTAATCTTTGTCGGCGGCGAGCTGCGGGCGCGGGTGTTTGGCTACCCCGTGCGCTGGCTGCGGCGCCTCAAGCTGCTGTAGGTAAGGAGCATCTGGCATGGCTGAGGAACACACGCCGGCCTGGTGGACGCCGGCGCTCACCGAGTTCGAGCGGCATCTGCGGGCCGCCAATCGCCGGCCGCTGACGATCCACGGCTACCTGCGCGACCTGGAGCAGCTGCGGGCCTGGATGATCGAGCAGGGCCGCGGCGATGAGGTGCCAACGACCAGCGACCTGCGCCACTGGCTAGCCGACATGCAGGAGAGCGGCGCGTCGGGCGCCACGCTGGCCCGCAAGCGCTCGACGCTGGCGGCATTTTTCGGCTTTGTGACCGCTGAGAAGCTGATCAAAGCCTCGCCGGTCGAAAATCTGGAGCACCCGACCCACGAGTACGAGCTGCCGCAGACGCTTAGCCGGGCGCAGATCGCCGCGCTGCTGCGGGTCGCCGAGCCGCACCCGCGGGATTTTGCGCTGCTCCAGGTGCTGCTGGGCTGCGGGCTGCGGGTCAGCGAGGCCTGCGCCCTGACCCGCCCGCAGATTGACCAGCGGGTCATGTACGTGGCCGGGCGGGTCGTGCCAATCCCGCCGGCGACGCGCGCCGCGCTCGACACCTGGCTGGCCGAGGAGACCGGGCCGCTGGTGTTTGCGATCAAGCAGCGCATGGTCCGCATCCTGTGCGAAAAATATCGCACGCTGGCCGGCATTCCCGAGCAGGTCACGCCCTCGCTTTTGCGCCACACCTCGGCGGTCTGGCAGCTGGTCGAGGGCGTCGCGCCGGACCAGCTCAAACTCCAGTTTGGCCACGAGCGCGAGGACGTGCTCGTCCACTATATCAACCGCGCGCATCAGCTGCGCGCGGTCGAGCTGAAAGCCTGGCAGCAAGAGTTGCTGCTGTAGAATAGCGGATCATCGCGGATCACTACGGAGGCCACATGGATGTGTTGACGCTGATTTTGGCGGGCGGGCGGGAGCGGCGGCTGAGCGTGCTGGCGACGCATCGGGCGAAGCCGGCGCTGCCCTTTGGCGGCAAGTACCGGATCATTGATTTTGCGCTGTCGAACTGTGTGAACTCTGGGATGCAGCGCGTGGCGGTGCTGCCCGACTACCGGCCCCAGCCGCTGCTCGACCATATCGGCCTCGGCGACCCCTGGGACCTCGACCGGCGCCGGCCGAGCGGGCTATTTATCTGGCAGCCGTTCCGCGACGAGTTCAACGAGGATGTCTACCGCGGCACCGCCGGCGCGCTCTACCAAAACCGCCGGCGCCTCCAGCAGGCCGACAGCGACCTGATCCTGGTGCTCTCGGGCGACCAGATCTACGCGATGGACTATCGCCCGCTGATCCAGCAGCACCTCGACAACCGCGCCGACCTGACGATGGGCGTCGTGCCAGTCGCCGCCGAGGACGTGGGCCGCTTCGGCATGGTCAGCACCGACGAGCGCGGCCAAGTTGTGGCCTTCCATGAGAAGCCCAGCAGCACCGACAGCCGCCGCGGCTCGATGGGCGCCTATGTATTTACCACCAGCACGCTGCTGCGCCGCCTGGAGGAGGACGCCCGCGACCCGGCCTCGTCGCACGAGATCGGCCGCAACCTGATCCCGCGGATGGTTCAGCAGGACCGCGTCTTCACCCACACCTTTGAGGGCTTCTGGCAGGATGTGGGGAATCTGCCGGTCTACTGGCGGACCCAGCTGGCCCAGCTCGCCGACCAGCCGCCGCTCGACACCTACAACCCCAGCTGGGTGATTCATACCCGCTCGGAGGAGCGCGCGCCGGTCAAGTTTATGCGCGGCGCGGCGGCCCAGCGCAGCCTGATCTCCAACGGCTGCGTGATCGCCGGCACCGTGATCAACAGCGTGCTGTCGCCGGGCGTGCGGGTGGCGGCCGGCGCGGTGGTGCGCGAACTCGATCATCATGCGCGACACGGTGATCGAGGCCGGCGCGGTGGTAGACCGGGCGATTGTCGATGAGGATGTGCTGATCGGCGCGGGCGCGGTGGTCGGCCATGGCGACGAGTGGCGGCCCAACATGACCGAGCCAGACCACTTCGCCGAAGGGCTGACGGTGATCGGCCACCAGGTGCGGCTGCCCGACGGCATTGTGATCGGGCGCCACTGCCGCATTGACCCCGAGGTCACGGCCGCCGAGCTGCCGGGCCTGGAGATTCCCAGCGGCGCGACGGTGATGAAGTATTAGCGATACCAACCGGCGCGGCGCGGGGGCGATGCCAGGCGGCGTCGCCCCCGCCGCGTTTTAACCGAGCCGCCCGGCGTCGCGGTGCTGGATCAGGACGCCGCGCGCGGTCAGCGCAGTCTCCAGGCCGGCCTGCAAATTGGCGCGGGTGATCAGCGACTGGAAATCAAGGCCCAGCTGCACCATTGTCTGCGCGATGGTCGGGCCGATGCCGGTCAGGATCACCTGCGCGCCCAGCAGCTGCGCAGCCTGCGTGGTCTGCAAAATATAGCGCGCCACCTGCGTGTCAACGATCGGCACGCCGGTGATGTCCAGGATTACAATGTCGGCCTGGAGCGTGCCGATGCCGTCCAGGACGGCCTCCAGGATCGACTGCGCGCGCCCCAGATTAATCGTGCCGATCAGCGGCACGACCAGCACGCCCTCATACATCGGCAGGATCGGCGTCGAGAGCTGCTCCAGGCTTTCGCGCTGCGAGCTGATCACGGCCGAGCGGTCGTCCTCAAACCCGCGGCTGATCGCCTGCACGCCGCGGATCGCCAGCTGATGATGTCGCTCCAGAACATCCACGAGGCGCGGCAGATCGGCGCTCAGCTGCGTGCGCAGCTCGGCCACGAGCTCGGCGTTGATCGCATCGAGCGCGGCGTAGACATCATCGAGCGCCAGGCCCTGCTGGACCCGCGCCTGCCCGACGCGGTAGCAGTGCGCGACGTAGTTGTGGGGCTGCTCCAGGTCCAGGTCGGCGAGCAGTGGGTCGAGCATCCCATACGCTCGGCGCTCAAGCTCGGCGAGCGGCAGCGCGGCGTAGGACGGGACGGTCGCCTGGACTCTGCGGATCGCGCGCGCCGCAATCGCCGCGCGCTGTGGCAGTAACAAGCTGGAGAGAGAATCAGGCATCGAGCGCTCCTTGATCGCAGCGCACAGCTGCGCCACCCATAGTATACCCGCGGCCCGGCGCCGCACCGCAAAGCTCACGACAGGGTGTGCTACCATAGGAGCGCCTCGGCCAACGGCGGCTGAGGGCGACATAAGGAGCAGCCGGTGAAACTCCACGAATATCAAGCGCGGGATATTTTGCAGCGCTACGGCGTCCCGGTGACTGGCGGCGGCGTCGCGAGCACGAGCGACGAGGTGCGGCGCCTGGCCGACGAGGTTGGCGGCAAGGTGGCGGTCAAGGCGCAGGTGCTGTTTGGCGGCCGCGGCAAGGCCGGCGGCATCAAAGTTGTGCAGACCGCCGACGAGGCCGAGGCCGCCGGCAAGCAGATTTTGGGCATGCGCCTGATCTCGCCGCAGACCGGCCCCGAGGGCGTGATTGTGGAAAAAGTGCTGGTCGCCGAGGCCGTCGAGTACGAGCGCGAGGTCTACGTCTCGGTGATCCTGGACCGCGGCACCAAGCGCATCATTGTGCTCGCCTCGGCCGAGGGCGGCATGGAGATCGAGGAGGTCGCGGCCAAAAATCCCGACGCGATCAAGCAGGTCGCGACCGACCCGATGCTGGGCCTCCAGAGCTTCGAGGCGATGCAGCTGGCCTTCGACATCGGCTTCAGCGACGGCAAGCAGGCCCGGCAGTTCGCCAGCATCACGATGGCGCTGTATAAAATTTTCATGGAGACCGACGCCTCGCTGGTCGAGATCAACCCGCTGGTCGTCAAGGCCGACGGCGCGCTGCTGGCGCTGGACGCCAAAGTGCTGCTCGATGACATCGGCACTGTTCCGGCACAAAGAGCTGGCGGTGCTGCGCGACGACGCCGGCGAGCCGGAGGCCGAGCAGAAGGCCCGCGAGGCCGACCTGACCTTTATCAAGCTCGACGGCGACATTGGCTGCATGGTCAACGGCGCCGGCCTGGCAATGGCCACGATGGACGTGGTCAACCTCTACGGCGGCCAGCCCGCCAACTTCCTCGACATTGGCGGCGGCGCCAACGCCCAGAAGGTCGCCACCGCACTCGACATTATTCTCTCCGATAGCAACGTCAAGGCCGTGCTGATCAACATTTTCGGCGGCATCACCCGCGGCGACGAGGTGGCCAAAGGCATCGTGGCGGCGCTCGGGCAGATTAGCCGGCGCGTGCCGATGGTCGTGCGGCTGGTCGGAACCAATGCCGAGGAGGGCGCCCGGATTCTCAAGGACGCCGATCTGATCCCGGCTGTGTCGCTGGCCGACGCCGCCGAGAAGGTCGTCGCGGTCGCGCACGGCACGGCGGCCTAGCGGCGCAGCGTCCGCTCCAGGTCGCGCAGCGCCGCGGCGACCCGCTGATATTCGGCGGGGTCGGCGAGGGTCGGGAGCAGCGCCGCCAGCCGGTCGCGCCAGCTGTCGCGCAGCTCGGCGGCCAGCCTGGCGCCCGCGGGGTGCGCCGCCAGCCGCGCGAGCCAGGCGGCATCGTGGGCCAGGAGCAGCAGCGCGTGCTCAGCCGCGGTGTAGCGCGCCGCGACGGGCGGCAGACGGTCGGCTTTGGCCGGCGGGTAGTAGGTGTCGGCGACCAGCTCGTGCGGCTCGACCTTGAACAGCCCGGCCAGCAGCACGACGGTCCGCTCCGACGGCACGGCCAGGTCGATCTCGAAGTGCGAGACCGCCGTCCGCGAGACGGCCAGCCGCTCGGCCAGCGCCTGCTGGGTCCAGCCGAGCTGCGCGCGGTAGCGGGCGATGCGCGCCCCAAGCTTATCGGGCATGATGCCACAATAGCACATCTGGCGCTGGGCCGGTGCTAACTCACGTAGCAGACACGGTGGGCGCGCCGCTGTAGAGTGGCGTCAACCTATCGAGGAACCATGAATAAGACTGCACTCATTACTGGAATCACCGGCCAGGATGGATCGTACCTGGCCGAGCTGCTGTTGGAGCAGGGCTACACCGTGATCGGCATGATCCGCCGGTCGTCGACGGTGAACTTCGAGCGCATCAAGCATATTCAGGAGCGGCTGGTGCTGGTCTCGGGCGACCTGATGGACGAGGTCTCGCTGATCGCGATCCTGCGCGAGCATCGCCCGACCGAGGTCTATAACCTGGCGGCCCAAAGCTTTGTCCAGACCTCGTGGACCCAGCCGGTGTTTACTGGCGAGGTCACGGCGCTGGGCGTGACCCGGATTCTCGACGCCATCCGCATCGTCGACCCCGACATCCGCTTTTACCAAGCCAGCTCGTCGGAGATGTTCGGCAAAGTCCAGGAGGTGCCGCAGTCCGAGACGACGCCGTTCTACCCGCGCTCGCCCTACGGCGTGGCGAAGGTCTACGGCCACTGGATCACCGTCAACTACCGCGAGAGCTACAACCTGTACGCCTGCTCGGGGATTTTGTTCAACCACGAGTGCATCGCCGCCAACACGCCGCTGATGGTGCGGCGGGCCGGCATCGTGGACGTGGTGACGCCCGATGAGCTAGTTGTGCTGCAGCGCAAAGGCACATCGGTGCAGAGCTTCGAGGCGCCCGGCCTGGAGATTTGGGACGGCGAGCAGTGGACGCCGATCACTGGCATCACCGCCACGCGGCGCCGTGCGACCGATCCGAATCATCGCATGCTCTCGATCCAGGCGCGCGGCGGCGTGGTCAACGTGACCGCCCACCATCATATGCTGACCAGCGAGCGTGAGGTGATCGCCGCGGCGGACGTGGCGCCGCGCAGCGAGCTAGCGATCAGCGAGGCGCTGCCCCCGCTGCCAAGCTGGACTGCGCTGACCGTCGAGATGGCCGAGTTTTTGGGGCTGATGACGGCCGAGGGCTACATTCACCCTGAGGGCAAGCTCCAGTTCACCAACAACGACCCGGCGCTGCGTGAGCGCGTATCGGCGCTGTGGTCACAGCTGTTCTTGGGCGAGACTACCACGCGCTTTCATCCGTCGGGCTGGAACCCTGAGAACGAGGTTGGCCAGCTCTATCTGCGGGGCGGCGGCCAGCATCTGGCCCGCTGGCTGCGTGAGCAGCTCTACACCGATAATGGCTTCAAGCGCGTGCCGCAGCTGGTGCTGAACGCGGCGCTTGAGGCGCAGCAGGCGTTTCTTAAGGGCTACTATGCCGGCGACGGCCTCAAGGCTGGCAACGGCGAGAGCATCAAGACCAACAGCCCGGTGCTGGCGCAGGGGCTGTGCTGGCTGTACGCCAACCAGGGCCGGCTGTCGTCGGTCTACGTCGAGCATCGCGGCGAGCAGAGCTACTACCAGCTCAATATGTTTTCGGGCAACAATGTCGGCGGCAAGGGCCAGCATCTGCGCAAGCCGGCCGCCGAGGTGCGGCGGGTTGATGAGATCGCGCCGCAGGACGAGTGGGTCTTTGACCTGGAGACCGGCAGCGGCGTGTTCTGCGCCGGGGTCGGCCGGGTGATCGTCCACAACAGCCCACGTCGCGGGCTAGAGTTTGTGACGCGCAAGATCACCGACAGCGTGGCGCGGATCAAGCTGGGCCTGAGCAAGGAGCTGCGCCTGGGCAACCTGGAGGCGCAGCGCGACTGGGGCTACGCCAAAGACTATGTGCGGGCCATGCACCTGATGCTCCAGCAGGACGCGCCCGACGACTACGTGGTGTCGACCGGCCAGACCCAGTCGGTGCGGCGGTTTTGCGAGATCGCCTTCGGCCACGTCGGGCTGGACTACCAGGACTACGTGGTGCTCGACGAGCGCTTTATGCGCCCGGCCGAGGTCGATCTGCTGGTCGGGACGGCGGCGAAGGCACAGGCGAAGCTCGGCTGGCAGCCCGAGACCAGCTTCGAGGACCTGGTGGTCATGATGGTGGACGCCGACCTCCAGCTGCTGAAGGAAGAACATAAGTTATAGCTATCAGCTTTAAGCTGTCAGCTATCAGCTTTGGAGTCCTATGCTGACAGTTGGTAGTTGATGGCCCACGACTCAAGAGATCGTTAATAATTGCTAGCGAGCTTTGAAATTGCACTGCTGGCTGACGGCTGACAGCTGACAGCTCCACACATTGCACTGACGGCTGACAGCTGATAGCTGACAGCTCCACACGAGGAATACAATGAGCGTTTTGATCAATAAAGACACGCGGCTGGTGGTGCAGGGCATCACTGGGCGCGAGGGCGAGTTTCACACGCGGGCGATGATGGCGTATGGCACCCAGGTGGTGGCCGGCGTGGTGCCGGGCCGCGGCGGGCAGCGCGCGATCGATGACCAGGTGCCGGTGTTCAACACCGTGGCGGCGGCGGTCGCGGCGACGGGCGCGAATGTCTCGGCGATCTTTGTGCCGGCGCCGTTCGCCCCCGACGCAATCCGCGAGGCCGCGGCGGCCGGCGTCGCGCTCGTGGTCTGCCTGACCGAGAATATTCCGGCTAACGATATGGTCGCGACCTACCAGTTTGTCCAGCAGCACGGCGCGCGGCTGATCGGCCCGAACTGCCCCGGCCTGCTGACGCCCGGCGCCGCCAAAGTCGGCATCATCCCCGGCTCGATTGTCGCCGAGGGTCCGGTCGGCGTGGTCTCGAAGTCGGGCACGCTGACCTACGAGGCGGTCGATGCCCTGACCAAGCTCGGCCTGGGCCAGAGCACGATCATCGGCATCGGCGGCGACCCGATCATCGGCACCAGCTTCATTGACTGCCTGCAGCTGTTCCAGGATGATGATGCGACCAAAGCGATCGTGCTGATCGGCGAGATCGGCGGCACGGCTGAGCAGGAGGCCGCGGCGTTTATCAAGGCGCACGTCACCAAGCCGGTCGTCGGCTTCATCGCTGGCCAGACCGCACCGCCCGGCAAGCGCATGGGCCACGCCGGCGCGATTATCTCGGGCGGCCAGGGGACGGCGGCCGAGAAGATCGAGGCGCTGGAGGCCGCCGGCGTCTCGGTGGCGCGCGAGCCGGGCGAGATTGCCAAGCTTGTGCAGCAGCGCCTCGGCTAGCGTCGCTTCGCACGGTCTGCGGCGGCCCGCTCGGCTTCGGCTGGGCGGGCCGCTGCGTTGTCTGGCCGGGCGGCGCGATTTGTGGTACGACTCGGAGGTTATCTTAAATTGAAGGAATATCATGCCAACGATTGCAGCAGTTGCGACTGCGGTTCCGCCCCACGAGGTTGCCCAGCCGGTCGCCCGCGCGCTGGCCGAGCGGCTATTTACGGATCATCTGCCCAACATCGCGCGCTATCTGCCGGTGTTTGAGCACGCCGAGATCGACACGCGCTATGTTTCGGCGCCGCTCAACTGGTTTGCCGAGCCGCACAGCTTCGGCGCGACCAACGACCGCTTTATCGAGGTCGCCTGCGAGATTGGCGCCGAGGCGGCCCGCGCGGCGCTCGGGCAGGCCAAGCTCCAGCCGGCCGACATTGACCATATCATCGTCGTCACCACGACCGGCCTGGCGTCGCCCTCGCTGGATGCGCGGCTGATCACGCTGCTGGGATTGCGGCGCACCACGCGGCGCACGCCGATCTGGGGGCTGGGCTGCGCCGGCGGGCTGGGCGGCCTGGCGCGGGCCGAGGAGTATGTGCGCGCGTTTCCAACCCACCGCGTGCTGCTGGTGACGGTTGAGCTGTGCTCGCTGACGCTACAGTGGGACGACCGCTCCAAGCGCAATCTGGTGGCGCTCTCGCTGTTTGGCGACGGTGCGGCCGCGCTGGTCGTCGCCGGCGACGCCGTGGGCGCGGCCGGGCCGCAGATTCTTGGCACCCGCTCGACGCTCTTCCCCGACTCGCTCGACCTGATGGGCTGGGATGTGGTCGACAGCGGCTTTCGGGTCGTGTTTGGTGCCGGCATCCCGGCGGTGGTGCGCTCGGACTATGCCGGGCTGGCCGGGGAGTTTTTGGCCGAGCACGGCCTGACGCCGGCGCTGGTGCCGCACCACATCTACCACCCCGGCGGCGCGAAAGTCCTGCGGGCCTACGAGCAGGCGCTCGACCTGGACCCGGCGGCGCTCGACCATAGCCGGGCGGTGCTTAGGCGCTACGGCAATATGTCGTCGGCGACGATCTTCTTTGTGCTGGCGGAGTTTTTGCAGCGCCAGACGCTGCAGCCCGGCGACCACGGCCTGTTGTGCGTGTTCGGGCCGGGCTTTTCGGCTGACCTGGCGCTGCTCCGCATGCCTGGCTAGCTGCCCAGCCGCTCGACGCTGGTCCCGGCCGACGCGGTGCAGACATAGATCTCGGTGTCGCGGCCGGTGACCTCGCGGTAGCGCGCGCCGACGGTCGCCGTGAACTCGGCGACGGCCGCCGGCTCGACCAGGGCAACGGTGCAGCCGCCGAAGCCGGCGCCGGTCAGGCGGGCGCCGTAGACGCCTGGCACCGCCTGGCTGGCCGCGACCAGCGTGTCAAGCTCCAGGCTCGACACGGCGTAGTCGTTGCGCAGGCTGGCGTGTGACTCGTTCATTAGCTGGCCGAAGCGCGCCAGGTCGCCGCGCTCCAACGCCGCGGCGCTGGCCAGCACCCGCTCGTCCTCGGTCACGATGTGGCGGGCGCGGCGCAGGATCGTCGCCGGCAGCAGCCCGCCGTGGGCCGCAAGGTCGGCGCTGGTTACGTTGCGCAGCGTGCGAATCTCAGGCAGCGTGGCCTGGAGCAGCCGCACGGCCTCCTCGCACTCGGCCCGCCGCTCGTTGTAGGCCGAGTGCGCGAGCTCGCGGCTTTTTTTGCTGTCGCAGACCACGATCCGCACGTCGCCGGGGATTGGCACGGCGGTCGCCTGGTAGTCGCGGCAATCGATCATCAGCCCGTGGCCGCGCTGGCCAATCGCCGAGATCAGCTGGTCCATGATGCCGGAGTTGACCTTGATCCACTGGTGCTCGGTCTGCTGGCCCAGCTGCGCCAGCTCGACGCCGCTGACGGCGTGGCCGCTCAGCGCGGTCAGCGTCGAGCCAGCCGCCACCTCCAGCGCCGCCGACGACGACAGTCCCGAGCCGGTCGGCACGTCACCCATGATGAGCAGATCGGCCCCGACCAGCCGGTGGCCGGCGGCCTCCAGCAGCGCGGCCATGCCCGCGACGTACCAGCTCCAGCTCGGACCGTCGCGGTTGAGGTCGTCGAGGTCCAGCTCGGCCTCAGCATTGAACTCCTCGGCATACAGGCGTAGACGGCGGTCGGCGCGCGGCCGCGCGGCGATGGCGGCCTCGCGGTCAATGGCGACCGGGAACACAAAGCCCTCGTTGTAGTCGGTGTGCTCGCCGATGAGGTTGACGCGGCCGGGCGCGCGGCCGATCAGCGTCGGCGCGGCGCCGTAGCGGGCGGTGAAGGCGGCGATCAGGGCGGCGTTGTCGATCATAGTTGCTCCTTCGTTGGCGGCAAGGGTAGCATAAAAGGGACGAAGGGCTTTAACGCAGAGGCGCAAAGACGAGGGGAATTAAAGGGGCGAAGCGGTTGTGATGGGTTCTACTTGCTCCTGACAACTGACAACTGACAACTCCGCTAGGCATCAGCTGTGACGGCCGTGCTCAGCAGCGCGAGCGCCGCGGCAAACGCTGGCTCCTGCATCTCGCCGAGCGACTGCGCGGTCATCGCCAGGCTCATTCGCAGCCGGGTCACGGGGTCGCTCAGGCTCATGCTGCCGCTCGCGAGTCCGCCCATCATGCCCAAAAAGCTCGGGACCTCTTGGTCGTCCATCGCCGGCAGCTTGCCATCCTCCAGCGCGATCAGGATGAACACCAGGCTGAAAAAGCACCACGACACCTGCTTCATCAGCGTCAGCTTTGCCAGCTCGTGGGCGCTGGGCAGGCGCTCGAAGTAGGCAGTGAGCAGCGCAGCCTCCTGCTCGGGGGTGCAGAGAAACCAGTGCAGCGCGGTGGCGATGTCGAGCAGCGGGTCGTTCATACAGCTGGCCTCCCAGTCGATCAGCCAGAGCTGCGCGCCGTCGTAGAGCACATTGCCGGGATTGAGATCGTTGTGGCAGGGCGCTGCGGTGAGGTGCGGTGCCAGCGCCGCGCACGACCTCGTAGCGCGCCAGGAGTTGCAGGGTCAGCGCCGGCAGCGCGACGCCGAGCGCGGCCAGCTTGGTCGCGGCCGCCCTGGATCATCTGGAAGCCGTCGAG
Source organism: uncultured Chloroflexia bacterium (assembly GCA_963810425.1). GTDB lineage: Bacteria > Chloroflexota > Chloroflexia > Chloroflexales > Kallotenuaceae > JACDGP01. The sequence continues at coordinate 960,463 of CAWENH010000004.1, read as the reverse complement.
AAACTCTGGGAACGCCGGGCCGCTGTGGAGTTGCCGCAGCTGCTGCCCAAAGTGCGCCGCCAGCGCGGGATCGGCCCGCAGCGCCGCAATCGCTGGCTGGCTCGGGATAAAGGTGCTGATGCAGATGCCGGCGTCGGGGTCGGCGTAGAAGACTGTGGGCGCCACGCCGCGCTCAGCGGCCAGCTGCATCGTGCGAAACTGCCGCGGCGGATGGTTTAGCGCCGTGCGCTCGGTCACGATGCGCAGCACCGCCGGCCGTCCATCAACCAGCACTTTATAGATCAGCGCGCCCGACTGACCGCCGTGCAGCGGCGCGACGGCTTCCACCGTGCCGCCAGGAAACGCCTGGCCCAGCGCGGCGGCCACCGGCTCATGGTAGGCGGTCGGTACCTCGCTCTGCAGGTTGATCATTGCTTGCTCCTCCTTCGTCACTCGTTGGCAGCCGACGCAAGTCACGGAGCCGCTCGACCTGCGAGCGCAGCACGCGCCGGTTCTGCTGCGGGTTCGCCACCGATGGGTCGGGGATTGCATTGAGTTCCTCGCGCTCAATGGCGCGCACGATGCGCATGCGGCTAGCCTGCGTATTTTCGCCGAATGCCAGCGCCGCCGCATTGCTGATGGTGATCAGGTCGTCGGCCGAGACCCACCAGCGCGCCCGCGAGACCACGATGCCCAGCTCGCTGTGCCAGAATGTGTCCGGCAGCGGCCCGCGTGCGCCGAGCGCCGTGCCGCTCAGCAGCCCAAGCACCGCCTGCAGCGCCGCCTCGACGCACAGCACCGCGGCGTCGGTGCGGGCTAGCTCACCGTTCGCAACCTGGATCAGCAGCCGCAGGTCATGGCCGAGCGGCGTTTCCGCATGCTGCTCCGCTGGCTGCTCCGCGTGGCCCAGAGCGATCCCGAGCGCCGCATGGTGCTGCCGCAGCAGGTCAGTAACCTGCTCGACCAGCGCCGCGCCAAATAATGCCATCGCGCTACCTCCAGTCCCTTCATATAACTAACGTTACTAACGTAGTATACGGGAGCATGCAGCGTCTGTCAATCGCCAGCGGGTGCGGGCGGCGAGTTCGGCCGCGCGGCGCCGCGCCCAGTCGGCGCGGAGCAGTGAGAAAATCACGCTGTCGCTGAACTCGTCGGTGGCTGGCTCGTAGTAGTTTTCGCGGATATAGCCCTCCTGGACAAAGCCCAGCTTTTCCAGGACACGCCGCGATCCCTGATTGCCGGGATGAATCTGGGCCTCGGCGCGGTGCAGGCCCATCGACTCAAAGCCAAACGCCACGACTGCCGCCGCAGCCTCGGTCATAATGCCGCGGCCCCACCAGGCCGGCGCCAGCTCGTAGCCCAGCTCGGCCCAGCCGTGCGACGACTCCAGGCGCCAGAAGCCGCAGGTGCCGGAAATTCGCCGCCCGCGCGCAGCGTGATCGCCCAGCGAATCCCGGCTTGGCGCGCAAAGTCCGCTCGGATGCCAGCGATGCGCCGCGCCGCGGCTGCGCGGTCGGGCATCGGGCGGGTGCCAAAAAAGCGGATCACCGCGGGGTCGGCCATGATCGCAAACATCGCGTCGGCGTCGGCGGGCGCCACAGCGCGCAGGATCAGCCGCGGGGTGGTGAGCACCGGAAAGGCAGCAAAGATCGGCCCGAGATCGAGCATTGGCTCCTCGCTTGGTAGTTAAACAGTGTCTGGCAGCCTGGTCAGCCGCGCCACCGTGGCTATCGGTGGCGCCGGGTCGCTGCCGGGACCGTCGCAGCGCACTGCCGTGCTCTAGCGTTGTTCGCCGGCGGGCCGCGGGCTGCCGAGCGGCTTAAGGAGCTGGACCTGCTGCATCGGATGGTGATGGAGACGATGCGTCGACCTACGGCCTGCGAGTTGACCCGACGCCGACGCCGCGCCCCGACGCGGCTTTCGGGTCCGCGTGACGCGCGAGCGCCGGCCTGGCAGGGCCGCGCCGAGCAGCACTAGCGCCGGCCAGCCCCCGCCTCGAAGGCGCCGACATCCTCGTAGTAGCGCCGCGCAATGGCGGGGCTGGCCGGATTGGTGTAGACCTCAGCGACCGGCTGCGCGATCAGCGCGACGATGGCGCCGGCCACCTCGGCGGCGCTTTGCGGCTGCATCGGGCCTACAGGGGCCGGCGCGGCCACCTGGCCGCCCAGCGCGTTCGTGGCGAAGTCGGTCGTGACCATCCCCGGCATGACCAGCGAGACGTGGATGTCCGGGTGAGTCGCCCGCAGATCAACGCGCACATTGGCGGTCAGGGCGTTCAGTGCCGCTTTGGCCGCGTTGTAGGCCGAGCGTGCCGTCGCCAGCGGCACCCGCCCCAAGAATGATGAGACGTTGATCAGGTGGCCCTGACCGCGCTCCTGGAAGTGTGGGATGATCGTCTGCATGCCGTACAGCGCCGACTTGACGTTGATCGTCATCATCGCGTCGAGGTCGTCGTCGGTCAGCTCCAGGGCGGCTTTGGTGATGCCGCGCCCAGCGTTGTTGACCCAGACATCGACCTGGCCATAGGCGCTGAGGGCCGCGTCGCGCAGGCGCTCGACCTCGGCGCGGCGGGTGACATCGGTGACGACGGCGGTGGCCGCCGCGCCAAACTCGCCGGCGACCGCCAGCAGCTCCGGCTCGCGGCGGGCCGCCAGAACCAGCCGATGCCCGGCCTGGCCCAGCTGCCGCGCCAGCTCCGCGCCAATCCCGCTGCTCGCCCCGGTGATGACCACAACTTTTGTTGGCTCCATACATCCTCCACAACTTAAGTCACTGTCAGCATAGCACCACGTTGCGAGCGCAGCCACACTGCGTCCGAGCTACGGGCCGCCGCGCGGGTCGTCGGGCGAGCGGGTGAGGAGCCAGGTGTTGAGTTCGAGGACCACTGGCACCCCGGCGGCGTCGCGGATGACCTGGAGCGTCTCGCCGCGCCGCGCGCCGCCGGTGGCGCGAAAGGTGTCCGGCCCGCTGGCGACAAACGAGTCGGTGGGGGCGCGGTTGTCGGGCAGGCCCAGATACAGCCGGCCGGCGCGGAAGGTTACGGCCAGCGGCAGCCCGCGGTAGTACCACGGCCCGAGCAGCGCCTGCAGCTCGGCCGGCACATCCTCGGCTTGCCATGCGCTGGTGTCGGGCGGGCTGTCGGCGGCCAGCACGGCCTGTACCATCTCGCGCAGAAAGCCGCCGGCCCGACCGCCCCACACATTGGTCATCGCCGCGCCCGCCACGCGCTCGCCGCGGGCCACGAGCAGCCCGGCCGCAAAGCCGGGCATCGAGCCGCCGTGGCCGATCAGGACGCGCTCGCCGACTCGCACCAGCTCCAGGCCCAGCCCGTAGGCCGCCGTCCAGCCGCGGCGGTCCGAGAGCATCACCGGCTCGGCCATCTCGGCGACGGTGTCGGCGCTGAGCACCTCGGGGACCGGCGCCGCCAGAAATAATCCCCAGCGCACCAGGTCCGACGGCGTGCTCCACAGCTGGCCGGCGGGCGCCATCGCGCCGGTGTCGGCGTGTGGCTCGGGCTGGAGCGCGTCGGCGAACGGGTGGACGCGCCAGCCCTGCGCGGCCTGGGCCGTGGGCGCGTAGCTGGTGCTGCGCAGCTCCAGCGGATCGAGGAGCCGCTGGGTGAGCACGGCGCGCCACGACGCACCCCGCAGCCGCTCGATGACCAGGCCGAGCAGTCCAAAGGCGACATTGGAGTAGTGGAACGCTTCGCCGGGCGCCAGCACCAGGTCGGCGGGCCGCAGTCCGGCCAGCAGTTCGTCGGCGGTGCGGCCGGTCGCCTCCCAGAACGGCCCCAGCGGCTCGGCGGTCAGGCCGCTGGTGTGCGACAGCAGCGCCCGAATCGTCAGATGGCCGGCGCAGGTGCCGGGCAGATGGCGCTCCAGCGGATCATCCAGGCCGAGCCGACCCTCGTCGCGCAGCTGCATGATCAGCACGGCGGTGAAAGTTTTCGAGATCGAGCCGATCCGAAATTGCTGCTCGGGGCTGGGCAGCGGTGCGCCGGCGCCGCCGACAAAGATCAGCTCACTGCCGCGGCCGGCGGCGGCGACGAGGGCCGGCAGCCGCTCGGCGCGCTGGGCGGCGGCCAGGCGGGCTGCGAGATCAGTGGTAAGCGGAGGTTGTGAGGAAGTCATGGCGCTCCTGTCGCTGAGTGACGGCTGCCAGTATACCGGCGTCGCCCCGCCAGTGTCGACTCCGACACGCTCCAGCAGCTGTGGCGGCACAGTAAAATACCGTGCCGCCGCTTTTTATTCTCCTGCGCCTTTGCGCTCTTTGCGCCTTTGCGGTTAGCTCGTCGCCATCCCCTTTGATCTTTGCGTTAAAATTCTCGCTGACGCTAGCCCTTCTTGCGCTTGCGCTGCTCGGATTTGCGGCGCTGCACGGCGTCGTCCTTGTCGCGGCTGCGATCTTTGCCGGCCTTGCCCGCGCCCTTGACGTTCATGATCGGCCGCAGCCGCCGCACCGGCGCAATCAGATCGGACTGGTTGTGGATCACGGTGTCGAGGTCCTTGTAGGCCTGCGGCGCCTCGTCAAGGTACTCTTTGGTCGTCTCGGCGACAATCCCCTGCATTTTGTGCGCAAACGCCTCCAGCGTGATCGAGCGGAGCGCGGCGCCGCGGCTCAGCACCCGCCCGGCGCCGTGCGAGCAGGACTGGAGCGACTCGGGGTTACCCAGGCCGCGCACGATGTACGAGCCGGTCGCCATCGAGCCGGGGATGATGCCCAGCACATCTTTGCCGGCGAAGGTCGCGCCCTTGCGGTGGACCCACAGCTGCCGGCCCAGCGCGGTCTCCTGGTGGGCGTAGTTGTGGTGAATGTTGATGCAGTCGTCGGGATTGAATTTGAGATCGATCCGCAGCCGCTTGGACAAGAGGTTGCCGAACGCCTCGGTGAAGCTCCAGCGCATCCGCTGGCGGTTCTCCATTGCATAGTCCTGCGACCACAGCATGTCCTTGAGATAGGCCTGGCCCTCGGCGGTGTCGAGCGGCAGCACCCATAGGTCGGGCGCTGATTTGATCTTAAGTCGCTGATTCAGCTCGCGGGCGATCTCGATGTGGTGCTGGGCGATGCGATTCCCGGCGCCGCGGCTGCCGCTGTGCAGCATCAGCCAGACCAGGCCGTCCTCGTCCTGGCACAGCTCCAGAAAATGGTTGCCGCCGCCGAGCGAACCCAGCTGGTACGCCGCGCGGTCCTGGACAATCGGCGCGACGGCCGCGGTGTAGTTGCCCTCGTCGAAGCCGCTCCATGCCTGCGGGTCGGGGTGGGCGCCGAAGCCGGTCGGGATCACCCGCTTGGTCAGCGTGTGCAGCTCGCGCAGAAAGGCCTGTGACAGATCCACGGCCCGCACATTGAACGGCTGCGCGAGCATGCCGCAGTTATGCACAAATACGCCGGCGCTCAGGGCGAAGTTGCCGTAGCCGGGGACCGTCAGGCAATAGACATCCTCGCGCTCGGCGAGCGGCGCGACGGCCACAACTTTATGATTGACCGGCGCGGCGCCAATCTCCGCAGCGCAGCGCGCGACGCTGGCCGCGAGGGTGGCGCCGCTCGTCGCGCCGGTGCGCTGCCACTGCCCAGTGGCGGGCTGCTGGATCAGGACCGCGCCGTCGTGGTCAACCTTGTGGTAGAGCGGCATCAGCGACGCGCCCGGCTGTAACTGCTGGGCCGGCAGCCAGCTGCCGTCGCGCAGCATAAACTCGTGGTCGGGCGTGCAGCGGATCGTTTGGCCGTTGTCCAGCGTCACCGCGAACAGCGCGGCCTGCTCACGGGTGCGCTTGGCTGTGGCCCGCGCGGCGGTGATGTGCTGCGTCGGCGTAATCGCCCAGACCCAGTGCTCGCCGCCCAGTTCGGTCAGCTCGCGCAGGGTTTTGCTGGTGCCGTCCACGAGCGGCACGCTGGTGTCGCCGGTGAAGCAGCCAATGTCAACGCCGACGGCGGTCGGCAGCAGCTCGTTGCTGGTGGCGAAGACGCTGCCGATGGTGGCGCCCAGTCCGTAGTGCACATCGGGCATGGCGGCGACGTGGCCGACGACGAAGGGGCAGCTGGCCAGCGCGGTCAGCTGCTGCTCGGCGCTGGCCTCAATGTCATCGGTCCAGATTTTGACCGGCACGTGGCCAGTTTTGCTGGCGGGAATCTCGCGGAAAACGGGCATTGCGCGCTCCTTGCTAGTCGTGGGCCAGCTGCTCGATCAGCAGCCGGAGGCCGTCGGCCTCGGCCTGCTCGCGGGTCTCGTGGGCAAACATGCTGAGGTGGCCGCCGACCTGGATCGCCCACAGCGCCTGGCGGCCGGCGGTGAAGGCGATCAGCGTGACGGTGTAGCGGCCGACGCGGCGGACCCACTGGTTGGGCGCGGTCGGCTGCCAGCTGGCGGCCTGCCACTGGCTCTGTAGCTCGGCGCGGCTGGGCCGCGGCCCCGCGTCGGCGGGCGGCGCGGGGCGCTGCGGCCAGGTTGGGCGCGGCGGCGTCCAGGCCCGCGGCGCGGCCAGGCCCTCGGCGAGGATGCGGCGGTAGACGGTGTTGATCGCCTGCATGGTATCGCTGCTGCCGCCGCGGTCGGGGTGATGCTCGAAGCACAGCCGGCGGTACTCGGCCTTGACCTCCTCCAGCGTGCGGCAGTCGGCAAACCAGCTCATGCGCCCTCCTCGCGCCCGATTATACCCCGCCGCGCCGCACAATAGCCAGAAAGGTGCTGTCCTCATCAGGGCGAGGGTGGACCATTCTGAAGCCTCTGATCTTTGCCCTGTTGCGTTAAGCCGTGGTCAGTCGTCAGCAGAGACGAGCGTGTCCACCGCGTCCATTAATCCCCCGCGTCTTTGCGTCGGGCGCCCTCTCTGGGCACGCCTTTGCGTTCATCTGTCCCCTACGATGCGAGCGGCAGTGTGAGCGCAATGCTGGTGCCAGGCCCGCCGCGCAGCTCGGCGCTGCCGCCGTGGGCGGCGATGACCTCGCGGACCAGCGCCAGGCCGTAGCCCTGCCCGCCATCGCTGCCGTGGACGCCGCGCTGCCAGACGCTGGCCTGGAGGTCGGCGGGGATGCCGGGGCCGCTGTCGCTGACGGTCAGGGTCACGCTGCCAGCGGCGAGGTCCAGCGTGACCGCGACGCGGCCGCCCGGCGGTGTCCACTTGCGAGGCTGTTATCGAGGAGGTTCAGCACGGCCTGCTTCACGCGGTCGCGGTCGCCGACGACCGTGGCCGGCGCCGCGGCCGTGAGCTGCAGCATAATCCCGGCGCGCTCGGCGCGGGGCTGCAGCAGCGCGACGCACTCGCGGGCCAGCGCCACAAGGTCAATGGGCCGGCGCTGGCGGATCGGCACGAGCTGGTGCTCGCCCGGCTCCAGCAGCTCGTTGACCAGGCGCTGGAGGCGCGCGGCCTCGGTCTGAATCACCGTCAGCGACGCGAGCTGCTCGGCGCTGGCGTCGTCCTCCAGGTTTTCGGCGGTGCCGCGGATGGCGGCGAGCGGCGTGCGGAGTTCGTGGGAGACGCGGCGATAAAATTCCTGGCGGGTCGCGGCCAGCTGCTCGACCTGGGCCAGGCGGGCGGCGAGGTCGCCGGCCATCTGGTTGATCTGCGCCGCCAGGAGGCCGATCTCATCGCGGCTGGCGTCGTCGGAGCGCACCGCCAGATCGCCGCCGGCGATGGTGGCGGTGACGTGCGCCAGGCGCTCGCAGCGGCCGAATCAGCGTGCGGGCCAGGATCGCGCCGAGGCCCAGCGCCACCACGGCCGCGCCGCTGCCGGCGCCCAGCAGTGTGAGGAGCAGCTCGCGGATCAACGCGCGCTCGCGGTCGGTGCTCTGCGAGACCTCGACCACGCCGATCAGCACGCCGTTGCTGCGGACTGGCTCGGCGGCATAGCGGCGGGCGCTGCTCTCGCCGATGGGGACGGGCAAGAGGCTACCGCTCACATACTGGTGGACCGGCGACGACGGAAACTCGCCCAGCTGGCCCTTGAACAGCGCGGCACCGTTGGGGGCGAACATCCGCACCGCGACATCGGCGGTCGTGGGGAAGCGGCCGACGACCGCCGCCGCCTGCGCGCTGAGCGCGGTGGTCGTCGGCGCCAGCGTCGTGGCGTAGGCGGCGTAGATCTGGGCCTGGCGCTGAATTGCCGCGAGCGTCTGGGTGCGCTGTGAGCGCGCGATCAGCCCGACCAGGCTGCCGCCCAGCAGGACAATGCACACCAGCGCCGCGCCCAGGTGCGACAGCGTCAGCCGCGCGGCCAGCGACTGGCGGCGCACGGCTAGCGCACCGCCGCGGGTGCGTGGCCCAGGCCACGGGTGCGTGGCGCGGGCCGACGAATCATCTGCGTCGTCTCATCCATGCCCGCAGTATACCCGACGCCGGCCGCGGCCCACAGCGCGGCATGCCCGGCCCGCTCCGCAGCAATCGCTGCCGATCACGCTCTGCAACTCAGGGTCGCGGCCGGTTGTTGCCTTGTGCTCCTGGCAGCTGTCCGCGATTGCAGCAGGGCGGGTGGCATACTTTTTGCCTAGCCGGAGCTTCCTTGAGAGACGCCGCGCTGGCGTGTAGAGGAAAGGAAGCAGCGATGACCAACACCCCAAATCAACCCGGCACGTTCTCAGGGGCGAGCGGTTTTGAGACCGTCAAGATCGACGATACCACGAGCGGCCAGACGGATAAGGCGGCCCAGGTCGCCAGCCAGGTCACGGATCAGGCCAAGCAGGTGACGGGCGAGGCGGTTGACCAGGCCAAGCAGGTGGCCAGCGAGGTCGCCGACCAGGCCAAGCAGACCGTGGTCCAGGTGACTGATCAGGCCCGCGAGCGCGTTTCGACCCAGGTGGCGTTCCAAAAAGATCGGGCCGCCGAAAGCCTCGGCACCGTGGCGCAGGCGCTGCGCAAAACCGGCGATCAGCTCCGCGACCAGCAGCAGGATAGCCCGGTGCACGGCTACATCACGCAGGCCGCCGACCGGGTTGAGCAGCTCTCGGGCTATTTGCACAACCGCGATGTCGGCCAGCTCGTCGGCGATGTCGAGCAGTTTGCCCGCCGCCAGCCAACGCTGTTCGTCGGCGGCGCGATTGCCCTGGGCGTGCTCGCCGCGCGCTTTCTGAAAAGCTCGGGCCAGGCGACGCGCAGCTCAGGCGGCGGGCAGTACAGCCGCTCGTATGGCACCAGCGGCTCCAGCTATACCTACACCGGCGGCCCCAGCTACGGCGCGTCTGACGCCCAATATGGCCAGAGCAGTGGCACGACCAGCTATGGCTCGGGCGGCTCAAACCTCGGCGGCACGACCGGCGGCACGACGAGCTACGGCACTGGCTCAAACCTCGGCGGCACGACCGGCGGCACGACGAGCTACGGCGGTGGCTCAAACCTCGGCGGCACGACCGGCGGCACGACGAGCTACGGCGGCGGCACGACGAGCTACGGCGGCGCGGGTGACTCAGGCACAGGGAGTACGAAAAAATGATGCAGGAACGGAGTGACGAGCGCTCGCTCGGCGAACTCTTTGCCGACCTTGCAAGCGAAACTGGCAATCTCGTCCGGCAGGAAGTGCAGCTGGCCAAGACCGAGATGACCAACAAGGTCACCAGCGCTGGCAAAGATGTGGGCCTGGTCGGCGCCGGCGGCGCCCTAGCCTACGCCGGTCTGCTGGCTGTGCTCGGCGGCATTATTCTCGGTCTCGGCCGGATTATGCCGCTGTGGGCCTCGGCGCTGCTGGTCGGCGTGATCGTCCTGGGCGTTGGCTATATGTTGGTCCAAAAGGGCCTCACCGCCCTGAAGCGGATCGACCCGACGCCCCGCGAGACGATCCAGACGCTGAAGGAAGACGCGCAGATGGTAAAGGAGCAGACCCGATGATTGAACGCGACGAGTATGGGCTGAACTCTGGGCTGAACTCGGTGGAGCGCACGAGCGACACCGACAGAATCAACCGCTGAGATTCGGTCGAACATTGAGCAGACCCGCGCCGAGCTAGGCAGCACGATCGATGCGATTCAGGCGCGCCTGAATCCGACGACGATTAAAGAGACGGTCAAGGATCAGATCAACGAGCAGGTTCACGAGGCCAAGATCGCGGTCCGTGAGGCCACCATTGGAAAGGTTGAGCATATGGTACAGCGAGCAAGCGACACCGTCGAAGAAACCCGCGCCACGATGATGGACACGATCCGTGAGAACCCGATCCCGGCGGCGCTGGTTGGCATCGGGCTGGGCTGGCTGTTTATGAACGGCGGCCGCCGGCCCACGCGCTACAGCGGCCGCGGCGTACCCCGCACGCTGCCATCGAGCGGCAGCTACCCCGCCAACCAGTATGGCTACACCAGCAGCCAGCAGGTGCGCTACGGCACGGGCTACCCGACGGGCAACACGGGCTACCAGCAGCACGACGCCGGCGTGGTTGAGCAGGGCCAGCAGGTCATCGGCAAGGCGGTTGATCGGGTGCAAGACACCGCGGGCAACGTCGCCGACCGGGTGCAAGAGACTGCCAGCAATGTCGCCGACCGGGTGCAAGAGACTGCCAGCAATGTCGCCGACCGGGCCAGCAACCTGGTTGACAGCGCGCAGAGCACCGCGAGCGAGCTGGCCGACGAGGCCCAGTACCAGGCGCGGCGGGTCGAGGATCGGTTCCGCCGGACGCTGCACGAGAATCCGCTGGCGGTCGGCGCCGTTGCGCTGGCGGTCGGCGCGGCGGTCGGCCTGGCCATCCCCGAGACGCGCGCCGAGCATCAGCTGATGGGCGAGACCCGCGACCAGTTGGTCGACAAGGTGCAGGATGTCGCCCAGCAAACGATGGGCAAGGTCCAGGAAACCGTGCAGCATGTCACTGAGCAGGCCAAAGATGTGGTGCATCAGGCCACAGACCAGGCCAAAGATGCGGCGCAGGGCATGGCCAAAGAGCAGGGCCGCTAGCAGCATCTAGCTATACATAACGACACGGCAGTGCCTCCGAGGCGCTGCCGTGTCGTCGTTAATGTGCGTCGCAGCTCGCTGTGCTGCGGCGACGCCGGCCGTGATTGCAGCGCTGCGCTAGGTTCGGCTGTGCGCGGGCCGGCGCGCAGCTGCGCTACTCCAGCGCGAGCGCGGCGAGGTGGGCGTCGAGGGCCGCGGCGACCTGGGCATCGCTCAGATTGTAGATCGCTGCATAGGCCGTGATCTCGGCACTGTCAAAGCTCGCGGCGAGCGTGCCAGACCAGCGCACCTCATCGTCCGCAGCGGTGATCGAGGCGTAGGCCGAGCTGTCGGCGGCGCTGACAAGGAGCTTGCAGTGGCCGACCCACGCGGGCGCCGACTGCTGCAAGGCGGCGTCGACTTGGCGCAGAAACGCGGCGACGGTCGCGGCAAACGCCGGGCCGCTGCAGGTCGTGGCCGATGCGAGGGAAACGCGCCGGGCGGCGCTGCCGGCCGTTAGCATACGCCGATCTCCGCCAGCGCGGCCAGCACCGTCTCGCCGACGGCGCTGTCGCGGCCCAGCGGCACCACCCGCACGCCGGGCCGCACGCCGTCAATGATTGCGGCGATGCTGCGCTGCTGCTCGGGCGTCACAGCGTCGGTCTTGGTGAGCAGCACCAGCTCGGCGCGCTCGATCTGCCAGCGCAAGAGGTAGCCCAGCCCGGCCTGGTCGGCCCACAGCTTGCCAAAGCGCACCGCATCGAGCAGCCCGACCAGCGTCCAGCGCGTGCCGGGCATCACGTCGTCCTCGATGGTGTTGGCCAGTTCGTCGGGGTGGGCGACGCCGCTCGGCTCCAGCAAGAGCCAGCCGGGGTGATACAGGCTGTCGATCAGCCGCACGGTGTGGCCGAGGTTGGACTGAATATCGCAGCATACGCAGGTGTCGCTGATCTCGCGCACGCCCAAGCCCTGCGACTCCAGGTACGGCCCGTCGACGCCGATCGCGCCGCGCTCGTTCTCGATGATCGCCACGCGAGCCTGGCGCGCGCCGAGCGCCTGGGCGGTGCGCAGGATGACCGTGGTTTTGCCGCTGCCCAAAAAGCCGGTGAACGCAATACACTGCATATGGTTCGCTCCTGAGCCTGAGTGTACCATGCTTGCGGACCTGGTTATAATGCAGTGGACACACGCTGGCCCCAGCGCTCGCAGGAGCACCTATGGTCACTCCCACACTGCTTTGGTTATGCGGCTTCGCCTACCTGTTTGGCGCGATCCCGTTCAGCTTTCTGGTCGCCAAAAGCCGTGGCGTTGACCTGCGGACGGTCGGCAGCGGCAACACCGGCGCGTCGAACGTCTGGCGCAACTGTGGCTTCCGGCCATTTTTGGCGGCGCTGGCGCTCGATATGCTCAAAGGCGCGGTGCCGGCGGCGCTGGCCTATCGCTGGGCGCACCTCGCGCCGCCGCTGGTGATCGTGGTCGGCCTGGTGGCGATGCTGGGCCATATGTTCCCAGTGTATCTGCGCTTTCGCGGCGGCAAGGCCGTGGCGACCGCGGCCGGCGTTGCGCTGGCGATGAACCCGCTGCTGGTGGCGCTGGCGGCGGCATCCTGGACGGTGGTCTACAAAATCAAAGGCTACCCCTCGCTGGCCTCAATGGTGTCAACGTTTACGACGGCGCTGGCGGCGACCTGGATGGCGGCGACCGACCGCCTGCCGTGGCCGTTCGCGGGGTTTGTGTGGGTGGCGCTGGTGGTCGTGGTGTACATGCACCGCGCCAACATCCAGCGGCTGCTGGCGGGCCAGGAGATGGGCATCGGGCCGCGGGCCAAGTAGGGCGCGGGAGTGGGAGAGGCGAGCGTATGGCTGAGCTAGTGTCGGCGGGCGGGCGGCTGCGAGTCGCGGCGGATGGCAGGATCGAGATCGAGCGCGACGGGCGGGTGGTGCTGACCACCGCGCCCTCGCCGATGTGGGGCGAGGTGTACGGCGTCGAGCTGGGCGCTGTTGGCCTGGTCAGCACCGATGAGCGCGGCGACTCGCTGACGCTGCGCTACGCGACCAGCAGCGACTTGTCGCAGCTAACCCTGGAGGTCGAGGCGGCCGAGACCGGCTTTCGGCTGATTTTGGCCGGCCCGGCCACGCTGCCGACCGTCGGGCTGCGGCTGATGCTCCAGCCGGGCGGGCCGTGGTATGGCCTGGGCGAGCGCGTCGTCCAGACCTGGCCGCTCGATGTGGCCCAGGTGATCTCGCAGCCGCTGATGCCCTACGATCACGCCGACGACGGCACGCTGAACATCTGCACACCGCTGCTGCTGGGCGCGGCTGGCGTCGGCCTTTTGGTCGAGGAGACCGGCGGCACGCTGGGGCTGACGATCAACCGCAGCGGCGATGGCCAGATTCGGCTGGCGGTGCGGGCGCCCGAGATTCCCTTCGGCGCCGAGTTTGACGCGATTGTCGAGCGGCCACGGCCCCGGCTGGCGGTCGATATTTTGCTGGCCCCCGACATTCCGGCGGCCTTCGCGCAGGCGCTGCGCTTTCTGGGCCACCCTACGTCAGCGCCGCCGGCCGAGGTCTGGGCCAAGCCGATCTGGACCACCTGGGCGCGCTACAAGATGGGCGTGTCGCAGGCCACCGTGCTGCAGTTCGCCGACGAGATTGTCGGCCGCGGCTATCCGCGCTCGGTGCTGGAGATCGACGACCGCTGGCAAAGCGCGTATGGCGACCTGGCGTTCGACCGCGAAAAATTCCCCGATCCCGCGGCGATGATCGCGGCGCTGCATGACCAGGGTTTTAAGGTCACGCTGTGGGTGCCACCGTTTTTCGCGCCCGACAGCGTGGGCTATGCCGACGCGGCGGCCCGCGGCTTTCTGGTGCAGCACCCCGCGACCGGCGCGCCGTTTCTGACCCGCTGGTGGCAGGGCTTCGGCGGGCTGCTCGACGTATCCAACCCGGCCGCGCTCGACTGGTGGCTGGCCGGCCTCCAGCGGCTCCAGCGCGACTACGGCGTCGACGGCTTCAAATTCGACGGCGCCGAGTCCAACTTCGTGCCGCCCGACGCCCGCTTCGCCTTTCCCCTCGACCGGCGACACTACGGCGACCGCTACATCGCGTGGATCGCCCAGCACTTCAGCTGGACCGAGGTGCGGACCGGCTGGCGTTCGCAGCGGGCCGGGATATTGTTTCGGCAGTGGGACAAGTGGAGCCGCTGGGGCCTGGACAACGGCCTGCACAGCGTGCTGACCCAGGCGCTGACCATGAGCCTGATCGGCTACCCCTTTATTCTGCCCGACATGATCGGCGGCAACGCCTACGGCGGCGAGCTGCCCGACCGCGAACTCCTGATCCGCTGGACGCAGCTGACGGCGCTGCTGCCGGCGATGCAGTTCAGCATCCCGCCGTGGCAGTACGACGACGAGGCCGACGCGATCTGCCGCCGCTGGGTTAAGGTTCACGCCGACCTGGCGCCCTACCTCCACTCGCTGATCGACCAGACGCTGCGCGACGGCACGCCGATCATTCGGCCGCTCTTCTGGCACCACCCCGACGACCAGGTCTGCTACACCGTCAACGACCAATTTTTGCTCGGCGACCTCCTGCTGGTGGCGCCGGTGCTGGCCGCGGGCGCGACGAGTCGCTCGGTGTACCTGCCGGCCGGGCGCTGGCGCGACCGCTGGGATGGCACCGTCTTCGAGGGGCCGCAGCGCCTCACCAACTATCCGGCGCCGCTCGATAAGCTGCCGGTCTTTGAGCGCCTTGACCGCGCGGAGGCGGCGTGAGCGCGGCGCCGCCGACGGTGGCGGCGTTTGCCACGGCGCTACGCGACAATATCAGCCAGGTGATCATCGGCAAGACCGCGGTGATCGATCAGCTGCTGGTCGCGCTGCTGGCCGGCGGCCATGTGCTGCTGGAGGACGTGCCCGGCACCGGCAAGACGATCCTGGCGCGGGCGCTGGCCGTGTCGCTGGGCGTTGAGTTTCGGCGCGTCCAATGCACCCCCGACCTGCTGCCCAACGACATCGCCGGCGTCTCGGTCTACCACCAGGCGAGCGGCGAATTTCAGTTTCGGCCGGGGCCGCTGTTCAGCAACGTCCTGCTGGCCGACGAGATCAACCGCGCCACGCCGCGCACCCAGTCGGCGCTGCTGGAGGCGATGGCCGAGCGCCAGGCGACAGTCGACGGCACGACCTACCCGCTGCCGCGGCCGTTTTTTGTGCTGGCGACCCAGAATCCGGTCGAGTTCGAGGGCACCTTTCCGCTGCCCGAGGCGCAGCTCGACCGCTTCCTGATGCAGCTAAGCGTCGGCTATCCCACGCTGGACGACGAGGCGCGCATGCTGCGGGCGCTGGGCGGCCAGCACCCGATTGATACGCTCGGGCCGGTAGTCGCGGCCGATGTGCTGCCGCTGCTCCAGCGCCAGCTCGACGCCATCCACGTCAGCGACGGGCTGGTGGCGTATCTGCTGCGGCTGATCACCGCCACCCGCGAGCACCCCGACGTGGCGCTGGGCGCCAGCCCGCGGGCCAGCCTGGCGCTCCAGCGCGCGGCCCAGGCGGCGGCGGCGCTGGCCGGGCGCGCCTTTGTGATCCCCGACGACCTCAAGGCGCTGGCCGCGCCGGTCCTGACCCACCGCCTGCTGCTCAAGCCCGAGAGCGGGCTGCGCGGCCGCACGGCGGCGGCGATCATCCGCGAGATCGTGGCCGCCGTCGCGGTCGACGACGATGCGGCGTAGCCACGGCGGCCCGCCGTGCTGACGCTGCGCCTCCTGGCGCTGACGCTGTTTCTGGCGGCGGTCACGCTGCACTCGGCGCTGCTCGGCAGCGTCGCCGCCATGCTGGGCGGCGCCACCGTGGTCAGCGGCGTGTGGACCGGGCAGCTGCGCCGCAGCCTGCGGGTGCAGCGCCGCGCTGCGCCGGTCGCCACGTGGGGCAGCGCGGTCGAGGTCGCCATTGAGGTCCACAACACCGCGCTGGTGCCACTGCCGTGGCTCGCCGTCGAGGAGCTGGTGCCGCTGAATCTGCGCGGCACCGTCGTGCCACACGCCGTAATTGCGCTGCCGGCCGGCGGGCGCCATACTCTGCCCTACACCGTCCGGGCTGTCCAGCGCGGCTACTACCAGCTCGGCCCGACCCGCCTGGCGCTCGGCGATGTGCTGGGGCTGGCGACCGAGCACCTGACGATCCCGACCAGCGCGCTGACAGTGCTGCCGCGGATTCTGCCGGTCGGCGACCTGCGGCTGCCGGCGGCGCTGCCGTTCGGGCCGCTGGCGATGCGACAGCGCCGCGGCGAGGACCCGGCGCGGCCCAGCGGCGTCCGCGCCTACCAGCCGAGCGACGGCGTGCGCCGGATTGACTGGAAGGCGACCGCCCATCGCCAGGAGCTGATGGTCCGCCGCGCCGACCCGGCGATTGCGCCCGAGACGACCTTTGCGCTGGCGTTCAGCCGCACGGCCTACCCGGCCCGCGTCCTGCAAAACGCCGCCGAGCGCGCGGTGATCGCGGTGGCCTCGCTGGCGGTGGCGCTGCTGGCGCGCAAGCTGCCGGTCGGGCTGGTCAGCGATGGCCTGGACGCCGCGACGGGGCAGCGCGGCGTGGCGCTGCGGCTGGCCAAAGGCGCCGGGCAGCGCGCGCTGCTCCTGGAACTCCTCGGCCGCCTGGAGCTGGCGCCCGACGGCTCGATCTGGGCGCTGCTCGGCCAACAGCCGCTGCCGTGGGGTGGTACACTGATTTTGACGCTCACCGATCTCACCGCCGATGACCTGCCGCACGTGCTGGCGATGGTGCGCCGCGGCCAGCATGTCGCGCTGCTGCTCCTCGAAAGCACGACCGGCGGCCTAGCCCTGGCGCAGCGCTACGGCCTGGCGGTCTGGACCGTTGATCCTCACGGCCTGCCAATCCGGCGCTAGCTCCACACGAGACTGCCTATGCGAACGCTGCTTCCAAACATCCGCGTGCTGATTCTGGTCGTGCTGGTGGTCTGCGGCGCGCTGGCCGCCGGGCAGGCGGCGCTGTGGTCGTTCGGCCCCGAGTGGCAGATTCGCTGGGCGCTGCCGGTCGTGCTGGTGATCACGCTGGAGGCGATCCTCAGTCAGCGGATTGTGGTTGCCGAGCGCCAAACCTGGGCTGACCAGTGGCGGCTGCGGCTGTTTGAGGCGGTGATGCTGGCGGTGCTGGTGCGCGGCTGGGTCATGGCCGCCGACGGCCGCCCGCTGCGCGCGCAGATCGAGCCGTGGCTGCGCGACCCGCTGAGCTTTTTTTCGATCCCGTTCATCTGCTACGGGCTGGTCGCGGCGGCGACATGGGGCCTGGCGACCTGGCTCAGCGGCCAGGTGCTACTGTGGAGCGCGGCGCCGGGCGGTGGGGCCGCCGTTGAGCGCGGCACGATCCTGCGCGGCCACCTGGATGTCGAGGCCAGCGAGGTGGTGGCGCGGTTCGACCGCGTGCTGCTGGCCGTCGGCGCGCTGGCGCTGGGCGCCGCGCTGATCGCGGTGCGCGGCGCCACACCGGGCTGGGCGCTGCTGGCCACGGTGCCGGGCCAGGCGGTCATCGGCGCGCTGGCGGTGGTCGGCGGCGGGCTGCTGCTCCACAGCACGGCCCGCCTGCAGCAGCTGCACACCGGCTGGCGCAGCGACGGCGCTGCGGTTGACCAGCGCATCCCGCGGCAGTGGAGCCGCGCGAGCACGCTGCTGCTCGTGGTGCTGGCGCTGCTCGGCCCAGCGCTCGGCGCGCTGGCGCGGGTCGCGCCGCCGCCGCCGCTGATCCCTGTCGCCAACGCGCTGCTCTGGCTGCTCTCGCTCCTCAGCACGCTGTTTCTGTTTATAATCGGCCTGATCCTGCTGCCATTCGCCTGGCCGATCTCGCTGCTGCGCGGCACGTCGGCGCCCGCCGCGCCCGCCCTACCGCCCATCGCGCCGCCGCAGCTCGCCGACCCTGGCAGCGCCACGCGGCCGCTGGTGCCGGCGCTGGTGTTTTGGGGCTGCGTCGTCCTGCTGATTGTGGTGGCCGCGCTGCGCTACATCGAGCAGCGTCCGGCCCTGCGCGCGCTGCTCCGCCGCTGGCCGCTGCTCCGCTGGCTGCTCGCCTGGCTAGAAAGCTGGTGGGCCGACGCCCAGCGCTGGAGCGGCCTGGTCTCGGCGGCGGTGCGGCGGCGGCTGCGGCGCCCGCCCGCGGCTCCGCGCCGGCGCCCACGGGCCACCGGCGCCCGCGCCCGCATGCGCCAGCTCTACCGCCGGATGCTGCAGGCCGGCGCCGCCCGCGGTGTGCCGCGCCCACCTGCGGTGACGCCGTTTGAGTACAGCGCCACGCTGGGCGCGACGATCCCGCCGGCCGCGCCCGATGTCGCCGCGCTGACCGCGGCCTACGTCGCCGCCGAGTACGGCCCCGACGACCCCGACGGCGCGACGCTCCAGCGCGGCCAGCAGCTGTGGCGGCGCCTGCAGCGCTGGCTCGGCGGCCGGGCCGCGCGCCTGCGCCGCCGCTAGCTGGCCCGCTCTCCACCGCCCAATATTTTCCGCCGCGCTTCGCTTCAACACAAGGACTTCCCCCCATGCAGCTTGAAACCCGTAGCTACACCGCGGAGGCCGGCTGGTCGGCGCCGCTGCCCGACCTTGAACTCGCCGCAGACGCTGATCCTGGTATTTGCCGCGCCGAGCTTTGCCGCCGAGCCTGCCGCGCTTCAGGTGCTGGCGGCACAGTATCCCCAGAGCACGCTGGTCGGCTGCTCGACGGCCGGCGAGATTTACGGCGCCAAGCTCTGCGATGCAAGCCTGGCGGTGGCGCTGGTCCGCTTCGAGCACACGGCGCTGCGCCTGGCGAGCGCGCCGATCAGCTGCACCGCTGACTCGGATGGCGCTGGGCGGGCGATGGCCGCGCAGCTCGCGGCGCCCGAGCTGCGCGCAGTCCTGGTGCTGTCCGAGGGCACGCACGTCAATGGCAGCGCGCTGGTCCGCGGCTTGACGGCGCTGCTGCCGCCCGCCGTGGTGATCACCGGCGGCCTGGCGGGCGACGGCGCGCGCTTTGGGCCAACCTGGGTCTGGCAGGGCGGCGCGCCGCGCACCGGCTGGGCCACGGCGGTCGGCCTGTATGGCGCCGCGCTGCAGGTCGGCTACGGCTCGCGCGGCGGCTGGGACATTTTCGGCCCTGAGCGCCGTATCACCCGCTCGGCTGGCAATGTGCTGTATGAGCTGGATGGCCGCCCGGCGCTCCAGCTGTACAAAGAGTATCTGGGCGAGCGCGCGGCCGGCCTGCCGGCGACCGCGCTGCTGTTTCCGCTGGCGCTGCGTCTGGCGGGCGGCGCCGAGCCACAGGTCGTGCGCACCGTGCTGGCCATCGACGAGGCCGCGCAGTCAATGCAGTTCGCCGGCGACGTGCCCGAGGGCGCCTTCGCCCAGCTGATGCGCGCCAACTTTGACCGCCTGATCGAGGCCGCCGCCGATGCCGGGCAGCATAGCCGCATCGCGGCCAACGGGCCGGTGCTGTCGGTGGCGATCAGCTGCGTCGGGCGGCGGCTGATCCTGGGCGAGCGTAGCGAGGAGGAGCTGGAGGCGACGCTGGAGGCGCTGCCGCCCAGCTCCCAGCAGATCGGCTTCTACTCGTATGGCGAGCTGTCGCCGTCCGGCCCCGGCAGCTGCGAGCTACACAATCAGACCATGACGCTGACCACGTTTAGCGAAGGAGCGCCGGATGCACCCGCTGCTTAAGCGACAGCTCAAGCGCATGGGGCTACAGCCCGACACGCCGCCCAGCGCCGCGGAGTGGCAAGAATTTTAGGGCGGATTGAGCGCAGCTACACCGAGGCCGACCAGGAGCGCTACTTGCTGGAGCGCTCGCTGACAATCTCGTCGCGCGAGATGCAAGATTTGTACGCCAACCTGCAGGCCTCGACTGCCTCGCTCATCGCCGCCGAGCGCGACAAGCTTCAGGCGATCATCAGCTCGCTGGGCGCTGGCCTGGCGGTCCTCGACGCCAACTGGCAGCTCATATCGCTCAACCCTGAGGGCGAGCGGCTGGTCGGCTGGCAGGCGAGCGAGCTGGCCGAGCAGCCGCTGATCGAGCACGTGGTCGGCTCAACGCTGGACCTGGCGGCGCTACAGGCCGCGCTCGTGGCGGGCGAGACCTACCAGACCAACGATGCCGTGCTGCTGACCAAAGCTGGCGCGCCGCTGCCGATCTCGCTGCTGCTCAGCCCGGTGCGCGGCGCCGCCGGGCTGGCCGGGATCGTCGTGGTCTTTTTCGATGTGACCCAGCGCAAGCGCGACGAGCAGGCGCTGCGCGACAGCGAGCAGCGCTATCGCGCGCTGCTGGCCGCGGCCGAGCGGCAGGCCCACGAGCTGGCGCTGCTGGAGCGCGTCCGCACCGCGCTGGCCCGCGAGCTGGATTTGCCAGTGGTCTTTCGGACGGTGGTCGAGGCGATTGCGACGACGCTGGGCTACCGCCAGGTCAGCCTGTATTTGATCGAGGGGCCGCTGCTGGTGATGCAGCACCAGGTCGGCTACGAGCAGTTCATCACCCACCTGCCGATTAGCCGCGGCGTGATGGGCCGCGTGGCCCGCACCGGCGTGCCTGTGCTGCTCGAAGATGTCGCCAGCGATCCCGGCTTTGTCGGCGCGTTTGCCGGGCTGACCTCGGAGATATGTGTGCCGCTGGTCGTCGATGGCGCGGTGGTCGGCGTCGTCAACGTCGAGACCACCGGCGATCTGCGGCTGGGCGCTGCCGATCTGCGGCTGATCCTGGCGCTCAGCGAGCACCTCAATTTGGCCATGAGCCGCGCCCGGCTGTACGCCGCCGCCCACGACAGCGAGCAGAAGCTGCGGGCGATCATCGAGCACTCGACCGATGCGATCTTTATCAAGGACCGCGCCGGCCGCTATCTGCTGATGAGTCCGGCGGGCGCCCGGCAGCGCGGCCTGACGGTCAGCGCCATGCTCGGCCACACCGACGCCGAGCTATCGACGACGCTGCCGGCGCTGGACGCCGCCGACCGCCTGGTGCTCACCGCGCGGCAGCCGCACAGCTATGAGACGATTCTGGGCACCGACGCTCAGCCCCTGGTCCTCTCGACCACCAAATTTCCCTATTTGGCGCAGGACGGCGCGGTGCTGGGCGTGATCGGCATTAGCCGCGACATCACCGAGCGGGCGCGGGTGGCCCAGTCGCTCCAGGCCGCCAAAGAGGCCGCCGAGGCCGCCAACCGCGCCAAGTCCACGTTTTTGGCCAACATGTCCCACGAGCTGCGGACGCCGCTGAATTCGGTGCTGGGCTTTACCCAGCTGCTCCAGCTGGAGCTGGACGCCCGCGGCGCCCAGGACTTGCTACCAGACCTAGCCGAGATTCAGCGCGCCGGCCAGCATCTGCTGCGGCTGCTGAGCGATATTCTCGACCTGTCCAAGATCGAGTCGGAGCGGGTTGAGCTGCTGCGTGAGGTCGTAGTCATTGATGAGCTGCTGGCGACGGTGACGAGCCTGGCCCGCCCGCTAGTCGAGCAGAACCGCAACCGCCTGCGCATTGCCACCGACCCGGCGGTGCGCTCGCTGGTCAGCGACGGCGGGCGGCTGCGCCAGGTGCTGCTGAATCTGGTGAGCAACGCCGCGAAGTTCACCGATCAGGGCGACATAACGCTTGAGGTGGCGGCCGACACGCCGGGCTGGCTCCGGTTTGTGGTCCGCGACACCGGCATCGGCATCACGCCTGAGCAGCAGGAGCGGCTGTTTCGGCCGTTTATGCAGGCCGACGCCTCGACGACGCGCAAGTATGGCGGCACCGGGCTGGGGCTGGTGATCAGCCAGCGGCTATGCCAGCTGCTGGGCGGGACGATCACGCTGCGCAGCCAGCCGGGCGTGGGGACAACCTTTATCGTGCGGCTGCCGCTGGCGGTTATGCCTGGTCTGCCGGCGGCGTGAGGTAGCGGCTAACCGTGGCCAGCAGCAGCGGATAGTCAATGGGCTTGGCGATGTAGTCGTCGCAGCCAGCCGCCAGAATGCGCTCGCGGTCGCCGGCCATCGCGTGGGCCGTCACCGCAATCACTGGAATCGTAGTCAGCTCGGAGTGAGCCTTGAGATGCTTAGTGACGGTCCAGCCGTCCAGCCCCGGCATGGAAAGATCAAGCAGAATGAGGTCGGGCCGCGTGTGCTCCAGAATGTCCAGCGCCTCAACGCCGCTGCTGGCCATGATCGTCTGGTGGCCGCTGAAAGCCAGCATGCGCGCCAGCACTGTCCGGTTGCCCTCAACATCGTCAACGATCAAAATCATGGCCATCTGGCAAACCTCGCTGCGAGCGGGCGAAGGTGCGGCGCACGCACTCCTGGCCGGAGTATAACATACCCTTGCCTACGCCTGGCCGCCGAGCTGTACCGCCGGATGGGCGTCAAGGTAGAGAAAATAGTGCGAGCCGCCCGACGACGGCACTGACTGCCCGGCCTTGCCACAAAACCCCATCGCATCGAGCTGGAGCGGCCCGAAGCCGGCGCGGATCGCCTGGAGCGCCGCCAGCGCCTGCCCGCTGAAAATCGCCGGCTGATACAGCCTGATCGCCTCAACGCTCAGCTCGTAGACCGCCGCGCAGTTGAACACAAAGTCGCCGGTCGCGGGCGTGACCTGGCCGCCCTTGTAGCCCATCAGGTAGACCACCGGCGCGCCCGGCCGCAGCAGCCCGGCGTTGACGAGCGCCGCCCGCACGGTCTCCGGCGTCTGCTCCTCGAAGCTGCCGGGCAGGTCGTGGCTCGTGGGCAGCTCGATGCGAATGTTGGTCATGCGTGGCACCGGCACGCTGGCGTAGCTCTGGGCGCGGGCCGCGTCGATCACCCGCACGCCCGCCGCCGCCGCCGAGAACACGTCGCCCAGCCCATCGTGCAGCACGCCGTGATCGAGGATCGTGGCGCGGCCGCGCAGCACGCCGTTGGGCGAGTACGGCTGGTAGGCGTGGTCGCCGACCAGCGGCTCGTCAATGATCGAGACCAGCGGGCTGGCCAGCTGCTCGCCGCGCCGCCACACGCCCGCGCGGCCCAGGATCGAGGTCCGCATGCCGTCGGTCTCGGCGGCATGGCCAAAGGCCTCGTGGGCTAAGCCTTTCGCCATCGCGTAGTCCATGATGATCGGGTAGGCGCCGGCGGGGTAGCGCGGCGCGGCGCCCAAGTCGCGGGCCAGCCGCGCCGCCGCCGCCGTGCGGGCCATGAGCGTGCCGCGCTCCTCGCGCAGGACTTCGTAGCCTGTCCGTGCCAGCGCCGCGCGTACAGTGTGAGTTGCGCCGTCCTGCACGGTGATCGCGTTGCTGGCGTAGCCGCGCGGCAGCTGGTAGCGCACGTCGGTGCCGTCGGAGCGGACGACGCGCCAGGTCTCGCGCACAATCTGAAAGCTGGTGCTGACCTTGAAGCCGGCGTCCCAGCCGCCGACCTCGCGGTTGATCGCCTCGCACTCGCCCTGCATCGTGGCGCTGTCGAGGCTATCCAGCTGGTACGGCGTCGGCGGCATGACGGTGGCCTGCGCCGCGGCCACGTCGTAGATCGCGGGGTTGCGCTGCATGCCGGCGTCCGCGGCGGCGCGCAGCCCGGCCAGCGCTGAGCGCAGCGCGCCCTCGGCCGCGCCGACCTCCAGGCGGTCGGTGGTGGCGAAGGCGGTGTGGCCGGCGCGGTCAAAGACGTGCAGCCCCAGGCCCTGCGCCTCGCTGGCGGCCAGCCCCTCGGTCGTGCCGTTGACCACGCTGACGCCGCGGCCGGCAACGTGCTGCACGCGGGCGATCAGGTAGGCGTCGTGCTGCGCGGCGGTGTCGAGGAGCCGGGCCAGCAGGTCGGTATATTCATCAAGCATTCGAGTTCTCAGTCGTCAGTTGTCAGTTGTCAGTTGTCAGTTGTCAGTTGTCAGTTGTCAGTTGTCAGTTGGGGACGAGCGATCAGCGATTAGGTTAGGTGCTGGGCGATGCATACTTACGTAGGTGTGTAAAACTGACCAAACTGGATTATTTCAACCCAGACAGCAGGTAAGTCTCTATGAATAATTATCGAAAGCGTCCATATGGTTCCCACCTTTGATTTAATGAAGGTCATCTTTTCGGGAGTATTTGTTTCTACAGTAATATTCCATCCATCTTGGGGCTTAGACAACTCAGGAAAATAAAAGTCGTGAACTGATTCGGT
Source organism: uncultured Chloroflexia bacterium (assembly GCA_963810425.1). Lineage (GTDB taxonomy): Bacteria > Chloroflexota > Chloroflexia > Chloroflexales > Kallotenuaceae > JACDGP01. The sequence goes on along the minus strand of CAWENH010000004.1, from coordinate 936,518 downwards.
TATGCTTGCTCCCGTAATAAAGGTAATAATCGAAATAGGATGCCTCGTCCCAACCTCTCGCTTTTCAGGCGGTGGGATAATCGCATTAGTTGGAAGAGTTGTACACGTAACATCTCGGGCATCTGGATACGGGAAAAATGTCCAGCTGTCACGCGGAAAGAGATCGATACAACTCTGCATGACCGTAACTTGATTTTTATGCCAGTGGGTTGGGAGGTAGCCAGCCAAGAGTCCACAGATAAAGGTTAGTGCTACTAAGCGCAGCTGACGAAATTTCATGTGGATGATGACTCTTTCTCCTCTCCACAGTCATCTACTTCGAGAATAGTAGCGCCGGCGCGCTGTACATGGCCCATCCTAGCATGCCGGCCGCGCGTATTCAATGCTGCACTGACGTGGCGGCGCGATGGCTGAGCCGTCACACGGCGGTCAGCGCGCGCGCATTGGCAGGCGCGGCGCAGCCTGCTACGCTATGCTACTCATAGCAAGCGAGGATGACGATGGGCAACACTCTGCGATTAATGCTGGGCTGGCTAGGGCGGCGGGGCTTCTGGGGCGTCACGCTGGCGAGCGGCCTGGCGCTGGCGCTGCTGATCGGCCGACAGCGACTGAGCGGCACCAACTTGTACGACTGGATGCTTTGGAACCTGACGCTGGCCTGGCTGCCCTACGGCCTCGGGCTGCTGGTCGAGCTGCTGACGCGCCGCGCGCCGCCCTGGCCGTGGCGCGTCGTGCTGCCGGCGCTGGCCTGGCTGGCGCTGTTTCCCAACACGCTCTACCTGGTGACCGACCTGATGCACCTCCACTGGCAGCCGCGGTGGATCGTGTGGTACGACACCGGGCTGCTGGCGACGTTCGCGTGGGCCGGCTGCGTGCTGGCGGTGGCCTCGCTGCGCAGCATGCAGCGGGTGGTGGCGCGCTACGCCGGCGCCGCCGCGAGCTACGGCTTTGTCGTGGCGGTCGCGGCCCTGAGCGGCTTTGGCGTCTACGCCGGCCGCTTTCTGCGCTGGAACTCCTGGGAGCTGGTCACCCACCCGCTGCTGCTCCTGGATGAGCTGCGCTGGCTGCTGCTCCACTCTGGCAAGCAGTGGCAGATGGTCGGCGTGAGCGGGATGTTTGCGTTGCTGCTGCTGGTCGCGTATGTGAGCGTGGGCGGCGCCGCACCCCGCCCCGAGCCGGAGCGCTAGACGCGGCGCGCAGCTGCGCAGTTACGCTGGCACCGCCGCGGCCGGCGCCAGCTCGCCGGCCCACAGGCGGCGCATCTCCTCGGACGTGGCCAGCAGCTCATCGAGTGTGCCAATTGCCTCGACCCGCCCGCCGTTGAGCAGCACGATCTGATCGGCCTGGCGCAGCGCGGCCTCGCGGTGCGAGACCACCAGGTAGCTCGTGGCGCCGTGCTGCTGGGCGTGGGCGAACAGCCGCTGCCACAGCGTCCGCTCGACCTCGACATCGAGCGCGCTGGAAACATCATCGATTACTAGCAGGCTGGCGTCACGGACAAACATTCGCGCCGCGGCCGCCCGCTGGAGCTGCCCGCCCGACAGCCGCACGCCTTTGGCGCCGATGGCGGTGTCGAGGCCGCCGGTCATCGCGGCCACGTCGTCCTCCAGCACCGCCAGATGCAGCGCCGCCCCGATCTCAGCGTCGGTCGCGGGAATGCCGAGCAAGAGGTTGTCGCGTAGCGAGTCGCTGAACAGCCGCGGCACCTGCGCCGTGTAGGCGGCCCGCGGCGGCACGAAAAACGTATCGGGCTGCGTCACCGGCTGCTCGCCCCAGCGCAGCTCGCCGCCGTCGGCCGGCAGCAGCCCGAGCACCGCCCGCAGCAGCGTCGTCTTGCCCGAGCCGATCCGGCCGGTGACGACGGTGAACGAGCCGGGCGGCACCGTGAAGCTCACGTCCTCGATGCCGCGGCTGGAGTCAGGGTAGCGAAAGGTCAGGCCGCGCACCGCCAGCGGCTGCACCGCATGCTCGGGGCCGGCCGGTGTCCACTCCAGGTCGGGCAGCGGACTGCGCAGGTCGCGCAGATACACCGGGCTATGGGCGACCAGCGCCGCCGGCGGCGTCCCCTGCATCACCGTCTGCATGCGCTCGAAGGCCACGCCGGCCTGCTTATAGCGTGCCAAGAGCATCCCCAGCAGCCCGGTGCACTCGGTGATAATCCCCAGGTAGTAGATAAAAAGCGCAAAGTCGCCGACGGTGAAGGTCCCAGCCCGCACGCTGCGTCCGGCTAGCACCAGGATCAGCCCGGTGCCGAGGTTGATCGTATTGTTGAACACCGAGTTCAGCGCCTCGCTCAGCAGCCGGTCCTTGAGGCCGGCGGTGCGGCGGGTCTCGTTGAGCCGCTCGAAGTGGCCGACGATGGCCTCCTCGGCGCCGGCGACCTGCACGGCCTGCACGGCGCCCAGCACCTCGCCCAAAAAGCCGCTGACGCTGCCGGCGGCCGCGCGGCTGGCCTTGCGGTAGCGCTCCAGGCGCTTGCCGATCAGATTGGCCAGCGTCACGATCAGCATCAGCGGCACGACCACCGCCAGCGTGATCCAGGCGTTGATCTGCAGCATCAGCGTCAGGCCGACCACCGAGAAGCTGAACAGCGCGATGAAGTCGTTGCAGCGGATCATGTCCCACAGTGTCATGTCGATGTCGTCGCGGAAACGGCTCAGCGCCTCGCCGGCCGAGGAGGGCAGCGGGCGGGCGCCGGGCCGCTGCAGGACGCGGGCCAGCATATTTTTGCGCAGCAGGCCGCCGGCGGTGAACACAAACGAGGTGTTGGTGTAGGGGCAGCCCAGCACAATGGCGACGCGCACCAGGCCGGTCGCCACCAGCGCGGCAACCAGCGTCGTGAGGTTGAAGCCGGCGGGCGCGCCCTGCTCCAGCCAGTTGAAAAACCGTCGCGCCAGCAGCCCCGGTATCAGCTCCAGCAGCATCACCGCGATGATGCAGCCGCAGTTGATCGCGAACATCAGCGGCGCGTAGCGGACCAGGCGGACAAGATAGCGCCAAGTGGGCATGCCAAACTCCTTCGGTGCTAGACCAGCACGCTCGCCAGGCCGGTGCGCAGCAGCTGGCTAAAGCGCGAGTCGGGGTCGGCCATCAGGGCGACGCGCGGGCCGTGCTCGACCACCCGGCCGCCCTCCAGGATCAGAATGTCGTCGGCGCGCAGCACGGTGTGCAGGCGGTGGGCGATGATAATCCCGGTGCGGCCGCGCAGCAGCGTGTCCACCGCGCGCTCAATCAGCCGCTCGGTGGCCGGGTCGAGGCGCGACGAGGCCTCGTCGAGGATCACCAGGCCAGGATCTTTGAGAAATACGCGGGTCAGCGCCAGCACCTGGGCCTCGCCGGCCGAGAGGCCACCGCCGCCGGCCGCCAGCACCGTGTCGAGGCCGGCGGGCAGCCCGTCGTACCACGGCCGCAGGCCCAGCTTGGTCAAGGACCGCCAGCATGCGGTCGTCGGGCAGCGCGTCGTCGAAGAACGCCAGGTTGGCGCGCAGGCTGGCGTGGAACAGCTGGACATCCTGGGTCACCATGCCGACGCGGCCCCGCAGCGTCGGCAGCGCGAGGTCGCGGAGGTCGGCGCCGGCCAGGCGCACGGCGCCGCGCTGCGGATCGTAGAGTCGAAACAGCAGCCGGGTCATTGTGGTCTTGCCGCTGCCGGTGCGGCCGAGCACGCCCAGCGTCCGGCCAGCCGGGATCGTCAGGTCGAGGTCGTGGAGCACCGCCGCGCCGTCCTCGTAGCTAAAGCCCACGCCGTCGAACTCAACCGCCAGCGGCCCCGCCGGCAGCGCGGCGCCGTCGCCGTCCGTAATCGCCGTGGGCGTCGCGTACAGCTCGCTGATGCGGGCGATGCCGGCGCTGGCCTTTTGAAAATCCTCAAACTGGCGCGAGATCGTGATCAGCGGGCGGAGTAGCGCCTGGGTGTAGGCGAACAGCAGGTAAGCCGTCCCCAGCGTGATCGCGCCGCCGCGGAACAGCCAGGCGCTCAGGGCAAACGTCGCGCCGATAAACAGCGCGCTGCTGCCCATCGGCGTCGCCCACGTCAGCGCCCCAATCACCGAGGCCCGCCGCTCGCGCGCCAGCTCGGTGCGCAGCCGCTCGTATAGCCGCCGCAGCGTGTAGCTGATCGCCCCGCTGGAGCGCAGGTCCTCGGTGCCGCTCAGCCGCTCCTCCAGGAAGCCGAACAGCTCGGCGCTGGCCTGCCGCCCGGCGATGCGGTGCGGCAGCGCCACCCGCTGCACCCGCAGCAGCACCACGAACAGCACCGTGGCGAACGCGGCCAGCATCGCCCCAACCCGCCAGTCGATGCTGGCGACGACGACGAGCACGCCCACCAGCAGCAGCCCGTTGCCGACAATCTGGATCACAAACTGCGAAAAAAAGTTCGCCAGCGCCGTCACATCGCCATCAATCCGCTCGATCAGCTCGCCGGGCGTGCGGGCTTTGTGGAAGCTCAGGTCCAGCCGCAGACAGTGGCGCAGCAGGTCGGAGCGCAGCTGATTCGTGGCGATCCAGCCGACAGTCTCGCTGACATAGGTGGCGGCGACCGAGACGGCCTGTGTCAAAAACGCCAGCACGACAAAGAGCAGCGCCGCCAGCAGCAGCGCGCGGTCCGTGGCGCCGGCGCGGGCCGCGTCGATGAAATAGCGCAGCACCTGCGGGTTGCCCAGCTGCAGCGCAATCGTGCTGAGCAGCAGCAGGGTGAGGGCCAGGACCCGCCAGCGCTGCTGCCGCAGGTAGGTCGTGAGCAAACCGCGCGTCGAGAGATGAGCTGTCGGCATGGGCGGTCAATCCTTGTGCGGTCACGGGCGGGTGCGCATTGTACCGAAGATAGTGGATTGTTCCAAGTGTAGTGACCGGCACGACAGCGCGCAGCCGCCCTTTGGTTGAGCGCGGCTGCGCAAATCGGCGGAGCTGACGAGATGATCGCCTCAGCGAATACCGAATTGTCGGGTCAAAACTCAGCTGGCGGCGCGACCGGGAAGCGCAGCGTGATCGTGGTGCCGTGGCCCAGCTCGCTGGCGGCCACAATGCTGCCGCCCTGCGTCTCCACGAGCTGCCGGGCGATGGCCAGGCCCAGCCCGGCGCTGCCGTGGCGCTGCCGCGCGCGGTCGCTGCGCCAGAAGCGGTCGAAAATATGCGGCAGCTCGTCGGGCGCGATGCCGCTGCCGGTGTCGGCGACGGTCAGCTCAACGGCGCCGTCGCTCAGCGCGGCGGCCAGCGTGATCGCGCCGCCGGCCGGCGTGTAGCGCAGGCTGTTGCTGACCAGATTGCCTAGCACCTGCTGCATGCGCTGCGGGTCAACGCGCACCACGGGCAGCGCCGTGTCGGCGTCAACCTTGAGCAGCACGGCGTGCTCGGCGGCGGGCGCCGCAAAGCCGCGCGCCACATTGCCGAGCAGCTCGGCCGGCGGCACGTCATCGTAGTGCAGCGGGAGCTTGTCGGCCTCGGCCAGGCTCAGCGTCCGCAAATCTTCGATCAGCCGCTCCAGCAGGCTCGCCTCCTCCAGCACCGGCGCAACGTACTCGGCGGTCGCCGGGTACACGCCGTCGAGAATCCCCTCCAGCTGGCCGCGAATAATCGTCAGCGGCGTGCGCAGCTCGTGGGCAATGTCGGCGGTCATGTTGCGGCGCAGCTGGTCGGCGTGGGCCAGGTCGGTGGTCATGTGGTTGAAGGCCGAGGCCAGCTGGTCAACCTCGCGGATCGACGAGCCAGGCACGCTGACCTTCAGCTCGCCGCCGGCGACCTGCTGGGCGGCCTGGGTCATGCGGCGCAGCGGGCGGCTGATCCGCCGCGACATCAGCACCGACAGTCCAAAGGCCACGCTGCCAATCGACCACGCGACCATCCAAAACGACCGGCGCAGCTGCTGCTCGACCGGCGTCGGCGGCGTGTAGGTGAACACGCGGCCGTCGCGCAGGCGGTGGCTGAAGGCCGGCGGCGGGCTGAACAGGCCGCTGGCCGCCACCTGTAGCGTGCCGACCAGCTGGCCGTTGACCACAATCGGCGCGGCCGACGCCGGCCTGACGATCTGGGCGAGCGGCGTGTCCGGCGCGTCCGGCGCAACCGGCGGCGCGACGATGAATTCGCCTAGCGGCGCATCGTCGGTCGCAATGATCACCTGGCTGCGGGCATCGAGCAGCTGGTAGCTCAGCGTGCCGCTGGCCAGCGATGACTGCACGGCGACCCAGCTGGCCAGCCGCTCATCGGCGCCGGCCCAGCTGCCGTGCGCGGCATAGTAATCGCCCAGCCCCTCGGCCCACAGCTCCTGGAGCGTGGCGGCGGTGCTGGGCAAATTCCGGCTGGTGATCTGGCGAAAGGCCACGCTGATCAGGCCGGTGGTGCCGCCGATGCCAAAGCCGATCAGCAGCCCAAACATCAGGAGTAGCTGCCAGAACAGGCGGACTCGCAGCGGCCGGCGGCGGCGACGAAATGGCATGCTAGTGCTCCGCAAACTTGTAGCCGACGCCGTAGAGCGTCAGGACATAGCGCGGCTCGTGGGCGTCCGGCTCGATCTTGCGCCGCAGGTTTTTGATGTGGGCGTCCACAGTGCGGTCGTAGCCGGCGTAGCTCGCATCGTAGGCCTGCTCCAGCAGCTGAGCGCGGGTAAATGGGCGGCCCGGCTCGCGCGCCAGAATATGCAGTAGCTCAAACTCAGTCGCGGTCAGCTCGACCGCCTGGCCGGCGACGGTCACGCCGCGGCGGTCGGGGTCGATCACCAGGTCGCCGATGCGGATCACGCTGCTGGTCGTGGCGGCGCCCTCGCTGCGGCGCAGCACCGCCCGCACCCGCGCCACCAGCTCGCGCGGGCTGAATGGCTTGGTCAGATAGTCGTCGGCGCCCAGCTCCAGCCCGACCAGCTTGTCGGCCTCCTCGACGCGCGCCGTCAACATAATGATTGGCAGGCCGGCCAGCTGCGGGTCGCGCCGCAGCGTGCGGGTGACATCCAGGCCGTCCATACCCGGCAGCATCAGGTCGAGGACCAGCAGCGCCGGCCGCTCCTCGCGCACGAGCCGCACGGCCTGCTGGCCGTCCGAGGCGCTGACGACCCGAAAGCCGGCGCGCTCCAGGTAGTCGCGGGCGATCTGGACAATCCGCGGCTCGTCGTCAACCAGGGCAATCGTGCGGCTCATAGCTTAACCTCGAAGCGGCGCACAGCTGGGCTGTGCGCCGCGCTTGGATGTCCGACTACAGCAGGGTGGTCTCACCCGTGCTCGGCGGGGCGGGCGGGGCGGGCGGGGTCGGCGTCACCGGGGCGACTGGGGCGACCGGCGCCACAGGTGCGGCGGGCGGGGTTGGCTGGCCCTGGTGCCAGCGGCGGCCCCGGCGGCGGTTGCGCAGCGCGCGGAGAATGAACGCCAGCAGCGCCAGGCCAGCGAGGATGCGGAGCAGGCCGCCCGGCCGGAAGCCGTGGCCGCGGCCGAAGCGCGGGCCAAAGTCGCGGTCAAAGCCGCGCCCGCCCTGCGGACCCTGAGCGCCGCGCTGATCAAAGCTGCCCTGCGGACCCTGCGCGCCGCGCTGATCAAAGCTGGGACCCTGCGGGCCGCTCTGCGGCGCCTGGCTCCACTGCTGGCCGCGCTCGCCACGGCCGCCCGGCGCAACCGGCGCAACCGGCGGGGCCGGCGCAAAGCTCGGGCCGCTGTCCAGCGGCTGGTTGACGGCCACGCCGCCGCCCGGAATCTGCACCGACACCTGCGTCCCAAAGCGCCCGGTCAGCGCCACCAATAAGGCGATCACGCCCAGCGCCAGCGCCGCGTAGCCAATCCAACTGTCTCGACGTTCCATTGTGTCCTCCATAAGCTCTTCATAAGCTGATAGTGGGAGGATACCGAAACATTGTGGAGCAATTATGAAGAAGTTGCGGAGAAATAGCGCAGCTTTTGCCGGCCGCGCCACGCGCTGGCGACGCGGCCGGCGCGCGGCTAGCCGCGCTCGACGTACTGCTTCTGGTAGTAGTCGCGGTAGGCGCCACTCTTGATCGGCCGCCACCAGGCCTCGTTGTCGACAAACCAGCGTACCGTGCGCTCCAGCGCCTGGTCGAAGCTGTGCCGACTCTCCCAACCCAGCGCCCGCACGCTGCTGGTGTCGAGGGCGTAGCGGCGGTCGTGGCCGGCGCGGTCGGTGACAAACGTGATCAGTTCGCGGGGCTTGCCCAGCAGGTCGAGGACTTTGTGGGCCATGTCGAGGTTGCGGGTCTCGATGCCGGTGCCGACATTGTAGGCCGCGCCGAGCTGGCCCTTGTGCAGCACGATGTCAATCGCCTCGCAGTGGTCGCCGACGTACTGGTAGTCGCGCTGCTGCTGGCCGTCGCCGTAGATCGGCAGCGGCAGATTGTCGATGGCGTTGGTGATAAACAGCGGCAGCGCTTTTTCGGGATAGTGATACGGGCCGATGTTGTTGGAGCCGCGGGTGATCGTCGTCGCCAGGCCATAGGTCACATGGTAGGCGTTGACCAGATGCTCAGCGCCGGCCTTGCTGGCCGAGTACGGGCTGCGCGGCTCAAAGGGATCGCCCTCGCGCGAGCGGTGCGGCTCCTCAACTTGACCATAAACCTCATCGGTCCCAATAAAATGAAACCGCTCCAGCTTCAGATCGCGGGCGGCCTCCAGCAGCACCCAGGTGCCGTTGATATTGGTGGTGATCACCTCGTCGGGCGCCATGATCGAGCGGTCGACGTGCGTCTCGGCGGCAAAGTTGACGATGGTGTCGATGTCGTGCTGCTCCAGCGCGGCGCGCACATCGGCCATGCTGCGAATATCGCCGTGGACAAACTGGTAGTTGGGGTGGCTGGCGACCGGCGCGAGGTTGGCGGGATTGCCGGCGTAGGTCAGCTTATCGAAGACGACGATGCGGTACTCGGGGTGGACCTCCAGCATGCGATGGACGAAGTTGGCGCCGATAAAGCCGGCGCCGCCGGTGACGAGCAAATTTTTCATCGTGATGCCGCGGTGCGGCCTCCTTTGTGGCTAGATGCGGCCCAAGTGTACTCCATCTCAGCGCCGCGCCCGCAATGGTGGCGCCCTGATTGCTGCCGGGCGGCGCGCTGAGAGGCGGTGTCAGCCCGCGGCGCGGTCAGCGAACAGCAGCGGCCCTGCGTAGCCGCCGACAATCAGCGCATCGGGGTAGGCGCAGTGCAGCAGCGCGGGCAGCGCCGGCGCCGCGCTGAAGTCTGCGGCTGGCCCCGCCAGCAGCGCGGCCGCGGCGGCGGCGAAGGGTGCCGCGTGGCTCAGACGGTACGCGGCGACGCACAGCTCGGCCTGGGTGGGCGCGGCGTGCGGCACGATTTCTGTGGCGATGTGCAATCCCAGCCGTCGATGCTCGCCGTCGCCGGTCAGCCGGAAGGCTTTGAGCAGCGCCACGCCCAGCGCCGCCAGCGCCGCAGGCTCGGCCGGCGGCGCGGCGGCCAGGCGCGCTAGGCTGGCGCTGAGGTCGGCGACAAGCCGCGCGTCGCCGGTGGCCTGCGCCAGCTCAGCGAGGAGCAGCGCGAGCGCCGCGTCCGGCGGGCGCTGCGCGCGCAGCACCGCGGCGACCAGCGCGGCGACCCACGGCACAATCAGTGGCTCGGCGATGATGTCGGTGTGCCAGCGCAGCAGCCAGCGGCCCAGCGTGGCCCAGGCGGTGATCGCGGCGGGGTCGAAGGTGGCCTGCGCGATCGCGAGGTGGGCGGCGGTGATCTGCGCGGCGGCGGCGCAGCCCGCGGCCTTGCCTTGCGCATACGCGGTCCACCAGGCGGCGTATGCTCGCTGCTGCTCCAGGGCCACGGCGGTGATTGGCGGCGTGTGCATGGTCGGCAGTGTACCAAACTGCCGTCGCGGTTTGACAAACGGCTGCTTGCTGCTGATACTACTGAGCATGCAGCCCACTTCTTCCTTTTCTCCGCGCCAGCGTCAGCTGGCTGCCGTGGCGCTAGCGATTCTTGCCTGGCTCCTCCTGGCGCCGTGGCGCCCGATCCTCGCCGGCGACGACTGGGGCTTTTACAACTCGGTGCTCCTGACGATTCGTAATGGCTGGCCCACGGTCAGCGACTGGCTCAACCCGGCGACAATCGGGCTGACGGTGCCGGCCACCTGGGCGGTGCAGCTGACGGGCCAGCTGTGGCTGGGGTCGCTGCTGGTGATCGGCGGCTTTGGGGTCGCGGCGCTGCTGGGCTGGGCGCGGCTGCTGGCCGTGCTAGGCGTGGCCGAGCGGCGGCCGCGCGCGATCCTGGTGCTCGCCTTCTTTCCGATCTTTTTGGGCAAGTGGGTGCGCTTCGAAAGCGCGCTGCCGGGGCTGGCGCTGCTGCTCTGGGCGCTGGTGCTGCTGCTGGCGGCGACCAGCGCCAGCCCCGGCGAGCGGCGTGGCCGCTGGCAGGTGCTCGGGGCGAGCCTGCTGCTCAGCTGGGCGCTGCTGATTCGGCAAAATCACGGCCTGGCGCTGCTCATCGGCGGCCTGCTGCTGATCGTCGGGGTGCCGTGGCGCCGCTGGCCGGCGCGGCTGCTGGGGTGGGCCGTGGCCCCGGCGCTCGCGCTGCTCTTTTTGACGGTTGGCCAAACGCCCTCGTTCGCCCAGCGCTTTGTGACGCACTATAATCTGGTTCTCAATCTATCCTCAATGCTATACCTTGATAATCTGGCCCGCGCGGTGGCGACTGTCGCCGGGCTGACGCTGCTGCTGGCGCTGCTGGTGCAGCCGCGGGCCACGCTGGCGCATCTGGCGCGGCGCGGCCGCCGCACCTGGCTGGCGGGCCTCGCGCTCACGCTCTGGCTGCTGGCCCGCGCGCTCCTGAGCGACCACGGCCTCAGCTGGATCGCACCCTCCACCGATATTGTGCCGCTCCAGTATTTTTCGGATATGCTGGCGGCGGTGGGCTGGCTGGGCGCGCTGGTCTGGGCCGCGCTGCTGCCCACGCTGCCAGGTGGCTGGTGGCGCTCGTGGCGCGCGCTGCTGGCGCTGCCGCCGCCACAGCGCGCGCACCTGACCCTCTTTCTGTTGGCGGGCAGCTATCTTCTGCTCAGCTCCGCCTGGGGCTACTGGGATTATTACCTGCTGGAGCCGGTGGTGCTGCTCGTGGCGCTGCTTGTGGCGCAGGTCGGCGCGGCGCCCGCGGCGTCCCGTCCCTTAGCGGTGCGCTGGGCCAGCCGCGGTCTGCTGGCCGGCGCCGCGCTCAGCATGTGGTATCCGATGCGGCTGGCCAACGATCAACAGTCGGCCCAGCTGGCGATCATTGAGCAGGCCTACCGTGATGGGCTGATCGTGCCGGGGCAGGTGGGCAATATCCCATTTGGCCTCGATGCCTGGAATATGTTTCCTGTGCAGCCGGCCCGCTGGCTGGCTCAGCCGGTTGGCCATCCGCTGGGCTTCTGGCTGCTGCAGCCGCGGCGCCCGCTAGCTGCCTTTGAGTGGCGCTGCGCCGCCGAGCCGCTGGATCTAACCAGCCAAGCCGTCCTGACGAGCGGGGTGGCGGCGGTCGGCTTTCGGCCACTGTGCTGGCGCCTGGTGGCGCAGCGCGATCCCGACCAGCCCCAGCTGCGCGTTGCCCACCAGCCGCTGCCGCTGACACCTGCCGAGTGGCGGGCCTGGCAGGGAAACAATCAGCGCTAGCCCCGCTCCTAGCCGCGCACTGGACTGGCGTGCTATTGTCCAGCCGCGCGCCGACGGGGTACGATTGAGCGCACCTACCCGAGCGAAAGGTGAAGCATGCGCGTTCTTGTAACTGGCGGGGCTGGGTTTATTGGTTCATTTGTCGTTGAGCAGCTGGTGGCGGCGGGCCACGACGTGCAAATCTACGATGTGCTCGATCCTCAGGTTCATCCAGCCGGGCGCCCCGACTATTTGCCCGCGGCCGTGCCGCTGACCGTCGCCGATATTCGTGACCGCGAGCAGCTCGCCGTGGCCGTGGGCGCCGCCGACGCTGTGATCCACGCGGCCGCGGCGGTCGGCGTGGGCCAGTCGCTGTATCGCGTCGAGCACTATACCGATGTCAATGTCCGCGGCACCGGCCTGCTGCTGGAGCTGATCGCGGCCCGCCCACGGCCGCTCACTAAGCTGGTGGTCTTCACCTCCATGACCGGCTACGGCGAGGGCCTCTACCGCCAGCCCGCCAGCGGCGCGCTCGTGCGGCCAGCAATTCGCAGCGCCGCTGACATTGCGGCGCATGGCTGGGACCCGGTCGCCCCCGACGGTGCGGCGCTTGTGCCGGTGCCGACGCCCGAGGATGCGGCGCTCCTGGCGGCCAATGTCTACGCCCTGACCAAGCGCTATCAGGAGGAGCTGGCCCTGAGCCTCGGGGCGCTGTATGGCTTTCCAGTGACCTGCCTGCGGCTGTTCAATGTCTACGGCCCGCGCCAGTCGCTCCGCAACCCCTACACCGGCGTGCTGGCGATTTTTCTCAGCCGGCTGCTGGCTGGCGAGCGGCCCGTGGTCTACGAGGATGGCGCCCAGTCGCGCGATTTTGTGTCGGTCCATGATGTCGCCCGCGCGGCTGTGCAGGCCCTCAGCGCGCCGGCGAGCGACGGCCAGGTACTGAACATTGGCAGCGGCGTGGCGCGGACCGTCGCCGACTGCGCGCGGAGTCTCGCGGCGCTGCTGGGCTTGTCCGAGCTACCCCCTGAGATCACCGGGCAGTTTCGGACGGGCGATATTCGTCACTGCGTGGCCGACATTTGCCGGGCCGAGGAGCGGCTGGGCTTTGCGCCGCTGGTACGCTGGGAGGATGGCCTGAGCGAGCTGATCAGCTGGGCGCAGCGCGCCCCACGGAGTAACCAGTTTGCTGCCGCCGACGGCGAGCTGCGGGCGCGCGGCCTGGTCAACGACGATATCGCGGCCGCCGGCGCCGCGCCGCGCATACAAGGATAGCGCTATGCAACACGTTCTCATCACTGGCAGCAGCGGCCTGATTGGCTCCGAGGCGGTGGCCTACTTCGACCGGCGCGGCTGGCAGGTCCACGGCATTGACAATAATATGCGCCAGAGCTTTTTCGGCCCCGATGGCGATACGACCCCCAATCTCGACCGGCTGCGCCACACCACCAGCCATTTCACTCACTACCCGCTCGATATTCGTGACCGAGCGGCGATCAGTGACATGGTGCGCGCGCAGCGCCCGGCCCTGATTATTCACTGCGCCGCCCAGCCATCCCATGATCTGGCCAAAGACCGGCCGTTTGATGATTTTGAGATCAACGCCGGCGGCACCCTAAATCTCCTGGAGGCCGCCCGCCAGCACTGCCCCGAGTCGCCATTTATTTTCATGAGCACCAATAAGGTCTATGGTGACGCGCCCAACGAGCGGCCGCTGGTCGAGCTGCCGACCCGCTGGGACTACGCCGACCCTGCTGACATTCACGGCATCAGCGAGCAGTGCCGGATTGATCGCACGCTCCACAGCTTGTTTGGCGCCTCCAAGCTGGCCGCCGATGTGCTGGTCCAGGAGTATGGCCGCTACTTCAATATGCCAACCGTCTGCCTGCGCGCCGGCTGCCTCACCGGCCCCAACCATGCGGGCGCCGAGCTGCATGGCTTTCTGTCCTATCTGGCGCGAGCGGTTAAGGAGGGGCGCGCCTATCGCATTTTTGGCTACCGCGGCAAGCAGGTGCGCGACAATATTCACTCGCGCGATGTGTGCCGCTTTTTTGAAATGTTTTATCAGCAGCCGAGCGTGGCGGCGGTGTATAACCTGGGCGGCGGCCGGGCCAATAGTGTTTCGATGCAGGAGGCAATTGCCCGCTTCGAGGCGCTGCTCGACCGGCGGCTGGCTGTGGAGTATGTCGATCAGCCGCGGGTTGGCGACCATATTTGCTATATCAGCGATCTGCGGCAGCTTCAGTCGGCGTATCCCTCCTGGCAGCTGGAGCACTCCCTGGATATGATCTTCGACGAGCTGGCCGGGCAGTCCCAGGCGGTGCGGCCATGAAGCTCTCGATTGTGATGCCGGCGCGTAACGAGGCCGGCAACATTGGCGTGACCCTGGACGCGCTGACCGCACGGCTACAGCGCGAGCACATCGACTACGAGGTGGTCGTGGTCAACGATGGCAGCAGCGATGCGACCGCCGACGAGGTCCAGCGGCGCGCCGCGGCTGATCCTGGCGTCGTGCTGATCAGCAACGGCCCACCGCATGGCTTTGGCCGCGCGATCCGCGCCGGCCTCGACGCCTTCACCGGCGATGCGGTTGTGATCGTGATGGCCGATAACTCCGATAGTCCTGATGATGTCGTGAGCTATTTTTATATTCTTCGCGATCAGGCCGACTGCGCGTTCGGGTCGCGCTGGCTGCGGCGCGGCAGCGTGATCGATTACCCGCTGTTCAAGCGGGTCATCAACCGCCTGGCCAATAGCTTTATCCGCCTGCTCTTTCGGACCAGCTACAACGATGTTACCAACGCATGCAAAGGCTACCGGCGCTATGTCATCGAGGGCTGTCGGCCGCTGCTGTCGCCGCACTTTAACCTCACCGTCGAGCTGCCGCTCAAGGCGCTGGTGCGCGGCTACTCCTATCGGGTGATTCCCATCAGCTGGCGCAATCGTAAGATTGGCAAATCAAGTCTGCACCTTTGAGGAGATGGGCAGCCGCTATCTGTATATCACCCTCAATATCTGGCTTGAGCACATGCTGACTCGCGATGACTATCATCGGCCAGCGGGCGAGGTGTTTGTGCCGTGGGGTGGCGAGCCTCAGGAGCGCCCGGCCGTGTCGCGCTAGCTGTGGTGGAGGAGCCAGACGACGGCCTGGCTCGCCACCCACCAGCCGAGGAGCAGCGCAAAGCCCGGCCAGACCAGCAGGTCGCGGAGCTGGCTGTGGCCGTTGAGCATGGTCATGCGCAGGGGCGCGCGCAGCGCCAGGAGCCGCCGCACGCTGGCAGTCAGGCTGCCAGCTACGCAGGCCAGCACCCCGATCAGCATCGGCAGCCAGCGCTGGTCACTCCAGCCGACGCCCAGCAGCGCCAGGCCCAGCCCGAGCGCGGCGCCGTAGCACGGCAGCAGCGCCCGCCCGGCGTCGGCGTGGCTGGCGGCGGGGTCGCGGGGCCGGTCGTTGCGCAGCCGAGCGAGCCGGGCTGCCAGGAGCCACCAGGCCACCACGAGCGGCGCCGCAAAGCTCAGCGCCGCCGCCAGCGCCAGCCCCAGCGCGCCCGGCAGCGTGATCGGGCCGGCGGCGCCGCGGCCGATCAGCAGCGCGGTGGGGCGGAGCGCGACCACCAGCCGCGTTAGGCCAAACAGGCTGCCGGCCAGCGCTACGTAGGCCGCCCACTCCAGGATGCTGGGCTGCTCGGTGCCGTCCACGCGGGCGGTGGCGCGCGCTGAACTCATGGCGGGCAGCGTTGTCGCTGCCGGCCGCGCCGCAACTGCCGCGCTGGCCGTGGGCCGCGCCGGGCTGGGCGGCACTGCCCGCGCAGTGCGCTCGCTGCTGGGCGCCGGATTCGCGGTGGCGCGCGCTGGAGGGCTGGGCGTCACCGCGCGAGGCGGCGCGGCCGCGGCGCTCGCCTGGCGGTCATTGGTGGCAGGGGCGCTGCTGGGGGCTGCTGGGGGCGCGGCGATGAACTCGGCGGCCGGCGCCGGCGCGTCGTCGAACTCGACGACGCCGTAGCTCTGCTGAAACCAGCGCAGGCCCTGCTGGGCCGCGGAGTTGCTGGGGTCAAGCGCTAGCACGCGCCGCAGGCAGCGCAGCGCCTCGGGCGGCTCGACGGCGCCGCTGAGCCATAGCCAGGCCTCAATGTGCTCCGGCGCGCTGGCAATGATCGAGCGAAACAGCCGCTCGGCTCGCAGTTTGTCGCCGGCCTCCAGGGCGGCCTGGCCGTCGCGCAGCAGGTCGGCGGTGGTGGCGCGCTGGGCCATCAGAGCAGATAGGGGTCAACCCGCCGGGGCCGCACCCGCTGCTTCTCGGCGCGGATGATCGAGCGCACCTGGCCGACCGCCTCATCCAGCCGTGCCTCGTGGTTGATCACTACATAGTCGAACTCGGTGATGCGCTCCAGCTCCAGGCGCGCAGTTTTGAGGCGGCGATCCACGTCCTCGGGGGTGTCGGTGCGGCGCCACTGCAGGCGGTTGCGCAGCTCCTCGGGGTCGGCCGGCGCTAGGAAGATCAGCACGGCGTCGGGGGCCAGCTGGCGGACGGTGGCGGCGCCCTGCACATCAATGCGCATCAGCACGTCCTTGCCGCTCTTGAGCGCGCTGCGGACCTCGTTTTTGGGAATGCCCTTGTAGTGGCCGTAGACCTGCGCGTACTCCAGCAGCTCGTTCTGGGCGATCAGCTCCTCGAACTCAGCGGTCGTCAGGAAGTGGTAATCTACGCCGGGGATTTCGCCGGGGCGCTGGGCGCGGTCGGTGGCGGTGACGACAAAGTGAAATGGGAAGCTCATCTCGCGCATCCGCATCAGCACGCTGTCCTTGCCCACGCCCGACGGCCCTGAGATTACGACCAGCAGCGGCACACTTGGCTCGCCAGCGAGAATCGGGTTGAGGTGCTCGTTCATGTAGTCCTATAAGGTGACATAATGTATATTGATGCCCTGACCCTTCATGCCCTGGTGGCCGAGCTGCGCGACACCATGATGGGCGGTCGCATTCAGCGCGTGGTCCAGCCGACGCCCGAACTCACTGGGCCTGGAGATCTACGCCGGCCAGCGCGCGACGCTGCTGATCTCGGCCCACCCGCAGCGCGCCCGGCTGCACCTGACCGAAAATCGCCTGGCCCGCGGCGGCGATGCTAACTCGCCGCTCTTGCTGCTGCTGCGCAAATATGCCCGCGGCGGCGTCATCACCGCGATCACGCAGCCGCCGCTGGAGCGCATTGTGACGCTGAGTATAACCAAATACCCTAGCGGGCGCAAGGAGGCCGACGAGGACGAGGTGCCAGAGATTCGGCACACCACGCTGGTGATCGAGCTGCTGGGCAGTCACAGCAATGTTATCCTGCTCGACGAGCAGAGCCAGATCATGGACGCGATCCGGCGGGTCAGCCACGACCAGCGGCGGCCAATTCAGCCGCACATTGCGTACACGCCGCCGCTGGCGCCGCCCGCCACTGGCGACCCGCGCGCCGCCACGACCGCCGGCGTGGCGGCGCTGGCCGGCGGCGCCCAGCCCAGCATCGCCAAAGCACTGGTCAGCGCCTACCGTGGCGTGTCGCCGCTGGTGGCCCGCGAGGCCGTGGCGCGCGCGACGGGCGACCCCGACACGACCTGGGCCGCCGCGCCATCCGCTGACGCCCTCGCTGCCGAGCTGAGCGCGCTGTTTGCGGCGCCGGCCGCGCCCAGCCTGGCGCTGGAGGATGGCGTTCCCGTCGCCTTCGCCGCCTACCATCTCGACCACTACCCCGAGGTCATGGCGGTCGATTCGATCAGCGCGGCGATTGAGCGCTATTTCACCGAGGCGCCGACGGTCAACGAGCAGGCGCTGGGCCACGCCGCCCGCCGCGCCGCGCTGCTGCGGCGGGTCGAGGAGGTGCGCACGCGCTGGACGCGGCAGCACGAGGCCCTCAGCCGCGAGCTGGAGCGAGCCAACGCACTGGATCAGCTGCGCTGGGAGGGCGAGATGATCTTCGCCTACCTCCACACGCTCGCGCCCGGCCAAACAACAATGGAGGTCGAGGGCAGAACCATCAAGCTCGACCCGCTGAAAACCGCCGTCGAAAATGCCCAGAGCCGCTTTCGGGCCTACGACAAGGCCAAAGGCGCGCTCGGCGGCGTCCCTGAGCGCTTGGCCGAGACCGCGGCACAGCTCAGCTATATCGACGAGACCGTGACGCTGCTGGAGCTGGCCGAGAGTTTCGATGTCATCACCGGCATCGAGCGCGAGCTGGAGGGGCAGGGGCTGCTCAAGACGGTGGGCGGCAAGCGGCCCCCGCGCGGGCCACGCAGCCAGCCGCTGCGGGTCGTGTCGAGCGAGGGCGTGCCGATTGTCGTCGGCCGCTCGGCGGGCCAGAACGACGAGGTGACGTTTAAGCTGGCCCAGCCCGACGACACCTGGCTACACGCCCGCGGCGTCCCCGGCGCCCACGTCATTATTCGGCAGGCCGGCGCGGTCGGCGACCAGACGCTGCTGGAGGCGGCCGGCCTAGCGCTGTACTTTTCCAAAGCCCGCAACCAGCCGGCCGCCGATGTGTCGGTCTGTCTGCGCCGCGATGTGCGCAAGGTGGCCGGCGGCCCGCCGGGCCTGGTCACGCTGCGCCAGGAGCGCACGCTGCGCACCCGCCCGCTCGCGCCTGAGGCGGTGGGCAAGCCGGGCGCCTAGCAGCGGACACGCAAAAGCCGCTGGGCAATCACGCCCGGCGGCTTCGCTATTTGTAGTGGTCGCGGCGCGGCTACTTGCCAGTCTCGGCCTCAACGCCGGCCGCGGTCTCGATGGCCGCCGTGGTGGCGGTGGCGCCGGCCCGGCGATGGCGCAGGTACTCGATCAGGATCGGGATCAGCGAGATCAAGATGATCACAATCGCCAGCACGTCGATGCGCTTGGCCAGGCCAGGGAACGAGTTGCCCAGGAAATAGCCTAGCGACAGCATGCCAGCAACCCAGCCCACACCGCCCAGAATGTTGTAGAGCGCAAATGTGCGGTATGGCATCTTGGCAACGCCGGCGATCACCGGCGCAAACGTCCGCACAATCGGGACGAAGCGCGCCATGACGATGGTTTTGCTGCCGTGCTTTTCATAGAACGCCTGGGTCTGATCGAGGTATTTGCGCTTGAACAGCCGGCTGTCGGGCCGCTCAAACAGCGTCGCGCCTAGCCGCCGGCCGATCCAGTAGCCAACCGCATCGCCGATGATCGCCGCCGGAATCAGCAGCACCATCAGCAGGCCGTAGTTTAGCTCGACGCCCATCGGCTTGGTGGCAGCCAAGAGGCCGGCTGTGACCAGCAACGAGTCGCCCGGCAGGAAAAAGCCGATCAGCAGGCCGGTCTCCATGAATACAATGATCGTGATCGCCAGGTGTCCTAGACTGGCCAGCCGCTCGGGATTCAGAAACTCTTTGATCGTATCTAGCATGAAGTCGCTCCAGATAAGGGGTGATTGCGGCGTATGATACCCGATCTTGCCGCCACGCTTGCTTAGGGCAGTTGGAGCGGCAGCGCATCTACATAGCACCAGCCCCAGGTCTCGCCCGGCTCGAACGACGACATCAGCGCGTGCTGTGTGGCGTGGAAATGCTTGGTGGCGTGCTGATGCTTGGACGAGTCGCAGCAGCCGACGTGGCCGCAGACCCGGCAGAGCCGCAGATGCACCCACTGATCGCCGCTTTGCAGGCACTCCTCGCAGCCAGCGGCGCTGGGCGTGACGGTTTGAAGCTGATCGAGGTGGCTACAGCTGATAGTTGTCATGACTTCGAATCTCCGATTGTTATTGCATCAGCGGGATCGACAGGTAGCTGTCGGGGACGAACAGGCTGCCCTCGGTGGTGCCTTGCGGCGCCAGGCGGCCGAGCAGCGCCGTCAGGGCCGCCGCTGACTGCGCGCCGGCCAGCGTGGACTGAAACGCCGCCGCGATCGCGGTCACATCCTCGGCCGACTCGTGGACAAACTCCAGCCGGAAATGGCGGATGCCGGCGCGCCGCCAGCCCGCCAGATGCCGGCTAGCCTCCTGGGCCTCGGCGCCGAAGACGGTGTTGCGGCAGCCCACGTCGGCCATCACCGGGTGGGCGCGGCCGTTCTGGTCGCGCAGCGCGACGCGGTGTTTTTCGCAGGGGTGGCCGCAGTCTTTATAGCTCGTGCCGCTGGACAGAAAGCGGCAGAAGACGCAGTGCTCGGTGTGAAAGACCGGCAGGTGCTGGTAGGCGATCACCTCCAGCCGCTCCGGCGCCGACCTGCGCGGCCAAGTCGGCGACCTGGGCGGCGTTGAGGTCGTGGGTCGGCGTGATGCGGCTGAGACCGCGCGCCAGCAGCAGCTCGGCGCTCAGCGACGTTGGCGGCGTTCAGGCTGAAGTCGCCGATCAACGCGGCGTGCTCGGCGGTCTCCAGCATCGCCGAGCAGCCCGCCCGAGCGCACCACAATCTCGCAGCCGAGCTTCTGCAGAAAGTGGACGATCCGCTGCTCGCTGGGCTTCAACACGCGCGGGCTGGCGACGCGAGCGGTGATTCCGGCCGCCTGGACCTCGCTCGACCGCCGGGCGCAGGCCGTACAGCTCCAGATAGTCCAGCGTGATGCTGGCCGGCCGCAGCGCAATCGCCGCCGCCAGCTGCTCGGGCGTGCGGACCAGCAGGTGCAGCGCCGGCGCCACCGTCATGTCCACGCGCCGCAGCGCCCCGCGCCGCCAGCGCCGCGTCGAGCATGGCGTCGGCGTCGCCGACCGCGACCGGCCGCGGCGCGCCCTGGAGCGCGGCGAGCTGCTCGACGGCCGCCCGCCGCAGCCCGTTCAGGGTTGAGCTGGGGATAAACGGCTGGCCCGCGACATCCAGCGTCAGCTCGTGCAGCTCGTACGGCGTGTTGCCCAGCCGCTCCAGCTGGGCGCGCAGGGCGTCGGCATCGAGCGCGCGGTTCTGCGCGGCCGGCAGCGGCTCGGCGGTGCTGACCGTCACCGTGACCGCCGGGTCGCGCAGCAGCGACCACTGCCAGCCGCAGCGGCGCGCCGTCGTGGGCGGTGACGGCCACGGCCAGCGGCTGCTTGTGGACCGGGCCGCTGGCCGCGGTGAACGGCCGGGCTAGCCGGTCGATGTCGGGGTCGTGGGTGCGCCAGACCAGGTCGCCCGGCCGGATGCGCGCCGGCCGGATCGCGCCTGGCCCGAAGCGCAGCTGCCAGCTCGCCGCGCGGGCCGCGGTCGACGTAGTAGATTCGGCCGCCCTCCTCGGGCTGCTCGGGGCTGCGCCAGTCGGCGGCGTCGAAGACCACGCCGTCGCCGGCCTTCAGCGGCGCTGCGCTGGCCGCCGGGTTGGGCCACAGCCATACACGGTCGGCGCCGACCTCGGCGACCTCGCCGACCAGCACGCCGCGATGGCGCGGCGCGCGGCCGTCCACGACCGTCTGGTGGTTGGTGCCAGCCACGAAAGTGTGGCCCCAGCCCGCGCGAGTACACCTGCTCGAGCTGCAGCGCCGTCGCCGCGTCCACGACATGCGGCCGCCGCTCCCAGGCGGCGTCGACGGCCTGGCGGTAGGCCTGCGTCGTCAGCGCGACGTAGTTGGCGTCCTTATACCGACCCTCGATCTTCAGCGCCGCGACGCCGATCGCGACCATCTCCGGCACCTGCTCCAGCGCATACAGGTCGCCGGGCGACAAGCAGGTAGCGGGCGGCGCCCAGCGGCTGCACGTGGTCGTCAACCACCAGCTCGTAGGGCAGGCGGCAGGCCTGCGCGCACTGGCCGCGGTTGGCGCTGCGCCCGCCCCACGCCTCCGACGAGAAGCACTGCCCGGAGTACGAGACGCACAGCGCGCCATGCACGAACATCTCCAGCTCGCAGTCGGTCTGCTGGCGAATCGTGCGGATGTCGTCAATCGATAGCTCGCGCGCCAGCACGACGCGGCGCACTCCCAGCCGCTGGGCCAGCACAATGCCCTCGGCGCTGGTGATGCTCATCTGGGTGCTGCCATGGATCGCCAGCTCGGGCGCGATCTGGTGCGCCAGGCGCGCGATGCCGACATCCTGGACGATGATCGCGTCGGCGCCGGCCGCGGCGATCGCGGCGAGCGTCCGCGCCGCCTCGAGCGCAGCTCGTGCTCGAACACCAGCGTGTTGAAGGTGACGTAGCCGAGCACGCCGCGTGCGTGCAGCGTCCGCATGACCGCGGGCAGTTCGGCCAGGGTGAAGCCGACTTTGGCGCGGGCCGTGAAATGGTTCAGGCCGAAGTACACCGCGTCGGCGCCGGCCTCGATGGCGGCGTGCAGCTGCGGCCAGTAGCCGGCCGGACTCATCACCTCGGGCTTGATGGTTGGAGGGGTCATTGTATGTACCTTCACGAGTTGTCAGTCGTCAGTTATCAGTTTTCAGGAGTGGGCTGGATATTTTGCGAGTTGTCAGTTGTCAGTCTTCAGTTTTCAGGAGCGGGCTGGACATCTTGTGGGGAGAAGCATAACAAGTTTTGAGGCGTGAGTTGGCGGTCATCAGCGATCAGTTTTCAGGGGCGGGCTGGGGAGCTGCGAGTTGACAGTCGTCAGTAATCAGTTTTCAGGGGCTGGGGAGGTGTGGGGTGAAGGAGAGGATCAATACTTAAGTCTTTGCGTGCGGGCGCCCCCTGGGCACGTCTTTGCGGTTCATGCTCCGGTCAGGCTTGGTGTAGTAGTTTATGATAGTGCTATCTAACTACAAGGAGATGAAGCGATGCGGCTAGCTGTTTGGAATTGCAACATGGCGCTGCATGACAAAGCTGAATGTCTTCAGCGCCTTGATGCCGACCTGCTCATTCTGCCGGAGTGTGCTAGGCCCGAGGTGCTCGCGAAGCACAATAAAATCAACGGTTATGAAATAGATTGGGTTGGCCAGAATCAACATAAAGGACTCGCAGTGCTTGTGCGAGCGCCCTGGGCCGTCAAGGTGATTGACCGTGACAGCTCAATCGAGTGGGTGCTGCCTCTGGAGGTTACTGGACCATTGACGTTTCATCTATTGGCTCTCTGGGCGCATTATAAAGGCGGCCAAAAGTCTATCTATCGGGGACCAGCGCGCGATGCAGTGACGCACTACGCAGATTTTCTCCAGGCTGCCCCAAGCGTCGTCGCCGGTGATTTAAACAATCATGTGCGATGGGATAAGCCGGGATATGAGATGAACCATACCCAGCTCATCAGCGATCTCGCCACTTATAACCTGGTAAGCGCCTATCACTCCTTCCACGGCGTGGCGCAGGGTGCTGAAGTCTTGATCCAACCCTTTATATGTATCGCCATGTGGACAAGCCCTACCACATTGACTACTGCTTTGTGCCAGCAGCTTGGACTACTGCGATCCGCAATGTGACAGTGGGCGCGCCGGCTGACTGGCTGGCGTGGAGCGATCATATGCCGCTGATCGTTGACCTAGCGGAAGCTGCGGGTGGCGCGTGATAGAAAAGCCGCTTCTGTGAGCTGCATGTTCTTTCCTCCGCGGCGAACAAATACAGTGATCTTGGCAAAGTACCAGCTGCGGTTTGCCGTGCGCCACCGTGCTTGCAGCCCTGCTACTGCCAGCGCCGCTGAAACCGCGTGACGCCGCTGCCGCTCAGCGGCCGGCCGTGGCCGAAGCAGATCTGCTCGGCCTTCACTGCCGACAGCTTCTGGAGCGAGCGGCGGCCCTCGGCCAGGTCGTCGTAGACGATGCTCAGGGCCAGAAACGGCAGGTTGCTGCACGCATCGGCGGCAAAGAGCAGCGGCGCCGGGCCGGGCCGCAGCAGCGCCAGGTGGCCGGCGCTGTGGCCGGGCGCGTGGATCCCCTGCAGGCCGCCGGCCACCGGCAGCACGTCGCCGTCCGCGATCTCATGCTCAACCGTGGTCGGCGGCACCTGCGCCGGCACTGGCTTGATCAGCAGCCGAAACAGAATCTGGTTGTGGAGGCCCGGCGCCGGCGTCGAGCGCACCATCGGCGTCACGCCGCGCACCACGTCGGCGTCGGCGCGGTGCATCCACACCGCCGCCCCGGTCGCGGCCTTGATCGCGGCGAGGCCGCCGGCGTGGTCGGGGTGGCAGTGCGTCACCACAATGTTGGTCACGGCGCTCAGCGGCTTGCCTAGCTCGCGCAGCGCAGCCAGCACCGCCGGCGCGTCCTGTGGATAGCCGGCGTCGATCAGCGTCAGCTCGCCGGCGTGCTCGATCACAAAAATGTTGACGGCTTTGAACGTCTTGCTGTAGACGTGTGGCTGGATCAGTTTGAAGCTCATGGGATTCCTAGCAAGTAGCGGTGGCGGCGCCACGCGGGCCGTGGCGCGCCAGTATAGCACTGTGGCCGCGGCCCGCCGGGTTGCTCGTCGCTAGCGCAGCACCAGCGGGATAAACGTCGCGGTGCGTGGGCTAAACTCCGAGACGTTGCCAAGCGGGTCGTAGGCGACCAGCGTCACGTCGCCGCGGCCAGTGCCGCTGGGCAGCGTAGTGCTCCAGGCGCCGGCGCTGTTGGCGGTCGCCGCCTGCAGCAGGCCGCCGCCGCCGCCGGGCGCCGTGGTCGTGCCAAACGCCTTGTAGATAAATACCTGGCAGTTGGCGCAGGCCTGGCCAGCAAGTCCGCTGCCGGCCGCGCCCGTGATCGTCGGGTAGTTGAGCAGCTGGTTGGGGCCGGTGTCGCTGTCGCCCACGTCGTTGGGCGTCGGGCCGTCGGCGCCCAGGTCGATTCCCAGCCCGCCGTTGCCGTAGATCTCGCTCGCCAGGATGAAGTTGCTCGTCGCGGTGGCGCCGGTGATCGCGATGCCGGCCGCGCCGTTGCTGCGCACGCTGTAGGGCGTGAGGGTCGAGTTGCGGCTGTTGACCAGCTTGATGCCCTCCAGCCCATTGCCGGCCGGGCCGACGCCGGCGCTAAAGCCAATGAAGTTGCTGTTGCGGATCACAGTGCCGGTCGCGTCCTGAATGTAGATGCCCTCGCGCCCGTTGCCGCCGATGATCTGCGCGTTGAGCTGGCCGGTGTGGCCGATCTCAGTGTCGCTGGCGTTGAAAATGGCGATGCCGGCGTCCTGGTTGGGGCGCGCGGTGCCATCGGCGTCGACGCCGATGCGGTTCGAAGTCGATCTGGTTGGTGCTGCTGGTGGCGTCGCGGATCAGCACGCCCGAGCCGCGGTTGCCGGCGATGACGTTGCGGCCGTCGCTGGCGTTGGTGCCGATGAAGTTGCCGTGGGCGCCGCCTTCGATCAGCACGCCGGCCGGGCTGACGCCGCTCGTGCCGTTGGCGACCACGCGGCCGGGAATGGGGTCGAGGCCGATGGTGTTGCTTTTGAGAATATTCAGTGTCGTGCCGGCGCCGGTCAGGTAGACGCCCTGCCGCCCGTTGCCCGCGATCACGTTGAAGCTCACGGTGTTCGAGATCGCGCTGCCGTACAGCGCCACGCCGGCGTAGGCGTTGGCCGCAGCGCCGCTGTTGTCCAGGCCAATCCGGTTGCTGACGATAAAGTTCCGCCGCCCGCCGCTCACCGAGACACCATCAATCCGGTTGCAGGTGATCGCGTTGCTGACAATTGTGTTCTGCGCGGCCTGCGCGCTGATCAGCACGCCGTAGCCGTTGGTGGCGCTGGTGCAGACGCCGACCCGCCTGGTCGGCCCCAGCTGGCTGTTCTCGACGACGTTGGTGTGGCCGCCGCCGCCGCTGTCGCCGCTGATCCGCACCGCGGCCAGCCCGCTGCCGGTGATCGTGAGGTCGTTCAGGATGTTGTTGCTGGCAAAGCCGCTGCCCGAGGGGTCGTTGATCCGCACGCCGTCGCCGGGGGCGCCCTGAATCAGCAGGTGCTGCACGAGATTATTGTTGCCGCCGATGAGGAGCGCGCTCTGCGAGCCGCCCAGCGCGCTGGCGTTGATGATCACGTTGCGGCCAAAGCTGGCCACGGCGGCCGCGCCGCTCAGGTTGACGTTGTCGGCGGCCAGGTTTAGCGCGCCGAGCGCGCCGCTTAGCGTGACCGTGCCAATCGTTGCGCCATCAAAGGTGATCGTGGCGCCGCCGGTGCTAAAGGCTTGCTCCAGGGCGGCCCGCAGCGTGCAGCCGCTCACGCCGTCCGAGCAGTTGCCATCGGCCAGGTTGCTGTCGTGGGCGTCGTAGCCCAGGTCCACCACAAATGTGGCGGCGGCGCGGGCCGGCGCCGGCCATAGCCAGCCGCCGAGCAGCAGCGCGATGGCAAAAAGCTGGAGTGTCAAATGGGGGTGGGGTCGCGGGCAAGGTCGGTCGGTCATCCGGTCCTCCTTTGGGGGTGGGCGCCGATAGACCGGCATTGTAGCCGCTCGGCCGCCGCGCGCCAACCGCCTTTCGGCGCGCTCTGGCCGCGCTCTTGCTATCGGGAGCGCGGTTAGTTACGGAGGATTCTATGCAGCTTCAAGATGCGGTGGCGCTGGTGACGGGGGCGGGTTCGGGGATTGGCCGGGCGGCGGCGCTGCTGCTGGCTCAGTCGGGCGTGCGGATCGGGGCGCTCGGCCACAGCGCGGAGTCGGTCGAGAAGGTCGTGGCCGAGATCACCGCCGGCGGCGGGCAGGCTGTGGCGCTCGTCGCCGACATTGGGCAGCCTGAGCAGATGCAAGGCGCCGTCGCGCAGCTCGAAAAACAGTGGGGCCGCCTCGATATTGTGTTTGCCAATGCCGGCATCAACGGCGTCTGGGCGCCCATCGAGGAGCTGGCGCCCGAGGAGTGGACCAAGACCATCACGACCAATCTGACCGGCACGTTTTTGACGATCAAGTACGCGGTGCCGCTCCTGAAGCGCCGCGGCGGCTCGGTGATCGTCACCGCCTCGGTCAACGGGACGCGCATTTTTAGCAACACCGGCGCGACCGCCTACTCGACCTCGAAGGCCGGCCAGGTGGCGATGACCAAAATGCTGGCGCTGGAGCTGGCCACCAGCAAAGTCCGCGTCAACGTCGTCTGCCCCGGCGCCATCGAGACCAACATCGAGGAGAGCACCGAGCACCGCGACCTCGAGAAGGTCAAAATCTCGGCCGAGTACGGCGAGGGCGGCCAGCCGCTGACCCACGGCCAGCCGGGCAGCGCCGAGCAGGTCGCGCAGTTCGTCCTGTTTCTGGCCTCGGATGCGTCGTCGCACATCACCGGCACCGAAATCTGGATCGACGGCGCCGAGTCGCTGCTCCGCGGCTAGCATAGTCCGTCTTGGAGTTGGAATGTTCCGTCTTTGGATCGGAATGCCCCGTCTTTGGATCGGAATGTTCCGTCTTTGGATCGGAATGCTCCGTCTTTGGATCGGAATGTTCCGTCTGTAGATCGGAATGCCCCGTCTCAGAGTCGGAGTGTTCCGTCTTTGGATCGGAATGTTCGGTCTTTGGATCGGAATGTTCCGTCTCAGAGTCTGGAGTGTTCCGTCTTTGGATCGGAATGTTCCGTCTTTGGATCGGAATGCTGCGGCTTTAACCTGGAACACTCCGGCTTTGACTCGGAATAGCCCGACGCTACGGCGCGGCGGCTGGCCCGTAGTCCAGCCGCTGGAGCAGGTCGGCGGTGGCGCTGGTAATCTGCGCTTGCTGGTCGGCGGCTGAGATCGTCGCCGCGTTATCGCCGGACTGCGGCCCGTACCAGCCAAACTGCGCGTGGTTGCCGCCCGCGATGGCGACCCGCGTCGTGGTCGGCGGCAGCAGCGGCCACGACGCCGCGATCTTGGCCGGCCGCGCCAGGCCGTCGCGGGTGCCATAGATCGACACCACCGTGATCGGCTGGGTGGTGAGCGGCGCCCCAGACGGCGGGTAGGCCGCCCACAGCACCAGCCCCTCAACCGCCGCGGGATGCTCGGCCGCGTACTGCGCCGCCATCGCGCCGCCCAGCGAGTGGCCGCCGATGGCCCAGTGCCGGACGGTGGGAAACACTGCCGGCACCGCCGCTGCGCGGTTGGGCGCCAGGACCGCAAAGTTGAGCGGCATCGGCACGATTACGACGAGAAAGCCCTGCTGCGCCAGGCTGGCCGCCGTGGGCGCATAGGCGCGGCCATCGACCCGCGCGCCGGGGTACAGAATCAGGCCGGTGGTCGGCGGGTGCGCGCGCGGCCGAAATACCAGCCACGGCGCCGTCTCAACCACCACGGCATCGGTCGACTGCATGGCGGCCCGCGCCGCCGGCTGCGGCGCGGGAATCCACAGGCCCCACACCACAAATCCAATCACGCCGAGCAGCAGGATGCCGAGCAGCGCCCAGATCGTTCGCTTCACAATTTTTCGCATCCCCTCATCGTAGCAGGAAACGAGTGTGGCGATGGGCCGGTGCAGCAGATCAGGGCCAGCGCCGCTGGCGCGCGGCTGGCACCGTGCCGCCCCAGCAGTGCGCTGGGGCGGCCTGGACTGACGATGTAATCGGCTATGCGGTGCGGCGCGCTGCGATGATCATGGGCAGCCCGCCGCGCGGCCGCAGCGTGATCAGCGGCTCGGTGACGACCGGCTGGGCCGACGCTGGGCGCAGGCGGTAGTGCTGGGCCAGCGTCGCCAGGATCAGCTGGGCCTCCATCAGCGCAAAGTTGTTGCCGATGCACAGCCGCGGCCCGCCGCCAAACGGAAAATAGGCGAAGCGCGGGCGGGTGGCGGCCGCGGCCGCGGTCCAGCGCTCGGGGCGAAACTCCGCCGGCGCCTCCCAAAACTCGGGGTGGCGGTGGGTGACATACTGCGACAGCGAGATGATCGTGCCGGCCGGAATGTGATAGCCGCGAATCTCATCGGCCTGCTCGGTCTGCCGGCCCATGCTCCAGACCGGCGGATACAGCCGCATTGTTTCCTCGATCACCATGCGCGTATACGGCAGCCGCGGCACATCCTCGACGGTCGGCGTGCGGCCGCCGAGCACGGCGTCGAGCTCCTCATGAAGCGCGCCCTCGGCGGCGGGCGTGCGGCCCACGAGATGCCAGGCCCAGCTTAGCGCGTTGGCGGTGGTCTCGTGGCCGGCCAGGATCAGCGTCATCACCTCATCGCGGACCTGCCGGTCGCTCATGGTGGCGCCGCTGTCCTCGTCGCGGGCATGGAGCAGCATCGAAAGGAGGTCGCCGTTATCGAGGCCGGTGCGGCGCCGCTCGGCGATAATCTCAGCCACCACGCCGTCGAGCACGCCGAGCGCCCGGGCAAAGCGACGATTGCGCGGCGTCGGGACACGCTCGGGCAGCGAGAACGTCCGCATCATGCGGTAGTTGACGTGCTCCAGGCTGACGCCGAGCGCCTGGCCCACCGCGCCGGCCGCGCCGCTGACATCGCTGCTAAACAGCGCCTGGCCGACAATATCCAGCGTCAGGTGCATCATCGCGGCGTGGACATCGACCGGCTGTGCGGCCGCGGCGGGCGCGCGCCAGGTGTCCACCAGCGCCTCGCTCGCCCGTGTCATGACCGCGGCCAGCTGCGCGAGCCGCTGGCGATGAAAGGCCGGCTGGATCAGGCGACGCTGCTGAAGCCAGCTCGGCCCCTCGCTGGTGAGCAGGCCGTGGCCGACCAGCGCGCTGATCCGCAGGTTGAAATAGCCTTTCGGATAGTTCTGTTGGTGGGTTCGCAGGACATAATCAACGTCCTCGGGGTGAAATAGCGCGTGCCAGATATAGCCGCCGAGCGCCCGGAAGCGCACGACATCGCCGTACTGCTGGCGCGCCGCCATGTAGAGGCCAATCGGGTCGCGCTGAAGGTCGGGCTGGCTGCCCCACAGCCGGTGGCCGCGCGGGCCAGGCGCGATTTGCGCGGCGGTCGGGCGGGTTTGCGTGGTCATTCTCTGCTCCTGCTACGCGAGCGCCCGCTAGAGGCTGGCGGCGACGGTTGGGACCGTGGCGGCCGGCAGGCGGGCGCGGAAGGTCGAGCCGCGGCCTGGCTCGCTCTCGACGCTGATGTCGCCGCCCATCATGCGGCAGAACCGGCGGCTGAGCGCCAGGCCCAGCCCAGTGCCGCCGTACTTGCGGGTGGTCGAGGCGTCGGCCTGCGTAAAGGCCTCAAACAGCCGGTCCTGCTGCGCGGGCGAGATGCCGATGCCAGTGTCGCGGACCGCAAACTCGATCCAGTGGCCGCGCTCGTCCTGGACCGGCTGGACGGTCAGGGTCACATGGCCGGCGGTGGTAAATTTGCCGGCGTTCCCCAGCAGGTTGAGCAGCACCTGATGCACGCGGATCGGGTCGGCCAGGATCGGCTCGATGTTGGCGGGGCAGTCGACGGTCAGCGTGTTGCCGTTCTGCATCACCTGCGGCCGGATCGTCATCACCACCGCCTGGATCAGCGCCGGCACCGCACAGTTCTCCAGTGTGATCTCCATCTTGCCGGCCTCAATCTTCGACAGGTCAAGAATATCGTTGATCAGGCCCAGCAGATGCCGGCCGGCGCTGGTGATTTTGGCTAGGTCGGGGCCGAGGTCCTGCAGGCCGGCTGCCAGCGCGTCCTCGGCGACCAGCTCGCTGTAGCCGATGATCGCATTGAGCGGCGTCCGCAGCTCGTGCGACATGTTGGCCAAAAACTCCGACTTGGCGCGGCTGGCGTCCTCGGCATCCTCTTTGGCCTGCTGGAGCGATGCAAATAGCCGCACTTTTTGAATGCCCAGGCTGACATGGCTGGCGACCTTCTCCAAAAAGTCGACCGTCTGCGCGTCGTAGGTGTAGCCGTGGTAGTCCTGCAGGCTCAGCAGCCCGACGACCTCGCCCTCTTTGGCGATCACTGGCACGCCGACCCAGGCGCGCACCCGCTGGCCCTTGCCCACTGAGACCGGCGCCAGCCCTTTGCTGGCGGCCTCCTGGCGGACCATATCCTCGAATAGCAGCGGCGCGCGGTGCTCCAGAATCCAGGCGCTCAGGCTGCCGGCGCGCGGCGCCTCGCCCTCCAGCGTGCGGTTGAGCGGCTCGTCGCGCTCCATGAAGAATGATTTGGTGAAAATGTTGGCCGCCGCGTCGTAGACGATCACGACGATCACCGGCGCCTCGGTCGCGGCCTGCAGAATGTCGTAGATGCCGCGGACCATATCCTCCAGGTCAAACGAGGCGCTGACGATCTCGCCGATCTGACCGATGGCGTTGAGCTCGCGAATTTGACGGCCGTGCATCGCAAACAGCCGGGCGTTCTGGACGTGCAGCGCCAGCTGGCGGGCGACGTTGACCATGAAAATCTCGTCGCGCTCGGTGAAGGCGTTGGGCGTGTACGACTCGACGTTGATCGTGCCGACCACCCGGCCATCGCGGCCGAGCAGCGGCACGCCCAGCCAGGCGGCCGGCTGGCGACCTTTAATCACCAGGTGGGCCTGCACGTTGGGGTAGCGCTCGATCTCGACCGGGTAGTCGCCGAGGTGCAGTGTGCAGCGGTTGCGGATCACCCAGCCGGTCAGCGAGTTCGGGCGGCAGCGGCGTCTGGTGCCAGAAGCTAAACTCCTCGCTGTCGGTGACGCTGAGGCCCTCCAGCACCAGGTCGCGGTCGGGGTCGTAGGTCGTGATCGAAACGCCATCGATCGGCATCAGCGCCTGGACCGTGCCCCACAGCTGCCACAGCAAAATCGATAGGTCGGGCGCGGTGCTGGCGACGTAGGTCACATTGCTGAGCGCCTGGAGTTCGGCGATCTGGCGCTCCTGCTGCTCAAACAGCCGGGCGTTCTCGACGGCGATGGCCAGCTGGTTGGCCATCGCCTGCACCAGGTCGATCTCCTCCTGGTCAAAGGCGTGGGCCTCGCTGCCGACCAGGCTCAGCGATCCCAGGACGCGCTCGCCGATTCGCAGCGGCACGCTGAGCATTGCCTCGAACGGCAGCACCTCGCCGTGCAGCGCCTGCTTCTGCAGATCGTGGCTGATGACGACCGGCTGGTTCTCGCGCACGACCCGCCCGGCCTGCGAGTGCGCGACCGGCAGCCGCGCTGTCATCCGTAGGTAGTCGGCCGACAGCCCGCGCTGCGCCACCAGCAGCAGCTCGCTCTGGTTGGGCGCCAGCAGCCGCACAATGCCGGCCTGTAGCTCTAGCAGCGGCAGGATGAGGCCCAGCGCCTGGTCTAGCAGCAGCGGCAGCGACTGCTGTACGACCAGCTGCGCCGCCAGCGCGCCCAGCGTCTCCAGCTCCTCGGTGCGGGCCGCGACCTGGCTGGCCAGCGCCACGCTCAGGTCTTGCTCCAGCTGCGCGAGCGTGACGTTCTCCAGGGCCACCGCCATGATGTTGGCGATCTGCTGTAGCAGGTCGCGGTCGGCGACGGTGAACTGGCCGACGGTGTAGCTTTGGAGTGAGATCACGCCGACGGCGTCGGCGCCGACCAGCAGCGGCACGCCCAGCCAGGCGCGCGAGGGCTTGTCGGTCTGGCCAAAGTTGATGGTGATGCCAGGGTTCTCACGGCCGGCGCGCTCGGCCACCAGGTCATCGATCAGAATCGGCTGGCCCTCGTTGACGATTTGCTGCGATAGCGTGCCGTAGACGCTATGCTCCTCGTACTCGATCTGGCCCTCGTCGACCAGCAGCGCCGCCCGCAGCTTGTCGGAGTTGGCCTCATGAATCGTCATGTAGAAGGCGTCAAACTGAAAGATCGTGGCCAGCTCGCGGTAGATCGTCTCAAACAGCTCGCGGTAGGTCAGGTGGCCCCGGCAGGCCAGGCTAATGGTGTAGAGCACCGCCAGCGTCTGGCGGTCGCGGTTGCGCTGCTGCTGGAGCTGCGCGATCTCGCTGGTGAGGGCCGCCAGCTGGTTGCGCTTAGGGGTGAGCCGAGGCATAGAACTCCGTCCACGTGGCCTAGCATTTGCTGCTAGCCAAGCGCTGATGGTGAGATTGAGGAGGCCGGCGAGCCGTCGCCTGCTGGCAGTATACTGGCCGGCCCAACGGCCTGTCAATGCTGGTGGGCGATAGTCAGGGCTGGCCGTTGGGCGGGCGCGGCGTGACCCCGCCTTACGCCGCGCGCTGCCGGCGCTGCCAGGTGGCGCGGTAGCTGGTCGCTAGCAGGCAGAGGACAAAGCAGACCGTGTTGACTACTACAATCGAGGCGCCTGACGCCACGTTGAGGTAGAACGACAGATAAATACCGACAATCGAGGCCGCGATGCCCTGCAGCGCCGCCCACAGCATTAGGCTGGGAAAGCGCCGCACCACCAGGAAGCCCGTCGCGGCCGGCGTGACCAGCAGCGCCACCACCAAGACAATCCCAACGGTCTGGATCGCCACCACGATGGTGATCGCCAGCAGCGTCAGCAGGACATAATGCAGCAGCCCAGTCGGCAGGCCCTGCACCTCGGCTGCGGTCGGGTCGAAGGTCATCAGCACCAGCTCCTTGTACAGCGCCGCGATGACGCCGATGACCAGGCTGCCCATGACCACAATGACCACCACATCGCCCGCCGTGATCGCCAGCACGTCGCCGAGCAGCAGGCCAAACAGGTCCTGAGTGTAGGATTTGACGCTACTCAGAATCAAAATGCCGACCGCGAAGGTGCCGGCGAACAGCACGCCGATCGCCGTATCCAGCGACACCCGCGAGCGCCGCGTGATGTAGCCGATGCCTAGCGCGGTGGCGATGCCAAACAGCGTGCCGCCAATCGCCAGGTTGATTTTGAGCAGGTAGGCGATCACGACGCCGGGAAACGAGGCGTGGGCCAGCGCATCGCCGATAAACGACAAGTCCTGGAGCACAACGAAGGCGCCGATCACGCCGCAGATCACGCTGATCATCATGGCGGCGACCAGCGCGTTGCGCATAAAGCTAAACTCGAGCGGCGCCGTCAGGCACGACCAGAGGGTGTTGCAGGTTGTCATGACGCATCCATAATCAGGGCGGGCGTGCCATCGCCTAGCACCAGCGAGCGGCCAAAGGTTTGCGCGATCACCTCGGCGGTCAGCACTTCGGCCGGCGGGCCATAGGCGACGATCCGCCGCTGCACACACAGCAGCTGGTCGAAGTGCTCGCGCAGATGCTGGAGGTGATGGGTGCTGACCAGCAGCGTCCGCCCGGCCGCCGCCAGATCGTGAAAAATATCCAGAATCGCTCCTGGGTCGGCACATCCACGCCCGAGACCGGCTCATCAAGCAGTAGGACCTGCGGCTCCTGGGCCAGGGCGCGGGCCAAAAATACCCGCTGCTGCTGCCCGCCCGACAGCGCGCCAATCGAGCGCGTGGCCAGGTCGGCCATGCCCACCTGCTCCAGGGCATGCAGCGCCAGCTCACGGTCGGCGGCGCCGGCGCGCCGCAGCCAGCCGAGCCGCCCAGTGCGGCCCATCGTCACGACCTCCAGCACGGTGGCCGGAAACCGCCAGTTGACCGCCGAGATCTGCGGCACATACGCCAGCACGCCGCTGCGACGCACGACCGGCGCGCCGTTGATCAGGACCGTACCGGAGTGCGGAATCAGGCCCAGCAGCGCTTTGAGCAGCGTGGTTTTGCCGGCACCGTTGGGGCCGATCACACCCACAACCTGGCGCGGGCCGACGGCGAAGGTCGCATCGTCGAGCGCCAGCACGGCGCCGTAGCGCACGCTGACGTGCGCGACCTCCAGCGCGAGCTGGGCGGATGATGGGGGAGCGCTCATGGCTGGCCTCGCAGTGCGCTGACAATCGTGGCGACATCATAGCGCATCATCGCAACGTAGCTGCCGGTGGCGGCGTCGCTGCCCAGCGAGTTGGTGTAGAGGTTGGCGACCACGCTGATGCCGGTCTCGGCCGCAATCGTCTGGACTAGCTTGGGGCTGTACTGGCTTTCGGTAAACACCGCCTTGACCTGCGCGGCCCGGAGGCGCTGCACCAGCGCTGCCAGATCGCCGGCGGCCGGCTCGGCCTCGGGGTTGCCCAGAATGTTGCCGATGACCGTCAGGCCGTAGCGCTGGGCAAAGTAGGGGAAAGCGTCGTGGTTCGTGACCATTTTGCGGTCGGCCGCCGGGATCGTCGCAATCTGCGCCGCGATCTCACTGTCAAGCGCCTGGAGCTCGGCGGTGTAGCGGGCGGCACGGGCGGTGTAGTCGGCCGTGCCCGCCGGATCAAGCGCGCCCAGCGTGTCGCGAATTACCGCGACGTAGCTGATGACATGCTGCGGATTTAGCCAAAAGTGCGGGTTGCCGCCCTGAAACGCGGCGCCGTCAACGTCCAGCGCCGGCAGCCCGGCCGACAGCTCCACCCGGCGCAGTCCGGGCTTGCCGGCGCTCTCGAACAGATCGTCGAGCCAGCTTTCCAGGCCATGACCGTTGAAAAACAGTACGTCGGCCCGCGCGATCACCTGGGCGTCCTGCGGCGTCGGCTGGTAGTCCTCGGCGCCGGCGCCCAGCGGGATGACGTTCTGGACCGCGACCCGCTCGCCGCCGACCTGGCGAATTACGTCGGCTAGCACGCTCATGGTCGTCACCGCCCGCAGGGTGACGCCGCTGGCGCTGGGCGCGCCGCTGGGCTGGCCACAGCTCGCCAACAGCGCCAGCCACAGCAGCCCAAGTCCACGAAAACGACGGGTCATAGCCTCTCCTACTGATATGTTGTATCGTTTATATCTTACACAGCCTCGTCGGAATGTCAAGGTGAGCGATATAGTGTATCATTAGAGGCATGATACTAGGCAGAGAGGCAGAGCATGAGCTGGCGTGATGAGGTCGTGAGCGATCTGGCGGCCGACGGCCACCGGCTGACCGGGCCGCGGCAGAGACTTGGATGCGCATCCTGCGCCGCAGCACCGCATTCACCGCCGAGGAGTTGGTCGCCGAGCTACAGGCCGCGGCGGTCGGCCGGGCGACGGTCTACCGCACGCTGGAGTTGCTCCACGCGCACCAGTGGCTACACCTCGTCCACCGGCCCGAGGGCGAGCACGGCTACGTCGTGGGCGAGCCGGGCCACCACCACCACCTGGTGTGCCGCGCCTGCGGCAGCGTGATCGCCTTTGAGGGCTGCGCGCTCGATACGCTGCTAGGCGGCCTCGCCGAGCGGCTGGGCTTTCGCATCGAGGGCCACTGGCTGGAGGCGTTCGGCGTATGCCGCAGCTGCCAGCGCGCAACGAGCGACGAGCGAGTACCAACGAGCAAGTAGCGAGCACTGACGACTGACGACTAAAACGTGAGCGCCAGCGCGCCCAGCGTCAAGCCGGCGCCGGTGCCGACGAGCACCGCGCGGTCGCCGCGTCGTAGCCGGCCGGCTGCGACCGCCTCGGCCAGCGCCAGCGGCAGCGAGGCCGCGATGCAGTTGCCGCGCTCGGGCAGGTTGATAAACACCTGCTCGGGCCGAAAGCCCAGCCGGCGGCTGAGCTGCGCCACCGCGTGGCCGCTGGCCTGGTGCGGGATCACCAGGTCAACGCTCGTCCGCTCCCAGCCGAGCGTGGCGAAAAACCGATCAAGAAATGGCTCGGTCAGGCGCACGGCCTGCTTGAACACCGCCGGCCCCTGCATCGAGAACAGATTTATCGCGCTGGTGGTGGCGGGATTATTCGGGTGGTGCAGCGTCCCGCCGCCCAGCACGCGGGTCAGGTCGGCACCGCTGCTATGGGTTTCCAGCGCCATATGCCACAGCCGGCCCGGCTCGTCGGCGGCGCTCCGGCTGACGATCACCGCGGCCGCGCCGTCGCCAAACAGCACGGCGCTCTCCGGCTCGGCCCAGTTGATGGCGCACGAGCTGATCTCGCTGCTAAACACCAGCACGTTGTTGAGCAGGCCGCTCTCGATGTAGCAGGCCGCGGTCTGGAGCGCGACGAGAAAGCTGAGGCAGGTCACGTTGACATCGAAGCAAGCGCTGCGGCCCTCGGGGGCGCCGAGCGCGCGCTGCAGCAGCGCGGCGGTGCAGGGAATGGCCTGCTGCGGCACTGCCGAGGCGCCGATAATCCCATCAATCTGCACTACATCAAGGTTCGCCATGTGCAGCGCCGCGCGACTTGCGGCGGCGGCCATGCTGATCGTAGTCTCGTCAGCGCCAACCGCGCGGCGCTCGTGGATGCCGGTGGCGCGCGCAATCCAGCCGGCCGGGACTGGCAGCCGCGCCTCAAGCTCCAGGTTGGTGACGCGGCGCTCGGGCAAATAGGTGCCCAGGCCGCGAATTGTAATAGCTTGCATGGTTGACCTCGTGGGAGATTGGCGCCGCGAAACGTGTGCTATAAGGCTGGCGCCGCGAAATGGGACGGTGGTAGGTTGGCGCCGAAGAATAACACATCGCTGCCCAGCACGGGACGTACCCTGCCGAGCACGGTGCGGCGTGTGCTAGAGTTCGCGTGGGTTCGTCGAACTCGCGACGTTTATGAGAGGGACTAGCTATGAACACCAAACTTCTGCTGGCCGCGAGCGCGGTTGGCCTGGGCGGGCTGGGGCTGGCCGCCTCGTTTTTGCCCCAGGAAATCCTGGCGGCGCTGGGCAGCACGGCGTCGGGGCTGCTGCCGGTCGTGGTGCAGCTGTTGGGCGCTATGCTCATCGGCTGGGCAATGATGAATTGGATGGCCAAAGACAGCCTGATCGGCGGTATCTACAACCGGCCGATCGCGCTGGGCAACCTGGTGCATTTTGCCGTCGGGGCGCTGGCGCTGCTCAAGGCGATCACCGCGGGCAACCACGCGCTGCCGGTGCTCCTCGGCGGCGTAATCTACGCGATCTTTGCGGTGGGCTTTGGGCTGGTGGTGTTTGGCAGCGCGGTCAAGGCGCCAGCGGCGGGCGCGTAGCCATGCACCGCCGCGCCCCGACCTTTGGCTGCAAAGGTCGGGGCGCGAACGCTTTTTCGCTGGTCGTTGCGAAGCTAGGAGTTGGCCGCCCGCCGTCGTACGAGCGCCACTGCGACCCCGACGAGCGCCGTCCGCAGCACGACGCGCCGCACGAGGCTGGCGCGATTGTGCTGCCACTCAGCCTTCCAGCCCAGCTCCCCCGGAATGTTGGGCAGGCGGCCATGGGCCAGGTCGCCGATCACGCCCTCGACCACCCCGATGCGGTCGGCGAGCATCAGCGGCAGCCAGTGGCCGTAGCTCGACTCGCTGTACCGGAACGCCAGGCGGCGCAGCAGGCCGCTGAGCGCCCTGGGCGGCGTCGAGGTGCCAAACACGGCGGTGAGGTTCGGTCGCTCATTGGAGTGGAGCACCTCGACCGTGCTGGGCTGCTGCGCTGGGCGCTCCCAGCTGTAGCCGGCGTGCTCGCCGTTATTCCGCTTTTTCATCGGGTAGGTCGGGTCGTTGCGCGGATCGGCGTCCACGCCCCAGCCGCGAATCTGCCGCTGGTCAATCGGCTGCTGTTCCATGATCGCTCCTCGCTACACGCGCGCTGTCGACGGGATCAAGACCGGCTTGATACACTCATCGAGCTTGGCTGAAAATATCCGGTAGGCGTCCGACACTTCCTCCAGCGGAATGCGGTGGGTGATCAGGGCTTTGGGGTTGATCACGCCGCTCTGGACATGCGCGATCAGCCGCGGCAGCAGCCGCTTCACCGAGGCCTGATTCGCCCGGAGCGTCAGCCCTTTATTGACCACGTTGCCGATCGGGATCAGCGTGTCGATGGGGCCGTAGACGCCGACAATCGAGACGATCCCACCTTTTTTCACGCCGTTGATCGCCCAGTGCAGCGCGGTGGCTGAGCCGCCCTGGAGCAGGAGCTTGCGGCCCATCAGTGTCTGCATCGCGTTGCCCGCGGCCTCGGCGCCGACCGCATCAATGCACACGTCGGCGCCCAGCCAGTCCGTGGTGCGCTTCAGGAACAGCACCGGGTCCTCCAGCGAGCGGAAGTTATAGGCCTCGCACGGCGCATACGTGCGCGCGAACTCAAGCCGGTAGTCCACGTGGTCGATCACGATCACTCGCCCGGCGCCAAACAGCCAGGCGCAGCGCGCGGCCATGATCCCGACCGGGCCGGCGCCGAAGACCACCACGGTATCGCCCGGCTGAATGCCGCCCATCTCGGCGGCCTGGTAGCCGGTCGGCACCACATCGGTCAGCAGCACGGCGTCGTCAAGGTCCATGCCGGCCGGGATCACCGTTGG
This sequence comes from uncultured Chloroflexia bacterium, assembly GCA_963810425.1. Taxonomy (GTDB): domain Bacteria; phylum Chloroflexota; class Chloroflexia; order Chloroflexales; family Kallotenuaceae; genus JACDGP01. The sequence goes on along the minus strand of CAWENH010000004.1, from coordinate 898,161 downwards.
GCTGACATCAACATAGGGGACGCGGGCGTACTCGGCCTGGCCGCCGTCGTAGCCGCCAGCGGTGTGCGAGTAGCCGAAAATACCGCCGACCGCCGTCGCCTCGGGGTTGGACTCGTGGCAGTTGCCGTACAGCTCCTGCTGGCAGAAGACACATGTGCCGCACGCGATGTTGAACGGCACCAGAATGTGGTCGCCAACCTTGACCTTTGTCACCGCGCTGCCGATCTCCTCGACCACGCCGGTGAACTCATGGCCAAACGTCATCCCGACCCGCGTGTCCGGCACCGAGCCGTTGTACAGGTGCAGGTCGGACCCGCAGATGCACGAGCGCGTAACCCGCACAATCGCGTCCTGCGGATGCTGAATCTCCGGCATCGCTTTTTTATCAACGCGGACCCGCAGCGGCCCCCGGTAGCTCATGGCAAGCATACTCTCGCTCCTCATCATGCTGGCGCATCGTTAATCAAGCGTAGCGCAGGGCAGGCCGCGTGCCACGAGCTGCCGGGCCAGCGCAGTGTGAGCGGCGCTACTCCGCCGGCGGCACGAAGCCCGGCGGCAGGGCGGCGGCGCGGTCGTCGACCAGGGCATAGCGAAAGGCGCTCCGCAGCACATGCGCGACCATGCTCATATTGTCGTCTAGCTCGGTCTCGCGGACCGGGCCGCTGCCATACACTTTGGCGATCATCGGCGTGCGGACAAACGGCAGCACAATCCGGTAGACCAGCGAGATCATTTGGTTCAGCTGAAGGTGGCTCAGGTCGACCGCGGCCCACGCTTTGCGCCCCGCCGCCCGCGCGTGGCTCACATTGGTGCGCACGAGCATTTTATAGGCCTCCTGCGCCGCGCGGTCGCTGACGAGTTGCGGATACAGCACGACATCATAGACATCATAGGCCGGCATCGAGCCAGCTAGCCGAATCGCAAAGGCGTCGCTGAAGTCTGGCGATGTAGTCACACGGTTCTCCTAGCGACCATAGACGATCCGATTTTTCAAGGTGCCTAGCCCGCTCACCTCCAGCTCGATGATGTCGTCCGGCTCCAGCCAGCCGCCGACCACCTCGGGCGTCAGCTCCAGGATGCAGCCCGTGCCCACCGTGCCGGTGCCGATGACATCGCCGGGGTACAGCGTGGCGTCGCGCGAGGCGTGGGCCAGCAGCTGGCCCAAGCTGTAGTGCAGCGACGCCAGGTTGCCGCGCGACAGCTCGCGGCCGTTCACGCGCGCGACCATCTCCAGCTGAAAGTTGGTGCCGTCGTTGGTCAGATAATCCTCCAGCTCGTCGAGCGTGACCAGGTATGGCCCGAGCGCGGTGGCAAAATCTTTGCCTTTGGCCGGCCCCAGCCCGACGGTCATTTCGCGCGCCTGCACATCCCGTGCCGAGAAGTCGTTCATAATCATCAGGCCGGCGATATAGTCCCAGGCCTCGCTGGGATCAATGTCGCGGCCCTCGCGCCCGATCACGCACGCGACCTCCAGCTCGTAGTCCAGCTGCTCGGTCTGTGGCAGCGCCAGCTCTTCGTCGGGGCCGAGGATCGCCTGATGATTCCCAAAGTAGAACACCGGCTCGCGATACCACGTCGGCGGCACCGGCCGGCCGCGCCGACTATAGGCGGCGGCGACGTGCTGCTCGAAGGCGTAGAAGTCGCGCAGCGAGCGCGGCCGTGGCAGCGGCGCCATCAGCTTGACCGCCGAGCGCGGCAGCAGCAGCTCGGCGCCGCCAATCGAGAGCATGCCGGCCAGGTCAACCAGGTCGGGGTCGCTGTCGTCGCTGACGACGCTCACGGAGTCGCCCAGCTGATCCATGACCGCCGCGACAATCATGGCGGCGCTGTCGAGGCCGACGCCGTCGTCGCCGCCGTCGAGGAGGCGCAGCATATCCAGGCGCAGGCCATCAGTGTCCTCGAAGACCAACGGCGCGGCGGCTTGTAGGTCGATCACGCCGTAGGGCAGCAGCACGCCGGCGCGGGCCTCGCTGGCGCGCTGGTGAGATTGGCGAAAGGTGACAAGTTTCATGCTGTTAACTACCACGCCAGCAGCTAGCGGCGGCTCTGGCCATCCACTACCTGCTGGCGACGATGCTTACTAAATGACGATGCTTAATTAATAATATTGGTGAGCGGCGGCGGCAGCCTAGAGATTGCCGCGCTTCTCCTGCTCGCGCTCGATGGCCTCGAACAGCGCCTTGAAATTGCCGTTGCCAAAGCCGCGCGCGCCCTTGCGCTGGATGATCTCAAAAAATACCGTCGGCCGATCCTGAAGCGGCTTGGTGAAAATCTGTAGCAGATACCCCTCGTCGTCGCGGTCAACCAGGATATTCAGCTCGCGCAGCACTGCGAAATCCTCGTCGATCGGCCCGATGCGGCTCCGCAGGTCGTCGTAGTATGCGCCCGGCGTTTTCAAGAACTCGACGCCGTTGGCCTTAAGCATGCGAACCGTCGCGATGATGTCGCCGGTCGACAGCGCCAGGTGCTGGGCGCCCGGCCCGCAGTAGAACTGCAGATACTCGTCGATCTGCGATTTGCGCCGCCCGGCCGCCGGCTCGTTGATCGGAAATTTGATCCGCCCGCTGCCATTCTGGACCACCTTCGACATCAGCGCCGAGTACTCGGTTGAAATATCGTCGTCGGTGAACTGCTGGAGCTGGCGGAAGCCGAGCACGACGTTGTAAAAATCGACCCACTCGTCCATCTTGCCCAGCTCGACGTTGCCGACGATGTGGTCAACGGCCGCCAGGCCGGTCGGGATGACGGTGGGCGGCGCGGCGACACGATGATAGTCGGGGGCGAAGGCGCCGCGGTAGTCGCTGCGCTCGATGAAGGAGTGGACCGTGTCGCCGTAGGCCTGGATCGTGGCCTTGACGATCGTGCCTTTTTTGCCCTCCAGCACGGTCGGCGCGAGCACCGCCGTTGCGCCGCGGCCGATGGCCTCCTGGAAGGCGCCGCGGGCATTGTCAACGTTCAGGGCAATATCTTTGACGCCGTCGCCGTGCAGCTTGACGTGCTCGGCAATCGGGCCGTCGGGCAGGAGCGATGAGGTGAGCACCAGCCGAATATTGCGCTGCTCCATCACAAACGAGCAGCGGTCGCGCACGCCGGTCTCCAGGCCGGCGTAGGCCACCGGGGTGAAGCCAAAGGCCGTGCGGTAAAAGTGGGCCGCCTGGCGAGCGTTGCCCACATACATCTCAATGTAGTCAATGCCGTTCAGCTTCAGAAAGTCGCCCTCTTGCGAACGGGCTAGGTCGCGCTCTGTGACTGCCATAGTCTGCCTCCGCGTTGTCATAGTGTAGCTGGGCCGGAGATGGCCCCGCGCTGCATTCTACCAGACCGCGCCGCCCGGCTAGCACCCCGCTGGCTGGACCCTTGCGCGACGAGGGTGGCGGCGCTCCAGGTTGGCTCGGTCAAGAGCGGTTGTTGCAGGCTAGCGGATAATCAGCGGCAGGTAGACGCCGCCGCTCGTCACCGTGATGCTGCCCTGCATGCTCCCGTGGATGCCACAGTGGTAGGGGTACGTGCCGGCGGCGGTGAAGGTGAAGCTGAACTGCTCGCCGCCCCGCAGCGTCCCTGAGTTCCACTGATCGCCGTCGGCGGTCGTGGTGTGGGCAGCGCTGTCCTGGTTGCGCCAGGTGACGGTGGTGCCGGCCCGCACCGTCAGCGTCGCGGGCTGAAAGCTAAAGTTGGCGATATTGACCGTCGTGCCGGCAGCGGGCGTGGGCGTGAGCGTCGGGCCAATGGTTGCGATGATAATACCAATGGTTGGCGTGGCCGTGGCGGTGCCAGCTGTGGCAGTCGCGGTCGGGCCTGTGATGGCGGTGCTGGTCGCCGTTGTCGTCGCCGTCGTCGCGGTTGGCGCGGGGCTAGTCGCAGTTGTGTCGGCGGTTGCTGTGATCGTCGCCATGCTGGTCGCCTGCTCGGTCGCGGTGGCCGTGGTGTCAGCGGTCGCGGTGCTGGTGGCAGCGCTAGTCGCCGTGCTGGTCGCCAGCGCCGTTTCAGTGGTGGTCGCGGTGTCGGTCGGCGCGGCGCCCGTTGCGGTGGCGGTCGCCGTGGCGGTCGCGGGGTCCACGACGGTGATGCGGCCCTCCATCGTGTGAAAGTTGCAGGCGTAGCGGTACACGCCCGGCGCCGTAAAGGTGAAGGTGAAGACGCCGCCCGGCCCCAGCGCGCCCGAGTCGAACGTCACCGCGCCGCTGTTGCTGCTGACGGTGTGGAACGATGGGCCGCTGTTGGTCCACGTCACCGTCGTGCCAGGGCTGACCTGGAGGTTGGCCGGCGTGTAGCTAAAGTCCGCAATGCTGACCGCGCTGCCAATGACGGCCGTGGACGTTGCCGAGGCGGTCATGGTCAGCAGCGGGGCGTGCACTGCGCGCGCGGCGGGGGCGGCGCCCGTGCGCTGCGCCAGCACCGTCAGCGCAACGAGGGCCAGGGTTCCAGCGACAACGATGATCAGGCGGCGTACCCGCGGCATAGCGGTGCTCCTTTGATACCATCCGGCGCTGCCAGGCGGCAGCCCAGCCATACTAGCACGCTGGGGCAATCACGCCGCACAGCCCAGCACTTATATAGTGACGGCGTGGGCCGCGCTGCTTTCGCTCCTTAATGCCGCCCGCCGCGCCGTAGCAAGGGCGCGGCGGCGATCCGTGGCTTATGGCACCAGCGCAGCGACCTACAGCGCGGCGATGACCTCGGCGGCGACCTCGTAGCGCTGGAACGACGGCATGACGTAGATGCCCTGCACCAGACCTTTGATCTCGCCGACCAGCTCGCGGGCCAGCCGCACGCCCTCCTTGCGGCCCTCCGGCCCGGCCAGCTGCATGCGCCGCATCACGTCGGGCGTCGGTGAGATGCCCGGCACCTCGTTGCGTAAAAATTCGGCCTGGCGGTAGGACTGTAGCGGCAAAATCCCGGCGATGATCGGGAGTGGACACGGCCCCAGCGCGCTCAAAAACTCCTGCAGCTCGCCGGCGTCGTAGGCCACCTGCGTCATGATGAAGTGGGCGCCAGCCGCAATCCGCAGCCGCAGCTTCTCGATCTCGGCGGCGCGGTCCTCGGCGTTGTGGTTGAGCGGCACGCCGATCAGGAAGTTGGTCGGCGTGCCGATGTCGTCGCCCAGCGTGTCGCGGCCCTCGTTCATGCCGACGGCGATTTTGACCAGGCCGAGCGTGTCCACATCAAACACGCCACTGGTGCCGGGGTACTTGCCGAGCGCCGGCGGGTCGCCTTTGAGCGTCAGGACGTTGCGCACGTCCAGCGCGTGGGCGCCCAAGAGGTCGGACTGTAGGCCCATCAGCGAGCGGTCGCGGGTTGTGAAGTGGATGATCGACTCCAGGCCGGTCTGCTGTTGGATCAGGGTGCAGAGCGCCAGCGGCCCCATCCGCACACGGGCCATCGGCGAGTCGGCGACGTTGATGAAGTTGACGCCGTGCTCCTTGAGCATCAGCGCGCCCTCCAGGCATTTGCGCGGGTTGTGGCCCTTCGGCGGGTCGATCTCGACGCAGACGACGAACTCATTGTTGGCCAGCGCCGCGGCCAGCTTGGTCGGCGGCGCGACTGCCGCGGTGCGCTTGGGCGGCTCGGGCTTAAAGGTGATGTGGACGTGCTCGGCGGGCGCGTCGGGCCGTAGGTCGACCAGCGCCGCCCGCATCGCCGCGATGTGCGCCGGCGTCGTGCCGCAGCAGCCGCCGACAATGCTCACGCCCAGCTCTTCGACCATGCGGCGAGCGTAGCGGGCCATGTACTCCGGCGTCGAGGGGTAGAAAATCCGGTGGTTCTGCTCGGTCGGCCAGCCGGCATTGGGCTGCGCCGCCAGCCGGGCGCGCGGCTCGGCCAGGTGCATCGCCTCCAGCACCTTGAATACTCGCTGCGGCCCCACCGAGCAGTTGACGCCGATCACGTCGGCGCCGAGCGCGTAGAGCGTGCTGACCACTTCCTCAGGTGTTTGCCCGAAGATCGTGCGGCCGTCCTCGGCGAAGCTCATCTGGGCGACCAGCGGCAGGTCGCTGATGGCGCGGGCGGCGGCGATGGCCAGCTCCAGCTCGCGCAGGTCGCCAAAGGTTTCAAACATCAGCAGGTCGGCGCCCTGCTCCAACAGCGCGCCGATCTGCTCGGCGAAGGCGGCCTGGGCGTCGGCGGGGCGCACTGGGCCGAACGGCTCCAGCACAACGCCCAGCGGCCCGACGGCGCCGGCGATAAACGTTGGCTGCCCCGCAATGTCGCGGATGTCTTTGGCGATCCGCAGCGCTTTGGCGTTGATCGCGCGCACCTGGTCGGCCAGGCCAAACTGCTCTAGCTTGTAGCGGTTGGCGCCGTAGGTGTTGGTCTCGATGATCTCGGCGCCGGCGTCGATGTAGGCGCGGTGAATGTCGGCGACCAGCCGCGGCTCGCTAAGATTCAGCGCCTCGAAGCAGTGGTCGAAGGCGATGCCGCCGGCGTAGAGCTGCGTCCCCGTCGCGCCGTCGCACAACACTGGGCCACGGGCGAGGCGATCAAGGAACGGGTGGGTCATGCTTGCACCTTCTGTGTGATTGAGATTTCAGTATACCAGCCGGCGGCGGTAGCGCTGTCAGCCACCCTGTTCGCCCGCCGCAACGCCTCGCAATCCTCATCGCTCCGCCTCGCACCACTGACAACTGATCACTGACTACTCACAACGCAAACCGCCCGCCAGCGAGCTTTTCTCACTGACGGGCGGCGATTGTCGGCGCAGTGCGCTGCAAGCTGTGCGTATCCCCGACTTCACATAGATCTACTCCTCGTCCTCGGTCCTCGTCCGTCACTCACCCTTCGGGCCGCGCTTTTTGTGATCAATTTTGCGCTTCAGGCCGAGCGCCTCGATCTCGCTGGAGTTGGCGCCAAACTGCGCGGTGGCCTGCTGCTTGACCCGCTGCATCGTGTCGTGAAGCGACCACTCAATCTCGGTCAGCTCATTCAGGGCGGCGTTGAGTGCCTGGCGCACCGACTGCTCGTGCTTGCGCTTAGCCTGCACCTCGGTGAGAAGGGTCGTGACGGCCGCGGTGGTTAGCTCGGGGATGATGCTGTCGTAGGTTGGGAGATCGGTCAGGGCCTGGGCGGCTTTTTCGTCAGCCTGCGCTTTGGCGGCGGGCAGACGCTTGGCATGCTTGAGTTCCACGGTGATGCTCCTATCTGGTAGTGTGAAAGGTGGTATGCCGCTAGTCTACTGGACAATAACAAAATATGCAACACATCCTCGCATAAGCTATTCATTCATAGCATTTATCTCATGATGGCGGTCAATACACGAGATGCGGCGGTCAATACACGAGATGCAGCGGTCAATACACGAGATGCGGCGGTCAATGCACGAGATACGGCGGTCAATACACGAGATACGGTGGTCAATACACGAGATACGGCGGTCAATACACGAGATGCGGCGGTCAATGCACGAGATGCAGCGGTCAATGCACGAGATGCAGCGGTCAATGCACGAGATGCAGCGGTCAATGCACGAGATGCAGCGGTCAATGCACGAGATGCAGCGGTCAATGCACGAGATGCAGCGGTCAATACACGAGATGCGGCGGTCAATACACGAGATGCGGCGGTCAATACACGAGATGCGGTGGTCAATGCACGAGATGCGGCGGTCAATGCACGAGATGCGGCGGTCAATACACGAGATGCAGCGGTCAATACACGAGATGCAGCGGTCAATATACGAGACGGCGCGCACTCTTGTTCTGAGCGCGCGCCATCTGTCCTAGATGTGGTGATTATTTGACTAGATTGGTAGCGCTATGCCTCATCATCAGCGCTGCTCGTCACGGCCGGCGCGGCAGTACCCTGATTGGCGGCGCGCGCGAGGTTGAGCGCCAGGAGCCGCGCCAGGATGTCGTCATCGCCCAGGTCGTGGGGCCAGCCGTAGGCGTCGAGGACGGCGCGGTCGAGCGCGGCGTGGGCCAGCGCCAGCCAGGTCGGCCGCTCGTTGTACAAGTTGGTGAGGGTGCGGGTTTTCAGCGTCGTGGCGTCAGCGCTGGCGGGGTTGAGCCAGCGGTCGCGCTTCGTGACCAAATCTTTGGCGGCCGCCGCAATGCGCTGGACGCGCGGATCGTCGGCGGGTTCGCGGCCGGGCGCCCACGGGAACGGGAAGGTTTCAAACGTTGTCGTCGGGGTGTAGCGCGGGCGGTCTTCGAGCGATGTCCCCATGCGCAGCGACCACAGCTCGTGGAGCTTGCTGTGCAGGACGCCGAAAAAATAATCATCGTCGCGGGCGATGGCATAGAGTTGGTGATCAGGAATAGTCTGGCTATTTAGCCAAACGAATACTCGATGTTTGGCAACGGCGGGGGTTGCGATATAGCGCTGTAGTGAAGCTACTGCTTGCCGCATGTCGGGAGCTGGACGACGATGTAACCACCATAATCGTTGTTCACGAGGATTACGAACGGCAGCTCGTATGGGTTGTATGTGCTGCAAGGCATATTCAAAAGGTTGTTCATAGAGAGCAGCCTCATCCTTACTCATATCAACACCAAAATCAATGATCCACATATGGCGATAGTGACGTGTAATATCAAGGCCGTTGACATAAGGCCGGACCACATCACTATTTGGACGACCATTCGGGTTAAGTGGAGCATTCAGCATCCGTTTCGCAAGACTTTCAGGAATATCAAATGGTCCGCCTTTTTCATCAGTCCGAAAGCAAATATTATGATTCTCTAGGAGGAACCTAGCGGCTGAAAGGTCCATATCGGCAGTAAGGTCTGGATGAATAGAAATTACTGGCCTGCCATTGAATGTTACTAACGTCTCCTGCCCATTATCAAAACCAACGAGTGAGACTCGTACCGCTGCCCCATCAAGCGTCCACGGCCTATCATCCCAAGCCATAAAAATATCGCCAGTTTGTTTGATATGTTCCAATACTTTCCGGTTGGCGCCGCCTCGAATCGAATTGGTAGCAAGCAGTCCTGCTCGTTGAGCTTTTCCCTGCTCGATGTGTGATCTTGATCGCTCAAACCAATAGCATACAAAGTCGGCAAATGCAGGTACGCGGCTCTGATAGAGCTGAAAGAGTGACTCTACATAGGTGGCCCCAAGCTGCTGGCGCACTCGGTTGCCGCCCAAAAATGGCGGGTTGCCAATGATCACATCGGCGGCGGGCCAGGCTGGCGCGATGGGAGTGCCGCGCTCATCGAAGGCCAGCACCGCATCCATGCGCCGGATGGTGTCGAGCGGCTTCAAGATCGGCTCGCTCGGCTGGCCGAAGCCGTTGTCGCGCAGCCACTGGATATAGCCAATCCACACCGTGATCTGCGCCAGTTCGTGGGCGTACTCATTGATCTCGATGCCGTGGAGCTGCTCGGGCGACACGCGCGGAAACGGCGGCGTGAGCTGCAGGTCGCCCATCGCCACGATCAGCGCCTTCTCCAGATCGAGCAGCTGTTTGAGCGCCACAAACAGAAAATTGCCCGAGCCGCAGGCCGGATCGAGGACGCGGGTGGTCGCCACCGTCTCCTGAAAGCCGGTGAACAGCGCCACCAGCTCGGCATTGAGGGTGCGGCGCTGACTGGGCGTGGCGGCGCTGCGCTTGGCGGCCAGCGCCTGGGCAGTGGCCTGCACAGCATCCCACTGGCGACGAAGCGGCGCCATGAGCACTGGCTCGACGATCAGCAAAATATCCTCGCGGGCCGTGTAGTGGGCGCCCAGCTGCGAGCGCTTGGCCGGATCAAGCGAGCGCTCGAACAGCGTCCCCAAAATCGCCGGCTCAATCGCCGACCAATCGAGGCGGCTGGCCCGGAGGAGGATCGCCAGGCCGTCGCTGTCTAGCTCGATCACGTCGTCGCTGTTGAACAGCCCGCCGTTGAAGTGCGGGATCGTTTCGAGCAGAAACATGCCGCCGTCGCGCATGGTCGCAAACAGCTGGCGCAGGTTGGCGACGAAATCTTTGGGCCGCGTTGCCGTCCGCTCGACCAGCCTGGTAAAAATCCCCGCCGGCAGCAGGCCCACATCCTCGGCGAACAGGCAGAACAGGAGGCGGATCAAGAAGTGGGCGGCGCGCTCGCTCGGCTCGCCCCACTTGCGGAGCAGCGCCGCGAGCTGCGCGAACTCCTGCGCGGCCTGCTCCGTGACCTGCGCGGTCGTCGTGATGGGCTTTAGGGCAAATGGATCGGTCCAGACGCGGCGCAGCTGGTCGAGGCGTGCGGGGACGAGGAGATCATCGAGCGTCCAGGTGTAGATCTGCTTGACGGTGTTGGTGATATTGGTGTGGGCCTGAATGATCTGCGTATCGGAGACCACCAGCAGCGGCGGATTTTCGAGCGACTCGCGGTACTGGAGCAGCTGCTGATAGGCCTTATCGAGGTTGGCGCCGGCCTTCTTGTACTCCCAGCCGAAGCAGTTGCGCCGCCACACATCGGCCCAACCGCGGTCGCCTTTGGTGACGCCGGCGGCCTTGCTGGCGCCGCGCTCAAAGGCATAGTCCGCGCCGGCGGGGTCGGCCTCGGCCGGCGTCGGCTGGCCGAGCAGCCGGCAGAGATCGAGAAAATGCGACTGCGACGCGGCGCGCTCGGTGAGCGGCGTATTGCGCCACGTGGCGACAAACTGCTGCGGTGTGATCACTGGTGACATAGCTGCTCCTGGCTCGCGGTGATAGCCGATGCTAGCACATTGTGAGGCGCGGCGGCCGGCGGGTGGGCGATGCAAAACCCCGCTCCGCATCTTTGCAGAAGACGGGGCGAGGCTGCGGTGGGATGCTACGACGGCGAGCGGCGCGCTCGTCCAGCCGCGCTCGCTTAGGCGAGCGGCGCCGATTCTGCTATCATAAAGACAACATTCCCCCTATAAAGCTGTCACAAAGTAGAAGGTGATCTATGTCGATCGAAGCCCCCGCCCCCGCGCGCACCGCCGGCCGCACGATTCTGGGCGTCAGCATCGCCGTCAGCGTGGCGCTGACCGCCCTGATCTGGCTGCTGCGCGGCATTCCCGCCGGCGTCGCCAAGCTGCCCGACCAGGGCGCGCTGTGGTACTACTGGAAGCTGCCGCAGCCGACCTTCTGGAGTCGCGCCACCAGCTGGGGGTTTTTCCTGGCGCATCAATGTGCCGTCTGGGGCGGCATCTGGTGGGCGCAGCGCCACCGCCAGCGGTATACCACGGCGCTCAACCCGATCAACCTGTTTTTGTTCGGCGTCAACAGTGTGTTCACGCTGCTGCACTACGTCCAAACCTACATCTGGTATGACGGCATCGCCCAGGACACGCCGATCTGGAGTTCACAGGGGCTGGTCGTCGTGCTGCTGGTGATTGTGTTGATCATGGAGACGCCACGGCGCGGGCTATTTTTTGGCAAGCCGGTGCCATTTCACCAGACCTTTCTGCGGATTTTGCGCCAGTACCACGGCTATTTCTTCGCCTTCGCCGCGATCTACACCTTCTGGTTCCACCCGATGGAGGGCACGCCGCAGCATCTGATCGGCTTTTTCTACATGTACCTGCTGCTGATCCAGTCGTCGTTGATCTTCAACCGCGCGCACCTGAACCGCTGGTGGACGTTTTTCCTAGAGATCATGGTGCTGATTCACGGCACGATCGTCGCGTGGATGCAGGGCAAGGGCATGTGGCCGATGTTTTTGTTCGGCTTTGCGGGGATTTTGCTGATCACGCAGCTGCACGGGCTGCCGCTGCGGCCCTGGGCCAAGCGCGCGGTGTATGCGCTGTTTTTGGTTAGCGTGCTGGCGGTGTATACGCTGACTGGCCGCGACTTCAGCAAAATCAACGAGATCGTGCGGATTCCGGCGATTGACTATCTGATGATCGGAGGTTTTTATCTGATCTTCTGGCTGATCTTCGGCATCATCCGTGGGATTGGGCGGCTGCGCGACGACCGGCCGGCCCAGGCATGAGCGCCGACGACGCGCTGAGCTGCCGCGCGGGCTGCGGCGCGTGCTGCATTGCGCCCTCGATCTCATCGCCGATCCCAGGCATGCCCGACGGCAAGCCCGCCGGCGTGCGCTGCGCCCAGCTGAGCAGCGACAACCGCTGCCTGATCTTCGGCCAGCCCGAGCGCCCGGCGGTCTGCCTGAGTCTGCGCCCCAGCGCCGAAATGTGCGGCCCCGACGCGACGGCGGCCCTCCGCTGGCTGGCCTGGCTAGAGGCCGCCACCGCGCCGCAGCCCGCGCTGCTGCCCGCCCAGTAGCGCCGTCACGCTGACCACGGCGTGATCAACGCGCCACCGCAGATCACATCATATTTTCAGGAGGAGCACTACTCATGACAACATCTTTGGACTCACTGCTCCCGTTCTATGCCGGCTGGGGAAGCTACAATCAGCGCCTGACTGCGGCCATCGCGCCCCTGACTGCCGCGCAGCTGGCGCTGCGGGCCACGCCGCAGCACTGGTCGATTGGGATGTACATGACCCATCTGGTCGCCAACCGCGCCTGGTGGTTTCACGCCCGGATGGGCGAAGGGAGCGACGATCTGACCCCGCTCGAACTTTGGGCGCTGGGCGTCTGCGAGGCGGACGTGGACCCAGGCCACCCCGCGACCGAGCTGGTTGCCGCACTTGAACAAACCTGGCAGCTGATCGAGCAGACGCTGGCGCGCCTGACGGTGGCTGATCTTGGTCAGCTCGTCCCAGCCTTTGGGGCGGCCGACCGTGAGCGACATGCCCAGCGCGTCGGGCCAGAACTCCAGCCCTACGCCCAAATGTGGTTGGCGGCGTCGGCGCGTTCGGGCGACGTGCGCCCCGCCGTGTCGCGCCAGCAGATCATCTGGGGGGTTCTCGAACATGACATCCACCACGGCAGCGAAATATCGACCACGCTGGGCATCCACGGCCTGCCAGTCGTCGAGATGGATTGAATTGCGCTGGCGCTGGCCCAGGCCTGTGTCAGCCTCGGCCCCGAGCTGTCGGCGCTGCGCACCCAGAGCACGCTCCAGGCCGGCATGGCCTACGCCATCACCCACCACCACTGGTCGGCGGCCTAGCGCGCCTGGCTCTGGCACTGCATTTGCTGTGTGGTCGCCCATGAAGTAATGGAGGGAGACCAGCATGGATGACGCTCAACACGACCTGCGCAGCCAAAACCCACAATCCGCCAGCGGCTCGATTGACTCGCCGGGGACCAACGTCCCGCTGCCGCGCCGCCCAGCCAACGATGCCACCCCCGAGGCGCGCACTGGCTCAACGCCGCCGTCGCCGGACCGCGCCGCGTTTCTGCGCACCATGAGCGACCGCGCCCGCTTCCCGTCGCTGGACGAGACCGAGCGCTGGGCACAGGCGGTCTTCAACGCGCTCCGCCACCACGCTTTGGAGCAGGACCCTAGCCTGCTGACCGAGTTCAGCAGCGTGGTCAAGGTTGGTGAGGCGCCCGAGGTGCAGGTCCGCGAGATGCTATGGGGTGGCAATTTCACCGAGCGCATGCTGACGATGGCCAGCTATTTGGGCAGCTGGGACCGGGCCGGACTCGACCAGAAGGTCGCCGACGAGGCCGGCGTCCAGCCCGGCGACCCCTGGATCGACGCCGCCGTGACCAGCTTTTTCGGCGCGCTCAAAGTTCAGGCCGGCGATGATGCCGATCACAGCCTGCCGGCGCTGGGCGCGCTGCAGCCGCTGTGGGATCAGGCGTAGGAGGGCGCGATGGAGGGCCGACGTATTCCAGGCAGCGGCCTGGAGCATGAGCAGGAGTACATCGCGGAGCGGCTGGAGCAGGCCGGCGATGTCGATGAGTACGCGGCGGCCGCCCAGCGTCTCAAGCAGGAGGCCACCGCGCTTGAGCAGCTGCTCAAGCATCAGGAGCAGCGGTCCAGCGACCAGCAGTAGCACATCGCTGTACAGCGGCGCGGCGGCGGGATGTATGCCCGCCGCCGCGGCCGTTAACGCGCCAGTCAGCCTAACATAGATTGAGAGTTATATTGCCCGCAGCGCTGGCGACCTGGTCGTCATGCGGCGCGACGAGCGCACGCTTCCAGCTTGTCAGGCAGCCGCCCACCCAGCGCCGGCCCCGATCACAGCGTGTCAGCCTCTAGTGTCCGGTGGTCATAAGAGACCAGAGAACTATATGTTTGGGTTGACACCACTATATAAAAACAGTATGCTCCTAGCAGCTCATCAGGACCACTGATCACTCATTCTGCCGCTGCGGCAGGGTGATTAGAGTGGCTTGTGCGGCTCATCGAGGCGGCCCCCCGCCAACATGTAGCACGTAGCACGACCGATATTTACGATTGCTCGTGGCCCCCTTTTGGTCTTGCGCCGGTCAGCCTGCTCCCATTTGATAGGTCCTGCCGCATGGCACATCCTCGCACAGCCGGCACCCCCCGTTTTAGCATATCTCTGGGTTTGCCAACGATGAGGAGCATGCCATGCTACGATCGGTGCCGTACACCTTGCCGTACAGCGCCTGCTGGTCCAGCAGCGAGTACCCTGAGCGTGCGCTATGAGAATCGGCGTTCTGCTCCAGGATTTTCTGAGCGTCCTTGAAACCGCCGGCTCGAGTCTGCTTGGGCCGGCGGCCTACGATACAGCGTGGGTCGGGCGCGTGTCAGCGGCCCATGATCCGCAGCGCTCGGCGTTCCCACGGGCGCTACACTGGCTGACGCTCAACCAAGCGCCCGACGGCGGCTGGGGCGAGGGCGGCGTCGCCGAGCGCATGGTTGCGACGCTGGCGGCCTGCATTGCGCTGACAGAAAAAGGCAATCGGCTCAGCGACCAGGAGCAGGTTGCGCGCGGCGTCCGCTTTATCTGGCAGTCTCTGCCGGCGATGCACTATCTGACGGTCTTTCCCGTCGGCTTCGAGCTGCTGCTGAGCAGCCTGGTGAGCGAGGGGCAAGGGCTGGGGCTGGCGCTGCCGGCCTGGCTGCACAGCCGCTTCGCCGATCTGCGCCAGCAGAAGCTGGGCCTGCTACGCAGCGCTGGCCCGGTCTTTCTGCGTGCCACCTCGGCGATCTACAGCGTCGAGTTTCTTGGCACGGCGCTGCCCGGCATTCCCGAGGAGCTGGTATCGGCCAATGGCAGCGTCGGCGGGTCGCCGGCCGCTACGTCGTCGGTGCTGCGCAGCATCACTGATCCGGCGGTCCAGGCCCGCATGCTGGCGTATCTCACCACGACCGCGCAGGGCGACGGCCCCGCCACTGGCTGGAGCAGCCTCACCAACTATGATATTTTTGAAATTGCCTGGGTGCTCTACAATCTGCAAATCTGCGGCGGCTTTCACGATGCCATGTTTGCGCCGATGATCCAGGCGCACCTTGATACCATTCAGGCGGCCTGGGGGTCGCACGGTGTCTCAATCGCCACCACCTTTCCGATCCCCGACATGGATGACTCGGCGATTGCCTATGCTGTGCTGCGCGCGGCTGGGCGTCACGTCGCCCCTGATGCCTTTGAGTCCTATTGGAAGGGCCAGCATTTTGTCACCTTTGAGGTCGAGCGCGACCCCAGCACCAGCACGAATATTCATGCGCTGGAGGCCTTGAAGCTCGTGGATCGCCCGGACCGGGTGGCGCAGGTGCTGCACTTTTTATCCCAGGCCCGCCACGACTGGCCATTCTGGACCGATAAATGGCACGTCTCGCCCTACTATCCAACCGCGCATGCGATTCTGGTGCTCACGACCCTGGCCCCGACGCTGATTGAACCGGCGCTGCAGTGGCTCTACCATACGCAGCATGCGGATGGCAGCTGGGGCGTCGGGGTCGGCACCCAGGAGGAGACGGCCTACGCGGTGCAGGCAGTGATCTGGTATGCTCAGCACATTGCCTGGTCGCCGCAGGCGCGGCAGTCGGCGGCCGCCGGCGCCGCCTATTTGCGCCGCAGCTATCAGCCATTTCACACGAGCGGCCCGGCGCTGTGGGTCGGAAAAAACTGCTATTATCCAGCGACGGTCGTGCGCTCGGCCGTGCTATCTGCGCTTATCCTAGCGGAGCACCATCAGCTATGAGACGATTGTTTACGGTTTCCCACCCAAACACGCTGCTGCGGCGGCGCGGTCAAATCCAGGCCATTCTGCTGGCGGTATTTCTGCTCCTTGCCTCGCTTCTTACACTGCGGAATCTGGCACAGCTGGAGTGGGGCTACGCCGCCGCTGATGTCGTCGGGCTGGGCCTGCTGCTCGGGCTGTTCCTGCTGAACTACCGTGGCTATATCCGGGTCGTTGGCTGGCTGATCACCGCCCAGCTGCTGGGGACGATGCTTCTCCTGGTGCTGACCCCCAGCCAGATTAATGGCCCGCAGTACCTGGGTGTGGCGATCCCGGTGATTCTCGCCAGCTTGCTGGTCGTGCCATGGGCCGGCTTTGCCGTAGCGGTGATTGTGCTCGCCTACCCCCTTGTGGTCTACGGCCTCGTCCCCAATCTTTTTGTCGCGCTGCTGCTGCTGGCGGTCGCCGGGGTGTCCTGGATTAATACCCGCACCCTCAGCCAGTCGGTGCAGGAGACCGAGGCGGCGGCGCGGCTGCTGGAGCAGAGCAACGCCGATCTGTCCGCGCAGGCCATGGCGCGCGATGCGCTGCTGGCGACGCAGGCCACCACGCTGGCGGCCCAGGAGCAGCTGCTCCAGACGGTGCGGCAGCTCAGCGTCCCAACGATCCCCGTGGCTCAGGGCGTGATTGCGCTGCCAATCGTCGGCTTTGTTGGCCAGCAGCGGCTCACCGAGATCGGCGAGGCGCTGCTGACGGCGGTGCACGAGCAGCGCTCGCAGGTCGTGATCCTCGATCTGACGGGCATTAGCGGCCTGACCGCCGCGACGGTCACCCAGCTGATGCTGATCACGCGGTCGGTGCGGCTGCTCGGCGCCCAGGTCGCCTTTAGCGGGCTGCGGGCCGAGCAGGCGCTGCTGATCGTGGATGCCGCCGAGGAGGTTGATATTCTCTCGCACCGCAACCTTGAGGAGGCGCTGAGCTGGGCGCAGACGTTCCTGCGCCAGCGCAATGCCGGCGGTGAACTGCGGCGGGCGCCCGCCCGTGGCTAGCTTGGGGTGGCAGTGATGGACTACCCAACCTGGCTGGCGCTGCCCGCCGCCGAGCTCGCGGCGATGGTCGCGCCGCACCGGCTGGCGCTGCTGCTGGCGCTGGATGGCACCCGGCGCTGGACCCATCTCCAAGATGCCGCGACCTTGACCGACTGGCAGCGCCATACGGTCATCCTGGAGGCCGGCCACCTCGCGCTCATTGAGCGGGTCCTGGCGTGCGGCGTGCATACGCTGGCGGTCCCGCTGTTTGCGCGGGAAAACTTTGCACGTGGCGAGGATTGGCTGCGCCCCGCCCTGAGCGCCGCGGGGCTGGGCCGCGTCGCCAACGCCGCGCACGCCGCCGCCTACCGGCGCTGGGGCGCGCGGGTCCGCTTGGGCGGCACCTGGTCGCTGGCGGCGCCGTGGGCCGCCGCGCGGCTGGCCGAGATTCAGGCCCAGCTCGTCGCGCTGACCCCGCACGGTGATCGGCTGGTCCTCTGGCAGTGCGATGCCGTTGATCCGATGGCCGCGATGCTCAGCACTGCGGCGCGCCGCGGCCCCGACCCCGCGGCGATCCGGGAGGTTTTTTATCCCGAAGGGCCGGAGAAAATCCATCTCGCCATCAAGGGCGGGCGGCTGAACACGCTCAACCATCTGGTGCTGCCGCTGCTCGTCGATCACACCGACCTGTATGTGATCAACAATTTGGTGCTCGATCTCAGCGACCTGCAGCTCAGGGCAGTGCTGTACGACTACTTCTTTTTGCGGCACCTGGCGCCCAATGACTACATGCAGTACGACGAAGCATTTTTGACATCCTACCAGGCGTGGTACAACGCGCAGGCGCCGGGCGTGCTGGGGCTGGGCGCGCTGGCGCCCGGCGCGATTTGGCACGCCCACGGGACCACGCCGCCAGCGCAGTGGCCCGGCGCGGGGCCGCGCGAATGACGCCGCCCGGCGCTGCGGTGGCGCGTGACCAGGCCTACCAGGAGTTCATTGCGCGCGTCCGGGACTGGGCGGCCACCGATCCGCGGGTGCGGCTGGTCCTGGTGATCGGCTCGCGCGGCGCGCGTGATCGCTCGCGCGTGACCGCCAGCGCGGACCTTGACCTGGTGCTGGTTGTCAACCACCAGCGCCGGTTTTTGCGTGATCGGGCCTGGCTGTCAGCGCTGGGATCGCTCCAGCTTGTAGCAGTCTCGCAGGAGGGGCGGGCGTTTGCCGCCTCGGCCGAGTGCCTGTGTCTGTATGCGCCGGATCTGCTGGTGGATGTTCTGCTCGTGCCCGACATCCTCCTGCGCTGGTATATTCGCGCGATGCTGCTGCTGCGCTTTCTGCCGCTCGGTCCGGCGGCGCTGCACACGCTGTTTGGCTCGGTCAGCAGCGTGCTGCGCCAGGGCGTTGCGACGGTCTATGATCCGGCCGGGCTGGCGCCGCTGGTGCACCGGGTGTTCAATGTGCCGGCGCGGCCACGGGCGGCGCCCAGCCGCGCACGCTTTGAGCGCGTGGTCGCGACCTTTTGGATTACGCTGCTGAAAGCCACCAATAAGCTCGCGAGCGGCCAGCTGGCGCGCGCCCACCAGCTGGCCGACGAGGTGCTGCGGCCACGGCTGATCACGGTGGCGGGGTGGCACGTCACCTGCACCGAGCAGGCCAGCGAGGATGTGTGGTATCGCGACGCGCTGGTCGAGCAGTGGGGCGCTGAGGTGCTCCCTGACCTCGCCGCGCTCTATGCGCCCTATGAGCGTGCGGCGACCGGCGCGATGCTGGCGGCGCTGGCGGCGCGCTTTGCGGCGCTCAGCGCCGAGACCGCCGCGCTGCTGGGCTACTCCGAGGTCATCGCACAGAGCGCCGCCGCGGCAGAGCTGGCGCTGCGCCAGTTGGATGCGCTGGCGGCGGACGCTTAACACTGACCGGCCCGCTGCACTGCGCAGCGAGCCGGCCTACTGGCGGTGGGAGCAACCTCCCGCCGCCGCTGTCGTTAAGGCGTTCGGCGCTAGGCCGTCTGGGTGATCAGCTGCCGCAGCACAAACGGCAAAATGCCGCCGTGCAGATAGTAGTCGACCTCGATCGGCGTGTCGATCCGCAGCGTGACCGGCACCTCCTGGGTCTGCTCGCCGCGCCGCACGATCAGTGTCAGGTCCATGCGCGGCGTGATGCCGCCGTCGAGGCCTACGAGATCAAAGCTTTCGGTGCCGTCCAGGCCCAGCGAGGCGGCGCTGTCGCCGTCCTTGAACTGGCACGGCAGCACGCCCATGCCCACCAGGTTGGAGCGGTGAATCCGCTCGAAGCTTTGGGCGACGACGGCTTTGACGCCGAGCAGCCGGGTGCCTTTGGCGGCCCAGTCGCGCGATGAGCCGGTGCCGTACTCCTGGCCAGCCAGGATCACCAGCGGCACGCCGGCCTGCTGGTAGCGCATCGCGGCGTCGTAGATGCTCATCCGCTCGCCGCTCGGCTGGTGGTTGGTGACGCCGCCCTCGACGCCCGGCACCATCAGGTTTTTGATCCGCACGTTGGCGAAGGTGCCGCGCACCATGATCCGGTCGTTGCCGCGGCGCGAGCCGTAGCTGTTGAAGTCGGCGACGCTGACATCATGCTCCTGGAGGTAGCGGCCGGCCGGCGAGACCGGCTTGATCGCCCCCGCCGGGCTGATGTGGTCGGTAGTCACCGAGTCGCCAAAGATCGCCAGCGGCCGGGCGCCAGTGATATTTTTGGCGGTGCCAGCCTCCATGCCAAAGCGGTCGAAGTACGGCGGCTCCTGGATGTAGGTCGACTGCTCATCCCAGCTGTAGACGGTGCCGGTGCTGGTCGGGACCGCCTGCCAGAGCGGATTCTGGTCGGCGAAGTCGCGGTACAGCCGGCGGTAGGTCTCGGGGTCGGTCGCCGTCGCCAGCAGCTCGCCGATCTCCGCGGGGCTGGGCCACAGGTCGCTCAAGAAACACCGGCTGGCCCTGCGGGTCGGTGCCGAGCGGCTCGCTGGTCAGGTCAATGTCCACGCGGCCAGCCAGCGCAAACGCCACGACCAGCGGCGGCGACATCAGGAAGTTGGCCTTGACGTTCTGATGGACGCGGGCTTCGAAATTGCGGTTGCCCGACAAGACGCTGGCGACGACCAGGTCGTGCTCGGTGATCGTCTCCTCCAGATGCGGCTCCAGCGGGCCGCTGTTGCCGATGCAGGTCGTGCAGCCGTAGCCGACGGTTTGAAAGCCTAGCGTGTCGAGGAACGGCTGGAGGCCGGCTTTTTCCAGGTAGTCGGTCACGACGCGCGAGCCGGGCGCCAGCGAGGTTTTGACCGCCGGCGGCACGCGCAGGCCGCGCTCGACGGCTTTTTTGGCGACCAGGCCGGCCGCCAGCATGACGCTCGGGTTCGAGGTGTTGGTGCAGGAGGTGATCGCGGCAATCACCACGTCGCCGTGGCGCAGCTCGACGTGGGCCATCGGGAACTCTTCGGCCGGCACGGCCTCGACGCGGTCGGGCGTCGGCCGGTTCTGCATCATCTCGATCTCGGTGACGGTCGCGGTGTTGCGGTCGCTGTCCAGGCCCGCCGGATCGCTGCCGCTGGTGTGCGGCGTCGTGCTGCTGTCCTGCTCGCCGCCGCCGCTCAGCGTCATCTCGGGGTGGTCGCCGTGCACGCCGGTCAGCACCGCAAAGCGCTGCGCCAGCTCATCGGCCGATTTGTTGTAGCCGCTTTCGGCCAGCGGCTTGCCCAGCAGCTCGCGGAACTTTGCCTTGACGGCGCCGAGATCAATGCGGTCCTGCGGCCGCTTGGGTCCGGCGACGCTTGGGCCGATGCTGTCGAGGTCCAGCTCCAGCAGCTGGCTGTAGCTCGATCGCGCCGGCCTCGGGCATGCCGAACATGTCCTGGGCCTTGAAATACTGGCGGAAGGCGTCGACCTGCTCGTCGGTGCGGCCGGTGGCGGCCAGATAGCGGCACGACTCCTCGTCGACCGGGAAAAAGCCCATCGTCGCGCCGTACTCGGGGGCCATGTTGGCGATGGTCGCGCGGTCGGTCAGCGACAGCGAGGCCGCGCCGGCGCCGTGGAACTCGACGAACTTGCCGACGACTTTGGCCTTGCGCAGCAGCTCAGTGATGTGCAGCACCAGGTCGGTGGCGGTGACGCCCGGCCGCAGCGCGCCGCTGAGGTGTACGCCGACTACGTCGGGTGTCAGGAAGTAGACCGGCTGCCCCAGCATGCCAGCCTCGGCCTCGATGCCGCCGACGCCCCAGCCGACAATGCCCAGGCCGTTGATCATCGTGGTGTGCGAGTCGGTGCCGACCAGCGAGTCGGGGTAGTAGACGCCGTCCTGGGCCAGCACGCCTTTGGCCAGGTACTCCAGGTTGACCTGGTGGACGATGCCGATGCCGGGCGGCACGACGCTGAAGCCGTGGAACGCCTGCGTGCCCCACTTCAGGAACTGGTAGCGCGCCTGGTTGCGCTTAAACTCCATCTCCATGTTGAGCTGGAGGGCGTTGCTGACCTCGGAGTAGTCGACCTGCACCGAGTGGTCGATCACCAGGTCGACCGGCACCAGCGGCTCGATGATGCTGGGGTCCTTGCCCAGCCGGGCGGCGGCGCTGCGCATCGCGGCTAGGTCAACGAGCAGCGGCACGCCGGTGAAATCCTGGAGCACAATCCGCGCGACCACGAACGGAATCTCGTCGGTGCGCTCGCCGCTGGCGGTCCAGTTGGCCAGCGTCCGCACATCTTTCTCGGTGATGCGGCGGTCGTCGTAGTTGCGGAGCACCGACTCGAGGACGATGCGAATGCTGACGGGCAGGCGGCTGATCGGGCCGACGCCGGCCTGCTCAAGCTGTGGCAGGGAGTAGAAGGTGCCGGTCTGGCCCGCGCCAAACGTAAACTGCTGACGCGCGTCGAACAGATTGTGGCCGGTTGGTGCCATGATGGTGGATTCCTTTCGCGATACTGGAGCGGCATTGATCGTATCGAGAGCCATTATAGAGGATCACACCAGCCGGCGGCTTGCGGCGCGCGGCGCAGCAGCTAGCTTCCGATAATCACTGCAAATACAAGATTGCATGCCATGCAGCACTGTTCAGCAGCGTCAACGCTCAGCATCAGCGCTGCTGAGGCGGCGCACCATCCACAGCTCGTCATAATATACGCCGTCCCAGGCAATGCCCTCTGGCTCGACGCCGTAGACCGTGAAGCCGCAGCGCGCGTACAGCCGGATCGCGGCGGTGTTAGTGGTGACGACGCTGAGCTTTACCACGCGCACGCCCAGTGCGGCGGCCCACTCGCAGCAGCCCGCGATCAGCGCGGCGGCGACCGGGGTGCCGCGCCACTCAGCGGCGACATACATGCTGTAGATCGAGGCGGTGTGACCCAGCTTACGGCTCGGCGTGCGGTCCAGCCGGGCGGCGCCAACAAGCTGACCGCCGGCCTCGGCGACCAGCAGCCCACCGGCCGGCCCGCTGCGGCCGGTCATCTGCTCCCAGTAGACCGGCGGCTGCGCGGCGTGCTCGTCGGCGTCGGCGCCGTAGACCTCGGGATGCCGGGCCAGCGCGTCGAGCCGCAGCGCGCGGTAGGCGGCGGCGTCGGCGGCGGTGGTGGGGCGGATGGTGACGGCGCCGCGCTCGGTGGCAAGCTGGGTGATCGGTGGCTGCATGGCTGCTCCTGGCTGATACGTTGGGACGACGTCGCTAGCATAGCACCGGCGCGGCGAAACGTGCCATAATGTGACGGGCGCCCAGTCCGGCCGAGCGACACATCCGCAGGAGGTTCGTATGCTAATCACCGCGCTGCCGCCGTCAACTATTCTGGTGGTTGACGATAATATTACCAACCTCAAGGTGGCGATGGAGCATCTGCGCGTCTACGGCTGCGATATTCTTACCGCCCGCAGCGGCGAGGCGGGCCTGGAGCGGGCGCGGCTGACCCAGCCCGACCTGGTGCTGCTGGATGTGCAGCTGCCCGGCATCGATGGCTTTGAGACCTGCCGGCGCCTCAAGGCCGACCCGGCGACCAGCGAGATTCCAGTGATCTTTATGACGGTGCTGACTCAGGTTGACGATAAAGTCAAAGGTTTTGCCGCCGGCGCCGTGGACTATGTGCCGAAGCCGTTTGAGATCGAGGAGCTGATCGCGCGGGTCAGCGCCCACCTCACGATCTACCGGCTGCGGCGGGCGCTACAGGCCGAGATTCGTGAGCGCGAGCAGGCGCAGGCGGCGCTGAGCGCGGCCAACCTGGAACTGGAGCGGCTAGCGGTGCTTGACGGGCTAACCCACGTCGCTAACCGGCGGCGCTTCGATGCCTACCTGGCCGAGCAGTGGACGCGCTGCGCCGACACCGGCCTGAGCCTGCTGATGTGCGACGTTGACTATTTCAAGCGCTACAACGACGGCTACGGCCACCAGGCCGGCGATGGCTGTCTCCAGGCGGTGGCGCAGGGCCTGCAGCGCGCGGTGAGCCGCACCGAGGACCTGGTGGCGCGCTACGGCGGCGAGGAGTTTGCGCTGATTTTGCCTGGCACAGGCGCGGCCGGCGCCGAGCGCGTGGCGGCCCGGATTCATGCCGAGCTAAAGCAGCTTGGGCTGCCGCACCGCTACTCCGAGGTCGCGCCGCAGGTGACGCTGAGCATCGGGGTTGCTTGCGCCGATAATCTTAGAGCTACCACACCAGCGATGCTAATTGCGGCGGCCGATGCGGCGCTCTACGCTGCCAAGCACGCTGGCCGCAACCGTACCGCCATCGGCACGCTGCCGGAGTTGCCGCGCTAGGGCTGCGGCGGCGCTGGGATCAGGGCGCGGCAGTTTTGTAGCACTGCGCCGCGCAGGTTGTAGCACACCTACGGCCGAAATAGCTCGACGAGTTCGGCCACGTCGCTGACGTTGAGCTTTTCCATGATCCGGCGCTGGTAGGTGCTGACGGTGGTCTTAGCCAGCACCAGCGCCTCGACGATCTCGGCGTTGGATTTGCCCTGGATTAGGAGCTGAAAAACCTCGTACTCGCGCTCGCTGAGCTTTTGGAGCTGGGTGTGGCGCACCGAGCGCTGGTTGAACGCCTCCAGCTTGGCGCTGCCCTGCGCGACCTGCTCGCGTAGCCGCTCGGTGGTGGCCAGGGCGGCGGTGATGATCTGGGCGGCCACGTCGATCAGCTGCGGCTGGCTGGCCTGCGTGATCAGCAGATGATGCGCCCGCGTCAGCTGGGTGGTGAGCAAGCTGATGATCTGCTCGTCGGCGGCGATATAGCCCGCCTCGGGGTCCTGCGTGTCACGGACCAGCTGTGCAAGCTGGCTGAACTGCTCATTCTGCTGCCGAAATACTTGCAGCAGTGCATCTTTCTCGGCCTGGTCGCTGAGCCGCCGGGCCGCCTCGGCCTCCAGGGCGGCGGCGTGCTCCTGGATGCGCGCCGCTAGCTGGGCATTGACCTGCTGAAGCTGGGCTTGCAGGGCGTGCAGCCGCAGCTGGGTGTTGACGCGCGCCAGCAGCTCGGTCTCGTCAATCGGCTTGGTAATGTAGTCGACCGCGCCAGCCTCCAGGCCACGCACTTTGTCAGCGGCCTCCGACAGCACGGTCATAAAAATTACCGGGATGTGAGCAGTCGCCGGGTTGGCCTTGAGGCGCCGGCAGGTCTCGAAGCCGTCAATGCCGGGCAGCTGCACGTCCAGCAGTACCAGCTCGGGCTGGGTCAGCAGCGCGCGCTCGATGCCAGCGATGCCGTCGCGGGCTGTCAGGATGTTGAAGCTGTAGGCCTTCAGGTACTTCATCGCCACCTTGAGGTTGGTGATGTTGTCATCGATGATCAAGATGGTGGCTGGTTTGTTGGCGGCAGCATACATACGCTGATCGTTCTCCAGAAATGGGCCGGCCGGCGCGGCGCTAGGGCGTCGGCTCAGCCGGCGGGCTGTCGGCCGCCATGAACTGCTTGGCGAGCGCCTGGATGCTCTCGTCGTCGAACTCGCTGGCCAGCTCGCGGACCCGCGCGGCAAACACCTGGTAGCGCTCGTGCGTGGCTAGCTCGTCGGCAAACTCAGTGATCGCCTCCATGTCACCAAAGCGCGCCAGCTCGTACAGCCGGGCCAGGCTGGCGGCGGGCGGCGGCTCCAGCGTGCCCTGCGGCGCGGCGGCGGCGATCAGCAGCTCGTCGGGCGCGGTGGTGATCCAGGTCAGGCCGAGGTAGGTCGCGAGCATCGCGAACACGCGGTCGGCCTCGACCGGCTTGGATAAAAAGTCGGTGCAGCCGACCCGGCGGCTCTCGGCCTGATCCATGGCCAGCACGCTGGCGGTCACGGCGATGATCGGCGTGGCGGCAAATTCTGGCTGCGCCCGCAGCGCGCCCACCGCCTCGAAGCCCATCATCACCGGCATGATCAGGTCCATAAAAATCAGGTCGGGGCGGTGCTCCTCCGCCATCGCCACGCCCTCGCTGCCGTGCTCGGCCAGGTAAATCTCGAAGCCGACCGGCGCCAGCAGGTTGAGCAGCACCATGCGATTCTCCGGGCGGTCATCGACGACCAGGATGCGGCGGCGCGGGCCATCGTAGCCGCGGATCAGCTGCGAGTGGTCGGGGGCGCTGGGCGTGAAGCTGCTGAGCTGTGGAAAGGTAGCCTCGAAGGTGAAGGTGCTGCCGCGACCTAGCGTGCTGGCGACCGTAATCTGACCGCCCATTAGCTCGGCGAGCTGCTGGCTAATTGCCAGGCCCAGCCCGGTGCCGGCAGCGCGCTGGTTGGCCGAGCCAAGCTGCTCAAAGGGCTGGAAAATTTGGGCCAGCTGGGCGGGCGCGATGCCGACGCCGCTGTCCTGCACCGTGAAGCGCAGCGCCACCAGCGGGTGCTCCAGCGTCGCCGCGGCGCTGGTGCGCGACCTCCAGGCTGACTTGGCCGTGGTCGGTGAATTTTACGGCGTTGCCCAGCAGGTTGAGCAGCACTTGGCGCAGCCGCTTCTCGTCGGCCGCGATAAACTGCGGCAGGCCGGGCTGCGGCTCGTAGCGAAAGCCTAGCCCGCGCTGCTGCGCCGCCATGCCCATGATGCCGACCACGCCGTCCAAAAAGGCCGGCAGGTGCAGCTCGTGGGGCGCCAGCTCCAGCTTGCGGGCCTCGATCTTGGCCAGGTCCAGAATATCGTTGATCAGCGTCAGCAGATGCTTGCCGCTCTGGTGAATCGTCTGAAGGCCGTCGCGCTGCACGGTCGTGAGCGGCGCGTGGCGCTGCAAAATCTGCGCGTAGCCCAGAATGCCGTTGAGCGGCGTGCGGAGCTCGTGCGACATATTGGCCAAAAACTCCGACTTAGCCTGGTTGGCGGTCTCGGCCTGCTCTTTGGCCGTGCCAAGCTGCCGGTTGCTGTCGGCCAGCTCCGAGGTCCGCTCGACCACCTGCTGCTCCAGCTGCAGGCTGCGCTGCTGAATGGCCCGCACCCGCAGCGAGTAGGCGGTGGCCAGGCCACCGAGCAGCAGCGCCGCGGCAGCGATCCGAAACGTCCAGGTATCCCACCACGGCGGGCTGATGACAATGGCCAGCGTCAGCTCCTGACTGCTCCAGACGCCGTTGTTGTTGCTGCCCTGCACCCGCAGCCGGTACGTGCTGGGCGGCAGCGTGGTATAGCTCAGCACGCGGTGGCCGCTATCCACCGGCTTCCAGTCCTGATCCAGGCCCTCCAGCTGATAGCGGTAGCGGTTGCGCTCGGGCGCCGCGAAGCTGAGCGCCGCAAACTCAAAGCTCAGGATCGTCTGGTTGTAGTTGAGCTTGAGAGTGCTGTCGCCCTGGCCAGCCACTGGCAGCGCCAGCGGCTCGTTGGCCAGCCGGGTGTCGGTAAAGACCACCGGCGGCTGGTAGCTGTTGTCGCTGATCGCGCTGGGGTTGAAGAGCGTCAGGCCGCTGCCGCCGCCAAACAGGAACTGGTCGCCGGCCACCCGCGCAAAGGAGTAGAAGCCAAACTGGTTGCCTGGCAGGCCATCGTTGCGATCATAGGTTCGCACGGTGTTGGTGGCGGGATCGAAACGCACCAGGCCTTTGGTGCTGCTGGCCCAGACCTGGCCCTGCCCATCCAGGAGCGCGCCGTAGAGCGTGTTGGTTGGCAGGCCGTCGGCAGTGGTGTAGAGCCGGGCCGCGCCGGTCGCGGTCTCGACGTAGGCTAGGCCGCCGCTGGTCGCCAGCCACAGGTTGCCGGCGGGGTCGGCCTCAATGCTTTGGATCAAGACGTTGGGCACCGAGGTCGGCTGGCCGGGCATGTAGGTGTAGGTCTGAAACGTGCCGGCCGCGCGGTCGAGGCGGCTGAGAAAGCCGTTGCCGCCGACCCACACGGTGTCAGCGGGATCAACATAGATGGTGGCCGCTCGCCGCCGCAGCCCGCCGTTCGGATCGCCGCCCAGCGGGTACTGCTTGGTGAAGCGCTCGGCCTGCTGATCAAAGCCGAGCACGGTGTCGCCGATCAGCAGCCAGATGATCTGCTCCTGATCAATCGCGACCTGCCAGATTTCCAGCGCGCCACCGCGCGGCTGCTGCGGTGGGGGGTAGCGCTGAAAGGTTTCGCGCGCGGGGTCGAAGCGATAGAGGCCGTCGATGCCATCAAACCACAGCCGGCCCTGCGCGTCCGGCACAATCGCCCCAATGGCTCGCGCGTCGGGGCCGGCCAGCGGCAGCGGCCCCTGGAAGGCTGTGTATTGTTTGACGCTGCCATCGGCCGGGTTGAAGCGCAGCAGCGACTCGTTAGCGCCAATCCAGATCAAGCCGGCTGGGTCCTGGTAGAGCGCCTGGGCCGCGACCCGCAGGTAGGGGGAGTCGGCCAGTGGGTCGCGGCGATAGGCGGTGAACTGCATCTGGCGCCGGTCCAGCCGGTCGGCGCCGCCGCTCGTGCCGCCGAACCACAGCAGCCCCTCGCGGTCCTCGATGATATTTAGCACGCGGTCGGCGATCAAGCTGCTCGGATCGGTCGGATCGTTCTGATACTGGGCGATAAATTGGCTGGTCGCTGGATCGAACACATAGAGGCCCTCGCGGGCGCCGCCCGCCACCCAGATCAAGCCCTGCTGGTCGAGTACCACGCCCTCGGCCCGCAGCACGGGCGGTGCGGCTCCTCCGCTGGGGGCGCTGCTCGGCGCACTGCTCGCAGCGCTCGGCTGATATTGGGTAAATGCGCTGGTGGCGGGGTCGAAGCGAAACAGGCCGGTGCTACCTGCCAGCCACAGCTGCCCGCTGCGGTCCACCGTCAGGTCGGCGAAACGGAAGGTGGTGGGTCCAGTTGGACCAGCCGGCGCACCTGGACCACTGAGGCGCGCTCGGACCACCAGGCGCACCTGGACCACCAGGCGCGCTCGGACCACTAGGCGTGCTCGGCGACAAACAAGTGAACGCGGTGGTGCGCAGGTCAAAGCGCACTAGGATATCGATCAGAATCCACACGGCCCCGGCCGCCTCGTCCACGAGCACGCGCGTGGGCATGCCTGGCGGCGGGCGATCGCCGCACTGGAGCGGGTAGGTGCTGAACGCTCCAGTGGCCCGGTCGCGGCGCTGGAGCGCTGGCGCCGATCCGCGGCTCCCTGAGGCAGCCAGCCACAGATTTCCAGCCTGATCGAGATCCAGCGCCGGGATTTGCAGCGAGCCAAAGGCTGATTGGGCTGGGTACGGTCGGGCTGGATGTGGGTTGCGAGGCCCGTGGCCGGGTCGAAATGATCAATGCCGGCGTCATCGGTGCCAATCCAGAGCATGCCGTCCTGATCTTCCTCGAGGCTCGTGATGCGGTCGCTGCCCAGCGACTGCGGATCGGTGGCGCTGTGGCGAAAGGTGCGCACCTGGTAGCCATCGTAGCGCGCCAGCCCCTCGGCGGTGCCAAACCAGAAAAAGCCGCGTCGGTCCTGGAGCAGCGCGCGGATTGAGTTGCTTGGCAGCCCATCGTCGGTGGTGAGGTGCCGGAAGTGCAGCGTGGTGCGCGGGTTGAACGGCGGTGGCGGTGGTGGGCCGGGCGCCGCCGCTGTCACCGCCACCGTAGCCAGCACGCTGAGCAGGCCAATGATTGCGAGGAGACTACGCATACTGCTCTCATCCGCATGATGTGATAAGTAGTTAAAAGAACGTTGACGGCGCCCAGATCATAGCATATTTTGCCCGCTTCTGGCAGTGCTAGCACCGGCCATACAGGGCTGTTGCATAGTCCAACGTTGCCCCTGGTTCGTGCCTTCCTCGGCAAGTGCGTGCACGGACGCAAGCGGGAGGATAGGCTGGTCACTAATCGCAGGTCTGGACAATTCCGAGGATGTAACAGCCCGGCCGGGCATACGACCGTGCATGCGAGAGACACGGGCTGCGCCAAGAAATCTGAAGCATGAGCGGCCGCCTGCTGGCACACATTGCACGACTTGCCGGCGCTGCCGATCAGCATAATCCTGGTTTTTGACGCAAGCACATCTGCGCGCCTACACATAAACGACGCCATTCGTGTCACTGGCTCGGCCAGAGCGATGGGCGGTCCTCGAATCTGGATATTGACATATACCCATATGGGTATATACTACATCTATGGCACGAGCAGCAACAACTGAGGATGTTTTCAATGCGATTTCGGAGGCCCGGCGGCGACAGATTCTGGACCTGCTGGCGGGCGGCGAGCGTGCTGTGAATGATCTCGTGGCGCTGCTTGACCTGGCACAGCCGCAGATTTCCAAGCATCTGCGGGTGCTGCGGGCTGTTGGTCTCGTGACAGTGCGCAGCGTGGGCCAGCAGCGGCTGTACCGACTCAACGGCCCCGCGCTCCGGCCGATCTACGACTGGGTCACGAGCTACGAGGCGACCTGGAGCGCGCGCTTTACCGCGCTGGACGAGGTGTTGGCCGAACTTAAAGTACTGGAGGAGCACGATGGTAGCAGTAGCGACGACGGAGCGGGCAGTGGTGACGCTGCCAACAGACACCCAGATTCTGATCACCCGGAGCTTTAGCGCGCCGGCCCACCTGGTTTACCGGGCGTGGACCACCCCCGAGCTGATCAAGCGCTGGTGGTCGGCCAAGCGCGGCGCGGTGACGGTGGCCGACGTTGACCTGCGGGTCGGCGGGACGTGGCGGTGGGTGATGGAGACCGAGAATGGCATGGAGGTGGGCTTTCATGGCACCTACCGTGAGCTGGTCCCAAACGCCCGCATTGTCTGCACCGAAGTCTACGAGGGCTTTCCCGACGGGGCCGCGCTCAACAGGCTGACCTTTGGCGAGGAGGCCGGCCGCACGCTGCTGACACTGCTAGTGGAGCACACCTGTCAGGAGCACCGCGACGCCCACATCAACTCGGGTATGGAGGGCGGCATGCAGGATGCGCTGGACCTGCTGGAGCAGGCCATCACCGCCAGCCGCTAGCGCAGCGCCCCGCGCCCAGCACGCGCTGAACCTACGGCGGCCCGTCTGATTACATTAGGCGGGCCGCCGGGTGTACCCTGCCCATCACAACAGGGCTCTGTCAAAGTCCGACTCCGTGCAGCCGCATGGCCGATTGCAGGGTGTTAAGGTGGAAGTCATGTGCGCACCCTACGTTCAAGCATCATGGTCCAGAGGAGTTCCAACCAGCAAAGATGCGACTTTGACAGAGTCCTGCCATCACAAGACACTATCTTGACAGGGGCCATATGCGGCGAGTAAGCTAGGCCCTACGACGGTCGGCCGTTGGGCGGCCCGGCGCGCCCCCAGCGCTGCGACACCACGGCAGACCACAATGCAACGGGGGCGGGCATGATCGAACGGGTACACAATCGGCGGGGGGTGCGGTTGACGATGGTTCTTGGTGTGATCAGCGTATGGCTAGCGTGGAGCGGGGTGGCGCCAACGGCGCAGGCGGGCGGGCGGGTGTCGCGCATCCGGCTCGGCTCGGTCGCTGATGTGCAGCCGGCGCTGATTGGGCCGTCATTCTTTTTGCAAGGCAACGGCGCGCCTAACCCCACCGCGTTCCAGGCGCACATCAACCAAGTTGCCAGCACCTCCCTTGATATTGTTGTGCTCGCCGCCTCGTCCCCCAGCAGCGGCAGTAAAACTCCCGAGTGCGACGCGCTGCTGGCGCTCGCGCGGGTCAACTCATGTGAGACAATCACGATCCCTGCGGCGTTGGGCGCGAATGATGCCGGCGCCACGGCGACGGTCAACCAGGCCGAGATCGTCTACTTCGCCGGCGGTGACCAGTGTAACTATATTGGCTGGCGCGGCAGCACGGTGATCACGGCGGTGAAAAACGTTGTGGCGCGTGGCGGCGGCGTGGGCGGCGGCAGCGCGGGCCTGGCGATCCAGGGTGACTATGTGTACGATGCTTGCGCCGGCAGCGTGACCTCCAGCGCCGCGCTCAGCAACCCCTACGACCGCGCGATCACCTTCACCTATGATCTTTTCCACTGGCAAAATCTCCAGCAGCTCATCACCGACACGCACTTTGTGGCCCGCGACCGGATGGGCCGGCTGATGACATTTGTCGCGCGCCAGCTGCAAGATGGGCGCACCACTGCCGCCTACGGCCTGGGCATCGACGAGGGCGCAGTGTTTGTCGTGGACCGGCAGGGCCTCGGCCAGCTCTACGGCGGCACAGCCTACGTCGTGCTCGGCGACCATCGGCCTGAGGTCGCCAGCAGCCGCAAGCCGCTGACGTTCTCAAACTTTAAGCTGTGGCAGGTGTTGCCGGGCGGCACCTATAACTTCGCCAGCCGCCCGGCCAGCGGCTACTATCTGCGCAGTATCACCGCCGGCGTGCTCAGCGGCGATCCCTACACGCCGTAGCGCATGCGGCGCAGGAGCGGCCCGAACACTCGCATAGCGCTTCGGCGGTAGGCGGCTCGGCCGCAGTGTCTCGTACTCATACCTTCCCGCGCCCGGCCCCGCACCAGCGAGTCGCCGGGCGCAGCTGTCGAAGGAGCATCTGATGGCGCACGATGATGGAGCGGATGGGCTGCGGCTCGCCACGGCGGCGGACCAGGCGGCCGTGCTGGGCATCATGGAGCAGTTTTATGCCGAGGAGGGCTATCCCTGGGACGCGGCCGCCGCCGGCCGGGCGCTGGCCGGGCTGCTCACTGCACCCGACTGGGGCGCCGTGCTGGTCATCGAGCGCGCCGGGGATATTGAGGCCTACGCCGTGCTGACCTTTGGCTATAGCCTGGAGTACCACGGTCGGCTCGGTCTCCTCGATGAGCTGTTTGTGGCGCCGGCGCTGCGCGGGCAGGGGCTGGGCCAGCGCCTGATCCAGGCCGCCGCGCTGCGCTGCCGCGACGCCGGGCTGGCGACGCTGCACCTAGAGGTCGAGGGCCGCAACGCGCGGGCACGGGCGCTCTATGAGCGGCTGGGCTTTCGCGACGCCGGGCGCTCATTTCTGACCTGGTGGCTCTAGCGGTGGTTGCGGGCCGCCCGCGGCTACAGTACGATGCGGCGGACAAGGTTTAAACAGGAGCATAACTGCGATGACTGATCGTTTCACGCGCATCCAGGCCGCGCTGGCCGACGCCGACCTCGCGGCGCTGGCGCTGGTGCCCGGCGCCAATCTGCGCTATGTGCTGGGCCTCTCGATGCACCTCAACGAGCGCCTGACGGTGGCATTCTGCACAGCCGACGGCGAGGTCCACATGGTGCTGCCGGCACTGGAGGCGCCGCGGGCCGCCGCCGAGGCGCTGGTGCCGATTGAGTTCTATCCCTGGACCGACGCCGAGGGCTACGGCGAGGCGCTGGGCCGCTGCCTGGACACGATGGAGCTGGACGGGCTGCTGGGCGTCGAGTACACCACGATGCGGGTGCTGGAGCTGCGGGCTATTGAGGAGGAGTCAGGCGTGGTGGCGGTGAACGCCGAGCCGCTCCTGGCCAAACTCCGCATGGTCAAGGACGACGCCGAGATCGCCGCGATGCGCCGGGCAGTCACGGCGGTCGAGGCTGGCCTGGCCACGGCGATTGCGGCGATTAAGCCCGGCATCACCGAGCGTGCGATCAAGGATGTCTGGGAGCGCGCCATGACCGCCGCTGGCTCGGCCGAGCCGGCCTTTGAGACGATTGTGGCCAGTGGCCCCAACAGCGCCAACCCACACCACACCACCGGCGACCGCGCGATCGCCAGCGGCGACCTGGTAATCCTGGACGGCGGCGCGGTCGTGGACGGCTACCGCTCGGATATTACCCGCACCGTCGCCGTCGGCCCACTCAGCGCTGAGCAGCAGCGCATCTACGACGCCGTCCTGGCGGCCAACCGTGCGGGCGTCGCGGCCGCCGCGCCCGGCGCCAGCGGCGCCGCCATTGACGCCGCCGCCCGCGGCGTAATCGCCGCCGCCGGCTACGGACCGCAGTTTGTCCATCGCACCGGCCACGGCCTGGGCCTCGAAACCCACGAGCCGCCCTACATCAACAGCCCCGACACCCAGCCGCTCGCCGCCGGCACGACCTTCACCGTCGAGCCAGGCGTGTACGTGGCGGGCCAGGGCGGCGTGCGCATCGAGGACGATGTATTGCTCACCGACGCCGGCAGCGAGTGCCTGACGACCTTTCGCCGCGAGCTAATTCAGCTGTAGTGCTACAGCAGGGAGGCACCATGCCAACTCACACCAACTTGATCGAGCTGGGCCGCACGCTCGCGGTCGACACCGACCACCAGCTGCTGACGCTGGCCCACAACACCGTGCTGCTGATCAACCTCAGGCCGCAGGACTATCCCAGCGAGGTCCACAGCGGCGCCGAGTTGATCATTGCGCTGCACGGCAGCTTTGAGCTACAAACCGCCGACGAGCAGCTGACAGTCGCGGCTGGCACAATGGTCACGATTGAGCCAGGCATCGCCCACTGGTTTGGCCCGGCCAGCGACGCGGTGGTGCTGGTCGTATTTAGCTAGCTAGCCGGCGTTATGGCAGCGCACGGCGCTGAGGTACGCTGGCAGCGGGGCAGCAGCGTCGTGCTTGCTACGCCACGACCCCGCTACGACTGGCATACCGCTTGCTCCGGCCGATGGTAAACAAAGGAGTTGATCGTGCTATCGCTCGTGTACGTGAGCGCCGCCGTGCAGCCCTGGACGACGGCTGAGCTGACCGCGCTGCTGGAGCAGAGCCGCGCCAACAATGCCCAGCTGGGCATCACCGGCATGCTGCTGTACAAAAACCACCAGTTTATGCAGGCGCTGGAGGGGCCGCCGGCCGCCGTGCGCGCCCTGGAGGCCCGCATCGCCCGCGACCCGCGGCATCGCGATGTGCTCACGCTGATCGAGACGCCGATCCGGCAGCGCGCGTTCGGCGAGTGGGCGATGGGCTTTCACCAGCTGGACGACGAGCCGCCGCTGATGCTGCCGGGCTACTCAAATTTTCTCCAGTCGGGCTTCGCCGAGCTGGCTACTCTGCGCCAGCCGCAGCTCGTACACAAGGTGCTCCAGCACTTCCGCGAGCGCGGGACCGGCTAACTGCTGCTATTTGTAGCGCCGCCCGCGATCCACGGTGCGGCGCTCGCGCACGATCTCCATGACCGGCACGCCGTAGCCACAGCTGGTCATTGTCTGCTCCACGCGCACCTCGATCACCTGGCGGGGCAGCGCGTTGCAGCTCGGCGGCGCCCTGTACCAGCAGCTCGGCGGCCAGCGGCGACTCCGCGACTGGCGTCACCGTCGCGCGGCCATACAGCCGCACAATCGCCGCGTCCTCGGCCTCAAATGAGCAGACCATCACCGTGATCGGGCCGCCGCGCAGCGCGTGCTGGGCGGTCTCATTGCCGCTGCCCTTGTAGTCCAGGAAGGCGACATGGTTGGGGCCAAGAATGTGCAGCGGCACGCCGCCGCGCGGCGAGACGTTGACCGGCCCGCCGTGGCCCGGCGTTGGAGCCAGGTCGGGGTCAGCGCTGGCGATGAAAAACAGCGGCGCCCGCTGGATCAGCGCGGCCTGCTCGGCGGTGATGCTGGGAAAAAACGCGGCCATACCTGGTGCTCCTTTTCGTGCTGTCGGGCGATTGTACACCAGCGCTCCAGCTAACAAAAGGGAAAGGGAGCTGCTGTAGCGCGGCCCCTTTCGTTAGATTCACCCTTCGCGCTAGCGAAGGAGGAGCGGCAGGTAGCGGCGCATCAGCACTGGCGCCGTACTGGTGGCTGTGCTCATTGCGCTTGGCGTCAGGGTTGGCAAGGCAAGGGTGGGAGTCATGGTAGCCGTTGCGGCTGGCAGTGCCGTGCTGGTGGCTGTGCTCGTTGCGCTTGGCGTCAGGGTTGGCAAGGCAAGGGTGGGAGTCGTGGTAGCCGTTGCGGCTGGCAGCGCCGTGCTCGTGGCTGTGCTCATTGCCGTACTCGTCGCGCTCAGCGTTATCGTCGGTAAGGCGGTCGTTGGCAGCACCGTGCTCGTTGCTGGTACCGTCGGCGTCGTCGTGTTCGCTGCTGGTACCGTCGGCATCGCCGTGCTCGTACTAGTTGGCGTTGTTGAGATAATCGTACTGGTCGGCAGCGGAGTTTGGGTTGCGGTAGGCTGTGCCGTCGCCGTCATCGGTGGGATCGCTGTCGTCTGGGTGGCCGTGGGCTGCGCCGCAGTCATCGTGATCGTCGGTGTAGGCAATGAAGTCGTTGTGGCCGCTGGGGTCGCCGTCATCATCGCTGTCGGGACAGGCGTGGTCATTTCGGTGGGCAGGGCAGTGGTCGTTTCGGTCACTGGCAACATGGTGGGCGAGGAGGTCGGCGTCGGGACAAGTGTCGTGGTCGGCGTCACAGTCTCAGTGGGCGAGGCGATGAGTGTCGGCGTCACTGTCAGTGTGATAACCGCCGTACTGGTCGCCGTCGCGGGCGTCACTGGTGGCGTCGCAGTCAGTGTGGCGTCCTCGGTCGGGGTGGCCGTCGGGGTGGCGAACTGCGTTGGCTGAAGCGTGGCAGTCGGTGTCGGCATGGCCGTGGGTAGGCTCGTGGGAGTATCCGTGGCGGTCGGGGTGGCGGCTAGCAGTGCGGTAGGCGTTGCGCTGGGCGCTAGTGTCGCAGTGGGCGTTGGGTCAAGGACCGTGATACTGCCTTGCAGCGTGGCTGCGCCTGGGTGATTCGTGCAGAAGTAGGTGTAGACGCCGGGCGTCGTAAAGGTGAAGGCGAAGCTCTGCCCTGGCTGTAGCGCGCCCGAGTACCAGCCCTGTTGATAGCTCGCGCTGACGTGCATCATCGTGTCAACATTTGTCCAGCGGACTGCCTGACCAACAGTGATCGTTATATATTGGGGAACCAGCGCATAGTCTTGAAACAGCACGTCAGCGGTCACGGGCATGGCGGTGTTCGTCGTGGTGCGCGTGGCGCTGGGTGCCGTGGTGCTGGTGGCAGTTGGCGTCGTAGTCAGCGTAGCTGTCGTGGTCGCCGTCGCCGTTGGGGTGCTGGCCGGCAGTGCGGTATCGGTCGGGGTGCTCGTGGCTGACGGCGTGTTGGTCGGGGTGCTCATGGCTGACGGCGTGTTGGTCAGGGTGCTCATGGCTGACGGCGTGTTGGTCGGGGTGCTCGTGGCTGACGGCGTGCTGGTCGCCGTCAGCGTTGGCGGGAGGGTCGGCGTTGGCGGCGGCGGCGGCATAGTTGTGGTGCTGGTCGCGGTGGGTGGGATGGGGGTATTGGTCACGGTA
Organism: uncultured Chloroflexia bacterium; assembly: GCA_963810425.1. Taxonomy (GTDB): domain Bacteria; phylum Chloroflexota; class Chloroflexia; order Chloroflexales; family Kallotenuaceae; genus JACDGP01. The sequence continues at coordinate 861,766 of CAWENH010000004.1, read as the reverse complement.
TTGGTTGCGGTGCGCGTGCTGGTGGCCGTGCGCGTGCTCGTCGCCGTGCGGGTCGCGGTCGGTGGGACCGGCGTATTGGTCGCGGTATTGGTCGCGGTATTGGTCGGCGTTGATGTCGCAGTGCTAGTGCGGGTCGCGGTCGGTGGGATGGGCGTGCTCGTGGCTGTCGCCGTGGCCGTCCGCGTTGCAGTATTGGTAGCTGTGCTGGTGCGGGTCGCGGTATTGCTCGCCGTCGGCGTCTTGCTCGCGGTGGCGGTGTAGGTTGCGGTATCAACGCACAGCAGCACATCATCGATCTGGTGGTTATTCGTTGTGCTACCAGTGGCGGCGCTAAAGCCAAAGCCGCGGTAGGTGGTGTCGGGCGAACTCAGTGTCGCGCTGACGCTGACATCGCCATCAATAGTGACGCTGAGGGCGCCGGCATTGTATTGCACCACCACGGCATGCCAGGTGTTATCCTCGGTGCGGCCGTCAACATTGTAGGTGAAGTAGCCGCTGGCCGCCGAATCTACCAGCGCGATGTAGTTGGTTGAGGGATCGGCGCCCACCGTTTGCGCGCCGTCAAACACCAGGCCCAAGCCATTGCCCGTGGCAAAGCCGAGGCCCGCGCCAGTCGGCGGCGTGTAGCCAGCCGCATGATTCTTGTAGAACATCATGGTGAAGCCGTCGCCGCCGGTGCCGCCGCCAGCCTTGTAGCGAAACTGCGCCTCCCATTTAGTCGTGGGCAGCACGACATTCTTGGCAAACATTGCCGCCCCACGGTTAGTGTCGCTGCTGCCAGTGACCGCCGTGAGCGACGTGTACCAGCTGTCGTAGGTGCCGCTGTCGGTCCAGACAATCTCATGGGATGTGTCACTGGTTGCCCGATAGCGCTCCCATTGCGTGCCAGTGTTGGGGTTGGTGCTAAAGTCATCCCAGAAGCTCAGGCCGGTGCCGCTCAGGGTGCAGCTTGGTGACGTGGCGCTGGCCGTGGGCGTGGGGTTGGTGCCGGTCAGGGTGCAGCTTGGGAACTTAAACGAGCCGATCCTGGTGCTCCAGGTGGTGCCAGCGGTCGCACCGTAGTATTCGCCGCTATACCAGAAGGTACAGTCATTGGTCGGGTCCACCGTGAGCGAGTTGACCGTACCCCAGTCCGAGGTGCTGGTGCGAGCGCCGCTGCCGCTGAGCAGAGTGGCCTCGCCTTGCGCCAGCGTGCTGAGGGTGTCGGTGCTGAGCCGGCCAGCATAGCGCAGCCCTGGATAGATCGTGCTGCTGCTCGCACTGTAGCCGATGGCGAGATTGCCGCTGGCATCGAAGGCTGGGCTGCCCAGCCAGCGGCTCGTGCTGGTATCAGGGGTGTAGGTGCTTTCCTGGTACAGCGTGGCGCCGCTGCGGGGCGAGCGAATCTCGTACCAGCGCACGGCGGCCTGGCCGCTGCCGCCATCCACGGTCTGGGTAAAGGCCAGCGCCTCGTGGTCGCTAAACACGCGGTACGGCACACGACTCATCACCCGGGCGCCGTAGGCATTGAGCTTCTGGGTGGTGCCGAGTTGCGCGATGCAGCTGGTGGTGGTGGTGCAGAGCGCTGTGTAGGCCGAGAGCGCCACCTTGCCGCCGCCGATGGAGAAGTTCGAGCCAGAGCCACCGCCGCCCCAGTTGATAGTAATGCGGAAAAGGCGCACATTCGGGACAGTTGGGTCGACCATCAACAACGTGCCGGTCGCGCCCTCGGGCGGCTGGCGCTTGCCATCTAGGTCGGCTGGGACCATGATATTGTTGCCAACACTCACCAGCGAGAAGTAGGTATAGAACGGAGCGGTGCCAAATTGGATATACGCTGCGCGGTTGAAAGCGTATGCGCGAGCGCCTTGCACTGACCCAACAGTGCTGCCAGAGACCGAGGAGATCGTCACACCAACGTTGTACGCATCTGGCCACAGACCGAGCCCGAGGTTACTCACATACTCGCCCGACAGCGACGCGAAGACGGCACGGTTCCAGGTGCCGGTTGGATCGCTGGTGGTCGAGATCGCAAGACACAGGTAGTTTTGAGAATTGCTGGCAGTCGTGGTGTGCATAATCACCCAGCGGTCGGCCAACTGGTCGTAGATCAGCGCAGCTGAGCCACCAGCAATGTTGGTCTCACACAGGTTACCAACGCCGCTCCAGAGCGTGCTCAGCGGGATGACGCTAGTTTGGGCAGTACCAGTCTTGGTCCAGACCCGGTAAGCACTGCCGACGAGCTGGACATACGAGGTAAGCCCAGCCTCGCCAGATGGGTCGGGCTGGGCTGCACTGCTGGCACCCTGCGCATAGCCCAGGCCATCCCAACTGACGGTCACGCCGGGCATTGCTGCGGGGGCGTTGGGCGGCGCTGCCGGCGCAGCACTGCTGGTCGTGGCGGTGTCAGCGCCGATCAGATCACGAATCCGTGGGCTGACATCCTGTTTTACCGGCCGGCCGAAGGTGGCGTCGTGTTCGACGGCAGCCAGCGGCACGGCACCCAGCGGCGCGGCGGCCGCGCGGAGCCGGGCCGCCTGCACAAACCCAGCGCCCACACTAATCGTCATGATCAGCGCAAGCACGATGCGCCGAAGCACCATGCGCCGAACCTTGAGGGGTGATTGCATTGCTAGTATTCCTTTGGTGACGTGTACGGGTTATTTGATTTGTTAGGATATTGATTTGTTAGGTTTGGCTAGCAGGGCTGACGACGACGTAGCTCGGCAAGCATCAGTGTACGGGCGAGGAGCGGCCGTGTCTGTCGTACAACTCGACCACTTTTGTCATACCAGACTGTGCAGTTTTGTCGTACCACGCCCGCCTGGCAACGAGCAGCGCCGCCATCACTGGCAGCGCTGTCGCCGTTGTGCACTGTAGTTGCCCCGCATGCGTTGAATTGCCGGGCTACGCGCCGAGAATCGCGGCGATGCCTACCTCGGCAATTGCGGCGTCCTCCTCCTGTGACAAGCCGCTGACGGCCACGGCACCAACAACCGCGCCGTCCACAATCACCGGCAATCCGCCGCCCCAGCCGATATAGCGCCGGTCGCCAAAGTACGCCAGGTCAAAGCCGTGCTCGGGGTGGCGTGCCGCCTGGCCCAGATCGTAGGTCGGCTTGCGCTCGCGGGCAGCGGTCCACACTTTGTTGGTCGCCACCACCACCGAGGGCAGCGGCGCGCCGTCGGTGCGCAGCAGCGCGATCAGCTCGCCGTGGGCGTCGCCAACGGCCACGACTGCGGCGAGTCCGCGGCGCTCAAGCTCGGCCGCCATCGCCGCGATGGCCCGCTGGGCTTCGGATTGTCCAATGTTGGTGCGCTGGTACATCGGTGGATGCTCCTTGTGTCGTGCAGAGTGCGGGACCATTGTATATCAACCGCTACTCAACGCTGGTACGCCGCTGGTACGATGCTTGCCACCGCCTTTACCACGGATGCTAGCAGTGAGCGCCACCGTTTGAGAGCGGGAGACACGCCATTGAAAACTTCGATGATCGCACCGCCAGCGGCCATGCAGGTCGAGCGCGTGCTCGCCGCCGTGGCGGCCCACGACTGCCCGCCGGAGCAGGCCGCGCGCTGGGCGGCGCAGTGGGTCTACGTCACGGCGCCGCAGCCGATGCCAGCGCACGTGTGGGCCGCGCTGCTCCAGCTAGCCGGCTGCGACCTGCGCTTCCCCGACGGCTCGTACCTCCATGAGGCCGGCCATGTCGCGCACTGGCTGGCAGTGTTTCGCCAAAGCACCGGCCGCGGCGCCCGGCGCTACCCGGTGCTCAGCGCCGCCGCCGCGCCACGTCCCTGAGCTACGTCAGACCGGCTCGTTAAAGATCGTCTGGTAGAGCGCCCGCACTGTCGCCGCCGGCCCTGGCCCAATCGCGGCGAAGTTATCGAGGCCGGGCGCGGCGTTCAGCTCCAGGATGCTGTAGCCCGCTGCCGGGTCGGTGATGTCGGCGCAGGCTAGGTCAACGCCGCAGAGCTGTAGGCCCATCTCGGCGGTAACGCGCACACACAGCGCCTGCCACGACGGGTGAAGCCGCGCGGTATGATCCTCGGCCTCGCCGCCGACCGAGAGATTCGAGATGTCGTAGACCTGGCACGGCGCCCCCGCCGGCAGCACGCTGTCGAGGGTGTAGCCCTGCTGGCCCAGCTTGGTGGCGATGCGCGGATCGTCGAGCTTGATCGTGATCGTCCGCCCGGCCGCCTGGTAGCGCGCCTGCGTCGCCGCGAGCAGCGCCTGCACCGACTGCGCGCCGTCGCCGACGATCACCAGCGGCTTGCGCAGATAGCAGGCCACCACCGCATCGCGCAGCACCACCACGCGGTAGTCAGGGTAGGGAATCGCCTCCTCGACCAAAAAGACGCTGACGCCGGCCGCCTGGTAGCGCGCCACCACCGCCGCCACCTCGTCCTCATCCAGGCATTTGTACACACCGCGGCCCTGCGAGTGGGCGTTGGGCTTGATGTAGCACGGATACCCCAGCTCGCTGCTGAGATAGCTGTACAGTGTATCGGTGGTCGGGTCGACGCGGCCACCGAGCTGGAGCAGCCGCGTGGTGGTCTGGACAAAGTAGCTCGGCAGCAAAAACGTCTCGCCCCGCGGCGTGGCGTAGCCCAGCGTCTGAAGGAAAAACTTGGTGTAGGCTTTGTCGCGGATGACCTCGGCGGTGCCATTGCCGTTGATGCCGATGCGGGCGTTGCGGTACAGCCGCACGCTGCCGTTGTAGTAGACGATCCGGCCGACATGGCCGTACTTCGGCTCGACGGTGATCGATGCGACGTTGGGCAGCTCGCCCTGCGCAAACAGATCGAGCAGCAGCTGACTAATAAATGGGTAGTGTGACTGAACAGCGCGCGCGGCTGGCGCGGGTGGGTGGGCGTGCATGGTCGCTTCCTTGTCATCAGTGGGGCCGCAGTATGCCACCGCCGGCCCGCGCCGCGCAAGTGCCGCACGGCCAGGAGCCGGCCCAGCCCGACCTGGAGCGAGCGCCGGACGCTAGGCCGCGGCCTGCGCCGCCAGCGGCGTGCCGCACTGGTTGCAGAACGTCGCGCCGTGCGGGTTGATATGCCCGCAGTTGGCACATGTAGTCAAATTCAGCGCCGTGCCGCAGGCCGAGCACCACTGGGCGCTATCGGGGTTGAGCACGCCGCAGGACGGACAGGTGACGGTCGAGAGGCGCTGCGTCGCGCCGGTCGCGGCGCCCAGCGGCTGCACAAACTCCTCGACCGAGCGCCAGATGCGCTCCGGCAGCCGCGCGTCAATATCCGACTGGTCGCCGCCCAGGAGATTGCCGAGCGGAAATGTGAAAAAGAACGGGAAAAAGCCCAGCAGGCCGCCGGTAAAAATCTGCACGCCCAGAGTCTTTGTACCAGCGCTGCTGGCCCATTGTCACCCGCACGCCGTCGGCAATCGGCGCGATGGTCAGGGTAAGCGCCTGGTTGGGTTCGTCGCTGAGCCAGCCGGCCGAGCGCTGACCAATCTGCACGATCAGCTGGTCCTCGGCACCAAAGGCCTGGGCGACCGTCGCATCACGATCCCACGTATCCACCAGCGCGTCGGCCAGCGCCGCCGGCTGAATCGTGCCGTGATAATCTCGCTGCTCCATTGCGTGCTCCTTGCGAGCCGGCAGGTGCCGGGCAGCGCTCAGCAGAGCAATGGCTATGCCCGGAGCGGCGGCGGGCGGCGGCGCTGGCGGCCTTGTATACTACGGGCATGGATGAGACGACTGTGCCAACCGCCGACCTGCCGGACGATTTCGAGGAGCAGACCGTGCTGGCGACGCTCGCAACGCTGCCGCCGAATTTCGCCGCCCGCCTCGATAACATTGAGATCGTGGTGGCCGAGGTGCCGACGCTACGGCAGCGCCACGCGGTCGGGCTGGGGCCGGGCCAGGATTTGTACGGCCTGTACGAGGGCATCCCGCTGCCGGCCCGTGGCAGCGGCTACAATCTCGTGCAGCCCGACCTGATCACGATTTTCCGCGCAGCGCTGCGCCGCGATTTCCCTGACCCGGCGGCGCTGGCCCAGCAGGTCCGCCGCACCACGCTGCACGAGCTAGCCCACTATTTTGGCATCAGCGACGCTCGCCTCCATGAACTGGGCGCCTATTAGCGGCGGCTGTGGTGTCTAAAAAACGCCCACGTCACATCGCAGCCGTCCAGGTCCTGATTTTTGGGGCCGAGCAGTAGCTGGACTAGCGGCGCGCCGGGCGTCGGCGACTGCCAGCCGTGGCCGCCGCCGCTGACCTGGTAGAGCAGCACCTCCCGCGCGGGGACGGCGCCAGTGTAGTCGGTGCGGATTACGGTGCTGCCATCGTCCGGCACCAGGTCGGGCAGCGCGGTGGTCGTCACCGCGGGCGCCGCGGGCCAGGCTGCTAGCCAGGCGCTCACTGTTGCGGCGGCCGAGCGGACGGCGCCGCTATTCCCGCCGCCCGGCGCGCGGATCAGCCCGCCGCCAAACGGCATGATTGGGTCGGCGGTGCCGGCGACGAGGAGCAGCGGGACCGGCTGGGCCGGCGCCGCACACTCGCTGGTGGCCGCGAGCAGCCCGGCATGCGACGCGACGGCCGCAAACACATCGCTGGCCTCAATCCCGAGCCGCAGGCTCAGCATGCCGCCGTTGGAGTGGCCGGCCGCATATACCCGTGCCAGGTCAATGCGCTCCTGGCCCGCCACTGCGCCGACCAGCGCACGCACAAAGCCCACATCATCAGCGGTGGAGGTGCTCTCGTCGGCCCGGCAATCGTGCCAGTGGTGGTTGATGCCATCGGGATATACCACCACAAAGCCGTACTGCTCGGCCAGCTCATTCCAGCGCCCCTCGGTCGCCGCCATCGCGCCCGCGCCCGTGCCGCCGCCGCCGTGCAGCATGACGACCAGCGGCACGGGTGCCGCCGGCAGCGCCCGCGGCACATACAGCGTGTAGGTACGGATGCGCCCGTCGTGGACGAGGCTGCCGCGCTGTGGCGCCGCCGACAGCGCCGCGAGCCTGTGCTGGTAGCGCCTAACCCGCACCGCGGTCCTACCAAGCGCCACAAACGTCAGGAAAAACACCAGCACCACCATGATCTCAGCCAGCGCCATGCGGCGACCAGCACGGCTCGTAGCCATAGCTCAGCTCCTGGCAATAGCATAGGAAAGGTTGTCGTCAGTTGGGTTGTGGATGCAGGGTGCAGCGATGCTGTGCTATGCTCCGCACTAGTCCGCCGCAGCGCCCGCCGCACAATCAGCGCCCGCCGCGTGATCGCTGTATTCCCCTGGCTCTGCGTGGCGATCGTACCATGACCGAAACATGCTGTGTCTCATTTGCCTATGTCACCGAATCACAAGCGCTCGCCGCATCGAGCACGGTGGTGGGCATTGATGTGGGACTGGCGTCTTTGGCAAGCTATTCAGAGGATACCCCGATCGAAAACCCAGGGTTTACAGGCTGGACGGATGGAGCGCCGACAGCGGCGGGGGACCGTCAGCGACAGCCGCTTGACTGTCAGCAGCACGCTGGGCCAGCCCGACGCCACCAGCAGCGACGGCCACTTGATTGTCAGCGGCGGCTTCTGGGTGGCCGCCGCCAGCGGCTCGGCCCCGATTATCTACTGCTGCTACAGCGCGAGAAGGAGTCAGTATGACCGACGAGCAGCCCGCCCAGCTTTCGGCCGGGGCGGCGACCACCGGGTTGGGAAGCTTTCTTTTGATGGGCAGCGCGATCTCGCTGTACGGGCCGGCGCTGCCGGCGCTGGGCCAGGTCTTCGCCGTCAGCCCGGCGACTGCGGGGCTGATTGTCAGCGCGCATAGCTTCGGCGCGCTGCTGGGCGTGCTCAGCGCGCTGCCGCTAGCCGGCTCGCCGCTGGCGCGCTGGCGGGTTGGCGTGGCCGTGGCGCTGCTGGGCCTCGGCGCGCTGACCATTGCGCTGGCCAGGCCGTGGGCCGTCGCACTGCTGGGCGCGACAGTGCTGGGCAGTGGCTACGGCGCGCTGACGCTGGGCCTCAATGCGCGCTTCGCCGTCGGCTTTGGCCGGCGCAGCCCCGCGATGGTCAACCTGCTCAATGCCGTCTTTGGCATCGGCGCGATCGGCGGGCCGCTGCTGGTCCGGGCGGTGGCGCCCGACGTGCGGCTGCCGTTCGTGGTGCTCGCGGCGCTGGCGCTGCTGCTCGTGCCGTGGGCCGCGCGCCTCGACGACCGCCTGCCGCCGCTGCCGCCGGCAGCGGCGACCAACGCCGGCCGGCAGCGCTGGACGCTAGCTGGGTTTTCGCTGCTGCTGGCGCTGGGCGTGGGCTTGGAGTCGAGCAGCACTGGCTGGAGCGCGACCTATCTGGTCAGCCAGGGCCTGACGCCGGCCGCGGCCGCGAATATCGCGGCGGCGTTTTTCGCGGTCTTTACGCTGAGCCGCCTGGTGGCCGTGCCACTCAGCGTGCGCGTCGCCCCGCGCTGGTTGGTCCTGGCGGCCCAGGCGGCGGCGCTGGCACTGCTGGCGCTGGCCCATCGCGCGGCCGTGGCGCCCGTGGCGCTCGCGGCGCTCGGTGGGGCGGTGGCGCTGGTATTTCCCAACACCTTTTTGTGGCTGACCCAGCGCGTCCGCACCGTGCCCAACGCCGCGACGATCATGCTGATCGCCGCGCTGATCGGCGGCACGATTATTCCGGCGCTGATCAGCCGCCTGGTTAGCGCCCAGGGTCTCGGCGTGATCCCCACGGCGATCGGCGCGGTCGCGGCGGCTGGCCTGGTGGTCAGCGCGGCCCTAGCCTGGCAGCCCCGGCCCGTAGCCCAACCATCACCGGAGCAGCCACTATGATCAACAGCCTGACCCGGCGCGATTGGCAGCCGGCCACCACCTGGGCCTTTGTCGTCGGCACCCTCAGCTGGCAATATCCCGACATGTTCCCAGCCTTTCCGGTCAAGGCCCGCCGCGACGCCGAGCTGGTGGCATTTTTGGCCGAGCAGGGCGTCCCCGCCGCGCAGATGGTGTACCTGGCCGACGCGGCGGCGACGCTGGCGGCGATCACCGCCGAATTTCCGCGGCTGCTAGCCCGCACCCGACCCGGCGATGTGGTGCTGGTCTACTACTGCGGCCACGGCTACGACCAGGCGCGTGGCCGCTCGTTCTTTGCCAGCTACGACGCCAGCGACACCGTCGCGGGCTGGCATATGCAGGGCATCCCAAAGGTAATCGCCGAGTATGCGCCGCATGCCACGGTGCTCTTTGCGCTGGACTGCTGCTCATCGGGCAGCCTGGCGCAGGCGCTGGCCCGCCACACCGACATCACCGCCGCCTGCCTGGCCTCCGTCACCGCCCGCGAAACCTCGACCGGCAACTGGACGTTCTCCGATACGCTGCTGGCCGGGCTGCGTGGCGCCGCCTACGCCGAGGTCGACGGCCAGCCCGGTATTACGATTAGCGAGCTGGCCCAGCAGCTGGCCGCCGACATGCTGTTCGCCGAGCAGCAGCAGGCCGCGTTTGGGCTGACGCCGGGCTTTAATCCCAACTTTGTCGTGGCGCCCGCACGCCCCAAGCACCACCCGCGCATCGGCGAGCGCGTCGAGGTGTTGGATGACGGCGAGTGGTACAAGGCGCAGATCATCGATGCCCGCGACGCGTGCTTTTTGGTCCACTACTACGGCTGGGACGCCAGCGCTGACGCCTGGGTCGCGCCGTCCGCAATCCGCGTAGCGGCTGGCCCGACCCAGTATGCCGTCGGCACAAGCGTCGAGGTGCGCTGGAAAGGCGAGTGGTTTGCGGCGACCGTGCTGGAGGTCAACGACGGCAGCCACCTGATCCACTACGCCGACTATGACGCTGACTGGGATGAGTGGGTCGCCGCGGGGCGTATTCGCCGCGCCTAGTCCTCGTCGGGCCACGGCCGGCCCAGGCTGGCGGCGCACTGCCGCGCAGCCGTAGCCCAGTGCGCCGCCGACCGCCCGGCCGGCTGGCCCTCGCGCAGCCACAGATAGTAGGCCGTGACCCGAATCATCTCGTCGCTCGGCTCGTTGCTGACAAAGTAGGTGCACTCGCCGGTCGCCGTATTGAAGGGCGGCGCGCCGAACGCATCGCGCGGCGTGATCGGCTGGGTCGCGCGGTAGCAGCCGAGGCGCAGCGGGCAGCCGTCGCCGTAGCAGTAGAGCATGGTGGTCTCCGATCGTGATGGCCGGTTGCGCGCCCCGGTGCTATCGCCTATAGTTCTGGTGGCGCACCCCACCCGCCGCGCCATCTAGCGATCACGTGAGGTTGTGTATGTCTGTCAAAGATCCGAACGTGGTGGTCGTCGAGGACGACCCCGATAGCCGGTTTGTGATGCTGGAACTGCTGCGCGTCCCCACCCGCATCCCCAACTGCTGGGGCTATGAGTCGGGCAAGGCACTGTTTATGGCGCTCGCCGCCCAGCCCGACCGTCAGATCGATCTCATCCTGCTCGATATTTATCTCCGCGATGAGACCGCCTATAGTCTGCTGCCACAGCTGCGCAACCATCCGCAGCTGCGCGACGCCGCCATTGTCATCGTGACGGGCTTTGCCGGTGAGGAAGAGATGCACAAGGTCGAGGTCGCCGGCTTCGATGGCTTTTTTGGCAAGCCAGTCAGCCCACGCCAGTTTCCCGGCCAGATCATCCGCATTCTGGACGGCGAGCGCATGTGGGTGCCGCGCTAGATCACCGCGGCCGCGGCGGCCCGGCCCGCGCTGCGGCCCGAGAATATGCAGCCGCCGAGAAAGGTGCCCTCCAGCGCACGGTAGCCGTGCATGCCGCCGCCACCAAATCCGGCGACCTCGCCCGCCGCATACAGCCCGGCCACCGGCGCGCCGTCGGCGCCTAGCACCCGGCCGTCCAGGTCGGTCTGGAGGCCACCGAGGGTTTTGCGGGTTAGGATGTTTAGCCGCACCGCGATCAGCGGGCCGGCCGCAAGGTCCAGCAGGCGGTGCGGCTTGGCGACGCGGATCAGCTTGTCGCCCACGTACTGCCGCGCGCCCCGCAGCGCCGTGATCTGCAGAATCTTTGCTGAACGGATTGTCGAGCTGCCGGTCGCGCGCAACGATCTCGCGCTCCAGCGCGCCGGCGTCGATCAGGTCGTCGCCGGTCAGCGCGTTCATGCCAGCCGCTAGCTCTGCGACCGTGCCGCGCACCACAAAGTCGGCCCCGTGGCGCTTAAAGGCCTCGACTGGCCCCGGCGCGCCCGGCAGGAGCCGCGCCAGCACCCGCCGCCAGCTTTTGCCGGTCAGGTCAGGATTTTGCTCCGAGCCGGAAAGCGCAAACTCTTTCTCGATGATCCGCTGGGTCAGGACAAACCAGCTGTAGTCGTGGCCGGTCGCCATCAGGTGCTGGAGCGTGCCGAGCGTGTCGAAGCCGGGGAACAGCGGCGTCGGCAGCCGCCCGCCGCGGGCGTCGAGCCACAGCGACGAGGGGCCGGGCAGGATGCGAATGCCGTGCGCGGTCCACAGCGGATTCCAGTTGTGCAGCCCCTCGGTGTAGTGCCACATCCGGTCGCTGTTGATCAGCCGCCCGCCGGCCGCCGCCGTGACCGCCAGCATCCGGCCGTCCACGTAGTCGGGCACCCCGGCGATCATGTGGCGCGGCGCGGCGCCTAGCCGCGCTGGCCAGTTAGCCCGCACCAGGTCATGGTTGCCGCCAATGCCGCCGGCGGTCACAATGACCGCTTGGGCGGTCAGCGCAAAGGCGCCGATCACTTCGCGACCGCTGGGCCTGCCGCGCGGCGCGCTGCTTGGCGCCAGGATGTCGCCGCTGACGCCGGTCACGGCGCCGCCCTCAACGGTCAGCACGCCGACGCGGTGGCGAAAGCACAGCGTAATCAGGCCGCGCGCGACCGCCGCCCGCACGCGCCGCACGAACGGCTCCAGCACCGCCGGCCCGGTCCCCCAGGTCACGTGGAAGCGCGGCACCGAGTTGCCGTGGCCAATCGCGCCGTAGCCGCCGCGCTCGGCCCAGCCGACCACTGGGAACCAGCGCATGCCCTGCGCATGCAGCCAGGCACGCTTCTCGCCCGCCGCAAAGCCGACATAGGACTCAGCCCAGCGGCGCGGCCACTCATCCTCGGGCCGGTCAAAGCCGGCGGTGCCCAGCCAGTCCTGGAGCGCCAGCTCATAGGAGTCGCGCACGCCCAGGCGCCGCTGCTCGGGCGAGTCGACCAAAAATAGCCCGCCGAACGACCAGAAGGCCTGACCGCCCAGATTTTGCTCCGGCTCCTGATCGACGATGATGACGTACTTGCCGGCGTCGGCCAGCTCCGCCGCCGCCACCAGGCCGGCTAGCCCGGCGCCGACAATGATCACGTCCGCCTGATTGTCCATGATCTGCTCCTATCGCAACGCCGGAAAGCGCTACAGGCTGCGGAATAGGAGGGATCGTAGCACGTTGCGGGCAGCACCGCATCTGTCGCGCGCCAGTCTCACGGGGCGCGCGACGCGGCCGCAGGTTTTGCCCTGCGGCCGCGGGTATTGGTGGTGGCATCGATGGCAGACGGTGGGCAAGCGCACCGTGCTGCCCGCGGCCCCGGATCAGCGCTTGGTCATCTTCTGCACCGTGGTGAAGGCCGGGCGCGGCGACCAATCAACGTTCAGCAGGCTGAAGGCCGCCATCTGGTCCTGGCGCGCATACGGCCGGCCGGCCGTGACCGCAAAATTCATATTCCAAACAAACATGCCGCTCACCCAGCCGGCATACGTCGAGCGGCTGCGCATAAACGCCTGCTGAATATAGGTGGCCTGCTGCGCGGGGCTGTTGTGCTCACCGTACTCGTAGCCGGGTGTGACGTTGTGGAGCGCCCAGCCAAACTCGGTGATCCAGACCTTACGGCCGCTATACCCAGCATTGACCATTAGGCGCCGGATGCTCTCGACGCGCGTGAAGTAGAACTCTGAGCTGTTCTGCCAGCCCGGTCCTGGACCGTGCGGGGCGTACACGGTTGGCGGGTTGAGCGTGCCGGCGGCATGCACGCCGACAATATCGTTCTTTTTCCAAAATGTGGCGCTGCCAAATAGTTGCCTGTAGTACACCAGGTCGTCAACCGCGACCGTCGGGCGATTCGTGGCTGTCGGCGTCAGCGCGCCGCTGACAACTATCGCGCCGGGATCGACGGCCTTGATTGCATCGTAGGCGACCGCCAGCAGGTCGATGTAGTAGGACGCGGGCTGCACCGTGCCGCCGTTCTCTAGCGCATAGTTCTGTTCATTCCAGATTTGATAGGCCTGGACTTTGCCTTTATACCGCTGTGCGACGCGCTGAACAAAGCTGCCAAAGTCGGCGAAGTGGGCGCGGCTGGGCATGCCGTTGCCGCCGTTGGCCGTGGCCCAGCTGGGCGACTTCGCAATGCTGAGCAGCACATTGATCCGCTTGGCCGCCGCCGCATTGACGACCTGATCAATCGGCTCCAGGGCCAGGCGGTGCGCTTTGGTCTCGCTGTACTGCCAGGCCAGCTGCTGCCGCACCCACGGCCGGCCGCCGGTGGTGTTATTGGTGGCCAGCGCGGTGTTGACCAGCGTCATGAGCCGTGGCTGATCAGTGTACACGCCGGCAATATTCGCGCCGTAGGCGAACGGCCGGCCGGCCGCTTGGAGCGGGCGCGTGGCTGCGATCAGCGGCAGCAGGACCAGCAGGGCGACGAGCAGCGTCCAACGTGAGCGGGGTGTAGACATATCGTATGGTTCCTTCATTGAACTGGCCAATGTTCCAGCGGGTGCTGGTGTTGCACGCGGCGGGCCATCAGCCGGGGCAATTCACGGGTTTAGCCTAATGATACCAGCGCGGCGCCGTGTTCAGCAGCGCGCATCAACTGGGAGCTGCGCCAATCACTGCAACAGCCTGGCGCTTCCTTGCGTCTCTATTGAGAATATGATCGGGCCGCTGGCCTGATCGCACAAGCATTGGAGCAGCTATGAAATACGCGATCATCGCGCTGCGCTGGTTTTTGGGCCTCGTCTTCATCGCCTACGGTGTGCAGAAGCTGCTGGGCGGCCAGTTTATCTTTGATCACCGCGGCGTGACCCTGAATCTGGACACGGTCGCCGCGCCGACGCTGGTGTGGTTTTTTTTCGGCTACTCACAGCTGTACGGCAGCTTTATCGGCCTGGGCGAGTGTGTGGCCGGGGCGCTGGTTCTGTGGCGCCGCACCGAGACCATCGGCGCGCTGTGCTACTTCCCGATTGCGCTGAATGTCGCGGTGCTCGATGTGTGCTTTGGGTTTCCACTGCCAGCGACCCTGCTGGCGGTCACGCTGGCGCTGGGCAGCGGCCTGCTGCTGTGGAAGAGCGCCGCCGGCTACTCCCGCTCCTCGTGCCGCCGGCCCCGTCAGCCACTGTCACGAGCGATTAATTGATCCGGGCACTCGGCCAGCGGATCGGCGGTGCCGTTTGGCTGATACATCAGCATAACCCGCACCGCCGCCCACGCTAGCGGCCGGGCTGGCCGCAGCGTCCATCAGCCACCCCACGTTTCCCACGAATTTGACGCCAGCAACAAGGATTCGCCGCACTGTCTGGCGTCAGCGCTTTTAACAGGGCGGCTCGTGGCGCATACTGTGCTTGCTGCGGCCACAGCGACACTCCCACAGCGCTACAATGGAGGCCCGAGATGAGCAATAACGGTAACGGCCACACGCCGCCCAACCCGCCGGCAGTGCCGAACATCGCCACGCTGCTGGACACCGACGACCCCGCTGAGCAGGCGGCGCGCATCCAGTATCTGCTGGGGCAGGCGGCGCCGCGCTACACGCTGATTATCCAGTCAGGGCCAGAGGGCGTCGCGGTCCAGCCGGTCGGCCAGCCGATGTCGCTGGAGCTGATCTACGCGCTGCTGGAGCAGGCCGAGCTGGTGACCCGCCAGGAAGAGCGCCGCCAGCTTGAGGCGCAGCTCGCGGCCGTCCAGGCAGCAGCGCAGCCGGGCAGCGCGCCGCAGTGAGCTAGCCGCGTAGCCACTCTGACTCCACAATGCTTGCGACGAGCGCGGCCAGTGAGTCAGTCACCGCCACGTCGGGGCGCGCGAGGCGGGTTTGAATTTCGACATCCTGGCGCCGCTGGTAGGCGGGGTGGACGCCGACAAACAGCGGCTTGTCGCTCATTGACCACGCGCCTAGCTCGTACAGTGTGATCGGGCACAGCGTCTCGCAGGGAAACCAGAACAGGATCGCGTCGGCGTCGCGCAGCATGCGATGCTCCCACCGAATCTGCACTGCCGCCGCGCTGGGGTCGTCCAGGGCAAAGTCCGCGCGGCGCGGGTTGTACACCGTCAGCCCGGCGTCGCAGAGCAGCTGCGCCACCGCCCGCTGCCAGTCAGCGCAGCCGCTGATGCCGCCGGCCAGAAAAATCGCCCGCTCGCCCGGCTGCTTGGGGTAGGGCGCCGGCGCCTCAACGTAGCTCATCGCATGCTCCGTGCTCGCCCGGCCGCCCGCGGCGCATGGGCAAGGTCGCTCGTCGCCCGCGCGGGACGTGCATCGTCTGTCGCCGCTGATTCTTCATTGCAATCCTTTGCATATTCGCCGCGCCCCATTGTGACACAGAGCTGGCCACGCCACCAGTGCAACTCAGTGCAGACCATGCTGCCAGTGGCATACCGGCGATGATCCGTCGAGTGGCCTTGTTTCCTACCTAGACAAACCCCGCAGCTAAATGCTATCATCGGCTACAACGGTTCCGATATCGGAGTTACTCCCCTTAAGCTAATCATTCACAGCACTTTTCCGCGTCGTTCGACCGCAGACTGCTTGCCCTTGCCCCACGCTCACTTAATAGGATCATCTCTATGTCCGCTGATGTCATCATTGCAGCCCGCTCAGCTCTGAAAACTGGACAGAAGCGCGAGGCGTTTGTGCTCCTGAGCCAGCTTGTACGAACCGATAAAAACCATGCAGAAGCTTGGTATCTCTTGGCTGAAACGCTGGATAACCCCGCTCAACAAACGGAGTGTCGCACACGCGCGACAGCATTAGGTTGGATAGAGATTCCCGAGCTTCCTCCGCAGGAACCAGTTTCAGCATCGCCGGCTTCGGCGCTACCAGCAAAAGATGAGCCTATTCAGCCCAAACCATCAATGAACCCGACGCCAGAGCGCCAATCCACGGCAGCACCACCGGCTCCACGCCCGAACTCCTGCAAAAAAGCTTCAGCCTATACCTGAACGATCATTACCGCCCACACCAGTAAGCCATCCATCCAGCACTTTCCATACATCAGGAGCCGCATCCATGGATTTTATTGACCGCATCCGCGATCTTGCAGCCCGCATTCCCAAGCAGATTGCATATATTCAAACCGAAGAAGCAACCAAGAATGCCTTTGTTATGCCTTTCATCAGCGCGTTAGGCTATGACGTGTTTAACCCAATGGAAGTTACGCCCGAGCTAAATGCTGACATCGGGACGAAAAAAGGCGAGAAGGTTGACTATGCCATTCTCAAAGATGGTAAGCCGATTATTCTAGTCGAGTGCAAAGGCCACAAGGCCGACTTAAACAAAGAACATGCCTCGCAGCTCTATCGCTACTTTAGCGTTACCGATGCGCGCTTTGGGATTCTGACGAACGGCATCGTGTACTGGTTCTATACCGATCTTGATGCGCCAAATAAAATGGATGCCCGGCCTTTTTTTGAGTTCAATATGCTGGATGCACGGGAACAGGATGTCGAGGAACTCAAAAAGTTCACGAAGGCGGCCTTTGACTTGAACGGCATTTTGACAACCGCCAGCGAACTCAAGTACACCCGTCAGATCAAACAAATCTTGGCTGATCAGCTCCAGGATCCCACAGACGAGTTCGTCAAGTTTTTCACCGCCCAGGTTTACACTGGCACTGGCCGCATGAGTTCGGCGATTCGAGAGCAGCTTACCCAAGTTACACGTCGCGCCTTCAAGCAGTTTATCAATGATCAGGTCAATGAGCGGCTGAAAACTGCGCTTGGAACCGAAGCACGTATCAGAACCGAAGATCAGCCAGCCGCGCCCATAGTTGAGCAAAAGCCGGTTGCTGCAACTAATGGCATAGTGACCACCAGCGATGAGTGGCAGGGCTTCTTTATCGTAAAAGCCATTCTTCGTGAGGTCATAGATACTAAGCGTATCACCATGCGTGACCAGCAAACCTATTGTGGCGTGCTGTTGGATGACAATAACCGCAAGCCAATCTGCCGGATGTGGCTGAATGGCACACAAAAATATCTCAGCCTGTTTGAGGGCGAGCAACGAAAAGAGGCAAAGCTGCCGATCAGAGAGCTAGATGATCTGTATCAATATGCTGAGCGCCTGAAAGCTACGGTTGTAATGTACACCGGCGGAAAATAATCGACCTCCCCTTGTTTTATAAAGGAGCCTCCTCATGCTACGACGGATCATTGCGGCCGGGGTTGCGGTGTTTGGATTTGCTGGGGCCAGCCTGGCGGCGCCCATCGCGGCCCCGCAGTGCTTTGCGGTGCCCGGCATCAGCAACTGCCTGGACGGCCGCTTCCAGAGCTTTTGGAATGGCAACGGCGGCCTGCCGGTCTTTGGCTACCCCGTCACCGCGCAGCGCGCCGAGCGCAACGCTGACACCGGGCAGACCTTTGATACCCAATGGTTCGAGCGCAACCGCTTTGAGCTGCACCCTGAAAACACGGCGCCCTACGATGTGCTGCTGGGCCGGCTGGGCGCCGAGCTGCTCGCGCGCCAGGGCCGCGGCTTTGAGGGCGTCCCCGCAGGCGCGCAGCCGACCGGCCGCTGCAAAGATTTCGATGTCGGCGGCAAGCGCGCGGTGGTCTGCGATCCGTTCCTAAATTATTGGGAGATGCACGGCCTAGAGTTCGACGGCCAGCGTGGGACAAGCTACGGCGAGTCGCTGGCGCTGTTTGGGCTGCCGCTGACCTACCCGAAGATGGAGACCAACCCCAACGGCGACACTGTCATGACGCAGTGGTTTGAGCGCGGCCGCTTTGAGGATCATGGCGCGCAGGGCGTGCTGCTGGGCTTGCTGGGCCGCGAGGTGCTGGGCGACGCGCCCGCGCCGCCACCGCCGCCACCGCCGACCGGCCCAACCCCGCCGCCGCCGTCGTACAATGCCTGCCGCGCCGACCCCAACGCTGACCGGGCGCCCAATACGCCAGTCCAGATCGTCGGCATCGACAAGAGCGCCGAGACGGTCACGCTCAAAAATGTCAGTGCCAGCGCCGTGGATCTGACCGGCTGGCATATGTGCAGCATCAATGGCAATCAGGAACAGCAGGGCATCGGCGGGGCGCTGGCGGCGGGCGAAATCAAAACGTTCGCGCAGCAGGGCGGCAATATTTGGAACAATAGCGAGCCGGACGACGGCGCGCTCTACAACCCGCAGGGCCAGCTGATCAGCTACCGCTACGATCGGCAGCGCTAGCCGCTCGGCGCACGATGGCTGCACTGGCCCGCCGCGCGCTGGCGCCGCCCACCGTGCTGGCGGCGCGGCTGCGTCCATAACCACAATGGTTGAGCATCTACCTGCGGTGGTCGGCCGTTATTCCGCAGGTCGTGGCCCACAACCTCGACGACCTGAGCATGATCGCCTCAAACCCGCTGCCGCTGGCGGAGCAGGCCGCGCTTGCCCACGCGGCTGGGTTCGCTGCCAGCGCCGCGCCAGCCTCCGCTAGCCCCGCTGGCCCGTTAGCCAGCCCAATATGCGGAGCACCCGGCCATGCTGCAGCCGCCCGATCAAGCGCTCACATTGCAAAATGTGGGCGTTTTTCGTCGCGATGATCGCCTCCAGCTCGGCGATGCGGCGCTGCTGGGCCGCCGCCCGCTCGGACCACTCCCACGTCTGCTGTCCAAAGGTCTGCTCGCGGGCCGCGACCAGCTCGGCCAGCAGGCGGGCAGTGCGGTCGGCCGGATCGCGGGTAAACGAGTTATCGACAAATGCTGGTGGCGCGGCCGGCAGCGCGGCGACCGGCTGCCGCGCCACAAATATCGCGGTCAGCGTCGGGATCGTCGCCAGCTCGGCGGCGCTGACCTGCTCAAAGATCCACGCGCTGCTGGGGACAACGCCAGCGCTCGGCTGGTTGAAGTCCAGAATCGTACCGCGCTCACCCAGGCCATGCAGCCAGGCCTCGACAAACTCGAAGGCGGCGCCCAGCATGCTGTGCCACTGCGCGGGTGACCAGATATTGAAGTGATAGGGGTTGCCGACGTTGGCGGCCCGCAGATAGTCGTCGGTGATCGGCGGCACCGCGATGATCAGCACACCGTCGGGCGCCAGCAGCTCGCGGGCGCGCCCGAGAAATGCCCAGACATCTGGCAGATGCTCCAGGGTGTTCGAGGAAAAAATCACATCGAAGCTGCTGGGTGGCAGGTCGCTGAGGGTCGCCAAGTCCTGCACCGCAAACCGCAGGTTGGGCGCCTGGAAGTGCGCTGCGCTAAAGGCGACTGCCGGCGCGCTGAGATCGACGCCGACGACGCTTTGGGCGCCGGCAGCCGCCAGCAGATGGCTGCCGTAGCCAGTCCCACAGCCGGCGTCGAGGACGCGCCGGCCCATGCAGTACGGCGCCGCAAACTCATAGATCGAGCGGTGGGCGTGAAAGCAGCTGTCCTCGACCAGGTGGACGACGCGCTCGCCGCCGCCGCTGACCTCCGCTAGCTCCCAGGTCGTGCCGTTGGTCATGGCTCTCTCTCCAATTCGTTGGACTCTATCATAGGCGATGTTGTGTGCATGCACACTGAGATCAATAGGACCGCGTGTGCTATGTTGGCCAGGAGCTGCTAGCGGGCGCCGCAGGCGGGCGGGCGCACCGCCGACGGCGCGCTGCGGCTGATCACCGCAGCTTCGAGCCGCTGCCGGCAGGGCTGGATACAGCACAGGCCGGGCAGCCCAATGCTGCCCAGGTCTACGCGCTGACCGGCCGCCGGGTGCCCAACGCCGGCAAGGGCGTTGTCGTGCCCGGCCGCTGGCGCGGCAATGTCCGCCCGCCGCTGGTCGCGGTGACGGCCCGGCACTAGCTCAGCAGTGCGCCTGGCACAAGCGGTGTCACTTCGGCTGCTCTGCCAGGGGCAGCGGCAGAGCGACCATGATCGTCGTCCCCACGCCCGGCTCGCTTGTCAGGCTCAGCCGCCCGCCGTGCAAGGCGACAAACGATTCCACCAGGTACAGACCGATGCCCAGACCCGTGGTCTGATCGATCAGGACATTGCTGGCGCGGTAGAAGCGCTCAAAAATGTGTGGTTGCTCGTCGAGCGGAATACCGATGCCGGGATCGGACACGCTGACGATCGCCTCCTGCTCGGTCGCCGCGAGCGTGATCGTGATGGTGCCGCCCTGGGGCGTGTATTTGATCGCATTCTGGAGCAGATTGAGGAAGACGGTCTCTAGGCGGAGGGCATCACCCGCCAGCCAGAGCGGGCCGTCGGGAGCCACCACGACCAGGGTGTGCTGCGTGGTGAGCGCCTGGGCCTCGATGCTGATCTGTCGGATGAGGGCGGTCAGGTCAAGCGGCTGGGGATGGAGGACGATCGGCGCTTGATCGAGCTGGATAAGATCGAGCAGCATGGTCGTGAGGCGATCCAGCCGCCGCGCTTGCTGACTAACAACCCGCAGTGCCGTCTGCATACGGTCCGGGGTTAAACTGCCCTGCTCCAGGCGACGGGCCAGGATCTGGGTGTGGCCAAGTAAGGCGGTCACAGGAGTTCGGAGTTCGTGGGCCGTCACCGTCACCCACCTGTTCCGGACCTGCATCAGCGCTTCCATCTGTAAGCGTTCGACCCGCTCACGCTCTAGCTGCTGTTCTTGGATCTGAAGCTGGGCGGCCTGGGCCGCGGCCAGACGCTGTGCGGTCAGGTCACGGGTAACTTTGGCAAAGCCCCGGAGCGTCCCATGGGCGTCATAGACCGCAGTCAGGAGCACATTGGCCCAAAACCGTGACCCATCCTTGCGAACCCGCCAGCCCTCGCCTTCAAAGCGACCCGTGGTGGTGGCCTGGGCCAGGATCTGGCTTGGAATGCCCGCCGCCTGATCCTCGGGGGGGTAAAACAGGCTGAAGGAGTGTCCAATGACCTCCGCGGTGGTGTAGCCTTTGATCAGGCTGGCGCCGGTATTCCAGCTCACGATCCGCCCCGCCGGATCAAGCATAAAGATGGCATAGTCGCGCACGCTTTCGACCAGCAAGCGAAACCGCTCCTCACTTTGACGGAGGTGCTCAGCCGCCGCGCGCTGGGCGGTCATATCCCGCGTGACTTTGCCAAATCCCTGGAGCTGGCCATCGGCGCCATACAGCGCGGTCAGCACCGTCATGGCCCAGAACGGCTGGCCATCTTTGCGGAGACGCCAGCCCTCTTCTTCATAGTGGCCGGCGTTGCGCGCGCGGGCAAGATCCGCTGCTGGCCGCCCAGTGGCGCGGTCCGCCGCGAGATAAAAGCAGGCAAAATTCTGCCCAATAATCTCAGCGGCATGGTAGCCTTTGAGTCGCTCAGCACCAGCATTCCAGCTGATTACCCGCCCACTCGGATCAAGCAGATAGATCGCATATTCCTCAACCTGGGCGACCAGCAGGTGGAACAGATCGTCGGTCGCTGGCGGTAGCTGGGACGGGAACAGATCGGACATGACATCTCCTCGGTATGCCACGGACCACGGCACATGCTGGTACGGGGCAGCGCTTCGGTCTGCGCACCAGCGGGTCGGACTGCCCCGCGGGCTGGGAGCGGCTGGCCGATGGCGTCGGCGCGTGGCCCAGAGCAGCTCGGCAGCACGTGGGATCGGCACCTCACGTCCGTGCTGATCACCCCACAACCGAAATCGTGATCGGGAGCGCACGAAATGCCGGCGCCAGTCAGTCCAGCTGCTCGGAGATAGCGCGGTCCCACGGCGTCATACTGCCACTATATACTGCCACCATCCCCAGAATTGTGGGGGAGTGGTGCGGAGCAACTAGGTGTTTCAGGTCAGCTTCGACCATGTGGCACGGGCGCAGTGCGCTTGTCCCCCAGTGGTACGACCTGAAGCTCCTCTGCTCGGAGCAGACGAAGCTCTGGGGCGCAGCCGAGCAAGTTCTACGCCAGCGCTTGGGATGCGGGAACCCAGTAGTGCGAACTTACCGAGCGCGGAGCACGGGCATGCTGGAAACTAGGTGGCATGAGATAAGCATCTTTTGCTAGGATAGGGCTGCTGAAACCCTCTCGTGGATGCTCATACCCACTTCTACGGCACCAGCGCCCCTACAACCCCTGCTCGCGGGCGGTGATTGCTACAGCACCACGGTGGCGGCAAGCGGGACGCCACTAGCGACGATTTTGGTGACGCTGAATCCCGCGGCTGGAGCCGGCCATTTGACGGCTTTAGGATAAGGCACGATAATGCAACCTTATCAGACGTTATCTGCGAGGCTGAACATGGGTGAGCAGGAGGCCGTGCCGCTGGCGCGCGCGGACATGGGGACGCTGAGCGCCGGGCAACAGGCCCGGGTGCAGGCGCTCGTCGAGAAGGCGCGGGCCTTTCAGAGCCGCAGCAAGTCGGCGAACACGCGGCGGGCCTACCGCGCCGACTGGGCCGATTTTGTGGTGTGGTGTGACCATCATGGCCTCGCGGCGCTGCCGACGGCGCCTGAGACAATCGTGCTCTACGTCACCGACCTGGCAGCGCACGCCAAGCTAGCGACGCTGGAGCGGCGGCTTGTCGTGATTTCGCGGACGCACAAGGCGGCGCGCCATGACTCGCCGACGCATGCCCTGATCGTCGAGGAGACGATGAAGGGGATTCGCCGCAGCCTGCGCACCGCCCAGACCCGCAAGGCGCCCATCGGGACCGTAATTTTGCGGCGCATGCTGGCCACGCTGCCGCCGACCACCGCCGGCCTCCGTGACCGCGCGCTGCTGCTCACCGGCTTCGCGGGCGCGCTCCGCCGCTCAGAGCTTGGTGGCCTTAAACTGGAAGGATCTGCGGTTTTCCCATGATGGTGTGCAGCTGACGATTGGCCAGAGCAAAACCGACCAGGCCGGCGCGGGCCAGATCGTAGCGATCCCCTATGGCCTGCGCGCCGAGACCTGCCCGGTCCGTACGCTCCAGGCATGGCGCACCGCGTCGGGCTTTGCGACCGGCGCGGTGTTTCGCCGCATGCGTAAGGGTGACCGCGTTGGCGCGCCGCGGCTCACCGATGGCAGCGTGGCCCGCATCATCAAGGCGATTGCGGCGGCGGCGGGGCTAGACCCAGCCCACTACGCCGGCCACAGCCTGCGCGCCGGCATGGCCACGCAGGCCGCCGCCGCCGGCGTCGCCGAGCGCGACATCATGCGCCAGACCCGCCACCGCTCGGTCGAGGTTGCCCGCCGCTATATCCGCGAGGGCAGTCAGTGGCACAATAATGCCGCCGCGCAGCTCGATCTGTAGACGGATCGCAGCGCGGCCGGCGCTAGCCGTGCTGCGGATAACATATCAATGAAAGCTAGGACATAGCGATGTCTTCAAACTGGTTGCTGCGCGGCCCCCGCTGGGGGGCAATCCTCCTGATCGGTGTGTATGGCGGCCTCATGCTTGCCTATCTGCTGAAACCAGGCTACCTCAACCAGGGCGAGCCGCCGATTACAATTCTGGCGAATCGGGTGCGCCATGGACAGCCGATCTACCATAGCCCAGCGGCTGCCCAGCGCTTTGTCTTGCCCTATGGACCCACGATCTATCTCGCAAACGCATTTTTTATGGGCGGGACCAGCGATCCCATTCTTGGCAGCAAACGTACTGGGGTCGTGCTCGCTACCGCGGCGCTGGCACTGGGCCTAGTAGCATGCTCTGCCGCCTTTGGTGGACGAATAGCAGCCTGCCAGATTGCGGGTACGCTGCTGGGCCTGCTGTGGTTTAAGCATTATAGCTACTGGAATCGGCCGGACTCACTGCTGCTCTTCTCTGTTCAGCTGGCGCTGCTGAGCTTGATCGCGCGGCCAAAATGGCTTAGCGGTGTGGGCCTCAGTATCGCAATCGCCCTTGCCACTGGGGGCAAGAATTCACGCGCCGCTCTATATGGTGCCAGTCGTAGTGCTGTTTTGGCAGCGCCGCAGCTGGGCGGCTACCGCCATCACGCTCGGCCTGAGCGCAGTGTGGGTGCTGCTGCCGTTCATCAACCGCGGCGTGTTTGATCTGCCGCTGTATGTCTACTGGCTACAGGCCATGACCAAGCACCCGATCCGCGGCGTCGATATTGGGATTAATAGTGTGTTTGCGCTGTTGATGGCGTTGCCCCTGCTGGGCTTATGGTCACTCGTGCGGCGCAGCGCCACCCAGCATAGTGAGCTATCGCGCGGCTGTATGAGCTTATGGGTCTCAATGGGCATCATCTGTATCATTGGGGCGAAGGTTGGGGCCGGGCCACAATATTTGCTGCCATACATTCCAGTCATTGCCTATCTCAGTGGTCGCGCTGTTCAGCATATTCAGCAGCATGACCTGCGGCCAGCCCACCGGCTGCTGGGACCGCGCTACGTGGCCCTCTATGGCGGGACCTGGACTATCCTGTGTGCGATCTTAGCCTTCAATGGGCAGCAGGACCTGATCACCTTTGTGCGTGATCGTCAGGGGCAAACGATCCAAAGCGATCTTAACGCTGTTCGCGCGCGCTATCAGGATAATACTATTCAAATGGGCTATGGTGACGATCCGTCGTACCGCGCAACATTTTTCCGTCCGCTCCTCTATCAAGGCCCGACCGAGTATGCGCTGGACGCGCCCTCGGTTTCCGACATGCAGATCTCTGGTATTCCCCTGAACGCAGCACTTATCGATGTGTTTGCCAAACAAACTTTTGATATTTGGCTGATACCGCGCAGTGATGCACCGTTCAGCATGGCGTCCGATAGTCCAGGCGCGAGCATGCTCTTTGACGTGCAGCTGCGCAGCGCCTTTGAGTCTCACTATCAGAAGATCAGCACCTCAGCCTTCTATGATGTGTGGCAGGCTCGTCGCCTGGCGCCGTAGGTATCTACGCTGGCGCGCGGGCGGTGAGCAGCTGGAGCACGGCCTGCTGAAGCTCCTCCACGGCGAAGGGCTTGCCTAGAAAGCCATCGCACACCAGCGCCAGCTCGGGCAGCTCGGCGGCGGCGTGGCCACTCATCAGGAGCAGGGCGCCGGGGCGGTTGGGGCAGCCGCGGAGCGCGGCGCACAGCTCGGGGCCGCTCTGGCCGGGCATCTCCCAGTCGACCAGCACCACATCGAAGGGTGCCGCGGCGCACAGCGCCAGCGCCGCGGCACCTGAGGCGGCGCCCTGCACCGTCAGCCCGACGCGGCCGAGCGCGCTCGTGACCACCAGCCGGATCAGCGTCGAATCATCAACCACCAAGATCGTGCTCATGCGTACCTGCCTGACGTGAGAGGCGTTCACAGCAGCTTGCGGTGGGGGAGCTTGCGCACCGGCACTACGATTCAGTATAGGATGCGGCTCCGCCGCTGTCAAAGCCCAAAATCCAAAAGTGGTACGATGCGACAAACGAGCAGAGGATGAAACATGGAGCTGTTTGAGGCCATCTACGCCCGCCACACCACCAACGGTGCCTTCGCCGACCGCCCTATCGCCGCCGCCGACCTCCAGCAGCTGCTGGCGCTGGTTGCGCGGGCGCCCTCACACTTCAACTCGCAGCCGTGGCGCTTTGTGGCGGTGCAGGATGCCGAGCGCCGCCGCGCGCTGGGCGCGATCGCCGGTAAGTCGATGCGTCAGCTGATCGAGGAGGGCGCGTTCTGGCAGCAGTACAAGCGGTATTTCCGCTTCAACCAGGCCGAGGTCAATGCCACCAGCGATGGGATTCATTTCGACACCATGCCGGCGGTGCTGCGGCCATTCATCAAATATCTGTTTACCGAGCAAGGCAGCAAGGTCATTAACGCCATGCAGGTGCCGCGGGTGCTCGGCAACGACGCGCGCCGCTTGGTCGCGGGGTCGCCGCTGCTGCTGGGGCTGGCCTTGAATCGCACGGAGTACCGCCCCGACGAGCTGAGCGGCCTGTACTCGGTGATCTCGCTGGGCGCGGTGGTGCAGACGCTGTGGCTCGGCGCAACCGCGCTAGGCATGGGCCTGCAGTTTGTCAGCACGCCTCAGGAGATTCCCAGCAGCTGGGCGCGGGTCGGCGCCCTCCTGGCCGTGCCGGCTGAGTACGAGCTGATGCTGCTGGTGCGGCTCGGCTACCTGCCCGACGACCAAAAGCGCCCGACCATTGACTGGACCTCGCCGCAGCGCAAGAGCCTCGCCGAGCTGGCGTTTGCCGAGGAGTGGGGCCAGCCGCTGATGCTCTAGCAGCCGTGGTCCAGTTTGTGCCAACAGAGCCAGCAGCCGGTGTGCGTTGCACCGCCGAGTGATGCAGGAGGTATGGTGGACATGGATCACAACACCGACCACGTGGCCGCGATCAGCAAGCTGGGCGCCATGATCAAGGACATGCGCATCGCCATGCTGACGACCGCAGATGAGCATGGCGCGCTGCACAGCCGCCCGATGGCCACCCAGGAGACCGAGTTTGACGGCACGCTGTGGTTTTTCAGCCGGCGCAACACCCCCAGGAACGAGCAGGTGCAGCAGGACCACAATGTCAACCTGGCCTACAGCAACCCCGACGACAAAATCTATGTCTCGGTCACAGGCACGGCCGCCGAGGTCAACGACCGCGCCAAGATGGAGGAGCTGTGGAAGCCCTTCCTGAAAACCTGGTTCCCAAAAGGCCTTGAGGACCCCGAGCTGACGCTGCTCAAAGTCACGGTGCAGCAGGCGCAGTACTGGGACGACTCGGCTGGCATGATGAGCGTGGTGGCTGGGTTTATCAAGGCGACGGTCACTGGCACCCCCGCCAAGACCGGCGACAGCGCAACGATCGATTTCGAAAAAACCGTCTAGCGCTTCACAGCTCTATCGTATTAACACCAGCAGGCGGCGAGCGTTTGGCTCGCCGCCTGTCTGATCGCATACTGCCTATTCCAAATTCACGCTCTTTACGCGGCGCCGGTCGCCTGACGGCCGCGGCGTCGGCGGGCCAGGAAGATCGACAGGCCAATCACCCCCACCAGAATTGCCAGCAGCAGGAACAGATTGTGGGTGATGATGCCGATGATGATGGTGATCGCCGACAGCACCAGCGCAACCACGAACATTACGACGCCCACCAGGAAGCCGCCAATGTCGCCCAGGAATGGAATAATATTCAGCACGGCGTTGAGCGGGCTGATCGCCAGCACGAGGCCAATCCACATCAAGAGAAAGCCGCCCAGTCGCACCAGCCACAGCAGCAGCTTGTACTCGCTGTGCATCGTCGCAATCGCGGCCTCGCGGTTCTCGGTGAAGGCGCGGTACAGCGTCACGTCTTTCTCCTCCCAGCCGGTCAGCCGGTCGCCCTCGGCCTTGCCAAACAGCGTCACCTGCAGATCGTTGGGCACCGCGTCGTAGGAGATGCGCAGGTCGCCGACCCGCGGGTTGCTGGTCGCGCCACGGCGGTTGACCAGGAAGTCGCCCTCAATATCCCAGTTGTCGGCATCGCCAACCAGTTCGTCATTGAGCGCCACGCTCTTCGCCGACGGAAATTCGAGGCTGGCCGGGTCAACCTGGTACGCGCCGAGCGTCGCGGCGGTGACGTGGCTGCGGTCGCTTTTAATCGACATCGACGGGTTTTGGTGGCCTTCGGTGATCCTAAAGCCGCTCGATGAGGCCGGGCTGCTCGTCCAGACCTTCTCGTAGGTGTAGGTCGTGGTCTTGTCGGTGCCACCGCCGAGCTTTTTGGTCTCGGTGGTTTTCTGATTTTCTTGCCAGGCGTACATCTCGGCGTTGCGGTTGAGGGTCAAGAACGGGCCGGGCTTCAAATACTCACCGTCGCCCAGCTGCTCGTCGGATGACAGCGTGCCGGTGGCGGCCACCAGCTTGCCGTTGGCGCTGGGATTGGCCTGGTCGGCGGCGATCACAATGCTTTTCTGCGCGATGCTGCCGCGGTCCACACGGCCCTCGTTGAACCACAGCACCGGAAAGGCGGCGATAAACAGCAGCACGCCGATGAACGCGCCGATGACGGAGTTCATCAGGTTGCCGAGTAAGCCGGTGTGAGTCGTCTCAGTAAACTGGTCGGGCATG
Organism: uncultured Chloroflexia bacterium; assembly: GCA_963810425.1. GTDB lineage: Bacteria > Chloroflexota > Chloroflexia > Chloroflexales > Kallotenuaceae > JACDGP01. The sequence continues at coordinate 833,793 of CAWENH010000004.1, read as the reverse complement.
ACGCAATGCTCCTAGCGAATGGGGTTGCGGGTGCAGACCTCTATTGAAGCAGATCAGCGGCGATTTGAACAGGGGGCAAGCTAGGCAAAAGGGCGCGAAAGTCGGCCCAGCTAGCTGCGCGGTGGCCAAGCTAACTCATGGTGGCCGCCAGGCGGTCGCGACGCCAGCGCGCCAGCATGATCGCGCTGCCAATCACCAGCGCCAGCAGCGCAACCAGCAGGAAAATATTGTGGGCGATGGCGCTGATCGTGATCGTGATCACCGCGAGCGCCAGCGCCACCGCAAACACCACGAGGCCGACCACAAAGCCGCCGATGCGGCCCAGGAGCGGGACAAGGTTGAGCACGGCCGTGAGCGGGCTGACCGCCAGCATCAGGCCCGCCCACAGCAGGCCGAAGCCGACCAGCCGCATCATCCACAGCTGCATCTGGTACTCATGGTGCATCGTCGCAATCGCCTCGTCGCGGCCCGAGGTGAAGGCGCGGTACAGCGTCACGCCCTGCTCGGCCCAGCCGGTCAGCCGCCCGCCGTCGGCTTTCGCAAACAGCGTCACGTCCAGGTTGTTGGGCACGGCGCTGTACGAGATGCGCAGGTCGCCGATCTGCGGCCCGCTGATGGCGCCGCGGCGCTTGACCAAAAAGCCGCTCTCCAGCGTCCAGGCGTCGTCGCTGCCGAGCAGCTGCTTGGTGATGTTCACGCCCTTCGCCGGCGGCAGCTCCAGGCTGCCGATGTCAAGCTGGTAGGCGCCGAGCGCCGCGGCGCTGACACGGCTGCTCTGGCTCGTGATCGACATGGCCGGGTTTTCGTGGCCCTCGGTCCGATTGAAGCTGCGGGAGTTGGCAGGTTTGCTGGTCCAGACCCGCTCGTAGCTATACGTCGTGTGCTTGGTGGTGTGGCCCCTGCTGTCTCTGCTCTCACTGGTTCGTTTGTTTTCTTTCCAGGCGTACATCTCGGCGTTGCGGTTGAGGGTCAAGAACGGGCCGGGCTTCAGATAGCCGCCGTCGCCCAGCTGCTCGTCGGAGGCAAGGGTGCCGCTGGCGGCGACGAGCTGGCCACTGGCACTGACCTGGTCGGCCTGGATCGCGACGCTTTTCTGCGCGATCTTGCCGCGGTCCACCCGGCCCTCGTTGAACCACAGCACCGGAAAGGCGGCGATAAACAGCGCCAGGCCGATGAGCGCGCCGCCCAGGGAGCTTCCTAGCCGGCCCAGCGGACTGGTGTACGTCGTCTCAGTGAATTGGTCGGACATGACACACGGCTCCTTGCAACGTATAAGTCGATGGCGGAGAGGCATCTTCAATTTTAATATCAGCTCTACGAGTCATCCTCCAGAATTGTTCCGGCCGACAGCAGGCGATGTTAACAGCACCCTGCGCGGGAAGCTGGCCGCGGCCGGGCCGGGCGGCGAGATTTTGCTATACTGATCGGCATGACCACGCTTGAGATTACGCTTTACACCCGCCCCGGCTGCCACCTGTGCGAAGAGGTGGCCGAGCAGCTCGCCGACTTGCAGCGCGCGGCGGCGTTTACGGTGCGGGCGGTGGACATCACCGCCGACTTTGAGCTGCACCGCCGGCTGTGGCAGCATATTCCGGTGGTGGCGGTGGCCGGCCTGGAGCTGCGGGCGCCCATCGATCCAAACCGGCTCGCGGTCGCGGTGCTGCGCGCCGCCCGCGGCCATACTCCGACGAGCACATAGCAATGGATACACACGACATTTTGGAGCAGGCGCGGCGCGACATCGCGGCGCGGCAGGCGCGGGCGGCGCACGACGAGCAGCCCTGGCTGTGGGCCTTTATCGGCGTCGCGGCGACGCTGGTGATCGGCGTGTGGTTTTTGCCGGGCGGCGCGCTGATCGACCGGCTGACGCTGGTGGTGCATGGCGTCTGCGCCCAGGCCCACTATCTCTCGATCGGGCCGGGCCAGCTGCCGCTATGCGCGCGGAATACCGGCATCTACGCCGGCTTCCTGGCGACCGTGGCGTACTTGGTGGCGCTGCGCCGCAGCAAGGCCGGCGGCCTGCCGCCGCTCCCGATCTGCGCGCTGCTGCTGCTCGGCGTGGTGGCGATGGGTGTCGATGGCGTCAACTCGCTCTTGCTGGATATGGGCGGCCACAACTGGTATCCGCCCCAGAATATGCTGCGCGTCATCACCGGGCTGCTGATGGGGAGCAGCATGGCGGTGTTTCTGCCGCTGATCCTCAATCTGGCGCTGCGGGCCGATGTGCGCCCCAAGCAGCGCATGCTGGGCGGCTGGGCCGAGTATGTCGGCCTGCTGCTGGCCGACGCGCTCCTGTTTGGGCTGCTGTGGGCCGGGCCGAGCTGGCTGTTCTACCCGCTGGCGATCTGGAGCGTCGTGGGGATCAGCGGCGTGCTGTTCCTGAGCAATATTTTCATCGTCAGCATGGTTAGCGGGTTGGAGGGCCGGGTGCGCTGGCTGCGCGACCTGAGCAAGCCGGGAACTATCGCGCTGCTGCTGACGGCGGGCGAGCTGGCGCTGCTGGCCGGGCTGCGGGTAGCGATGGAAGGCTCGATGCGCATGTGAGTTATCAGTTATCAGTGGTCAGTTATCAGGAGTACGAGAGGGACGAGAAGGACGAGAGGACGAACCGCAAAGACGCAAAGAGCGCAAAGGACGAGAGAGAAGACGAGGGGATTTAATAAGAAGGCGGCGCGGTGATGAGCACTGCGCCGCCTTGCTTTAACGCTGATCGCTGATCGCTGATGGCTGACAGCTACCTGCCCGCAATGAGGGCGGCGAGGGCGGGGTGGGCTTTGAGGGCGACGCGGGCGATGGCGCGGTACTCGGTGAGCCAGGCGGTGAGGGCGGTGAGGGCGGCGGCTTTGGTTTGGGTGGCGATGCTGGCATCGCTATCGGCGGCGGCCTGCGCGGAACTCGGCGGCTTGGCTGCGGGCGATCAGGATGTGGTCGGCGGCGATCGCGCTGGGGCCATAGCCGCGGAGAGCTAGCCGCTCGGCGAGGCGGGGCTGGCTGGCGAGGCCGCTGTGGGCAGTGGTGAACATCAGGGCACAGGCGGCGGGCGGGCGTGGCTGATGGTCCGTTGGCGCACTCGCAAGGCAGGTTGGCGGGGTCGCATGGTCCGTTGGCGCACTCGCATGGCGGGTTGGCGGGGTCGCATGGTCCGTTGGCGCACGCGCATGATGGGTTGGCGCACGCGCATGATGGGTTGGCGCACGCGCATGATGGGTTGGCGCACGCGCATGATGGGTTGGCGCACGCGCATGATGGGTTGGCGCACGCGCATGGCATGTTGGCGCACGCGCATGGCGGGTTGGCGCACGCGCATGATGGGTTGGCGCACGCGCATGGCATGTTGGCGCACGCGCATGGCATGTTGGCGCACGCGCATGGCATGTTGGCGCACGCGCATGGCATGTTGGCGCACGCGCATGGCATGTTGGCGCACGCGCATGGCATGTTGGCGCACGCGCATGGCATGTTGGCGCACGCGCATGGTCTCGCGCAACATTCTCAACGCCCCTCGTCTTTGCGTCTTTGCGCTCTTTGCGGTTCAGCGCCCCTCGTCCCGCTGACGACTGACGACTGACGACTGACAACTAACGACTGACAACTGATAAAAAGTGTGCTATAACACCTACACACCCCGCAGATTACCCAAACGAGCCACTATGCTAGCGAATCGTGCAGCCCAGGAGCTTACCTGGCTGGTCTACTTAGTCATTTTCCTTTCGGTCACACGCGATGCGGTGCGCCAGCCACGGCGCAGCACCATCAACATCGCGCTGTTTTTTGCCGTGCCCTTCGTCGTAATCCTGATCAGCAGCGTGCGGCAGCTGGGCTGGCTGCCGGCGTCGCCGATCACGGGCGCGATCAGCGGCTCACTGCTGCTGGGGATCAGCTACGTGCTGCTGCGGCTGGTCGCCGACTTCACGGTGGTGCCGCCGCGGCTGCTGACGCTGGCGGGGCTGGTGCTGGTGGGGCTGGATGCCGGGCTGTTTGTATTTTTGGGGCGGCCGCAGCTGTGGCTGACGGCGCTGCAGGTGGGATATTTTCTGGGGCTACAGTGCTATGCGGGCTGGGCCTTCTGGCAAGCCAGCCAGCGGTCGAGCGGCGTGACCGCGCGGCGGATGACGGCGGCCGCGCTCGGCTCGGTGTGGCTGGGGGTAGCAGTGCTGTTCATTGCCCTGACGCGGCTGGGGGCAGTGTGGGCGACGCTGAGCCAGCTGTGCAGCCTAGCGTCGGCGGCGAGCTACTACATTGCCTTCGCGCCGCCGCGGCTGTTGCGGCGGGCCTGGCAGGAGCCGGAGCTACGGGCGTTTCTGGGGCGGGCGGCGCAGCTGCCGCGGCTGCCCTCGGCACGGCAAATTGCCGACGAGATCGCGGCGGGCGCGGCGCGGGCGGTGGGGGCGCAGAAGGCCAGCGTAGGGCTGCTGAACCCGGCGACGGGCCAGCTGCACTTTGTGGTAGACGGCGAGGAGCTGGTGCTGGCGGTCGACAGCACCTACCCGGCGGGCGCGGCGTATAGCGAGCAGCGGGCGCTGTTTGTAGACGACTTGCCGCAGCGCTACCCGAGCAGCGCGGCGCGCAGCCGGCACTACGGCGCGACGGCGCTGCTGGCCGCGCCGATCACCGCCGGCACGACGCGGCTGGGCGTGCTGGCGGTGTATGCCACGCGCGCGCCGCTGTTTGCGGCCGACGACCTGGCGCTGGTGGCGCTGCTGGCGGACCAGGCAGCGGTGGTGCTGGAAAGCCGGACGCTGATCGAGACCGCCAGCCGCCTCGCCGCGCGCGAGGAGACCAGCCGGCTGAAGGAAGACTTTCTCTCCTCGGCGGCCCACGACCTGAAGACGCCGCTGACGACGATGATCGCGCAGGCACAGCTGCTGGAGCGGCGGATTCTGCGCGATCCCACGGCGCCCGCCGACCTCACCGCGGTGCAGCGCATGATCCGCGAGGCCGAGCGGCTGCGGACGCTGGTGCTGGAGCTGCTCGACGCGGCCCAGGCCGAGCAGGGCCAGCTCGTCGGGCGGCGCGAGGCGGTTGATCTGAGCCAGCTCGCGGCCGAGACCTGTGAGCGGCATTGCACGGCGCGGCATCGGTGTATACTTGAGGCGGCCTCGCCGGTCGTGGGACAGTTTGACCGCACCAGGATCGCCCAGCTGCTGGAGAACCTGGTGGAGAACGCGGTCAAATATACGCCTGCGGGTGGCGACATACGAGTCAAGGTGTGGAATGATGACACGACCGCTCACTTCTCCGTCGCCGATACTGGGATTGGTATCCCCCCAACTGATCTACCGACGCTCTTTGATCGGTTTTTTCGCGCGAGCAATGTTGACGCGCGACGCTTTGCCGGCATGGGCCTCGGCCTGTTTATCTGCCGCGGGATTGTGGAGCAGCACGGCGGACAGATCTGGGCCACCAGCGCGCTCGGTAGCGGCACCACCTTCTGGGTTGAGCTTCCCCTTCAGGTCAGCGAGCCAGCAGGCCGCCTCCCAGCCGATCCTCGTTATTGACGACGAGCCGGCGATTGTCGAGACCGTCACCGAGATTTTACAGTTTGAGGGCTACCAGGTAGTGTCGGCCGACAACGGCGCGACCGCCCTGCGGCTGATCGAGCGGCAGCTCCCGCGGCTGATCCTGCTCGACATGCGCATGCCGGTGCTGGACGGCTGGGCCTTCGCCACCGCACTACGGGCGCGTGGCATCCACATCCCGATCATTGTCATGACCGCCGCGCAGGACGCCGCGCGCTGGGCCGCCGAGGTAGAGGCCGCGAGCTATGTCTCGAAGCCCTTCGACCTCAACCAGCTGCTGGCCGTGGTGGAGCGGCTGCTGGCTGGCCCGAATATTGATGGTTAGAAAGTTGCTTGCACGGCAGCGATGCGAAGGGATGAAGGGTATGCGCGAACGAGTTCCTGATTATTGACGACACGCCGGCGCTCCTGGAGGTCATGGGCGATATTTTGGATGACGAGGGCTACGAGGTTTTCACGTTCTGCTCGGGGACGGCGGCGCTGGCGGAGATCGAGCGGCTCCAGCCGCACGTCGTAATCCTGGACTGGCTGCTCAATGGCGAGCAGGTCGGGGTCCAGGTGCTCCAGGCGCTGCGCCGCAACCCGCGCACGGCGCAGGTCCCGGTGGTAGTCTGCACGGGCGCCATTGAGGCAGCGCCTCAGCTTCAGCAGTTCGGCGCCGACTCAGTTAGCCTGATCCTCAAACCGTTTGCGCTGGACGACCTGCTGACCGCTGTCGCCAGCGCGCTACAGGCGGTGTAGCGGTGGAGCGCGCGCCAACGCCCGAGTTTTACGATCCCGAGGATCTGATGACGCTCCAGCGCCTGAACGCGAACGAGCAGTACGTGCCGCTGCCGCGCCTGTGCCAGACGCTGGGCCTGGACGCCGCGAGCGAGGCTGAGTATCTCTACGCCTACCCGGTGCTGGCCGAGGGCCTCAAAACGATCACATTGCCAGGCGAAGACGGCCCCACGCCGACGCCCTGCCTGCGGATTGACCTGGTGCCGTTCTGGCTGCTGACGCTACAGCACAGCGCGATCGTGGAGCGCGCCCAGCCCAAAGTGCTGGCCTTTCAGCGCGACTGCGCCTCGGTGCTGTGGCAGCTGTTCCGGCCGCAGGGCTTTGGCACCGCCGACGCGCTGATCCCCGCGCTGCGCCCCGAGGCCGTCGACGTTGGCTACGTTGGGACCCTGGCGCAGGCCAGCCTAGCCCGCCACCAGCTCTTGATCGAGCGCCAGCTGGAGGCCGGCCAGCCGATTGATGATCCCAACGCGGTGCTGCTGGCCCGCTCGGTGCGGCGCGTCGCTCACAGCCTGGCCGCCCGCACCTATCGCAACGAATACGGTGGAGTATTCCAGGGCCTGTACCGCCAGTTTGGGATGACCTCGTATCGCCAGATGCCGCCGGCGCGGCTGCACGAGGCGCTGGAGTGGCTGGAGCGCTGGTATGGTGACATCGAGGGCGAGCCGGAGCGGCCGCCGGATATTTAGGCGACGAGGGCGCAGATCGTGAGAACGGAGTCAGCCGCGCGGCTGACTCCGTTGTGCATGGCCGCTATGACAGCCCAATGTCGAACGCTGTGTCCAGCTCCTGCTTGGTATAGGCGCGGAACGCCAGGATCGTCGTCGTCGAGGCCACGCCGGGGACCACCGCGATCTGCTCGGGGACGACCTCGGCGATCTGCTCGTAGTCGGCGAGGCGCAGCACCGCCAGCACATCGAACTCGCCGCTGATCGAGTAGACCTCGGCGACGCCTTGAATATCCATGATTTGCTGCGCGACCACCGCGGGCTTGCGCCCGACCGTCTTGATATGCACAAACGCTGTCACCATGCTGCGGCTCCTTCGCTATTGGTATTTGAGCATAGCATAGCTTGGCAATCAGTCCTATGGTCGGTCGGGACAGTTTTGTTTGTCCTCTTGACAAAGTAATTTTAGAGGACTATAGTAGCGCTAGCAACCCCGAGTGACCGGCGTCGGTCGCCAGCGCAAAGGAGCACCGTCGCCCGCCTCGCCGCCCCACTGCCCGCCCCACTACCGCCGCGTTTCTGCCCCGCTTTCCTGGCCGCCATTGGTTTCGCCCCAGCTTTTTTAGCCCCGCTACATTGTTTGTTCGCTGCACGAAGGAGTTTGGTATGGCAACGCTGCTACGCACGCCCGCTCGTCTGATGACGCTGGTCCTCCTGATCGCCATGGTCTGCGCCATTCCCAAGGTTGTTCCCAGCGCCTACGCCGTCGGCCCCAGCGCACTCGGCGCAACCTACGACGCAACCCAGGCCAACATCACCTTTCGCGTGTACTCCTCACGGGCGACCCGCATCGAAGTCTGGCTGTATGCCCAGGCGAGCGGCGCGCAGGAAAAAGTCAACTATGTGATGACCAAAGACGCCGCCACCAACATCTGGTCGAAAACGGCCGCGGTGGCGACGCTGCAAAGCACCTACGGCATCGGCACGGTGTACTACGGCTACCGCGCCTGGGGGCCGAACTGGACCTACAACGCCAGCTGGACCAAAGGCTCGACGCTGGGCTTTGTCAGCGATGTGGACGCCCAGGGCAACCGCTTCAACCCCAACAAGCTGCTAATCGACCCGTATGCGCTGGAGATCAGCCACGACCCCAAGACGCCGACGCAGACCGACGGCACCATCTATGCCAGCGGGCCCAGCTACCGCGCGATTGACGACGGCAGCCGCGCCCCCAAAAGCATTGTGCTGGCGCCAGACAGCGTGAGTATCGGCACCAAGCCGACCCGCGCGCTGAAGGACGATATTTTCTACGAGGTGCATCTGCGCGGCCTGACGATGAATGACACGAGCATCCCGGTGGCCGACCGCGGCACCTACAAGGGCGCGGCCCAGAAGGCCGCCGCGCTGAAAGCGCTGGGTATTACAGCGGTGGAGTTTTTGCCAGTCCAGGAGACTCAAAACGACACCAATGACCTGGTGGCCTCGACGGCCGGCGACAACTACTGGGGCTACATGACGCTGAACTACTTCGCCCCCGACCGTCGCTACGCCGCCGACAAAACACCGGGCGGCCCGACCAAAGAGTGGAAAGCGATGGTCGCGGCCTTTCACGCGCAGGGCATCAAAGTGGTGATTGATGTGGTGTATAACCACACCGCCGAGGGCGGCAACTACGACGCGCAGGGCGACGCCGCCGACCTGTACTCCTGGCGCGGCCTCGACAACCCAACCTACTACGAGCTGACCAGTGACAACCGCGGCTCCTACGACAACACCGGCGTCGGCGGCAACTTCAACACCGCCAACACGGTCGTCCGCAACCAGATCATCAACTCGCTGAAATACTGGAAGGACACGCTGGGCGTTGACGGCTTCCGCTTCGATCTGGCCTCGGTGCTGGGCAACACCTGTACCAATGGCTGCTTCAACTTCAACAAGATGGACAGCGCCAACGCCCTGAACCGCGCGGTGGCTGAGCTGCCCGGCCGGCCGGATGCCGGCGGCAGTGGCGCGGACCTGATCGCCGAGCCGTGGGCGATTGGCACCGGCACCTACCAGGTCGGCAATTTCCCCAGCGGCTGGGCCGAGTGGAATGGCATCTACCGCGACACGATCCGCAAAGACCAGAACAAGCTAACGATTGAAAACGTCACGCCGGGCGACCTGGCGACCCGCATCGCCGGCTCGTCGGACCTGTATGCCGACGATGGCCGCAAGCCGTGGCACTCGGTGAATTTGCTGGTAGCTCACGATGGCTTTACGCTGCGTGACCTGTACGCCTATAACACCAAAAACAATCTGCAAGCCTGGCCCTACGGCCCGTCGGACGGCGGCGAGGACAATAATATTTCGTGGGATCAGGGCGGCACCGCGACGGCCCAGCGCCAGGCGGCGCGCACCGGGCTGGGCCTGCTGATGCTCTCGGCCGGCACGCCGCTGCTGACTGGCGGCGACGAGATGTACCGCACGCAGTACGGCAACAACAACGCCTACAACCTGGACTCAGGCAAAAACTGGCTGGACTATGCCGACGCCACCACCAACGTCAACTTTTTCAACTACACCAAGCGGCTGCTGGCCTTCCGCACTGCGCACCCGGCGCTACGGCCCGCCAACTTCTTCAGCGGCACCGACAGCAATGGCAACGGCCTCAAGGATATTACCTGGCTGCGCGACAACGGCGTCGAGGCCGACGGTGCGTACATGAGCAGCCCCAGCAACAACTTTCTGGGCTACCGTATCGACGGGACGCAGTTTGGCGACACCTTCCAGTCGATCTACGTGGCATACAATGGCTGGTCGGGGAGCGTCACCGCGACGCTGCCGGGCAATGTCGGCGGCAAGCGCTGGTATCGCGTCAGCGACACCGCCAGCTGGATGGAGGGGCAGGGCAACTTCAACGTCGCCGGCAGCGAGGAGCTAATGAATATCACGAGCTATACGCTGGCGCCGCGCTCGCTGCTGATCTTGATCGAGAAATAGCAACCCGTCGCAGGTACCACGCTTAAAACCAGCGGGCCGGTGGCAGTGTGCCACCGGCCCGCGCTGTGTCCCTGAGTAGCTAGGAGTTAGCCAGCACAATCACCTTGTCGTCCATCGCAAAGGTCACGGGGTCGGACTTGCGCGGGTTGACGGCCACGCCGTAGGCTTTGCTGGAGTTGTCGGCGTCGGCGACGTGGCGGTAGCCGATGGCCACCTCGCCGCGGCGCCGGGCGGCCTCGACGACGGTGTAGAACGAGACCGGCTTGCCGCTCTTCACGTAGTCGCTGGCCGGCTTGAGGTAAATCTCCGAACCCTCGGGGTCGAAGAGGTCGGCGAACACCGCCGCCAGCTCTTTATTCTCCGAGACCTGCGACATCATCAGGCCGATCAGCTTGTCGCTGACGATGAAGTCGTCGGCGTGAGTCACCTCGGCCAGGTCGCGGTTGCGAATATCGAGCATCTCGCTGACCAGCGAGAATCGGCCGGCCGGTTTTTTCGGCGATGTCGCGCAGGTGCAGCATGGTGATCAGCGTCTGCGAGTCGGCGTCCTGGGCCTCCATCGTGTCGGCGTAGCTCAGGACGATCACATGGTCGTAGCTGGGAACATCCAGCGTATCGAGCAGCGTGCGGTCGGTGGTGTCGCCGACGCGGCACTCGACGGTCTCGCGGGTCACGCCCAGCTCGGCGATGATCGCGTCCATGTCGGGCAGGTCGGCGACGATGGTCACGGCCGAGCCGGGCGCGACATAGGCGTCGAGCTCGGTGACAATCGTCGGGACGCGCCGGTTCCAGCCGAGGATCAGGGTGCGCTCGGGGCGCGGCGGGCGCGGCGCGGCGCTTTGAAGCGCCGAGGCGTCGATGGCCGGCGCGGCGCCGCCCAGGCGAATGGTGTCATCATCCTCAGAGATCGCAATGATCTTGTCGCCCTGAGCGATCAGCCGGTCCATCGGCGGGTTGAGCAGAATCTCACCGCCGGCGGTCCGCAGCCCAATTGGCGCCGAGGTGTCGAAGGCAAACAGCGCGTCGCCGAAGCTTGTCCCGACCAGGCCCGGCTCCTCCTTGAAATAAATCTCGTCGCCGTCGAAGTCCAGCAGCTCGGTGTAGACCACCGACAGGCCCGACTGGCGGCAGACCTGGACCGTCAGGCGGGCGATCAGATCGCCGACCAGGATCAGCTCGGCCTCGCTGCGGCCGACCAGCCGGGCGACCTCCATGTTTTTGGCGTCGCGAATTTCGGCGATGATGTGGTAGGGCGCGGTGCGGCGCTGCGGATGGTTGGTCAGCGCCAGCATGGTTTTAATCACTGCGGCGTCGGGATTCTCGCCCTCGGGCGACAGCACGATGATCGCGCGGGCGCTCTGCGGGTTCACGATGTCCAGGTCACTCATATCCACGGGGCTGCCCGAGCGGCATACGATCCGCGTGCGGCCGGTGCTCGTGAGCTTACTGCGAATCTCATCCTCCATCTCAACCTTGTCGCGGTCGGCCAGGATCGTGATGCAGGATTTGCGCTGGTTGCTGTTGGCGATCACCAGCTCGCTGATGATCGAAAAAACCTGCGACGACCAGCCCAGAATGATCGTGTGGTTGTCCTCGATGACCAGCGAACGGCCCTTGCGCAGCTCATCTAGGCGGCCTTCAAGTCCACTGTTCAGCACGCCAATCAGCGCGCTGAAGATAAAAACGCCGCCAAAGGTAACCACCAGCATGGCGGCCAAAAACTGAGGGCTACCACTGTCACCGCCCACGGTGCCAGCATCCATCGTGCGCATCAGCCCCATCCAGAGCAGCTGGCCAAAGCTAACCGCCGCGCCATCGCTGTCCTGGGCCAGGCCAGCAACGGAGACGATGAGGGACACAACAATCACAAGCACGGCTGAGATGAGCAGTAGCCAGCCGATCAGGGCGATGGTGCCGCGGGACATGGTGCGGTCGAACTGGTAGCGAAGACGCTGCCGCCAGGTAATTGCGCGCATGGCGTGGATACTCCTTGGGTTGTCGTGGTGGAACAGCGCAATTGTACTATGTTTGGCGCCAACAACAAGCCCCGATTTTGGCATGTGTTACGAAACTGACAGCGCTGGGCCGCTGCTAGAGCCAGCGCTTGCGGCGGAAAAACAGCACCAGGCCCACGCTGATCACCAGCATCAGCGCCAGGGCGTAGGCGTAGCCGTAGCGCAGATGCAGCTCGGGCATAAACTCGAAGTTCATGCCGTAGATGCCGGCGATCAGCGCGTCGGACATCAGCACGATCGAGGTGATCGTCAGCACCTTGACGATCTGGTTCAGCTTGTTGGACTGCACCGACAAAAAACTATCCAGCGCGCTCGATAGCAGGTCGCGGTAGGTATCCACGGTGTCGGTGACGCGGATCAGATGGTCGTAGACATCCTGCAAATACACGACATCCTCGTTGGAGAACACCGGCACCTCGCGGCGTAGCAGCATGTTCATCACATCGCGCTCGGGCGACATTGTGCGGCGCAGCGCCAGCAGATCTTTTTTCAGGCCAAAGATCGTCTGGATCGCCGCCTCATCAAACTGCTCGAAAATTTGCTCCTCCAGCGCCTCCACGCGGTCAGCGAACTGATCGATCAGCGGAAAATAGTCGTCGACAATCGCATCCAGCAGCGCGTAGACCAGCGCGCCGACCGTGCGGCCCAGCGGGCTGCTGGGCGCCTGCCAGCGCTGCGCGGTCTCGGTCAGGACCGGCAGCTCATCGCGGTGGATGCTGACCAAAAACCTGGGGCCGACAAACAGGTGGACCGGCAGTGTCCGCAGCTTCTCATCATCGTCGTCGTAGCTGGCGGCGTAGAACACAATAAAATAGTAGGTGCCGTAGCTCTCGACTTTGGGACGCTGCTGCTCGCGCAGCGAGTCCTCGACCGCCAGCGGGTGAAATTTGAAAACGTCGGTGAGAAGCGCCAGCTCGGCCGCGTCGGGCTGCACCAGATCAAGCCAGAGCGTCCCCTGGTTGGCGGCGAGGCGCGGCGCAAGCTCACTGAGCGGCAGATCGGCGTGGCAAACGCCGTCCTGATAGCTGACCGCAAGGGTGTGCATACTATCGTCGTTCCTTCCTATTTTTCAGGCGCATCAAGCGCGGCGGTGAGCCAGGCGCTGATCGCCGCCAGCTCCTCGGGCGCGATCTGGTGGCCCATCGGGTATTCCTGGTAGGTCACTGGCACGCTGGCGGCGGAAAGCTGGGCCGCCATCTCGCGGCCCAGCCGGACCGGCACGATGTCATCGGCGCTGCCGTGGCCGACCCAGACAGCGCTGCCGCCGCCTGGCACCGCCGCGCCGGCCGGGAGATAGCCGCTGAGCAGCACCGCACCGCCCAGCAGCGTGGGCTGGCGCAGCCGCAGCGTCGCCAGCATCACGGCGCCCTGGCTGAAGCCTAGCCCGAACAGCCGCGCTGGGTCAGCCCCGACTTCATCGGGCAGCGCCGCAAAAAAGGATTCCAGCCGCCGGATGCTTTCGGCGAAGCTGGTCGGCTCGGGCGTCGCCAGGCTAGGCATACGATACCACTCGGCGCCCGGCCCTAGCGGCCAGGGCGCCCGCACGCTGACGACCAGCAGCCGCGGGTCAAGGTAGGCCGCCAGCGGCAGCAAATCCCACTCGTTGGCGCCGCGGCCGTGCAGCAGAATCAACGTCGGATGAGGCGGCGCGCCGACGCTGGCGGCGCGCACCTCGTAGCGCAGATCAAGCATGGATGCTCCTTTTTGTGGCTGGTGTATCATACGCCGTGCCAGCCCCCGGCCGCCGCAAATAATGCTATCATGGCAGCAGCAACCGCTTGTGCAAAGGACCACCCATGGACCAGTGTACCCCGCCGCTCCGCGACGTTTTGACCGCCGGCGCCGCCTCATGAGCGTCGTGGCGCTAGCCGGCGGCGTGGGCGGCGCCAAGCTGGCCGCCGGCCTCTACCGCACACTGCCGCCCGACGAGCTGGCCGTGATCGGCAACGTGGCCGACGACCTGACGCTGTGGGGCTTGCGGATCAGCCCCGACCTTGACACCGTGCTCTACACGCTGGCCGGACTGGCTAACCCCGCCACCGGCTGGGGCATCGCCGGCGATACCTGGACGACCCTGGAGGCGCTCGGCCGCCTGGGCGTGGACACCTGGTTTCGCCTGGGTGACCAGGATATTGCGACGCATATTCGCCGCACCGCGCTGCTAGCCGCGGGCCACACCCTGACTGCGGCGATGGCGAGCCTAGCGACGGCGCTGGGCGTGCGCGCCCGGCTGCTGCCGATGACCGACCAGCCGGTTGCCACGATTGTCGACACGCCGGCCGGCGCACTGGCGTTTCAAGATTACTTTGTCCGCCGCCACCACGCCGACGATGTGCGCGGCATTCGCTTTGCCGGCATTGAGGCCGCCACGGCGACGCCCGAGGTGCTGGCGGCGCTCGCCACGGCTAGCCTGGTGGTGCTCTGCCCCAGCAATCCGCTGGTCAGCATCGGCCCGATCCTGGCGGTGCCAGGCTTGCGCGCGGCGCTCGCGTCAACGCCCGCGCCGGTCGTGGCGGTCAGCCCGATTGTGGCCGGCGCCGCCCTACGCGGCCCCGCCGACAAAATGCTGACCGACCTGGGCTTCGAGGCCAGCGCGCTGGGCGTGGCGCGGCTCTACACCGACTTCGTTGATGGCCTGGTGATCGACACGGCCGACGCCGCGCTGGAGCCGCAGATCGCGGCGCTCGGCTACCAGGTGCTGGTCACCAACACGATTATGCAGTCCGACGCCGACCGCGCGCGCCTGGCCGCCGAGATACTGGCGTGGGCCGCCGACCTCGCGCGCTAGCCTCGCGCATCACTGCTGGAGCACGCTACATTATGACAACAGCTTGGTCAACGCTCGCCAACGAGAGCTATATCAGCCTCACGACCTTTCGCAAAAATGGCACGCCCGTGGCGACCGCCGTATGGTTCGCCGAGCAGGACGGCAAGCTGCTGGTCTATACCGTCGCCGACAGCGGCAAAGTCAAGCGCATCCGCAACAGCGGCGCGGTCGAGGTTACGGCCTGCGACCGCGTCGGCAAAGTCCACGGCCCGACGCTGAAAGGCACCGCCCGGCTGCTTGGCCCCAGCGAGATTCTCGCAGGCCGAGCACACCCTGAACCAAAAATATTTTTTGAAGCGGATCATGAACATCGCGGCCAAGCTGCGGCCCACGCCGCGGGCCTACATCGAAATTAGCCCGGCCTAGCGTGGGCGACTCAACGGTGGCGGTGCTGCCGGTGCGGGCCTGGCGCGGCGGCAAGCAGCGTCTGGCGCCGCATCTCAGCGCGGCGCAGCGCGAGGCCCTGATTGCGGCGCTGCTCACGCACGTTGTCGAGTGCCTGGCGCAGCTCCCCGCGGTTGCCGCGTGCGCCGTGGTCAGCGGCGACCCCGCGGTACGCGACTGGGCGGCGGCACGGCGACTCGTGGCGCTCGCCGAGGCGCTGCCGGGCCTGAACCCGGCCGTGGAGCAGGGCCGCCGCTGGGCGCTTGATCAGGGCGCGGCCCGGCTGCTCGTGGTGCTGCCTGATCTGCCGCTGCTCGCCGCCACCGAGCTAGCGCTGCTCCTCGCCGATCCGGCGCCGCTGGTCCTGGCCCCCGACCGCGCCGGCCGCGGCACCAATGCGCTGGCCCTGCGGCTGGGGCCATTGCTGCCGTTTGTCTTCGGCGCCGATAGCCTGGCCCACTTCCAGACGGCCGCCGCCCAGCTGGCGCTCCCGGCCGCGCTGTGCCATCAGCCCGGCCTGGCCTACGATCTTGACACGGCCGCCGACCTGGCGGCGCTGCCGGCCAGCCACCCGCTGTGGCAGACCGCGCTCGCCGACCTGCGGCCCACCGACCTGCAACCATCTGTAATAATGAAATAACGATGACAACGATTCAAATTATTGGCCTCGCCGGCATCCCCGAGGTCCGGCCGGGCGACGATGTATTTGCCCTGATCACGGCGGCGCTGGCCCAGACCGGCGTCGCAATCACGGCCGGCGATGTGCTGGTGGTGACGCATAAAGTCGTCAGCAAAAGCGAGGGCCAGCTGGTTGACCTCGCCACGGTCACGCCGTCGGCGCTGGCGACGAGCTACGCGGCCCGCTGGGGCAAAGATCCGCGTCAGATCGAGGTAGTGCTGGGCGAGACGGCGCGCATTGTGCGAATGGACAAGGGCGTGCTGATCACCGAGACACACCACGGCTTTGTTTGCGCCAACGCCGGCGTCGACGCCTCGAATGTGCCGGGCGCTGACATCGTCTGCCTCTTGCCGCGCGACTCCGACGCCGCCGCGGCCGAGCTGCGGGCGCGTGGGTTGGCGGCATGGGGCCTCAATGTGCCGGTGATTATCTGTGACTCCTGGGGCCGGCCGTGGCGCGAGGGCATTGTCAACGTTGCGATCGGCGTGGCCGGCCTGGCGCCGCTCGCCGACTATCGCGGTCAGACCGACGAGCATGGCCTGCAGCTCCAGGCCAGCGTCCTGGCCATCGCCGACGAGCTGGCCGCCGCCGCCGAGCTGGTGATGGGCAAGCTCGACGCCTGCCCGGTCGCGGTCGTGCGCGGCTACCGCTGGCAGCCGGCGGCCGGCAGTGGGCAGGCGCTGCTGATGGACCCGCGCCGCGATATGTTCCGCTAAGCGGTAGCCTGTCCGCCAGCGCGCCGCAAGGCCCGCCGCTGAACATGTATTCCTTGATCGTTTCGTCGAAAGGCAACGCACGTGCACTATCGCTGGCAGAAATCCACCTCAATCATCACCCGCCTCGCGCTCTGCGGGCTGATCCTCGCCGCCTGCGGCGGTGAGACCCCGCCGGTCGCCGTCGCGCCGACCACCGCGGCCGTACCCACGGCGGCGCCCGCGCCGACCACCGCCCCCACGGCGGTCCCAGCGCCCACCACGGCGCCCGCAGAATCTACGCCGGTACCCGAGGCGACCGTCGCCCCCGAGGCCACCAGCGCGCCCGAGGCCACCAGCGCGCCCGAGGCCACCGTCGCGCCCGAGGCAGCGTCTGGCACTATCAGCGCCGGCGGGTTTACCCTGACGCCGCCAGCCAGCTGGCAGGTGCAGGCCGGCGAGGAGACCGCCGGCATGGCGCCCGCCGACGCCGTCGAGGGCGCCGGGCCAGTCGTACTGTTTTACGGCGTCGCGCCCGACTATTTCAATCTTAAGGCCGATGAGCTGCCAACGCTCCAGGTACTGTTTGAGGGCGTGCTGACTTCGCTAGCCCAAAATGGCGACGAGCTGGTCGCCGAGCCGGAGACGCTGACCGAGACGACCATCGGCGGCGCGGCTGGCCACACCGTCAACGTGCATGGCACCAGCGCCGGCCAGGCGATCGTCGGCCAGCTGGCGATTGCCCTGACCGATCCGACGCATCTCGTCGTGCTGTTTGGCTATGGCGACGAGGTGCGCTGGACTGCCGCGACCGAGCAGTTCAGCGCCATCGTGCAGTCGGTGCAGCCGGCCAGCGCCAGCACGCCCAGCGGGGCGCCAGCCGCGGACGCGGGCAAGCTGATCGCCGACGACGGATTCCGGCCCGAGACCGACGGCTTCGAGTTTGAGAACTATGGCGGTGACCCCAAGATCACCAACCTCACGCCCGTGGAGATGCAGCTGCTGTTTGGCGCGCAGGTCTGCGCCGGCACCGTTGACGGCGCCTGCATCCTGACGCCGCCGGCCGCGCAGTGGATGGAGCAGCAGAACGAAGGCATGGCCGGCGGCCACTGCTATGGCTTCTCGGTGCTCAGCCAGTCGCTGTTTGCGCGCAAAATTGATATTGCCAACCTGGGCGCGCCGGTGACCAACGCCCTGACCCTGGATGGCAACGAGAAAGTCCAGCGCGAGATCGCCTACACCTTTGTCCACCAGACGCTCCAGTCGGTGCGCAACAACACGGTGACGGGCACGCCCAGCGAGATCGTCGACAAGCTGATCGAAACGCTGAAGCCCAACCCGACCGAGCTGTACACCATCGGCATCTTCAAGGCCGACGGCACCGGCGGCCACGCGGTGACGCCCTTCGCCGTCAGCGACCACGGCGGCGGCCTGCTCGATATTTTGATCTACGACAACAACTGGCCCAAGCAGACCCGCATGATCCACGTTGATCGCGGCGCCAACACCTGGAGCTACGAGGCCTCGATCAACCCGAGCGTCGCCGGCGAGACCTATGCTGGCGATGCCGCCAGCCAGAGCATGCTGCTGCTGCCGGTCACACCCGGCCTGAACCAGCAGCCCTGCCCGTTCTGCGACCAGCCGGCCGCCTCGGCCGGGAATCACCTGGGCGAGGCCGCCGGCACCTTCAACGAAATCTATGTTGACGGCGCCGATGTGCATATTCTGCTCACCGACAACGATGGCAAGCACTACGGGTACCTGGACGGCAAATTTGTCAGCGAGATTCCAGGCATCAGCGTCATTCAGACGATGAGCGATGATCTGTGGAAGGACACCGCCCAGCCGGTCTACCAGGTGCCGGCGACAATCTCGATCACGATGACGATTGATGGCAGCGCGTTGGTCACGCCCACGGTCGCCGAGGTGACCGTGATCGGGCCGGGCTACGACCTGGGCGTCAGCGACATCAAGCTTGAGCCGGGCCAGCAGGACACGCTGTTCATCGCGCCCGACGGCGAGCTGCTGAGCTACCAGACCAGCACCGGCGAGTTGCCGGACATCATCGTTGGTTTGGAGACAGAGGGCGCCGACTTTGCCTTTCTGGTCAAAGGCTTTGACATGGAGCCGGACGGGACGGTGAACCTCACGCTGGATCAAAAAGAAGGCACGCTCAGCCTTGACACCATTGGCAACACCCAAGAGGGCGTCTACGGCCTGCTGGTCGAGCGGATCGACGACACGACTGACCAAATTTTCGGCCACGACGATATTGCGCTGGCCGCCGACGATGTGCTGTATGTTGACTACCTGAAGTGGCCGGGCGAGGGCAAGCCGCTGGAGGTTGACATTGACCACGGCGGCGACGGCACCGTGGACGAGCAGCTTGAGATCACCGACGTGACCAACGACATCGAGGAATAATCGCCGCGCCAAGCACGGCTTACCAGCGCGCGCCACCGCAGATCAGTGCGGCGGCGCGCGCTGCGATTCAGGCCCAACTCAACACCAGTCAGGAGCGCTAGGCCCTGGCACACGGATTGCTTATCCCGGCGCCTTGTTCAGGCACAACAGGAGTTGTGTATAGGAGGGAGGAGCGCAATGCGACGGAAATTTCTGCTTGGCAGCCTCATCGGGATCCTAGCAGTTGGCGGCGTAACCAGCTGTGGCAACAGCGGAACAGGCGGTGGCACCACCGGCGGTCAAGGCGGCAGCCAAAATTCACCGGGGATGTCCGTTACGATCTCGCCTGACGGCGGCACCAGCGGCGGCACCAACGGCGGCACCGACGGCGGCACCAGCGGCGGCACCAACGGCGGCACCAGCGGCGGCACCAGCGGCGGCACAGCCACCCCGTAACGCACACTCGTCACCGCACCTTTAGCCTGGGTCCTCGCCGGTCCAGGCTCTGCTATTTCCTACGTACCTCTAGCTCCTTTGTGCTACCAAGACCATGACTAGCGGCGCCTCTCGCCGCTGTATACTGATCATATCTTCGCCAGGCGCACACGCACATCTCCGCTGCGCGATCAGTCGTGGTCTTTCTGCAAGCT
Source organism: uncultured Chloroflexia bacterium (assembly GCA_963810425.1). Classification (GTDB taxonomy): domain Bacteria; phylum Chloroflexota; class Chloroflexia; order Chloroflexales; family Kallotenuaceae; genus JACDGP01. The sequence continues at coordinate 814,194 of CAWENH010000004.1, read as the reverse complement.
CATCACTAGTCTGTATGCCCGCGTCCGCTTTGGCCCTGCGAAGTTGCACTTAAAACTCGCCCCTCGTTCCTCGAAAGACACCGCTGATGCAGCCTATTTCCTTGCGTATTCATCGTAGATCGCTGGGCATCGTGCTGCTCTTGGTTGGTCTCCTGGTGCTGGCATCGGTTGCCGGAGCCAGGTTCAGCATCAGCCCACAGCTCTCGATCACGACCTCGGAAATCTTCTACCCCGTTCAAGGAGCCACGGCTGACGAACTACGCCATACCCTGAACCTTGACGGCGTGCAAACATCAGCCGGCCGATATGATGCCACGATGAACGGGCAGCTTGCGTGGCACTACCGCTACGTGCCGCTTGGCGTTGGGTGTTTTCTACGCTCGATTGACGTTGAGGTGCGGCTGCAAACGACACTGCCGGCCTGGGATCAGGCGCGCGCCGAGTTGCCACAGCTCATCAGTACCTGGAATGCGTATCTGGTCGCTCTCCACGCCCACGAGGCTGGACATCAGGCCCGCGCTCTGGCGGCGGGGTACGATATTCTACAGCACATTTCCACGCAGCGGCTGTACCGCTCTTGCCCTGAGCTTGTCCAGCACATCACGGCCGAGGCAAATCAGATTCTGCGACAGAGTCAAAGCGAGCAGCTGCGCTATGATGAGGTGACTGGGCATGGTCGCCTGCAAGGCGCATATTTTCCGTAGGCAGATGCCGCTGAATGCTGCGCTCGTGGCCGGCTTTGTCCTGCGGCGCGAGCAGTAGCCGTGGGCCTCAAAGCAACCGACCTGCGCCAGTGCAGCGATAACTTTGCACTCTACCAGCGTCAGCGGCGAATGCGCGCTGACCACAAAGCCAGTCCAATGGCCGTCGCTACCAGCCGAGGAAACCGCATGGCCCGCTAGCTCCACACTCAGCACACCGACCGCTGCTGGCATTCAGCTGCGGCTACATGCCATGACCACCTCATCAATTCCCACCTTTATCTACGCGGCGCTCGTGCCGCACCCCGCGCGGCCGGCCGTGCTGCTGCTGCCCGGCCCCCGCGGCTGGACGCTGCCGACCTGGCAGACCACCGCCCCTGAGTTTTGGCAGAGCACCAGCCATGTCAACCACGAGATCAGCGCGCGCCTCGGTCTGGCCGTGACCACGCTGCGCTGCGTGGCGCTCGTGGACGACGGTGCGGCGCAGCGCTACAGCCAGGTGTATGCGCTGGAAAATCATAGCCCGGCCTGGCAGCCGCCCGCCGGCAGCCGCTGGGCGACGCGCGCTGATCTCGATGCGCTCGTCATCGCCGAGCATCGCCCGCTCATTGCCGCCTGGCTCGATGAGGCCGCCGCTGGTGTACCGCTGGAGCGCGCGCCGTGGTCGCGGCCCGGCTGGTTTGCCGCAGCGAGCGCCTGGATCGCCAAAAAGCTGCGCGAGCAGGGCGCCGCGCCGCCGACCGCGATCGTGCAGCTGCGGAGCTGGGGCCGCGGCTGCGTGCTGCGCGCCACCACCGCCGACGGCGCGCGGTACTTCAAGGCGCTGCCGCCAATGTTTGCCCACGAGCGGCCGCTGATCACGTGGCTGGCGGCGCGCTGGCCGGCGCAGGTCGTTGATCTCATCGCCCACGATGATGAGCGCGGCTGGCTGCTCATGGCCGACCTGGGCGGCGCGCCGCTCGGCGCCGACAGCGCGGCGGCCGACTGGGCGGCGGCGCTGCGGGCGCTGGCCCAACTCCAGCGCGCCACCGCAGCCCACGCCGACGCGCTGGTCGCGCTGGGCTGCCTTGATCTACGCCTCCCACGGCTGCGCGACGCAATTGCGCCGCTGTTCGCCGAATTGCCGCGGTATCCGCAGCTGTCGGCGGCGGAGATCAGCGCGCTGCGCAGCTTGGCGCCGCAGCTTGCGGCGGCCTGCGACGAGCTGCACCGCCTCGGCATCGCGCCCGCGCTGGAGCACGGCGACCTGGGGCCGAGCAACATCATCGTGCGCGAGGGGCAGCCGGTGTTTTTTGACTGGACCGATGCCGCAGTCACCCACCCGTTCTTTGGCCTCGTCCCGCTGCTCTCCGACGTGCCGGCCGAGCAGCAGGCCGCGCTGCGCCACGCCTACCTGGCAGCCTGGGAGGGCGATGTGGACGCTGTGCAGCTCGCGGCGGCCGCGGCGCTGGCGGCCTGCCTCGCGCCGCTCCAGCACGCGCTAATCTACCACCTGCGGATTCTTCCCGGCCTGGAGTTCAGCCTGGGAGATGAGCAGCATGGTCGCGGTCTACCTGCGGCAGCTGCTGTAGCCGGCGACCGGCCCGGCCCGCGCCCTGGCTCGGACGTTTGGCAGGCGCGGCGGCGCGGGGCGCTTTGGTATACTGCCGGCACCCAAGCGAGAACGAATATGCTTAACACTCTGCCGGCAGTCACCCTGCTATTCACCGACATCGAGGGCAGCACGCGGCTGTGGGAGGATTTTCCCGAGGCGATGCCGCTGGCGCTGGCGAGCCACGACCAGCTGATCCGCGACGCGATTGCGCGGGCCGGCGGCGCAGTTTTCAAAACCGTCGGCGATGCGTTCTGTGCGATCTTCATGGCGGCGCCGGCGGCGCTGGACGCGGCGCTGGCGCTGCAAGCGGCGCTCGCGGCGACCGCCTGGCCGACCGCGCGGCCGCTGCGGGTGCGGACCGCGCTGCACACCGGGCCGGTCGAGGCGCGCGACGGCGACTACTTTGGCCCGGCCCTGAACCGCGTGGCGCGGCTGGTCAGCGCCGGCCACGGCGGGCAGGTGCTGCTATCGCACACGACGGTGGCCGCGGTGCGCGACACGCTGCCGGCCGACGCTGCGCTGCGCGACCTGGGCGAGCGCCGCCTGAAAGATCTGGTGCGGCCCGAGCGGATTTTTCAGCTCGTTGCGCCGGGCCTCGCGGCCGATTTTCCGCCGCTCCGCACGCTGGACGCCCGGCCCAACAACCTGCCGGTCCAGCTGACCAGCTTTATCGGCCGCGACCGCGAGATCGCCGAGGCCCAGCGGCTGCTCGGCGGCACCCACATGCTGACGCTGATCGGCCCCGGCGGCACCGGCAAAACGCGGCTGTCGCTGCAGATCGCGGCGGCGGTCAGCGACACGTTTCAGGATGGCGTCTGGCTGATCGAGCTGGCGCCGCTGACCGATCCCAGCCGCCTGGTGCAAGCCGTGTCGCAGTCGCTGAATGTGCGCGAGGAGCCGGAGCAGCCGCCGCTGACCACACTGCTGGCCTGGCTGCGCGCCAAGCAGATGCTGCTGATCCTGGACAACTGCGAGCACCTCGTTGAGGCCGCGGCGCAGCTGGCCGAGACACTGCTGCGCGGCTGCCCGGCGCTCCAGATTCTGGCGTCGAGCCGCGAGGCGCTCGGGATCAGCGGCGAGCGGATCATGCGCGTGCCATCGCTCAAACTTCCCGACCCCAGTGAGGCGCTGGAGACGCTGGCCGCCAGCGAGGCGGTGCAGCTCTTTGTCGAGCGGGCCAGCGCCGTGCAGCCTGGCTTTGCGCTGACGACCGGGAACGCCGGCGCCATCGCGCAGATTTGCCAGCGGCTCGACGGCATCCCGCTGGCGCTGGAGCTGGCGGCGGCGCGGGTGCGCGCGCTGAGCGTCGCGCAGATCGCCGCGCGCCTCGACGACCGCTTCCGGCTGCTCACCGGCGGCAGCCGCACCGCGCTGCCGCGCCAGCAGACGCTGCGAGCGCTGATCGACTGGAGCTATGAGCTGCTGAATCCGGTCGAGCGCACGGTCTTTGAGCGGCTGGCAGTCTTCACCGGCGGCTGGAGCCTGGAGGCCGCCGAGGCCGTCGGCGCCGACGCGGGCCGCGACATCCGGGGCGACGACGTGCTCGATGTGCTGGCCCAGCTGGTCAATAAATCGCTGGTCGTCACCGACGACGATGCCGACGCGCCGGCCGGCCCGCGCTACCGCTTTCTGGAGACGATTCGCCAGTACGCCCGCGACAAGCTCCTCGAGTTGGGCGCGAGCGCGGCGGTGCGCGACGCCCACGCCGCGTACATGGCGCAGCTGGTCGCCGCCGCTGCGCCGCACCTGCTCGGCCCGGCGCAGCTGGCCTGGCTCGACCGGCTGGAGGTTGAGATCGGCAACCTGCGCGCCGCGCTGGAGTGGAGCGCCGCCGCGCCCGAGCTAGGGGTGCAGGGCCTGCAGATCGCCAGCGACGCCTGGTGGTTTTGGTTTGCTCGCGGCCATCTAATCGAGGGCCGGGGCTGGCTGACGCAGCTGCTAGCGGCGCCAGCCCCGGCCGGGCTGCGGGCCGCCGCGCTGGCGCGGGCCGCCTTTCTGTCCCTCAGCCAGAACGACTCAGCTGCCGCGGCCAGCCTGAGCGCCACCGGCCTGGAGATGTACGCCACGCTGCCCGCTGACTGGAGCTACGCGCTGACGCTGCGCAACGCTGGGCTGGCCGCGCGCTTCCAGAATCGCGACGAGGCGCTGGGGCTGCTCACCGCGGCCCGCGCCGCCGCCGAGGCCACCGGCGACCACTGGCTGCGCGGCTGTACCGAGCTGGCACTGGGAACCTATCAGCTCAATGAAAACTATGTCGCCGCTGAGCAGCGTTTTAAACGTGCCTATGAGCTTGTCGTGCCGAGCGGTGAAAATTGGCTGCGGTGCGCCACGCTCGCACAGTGGAGCTACAGCCTGCAGCGGCAGGGTGATCTTGCTCAAGCGATGCCGCTGATCGAGCGGGCCGCCGCGCTAGCCAACGAGCTGGGCGATGAGCGGACGGTGGCGCAGGCCCGCGCGAACTTGGCGCATCTCGCCGGCCAGAACAATGAGATCGCGCGGGCGACTGAGCTGGCCCAGCAGGCGCAGCAGCTGTTTCACGGCCTCGGCGACATCGCCAACAGCGCTGGCACCGTTAACCTCCACGGCGAACTCCTCCTGCTCAGCGGCGATCATGCAGGCGCCGAGGAGCACTTTCTGGCAGCCAAGCGCATGTACGAGACGGCGGGCCTCGCAGACGACCTGGGCATTGTGCTCAACAATTTGGGTGAGCTGGCCCGCATCCGCCGCGACTACGCGGCCGCCCTGGCGATCTACAGCGAGGTTATGGGGCTGGCGCGACGGTTCAACCAGCGGCTGCTGATCGAGGCCAGCGCGCTCAACTTAGGCTTTACCGCCACCGCGCTGGGTCAGTTCGATGCGGCCGCCGCCCACCTGGCTGCGGCGCTGACCGGCGCCGTGGAGACCGAGCACCGGCCGGGCGCCATCGTGATTATCACCGCGATTGGCTGCTGGCTCAGCGCGCAGGGGCGCTGGCACGACGCCGCCGAAATCTTCGGCGCGTGCGCGGCGATCACCGCGCACATGCCGGTGCAGATCGGCGGGCCGGACGCCGAGGTCTACGACGCCAGCCTGGCGGCCGTGCGCGCATCGCTCGACCCGGCCGACCTGGACCACGCCTGGCAGCGCGGCGCCGGCCACGACTTCGAGGCGCTCCTTGACCGAAGCTTCGAGCTACTGGGCCAGACCGCTAGCGCCTGAGCCAGGCCACGCCGCCGTAGTCGCCCTGCGCCACGAGCTGGGTGGCCGTGCCGCCGCTGATCGGCAACAGGTACACGCCGCCGGCCAGCCCGGCGGTGTACAGCACCCGCTGGCCGTCGGGCGACCAGGCGGCGCGCGGGTCGTCGAGCTGGCCCTGGGTCAGCGGGCGGAGCTGCTGGCCGCTCGGCTGGACCAGCCACAGATCGGCCGGGTTGCCGTGAGCCTCGGCGACCGCAATGCCAAGTGCCCAGTCGCGCAGCGTGGTCAGCGGCGCCCGCCGCGCGGCCGCGACCTGCGTCCCGGCGAACACCACCTGCTGACCATCGGGCGACCAGGCCGGCGCGGCCATCCCGACAAACGGCGTCGTACCCATCGAGATTTCTTTGGCGGGGCTGCCGTCCAGCTTGGCGTACATCAGCCGCACCACAAACGTCTCGGGGTTGGCCTCGATATACACCACCTGCTGGCCGTCCGGTGCGACGGTGGCGCTTTTGCCGTTGGGGAATAGTGGCTGGGCAGCGTGCGTCGCCAGGTCATAGCGCACCAAACTCAGCGTGTCGCCCATATACTGCGCCTGCTCGTTGAACTGCGGCACGTGCTGGGTCACAATCAGCGCGCCGCCGGGCAGCCAGGCCGGCTCGGCCAGCGAGGCGGAGGCGGTGCTGGGCGCGGCCAGCTGCTCGGCGCGGCCGGTCGCGGCGTCCAGCGCGCACACCAGGCTGACCGGCAGCCACGCTAGCTTGGGATCGCTGCTCGGGCGGGTCAGGGTGTAGGCCAGGCGGCGGCCGTCGGGCGACCAGGCGGGATCGCTGGCGGCGAAGTTGACCGGCAGCGTCGTGAGCTGCTTCACCTGCGTGCCGTCGGCCGCCATGCTAAACAGGTTATTCTGCGCCCCAAAAATGATTGCGCCGCTGATCGGCCCCGGCGCCGCCGGGCAGTCGCCGCTGGCCGCCGGCGCGGCGCTGGACTGCGCCGGGGCCGCCGCGGCGGCGGTGGCAGCGCGCGGCGTGGCCGCGCTGCTCGGGGTGGACTGCGTGGTCGATCCGCAGCTCGCTAGGAGCAGCGCGGCCAGGCATAAAAAAGCGATGTGTTTCTGCATATTGCTATTATAGCGTCCACACGGCGCCCCGAAGCGTCTGCGAGGCGAACCTCGGCCTCCTGCTGCGGCCTAGCATACACCTGCTATCGTCCGGGCGCGTATCTTCGGCCTCAGGTCGGTATACTCTATTGTGCTGTTGGCTACGCCGCTGCATCGATGGTGAAGAAAAGGACGGCCCCATGTACAAGCTCATATCAGCCAGCATCGTGGCGCTCGTCGTACTGCTCGGGCCGTCCAGCCCCATGCAGGCGGCAGCCGACCATGATGACAACGAGCCGATCTGCTTTTCGGAAACGGGCTTTTGCCTTCGTGAGCAGTTCAAGGCGTATTGGCAACAAAATGGCGGCTTGGCAGTTTTCGGCTATCCGCTAACGGAGGCCCGTGCTGAGCGCAACAAAGATACCGGCAAGGACTATCAGACGCAGTGGTTTGAGCGTGCGCGGATCGAGTCGCATCCCGAGAACGCCGCGCCCTATACCATGCTGCTCGGACGGCTGGGCGCAGCACAGCTCCACCGCGCCCAGCCTACGCCTGACCCACGCGAGGCTGGCCCGCGAGCGGGCTGTCTATGGTTTGCCCAAACCGGCCACAATGTCTGCGATCAAGCCCAGGGACGTGGCTTCAAAACCTATTGGCAAACGCATGGCCTCCAACAGCCGGGCCAGAGTACGTTCCAGCGAAGTTTGGCATTGTGGGGCCTGCCGCTGACAGCGCCACGCCTGGAAACCAATGCGAGCGGGGACCGCGTGCTCACCCAGTGGTTCGAGCGAGCACGCTTCGAGTGGCATCCCACCAACCCAGTTCAATATGCCGTCCTCACGGGCTTGGTTGGCACTGAATCATGGGGTCCGTGCGGGCCACCAGATAGTAGTCTCGCAAACACTGGGTATGATACGGTGTATCAAGCGACCGGACGACAGCTGTACTGCATCGGCTGGCGTGACGATTTTGATGATGAGCGCGGCTTCCGGATCGAGGTTGGGAGTCCCACCAAACCAGACATGTACCATGCTCCTGCGAACACGACCTATGTCATCATCCCCGATAACGAGACACCGCCACAGCCAACGGACCCATGTGTGCCTCGCACCTACAAGGTAACGGTCTACGCCCTCCGGCCCAAAGGCGAAACGGTCGTCGGTGGTTTTGCGATCGAAGGGGAATGTGCAACTGACTGATGTGCAGTTAAAACCTCCCCGCTCGCAAACGTTGGACAAACCACTGCTGGTTCTCTATCCTTTAGCGATAGCAGCGAGGGATGAATGGAGCGGAGCGATGCGGAGCTGATCGCGGCCTGCCGGGCGGGCGACGAGGCGGCCTGGGCGGCGATCATTGCGCGCTACGAGCGGCTGATCTGGAGCATCCCGCGGCGCGCCGGCCTGGACGATGACGCGGCGGCCGACGTATTTCAGCAGGTCTGGGTGACGCTGCTGGAGCATATTGACCGCCTGGCGCAGCCCGAGCGGCTACAGGCCTGGCTGGTCACGACCGCGCGGCGGGCCAGCTGGCGGATGGGTCGCGGCGAGCGCGCGGCGCCGCTGCCCGACGACGACACCGATCCCATCGCCGACCGCGGCGCGCTGCCCGACGAGATCGCCGCTGACCTGGAGGAGCGCCACGGCGTCCACCAGGCGCTCGCCGCGCTGGACGAGCGCTGCCGGCAGCTGCTGACCTGGCTGTTTGTCGCGGCCGCACCGCTGAGCTACGGCGAGATCGCGGCACGGCTGGGGATTTGCGAGGGCAGCATTGGCCCGACGCGCGCCCGCTGTCTTGCAAAGCTCCAGCGCGCGCTGCCCTGATGTATTTTTGGAGCCTGGCGCCGCTCTGTTGTGGAGAAGGAGAACCGGCATGGCCCAGCATCTAACTTCCGAGCAGCTCGCCGACCTCGCGGCGCGGCCCGCGAGTGACGCCGCACGCGACGCCCACCTTGCCGACTGCGCCGCGTGCAGCGCCGGCGTCGCCGGGCTGCGCCGCACGCTGACGGTCCTGGCAGCCGGGCCGCTGGAGGCCCCGCCGGCCGCCGTGGTAGCGCGGGCCGCGCACCTCTTTCGGACGCGCTTTCCGGCCACCGCGCCGGCCCCGTCGCTCGTCACGCGCCTGGTGGCCGCGCTGCGCTTCGATAGCCGCCAGCAGCCGACCGTCGGGCTGCGCGGCGGGCCGGCGGCCGGCTACCAGCTGATCTGGGCGGCCGACGAGTACGAGATCGAGGCGCAGGTCGCGCCGGCCGGCGATGGCTGGCAGCTCAGCGGCCAGGTGTTTGGCCCGGCCGAGCTGGCGACGCTAGCCCTGAGCGGCGGCGACACCGCCGTGAGCGCCGCGCTGGGCGCCGAGCAAGAGTTTGTGCTGCCCGCAGTACCGAGCGGCCGCTACACCCTGACGCTGAGCCGTGCCGATGTGCAGATCGCAGCCGAGCTGGTGCTGGCGTGACGAGTGGCCCGGCCGATCTGGCCCGCACCGTCGCCGCGCTGCTCGGCGCCGACGACGCCGCGCGGCCTGCGCTGCTCGATGCCGCCGCCGTGGACCCCGCCGCGCTGGCGCTGGCGCTCAAGGCCAGCTTTGACGACCATGAGAGCAGCGATGTGGCGCTGGCCCACGCCGCCGCCCGCGCGCTCGCCGCGCTGGCCGCACTGCACCCCGACGCCACGCTGATCGGGGGCCTCGCCGCGTGGGTCGGCGGGATGGCCGCGCAGATCGACGGCCGCCTGGAGGAGTCCGAGCCGCTCCTGGACGCCGCTGTGCAGCGCCTGGAGTCGCAAGGCCACCCCGAGCTGGCCGCGCAGGCCCAGGTCAGCCGCCTGATGACCCTGGCAATGCGCGGCGACTACGACGCCGCGCTAGCCGCCGGCCATGCCGCCCGCGCCGTCTTTCTGGCCGCCAATGATCAGCTGGCCGCCGGCAAAATTGAGCAAAATATCGGCAACATCGCCTTTCGCCGCGACCGCTACGCCGAGGCCGAGCGCTGGTATCGCTCGGCCCACGACCGCTTTCTGCCGCTCGACGACGCCAAGCAGCTGGCCCAGATCGACAACTGCCTGGCGACCGCCCGCAAATGGCAGCACGACCTCGCGGCCGCCACGGCGCTGTACGAGCGGGCGCTGGGCCGCGCCACCACCGCGCACCTGACAATGACCCAGGCCGAGATCGAGGGCAACCTCGGCGTGCTGGCGATGCTGCGCGGCGACTACAGCGCCGGCCTGCGCTACCTGGAGGACTCGCGCCGCCGCTACGCCGCGCTCACCCTGCCGCACGAGACCGCCTACTCCGAGCTAGAGCTGGCCGACGCCTATCTGGAGTGCCGGCTGGCGCCCGAGGCCGCCGCGCTCTACGCGCGGGTCGGGCCGCTGTTTGCCGAGCTGGGCTGGCGGCCCGAGCAGGCCCGCGCGGTCGCCGGTGCCGCCCAGGCCGCCCTGCTGCGCGACGAGCGCGCCGCCGCCGCCGCGCTGCTGGCGACGGCCCACGCGCTGTACGTCGCGGAGGAGAACACGGTGGGCGCCGCGTGGGTGCAGAGCCTGCAGGCCTCGCTATGCCTAGCTAGCGGCGAGTACGCCGCCGCCGCCGCGCTGTCCAGCGCGGCCAGCGCCGTGCTGCGCGCCGCCGAAGCCTGGCCGCGCGCCGTGCTGACCGAGTGGATCGCCGCCGAGGCGCTGCGCCTGCTGGGCGACCCACGAGCCGCCGTGGTCGCCGAGGCCGCGCTGGCCGCGGCCAACGCGCGGGCGATTGCGGCCGCGAGCTACCGCTGCTGGACCACCGTCGGCCTGCTCCGCCGCAGCAGCGGCGCACTCCCGGCCGCCGAGGCCGCCTTTCGTGAGTCGATCAGCGTCGGCGAGACGCTGCGGGCCACGCTGCCGAGCACCGAGCTGCGGGCCGCGTTTGTCGGCGACAAGCAGGCGGCCTACCAGGCGCTGATCGCGCTGGACCTGGCCGCGCAGACCGCCGCACGCACTGCCGCTGCCTGGCAGACCGCCGAGCGCGCCAAAGCCCGCGCGCTGCTGGACCGGCTGGGCGCGCGGCCGGCGCCCGCTGGCACGCATGCTGACCCGCTCGATACTCGGCTGGCCGAGCTGCGCGGCGAGCTTAACTGGCTGTATCGCCAGGCCTATCTGCCTGAGGCGCCGCCCAGCCCGGCCGCCCAGGCTGAGCTAAGCACCGGCATCGCCGCCCGCGAGGCCGCGGTCGCTGATGTGACCAGGCAGCTCGCCGCAACCCGCGCCGCCACCTGGCAGACCGGCGCCCTGCCCACGAGCGCCGCCGTCGCCGCGCTCCTCGACGCCGAGACCGTGCTGGTCGAGTATATGGGCGTCGAGGGCCGGCTGGTCGCGTGGGTGCTGAATCACCGCGCCGAGCTATCGGTCTACGAGCTTGGGTCCGAGCCAGAGATTGCGGCGCTGCTCGATCAGCTCTATCTCCAGATTGGCAGCCTGCGTCACGGCGGCGGCGCGGCGGGCGCGCAGCTGGAGCGGCGCACCGCGCGGATCACCGCGCATTTGCAGGCGCTGCATCGCCAGCTCATTGCGCCCTTTGCCGCGCAGCTGGCCGCGCGAGTCGTGGTGGTGCCACACGGCGCGCTGTTCGCGGTGCCATTCCACGCGCTCCACGATGGCCGCGGCCCGCTCCAGGACCGCCACGAAATCATTGTGGCGCCGAGCGCGGCGGTGCTGGCGCACTGCCTCACGCGGCCGGCGCCGCAGAGCCGCCGCGCGCTGTGCGTCGGCGTCCCCGACCCGCGCATCCCCGACGTGGCCCGCGAAATCGCGCTGGTCGCCGCGACCTTCGATGATGCGACGGTGCTCTGGGACGACGCGGCGACCGGCGCCGCGCTCGCCGCGCACGCAACCGAGGCTGCGGTGCTGCACCTGGCCTGCCACGGCTTTTTCCGGCCCGACAACCCGCTGTTCTCGGCGCTCCAGCTCCACGCTGAGTTTTTGACGGTCTACGATCTGGCCCAGCTGCGGCTGCCCAATAGCCTGGTCGTCCTCAGCGCCTGCGAGAGCGGCCGCAGCGCAGTCCTAGCCGGCGATGAGCTGCTGGGCCTGGCCCACGGCTTTCTGGAGGCCGGCGCCACGACGCTGGTCGTCAGCCTGTGGCCGGTGGACGACGCGACGACCGCCGCGCTGATGGCCGACTTTTATGCCGGGCTGCGCGCTGGGCTGCGCCCTGGCGCCGCGCTGCGAGCGGCGCAGCAGCTCCGCGCGGCCGCCCAGCCGCACCCGTTTTTCTGGGCGCCCTTTGTCGTGATCGGGCGCCCATAGCGAGGAATGTCCATGCTGAAGCCGCTCTCACTCTTGGTACTCATCCTTCTCCTATTTGCCGCCGCGCCGCTCCAGGCCCGCGACGAGGACGCGGTGCCGGGCGAGGTGCTGGTCAAACTCCTGCAAAGCAGCGACCTCGCGGCCATCGCCGCCACCTACCACCTTGACCCGACGCCGCTGGCGCAGTTTGGCGCCCGGCCGATCTTTCGCCTCCACATCGCCGACGGCGCCAGCCCCACCGATCGCGCCGCCGCCCTCACCGCCGACCCGCGGGTGCTCTACGCCGAGCCAAACTTTCTCAACGCGACGCCCGAGGGCCGCTCGCGGGTGTCGTGGGCGCGCGGCGATCCCAGCGACTACACCGCGCAGTGGGCGCCCCAGCGCCTCGGGCTGCCCGCCGCGCAGGCCGTCAGCCGCGGCGCCGGCGTGGTGGTCGCGGTGCTCGACGGCGGCTTTGATCTCGCCCACCCGGCGCTGGCCGGCCACCTCCTGCCCGGCCACGACTTCGTGGACGACGACGGCGATCCGAGCGAGGTCGGCGCGGTCGCGACGAATCCGGCGTATGGCCACGGCACGCACGTCGCCGGCCTGGTCGCCCTGGTCGCGCCCGACGCCAAGATTCTGCCGCTGCGAGTCTTGGACGCGCAGGGCCAGGGCAACGTATGGGTGCTGGCCGAGGCGCTGGCCTACGCCCGCGACCCCGACGGCGACCCCAGCACGAGCGATGGTGCTGGCGTCATCAACCTGAGCCTGAGCACGCTCCAGCGCACCCGGCTGCTCGGCGACACCATCGCCGAGGTCTGCGACAGCGAGGCGGTGATACCAGGGCAGGGCGTCGTGATCGTCGCGGCCGCTGGCAACTCGGCGTCCACCCAGCCCGAGTACCCCGCCGGCGAGCGCGACCACGGCCTGCTGGCGGTCGCCGCCTCCACCGAGGCCGACACGCTGGCCAGCTTCTCAAACGATGGATTGTGGGTGCAGTTGGCCGCGCCCGGCGAGCAGATTGTCTCGGCGGTGCCGGGCGGCTACGGCGCCTGGAGCGGCACCTCGATGGCCGCGCCCCTAGTCGCCGGCGCCGCCGCGCTGGTCCGCAGCGCCCGCCCGACGCTGGGCGCCCGGACCGTCGCCGAGCACCTCATTGACCGCGCGGCGCCCATCGCCGGCGACCTGCCGCGCCTGGACGTGGCCGCCGCCCTCGCCGCGCTGCCGCCCGACCTTGCGCTGCTGCGGCTGCCGCTGGTCGTGCGCTGATCCAATGCAGGCCATAGCGACGCCCCGCGGCGCGGGTGCGCTGCGGGGCGTTGGGCTGCTTGGAACATTCGGCGCTTAGACGCCGGAGCCGCTGGGGACCGCGGGCTGCGCCTGGGGCGCCGGGGCGGCCGGGGCGGGCGCCGGCTTCGGGCCGTGGCCGCGTGGCCCGAACAGGCCGCTGCCGGCCGCCTGCAGCTGCGTGTAGGCCGCGTCGGCCTGCGCCTGGGTGATCGTGCCGGCCTTGACGGCGGCGTCAAGCGCCGTCTTGCCAGCGCTGAGCGCCGCGGTCGTCACCGCCTGCTCGGTGGTGCCGTGGGCCGCCGCGAGCTGCGCCACGGTCTGGCCGCTGCGGAGCTGGGTCCGCAGCTCGTCGGCGGTGATGCCCAGCGTCTTCGCCGCCGCGTCGGCGACCGCCTGGTGGACGGCGCCGATCGCTGGGCCGCCCGGCCCGTCGCCGTGGCCGCCGCGCCCGCCGCGCCCGCCTGGCCCCTCAAAGGGCCGCGGCGCGAACAGGTTGCTGCCCTGCGACTGGAGCTGTGTATAGGTCGCGTCGGCCTGCGCCTGGGTAATCGTGCCGGCCTTGACCGCCGTGTCGAGCGCGGTCTTGGCCGCGTCCAGCGCCGCAGTCGTCACCGCCGCCTCGGTGGTCTTGTAGGTCGTCGCCAGCTGGGCCAGCGTCTGGCCGCTCTGGAGCTGGGTCCGCAGCTCGTCGGCCGTGATGCCCAGCGCTTTGGCCGCGCCCTCGATCAGCGCCTGCTGCGTCTGGCGCATGCCTTCAAAGCCGCCGCGGCCGCCGCCGAGCGCGCCCAGGTCGCCGCTTTGAATCCGGCCGCTCAGGGCGTCGGCCTGGGCCTGCGTCATGGTGCCGTCCTGGACCGCCTGCGTCGCGGCCGCCTTGCTGGCGGTGGTCATCGCGGTGTCCAGCGCCGTCCGCTGAATGCCCAGCGCGCCCGCCAGCTTATCGAGGAAAATGCTCTGGAAGGTGGCGCCCTTCGTCGTCGTGGTCTGCGCGCTCACGACCGTCGCCTGAATGCTCGGCCCCGCCACGGCGCCCACTGCCAGCCCAGTCACCAGCGCGGCCGTCGTCAACCATGATTTGCGTTGCATGTCCTGCCTCCTTGTGCGGTGCCCGATGTCCGTTCACCTGCATGTCGGTAGCATAGCGGAGCAATATTCAGAAACTATGTAGACACCGTGTGCGGCCGATGAGGATTCCGCCGCACCGCTCATGGTGGTCTCATCTAGTGCCGCAATCAGCCCAATGTCGCTTTGCGGCCGCGCGCTGGTGCGCTACACTCAGGGCCGACACGTTTGCAAGGAGCTACCCCGTGCCAACCATGATTCGCCCGGCGACCGCCGCCGACTATGAGATCATCGCCGCGCTGAGCAACCGCGCCTACAGCGACGCCGCCGGCCAGCCGCTCAGCGCCATCACCGCCGACGATCTGCGCGACGAGGACCACGACCGCCCGCCGCACATCACATTTGGCCGCTGGGTCGCCGAGCACGACGGCGCCGTCGTGGGCGTGTGCATGCACGACCAGGCCGCCCACCGCTACGATCCGCGCCGCTTCTGGGCCGACGTGTTTGTCGATCCCGCCCACCAGCGCCAGGGCATCGGCGGCGCACTGTATGCCCTGCTGGAGGCCGAGCTGCACCGCCACAACGCCGCGCTGGCTCGCACCGCGCTGCGCGAGGACTTGACCCACAGCCTCAGCTTTCTGGAGCAGCGCGGCTGGGAGGTTGCGATGCGCACCTGGGAGTCGTTCCTGGACCTGGCGGCGCTGGACCTGGTGCCGTTCGGCGATGTCCTGGCGCCGCTGGCCGCGCGCGGCATCCTCATCCAGCCGCGCACCGCGCTCATGGCCGACCCCGACCACGAGCGCAAAATCTACGAGCTGACCTGGGAGATTTGCCAGGATATGCCCGAGATCGATCCGGCCACCAAAGAGCCGTTCGAGGTCTACCTCAGCAAGCGCCTGAACGACCCGCACGTCCCGCCCGAGCTGTACTTTATTGCGACGCAGGGCGCTGAGTACGTCGGCTTCAGCAACTTCCGCGTGTATGATGACGATCCCACGCTGATCAAAATCGGCGCCACCGGCGTGGCCCGCGCCGCCCGCCGCCAGGGCATCGCCCACGCGCTGAAAATTCATGGCCTGCGCGCCGTCAAGGAGCGCAGCTACCGCACCGTCCGCACCACCAACGAGTTGAATAACCGCGGCATCCTCCAGATCAACGACCGCCTGGGCTTTGTCCGCCGCCCCGCCTGGCTCGACCTGACGAAAACGTTTGAGTAGCGGGGAGTGGTTGAACCGCA
Organism: uncultured Chloroflexia bacterium; assembly: GCA_963810425.1. Classification (GTDB taxonomy): domain Bacteria; phylum Chloroflexota; class Chloroflexia; order Chloroflexales; family Kallotenuaceae; genus JACDGP01. The sequence goes on along the minus strand of CAWENH010000004.1, from coordinate 798,782 downwards.
AAGACGCAAAGATCGCAAAGACGGGGGAGTTAACGCAAAGGCGTACCCAGGGGGCGCCCGCCGCGAAATATTTTGAGAGTTCAGCCGCTCATCTCCTAAAAACTGATGACTGAAAACTGATGACTGGTTCAACTCTTATCTCCTGATAGCTGACAGCTGATAGCTCGTGACCCCTCTCGTCTCCTGAAAACGCCCAGAGGGCACCCGCACTGAAACCTGAAAACTCGTGAAAACTGGAGAGCTGAATGCCGCTGCGAGTCATTGTTTTTGTCTGGGGCATGGGCACCGTGATCGCCGTCGTCGCCTCGGCAATTCGCACGCTGGTGCTGCCGCGCAGCACGCGCAACCGGATCACGCGCTACACCTTCCAGAGCATGAACCGGCTATTTTTGCTGCGGCTGCACTGGACCAAAGAGTACCTGGACCGCGACCGTGTCCTGGCGCTGTTTCCGGCGGTCGGCCTGCTGTTCCTGATCGTCGTCTGGCTGATGATGGTAGTGGCCGGCTACACCGGGATGTACTGGGCGATTGGCAGCGCCACCAACCGCAGCCTGCGCGCGGCGTTTATGCTGAGCGGCTCGTCGGTGTTTACGCTAGGCTTTGCGCCGCTGGTGGATTTGCCCAGCGCGATCGTGGCGTTTAGCGAGGCCACCATTGGGCTGACGCTGGTCGCACTGCTGATCTCGTACCTGCCGACGATGTACGGCGCGTTCTCGCGGCGCGAGCTGGCGGTCACGATGCTGGAGGTGCGGGCCGGCTCGCCGCCCTCGGCGGTCGAGATGCTGCGGCGCTTCAACCGGCTGGGCCAGATCGAGCGGGTGCACGAGGTCTGGCTGACCTGGGAGCTGTGGTTCGCCGACATCGAGGAGACGCACGCCTCGCTGGCGGCGCTGACGTTTTTCCGCTCGCCACAGCCCGACCACTCGTGGGTCACGGCGGCGGGCGCGGTGCTCGACGCAGCCGCGATGTATCAGTCGGTGATCGACGTGCCGCCGGACTACCAGGCGGCGCTGTGTATCCGCGCCGGATACATCGCGCTACAGCGCATCGCCGGCTATTTTAGCCTGCCGTACAACCCCACGCCGGCCGCCACCGACCCGATCAGCGTCACGCGCGCCGAGTTCGAGGTGGCCTACGACCAACTGGCCAACTCGGGCGTGGCCGTCAAGGCCGACCGCGACCTGGCCTGGGTGAATTTCAGCGGCTGGCGCGTCAACTACGACGGCGTGCTGATCGCGCTGGCGCAGCTGACCAGCGCCCCGCCGGCGCCGTGGTCCAGCGACCGGCTGACGAAGTAGCCTGGGAAATGCAGCGCGCCCGCCATGTTGCTCACAGGGCGGGCGCTGGGCTGGGGTACTGCTGGAATGCTAGCGGACGACCAGCGGCAGCCAGACGGTCTGGACGGCCCGGCCGATCAGCTGCGGCTGGCTGACCACGCCGTCAGCGTCGCGGAAGCGCACATAGATGATCTCGGGCGCGCCCGGCCACGGCCACTGCCACACAAAGGGCGAGCCGAGCGGCTGCCAGGCCGCGCCGGCAAAATCGGCCGCCGACGAGACCTGGACCATCAGCGGCGCCGCCCCGCTGGTTACGCTGAAGGCCAGCGTCGCGGTCATCGCGGTCGCATCGGTCAGCACGGCCGCGACGACCGGCAGATTGGCCAGCCGCACGGTGGTCGTGACCTCGGCGCTGTTGTTGGCGCGGTCCCAATAGCGAATGCCAAAGGTGTGCAGCCCGGCGGTCCCAGTGATCGACCAGCGGTAGCTGTCGTAGTACGGCAGCGGGCTGCCCCACGGCTCGTCGTCACGTCGCAGCTGCACGCTGACAATCCCGCCCTGCGCATCGATCGCATTGGTGTCGAGCTTGACCTCGGGGTTCAGCGTCACGGCCGCGGTGCTGACGGGGCCGTCGGCGCCGCGCAGCGGATCGCGCCGTGCGGCCAGCTCGGCGACCTCGGCGGCGCTGAGCGCCCGCGGGTACACCGCCAGCTCATCAAGCGGCCGCCCGACCTCGCCGTAGCCATTGGTCCAGCGGCCCAGCTCCAGGCGATTCCCCAGCGCCGCCGGCAGCGCGATGCCGCTGGCCGATGCGGCCAGCACGCCATCAATAAACAGCCGCTTGGTCTTGGTCGCCACGCTCCAGCTGACCGCGAAGTGGTGCCAGCCGGGCTGTAGCGTGTCACTCACCACCAGGTCGTGGCGGATGCCGGCGGCATCCACGGTCCAAAAATTCCACTCAGGGGCGCCGCCGAGCACCTGGCGGCGCAGCGTCAGCGTGTTGGTGTAGGTGTTGTGCCGGGAGTCGCCAGGATTTTCGCTGGCGGCAAACAGATAGTGACGGTTGGTGCTGGTGGCCGGATATTCGCCGCTCAGGTTGGCCCAGACCGCGATGGTGCCAGCGTCTAGCTCGACGTTGCCGCTGATCGGGTAGGTCACATCCACGCCAGCCGGGACCGTCAGCGCCTCGCCGAAGACGCCGGGGCTGTAGCGTAGCATCCCGCCCTGGCTGGCGTTGATCTCGGGGAAGCCGCTGCCGATGCTGGCGACCGGCTGGTGGTCGAAGTGGACCAGCAGGCTGGGGTCGCCGGGCTGCCGCACGGTCAGCGTGCCGACGGGCGGGTCGGTGTCGGGCAATGCCACCGCGTCGGGCGGCGTGAAATCGTAGAAGCCGCGCAGGCTCTCGTTCCACAGCCAGACGCTGGCCTCGCACTTGACCCAGGCCGCGCACGGGTCGGCACCGCCGCCATACCAGCCGTAGGGATCAAGCTCGCGGCCATTGTGCCGCACCTCGAAGTGCAGGTGTGCGCCGCCGTCGGTGAAGCCCGACTTGCCGCTGGTGCCCAGCACATCGCCGGCCGCGACCGGCACGCCGACCTGGGCATCCACCGCATCCTGAAACTTGGCGTCGAACTGGTCAAGGTGCCAGTAGACCGTCTCGTAGCCGGCCAGCGCGCCGCCGTGGCGGATCACAACGCCGTTGCCGGGCGTCGAGAAGGCGTAGGCCATGCCTGGCGCCGCCGCAATGATCGGCGTGCCGATGGGCTGATCAGGGAAGTAGAAGTCATGGCCGTCGTGGGTGTTATAGGACAGGTTGCTGTGGCCGAGGTAGTTCAGCATAAAGTCGTTGCCGTCGCTGCCCTGATCGACCGTCGGGTACACATGGTCGAAGTACGACGAGTGAATCATGCGGGCGCCGGCGGCCCACGGCAGGCCCAGAAAGCCGCTGCTCACCGTGGGGGTCGCCGTTGGCGTTGGCGCCAGCGGCTCGTCGCCGAAGTAGCGCTGGAACAGCGGCAGGTAGCCGTCGGCCAGCGACTTCCACTCGGCCTGGGTGTGGCCGGCGGCCAGAAAGCGCTGCACCGCCACCAGCGAGGGGTCCTGCTTGCGCGAGATCGTCGCCGTGGTGCCGTCGCTGAACTGCACCACCGGGTCGGCGGTGTACGGGCCGAAGCCAGCCCGAATCTCGCGGGTCGCCCAGTCGATCTGGGCCACAAAGCCGAGCGGGCCGCTCATGCCAAATGGCCGGTTGAGCACGGCGGTCGCCGGCTTCGGCTCGGAGAGCAGGTGGCTATCCAGCTCCAGCAGCGCCAGAAGAATATGCGGGTTGAGGCTATAGTAGGCGGCGTAGCCCTCGATGGCCTGCGCGGCGGTGTACTTGCCATCGCGATGACGCTTGAGCGCACCGGGCTGCCGGTCCAAAAATGATTGAACCGAGCCAGGCGCTGGGCTGCCGGCAATGGTAGAGTGATCTGCAGCAACCGTGGGGCCATGATCGCGGGCAGCGGCCGGGGCAGCGGGGCTTGCTAGCGCGGCCATCAGGCAGATGAGACACCAGCGCCGCCGCGAAGAAGTCAAGTGCATTCAAGTCCAGCAGTTAAAGGGAGCGAGTACCCGCAAATCCTACCATGCTGGCCCCCGAGCGTCAATAAAATTATGCCGTATGTCAGGCGCTATCAGCAGGATTTCAGCTGTCCGCTAGGCGTTATCTACGCTGCAAAGACAGCGGGGTCCACGATGACTGGCCCGGCCGGCAGCTGCGCCAGATCAAGGGCGCCGATGAGGTCGCGGGGCCGACACGGCGCGGCGCCAGGGTTGATCCCGGCCCACGCCGCCAGCTGCCCGATGATCGCGGCGCTGTCGTGGCCGGCCGCGCGCAGGGCCGCGACCGCCAGCGCCGCCTGGCGCTTCGATAGCCGGTGGCCGGCGGAGTCGACCAGCAGCGGGACGTGGGCGAAGCGCGGCGGGTGGTAGCCCAGCTCGCGGTGCAGCCAGATTTGACGCGCGGTGCTGGTCAGCAGGTCGGCGCCGCGCACCACGTCGGTGATGGCCATCGCGCCGTCATCGACCACCACAGCCAGCTGGTAGGCGTGCACGCCGTCGGCGCGGCAGACCACGAAGTCGCCGGCGGTCGCGGCCACGTCCTCGGTTACGGGGCCAACGCACTGATCATCAAAGCTGATCGGCGCCGTCGTGGCTGGCACGCGCACCCGCAGCGCCGCCGGGCGGACGTGGAGGCGCTGCGCCACCGCCGCGGCTGGCAGCGCCCAGCACTGCCCCACGCAGACACCCCGCAGCTCGGCACCGTGGGGCGCGGCGGCGGCCCGCAGCTCGGCGCGGCTACAGAAGCAGCGGTACACCAGCCCGCGCGCCAGCAGCGCATCAAGCGCCGCCGTGTAGCTGGCCCGCCGCTCGTCCTGGATGTAGGGCGCGTGCAGCCCGCCCACATCCGGCCCTTCGTCCCAGTCGAGGCCCAGCCAGCGCAGATCATCCATCAGCTGCGCGGTCCACGCCGGCCGTGAGCGCTCGGGGTCTAAATCCTCGATCCGCAGCACGACGGTGCCGCCGCGCTGGCGCTGCTGGAGCCAGGTCAGCAGCGCCGTCCAAACGTTGCCGAGGTGGAGCGCGCCGGTCGGGCTGGGGGCGAAGCGGCCCCGTGATGAGCTAGGCATACAAAGCTCTCGCTGCAAGCCGGGCGACCCACTGCCGCCACACCGAGATCATAGCAGCTAGCGCCGATCAGCGGTGCTCGTCTTAATCGCCGCAACATCGGCGGCAACTTCCTCAACCTGGTCGCTGACCTCCGCGATGTCGGCCTGAACACTCTTGACCTGATGATCAATCGCCGAAACCTGGGCGCTGACCGCGCTGGCCGCGCTGCTCTCCTCGATCACCTGCACAACCTCCTGGGGCGACAGCGAAATTTTCAGTGTCGCTGCCTCGGGATCGTGGCGAATGTTGATGTTGGCGTCGAGAGCATTGAGCTGCTCCGTGATGCGGTCGAGCATCTCGACCACTTTGGCGGCTTTCTGCTCGGCCAGCAGGTTGATCTGGAGATCAAGCTCGGCCCGGCGCTCGCTGACATTCGCCAGGCGATTTTGCGAGATCAAGACAAACGTTGAGAGGAAGATGGCCTCCAGCGAGACCGTCAGCGTGAGCAGGCCGAAAGGATAGGGGTCGAAGGCGCTGAGGGAGGGCATATGCAGCAGGCCGGCGTTGAGGATGATCCACAGCCCAAACCATACGGCGTGGAGGTAGACAAACGCCAGCGAGCCAGAAAACTGTGTGATGCGGTCGGCCGCGCGCTCCTGCCAGGATTGAGCGGTGGTGGCCTGTCGCTGCATCTCGCTGACCGCCGCAATATTCTGCCGAATACTATCAACCTGCGAGGCTGGACCCTGCTGCTCTCCCATGCTCTCCCTCATCACCGTGGAGCGAAACATTGTAGGGGCGTAGAAGCAGCGTGCGGGCCATGATCATCGGTGCAGTGATATGGCTGAAGCGGATGAGATAAAGATTTATTATCGACCGCGTGGTGGTGGGTGGGACTACGTGAGCACGGCTGGGCTGCGTTTGTGTGAGCAGCAGGTTCGCGCGGACGGCGGGCGCCGTCGTGGGACATGGGCCGACTCTACAGCCGGCTGCGGGTTGCGGCGCACGACGGCCGGCTGTGCACACGATGATCGTGGCGGGGCCGCTGGTGGCGGCGGGCTAAGGTCCCGCCACCAATCCCAGCGACGTATCGGGCGGCCTAGACCGCTGGGCCGCTCTGCACGCGAGCCCGTAGCGGCGCGGCGGCCTGGTGCAGCGACTGCACAATCTCGGCATACGAGCGCAGCATGCTGGCCTCCTCGTAGGGAATCTGGTGCTTGGCACAAAACTCCCGCACGATCGGCTGGGCCGCCCGCAGCTTGTTGCGCGGCAGCGACGGAAACAAGTGATGCTCGATCTGGAAGTTGAGGCCGCCGTACCACCAGTCCACCATCCACGGCCCTGAGATATTGCGAGCCGTCAGGATCTGCTGGTGCATAAAATCAATCTCGGTGCCCTCGGGGATCAGCGGCATGCCCTTGTGGTTCGGGGCGAAAATCGAGGCCTCGTACAGCCCGGCCAGGCCGTAGTGGACAAACATCACCAGCGGCGCATGCCACCAGCCGACCGCCAGCACCAGAAAGCTGACATACACCGCCACATGGATCAGCCACAGCGCGATCTCCAGGCGGCGATATTTGCGGCCCGGCTGGCGCAAATATTTGATGCCCTCGTTGATCTGGCTGAAGCGCGTGAAGAGCATGATCGGAAACAGGTAGAACGCCTGGTAGCGCACGAGCCAGCGATACAGCCCCTGCTTGCCGAGCGCCTCCTCCTCGGAAAATGCGAACAGCGGTAGATCAATATGGGGGTCGGCCTCGGGCGTGTTGGGGTTGGCGTGATGCTCATTATGAATCTCGACCCACCAGCTGTAGCTGCCGCCCCACAGCAAATTGCCGTGGATAATGCCGACGATGTCGTTGAGCTTGGTGTTGCGAAATGGCTGGCGGTGGCCGGTGTCGTGGATAATAAATGAGATCTGGACCGAGATAATGGCCAGGTAGGCCGCCGCCAGTAGCTGCCAGCCGAGGCTTTCGGTGCCGACCAGGACGGCAACGCCCAGCCCAAACAGCACGATGTTGGTGGCAATTTTGAACCAGACATAGCCGGGGGATTTTTCGAGGAGGCCGGCGCTTTGAATCAGGCGCTTTAGGTCGGCATAAGTGCCGGCGTGATCGCGCTGCTGACCGGCGGGCCGCGGCGCGGTGGCGGGGAGGGTCCGAGACATACCTTGATCCATCAGTGATCCTTTCAAACCTTTGTTAAGTGGTGCTGGAAACGTCGGGAGCGCTGCCGGCCATCGGCTGGGCGAACCGCCACCTACTGGATTCCAATATCATAGGTGGGTGGACTTTATGGATAGCGCCATTATAGCAAGTGCCGCACCTATGGCGGCGACAGTGACGCTCAGGGCGCGCTGCGCATGCACTATCGAGGACCGTACCTGAACTGTACCACCGAACGGCGCCGCGTGGCCCGCGCCGAGCAGCGTTTTCACGAGTTCAACGGGGCGTACATGTCGGGGGCCAGCGGTCCGGCCGAGCGTATTCAGCCCACCGCCCGGCCACCGGAAACGGTCTAGCCCCAGCTTTTCGGCTGAGGCCAGCGCTCGGCAGTGATAGCAGTGAGTGGTCTTTGATTCGGCCGCGCTAGCGCTCCGGCCGCGGCGGCGCGGAAACCAGCAGGCTCTGATCATCCAGGTGGAGCGCACGGCCGACGGCGAGCGTCTCGTGGCAGGCTGGGCAGCGCTGAAGATGGGCATACAGTAGCACGGCGTCGCTATCGGGGAGTGCGGCGGGGCCGTGATCAATCGCGGCGGCCAAAAGATTGTTGAGGCGGGCGCAGTCGAGCTGAACAGTGTACATAGAGAACCTCGCAGGTGAGCCGCAGCGCGTGCGGTGGCGACAATGCTCAATCTAGCCACTCGCTTGGGCGCAAATGCGCCCATCTGGCCCAACTGATGGGGCGGCGGCCGAATCTGGCGGGCGCATTTGCGCCCAGCCGGCCTGCTACTGTAGTCTGACACCGCAAGGAGTCACCAATGCCCGATCAATGCTATACGGCGCCGCCCGTCGCCTATTCCGCCCACCGGCGCGCGGGCAGCGCGCGCCGGTTCGCCCGCGAGCGTGGCCGATGACCGGCGGGACCAAGCGCAGCTCCTGGCTGACCTTTCGCCGCCGACTGCTGCTCGTGCGATTGCTGCTGCGCGCGCCGATGGGTAGCGCCGATCTGATCGCCGCCGTCCATCGCGAGCTGGGCGAGGAGGGCTATCCGGCCGCCGCCACGAGCGCGCTCAAGCACGATCTGGATGCGCTGAAGCGCGAGTATGGCTGTGTGGTGCGCTACGACCGTAGCACGGCGCAGTACGCCCTGGCCGAGCTGGGCGACCTAGCGCTGCTCGACCTGCCCGATAGCTGCATGGAGGCGCTGGCATTTCTGGAGACCAGCTTCACGCCCGGCAGCGGGCTGCGCGAGCATACCAGCGTGCGCGAGCTGCTGGATCGGCTGGTGATGCTGCTGCCGGTTGTGCGCCAGGAGCAGCACCAGCGCGTGCGGGCGGGGCTGCGGGTGCAGCTCGGCAACATCGCGGCCCGCGAGCTGGACGCCGGCGTGCTGACCACGATCAAGCGGGCGGTGCGGCAGCATCAGGAGCTGCTGTTCAGCTACCTCGGGTTGCGCGACGATGAGCCGCGCCAGCACCGCGTGGCACCGTATGCGGTGTTTTTTCAACCCGAGGGCCACGGCTACTTGGATGCGACGCTGCTGGAGGTCACCCCGCCTGGCCCCGAGCAGCGCTACAGCGCCATTGATTATCGTATCGACCGAATGATTGCCAGCAGCCTACGCATCCTGCCGCAGCAGCTGCCCGCCGAGCGCGCCCGGCCGCTGGTCTACAGCGTGTGCTACACGCTGGTGCCGGCGGTGGCCCGGCGGCACGATGTCGCGGCCCACTTTCCGGCGACTGAGATTACCTACCACGACGACGGCAGCGCCACCGTGAGCGCCCAAGTGACGAACCTATGGCAGACCCGCCAGACGCTGCTGCGCTACGGCACCGCCTGCCAGGTGCTGGCGCCGCCCGAGCTGGTCGCGCTGTTTCGGGCGACGGCCGCGGGGCTGGCCCAGCTCTACCCGGCCACCCCGGAGCCGACGGCGCCGACCGGACTGTGATCCTAGCCGCCCGCTGACAAGCGCCGCGCCCGCGCCGCTTTCGCCGCCACACGGCGCCGACCGGACTGTGATCCTAGCCGCCCGCTGACAAGCGCCCCACGCCAGCTAGGGCAAAAGAACTGCTATCCTCGACCGTAGCTGGGCGTTCTAATCGGTATCCAGCTCCAGCGCCCGCACTGCCCGCCGCGCCACCGCCGCGCCAGCGCTGTCGACGCCTGCTGCTCAGCCGGCCGAGGAGGTCCCATGCTCCAAACATTTTTTGTCCGCGAGGCTGATCAAAGCCTGATTGAGTACGCTGTGATCCTGATGCTGATTGCGCTGGTCGTCGCCAGCGCGCTGACCCTGGTTGGCCGCGAGCTGTCGCAGGCGGTGATGACGATCAGCTCTGACCTCAGCTCCTAGCCTGGCAGTCTACGGCTCAACCACCAGCTGCCCAGCCAAAATCGCGGCGCGCGCGGCCTGCACACGCTGCTCCTCGGCCGGCGACAGCAGCCCATTGAACGGCGCCAGATCGAGCGCGCCCTCCTGGAGGCCAAACCGATAGCGCTGGCCGGTCCACGCGCCCTGCTGCGCTAGCTCGGCCGCCTTGAACAGCAGCACTGGCACCCGCTGCACCGCGCTGGTCAGCATCGAGCGCGGCGCGAGGCCGTGCTGATCCTGTGCCCAGCCGATGACATAAGGCCTGGCCCTCGCTGGCCGCCTGGATCACGCCCAGGCCGGCGGTGTCAGCGTTTTGAATCAGCACATCGGCGCCCTGGCGCAGCGCCGCGCGCGCTACGAGCGCGCCAACCGCCTGATCGGTCCAGCTGTCGACCCAGCGCAGATCAACGGTGATCGCTGGGTTAACGGCGTGGGCGCCGCGCACCACCGCCCCGTAGGCCGCCTGCTGGGCGCTGTTCGCCACGCCGCCAATATAGGCGATGTGCAGGCTGGTCGTTTTGAGCGCGGCGACCAGCCCGACCAGATAGCCGGTCTCGGCGTTGCGAAAGCTGACCGTGCTGAGATTGGCGCCGTTGCCGGGATCATCGCTGACGACCACGAATTTGGTCTGTGGAAATTCGGGGGCGACCGTGCTGGCGGCGGCGTAGAGCTGGGCGCCGTGGCCGATCACCAGGCCATTGCCGGCGCTGGCCAGCGCTCGGAACTGCGCGGCAAACGCCGCCGGCGCCACGTTCTCCTGGTACGTCACCGCCGCCCCCAGCTCGCGCTGCATGCGCTGGAGCGCCTCGAAGCCGCTTTGATTCCAGGAAAAATCATCGATCGGGCCGGGCAAAATCATGGCGACCCGCAGCGGGGCCGCAGCGGGCGCGCCGCCGCAGCCCGCCAGCACGAGCGTCAGCCAGCCGAGCAGCATGATGAGTCGATTTCTGCTGCGCATGGGGGGTTCCTTTCACGGCCAGCCGCCGCGAGCGTTGAGCAAGAGATAGGGGCTACAGCGCACGCTCCAGCATATCACGTACCAATTAGCTGGCTCGGCCCAAACATCTACTCCGAGGAAGGACTTAGCGGTCTTGCGGAGCCATGCACAGGCAATGCTACACTCTGAGATATTCTTGTAGGAGGTTTGTTATGCGCTCCATGCTTGCTTTTGTTTGGCAGCTCGTGCGGCGGTCGCTGCAGGTGCTCGTTCCGCCGCAACGGTTTCGGCAGCCGGCCCAGGGGCTGGTTGAGTACGCCCTGATCCTCGTATTAATCGCGATCGTCGTTATTGGCGCAGTTACGATCTCGGGGCGCAAGGTCAGCTCAGTGTTCGTCAAAATCAACTGCGGCCTGGGTGAGACGAGCAACAATAGCAGTATCCACGGCTGCAACAATCCAGGCAACGGCAACTAAGGCCGGCGTTAAACGTCCAGGCGCCCCGCGACCACCCTGGGTCGCGGGGCGCGCTGCGTGTTAGCGGCGCGGCGCCAGCGCAGCCCAGAGCGCCGGGTCCTCGTAGCCCAGCCGCCAGGCCGCCCAGCCGGCCAACTCATGATCGACGACCACGCCCAGCTTGGCGCTGATGCTGGTGGCGTTCTCATACCAGACGACATGCCGGCCATCTGCGCGTCGCTCGGCGGCGGTGACGGCGGCGGCAGCGGCGTCGTAGCGATGCGCGCCGCCGACAGCGCGGCCCTGGCCGTGACTGACATAGCGGCCGGCCGCGCCGGTCGTGGTATTCCAGTCGTAGCCGTACCACGGGATGCCCATCACCACTTTGCCGGCCGGGATGCGCGCAGTGGTGTAGCGCACCACATTGTTGACCCACGGCAGCGGCGCCACCGGCGCGGGCTGACCGCCAGCGTAGCCGTGATCGTAGGCCATGATCACGACCAGATCGACCAGCGCGCCCAGCGCGGCGTAGTTGTACGCTGGATACCAGTCCGGCTCGCCGACGGCTTTGGCCGGCAGCGCCAGCGTCATCAGCCGACCCTGGCGGTGCATTTCGGCGGCCAGCGCAGCAACAAAGCGCTGGTAAGCAACGGCATCGCGGCGATCAATGTTCTCGATGTCGAGGTGGATGCCGGGGTAGTCACCGGCGGCAACCAGCGCGCCGAGCTGCGCCACGGCCTTCGCCCGCAGCTGTGGGCTGCCCAGCAGCGTGCGCAGCTTCTCGGACCACGAGTCCTTTGCGACCATCGGGATGACCTGCAGGCCCCACGAGGCAAACAGCTTGGTCACAGCCGGCTGGGCGCGGGTGCGGACGGTGCCGTTCGGCTGGAGCCGCCACAGGTCGGGCGCGATCACATCAAGGGCCGCGTGATGGGCGCGGATCGACTGCTCGGCGCGTGAGTTGTCGGGGACAAAGTAGGCCCAGCGCAGCCAGCGCCGCGCCTGGACCGGCGCCGGCTGCGCGACGGCGCTCAGTGCCAGCAGCGCCAGCAGCGCCAGCCAGCAGGTTTTTTGGATCGGCGTTCGCACGCAGTGTCCTCCATGTATGGATGCTGCGCGGTGCAGCCCGCGGCATTATTGCCAGCGAGCTGGGCAACTGTCAACCGCGTGGGCCGGCGGGGTGTTGACTCGCGGGCTACAATGGCGGCAGACCCCCACGCTGCCCTACCGCTGCAAGGAGCGCGCCGATGCCCGATCTTTCCGCCGCCCTTCGCCGCCTGCTGCGCCGCCCGCTGGCGCTCTGGCTCCTCTTTGTGCTCGGCGCCAGCCTGGCGACGCTGCGCTCAGCCACGGCCTACAACGACACCGCCCACGAGGGCGCGCCGAACCTCAACGCCAGCTGCTATAACTGCCACGGCGAGGCCGGCGCGCCCGGCGGGCCGCTGGCGCCGCTGATCGGCGCGCAGGAGGCTGGCCCCGCCAATGGCGACTGGAACGCCACGGTCGCCGCCGCCGACTCCGACGGCGATGGCTTCACCAACGGCGAGGAGCTACAGGACCCGCTCGGGCTGTGGGTGCGGCCGGCCAGCGGCAGCCCGCCGTTTGCCTATGGCGACGCCAGCAAAGCCTCGGCGCCAAGCTACGCGACCGATCCCAATAATCATAGTTCGCTGCCGCCACTGCCGCCGGCGCCGACGATCAGCGATATTACTGGGGTTAGCAGCGGGCAGACCAAGAGCGGCACCGTGCAGCTCGGCGCAACGCTGGGCACGCCGATCGGCGTGGCGCGCGTGGACTATGCGGTCCTGAGCGGCCAGCAGGTCGTCGCCAGCTCGTCGCCCACGACGGCGCCGTTTAGCTGGAGCTGGAATACAACCCAGGTTCCCAACGGCGTCTACACCGTGCGGGCCACCGTCGTCGACAAGCGCGCCGCCAGTCTGGGCGGCGCCCGCAGCGCCACCCGCAGCGAGACGACGATCACCGTGCAGAATGCGGCGGCGACGGCCACGCCGACAGCCACGCCACCGCTCGGGTCACTGCCGGTCGGCGGCGCGACGATCCAGCTGCCGGCCGGCACGGCGCCGCTCCAGATCGCGCTGAAGCTCGCCGCCAACGGCGTGTATGTCACCGAGTTGGGGACCAACCAGGTCGCCGGCATCAACGGCCAGACCAACGCCGTGGACTGGACCTTCACCTGCCCGAACTGCGGCCCGCCGCTCCGCGGCCTCTACGCCATCATCTACAACCCGCAGTACGACTGGCTGCTGATGAGCGCCACGCTGTCGCAGACCGTCTCGCACATCAGCACCGACGGCGCGTTCTCATCGCCACAGACCCACAATGATTTTCCCGGCCGCACGCCGCGCGGCGTGGGCGTGCGCTGCGTGAGCGGGCCGACGACCTGCCGGACTTTTTTTGTCGATGACCGCGGCGCCACCGCCGGCCGGCTGGTCGAGACCAGCTTCGGCGCCGAGCTGGGCGAGTGGACCGTCGGGGCCGGCGCGTCGGAGCTGGCGATTGATCAAGGCCGCGCGCGGGCCTATGTCACCAACCGCCTGGGCAACTCGGTGACGGCGGTGGACCTGACCACGGGCGTGACCACGACGATCCCGGTCGGGCTGGCGCCGCTGGGCCTGGCGGTCAACACCGTGACCAACCGGATTTATGTCGCCAACAGCGGCAGCGACTCGGTCAGCGTGATCAGTGGCGCGACGCTGATGGTGATTGGCACGCTGCCGGTCGGGGCGGCGCCGCACTTCGTGGCCGTCAACGAGCACCTCGATCACATCGTCATCAGCAATAACGCCGATGGCTCGGTGACAGTGCTGGATGCGCCGACGGGCGGGCTGGTGACGGTGTATGTCGGGCTGAGCGAGCCAGAGGGCGTCGCGGCCAATCCGCTGACCGACCGGATTTACGTCGCCAACCGCGGCGCAGACAACGTCCGAGTTTTTCAGGACAGCGCCACGCCGCCGACGCCGACGGCGACCCGCACCGCGACCGCCGGGCCGTCGTCCACCGCGACCCGCACCGCGACCGCCGGGCCGTCGTCCACCGCGACCCGCACCACGACCGCCGGGCCGTCGTCCACCGCGGGCAGCGGCGTGAGCCTGTTTGTGCGGCTGCCGCTGGTGCTACGCTAGGCATTGGCATGCCGCTTGGTGAGGAGGCCGCGACAGGAGAGGAATCATGGCAACTGGAGACGTGGTGGCCGCCGAGGTTGGGAGCGAGCTGCCGAGCGACGCGCTGCCGCCCTATGCGGCGCAGCTGGCCGCGCAGCACCGGGCCTGTGCGCCGATGCTGCGCCGGATGATCGCCGAGCTGCCGCTGCGGCCGGGCGACCGCGTGCTGGACATGGCCTGCGGCGACGGCGTCTACAGCGACTGGCTGCGCGCGGCCGTGATGCCCGGCGGCGCGATGGTCGGCGTCGATATTGCGCGGGCCTTTCTGCGCACCGCCCGCGACCACAGCGCCGGCGGCGGTTTTGTCGGCGGCAGCGTCGCCGGGCTGCCGTTCGCCGATGGAACGTTCGATCTGGTGTGGTGCGCCCACAGCCTCTACAGCCTGCCTGATCCGCTGGCGACGCTGCGTGAGCTGCGGCGGGTGGTGCGGCCGGGCGGGACTGTGGCGGTCCTGGAGAATGATACGCTGCACACGCTGGTGCTGCCGTGGCCGCCGACCCTGGAGCTGGAGCTACGGCGGGCGCAGCTGGAGGATTTTACGGACAGCAGCCAGAGCGAGCGCTTCTACATTGGGCGCAACCTGCGGGCGGCGTTTACGGCGGCCGGGCTGGGCCAGGTGCGGCTGCGGGCCTACACGACGATCCACCAAGCGCCACTCAGCGCCGATGAGCAGACGTATATCGGCGGCTACCTCGCCGACCTCCTCGGGCGGGCGCGGCCACGCCTCGACGCTGCCGGCCGCACCGCCGCTGACCTGGTGCTCGACCCTAAGTCGGCGCTGTATCTGCTGCGCCAGCCCGACTTTGTGGCGACGCGGCTGGACTTCGTAGCCGTGGGCAAGGCGTGATTTGTGAGTGGTCAGTTTTCAGTCGTCAGTGTTCAGCGGAGTAGACGACGGAGAAATTCGTGAAAATTACGCGGCTGCTCGTGACAGGCGCGGGGCTGGTACGTCTCGTGCCTGAGTTTCAGGCGGTCTTCGACCACGACTACGTGTTTGTGCATGATCCGGTGGTGGTGCTGGTGGCGCAGCGCTATGCGTTCCGCACCACCTCGGATTTGCAGGTGACGGTAGTGTTTGGCTTCACCGACGATGAGCACTGCCGGCTGGAAATTGTGAGCGGCGGCGGCGGCGCGGGGCTGCTGAATACGAGCCTGGGCGCCGAGGCCGCGACCAACGGCGGCATCGAGGTGCTGATCGGCAGGATTGCGCTGAAAAACGGCTGGGCGGTCGAGGTCGTTGCGCGGGAGTGACAATGCGTGCGCTGCCAGCCGCACCGCTTTTCGGCATACCCGCCGTGATTTGCAGATAGCCGCCGCACCGCTATACTACGCAGGCCGATCTGTGGACGAGGTGCAATGGCTGGTCTGTTTGATGTAGTTCCTGCGACGCTGTTTAATCCCTTAGCCGCCCAGGGCGCCCCAGTGTATGTCGATGCACTGCTGCGTCTGTTCGCCGAAACCCAGCGCCACCAGCAGCCGCTGTTGCGCTCGCTGGCGCTCAGCATTGTCAGCGACGCTATCAGCGCCCCCGAGGCGCTGGCCCTGACCGCCGAGGCCGCCGCCGAGGGCGAAGGCGGCGACGAGCAGGCCTCGCCAGTCGAGGCCCGCGCCGCTGCGATCCTGCGCTATCTGACGCGCTCGGGCTGGCTGCGGCCCGAGACGCAGTCCGACTTCACCGTCACCTATATCCTGCCAGCCTACGCCTTTCGGCTCCTCGACACGCTGACCAATCTGGCCGCCAACGAGCGGCCGCGCCTCCAGGGCCTGATCTGTGCGATCCACGACTTGCTCCAGGCCGCGGTCAAGGATGGCAACGCCCACATTCGCCTCCCTGAGGCCCACCATCAGACCCGCTATCTGCTCACCAGCCTCAAGGAGCTACAGCACAACATCGGCGCCCACATCGAGGCGGTGCTCCAGCAGCTGAGCGCCCGCGACGTGCTGGCCCAGGTGTTCACGACCTATCGCTCGGAGATTGTGGACCGCGCCTACCACCAGCTGCGCACGACCGACCATGTTTCGCGCTTCCGGCCGGGCGTCGTGCAGGCGCTGGCCGAGCTGCGCAACGACACGCAGATCGCCGCGATGGCCCAGCGCCTGCGGGCCAGCGGCGAGGCCACCAGCGTCGAGCTGGCCGTGACCCAGCTGCTCGATCAAACTCAAGAGATTCGCGAGCAGTTCGAGCTGCTCGACCGGCTGCTCCAGGCGATTGACGTGCGCCACAGCCAGTTTATCGAACTCGGCGGTGCGGGCGGTCGAGCTACAGCTGACCGCCAGCGCCACGACCAGCGGCCAGCTGCACGCGCTGCTGTCGCACCTGCTGACCGTGGAGACCGGCCCCAGCGCCGCGCCGCTGCCCGATGCCTATGACCCGCTGACCGCGCTGTTTGAGCTTGAATTGCTGGCGCCCGAGTTGCTGACGGCGCCCAGCCGGGCCGCCCAGCCATTCGTCCCTGAGGTCGCGCCCGCACAGGTGCTGACGCCCGCCGCCATCGCCGACGCCCAGACCCGCACCCTCCAGCAGATGCAGCGCGCGATCAGCCGCGAGCGCGTGCGTCGCTTTGCCCTGGAGCTGCTCGGCGCGCGCGACAGCATCCAGGGCGCCGAGCTCGCCGTCGCCGGCCCCGACGAGCTGGCGCTGCTAATCTACCTGCGGACCTACGGCGACGGCAGCCTGGGCTACACCGTGACCGAGGTGGCCGACGGCCCGTGGATCGAGCGGGCCGGCATCGGCTTTCGGGATTTTGTGCTGCGGCGGGGCGGCGGCACGCGCTAGGGAAGGATACCGATGACGCTTGTGACATTTGCCGAGGCCTACAGCCAGCTGCCGACGGGCGAGCAGAGCCAGTTTGCCGACGTGGTGCGGCGCCTGCTGAGCGACGGCCTGGTGTGGCGCGAGGATGAGGGCGCAACCCGCACCTATGCCTTCCTGGTGCGCCGCCGCGAGCTGGTGACCGAATATCTACAGGTCGCCGGCTGGGAGCTACAGCACGAGGAGCGGCTGGGCATTTTCCGCGTGGCCCACCGCGACGGCGCCCACCGCCGCCGCCTGAGCCGCGATACCACGATCTGGCTGCTGCTGCTGCGCCTGGTCTACGCCGAGCAGCGCGAGCGCCTCAGCGTCCAGCTGACGCGCTACCCGACGATCACCGTCGGCGAGCTGAGCCACCGCCTGACCGAGCTGCTGCCGGGCCAGACCGTCCGCAAAAAAACCAGTCTCGACGAGGCCCTCCGCACGCTGCAGTCGCTCAAGCTGATCCGACCGGCGCGCGGCGGCGGGCTGCGCGCCAGCGATAGCGACGCGCTGATCGAGCTGCTGCCGACGCTGGAGGTCGTGGTGCCAGCCGCGGCCATCACCGAGATCGCCGAGCGCCTGGCAAGCTATGGCCAAAAAACGGCCGCCGACGATGAGGAGTAAGCTGTGCTGACGCTTTCGCGGATTTTTCTCCACAACTGGCATCGCTTCGACCACCATCTCATCGATGTCGAGGATAGCCTGTATCTCGCCGGCCATAACGGCTCGGGCAAATCTTCGATCCTGGATGCGATCCAGCTGGTCCTGATCGCCGACCTGGGCCAGGTGCGCTTTAACAGCTCGGCCCAGGAGCGGTCGCAGCGCTCGCTCGACAGCTATGTGCGCGGCAAAATTGGCGAGGGCCGTATGCTGCGGCCGGGCGCGACGGTCGGCTACCTGGCGCTGGAGTTCCGCGACACCGCTGGCGGCGCTGGCTTCGTCGCCGGCGTCTGCATCGAGGCGGCCGAGGGCAAAAGCCCCGAGCGGCTGTATTTTCTGATCCCTGGTGCCCTGGATATGAGCTGGCTGATAGTGGATGGCCGTCCGCTGTCGCGGCGCGACCTCAAGCAGCGCATCAAGGGTCTCGCCGCGGCCCGCCCCTACGAGCAGCAGCAGGAGTACCGCGCCGACCTGCTCAACCGCCTCGGCGGCCTCAACGAGCGCTTTTTCGACCTGTTTTTACGGGCGCTGACCTTTCAGCCGATCCGCAATATCCGCGAGTTTGTCGAGCAGTGGCTTTTGGAGGAGCGCTCGCTCGATATTGCGGTTTTGCAGCGCGTGGTTGAGCGGCTGCGCGCGCTGCGGCAGTCGGCGCAGGAGGTTGAGGAGAAGCTCAAGGCGCTGCAGATCATTGTGGACCGGCAGGGCGAGATTCGGCGCGTCCGCGAGCGGTATGCCGAGCACACGGTGCTGCTGGCCCGCCTGCACGTCCTCGCCACCGACCGGCAGCTGGCGCAGCTGGACCAGGCGCAGGGGCGCGCCGCCGAGGAGCAGGCGACCGCCGAGCACGACCTGGCCGAGGCCGAGGTGGTGCTCCGAAATATTGGCGCTGAGCTAGATGAAATTATCGGTCAGCTCAAAGCCGCCGACGTGGTGCGGCGCCGCGACCAGCTGACCGGCGAGCTGACTTCAGCTACGCGCCGACCTCACCGCCCGCGAGGGGCGCTGGGCCGCGCTGCGCCGGCAGGTGCAGGCTGAGGCGGCGCTGCTCGCCCCGGTTGAACCGGCGCTCGACCCAGCGCACAGCCCGGCGATCGCCGTCAGCCCTGATGACTGGGCGACGCTCAGCGCGGCGCTGGCGCTGGCGCCAACCCTGACAGCCGCGCTGCCGCCGCCTGCCGCGCTGCTCCCGACCCTGCAGGCGCTGGTGCCGGTGCTGGCCCAGCTGCTTGGCACCGCCAACGACGAGCGGGTGCGGCTGGTTGATCGCCAACGGCTCCTCCAGGCCCATCAGCAGGAGCTGGAGCAGACCCTCCGCCATCTGGTCAATGGCCAGCGCCGCTACCCGGTGGCCGTCGAGCAGCTTCGTGACCGACTCACCGGCATCGTCGGCGAGCGCCCCCGGCTGCTGTGCGAGCTGCTCGAAATCCCCAATGAGCGCTGGCAGGACGCCGTGGAGGCGCAGCTCGGCGGCCGGCGCTTCAATATCGTGGTGCCGCCCAGCCGCTTCAGCGCGGCGCTGGCCGAGCTTGACCGCGCCCGCGCCGAGGAGCGAATTGATGACGTGGGCATCATCGACCTGGAGAAAGTCGCGCGCGAGGGCCGCCGTGCGCAGCCGAACTCGCTGGCCGAGCAGGTGACCACCCGCAGCGAGCGCCTGCAGCCCTACCTGAACACGATTCTGGGCGACATCATCTGCTGCGAGACCGTCGCCGAGCTGCGCCAGCATCGCCGCGCCGTGACGCCCACCGTGGTGACATACAGCGAGTGGACCGTGCGCTCGATTCGCCCAAGCAAATATCAGCCCTGGATGATCGGCAGCCGGGCCGTCGCCTCGCAGATCGCCGCGGCCAATGAGCAGCTCGCTGAGGTCCGGGCGGAGCTGGAGCGCCTGGCGCCGGCCGCGCAGAGCCTGGCCGCGCTGATCGCGGGCCTGGACCGCATCCGCGCCCTTGATCGGGTGATCCACGAGCTGGAGAATTATCCGCTGGACCGCGCCGCGCTGGACGCTGAGATCGCCAGCGCCACCGCCGAGCTGGCCGCGCTCGACCTCAGCGGCGTCGCCGCGCTGGAGCAGGAGGCCGCCCGCCTGCGCCAGCTCCAGGCGGCCGAGCAGCGGCGGCGCGACGAGCTAAACCGCCTGGTCGGCCGCCTCCAGGGCGAGGCCGAGCGGCGCCGCGCGCAGCGCGCGATTATTCAGCGCGAGCAGGCCGAGCGCCAGGCGGTCGTCGTCGCCGAGGAGGCCCGCTTCCCGCAGGCGCTGGCGGCCGTCGCCAGCCTGGTGGCCGAGCGCGAGGCCGCCGACCTGGGCGAGGCAATCCGCAACACTGAGGTTGCCCAGAAAGGCTTTGACTCCCGCGCCACCAATGAGCTACAGCGCCTGGGCATGGACGGCAAAACCTACAACGTCCGCTACCAGTTCGCCGCCATCCCCGACAACCCCGATGAGGAGCGCTACGCCATCGAGCTACAGCGGCTGCGCGAGACCGATCTGCCGCAGTATCTCGCCAGCATCCAGCAGACCGAGCAGGAGTCCGAGGAGGAGCTGCGCGAGCATGTGCTTCATCGCCTGCGCGAGCAGATTCTGCTGGCCAAAGAGCAGCTCAACCGCATCAACGACGCGCTCGGCCAGCTGACCTTTCACAGCGAGCGCTACCGCTTCAAATACCAGCCGCCCGAGGATCACCTGGACTTCTACGAGCTGATCACCGACTCGCAGCTGCTCGGCGCCGGCTCGCTGTTTCAAAGCGAGTTCTATGAGCGGCACAAGGCGACCTTTGATCAGTTCTACGCCGCACTGACCCGCGTCCCGCAGTCCGACGCCGAGGTCGCCGAGCAGCGCCGCCTCACCGACTACCGGCGCTACCTGAGCTACGACATTGAGGTCACGCACCCCAATGGCCAGGTGTCGCGTCTGAGCAAAATTATGGGCCAGACCTCGGGCGGCGAGACGCAGACGCCGTTTTATGTCACTATCGCCGCCTCGTTTGTGCAGCTCTACCGCATCAACGAGCGCAGCGGGCGACCGACGGTGCGGCTGGTGGCGTTTGACGAGGCGTTTTCCAAGATGGACCAGGATCGCATCGGCGCGACGCTGGAGCTATTTCAGCACTTCGGCCTCCAGATTATCACCGCCACGCCGCTGGAGCGCTGCGAGTACATCGTGCCGAAAATGTGTACCAATCTGGTGCTGCTGGGCGTCGGCGATACGGTGCTGATCGAGCCGTACCGCAACTACGCCGCCCGGCTGGCGCAGTTTACGACCGAGGACCAGGATGCTGGCTGAGATTACGCCGCTGGTCCAGGCCATCCTGCACACGCTGCTTGATCGCCTGGAGCAGCCCGGCCGCCAGCAGGTCGTGCGCGTCCGGCTACTGCGCCGCGATCACCCCGAGTACTTTGACGCCGTCACGAGCGCGCCGCGCCTCAGCGCCAACCAGGAGCTGGCCCAGCTGGCGCAGGCTGGCGCCGTGAAGCTGCGCTGGCGCAAATGGGAGACCAATAACTGGCTGGATGCCGTTGACCTGGTGCCGGCGCAGGCCGCTACGCTTTACACGCTGCTGGCCCGCACCCCGCGGCCGGCCCAGAC
This sequence comes from uncultured Chloroflexia bacterium, assembly GCA_963810425.1. Taxonomy (GTDB): domain Bacteria; phylum Chloroflexota; class Chloroflexia; order Chloroflexales; family Kallotenuaceae; genus JACDGP01. The sequence goes on along the minus strand of CAWENH010000004.1, from coordinate 777,707 downwards.
CGCCTCGCTGGCCGAGCTGCTGACCTTTGAGGCGGCGCGGGCGCCCTGGCACACGGCGTTTCTAGACTGGGCGCGCGCCCAGCTGGCGGTGCAGCGCACGGTCGCGCCGCTGAACTCTCGCCGATCCAGCCTGGAACCGCGACCTGCTGCGGGCGCTCGCCGCGCTGGCTGCGCTCCGCGCGCCGGTCCTGGAGCGGACGCTGAGCACACGGCTGTTTGGTAACAGCAAGCGCCTGGCCGACCTGCGCTCGGCCATCGTGCAGGTGCTGCGGCGCCACGATCCGGCGGCCGCCGCGTATGATGACGATCAGTGGTCGCTGCTGCGCGCCCACCAGCTTGATCGGACGCCGGAGTATATTCCGGTCGCCGGCCCGCTGGTCCTGCTGCGCCCCGCCGCCGCCGACCTGGACCTCCAGCCGTTTGAGCCGAGCGTGGCGCTGTCGGCGGCGACCCTACAGGCTGTCACAGCGGCGCGGTGCACGGCTCGTGCGGTCGTGACGATTGAGAATGCGACCAGCTTCACTGAGTTCCTGCGGGTGCGGCCGGCCGATGTGCTGGCGGTGTATATCGGCGGTTTTGCCAGCCCCAGCGTGCTACGGCTGCTCGGCCTGATCCGCGCGCAGGCGCTGCAGGCCCGGCTGTGCCACTGGGGCGACCTGGATGCCGGCGGCCTGCGGATTCTGGCCCAGCTGCGCGGGGCGCTGGGCAGCGTTGCGCCGCTGGGGATGAGCGCGGCCCACCTTGCGGAGTCACAGGGCGAGACGCAGCCGCTCACTGCGGGCGACCAGGCCGCGCTGGCCCGGCTGCGTGCCGACCCGCGCCTCGCCGACTGCGAGCCGCTAATCGCGGCCATGCTCGCCGCCGGCCGCAAACTTGAGCAGGAGGCGCTGGCAGTCGAGCTGATCGCCAACGAACTAGCGAGCGGCGAGTAGCGAGTACCGAGTAGCGAGCACGAGTGCCGGAGCGCGTGCGAGCCTTCTCACGCCCCTTTCATAAAGATAAACCTTTCATTTGAAAGGCGCGGAGACCCATGTTCTTGAGACATGGGAGGAAGCGCCCAATCCTACGTTATCATACCGAAAATTGACACAAACGTTCGTTTATGCTATCGTCATATAATGAAACTGATTGCACAACTCAAACTTGTTCCGACGCCAGAGCAGCATGCGGCGCTCCTCCACACGTTGGAGCAGGCCAATGCGGCCTGTAATGAGATGTCCACCGTCGCATGGGAAACCCAAACGTTTCGCAAGTTTGATGTGCATCACCGTGTGTCCCACCCCCTTCGAGACACCACGGCATTATCTTCGCAGATGATTATTCGGTGTGTGGCAAAAGTTGCCGATGCGTATCGCTTGGATAAGCAGACCAAGCGAACGTTTGCTACGCATGGTGCGATTGCCTATGACCTCAAAATCCTTCGGTACGTTCCTGAGCAGCGGTCGGTCAGTATCTGGACCATCGCCGGCCGTCAGACGATTCCGTTTCAATGTGGTCCACGCCAATGGGAACTGTTGCGTACCCAGCACGGTGAAACCGAACTTGCCTACGTCAACGGTGCGTTCTACCTGATGGCCTGCTGCGACGTGGAGGAACCGACGCCCGACGACGTTGCCGGCGTGCTTGGGGTTGACCTGGGCATTGTCAACCTGGCGACCGATAACGATGGCACGACCTTTAGCGGCGCCGCGATTGAAAAGGTACGGCAGCATCATCAGTGCCGACGGAACCGCCTGCAACGGGTTGGCACACGGTCGGCGAAACGTCGCTTGAAGCGGAATAGCGGTCGTCAAGCCCGCTTCCAAAAGAACACGAATCATGTGATCGCCAAAACAATTGTCGCGAACGCCAAACCGGGTACCCTTTGGGTGAAGCGGCTGATTGCGGTTGAGGAATTGACTGGCATTCAGCAGCGGGTCCGGGTTCCGAAGGCGGCGCGGGCGAAACAGGGCAACTGGGCATTCCACCAACTGAGAACGTTTATCCAATATAAAGCCAAGCACGCGGGTGTCACCGTGCAAGCGGTTGACGCACACTATACGTCGCAGACGTGTACCGTGTGTGGGGCGTGCGAGAAAGCCAACCGATCCGATCAAGCGACGTTTCTCTGTATTAGGTGTGGACATAGCGCCCATGCCGATGTCAATGCCGCGTGCAACATCAAAGATCGGGCAGTTGTCAGCCTGCCTATGGTGTCACCTCCGCGGAGGTAGATGCAAGCCCACGCGCTTTAGCCGTGGGTAGTTGACCTCTCCCATCCTTTGCGTCTGTGCGTTAAGACTCCCCATGCTTTGCGATCTTTGCGTCTGTGCGGTTCAACCCCTCGCTCCTTGCCTCGGCCGTGCTACACTCCGCGGGATCGAGGGAGATGCTATGAAAATCCATGATGTGACCTTGAGCCTAACCGAGCCGATGCCGGTGTATCCCAACGAGCGCGGCCTGACACTGACGGCGCTGCACCGCGTCGAGTGGGGCGATACGGCCAGCGGCTCGTATGTTGAGTTTGGCACGCACACCGGCACCCACGTCGATGCTCCCTATCACTTTTACGCAGCCGGCACAACGGTTGATCAGCTGCCGCTGGAGGTTTTGATCGGCCCGGCGACCGTCATTGAGTGCCAGGGCGACGCCGTGACCGTCGCCGACCTGGAGGGCGCCGCGCTGCCGGCCGGCACCAGCCGCCTGCTGTTCAAGACCCGCAACAGCCCACTGCTGCATCAGGCCGAGTTCGATCCGACCTTTGTCTACATTGATCCGGCGGCAGCCCACTGGCTGGTCGACCACGACGTGCGGCTGGTCGGGCTGGACTATATTTCGATTGAGCAGTACGGCAGCGCGACGCCGGCGGCCCACCTGGCGCTGCTGGGCGCCAATGTCATCGTCATCGAGGGCCTCGATTTGACGGCGATCACGCCGGGCGCCTACCAGCTGATCTGCCTGCCGCTCCGCCTCGCCGCCGAGGGCTGCCCGGCGCGCGTGGTGCTGATCGAGGAGTAGCAGCGCGCGGCTGCTAGCGCAGCACCACGCGCAGATAGCGCGGCTGGCCGCTGGGCACGGCCGTTGCGCTGCTGGTCGCGGTTGGCAGTGCCGTTGCCGTGGCGCTGAGCATCACAGATGCGCGAGGCGTGACAGTTGCGGTGCTGGGCGGGCCACAGTCGCGGTCGCGCTCGGCGTGGCCGTGGGAGTTGACCTCACCAGCCGGCGATCGAACTGAATGCCCACGCCAGCGAGCTAGCCCGGTCAGCATTGAGCGGAGACGTGATGAGAAGCAAGAGCAAATACCACCTGCGGTTTCCGTGGAACGCCATCGAGGCGGTGATGGCATGGCAGGCCAGGAATAGAGCCAAGCGCGACACGGCGGAAGCTGAAGGTCTCTTGCTATCTCTAGAGATCGTGGGGGCGCTTTTCCACCTGCTTGAACGGTAGCCGCGCTGATACACTCTGATGCGTCAGGTTACCTGCGCGCTAAGCTGCGCGCCAGCCCGCGGTAGAACGCCGTCAGGTCGGAGCGCTCCGGCAGGCCCGACACCTGGCCGTCGCCGATCTCGATCACAATCCAGCGGCCATCCTGCTGCTCGGCGAGGTCCATGCTAAAGAAGCGGCTCTGCACCCGTGCTGCGACCGGCGCAAACGCTGCGACCGGCGGCGGCGCAGCTGTGTAGGCGCCCTCGTCCCAGTACGGCACGGCCAGCAGCGGCGCGCCGTCGAGCCAGAAGGTCCGAAACTCCCTGGTCAGCGGCAGCTCGCTGCGGCTGTGGCGGCCGATTGGGACCAGCTCAGCGAAGGCCCGCAGCACTACGCCGCCTTGCAGCGCGGCACCCTGGCGCTCGACAAAGCAGCCTACGACTGCCTGGAGCACCGCGTGATCGCTGGCTGCGGGCACAAAGCAGGCCTCGGCCCACTCATGCTTGCGCGACTTTACAGAAACGTGCCTTTAGGCGCGAAAGCCCAGGAGCTTTAGCCCTGGGATGAGCGTACCGCTTTAGCGGCTTTAGCTCTTGATAGTACCACCTTGAATATAGTATGCTACGCCCATACACTTATTGATTGTGATATATGCAATTGCTTCAGCCACACAAGTCCTATCATACCGATCACAGCATTATTTATAGCTGTCAGTACCATGTGATCTTTTGTCCGAAGTACCGCCGCAAGGTGCTGACCGAGCCGCTGGCGAACCGCCTGAAAGAACTCATCCTTGCCCAGCAAGCCCCCTATGGCTATGGGGTCATTGAAATGGCGGTGATGCCCGATCATGTCCATCTCCTCTTGGATGTTGATCCGCGTGTTGGGATCAATGGGGTTGTTTCAAAGATCAAGGGGTATACCTCGCATGAACTCCGCGAGGAGTTTCCGTGGCTCAAACAGCGTCTCCCCACCCTCGGACCCGAAGCCGCTTTATCTCTACGGTCGGAGCGGTGACCTTGGACGTGGTCCAACGCTACATCGAAACCCAGAAAGGCGTGTGATGAGCCGCAAAGCCTTCAAATACCGCATCTACCTGACGAAAGGGCAGAGCCGTATTCTGGCCCAACAGTTGGAGTTGTGTCGCTGGGTCTTTAACGAAACGATCGCGGAACGCAAACGGGCCTATGACGAGCGGCGCGAAACCCTTAAACTGTACGAGACCCAGGCGTGGTTGCCCGGCTGGAAGGTCATCAAGCGCGACTTTAAAGAGACGTGCATAGCCAAGTGTTGCAAAATGTCCAGGTGCGTGTTGATCTGGCCTTCCAAGCCTTCTTTCGGCGCGTGAAATCCGGTGGTGGTGCGGTGGGCTTTCCCCGGTTCAAAGGGGTCGGTCGCTACGATAGCATCACCTATCCGCAATATGGCAACGGCGTGCGGCTCGATGGCAGCCGGCTGATCCTTTCGAAAGTCGGTGCCGTGCCGCTCGTGTTGCATCGTCCGGTCGAAGGAACGCCGAAAACCGTCACCCTCAGTCGGACGCGGACCGGCAAATGGTTCGCGTGTTTCTCGTGTGAGACGGAGGCCGCCCCGCTGCCGCCATCCAGCACGGTGGTCGGCGTGGATGTCGGCCTCGCGTCGTTTGCCACGTTGTCAGATGGTACACAGATCGAGAATCCGCGATTTTATCGCCGTGATGAAGCCGATTTGAAACGGGTGCAACAGCGGAAGGACGCGGCCAAAGCGGCAGAGAACTGGACAGAAAACCGCAAACAACAGACTATTCTGGCCAAAATTCACGAGCGCATCGCGGACCGGCGGGTGGACTTCGCGCACAAGCGCAGCCGCGAACTGGTGGACCGCTATCAAACAATCGTGTTTGAAGACCTTGCGCCCCAAGAGATGGGGAAAAGCCGTGGCATGCGCAAAAGCATTTTGGATGTGGCGTGGACTGAGTTTATCACGATGACGATCAGCAAAGCGGTAGATGCTGGCCGAACCGTCATCCTGGTGGACCCTCGCAATACGTCCAAACTCTGCTCACGCTGTGGCGACCTCGTACCCAAGACGTTGCGCGAACGCACGCATACCTGTCCGAGTTGCGGACTCATCATGGACCGGGATCAGAATGCGGCGCTCAACATCTTGCACCGAGGACTCTGAACACTTCGACAATGATCAGGTGGGATGGGGCGGCATCCCCTTGAAGCCCAGGGCTTTAGTCCTGGGAGCCGTCACGAAGTCCTTGACGATCAGCGGCCCATCGCCAAACGGCTGGGCGGCGCGAGTTCAGCAGCGCCGGATCGGCGGCGGCCGCCGCCGGTAGCCAGACCGAGCGCGGCGTCACATCGGTGAGCAGCGGATACCACTCCGGCAGCCAGTGAGCGTGCCGGTAGGCGGCGGGGTTGGTGATCAGCCACACGCCGCGGCCGGCCAGTGCACCGTACAGGCCCGTGTACTCGTCGGGCGTCAGCATCCAGCCGCGGTAGACCGCCGCCACATCAGCGGCGGCCGGCACGTGGCGCACCGCCCGCAACGGGTTGCCGTCCTCGACCAGCGCCGCCAGATCGATCAGCCCAACCTGGAGACCGGCGGCGCGCGCCGCGGCCGCCTGGCGTACTCGGGGTCGGGGTCGCGGGGCGCGAGCGGATCGGCGCACAGCAGCACATACATCGCATTCGTCCTTGTGGCAGCCGAGCAGTCAGCGCGGCCGGCGCTCTGGCAGATGAGCCTGCACAAACTATACCAGCCCGTTCCTTAAAAGCAGCCAGCGCGCCGCCTGTGGTTGCGGTTGCCGGCGGCGTGCGAATTCAGCAGATGCTCAGATCACGCCGTAAAAATCATCGTCGGGCGGACGTGCGGCCAGACGTGCGCCGCGAGCGCCAGCGCCTGCGCGAGGGCCGCGCCAATGAGCGCCGCCGACAGCCAGGCCACGCCGACATTGAGCAGCGCCCAGCTCAGCCAGGCCAGCGCCGGGCGACCGCAGCATACCTAGTCGCCTGGCCGATAGTCCCGAGCAGGCCGGAGCGTTTGGCCTATTAGCTATCATAGTGTTAGACAGAATGCGGCGGGCGCGATATACTAGCGCCAGTCGTCCCACCCGCCCGCTCATCCCGCCGAATTTCTGCTCCGTGCGCTCAATGAGCGCGCAGCGCGCCTGCTGCGCTGTCCACGATGCCGTGGGCTGGCGGCCGGACAGCCGTGGTGCTGGCGTGCGGGCGATCCTGAGCTGGAGATCAAAATTTTATGCCGAAGCGCGCTGTTGGATTCCTGGTCGTGCTCGTTGCACTGTTCTCGACGCTGGCCCAGGCGGCACCGCCGCCCAGTGCGTCGGCAGCGGTGCCTGCCCTCGATGCTGCGGCGGTGCCAGGCCGCCTGATTGTCAAGTTCAAAGCGCAGCTCGCGCCGTCCGAGGCGGCGCGCCTGATCACGAGCGCGGGCGGTCAGGTCGAGACCACGATTGCCGAGCTCGGCGTGACCGTCGTGTCCTTTGCTGGCTTTGACCGCGCCGCCACCAGCGCCATGCGAGGGCAACTCCAGGCTGATCCGCACGTTGAGTACGCTGAGCCGGACACGCTCGTGTCGGCGAGCTGGACACCCGACGAACTCGGCGCTCAGCTCGCAGTGGGCCTGGTCCACGATTCAGGCCCAGCCGGCCTGGGACCTTTACCGCGGCGCGCCCAGCACGGTGGTCGCCGTCGTTGACACCGGCATCCAGTGGTCGCACCCAGAGCTTGACACGAAGTATGTCGGCGGCTACGACTTTGTTGCCGACGACTCCAACCCCGATGACGAGAACGGCCACGGCACCCACGTCGCCGGCACGGTCGCGGCCGAGACTAACAATGGGCTGATGGGCGCTGGCACCTGCCCTGAATGTGGGCTGCTGGGCGTGCGCGTGCTGGATGCCAGCGGCAGCGGCTATACCACCGACGTAGTGCAGGGCATTATCTATGCGGCCAATGCTGGCGCCAGCGTGATCAATCTCAGTCTCGGCGGCCGTAGCTCGTCAGCAATTATGAGTGATGCCGTCGAGTATGCCTGGAATCACGGCGTGTTCCTGGCCTGCGCGGCTGGCAACGACAGCACCAGCGCTTATATGTACCCGGCGGCCCTCGATCACTGCTTCGCCGTCGCCGCAACGAGCAGCGACGATTATATTTCCTACTTTTCAAATTACGGCCAGTGGGTCGAGGCGGCCGCGCCCGGCAGCGACATTTATTCGACCTGGATGTATGGCAGCAGTGGCCGTCTGAGTGGCACGTCGATGGCGACGCCACACGTTGCGGGACTGGCGGGCTTGCTGTCAGGCTTAGGCTACCATAATGATGAGATCGGGCAGATCATCTGCGATACCGCTGATCACATTGCTGGGACGGGGAGCAACTGGACCTGTGGCCGGATCAATATGAACCGCGCGCTGACCTACGCCCTTAGCCTGAAACCTACGCCGCGGCGCGACCTGGATGGCGACGGCGCCGATGATATTCTGTGGCGCAACGCGGCCAGCGGTGCCACCACTGCCTGGGCTGATGCAGGGCAGTGCGCTGGTGCGCAGCCCGGCGCTCGCGACGGTGAGCGATGCTCGCTGGCAGATCGCCGCCACCGCCGACTTCGATGGGGATCATCGCGCCGACCTCCTGTGGCGGCATGTGGGCAGCGGCGCGAACGCCCTGTGGCGCTCGGCGGGCGGCGCCGTGCTGGCCGGCGCCGTCAGCGCGGCCTTGCCTACCGTGGCCAACCAGAGCTGGCAGATCGTCGGCGCTGGCGATTTCAACGGCGACCGCGCCGCCGATCTGATGTGGCATAACGTGGCCAGCGGCGCAAATGCGGTGTGGCCTTCGCATGCCGGCGCGCCCACAGCGGCCCGCGACGGTCCGGTGCCGGCCGACGCGCTGCCGACCGTCCCCGACACTGCCTGGACCGTGGTCGCCACGGATGACTTCGATGGCGATGGCAGCGCTGATATTCTGTGGCGCAACACCCAGACTGGCGGCAATTACCTCTGGCAGATGCGCGCCGGCACGGTCGCGGCCGCTGTGCCGCTCCCAACCGTCCCCGACGGCGCGTGGCAGATTGCTGGTACCGGCGATGTTAACCGCGACCGCTACGCCGATATTCTGTGGCGCCACGCTCTGACTGGTGCGAACGCGCTCTGGCTGTCAGAGCAGCGGCCGCTGTTGGATGGCGCCACAACGGTTGCGCTGCCGACGGTGGCCGATGTGAACTGGCACATTGTTGGTATCAGTGACTTTGTCGGCGATGGGACGCCCGAGGTGCTGTGGTCGCATCGGTCGGCTGGCAACACCGCTGCCTGGACAATAGACGGCGGCGCACTGGTTGCGCAGGCCGCACTTGGCCAGGTGCGCGATGGCCGGTGGCAAATTGTCGGCACTACCAGCATAGACCGGCTCCCGACGACCGGGCGCGATATTCCCCCGGCGCCGCTGCTTCTCTCGGACCCGCTCGCTGGCCCGGCGACCGAGCTGAAGAATCAGCCCATGGATATGACCGACCCTGAGGCGATGCTGACCTCGGCGCCCGGCGCCCTCCCGGAGACCAGCGCGGGTCAGCCCGGCCCCACAGTGCTGCCGCTGATCTTCCGCGTGTATATCCCTGCGGTGCAGCGCTAAGCCGCCGCAGATGCACGCCTCCTCAAAGTCAAACAGCGCCGCCAGGGCCTCGGTCTGTAGGTTGTCGGCGCGTTTGAGGGCCGCAAGATAGCGGCCGGTGGTGGCGCGGCTGGTGTGGCCGCGCCAGGATGGCGCTGATGTTGGCGCCTCCCTGCCTTTGGCAAAGGTATGGCGCAGCAGCACTCGCTCTGCCGCCGCTCGACTATTGTCAGCGGGGTAGTCGTCAGCACGCGGTGCCGGATCGCCAAGCTGTAGAACGAGCTGAGGATCGCCAGTCGGACATTGAAGGTGCTGGGCGCTACGCAGCAGGCCGGGCCATCGGGGTCGTCCCAGCGGGCGCACCAGGCCTGCGCCACAGCTGCGACCTGCGTGCTCATTGCGATCAAACACGCCAGGTTGGATGAGGCGGCAGCGGCTGCACATACCGCGTGAAGAGTCAATTTGGTACTCTTCACGCGGTAGCTGTATTCAGTGGGAGCGACAGTAAAATTATGTATAAGATCGGGTGGCCACGGCGCCGGCTGGCTATCGTATGGTTTGTATTATTTTTATTGGTTATCGGTATTCTCCCAACCCAGGCAGCGCCGGGCGGGCGCAACGTGCTGGTGCGGCTGGCCGCCGGCACTGACCTGGCCGGGCTGGGTCGCGCGCTGCCGCCGGGCGCCACGGTGACGCGCTGGCTGCCGGCGATTGACGCGGCCGAGCTGTGGCTGCCCGGCACCACCACCGCGCGGCCCAGCCCGGCGATCATAGCGGTGCGTAGCAATGGGTTGCTCCGGCCGCTCGCTGCTGGCCCCGACCCGCGCCTAGCTGAGCAGTGGGGCCTCGCGCAGATCGGGGCGCCCGCCGCGTGGGGGCGCACCACCGGGCAAGGCGTTGTGATCGCCATTGTGGACACCGGCGCCGAGCTGGCGCACCCTGACCTCAGCGCGCAGCTGTGGGTCAACCCGGCTGAGATCGCCGCCAACGGCGTGGACGATGATGACAACGGCTACATCGACGACATGCACGGCTGGCACTGGTTCCACGACCTCGACGGCGTGGCCCGGAGCGACGGCGATCTCAACGACCAGTACGGCCACGGCACTCATGTCGCCGGCATTGCGGGCGCCGCGCGCAACAACGCCGTCGGCGGCGCCGGCGTGGCGCCCGACGCGCGTCTGATGATCCTGCGAGTTTTTCAATCGCCCAGCTACCCCGCCGACCTGGACGGGCTAGAGAGCGACGTGGCGGCCGCGGTGATCTACGCCGCCGACCACGGCGCTGCAGTGATCAACCTGAGCCTGGGCGGCTCGGTCGATGATCCGGTGCTCCAGGCGGCAATGCAGTATGCGCTGGTCGCGGCGCGCTGGTCGTGGCCGCCGCCGGCAACACCGGCAACACGCCGGTGCTGTTCCCAGCCCGCTACCCCGAGGCGCTGGCGGTGGCCGCGACCGATCAGGCCGACGCCCACGCCTACTTTTCGGCCTTCGGCCCGCAGGTGGCGATCAGCGCCCCCGGCATCACTATTCTAAGCACCGCGACCGTGAACGGCTCGACTGTGCGGCGGCGCCGGCGCCGAGTACAGCACCTGTAGCGGCACCTCGATGGCGACGCCGTTTGTCAGCGGGGTGGCGGCGCTGGTCAAGGCGCGCCACCCGGCATTTGGCCCGGCCGAGCTGCGGGCCGTGCTGCTGGCGACCGCCGACGACAGCGGCGACCCCGGCTACGATGTCTACACCGGCTGGGGCCGCGTCAGCGCCGCGCGGGCGGTGGCCTACAGCGAGCTGCTCGTGGCCGCCGCTGGTCGTGCGCTGAGGCCAGCACGAGCGCCAGCACCGCGACCACGAGCGCCAGCCCAATCGTCGCCGGCACGAGGTTGAGCGGATTAGTCCAGTATCCAGTTTGGCCGAATGTCCAGCGGCTGCGAAACGCCGCGCCGCTCATCGTGGGTGCATGGAAGATACATGGTGGTCCTCGCCTTCTTGGCATCGTCCCAGCGTACTCGCTGGCTGCTGCCGCTGCCGTTGGTTATCGTTCCGCGCTCATCGTTATGTAAAGCTTCGCCGTCTCCTCGCCCTCCTGCTGCTGAAGACAGCGTAGCATTTTGCTATACTGCCCAGCACAGCGATTCAGCGATAGTGGTTATCAGCGCCCCCGATGATGGAGCCGCGGCTATGGAACTCCGGCATCTCCAAACCTTTCGCGCGGTGGCCAGCGCCGGCAGCTTCACCCGCGCCGCGCAGGCGCTGGGCTACGCGCAGTCGAGCGTCACCGCCCACATTCAAACCCTGGAGTTCGACCTGGGCGCCGCGCTGTTCGACCGGCTGGGCAACCACATTGCGCTCACGCCGGCCGGGCAGCGGCTGCTGGGCTACGCCGTCGAGGTGGCGCGGCTGACCGAGGAGGCCCGCCTGGCTATCAGCGCGCCCACGAGCGGCGGGTCGCTGGTGATCAGCGCCCCGGACACGTTTTCAACCTACCGGCTGCCGCCGCTGCTGCGGACCTTTCGCAGCCAGGAGCCGGCGACGCAGCTCCAGCTACGGCCGTCCTACAACGAGGAGCTGCCGCACCTGCTGCGCGACGGCACGCTCGATGTGGCCTTTCTCCTCGACGCCCCACAGCGCTTCAGCGGCATCACCACCGAGTTTTTGGGCGCGGAGCCGATTATGCTAGTCGGGCCACCCGGCCACGCGCTGGCGCAGGCCGCCTTCGACCCCGCGGCCCTCGCCGCCGAGCCGCTGCTGCTAACCGAGCCGGGCTGCGGCTACCGCGTGGTCTTTGAGCGCTGGCTGAGCAGCCGCGGCGTCGTGCCGCGCGAGACGCTGGAGTTTGTCAGCGTCGGGGCCATGAAGGAATGTGTGCTGCTGGGCATGGGCCTAGCAGTGCTGCCCCACATGGCTGTCGCCCACGAGCTAGCCTGCGGCACAATGGTGGCGCTGCCGTGGCCCACGCCGCTGACCGTGCAGGTCCAGATGCTGACCCTGGCCGAGCGCAGCCCGGCGCCGGCGCTTGCAGCGTTTGCGCAGCTGGCCCGGCTGGTGCTGGGCCGCCTCGCTGAAGCGCCGGCCTAGCCGAAGCATACATCTTACGTGGAACTCGTTCCAAAATGACCGGCGCTGGTAAGGTTGGTGGAAATGTTCTCGCTGTATCGTTGAGGAAACGATAAGAAAGAGGTGAGAGCATGGCACATATTCTGGTGGCCGACGATGTAGCCGCGAACCGCTTCTTGGTGATGCGGCTGCTACAGCACTATGGCTACACGGTCTCCGAGGCGATCAATGGTGCCGAGGCCTATGACCTGACGATCCAGCATCTGCCGGACCTGATCCTGATGGACATTGCAATGCCGGTCCTCGACGGCCTGGCGACGACACGGCGCCTCAAGCAGCACCCCGCCGTCGGGCATATCCCAGTGATTGCGCTGAGTGCCCATGCTCAGGACAGCGACGCCGAGCAAGCCCGGCAGGCCGGCTGCGCCGCCTATATCACCAAGCCGACCGATATGCCGGCGCTGCTGAGCACGGTCAAGCAGTGGCTGGCGTAGGGTCGCTCGCTCAGCAGCGCATGATCGGCGCAGCGCGGCATTCTCCCGTGGATCGGGCAGGCCAAGACGCCAACGACCCACGCCAAGCGCATCGCTGAGACTGCGCAGCTAGCCGCCGAGAATATCCGCGCCAACCAGTGGCGGCGCACGGGCTGAGCGCCCAGGCTCGCCCGTGTACTAGGCCGAGTACGGCTGTTTAGCATTGGGTATCGGCTACATACTCCTGCTCGGCGCACCCGCACCCACCTGCCCCGACCGCCGCGCCAACCCACGGCCGGCCCTGCTTCAGCCAAGCCTCCCCGGCGCCTCGCCTCCGCAGATACTGGATCTACAGTGCAACAGCTCCGCTGACGCCATCAGCGCGACGCTGCCGTGAGCGTCCCTACAGCCGCTGTTCTACAAAAGTGGCGCCACTTGTTCTACAAAAGCGTGCGCGATGTACTACAGCCGCTGCGAGCCTGGCTGGTACACTTCAATCCTAATTCTGTTGTGTCCAACCTGTCCCATCTACCACGCATCCCCAGGGAGCGCTGGTGTCCCTTGCCCTTGCTCGTCAACCGGAGAACAGTATGACTACTCGCTCGCGCCGCACTCGCGCCACAGTCCTCGGGCTGCTGGCCCTGCTCCTGACCCTACTGATTCTGCCCGCCACGCTGCTGCGGGCCGAGCCGACCGGCCCACAGGCCGCTGTCGCACGGGCCTGGGAGCTGGCACAGGCAAGCGGGCGCTACCGCGCGCGCTCGGCAATTGAGCAGACGACGGCGCCGGGGCCATCGCTCAGCGCCGCCGGCCGCAAGCCGCGGGTTGACCGGCTGGTGGTCGAGAGCACCGCCAATAGCGCGGCCGGCCGCCTGGACCTGACAATGCGCGACGCCGCTGACACCGCCGGCACCGGCGCGATCAGCGTGCGCATCATTGATGGCCAGGTGGAGCAGCGCCAGGGCCTGGGCGCCTGGCAGCCCGCCGATAGCGCGCTGCTGAGCAGCGTCGGACCCGGCGGCAACACGCTGAGCTTTTTGCAGGGCGCCCGCAACCTGGAGGCGCTCGGGACTGTGGCCGGCCCGCTCGACACGCCGCTCGCTGGCAAGATCGTGCTGCCGTCGTCGGACGCCACCTATAGCCACTACCGCTTCACCCTCGACGGCCCGGCGCTGGCCGCCGCCATACAGGACCACCTCGACGCCACCGTCCGCAGCCAGCAGAAGGTGCCGACCGGCGTTGAGGTGGACACCACAGCGGCCTACCGGACGTTAAGCGGCCAGGGCGAACTCTGGATCGACAGCCTGGGGCTACCGCGCCGCCTGACGCTTCAGCTGGTATATCCGCCGCAGGGCCAGGCTGGCCGCTCGACCGCCACCATCACCAGCGACTTCCTTGATTTTGATCACAGCCGGCTGGGGGTGGCGACCACCGGCCTGGCGCAGAATCCGCTCGGCTGGCTCAGCTATCGTGCTTCGCAGCACGCCGCTGGCCTCCGCGAGCTGGCCACGGCGCTCGCACTGATCGTCGCGGCGCTGATGCTGGCGCCGCTGTGGGCGCGCACGTGGGGCAGCCGCCCGGCCCACACCCTGACCGTCGGCGCCGTCGTGGTCGCGATCCTGGCCGCGCCGCTGCTGCGGGCCGGGCAGGTCAGCGCCTTCGCCGCCACGCAGCAGACCGCGCAGGCCGCGCAGACCGCCCAGCAGACTGAGCAGTCGAATCTGGCCGCGGGACAGACACGGCTGGCCGAGATCAACGCCTGGGACGCCCACCAGGACCCGCGCACCGCCAAGCCCAAGCAGGCCGCGCCCCGCGCCGCCGAGGTAGCTCGCACCCGCGCGGCGACCACCACGGTCACCGCCGTCGACACCGATGGCGACGGCCTCAGCGACGCCGATGAGGCCACCTGGGGCAGCTGCCCCAGCGCCACCGCCGGCACCAACACCGACTGCACCGGCGTCGCCAACTCCACCGACAGCGACGCCGATGGTCTGACCGATGGCATTGAGGTCAATCAGCTCGGCACGCTGCCCAACGAGGCCGACAGCGACGGGGATGCGATCAATGATTTGCTGGAGACCACGGGCTTTACGCTGGGCGGCACGGCCTGGTATCTTAACCCCAACCTGCGCGACACCAACAGCGACGGCCTGACCGACAATCTGGAGTGCACGGTCTGGGACTCGACCTCGACGACCTACGACGCCACCGCCGTCTGCACCGACCTCGACAGCGACGGCACGCCCGACGTTTTTGACCTCGACAACGACGGCGACGGCGTGAGCAACTCGGCCGACAACTCGCCCAACAGCCTGATCGCCCAAACCTTCGGCCAGGACACCCCGCTCAGCCTGACGCTCAACGGCCTGACCTTGAACAAGCCGGTGTATGTTGATTTCCAGATCCGCCCGACCGAGGCGAGCCACCTGAACTACTCCGGCACCGTGCTGGACTGGCCGAGCGGCGACACCAAAGGCCAAATTCAGCGCCACCTCAGCACAACCTTCGCCGACACCGCCAACCTTGACCTGCGCACCAGCGACGACAACGCCGCCAACGGCGAGGTCCGCATCGTGCCGGTCCTGGAGATCACGATGCCCTACAGCGCCGGCAGCTACTCCAGCCTGCCGGTGACCAGCGCCTACAGCGGCACCGCCCGCTCGCTGAGCGTCCCTGCCACCACCTGGCTCGATGACGACGCCCTCGATCTCTACAGCGTCACCGTCGCCGAGGCTAGCAGCGGCAGCCTGACCGCCTACCTGCCGCTGACGCTGGCCACCGACGACACCACCGACGCCGCCGCCGTCTTCAGCGCCCGCATGCTCTACCGCCCGACGGTCGGCAGCAACGGCCTGGCCGCGTGGGGCAGCGCCCAGAGCGTCAAGCTGGCCTGGCTGGTCGAGATGATCACCGACACCTGCACCGATGACACCGACCTCACGACCTGCACCGACGAGCTGAATATCATCCAGACCTACTATGACGACTGGAAGCTGGCCGGGCTGACCGTCAGCGAGGAGCGCGGCACCAGCGCGGCGGTGGTCTACGAGGACCCAGCCCGCGACACCGACCTGACCTCGGACAGCGACCTGTGGGCGGCCGCCTGGAACATGAATAGCTCGTTCATTCGCGCCCGCGACTGCGATACGCTCAGCGCGACCGGCGTGTGCAGCAGCAACGGCACCCGCGATGTGACGATCAGCAACCTGGCAACCTCGATCACCAGCTGGGCCGGCGGCAGCGCCAACACCGACCTCACGGTCAAAACCTACAGCGGCACCGACTACGACGCCATCGCCTCGCAGATCGCCTACACCGAGACGACCGCGCTGCTCGGGAGCGTCTTCAGCAGCTATAAGAGCCAGACCAACCCGACGCTGCTATACGCCACCGAGCGCACCAGCCGCAGCTACAGCGTCGATAGCGTCGCGGTGACGGGCGCGGCGGTGACGCTGGACCTGGCCAACGTTTCGACCAGCGTTGAGGCGACGATGAACTGGTCGTCATACCAGTACGCCACGGCCAGCGCATCGTGGGAAAACTACGACAGCACCGACTATCTGACCGAACTCCAGGCCACGCTGGCCGATGACTCGTTTTTCCAGGCCGCTGACAGCAGTGACGACAGCATCGCGGAGGCCGAGGGCAAGCTGCTGTGGGCGCAGGGCTTCTACACTGCGCTGCTGGCTGGCACCTCGGCGACGGTCATGCTGGGCAGCAGCGTGCTATGGGCCGATAACGGCGATGAGCAGCTGTATAAATCCAGCTGGCCGAGCGGCACATTTACCGGCGTGGGCTACACCGGCTCGGCCTACGCCTACACGCTGCTCTACTTTTACCAAAGCTACCAGGGGTTTAGCGCGCGGGTCGCCGCCGGCTCCGGCTTCGTCCAGGGCCAAGAGTTTAATGTCTGGAAAGCGCTACGCGGCGCCTACCGCGAGGCGTTCAGCGAGTACACGATTGGCTTCCTGCGGGCCAGCGAAAGCAAGGTGGCGATGGCGCTGCATGGCCTAGTGGCGCTCACCACGGTCGGGCTACTCGTCGGCGGCATCACCTACCTGGTCGGATATTTTAGCGGCGACGCCACGGTGACGAAAGTCGGCGTCTATATCCTGAACGCCATGACCGTGGTTGCGGTCGGCCAGTATGCGACCAACCTGATCTATGTGCTGTACAAGGCGTACACCGTGACCAGCGCCGTCACCAAAGCCGCGATGCTCACGAAGCTGACGAAGTTTGCGGCGGTTGGCAAGCTGGGCCTAGCACTAGGCATCGCAGTGCCGTGGATATTGTTTGTGGCGTTCAATGCCAGCGACATTTTTGCCGGCAAATGGACCAACTCGCTCCAAACCCAGATGGCCTACACGGTCGGCGCGACGCTGATCGTAGTTGTGATGTTCATGATCGAATTTATGGTGATCACCTTCTTCCCACCAGCTGCGCCGTTTGTCGCGCTAGCATTTATGATGCTGGCGGTGTGGGACGCGGCGGTCACGCTGGCCGGCAAGGATGAGTGGGCAGTGACCACCTGGATCAACGAGCAGCTGTCCAAGCTGCTGTTCGATGTGGACAGCGTGATCAATAATCTCGGCTCCTCGGGCCGGCTGGACGTGCATATCAACCGCCTGCTGACTGATACCAGCGATGGGCTGATCGCCAGCAACACGATGTCGTACACCGTGGATGTCACCAACACGCTGACCTATGGCGCAGCCTATGGCACGACGAAGGCCAAAAAAACCGTCTTCACATATACCCTAGACACCTCGGCGGTCGACCGTCACAGCAGCCTCAGCGCTGGCCAGATGAGCGCATCCTGGCAAACCATCGGCAGCACCAAGCTGCGGAATATTTCACACCCGGCCTTGAGCGCGCCGATCAGCCTGAGGAACATCGGCACCGGCATCAACCGTGCCGTCCCGCTGTATCTCAACGAGTCGTTTCTAGTGCCGTATGCCGGCTGCTGGTTCCACATCAAGTCCAGCGACTGCACCTTTGAGTATCAGGGCGCCTACAATGCGCTGGAGGTCAGCGACACCTTCGACATTTTGCCCGACACCATTGAAGAGTTTGTGGAGCTGGGCTGGAATAAACACGGCGCGCTGGCGCTTCCCGCGCAGCAGGATCAGGACGGCGACACGCTGATCAGCGCGGCCTTTGGCGGCGCCGACCCCAGCGACCTTCTGGCCGACACCGACAGCGACGGCCTCAGCGACAGCTACGAGCTGGCGCAGGGCACCACGGCGACGCTGGCCGACACCGACAACGACGGCCTCAGCGACGCCCGCGAGGCCGACTTCAGCACCGACCCGACGCTGGCCGACACCGACAACGACGGCCTCAGCGACGGCACCGAGGCCGCGACCGGCTGGCTGACGAGCTACAGCGGCGGCGTGACCCGCGTCTGGTCCGACCCGCTGGTCGCCGACGAGGACGGCGATGGGCTGAACGATCTCCAGGAGTTTACCTACGGCTTCAACCCGTGGGTCAGCACCGACGCCTACAGTCATCGACAACCTGCTAGCCTTCGACAACATGGCGGTCGCCGAGACCTCAGCGCCGGCGCTGCTGCTGCGCTTCGAGGAGGGCGCCGACGCCAGCAGCTTCGCCGACAGCGCCGGGTCGAGCACGATCATGGCCTGCGCGACGAGCACGAGCGCCTGCCCGACCGCCGGCGTCAGTGGCCGCTACGGCAGCGCGCTGCACTTCGACGGCGTGAATGACCTAGTGGAGGCCAGCGCCACGATCCCGATCACCAGCTACACCGAGGCGGCCTGGGTCTACCCGACCAGCACCGACACCGCCTTCCATGCCATCATCGGCTACCAGAGCGCTGGCGATATCACCCGTTCGCCCACCATCTACCTCTTCAACAACGGCTATGTACAGGTCGGCTTCGGCAACGGCACGACCTGGTCCAGCCTCACGACCAGCAGCGCGGTGGTCACAGCCAACACCTGGAATCATATTGCGGCCACCTTTGACGGCACAACGCTGAGCATTTATGTCAATGGCGTACTCAAGGCCAGCTCGGCGGCCGCCGCGGGCAAAACGCCGCTCACCATCACCCACCTCCAGGTCGGCCACCTCGATAACTATTTCCAGGGCAGCATTGACGAGGTCGCGCTCTACGACCGGGCGATGAGTGCCGCCGAGGTCGCCGCGCTCCAGAGCGGCCGCTATAACCCCGACGACCAGGTGCTGGCGCCCGGCGACGCCCTGAGCTACAGCGCGCTCGTGACGAATACGCTGACCTCGCAGGCCGCCTACGGCCACCTGACCGCCGAGGACACGACGATTGATCCGGCGCTGACGAATCCCACCACCGCGCTGCGCTTCGAGAGCGCCGACCGCAAGAGCGGCTATCGCCCCACGTCGGGCGAGGGCGAGGCGGCGACCTGCACCGGCACAACTTGCCCGAGCAGCGAGATTGTGTCGAGCACCGACCGCGCGGCCGCCTTTGACGGCGTAGATGATGTGCTGACCATCGGCACGCTGGCCTACCAGAACACCTGGCAGTCCGCCAGCCTGTCACTCAAGGTCAAGCTGAGCAGCTATCCAAGCTCCGGCCAAGCCATGACGGTGCTGGCGACTGATACCAATCTGTCGCAGGGAATGAACATCTCAATTACCAGCGCGGGCCATGTGCTGATCGGCCTCAACGATGTCACGCCGACGGTGACTGGCGTCGCCACCCTAGCCCTCAACACCTGGACGACGATTAAAGTCACGATCAGCGTCAGCACAGCCAACTCGAATCAGGGCGAGCTGCGGGTGTATGTCAACGGCACGCTGGATAGCGGCTTCAACAACACCAACAGCAAGCTGCGCTTTGTGGTCGGCGCTGGGTATCTGGGCAACGGCCGCGCCGGCACCTCGCCGCTCAACGGCAGCCTCAACGACCTCCAGATTCTCAACTACCAGGACACGACGGTTTTCACGCTGGGCTTCGACGAGGATAACACCGCCGCGCGCACGACGTTCACGAACACGCTTGGGAGCAGCGTGACCTGTGCCAGCACCGCCAGCTGCCCGGCGCTCGCCAGCGGCGTCACCAACGATGGCCTGCGCTTCGACGGCACCGACGACTATCTGCCGCTCACCACCGACAGCACCTTTACGAGCGGCGCCAGCGGCTCACTCAGCTTCAAGCTCAAGCTGACGGCGCTGCCAGCCGCGGGCAAATACTACTATCTGGTGGACACCCGGTGCTCCTCGGCCAGCGGTGCGGGCTACTGTCTCAAAGGCTATATCAACTCGACCGGCGTGGTCGGCATCGGCCTCGTCAACCGCACGACCAGCAGCACCGCTTTCGGCCCGCTCACCACCACCGTGGCCGGCGGCTTTAGCGGCAAGCTCGGCAGCTGGGTGACAGTGCAGATTACGTGGGCGCTCGCGGCGGTCAGCACCAGCGCGAGCACCTTCACCATCGCCACGACCTACAACAGTGTCACCACCACCGCGACCTCGGCAGTCACCGGCACCTACTGGCCGCTGATCGCCAGCGACAGCGCCACCCGCGTGGGGCTGCGCATCAGCGGCAACGATCCGCTGGCCGGCGTCATCGACGATCTGGCGCTGACCGGCACCTACAGCGTCAGCTTCGACCAGCCGACCTGGAATGTGCAGCAGGTCAACCGCGTCAACGACGCGCGCTCGGCGGCCTGCGCCAATCTGCGCAGCTGCCCGACCGCCGCCAGCAGCGGCAAGTTCGGCAGCGCCCTTAGCTTCGACGGCGTAGACGATGCTATGACCCTCGACCGCACGGTCAGCGACGACTTCACGGTCGCCTTCTGGCTCAAAACCACCCAGACGAGCACCGCGACCAGCTGGTGGGCCGGCTCCGGCCTGGTGGACGGCGAGGTCAGCGGCACGGCCAATGACTTCGGCGTGAGCTTGGGCAGCGGCCAGGTGCTGTTCGGCACCGGCAGTGCGGGCGGCCAGGACACCACGCTGGCCGGCGGCGCGGTCAGCGACGGCAGCTGGCACCATGTCGTCGCCACCCGCGTCAAAACCACCGGCGCGATGCGACTGTATGTGGACGGCGCCCAGGTTGCGAGCGGCACCGGCAGCACCGCCAGCCTGACGGCGCCGCCGCATCTCGCGCTCGGCAGCATTCAGACCGGCGCCAACTACTACAGCGGCCTGCTCGACGAGGTTGTGATCCTGCCGGCGGCAGTTGATCTGGCCGGCGCCAAGCTGCTGATGCAGACGACCTACCCGATCATTGATATTCCCGATGACTTCACGACCTTCAAGCTGAATGCGCTGTCGTCGGCGACGATCAGCGCCGCCGCCACGGTCAGCGCCGCCGCCGCCACCAGCCAGCACCAGTTCACCCACGAGGTCGAGGCAGCGATTGATCTCCAGACCGCCATTACCTACCCGGTCAACGATAGCAACTACAGCAGCCTGCCGCTGATGATGCCGTTCGAGGAGGTGCCTGGCGCGACGGACTTTACCAACTACGGCTACGTTACCGGCCTGTCGCAGAGCGCCGCGATGGCCGCGCCGTTCTGCGATATTGGCTGCCCGACCGCCGGCTTGCGCGGCATGGTCGGCCGCGCCGCGACCTTCGACGGCATCGATGACTGGCTGACCTGTACCTACTCCGGCGCGCTGGGCCTGCCGTGCGCCTACAATGAGATCAACGTCCGCACAGTGGCGGCGTGGGTCAAGGCCGACCGCGGCACGATTGTCGACTTCCGCTCCTCGGTCGGCGCCAGC
The DNA here is from genome assembly GCA_963810425.1 of uncultured Chloroflexia bacterium. Lineage (GTDB taxonomy): Bacteria > Chloroflexota > Chloroflexia > Chloroflexales > Kallotenuaceae > JACDGP01. The sequence goes on along the minus strand of CAWENH010000004.1, from coordinate 756,437 downwards.
GGCATCGAGCTGGACTACAATAAACTCAACGTCACCATTGGCTCGACAACCTACAGCATTGCCATTGATTTGCCCGAGAATGAGTGGGCGCACGTGGCGGCGACCGTGGACACCACCGCGCGGCTAGCCAAAGTGTATGTCAACGGCGCGCTGTACGGCTCAACCAGCATCGGCACCTCGGGGACGCCCAGCGGCAGCTTCCCGTCGATTGGGGCCAATCGCACCGGCACCTTTGGCAACAAAGGCACCAACGGCGACCTGTTCCACGGCATGCTGGACGACTTGCGAGCGTACACGGTCACGCTCTCGGCGGCCCAGATCAAGGCGCTGTACGCCGAGTTGGCGCCGATCCTGCAGCTGCCCTTTGACGCTGACACCACTGGCGCCAGCACCGTCGGCGACACCTCAACCACCAAAGCGACCGGCGTGCTGAGCGGCGGCACCTGCAACACCGTGACCATCAGCGCGATCAATTTCACCTGGTTCGAGGGCATCGGCTTCAAAATGCTGCGCGGCAGCACCAACGAGACCCTTATCGATCTGCCCACAGTTACCGACGGCACGACCGCGCTGGGAACGACGTTTACGCTCTGCGGCGAGGACACGCTCAGCTATCAGTCAATTGCGGCGAATGGCACGGCAACGAACTTTGGCACCAACACGGTCAAGGCGACGACCATCGGCAGCGCGCCGCTGGTCTACAACAACGCGCCGTTCAACGAGTTCACGATCAGCATGAGCTATGGAACGCCGGCCGCCGGGACACCGCCAGTGCTGGCCGACGGCAAGATCGGCAACAAGCTGATCTTTGACGGCGATGGCGCGGCTGAGTTTAGCGCTGCCAGCACGGTCGCCGCCCTGACCAGCACCTTCACGCTAATGGCCTGGGTCCGCCCCGACGATCTGCAAGGCACGCAGCAGATTCTGGCCAGCGGCTTGAAGACGACGAGCGGCAACGGCATCGCGTTTAGCCTGAATAGTGGCAAGCTCCAGTTTGTCACCAATGGCGTCAAGACGTATTCGAGCAGCGCCGCGGTCAGCAGCGGGCTGTGGCAGCATGTGGCGGTGGTCTTCGATAGTGCCTACGCCGCTAAGTTTTATGTCAACGGCACACTGCAAGGCACCGTCAGCGGCAGCGCCGTCGCCAAAGCCAACAGCGACGATCCGCTGTATGTCGGCGGCACTGCGGCGGCCACCACCGGCCTCCTCAAGCAGCGCCTGCGCGGCCAGCTCGACGAGGTGGTGGTATTTGACCGCGAGCTGACCCAGGCCGAGCTGTACAGCATCTACCTGCGCGACCTGCGCTGGTATAGCGCCCGTAGCACCACGACGCTCCAGGTTGACACCGACGCCCCGACCGTCAAGCTGCTGACCGCCGACAGCTTCCACGCCAACCTCGCCAGCACGCTGGTCGTCTCGACCACCGATAGCTCTTCAAGCGTGCGGCTGCTGGATGTGGGCATCAAAAAATCGACCAGCAGCACGACGACCTGGACCAGCGCCCCGCTCTGCGCCGAGTCGGTCAGCGTCGGGCGGACCGCCGCCTGGTGTCCGAGCTTCGACCCGACCACGCTGGGCGGCAGTGGCAGCTACGCCCTCCAGTTCCGGGCGGTCGACGCGGTTGGCAACCAGACCACCACGACCGCAACGATCTACGTTGACACCGCCGCCCCGACCGTAAGCAGCAGCTACAATCAAACCACGGTCGCCGCGGTTGCCGCCGCCAGCGATAGCGAAAATCAAACCTGGACCGTGGCTCTGACCGGCACCGCCAGCGACCCGACGATCAGCAGCGGCGTCAGCGGCAGCGGCGTGACGACCTCGACGCTGCTGGTCGGCCTCTACGATGCAACCGGCGCGCTGGCTGGCACCCAGTTGGTTCAGCCTGGCACCGTCAGCGGCACGACCTGGAGTGCCAGCTACACTTTCACCGGGGTGCGGCCGACCGGCCTCTACACCGTCAAGGTCACGGCCGACGACACCGTTGGCAACGCAGCCACGACCACGGTTGGCACGGTCGTTGTTGACGCGATGCCGCCGGCGATGGAGTTCCAGACCACGCTGCTGCCGTCGCGCTATATCTCGACCACCAAGACGCTCAGTGGCGTATTTGTCGAACGGCCACGCTGGGGCAGCCAGGTCGCCGGCTATCATTTCGAGGAGACCAGCGGCGCGACGAGCTTCACCGACGCGACGAACACTGGATTGACCGCCACCTGTAGCGGCACGGGCTGCCCGACGATCACGACGGCGGGCCAATTTGGCGGCGCGCTGACCTTCGACGGCAGCAATGACTACCTAAGCGTGCCAACCACCACCACGCTCGACATGGACAGCCTGACATTTGCCGCCTGGGTCAAGCCGACCGCGCTGAGCGGCACCGACGTGATCGCCAGCCGCTGGTTCAGCAGCCCCGGCGTCGTCGGCCAGGCCGTCTGGCAGCTGGCGCTGGTCGGTGGCCAGCTGCGGGCCACGCTGTCCACGGACTGTGGCACCGCGACGACCACGACGCTCACGGGCAGCCCCCTGAGCGCCAACAGCTGGGCGCACGTGGCGCTGACCGTGGATACGGGCGAACACACCGCCAGTCTCTACCTCAACGGCGCGCTGGATGCGACGGTCGCGCTCAGCGGGCTGTGCGCCACCTCGAATGCCGCGCTGTACCTCGGCGATAGCCAGGCTGGCAATGGCCTCGCTGGCCTCATGGACGAGGCGGCACTCTACCGCCGCGCCCTGACCGCCGACGAACTCTACACCCTCGCGCAGAGCCGCACGACGGGCGCGAGCACGGCGCAAGTCTGGCTGGCGCCCGACGACGCGATGCTGCCGATCTCGCCGACGCTGAGCTACGATTTCAGCGACCCGACCGGCAGCACGACGTGGGCCGACAGCGGCACCGCCGGCCGCAGCATGACGTGCAGCGGCACCGCCTGCCCCAGCGTCGCCTACGGCCATACCGACCAGCGGGCGCTGACCTTTGACGGCGTGAACGACGGCATCAGCGCCACCTTCGCGCCGAGCCTGGCGGCGCCGCACTTCACCGAGTCGGCCTGGATCAACCCGACCTTCACCGACACCGGCTACCACGCAGTCATGGGCTACCAGCCCGGCAGCAACAACGGCCAGCGCCCACCAAGCATCTATGTCACCGAGCGCACCAAAATTCACGCCGGCTTCGGCGACGGCAGCAGCTGGCAGAGCTTCACGACTGGCTCGATCCTGACCGCCAACAGCTGGAATCACATCGCCACGACCTTTGACGGCACGGCCTTCAAAGTGTTTGTCAACGGCACTGCGGTCTACACCACGACGGCGCTCAGCGGCAAAACGCCCTATCCAATCAGCCAGTTGCGGATTGGTCAGGCCGACACGCTTTTCCAGGGTGCCATCGACCAGGTGCGGTTTTACAGCCGCGCGCTCAGCGCCAGCGACGTTGCGCTGCTGGCGTCGGACTGGAAAACTGGGACCGTTGGCACCGTCGGCAACAGCCTGACCAGCTGGAGCTACACGCTGCCGACGGCCGGCATGGAGGGGCTGTACCAGCTCAAGCTGCGCGGCACCGATGTGGGGGGCAACACCGAGAGTCCGCGCACCGTCTGGCGCGGCATGGTTGACACCATCGCGCCCAGCCTGGCGTTTACTGCGAGCTTTGGGGGCGGCGGCACGGCGGCGGCGACCACCTACGTCATCACCGCGACCGACCGCTTCATCGACACCACCCGGCTGGTCTCGCCCTGCCCGGCCGCCAGCACGACCACGACCTACACCTACGACACGCAGCTCGGCGAAGCTAACCGCCTGGTCGCGACCTGCCAGGTGGCCGGCTTCGCGCAGGGCACCGTCAGCGCCACCGCCTACGACCGCGCCGGCAACAGCAAGGTCGCCATGCTCACCCTGCCCGCCGCCGTCGCCCGCACCGGCGTGCTGATCATCAGCCCCAGCGGGACGCTGACCAGCACTCAGACCATCAGCATCACCGGCGGCGCCTACGCCCCGAGCGGCATCCGAGCGCTGGCCATCCGCGACAACGGCACGCTGGTCCGCAGCCTGATCATTCCCAACGGCACCACTGACACGATCTGGGCCACCAGCTGGGCGCCGCTGACCTCCGGCGACCACCTCCTGACCGCCGTGCTCACCGACACGCTGAACACGGTCACGACCGACAGCCAGACCGTCACGCTCCTGGCCAACCACCCGCTGAGCGTGACCAGGAGCGGCACGGGCGGCCGTGTCAGCAGCGCGCCGAGCGGCATTGACTGCGGCGCCGATTGCAGTGAGATCTACGCGGAGGGTACGACGGTTACGCTGACCGCCGCCGTCGACGCCGGCTGGTTGTTTAGCGGCTGGGGCGGCGCGTGCAGCGGCACGGCTAGCACCTGCGTGGTCACGCTCAGTCAGGCCCGCACCGTCAGCGCAACGTTTATGTCAAGCGCCACGGCGACGCCGACCACCACCGCCACGGCGACTACCACCGCCACGCCGACCACGACCACGACCGCAACGGTCACCGCGACGCCAAGCGCCACGGCCACCGCGACGAGCACCACCGCCGGGCCAAGCGCAACCGCGACTGCAACCAGCACCGCCGGGCCGAGCGCGACCGCAATGCCGAGCACCACCGCCACGAGTACACCAAGCACCACCGCTATGGCAACGCCGAGCACCACGGCGACGCCGACCACGACCACGACCGCGCCGCCGACCACCGCCGGGCCAAGCGCGACCGCGACTGCAACCAGCACCGCCGGGCCAAGTGCGACCGCGACTGCAACCAGCACCGCCGGGCCAAGTGCGACCGCGACTGCAACCAGCACCGCAACCAGCACCGCCCGGCCAAGCGCGACCGCAATGCCGAGCACCACTGCCACGAGTACACCAAGCACCACCGCTATGGCAACGCCGAGCACCACCACGACCGCAACGGCCACGGCGACGCCAAGTGCCACAGCCACCGCGACGAGCACCACGACGCCAAGTACCACAGCCACCGCGACCAACACCGCCGGGCCAAGCGCCACCGCGACGGCCACGCATACGCCCAGCAGCACGGCGACGATGACGCCGACAGCTACCGCGACCAACACCGCCATGCCCAGCGCCACCACGACCAACACCGCCATGCCCAGCGCCACGGCGACCAACACCGCTATGCCCAGCGCCACCGTGACCGCCACGGCGACCAACACTGCTGGGCCAAGCGTCACTATGACAAGCACCGCGACGCCTAGCAGCACAGCGACAATGACGCCGACAGCCACCACGACCAACACCGCCGTGCCAAGCGTCACCGCGACCGCCACGGCGACCAACACTGCTGTGCCAAGCGTCACTATGACAAGCACCGCGACGCCGAGCAACACTGCGACGATCACCGCGACGGCCACGCATATGCCCAGCAGCACGGCGACGATGGCGCCGACAGCCACCGCGACCAACACGGTTGTGCCCAGCCCAACGGCGACCAGCACCGCCGTCCCAGCGGCGACTACTAGCCCGACGCCAACGATCTACCGCATCCTGCTGCCGCTTGTTGTGAGCGCCCCAGCGCTCGCGCCGACAACGCAGCCGTAGGGGCAGCTCCACAAAGCCAAACGCGGGCGGCCTGGATTCCTCCGAGCCGCCCGCGCTGATCTCAGATGCTCAGCACGTCACAGCGATTCGCCGAGCAGCGCCTGGCCCAGCCGCGCGTAGCCCTGCTCGTCGGCGGGCGGGTGGAAGAGGCCGGCCTCGACATCGCGGAACAGACGCTCCAGCGGAAACTTGCGCTCCATCGCGGTGCCGCCGACCAGCCGCATCGCCCAGCCGGTGGCCGTGACCGCGTGATTCGTCGCCACCACCTTCGACAGCCCGACGTGCGCCGTGAGTTCGGGGCGGCGCTCGGGGAAGCGCTGCCAGGCGTCGGCCAGGCTATAGGTCCAGCTGCGAGCGGTCAGCAGTTCGGCCTCCAGGCGGCCGAGCCGCCCCTGGATCACCTCCAGCGACGCAATCGACTTGCCGCCCAGCCCCGACGGCCGGCGCTCGTGGGCGAAGCGCACCGCGACCTCGCGGGCGGCCATCGCAATGCCCAGGTAGACCGCACTGACCGCCATGCCAAACCAGGCGCCGTTGCTGACGCGGCCGGCATCGGCGGTGCCGGGCAGGCGGCGCACCAGCAGGTCGTCGGCGGCGACGGCCACATCCTCCAGCACCAGGTCGTGCGAGCCGGTCGTGCGCATGCCCATCACATCCCAGGTCTCCTCGATGCGCAGGCCCGGCCGGCCGGGGCGCAGGTCGAAAATCCCGACGGTGCCAGGCGGCACGTCGGGGGCTAGCAACACCGCCGGCGTCAGAAAATGCCCGAGGATCGGCGCGCCGGTCGCCCAGCTTTTGCGGCCAGTGATGCGCCAGCCGTCGCCGACCCACGTGGCGGCGGTCGCGGGCAGGCCGCCGTGCGAGGGGCTGCCTAGCTCCGGCTCGGTGGCGGTGGCGTTGACCAGCCCGCCGTCGGCCGCGACCGCGCGGCACAGCTGGGCAAAGCGCGGCTCGTCCCACGGCCGGCCCTCGCTGGCGCTGCCCAGCACCTGGACGTGCATTGCAAAGATCAGCGCGGTCGGGCCGTCGCCGCTGGCCAGGGTCTCCAGGATCCGCACCGCCTCGGGCAGCGTGACCGCCCAGCCGTCGTACTCAGCCGGCAGCGGCAGGCGGTGAAAGCCGGCCGCCTGGAGATCGGCGATATTCTCAAAGGCGAACGAGGCCGCCTGGTCGTGGGCCGGCGCGCGGGCCGCGAAGCGCTCGGCCAGCTCGCGGGCCGTCGCCAGCCAGCCCGCCGCCCGCTCCGAGGGCGCCTGCCAAGCCAGTGGATCGATCATCTAGCAGCTCCTCGTGACGAGTACCGAGTCGTGAGTACCGAGTAGCGAGTGGCGGGGATCGAGCAGCGGGTGGCGAGTAGCAAGTGAGCGGGATCGATCATTGTGTAGCTCCTATAGTCATCTGAACACTGTACCATCGCTAGCACGGCGCTTGCCGCGGGGTGCTACGATAGGCGCAATCACAGCAGGATGCCTATGCACGACGAACGCGCCCACCTCGCCAGCGAGCTGATCGCCATTGGCCGGCTGCTGCACCAGCGCGGCATCTACAGCGGCAAGGCCGGCAACATGTCGGCCCGCCTGAGCGACGGACGCCTGCTGGTGACGCGCTCGAGTCGCCACAAGGGCCTGCTCACCGCCGACGACTTCATGCTCATTGCTCCCGACGGCGCCGCGCTCGAGGACGGCACGATGACCTCGGAGGGACCGCTGCACCTCGCGGCCTACCGCGCCCGCCCCGACATCGGCGCGGTGCTGCACGCCCACCCGCCAGCCTGCACGACGCTGGCGCGGCTTGGGCAGGCGCTGGACGGGACCGTCAGCGAGGAGGGTCGGCTGATGCTCGGCGTCGTCCCGCTGCTCCCGCCGGCCGAGGCGGGCGACCCCGCCGGCGCAGCGCGCTGGGGCGCGGCGCTGGCGGCGGGCGCGCAGGCCGCGCTGCTGGCCGGGCACGGCGTGGTCGTCGTCGGCCGCGATGTGCGCGACGCCTTCGCCCGCCTGGAAACCTGCGAGTTCCTGGCCGAGGTGCAGTGGCGCCTGCGGCTCGCGCGCTGAGGCTGGGGCTGTAACGCAACGGCACAAAGGGGAACGAGTGAACCGCAAAGGCGCAAAAAGCGCAAGACGAGGTTTTAAGAAGGGCTGGAATCGGGCTTATTGAGTTGTCATACTACTGCTGAACCAACTACCGGCACCCCACTGGCGCTGCGCATTCCCTCAGCCGGCTCCTGGCTGTCCGCTTGATCTTGGAGGAGTCCGAACTCATGGAGCAGCTCGCCCCCCCAACCGCCGCCCCAACCGACGAGTCGCATGTCGATAGCGTTGCCAGCACGATGTTTGGCTGGAGCATAGCAATCTGCCTGGGCGTGGTGCTGACCTACGTCGCGCTGTATGTGCTGCTGCCCAGCTGGGTCGTGCTGCTGGCGATGGCCGGCTTTGCCACGCTAGGCGCGATCTCATGGTGGAGCCTGCTGGCCACCAGGCGCGGCCACGGGCTGGCCGCGACGCGCCGCTATTTGGCCGCCGCCAACCTGCTGATGGGGCTGGTGCTGCTGATTGCCAGCGACGCGCTGCTGCTGGAGGCCGCGATGGGCCTGGCGGTGTTTCTATTGGTGGTCGCGCTACTGGAGACTGGCGCCGCCGCCTGGCGCTGGGTCGCCCTGAGCAGCGCCGTCTACATCGGCGCGCTGGCGCTGCGGCCGCTGGGCCTGGTGCCACAGATCACATATGGCGTGTTCGAGACGATCTTTCTCTACGCCGTGCCGCCGCCGCTGCTGATCCTGACCGCGGTACTGGGCCAGCTGATGCTGCGCCGGGTGCGCGGCGCGCTGGGCCGCAGCGAGGCCAGCGCGGCCGCGCTGCGCCAGGCCCTCAGCGAGGCCGAGGCCCGCAGCCAAGCCCTCGCCGCGCAGCGCAGCGAGCTGGCCTCGACGGTCGGCGCACTCCAGGCGGCGACCGCTGAACGCGCCGCGCTGGCCGCGACAATTCAGGGACTGACGACGCCGATCCTGCCGGTGCTGCGCGGCGTCCTGGTGCTGCCACTGATCGGCGCGGTGGACGCCGCGCGCGCCGCCGAGCTGACCGATGCGCTGCTGGCGGCGGTCGCCCAACAGCTGCCGCAGGTCGTGATCGTGGATGTGACCGGCCTCAGCGGCGCCGACCGCCCGCTGCTGGCCCAGCTGATCGCCATGCTCCAGGCCGTGACACTGCTCGGGGCGCAGCCGGTGGTGGTCGGCATTCGCCCGGCGCTGGCCGAGCTGCTCGTCCAGCTCGACGCGCCGTTTGAGCAGTGGCGCACGCTGGCCGACCTGGCCGCCGCGGTGCAGTTTGCGCTGACACTCGCGGCCGTGCGCCGCTAGCGCCGGCGGCCGCCCTTGACTGGGCGGCGCCTCAAGGAGATGCAGACCCGAAAGCCGATACCATCGTCGTTATCCAAACGGAATTTATCGCGTGCTCCACAGCGAACGTTCCTACTACCGCCATAATATGCGTGGCCACGCAAGACCGAATATGTCTTTGGCTGTCCACCAGTCATACGTTCCTGATTCTCAACAGGACGCTCGTCCAAACTACCCACTGTCCACTCCCAGACTGTCCCAACGAGCTCCTCGGCGCCACAGGCCGCACGTCCTGCCACACAGCAGCCCACCATCGGCGGTGCCTGGAGCATGGCTGCATCATAGACGGCATGCGCCAGTGTTGGCTCCTCGTCGCCCCACGGGTACACATGGCGGGTCATGGTCGCATCGAACGCCGCAGCAGCCTCCCACTCGGCCTCGGTTGGCAGCTGGATGGCATAGCCCGTCGGCAGCGCATCGGCCAGCTGCTCGGTCAGCCAGGCACAGTAGGCGGTCGCCTCGTGCCAGGTCACGCCCATCAGCGCCTGGTTCCCCCAGCGATAGTTCTCCTCGTCCCAGCGCCACGGCTGGGTACGGCCCTTCTTCGTTTTCCAGGCCCAGCTCTGCGGCGCCCACCAGCGCTCGGCATCGTTGCCGTAGCCCGCCGCCACAAACGGCGCAAACTGCGCCACCGTGATCGGAAACTGCGCGATCCAAAACTCGTGTAGCGCCAGCTCAGCGCTCGTCTGCCAGGTATTCCAGCCGCCGATCTGGTAGCGGCCGGGCCGCACATAGCACCAATAGCCGGCCGGCTGCCCAAAGCGCCGGTTGTGCATAGCCCACGCCTCGCGCCACTGCTCAATCGTGATCGGGAGACGTGCGTCAGTCCCAGTCTCCTCGTCATACTGCACCTGTGCTGCATTCATGCGATCATCAAAGCTGATCGCATCATCGCGCTCGTGCAGCACCCGCAGCAGCGCCCGGCGCAGCGGTGCATCCACCTCGTCGGCACTATGTAGCCCGCTTTCGCTCAGCGCAAATGCCGCCCCAAAGCCCAGCTCGCTGTAGCAGTACAGCGCAAAGATCGCATCCTTGCGGCGCTGGGTCGCGGGCTTGGCGGTCGGGCCAACCTTATCGCTCATGAGTAACTTCAGCCACGGCAGCGCATCCTGCTCGACGGCTTTGGTGCCGCGCTGCCGCAGCCGTCCCATCAGGAGCAGCAGCACCTCGCGCCAGCGGTCGCTGTCAAGGCTGGTCCAGCGGGCATAGGCGGTCTTGTTAATACTGGTCTGCTCAGCCAGCGCACAGGCGGCCAGATATTCTTGGAAGGTTAGGTGTGGAAAAGCGTAGCGATCATCGGCGAGCGCGTGCAGTAGGCCGGTCTCCTCGTGGACCACGGTGAGGAATGTTTGCACACTGGCATCGGCGTTGGGGCTATTGAGGCGCCGAAAAAAGCGCAGCAGCTCGCCTTCCACCGCGGCCCCATCCAGGTGACCGCGGCCATCGTCGGCCGGCGGGCGGTCGTGGGCCTGCCAGGCAAGCCGATGCAGCACCTCGCGCACCAACGGCAGAGTCAGATTAGGCAGCGCCAGCCGTCCCAGCAGCCCCATGCGGCCCTCCACGCCAATCGTCCGCACCAACTGCCAGCGCTCCAGTAGCAAATTCACACACTCGTCATAGATGCTGGCGCGGTCATCGGGCAGCTGGCGGTCGGGGGTGTTGTAGTGCAAAATCGCCAGCATCGTCAGCAGCAGCGGGGAGCGCAGCAGCGGCTGGAGGCCTAGCGACGCGGCCAGCTGCCCCGCCAGGCTGGTGCTCGCCGCCGAGGCATCGAGCGCATCGTCCTCTTGAGCCAGCGCTGCGTACCAGGCCTGCAAAAAGCCGCGGACCTGACCAAACGCAAACGGCTGAAGGGTGCGAACAGCCCAGCCATCCTCCGCTTGGAGCTGCCATTCAGCGGCGGCCTGATAGGGCAGCGTGCGGCTGGTCACGACGATATGAGCCGCGGTCGCCTGCGCAGCCAGCCGGCGCAGCGCCGCCGCCACCGTGGCCCGTGGGCGAACTCGTGCCGTCGCCCCCGACCACCGGCAGCTCATCCAGGCCATCGCAGAGCAGCACGACGCCGCCCCGGCCCAGCGCCGCCATCAGGTGCGCCCGCAGACCGGGCCGCAGACCCTGCTCGCCCTCCAAGATGTCGCCCAGCACCTGGGCAAGCGCCACATCCGCATTGTTGCCGCAGTCGTGGAGTACCTGGGCGACCCGCCCCAGCGGACACAAGATCGGCACCGGCGGATGCGCGAGCAGCACAACGGTTTCGTCAAGCGCGCGCCGCGCCAGGCTCATCGCCAGATAGCGCAGCGCCGTGGACTTGCCGCCGCCTGGATCGCCCAGCAGCACCAGGTGCCGCAGGTCGTGGACCGCCTCGATGACGCCCTCGGGCCGGAGCCAGGACAGTGTGACCAGCGTCTCATTGGGTAGCTGGCGCCAATCGCTGTGCGCGGCCTCGGCGCCAGCCATGCGCCCCTGTGCGGCGACGGGCGTCACTGCCAGCCCACGCACCGCCTCGGGCGCACACGTCGCCAGCGACCTATCACGCCGCGCCAGACGGTCAGCGAGCCGCTTGGCCTGCGCGACGCTGCGCCGCCGCGCGCGGGCCGCCGGCCGCGCTGGACCATCGGTGATCAGCGTTGTATACACGGCCGCCAGCGTCATCGCCGGTAGGCGGCGCTCCTCGCCGACACTACTGCGCCGCTCCGAGAGACGCTGAAGCTTCAGGCGCTGGCAGTCAGCGATCAGCGCGTCGAGGTAGCCCTGAAGATGGGTCTGCTGCTCGGCAGCGGTGCGGTCGGTGGACGCACCAAAAAACACCGTGATCGTCCCACTGTTTACCCCGACCGCCGGGCCTTGCTGCGTACCGCCGGACTGCTGCACCGCGCCATGATCGCCCGGCGGCGTCGGCACAGGCGGTGCCAGTCGCGCCGCCCGCAGCGTGGCGATCTGCGCATCAACCAGTGCATCCCCAAGCAGCGAGCGGACGGCTTCAAGTTTGGCAATATCGTGTGCAAGCTCATCGGCGGGTGAAGTCATAGTAGGCTCGCCCCTAGCATCAAAGAGCATCATTGTAGCAAATGGGTGCCGAGTGAGTAGAATACTACAAGCTGTCGCTAGCACTTGCCTCTCACATACTTCGTTCTTGGTGATCTTGGCGATCTTGGCGTCTTTGCGGTTCAGCTCCCGCGCTACCTGACTGGCTTGCTCTGATGCTGCCCGGCGTGCCATGCTATCGCTGGTAACTCAGCAGCGCACCCACTTCGGAGCGAACGATGCAGACACGAATTCCTCCTGATCCGCCACGGCGCCTCACAGCATACGGAGCTGGGCATCGCCGGCGGGCCGCGCGGCTGCCGCGGCCTCACCACTGCCGGCCGCGAGCAGGCGGCGCGGCTGGCCACGCGCCTCGCCGCCGAGCTGGTCGCGGCGCCGGTGGCGATCTACGCCTCGGTGATCCCGCGCGCCATTGAGACCGCCGAGCTTCTCGCCGCAACCTGGGGCGCGAGTGTGACGCAGGATTGTGGCCTGTGCTCGTGGCACGTCCCGCCGGCCGCCGATGGCCAGCTGTGGCGCACCTTTCAGGCTGAGCACGGCCTGGTTGGCGGCGGCGTGTTCCGGCCATTCGAGGATGGCAGCGAGTCGTGGAGCGAGCTGGTGAGCCGCGTCGGCCGCAGCTTGGAGACTATTGCTGCGCGCCAGCATGGCCAGACCGTGCTGATCGTGGCACACGCCGAGCCGATCAGCGCCTCCATGATGATCTTTGGCGGCCTGCCGCTGGCGCCGAGCTTCGACATGCGCGTTGAGCCGACCGCGATCAGTGAGTGGACGACCGACGGCGACCCGGCGGCCTGGCCCCGACCCCGCTGGCGGCTCGTGCGCTTCAACGACGCCGCGCACGTAGCAGCGCCCGTCTAATCCTCTCGTCTTTGCATCGGGCGCCTCTGGGCATCCCTATTGCGTTAATTTCTCTCGTCCCCACCTTTGCGTCTTTGCGTCTTTGCGGTTCAACCCTCGCGCCTCCAGACCGCGGAAGATTTTTGGAAGATCGCTGGAAGTTAAAATTGAGTATACTTTTTCCATAGTTCCTGCACGCAACAAACAAAGTTTTCATTGCCCTGCCACTGCCGGCCACGCGCTCGGCGCCCGAACACCGCACGCTCATCGCCGCTCACCGTCGAGACCCACACCGCTGTAAAGGATGCCTGCCATGAACAAGGTCACTCCCTCCGCCGCCACGTTCTCCAAGCTGCTGCTCATCTGCCTGCTCCTGACGCTAGCCTGGAATCCGGCCAGCCCCGGCGCGGCGCAGGCCGGCGCGGTCACCAGCGGCTACAAAGCCTATGTCATGGCCCCGCTCACCGACATCACCGACTGGACCGCGTTCCGCGCGCAGCTGACGACGCTGAAAAACAAGGGCGTCACCGCGATCACCACCGATGTCTGGTGGGGCAAGTTCGAGGCGGCCGCCGACCAGAGCTTCAACTGGACGTACTACAAAACCTACGCCGACAACGTGCGGACCGTCGGCATCAAGTGGGTGCCGATCCTCAGCTTCCACCAGTGCGGCGGCAACGTCGGCGATAACTGCAACATTCCGATCCCTAGCTGGCTCAGCAACCTCGGCACCACCGATCAGCTCGACTTTGTGAACGAGTCAGGCTTTCACAACCGCGAGTATCTGTCGTTCTGGTCGGGCATTGACATCAACCAGTATGACCAGGCAATGGCCTCGTTCGCGACGAATTTCAGCAGCTACACCGACATCATCGACAGCATCCACATCGGCACCGGGCCGGCGGGCGAGCTGCGCTACCCCAGCTATAACGCGGCCGCCGGCTGGACCTACCCCAGCCGCGGCAAACTCCAGGCCTACTCCAACGTCGCCAAAGCCTCATTCCAGAGCGCGATGCAGACCAAGTACGGCACCATCGGCGCCCTGAACAGCGCCTGGGGTACGACGCTGACCGCCTGGACGCAGATTAGCCCGCCGACCGACGGCGACAACTTCTTCATCGGCGGCACCACCAGCAACTATGGCAAGGATTTTCTAGGCTGGTATCAGGGCGTGCTCAAGCAGCACCTGGCCGACGTGATGACCAAAGCCCACCTGCGCCTCGACACTGCCATCCCGGTGCGGCTCGGCGCCAAGATGGCCGGCATCCACTGGCACTACACCGACCCGAGCATGCCCCACTCGGCCGAGTACGGCGCCGGCTACTACAACTACGGCACGCTGGTTGACCAGTTCGCCGCGAGCAACGCTGACCTGATCTTCACCTGCCTGGAGATGGACAACTCGCAGACCGGCGCGCCCAACTACTCGGCGCCCAAGACGCTGGTGATCACCGTCGCCAACCTGGCCAAGACCAAGAACGTGCCGATCTACGGCGAGAACGCGCTAGCGATCTCCAACGATGTGTCGAAGTACAATAACTCGGCTGAGATGGCCTTCAACTACGGCTTCAAAGGCTTTACGCTGCTGCGCATCGGCAACGTGGTCGACGGCGCTGGCAACGCGGTGATCAATGGCACCGTCAACGAGCTGAACACCTTTGCCGACCTGCTGGTGCTCAAGCCGCTGGCCGTGACCTTCACCGTCAACAACGTGCCAGCGGTGGCCGGCGACACCTTCTATCTAGTCGGCGACCGGCGCGAGATCGGCATGTGGCAGACCGTCGCGCCCTACCGCATCCAGATGAGCACCACCGCGACCACCGGCCAGCGCCAGGTCACCGTTAGTCTGGCCGCCAGCCGCACCTATCAGTTCAAGATGTTCAAGGTTAGCAGTGGCGGCGTCGTGACCTGGGAGAATGGCACCAACAAAACCTACACCACGCCGGCGACCGGCAGCGGCGCCAGCACCACCAACTGGCAGCCATAAGCCCACCCGCTGACGGAACAAGCAAAGCGCGCGGCGGTCGGGACCATGCAGTCCCGACCGCCGCCGCGTGTCTGGAGAGTTCGATGCTACGGCTGCTGTACGTCAAGTTCGAGCGCACCTGCCCCTACCCTGGCTGCCACGTCCTGAGCGGCGCGGTCGAGGTGGCGCCGCAGGCCGGCCCGCGCGAGGTGCTGATTCGCTTCACGACCGGCGACGGCGTGTGGCAGACCGCCGCCGCCACGCCCGCCGGCACCACGGCCGGCGGCGAGGCATGGACCTTTACGCAGGGCCTGCTCTATCGCGGCGTGCCAGTTACGCTCCACACCCAATATCTGGTCGGCGGCCAGGTCTACACCGAGGATCAGGCCGGCGCCAGCTATGCGGTGGGCTGGAGCGCCGATGTCACTGAGCTGCGGCTCCCGGCGCTGCCGCTGGTCCTAGACACCGCCAGCTGGCGCGGCGGCGCGGCCTTCGGCGGGCGGATCGTGGTGCAGAACCGGGCCTACCACAAGCAGCTGACCGTCGTCTACAGCACCGACGGCTGGCAGTCCGAGACCACCGGCGCGGCGCACTACGCCGGCGCGCTGCCCCACAGCGACGGGCAGCTGGAATACTGGGATTTTGAGCTGCCCGTTGACCGCGCCGCCGCCGTGCAGTTTGTCATCAGGGCGACCATGGGCAGCGCCACTAGCTGGGACACCAACTTCGGCCGGCGCTACACCCTCGGGCGCTAAACCGCCGCCGCTGTACTACAAAATTAGCCTCAATTGAACGACAGATATGGCGCGGCTGTACGACAGACAGCCGCGCCGCGCTATGGGATAGTAGGGTCAATCCTACTTACTCAGCATAGTACGCGGTAGAACGCCGTATAGCTGTGGAGGCTACCATGACCCCTCAACGACTCCGGCTGCGGATATTCTTTGCCCTGACCCTGGTACTTAGCCTGCTGGTCGCGGGCCTCCAGCTCGACGCCGCCCACGGCCAGACGAATCAGCCCGTCGAAATATTAGGCCCAACGGTAGAGTTTCCAGCTGGGCCGACCACTGACGCCCCGGTGCGCCACGCCCCCGCGCCCGCCCGGCTCAACCCGGCGGCCGTCAGCGCGACGATCAATGTCACCTATACGAGCTTCCCGGCCAGCGCGCAAACGGCCTTTGAGTACGCGGTCTCGATCTGGGAGCAAAATATTAGCTCCTCGGTGCCAATTGAGATTCAGGCGACCTGGGCCAGCCTCGGGACTGGGGTGCTCGGCTCAACCAGCAACTATATCTCGCGTAATTTTACCAACGCTCCCTACACGGGGACGTGGTATCCCAGCGCCCTGGCAAACAAATATCAGGGCTTTGATGGCAGTAGTAATCCTGATATTGTGATGAGTATTAGCAGCACGACGAGCTGGTATTACGGCACCGACGGCGCAACGCCAGGGACACAGTACGACCTGGTATCCGTCGCCCTGCATGAGATCGGGCATGGCCTGGGCTTCTCAGGCGCCGGCAGCGTCAGCGGTGGCGTCGGGACGGTCCGCTACAACAGCTATCCCTTTATCTACGACCGCTTTACCACAGATACCTCCGGCAACGCCCTGCTGAACTACACCGATAGCTCGGCGGCGCTAGCAACGGCACTGACCAGCAGCCCGGTCTACTGGACGGGTGCCTACGCCAAAGCCGCCAACAGCAACGCCAATGTGCGGCTCTACACGCCCTCGACCTGGAACGCCGGCTCCAGCTATAGCCACCTTGATGAGACTTTCAACGGCACAGTCAACAGCATGATGACCTACTCGATCGGCAAAGGCGAGTCCGCGCATGGTCTGGCAGCCGCAAAGGTGGTGCTGGGCGTGATGCAGGATATTGGCTGGATTACGTCGAACTCGCCGACCAACACGCCGACGAACACGCCCACCAACACCGCCACCCGCACCAACACACCGACCAACACCGCGACGAGCACGGCAACCCGCACCAATACGCCGACCAACACCGCCACGCGCACCAACACCGCGACGAATACCCCGACGAATACGCCCGTCCCGCCGACAAATACGCCGACCAACACCGCGACGAATACCCCGACCAACACCGCGACGAATACCCCGACCAACACCGCGACCAGCATGCCCACCAATACCGCCACGCGCACCAACACCGCGACGAATACGCCCACGAATACGCCAGTTCCACCCACCGCGACCGCCACATCAACGAATACTGCGACGCCCACCAACACCGCGACGAGCACGCCCGTGCCGCCCTCGAATACCCCAACCAACACCGCGACGCCGCTGCCCTCGAATACCCCGACGAATACGCCCATCCCGCCGACCAACACGCCTACGAGCACCGCGACGAGCACGCCCGTGCCGCCCTCGAATACCCCAACCAACACCGCGACGCCGCTGCCCTCGAATACGCCCACGAGCACCGTTGCTCCGCCGACGAGCACCGCAACCCGCACCGCAGCGCCTGCGACCAGCACAGCGACCAGCGGCCCGCCGCCGACGGCCACGCTCCCGCCGACGCCGACGCTGCCTCCGCCCCCGCCGACGCTGACGATGATCCCAACGCCGACGATGATCCCGACGCCGACCAGTCCAGTCCTAGGCACGGCGACGACGCTCCCTAGCGCAACTGCGACAAACACGCCAACCAGCACCGCGACCGCTGCGCCAACCAGCACCGCGACCAGCGTGCCGACTAACACCGCAACGACCGCGCCGACCAGCACTGCAACGACCGCGCCGACCAGCACTGCAACGACCGCGCCGACCAGCACGGTGACAACCGCCCCCAGTGCGACGGCCACGACCGCGCCGACCAACACGGCAACAAGTGCACCGACCGCGACGGCCACGACCGCTGCGCCGACCAGCACGGCGACGACGGCCCCTAGCGCGACGGCCACGACCGCGCCGACCAACACTGCGACCGCTGCGCCGACCGTGACCACTGCACCAACCGCACCAACCGCGACCGAAACCGCGACCACTGCACCAACCGCGACCGAAACCGTGACTGCGCCGACCGAAACTACGACGGCTGCGCCGACCGAGACCACCGGGCCAACTGAGACTACGACGGCTGCGCCGGCCGAGACCACCGGGCCAACTGAGACTACGACGGCTGCGCCGACCGAGACCACGACCGCCGCACCGACCGCGACCGCGACCGCCGCACCGACCGCGACCGCGACCGCCGCACCGACCGCGACCGCTGCGCCAACCGCGGAGCCATCGCCGACCAGCGCGGCCACGGCGACGCCGACCAGCGCGGCCACGGCGACCGCCACGCCAATGTCGAGCGCTGTGCCAACCGCCACGCCAACCGCGGGCGCCCCGCGCTCGAACAGCTACCTACCCATCGTGCTGCGCTAGCGCAGCTGCGTGGCCACGGCCCGCGCCAGAGAACGCTCGCGCTCCACCGCTAGAATCAGGGACGCCCCGCACTGCTGTAGTGCGGGGCGTCGCGTTGACGGCGGCGGTGCGATAGCGTATGGTGCGCCAGCGTGCGCCGCACGTCCCACGAGGAGTCAGCGATGCTCTATGAACTCCGTGTCTACGAGGCTATGCCCGGCAAGCTCCCGGCGCTCCTGGCCCGCTTCGAAACGATCACCGGCAGTTTTTTTGTCACCCACGGCATCACGGTGGTCGGCTACTGGACAACGCTGATCGGCCCCGACTCCAACGCCCTGACCTACATCTTGGCCTGGTCCGACCTCGCCGAGCGCCAGCAGCGCTGGGACGCTTTTCAGTCCGATCCCGCGTGGCAGGCCGCCAAGCGCACCACCGAGCAGGACGGCCCGCTGGTTGCGCGCATCAGCAGCAGCATCCTCCAGCCGACGGCCTTCTCGCCGCTCCAATAAGTACCGAGCGATGAGTACCGAGTACCGAGTACCGAGTGCTGCAATGCAGCGGCAGTGCGGCGCATTGCGTGCTGACCGCTGAGAGCTGACTGCTGACTGCTAACGACTTAAAAAGCCCAGGAGGATTAAGATGGAATCAGGCTCACAGATAGCAGACTCATTCTGCGGTGTCCACACCACCAGCACAGAGCTAGGTGTGCTGAAGCCCACCTACGGCGCTCGCTTCATCGCGTTCGAACTCAAGCTCGACCCCAGCGACCATAGCTATGACTATAGCAAGCTCTACTACAGCTACCACCCCGACGCGCCCTATACCGAGGAGCAGGTCATCTGCTTTCGTGTGCGGTGGCGCGGCCGCTTCGAGCCGGTGCAACTCCAGTTGCCGGCGGACGCGGCGGCAAGCGACTATCTGCGGTTTCGGCTGGATGGACTGCCCTATAGCCCCGGCACCTTTGAGGTTCAGCAGGTCCGTTGCGGCGCGCTAACCGCGGCGGAGCAGCTTGGCGGCCGCGCGCAGCGCCCAGAAGCAGTGGGTGCGCCGCCAGGTTGTGCAGAGCGAAGATGAGCAGCGAGTGGCGCTGGAGCACTACCCCGAGTCGCTAAGCCTTGAATTAACGCCGCGCTGCAATCTCACCTGCACTCACTGTAGCAGCCACGGCGTCCCCGACATCCACGTCCGCAATAATCAGCGGCCGGTCCTGACTGCCGAGGTGCTCGCGCGGCTGGCCGATGAGGTGTTTCCGCACCTGACGCTGGTCAACCTCGTGGGGCGAGGTGAGCCAATGCTGGTCAGTGACGAGCTATGGGCACAGCTGGTGGACCAGCTTGAGCAGCACGGCGTCTTGCTCAGCTGCGTAACCAACGGCCACTTCTTGGAGCGGCGTATTGATGCGCGCGTCCTGGCGCTGATCGACACGATCACCGTCTCGATTGATGGTCTAACGCCCGACGTGTTTGCGGCGAATCGGGGCGGCGCTAGCCTTGAGCGGGTATTGACCAACGTGCGCTATCTTCATATGCTGCGCCTACAAACGCCGCTGGCGCGTCGCCCGCGCCTGGGCTTTTCGTGGACCCTGAAGCGCAACAACATCGCCCAGTTTCCAGATTTTATCCGCTTCATCCGTCAGTTCGAGCCGGACGTGCTGTATGTGCGCCATCTGCTCGTCTTTCACGAAAAAGATCGTGACCAGTCGCTGCTCAACGCGCCGGCGCTTGCCAACCGCTATCTGCGGGAGGCCTATGCCCTGCTGGCAGAAATGAACATCAAACTGGACTGCCCGCCGCTGATGTACGAGCCGGCAGCAATCCCTGACTCTGGCAGCGCCTGAGCCGTCACCAGCAGACCAGCCGCCAACTGCCACGCCAACGCCGGCTGCGGAGCCAGCCCTCGATTCAAAATGCCTGTTCTTTCACCGGACTGGCGTCATTATGGCCGACGGCGAAGTTGTGACCTGCGCCAATATGTACGCCGCCAGCGCCGGCACGCTGAGCGCCAGCAGCTCGTTTCAGTCAATCTGGAACGGCGAGGTGATGCAGAGCGTCCGGGCCAGCCTGAACACCGAGCAGGAGTGGGATCAGTGCCGCTCGTGCTGGTATCGCGAGATTAAATATCATTCGCAGCGCGCCCAGTGGGCGGCCGGCGAGCACTATCCGCTCACCGAAGCCACCAGCTTCTCCGAAAAAGCCTGGGATTTTCGCGACCGTCAAGAGACCTAAGCGCTGCCGCGCAGCGGCGCCTACTCGGTAAGAACTGGAGCATTGGTGGCCGGCCAGCTTGTGAGTGATGAGGTATGAGCAAGCAGTGCAGATGCAAAGCGCTGCACTGCTTGCTGACGGCTAAGAGCTGACAGCATCTAAACCCGCCTGGCCCACTCGCGATAGGCGTAGAGCAACCCGCCCGCGATCATGCACACGGGCAGCAGTGACAGTGTGACCTCTCCCCCGAGCAGGAGTGCGATAAACACGGTGAAGCCGAAGCCACTCAGTCCACTCTGGTGAAACCAAGCTGTGCTCTTGCCCCAGCTCTCGAATAGCACATAGCTGATCACAGGAAGCTGGAAGTAGGTGAGCATACTGAGCAAGCCAACGACAGCGCCGCGAAGTAGCGCCTGCCACCAGCGCCGCGTGCGCAGAGGGTCGAGGATGGCAATGCCGAGACGGGAACCCCAGAACCACAGCGGGATTAGCCCCGCGACCGGCACAACGACGGTCATCCATACATTACCGAACTTCCACTGACTGCTATCCCGCATGAACGTGGCGGATGTCAAAAGTAGTATGCCAAATAGAAACAGTACGCCGGCGCCGACAAAGAAGGCGGCGCTCAGGCGGCGGTCAGCCTTGAGGAGATCAGGGTTGAGCGGTGGCTCGATCATCGTTTCCTCTCTGCGCCTTTGCGTCTTTGCGTTAAGCCCTCCCGTCCTTTGCGCCCTTTGCGGTTGACCTCCGTCTACTCGGTGAGAATCAGCGCGTTGGCGGCGGGCCAGCTGAGATACGCGATGTCGCCGCGCTCGTAGAACGCCTGCGGGCTGAGCGTCGAGATGGCGTTCTGCTCCCAGACGGCGAATGGCTGGCCGTAGAGCGAGACAAAAATCCGCGTGTCGGAGCCGATGTAGGCGACGCGCTCGACGGTGACCTCGAACACGTTGGGGCCGGCGATGGCCTGCTCGCTGAGCACGACCTTCTCGGGGCGGATTGAGACCGTGACCGCCTGCCCGGCCGCGACCGGGCGCTCGCTGACGCCGAGCAGCACGCCGTCGCCCACCATGA
The DNA here is from genome assembly GCA_963810425.1 of uncultured Chloroflexia bacterium. GTDB lineage: Bacteria > Chloroflexota > Chloroflexia > Chloroflexales > Kallotenuaceae > JACDGP01. The sequence continues at coordinate 734,964 of CAWENH010000004.1, read as the reverse complement.
CCGCGACGCCCTCGGGGCTGACGCTGGCGACGGTGCCGCTCAGGAAGTTGCTCTCGCCGATAAAGTCGGCCACAAACCGGCAGCTCGGCCGCTCGTAGATCGTCGTCGGCGGGCCGACCTGCAGGACATCGCCGCCGCCCATCACCGCGATGCGGTCGGACATCGTGAGCGCCTCCTCCTGGTCGTGGGTCACGTAGATAAAGGTGATGCCGACGCGCTCCTGGAGGCTGCGCAGCTCCAGCTGCAGCTCCTTGCGGAGTTTGAGGTCGAGGGCGCCCAGCGGCTCGTCGAGGAGCAGCACGGCCGGCTGGTTGACCAGCGCCCGCGCCAGCGCGACCCGCTGCTGCTGGCCGCCCGACAGCTGCTTGGGCCGCCGCGCGCCGTAGTCATCGAGGCGCACCGCCCGCAGCGCCTCCGCGACGCGCCCCGCGGCCTCGGCTTTGGGGACGCGGCGCATCTCCAGGCCAAAGGCCACGTTTTGCGCCACGGTCAGGTGCGGAAACAGCGCGTAGCTTTGAAATACCGTGTTGACCGGGCGGCGATACGGCGGCGTCGCGCCCATCGGCTGGCCCTGGATGATGACCTCACCGCCGGTCGGCAGCTCAAAGCCGGCGATCATCCGCAGCGTGGTCGTCTTGCCGCAGCCGGACGGGCCGAGCAGCGAAAAAAACTCGCCCTCGCGAATCTGAAGGTTGACCTTGTTGACCGCCGTCACGTCGCCGTAGCGCTTGTGGACATCGCGCAGCTCAACCGCCGGTGGTGTCGTCATCGCATGCTCCTCTCTGGGGGCTGCATGATAGCAGCTTTTGCCCGCCGCCTGCCCGTTTGGGCAGGTCAAATCCTAGCGACTCCGGCGGGCAGCGCGGGCGCAGATCGGCCTACACTACCAGCAGAATCGTTGGAGGATACGATGATCGCAGAGATCGCAGAGCTGACCGTCCCCGCGCTGGCGGCGACCGATGAATTGACCGCGCTGGGGATTGCGGCCCAGCGCTTTGTGGTGCTGATCAAGAGCGGCCGGGGCGGCACCGGCTCGGGCGTCGTCTGGCGGCCCGATGGCGTGATCGTCACCAACCACCACGTTGTCGCCGGCCACAGCGAGGTTGAGGTGGTCTGGAGCGACGACCGCACCATGACCGGCACGGTGGTCGCCAGCGATCCGACGCTGGACCTGGCGGTGGTCAAAGTCGCCGCCGACGGCCTGGACGCCGCGCCGCGGGCGGCCTCGGCCCGGCTGCGGGTGGGCGAGCTGGTGATCGCCGCCGGCAACCCGTGGGGCGAGCGCGGCGTGGTCACGCTGGGGATTGTCAGCGGGCTGGGCGAGGTTGCGGTGCCGTGGCGCCGGCAAAGCGCCGAGTACGTGCGGTCGGACGTGCTGATCGCGCCCGGCAACTCCGGTGGCCCGCTGCTGAATATGGCCGGTGCGGTGGTTGGTATCAATGCCATGATTTTCGGCAATGACCTGAGCGTGGCGATCCCCAGCGATGTGGCGACGCAGTTTGTGCAGCTGACCGAGCAGCAGCCGCGGCTGGGCGTGGGCGTGCAGCGCATCGGCCTGCCGCCGCGCCTAGCCGACGTGGCCGGCCAAGCGAGCGCCGTGCAAATCCTGGAGCTGACGCCGGGCGGCGCGGCGGAGCGCGGCGGCCTCCAGGTCGGCGACGTGATCCTGGCCATCGGCGCGCAGGCGCTGACTGACAGCGATCTGCTGCGAGTTGCGCTGGCGGCGCTGCCGTTTGCGCAGCCCGTCGCCGTGCAGATCATCCGCGCCGAGCAGCGCCAGACGCTGACGCTCGCGCTGGACGCACTGATCGACCGCGTGGTCTAGCGCGGCAGCCCAGCGCTCGCGGCGACGGTCAGGATCACGTCGCCGCGGCGTTTAAGCGGCGCGGTTGCCGGGCGGCGTACAATCGGGGCGCATCAGGAGAAGTGTATGTCGATTGAACACGTCCCGCTGCTGCAGCTCCAGCGCGAGCTGCTCGACACGCCGCGCGGCACCGAGCGCTTCAAAGCCTACATCCGCCTTGTCACCGGCGAGGGCGGCGATGACATTGCGCTACCGCCGCTGGTCATTGTCAACCCGATGGGCCGCGAGCACGTCGCCGCGCAGCTGGATGCGCTGCTGGCGCTGGACGCCGAGGCAGTCGCGGCGAATGCTGTGGCCGCCGCCGTGGCCGCGCTGCCGGCGCTGGGCGGCGGCGATTCGCTGCGCCACGGCCTGGCGCTGGCCGACGACCTGCGCGGCGGCTGGACCGACCGGCCCTCGGTCGAGGCCGCGCAGTATTTCAGCAGCCATATGCTCGACGGGCTGAAGCGCGGCTGGATTGCGACGACGCTGTGGGTCACCGACCCGTCCAGCGCCGCCGCCGTGCGCGCCACCGTGCTGGCGACGCTGCGGCGCATCGCGTACCTGCGCGCGCATGGCCCGCCCACGACGCTCGCGGCGGCGCTGCGCCAGGAGGGCGTCGTGGGCCGCTTCGCCGGCCTGGCGCCGCACCTCGACGATGAGGAGCTGCGCTATAGCCATGAGGTCATCGCGCCGCACCTGGCGAGCGAGGACTACGCCGTGTGGATTGCGGCGCTGTTCGGCGACGTGGCGGCGAGCAACCTGGGCTACCCAGCGCTGGGCCTGGCACCGCGGGCCGGCTTCGCGGTCGCGCTGGGCTTCGAGGCGGCTGGCTAAGGCCGCGCGGCCGTCGCTAGTAGTTGTGGTCAGGATATTTCGTTTCCAAGCCCAAATAGTAGCGCGAGAACTCATACAGCCCGGCCAAACCACGGGGGTTAGGGATGATATTCTCATCATCAATCGTCACAAATCCCCACACGCAGCCGAGCACCAGCGTGATCAACAGCGCCATCACCGTGATCGCAGTTCTCGGCCATAGTGGGAGCTGGCGCCGCCGCGACCAATTCGATACCCACGCCGCCACGATGGTCATCACGATCAGCATGATTGGCAAATAAAGGAACAGATTTGCGAATGCCTGTCCCGGTCCGTCTGCAAAATTAAATGAGATATAGCTGGCAAAGATCGTTAGCCAAAAGCAGGCCAGCGCTGGCACTAGCACGACGATCAGAGACTCCAGCCAGCACCGACCAGTCGCGACGTGCCTTTGATTCCTCCATACATGTCTCCTCTCAATATGGCGCCAAGCATTGCGCTGCTGCAGCGCACGCGCCGCGCGAGACGCAGCGCTCCACAGTGACTGATAGCCCGGCACTAACAATGGTAGCACGCCGCCGGCGCCGGTGGCCGCGCTACCAGCCGAGCGCCAGCAGCGCACCACCGCGGCGTCAGATCGCTGCGCGGGCCGCCGCGCGCCTGTGATCGGCGTGTATCATACGTGGCATACGCATGGAGAATCGTCGTGACACAGGCACCCCCCGCGCAGGCGCGCCGCTGGCCGCAGCTGGCGGCGATTCGCTGGGACACCGCGCTGATCGGGCTGGGCAGCCTGGTCATTTTTTGGCTGACCCGCTCGGGCGTCCACACCTTCGACGGCCTCTCATATATCCGCGATGTCAACGCCCAAAGTTCTGAGCCGGTGGCCTTTTTCTTTCACCCGCACCACCTGCTCTACAGCCCGACCGGCTGGCTGATGTGGCGGCTCTGGTGGCTGCTGGGCTACGGCGGCGACGCGGCGCTGCCGCTGCAGGCGCTGAACTCAGTGGTCGCGGCGGGCTGCGGCGTGGTGCTGGGCAGCCTGGTGCGGCGCGTGACCGGGCGGGCGTGGGCCGGGCTGCTGAGCGCCGGGCTGCTGCTGTTCAACTATGGCGTCTGGCTATTCGCCGTCGAGGTCGAGGTGTATATCTGGTCGCTGTGGTGGCTGGTACTGGCGCTGTGGGCCGCCGAGCGGCTGATGCGCCGGCCGAGCACGCGGGCGGCCGTGGTGCTGGGCGCGGCGGTCGGGCTGAGCGGCCTGTACCACCAGACCAACGGCCTGATCGCCCCGATCGTGGCCGGCGCCGTGCTCCTCAGTGCGGCGCCCTGGCCGGCCAAGCTGCGGCTGCTCGTCATCAGCGGCGCCGGCGCCGGCGGCCTCGTGCTCGCCGTCTACGCCGTGATCGGCTTTGCGGTGCTGGGCCAGCGCACACTGCACGAATTCTGGTCCTGGATGTTTTTTTACCTCCAGGCCGGCTACTGGGGCCGCGCGACCCATGACCGCTGGAGCGACACGATCAAGGGTTTGAGCGACAGCCTGACCAGCGAGGGCGCCAGGGCGTACTGGCTGGGCATCGCGGCGCTGGTCATGGCCGGCATCGTCCCTGCGGCGCGGCGCTGGCCGCGCCTGGTGGCGCTGTGTGGGCTGTGGCTGGCGGTGTTCGGCGGCTTTTTCATCTGGTGGGAGGCCGACAACATCGAGTTTTGGATCGGCACGCTGGTGCCGCTGTGGGTCGTGTGCGGCCTGGCGGCGGCGGCGCTGGCCGAACTGCCGGCGCTGCGAGCGGCGCGGCGGGCGCTGCCGGCCGTGCTGGCGCTGCCGGCGCTGCTGCTCTGGCATAACATTGGGCTGCTGCGACGGCGCGGCGACGCGGCCCAGGATTTGCCGCGCCAGATCGCCGCGCAGGCCGCCGCCGTGTCGGCGCCCGACGACGTGTTTGTGCTGCTGGGCGGCATGCTGGAGCTGTACCTACCGTACTACGAGCGGCGGCCCAACGTTCATATTTTGGACGTGATGTTTTTTGATGCCCAGAACGACCCGGCGCGCGCCTACGCCCGGCTGGAGCGCGAGATCAGCGCCGGGCTGGGCGCCGGGCTGCGGGTCTTTGTAGACCGCGACATCCAGCGGCTGCCACCGGAGACATTGCAGCGCTACGCCGTCACCCAGCCCGACCTAGATCGGTTTTGGGCGCCCTACCGCCCCTTTTTGACGCCGGCGGTGACACAAAGCGGCACGGTGTATTTCAAGCAGCTGCCGACCGCCAGCGAGCGCGCGGCCGGCGCCGGCTGGCAGTGGGCCGGCTTTGACTGGGGCTGGCAGGGCAGCAACCTCGGCGCGGCCACGCTGGAGCGCGGCTGGTGCTTTGCGCCCGGCAGTGACCCCATGCTGCTCAGTCCGCGCCTCGATCTCCCGGCGACCGCAACGAGCGTCGAGGTAACGCTGCGGACCGCGGCGGCTGACCAGACCGCCCAGCTGTTCTGGGCCGGCCCCGATGGCGCGATGAGTGCGGCGCAGTCGGTGGAGTGGCCGGTGATCGGCGATGGCGCGGCGCACACCTACCGCGTCGCGCTGCCCAGCAGCTGGCGCGGCACCGTCACGCGGCTGCGCCTTGATCCCATCGCGGTCGGCGATGGCACCGCGGCGTCAGCGACCTGCGTGGATGAGCTGCGGCTGCGCTAGAGCTGCGGTGGCCGCGCCGCGAGCATAAAGCCCAGCACTGCCACCAGCGTTAATGCGACGACCAGCAGCGCAACCCCGAGCGCCCGCCCGGCTGGCGCCGGGGCCGCATCGTCGCGGCCGAAGTGGCCGAGCCAGCCGCCCAGCCGCGCACCGGCCCAGCCCGCCGCCAGCGCCATGATCAGGCTGCAGGCCACCATGCTCGGCAGGTTGGCGGCGGTGACCGGCGGATAGGCGACGCGCTGATCAATGTACGGCAGCCCGACGAGCAGCAGCGCCAGCCCGGCCACAAGATTCCCGCCGACCAGCGTCGCAACAGTGTCGGCACGGCGCAGGCGCAGCGCGTACCACCCATCCAGCGCCAGCGCGGCCGCCAGCGGCAGCAGCTGGCTGGTGTAACCCAGCCCGACCGCCGCGGCCGCGCCGCCGGTCGCCGCCAGCGCCGCGAGCCGCAGCGCCAGCACCAGCGCCGCGACGATGCTGGCGCTGCCCGCCCGCCGCGTGGCATGCAGCGCAACGTTCCCGCTGAAGGCTGCGACGGTCGCGAGGATTACGGGGTAGAGCCAGGTTGGGCGCTGCCAGAACGCGCTCCGAAATACGTCGCCGCTCGTCCGGCTGGTGATCGCCGCCGCACCCTCCCACTCGGTCGTCCCGACCTGCAGCAGCACGGTCATCACCAGCGCGATCAGCGCCAGCGCCAGGCTCTCCGCCCAGCGCAGGCCGCGCAGCCGCTGCCAGCCGCCCGCCGGCACCAGCGACAGCTGCACGCTCACGCCCGCCAGCCAGACCAGGCCTATCTCGACGGTCATCACCAGATGCGGCAGGCTCCAGGCGGTGATGTCGACGCCGTAGACCTTGTGCCACACGAGATCGGACGGGATCGACACGATCATGAAGGCGGCGGTCAGGCCGATCAGGCTGAGCAGCGGATCGCTGCGGAAGCGCGCCCTGAGGCCGCCGCGGCCGCGCGCCGTCGCGACGACGCCGGCGAGCGCGAAGCCGGCTAGCAGGCCAATGCCGCCGTAGAGCAGCAGATGCGGCGGCCACAAAAAATCATCGCCGAAGCCGCCGTAGCGCTTGTGCCACAGGTCGTCCCAGAAGGCGCCGATCACATCCACGACGGCGCTGCACACGATCAGCACCGCCACCGCCTGCCGGCTGGCCGCCGAGCGCGGCCGCACCACCACGCGCTCGGGCAGCGGGCTGAGAAATAGCCACCACAGCGCCGCGCCGAAGCTCATAAGCAGCGCCGTCAGCGCCGCGACGCCGGCCACCAGGATGGGACCGCTGCGGGCGGTGCCGCCCCAGCGCACCAGCGCCAGCAGCAGCGTGATCACGCCGGCTAGCACCAGACCCAGGCGCAGCGTCGGCCACCAGCGCCCCAGCGGCGCATGTTGCGTTGTTGTCATTGGTCGGCTCCTCGCATGTTTGCGCGGGCGGCGGGCCGGGCGGTTGCGCCGCATGGGTCGTGGCCAAGACTCTACCACAGCGCGCCCAGCCGGCGTTTGGCGCTGATCGGCAAACGGTGTAGAGTGCGGGCGTTCGTGTGAGGAGCAAACGATGACCGAAATGATTCAGCCGCCGCGCCTGGAACCAGGAATGCGCGTCGGCGTGGTGGCGCCGAGCAGCCCGGCCGAGCAAGGGCGCGTCGACGCGGGCGCGGCGGCGCTGCGGGCACTGGGCTTTGACGTGGTATTTGCCGCGCACACCACCGCAGCCCGCGGCTACCTGGCCGGCACCGACGCCGACCGCGCCGCCGATGTTTGGGCAATGCTGGCCCGGCCCGATGTCGATGCGGTGCTGTGCCAGAGCGGTGGCTACGGCGCGGCCCGCACGCTGCTGCACCTCGACCGCGCGGCGCTGCGTGGGCTGGCCGCGCGGCCCAAGCCGCTGATTGGCTACTCCGACATCACCGTGCTGCACGCGCTGGTCGCCCGCGAGCTGGGCTGGATCAGCTTCTACGGCCCAATGCTGACCAGCCTGGCGGCGGCCACGCCCTACACCGTGGCGGCGTTTCGCGCGGCGCTCATGGCAACTGCGCCGCTCACCGTGGCAGCGCCCGCCGATGGCCCGGCGGTCGCGACGATTGCGGGCGGCCGGGCGCGCGGACGACTGGCCGGCGGCTGCCTGTCGCTGGTCGCGTCGCTGATCGGGACGCCGTGGGCCTGGGATTTTCGCGGCGCGATCGTCGTGCTGGAGGACCTCAACGAGGCGCCCTACCGCCTCGACCGGCTGCTGGTGCAGCTGCGGCTGTCCGGCGCGCTGGACGGCTGCGCCGGCATCCTCGTCGGCGAGCACGTCGGCTGCGATCCGCCGGCCGACCGGCCCTCGCTGACCCTGCCCGAGGTGTTCGCCGAGCTGCTGGGGCCGCTGGGCGTGCCGGTGCTCTACGGCCTGCCGGTCGGCCACGGCCGGCACCTGGCGACGCTGCCGCTCGGCGCAATGGCCGAGCTGGACGCCGACGCCGGGCGGCTCCACGTTGAGCCGGGTGTGCGCTGAGATGGCCGGGTCATGGGCTGAGCGGCAGCGTCGCCCGCTCAGCCGGCGCGCTCGTGGGGTGGTGCTGCGCCGCGCTCGCACGCGACGATCACCGGAGCTGCCAGGCGGCCCGATTGAGCTATAATACAACGTATCCACTCGCTATCAATCCCGCTGTGCTCAGCAGGCCACGAGGCAACAATGCGCCATCCCCTCCAACGCATGAGCGTCAAATTAACCGCGCTGGTGATCGCCATCCTGCTGGTGGTCGGCGTCCAGCTGATCGGGCTGGTCGTGCGCGGCATGCGCCAGACCGAGACTCTGGCGACCGAGCAGAGCGTGCTGGGCCTGGAAGCGCAGGCCCGCGCCAACCTCCTGGCCCTCACCGAGCGCGAGGCCCAGCTCAGCAACGACCGGCTGCGCATCGCCGCGCAGAATACCCAGCAGCTCCGCGACTATTTCCGCGGCCAGCTGGGGGCCGGCGCGGCTGGCGCCGACCGCCGCGCCACGCTGCGCCAAACCGCCGCCGGCGCCTGGTTCGACAGCGACCCGGCGCGCGTCTCGGACATTTTCTTGCGGGCCGGGCAGGCTGTCAGCGACCCGGCGATCAGCCAGGAAATCCAGGATTCGCAGCTGCTCGATGCGCTGCTGCCGACGATCCAGGAGCACACGCCGGACGCGGCGGCCGTGTACTACTCAACACCCCACGGCTTGCTGCACTACTACCCGCCGACCAATGTCCACACCTTCCTGCCGTCCGACTATGATATGACGCAGGACGATTTCTACGCCTTCGCGCAGCCGGCTGCGAACCCGGCTCAGACCTCGATCTGGACGGCGCCATATCTCGATCCCGCCGGCCAGGGCGCGCTGGTGACGGTCAGCACGCCGGTGACCACGACGGGCGCGCCGCGCGGCGTGATCAGCATTGACCTGTCACTGATCCAGCTGGCCGAGCACCTACGGACAATTCGGCCGACGCCCAATGGCTACGTGTTTTTGGTTGATCGAGGCGGCCGCCTGATCGCCGCGCCCGACCAGGCGCTGCGTGAGATTCTGCCGGCCGCCGCGGTCGCCCCGACGATCACCGCGACGCTGGGCCTGGACCTCAGCGCCACGCCCAGCGCCGGGCTGCGCGCGCTGCTGGCCGCGCTCCAAACCGGGCAGCCGCAGCTTGCCGAGGCCGAGCTGGGGCCGGGCGCGGCGCTGATCGCCACCGCGCCGCTACGCGATGTGGGCTGGAGCGTGGTGACCGTTGCGCCGCGCAGCGACATCACCGCGGCCGCCGCGCCGGTCAGCGCCGCGATTCAGCGCAGCACCACGGCGACGCTGCGCGCCACGCTGCTGCCAATGGCCGGGCTGCTCGGGCTGGCGCTGATCGCGACGGTCGCCTTTAGCCGCCGCCTGAACTCGGCCGATCCGCGCCCTCTCGAGCGCCGCCACGCAGATCGCGGCCGGCGACCTCCAGGTCGAGATCAACGTCACGGCCCGCGATGAGATCGGGATGTTGGCGGTGGCCTTCGCCAATATGCTGGCGCAGGTGCGCCGGCAGCAGGCCGCCCTGGCCGAGCAGAACGGGGCGCTCCAGCGCACGCTCAGTGAGCAGCAAAGCCTCCTCGAAACCATCCAGGCGCTTTCGACGCCGCTGCTGCCGGTTGGCCAGGGCGTGGTCGTGCTACCCATCGTCGGCCATGTGGACGCCCAGCGGGCTGCGGCGCTCCTCGACACGGTGCTCAAAGGCACCACCGCCCGCAGCGCCCACACCGTGATCGTCGATCTGACCGGGCTGGCGGCGCTCGACCGTGAGGTTGGCGCGTTTTTGCAGCGCCTGATTCGGGCGACCAGGCTGCTGGGCGCCAGCGTCCTGCTGGCCGGCATCAACGCCGCGCTGGCCCGGCAGATCGTCGCGCAGGGCCTTGACCTGGGGCAGGCGAGCAGCTACCGCGATCTTCAGTCAGCGATTGATGTGACCCTCCGGGCCCAGCGCTAGACGCAGCGCCGCGCGGGCGTGCAAGGCCCGCGCGGCGCTGCATGAACTGCGTTATGTCGCGCTACTGCTCCAGCACCAGCGCAAACACGAGCGGCGCCACAATCGAGGCGTCGGACTCAATAATGTACTTGGGCGTGTCGGCCCGCAGCTTGCCCCAGGTAATTTTCTCGTTCGGCACCGCGCCTGAGTACGAGCCGTAGCTCGTCGTCGAGTCGCTGATCTGACAGAAGTAGCCCCAGACCGGCGTCTCCGTGCGCTGCAAATCCTGGTGCAGCATTGGCACCACGCAGATCGGGAAGTCGCCGGCGATGCCGCCGCCGATCTGAAAAAAGCCAATCGAGTGCTCGGCGGCGGTGGCGGTATACCAGTCGGCCAGCGTCATCATGTACTCGATGCCGGTGCGCACAGTGTGGACATTGCGGACCTCGCCGGTCATACAGTGGCCGGCGTACATATTGCCGAGCGTCGAATCCTCCCAGCCCGGCACGATCATCGGCAGGTTGCGCTCCATCGCCGCATACATCCACGAGTTCGCGCACATCGATCTGGTAGTGCTCGGCCAGCGCCCCCGAGCGCAAGAATCCGGTACATGAACTCGTGTGGGAAATAGCGCTCACCGGCCTGGTCGGCCGCGACCCACTCGCGCAGCACGGCGCCCTCCAGACGACGCATCGCTTCCATCTCCGGGATGCAAGTGTCGGTGACGCGGTTCATATGCCGGTCGAGCAGCGCTGACTCGTCGGCTGGCGTCAGGTCGCGGTAGTTGGGGACGCGCTCGTAGAAATCGTGGGCGATCAGATTAAAAATGTCCTCCTCCAGGTTAGCGCCGGTGCACGAGATCGCCGCGATCTTGCCCTGGCGGATCATCTCGGCCAGCGACAAGCCCAGCTCGGCGGTGCTCATGGCGCCGGCCAGCGTGACCAGCATCACACCGTCGCTGGCGAGGTGGGCGCGGTAGCCGTCGGCGGCGTCGATCAGCGCGGCGGCATTGAAGTGGCGAAAGTGGTGTCGCAAAAATTGGCTCACTGAACCTGTGGTCATGGGTGCTCCCTAGCTCGTCGGCTTCGCGCCAGCGAAACACTGGCGGCCAGCATTGTAGAGGCCCGGCGGCCAATATGCCAGCGCTACAGCTCGCCCGCGGCGATGTGAAAAGTGTAGTGGCGGCGCGCAGTGCTCGCCTCGGCGCCGATCCAGGGCTGCACCGCGGCCAGCGTCAGCCGCGCGGTGCCGGGCTGGAGCAGCGTAATCTCCAGGTGGCGCGTGCCAGGGGCGCCAGGGAGCGGCGTCGCCGGGCCAACAAAGCGGTCGGCGCTAATGGCGAGCTGGGCGGCGTCCAGCTGCTCAATCGTCCAGCTGTAGCCGGTGCTAGGATTTTCAGGCAGCTCGATGGTGACCGTGCTGCCCACCGTAGCGTGCAGCGTAATCGTCCGTGGCATTGACATGAAACCTCCGTTGTCATCCTGTTAGCAGGGTGGTGCCATTATTGGGTATAGTACGCATCTACCTATACTCGTTCTCAATCTCATTCGCCACAGCGACCGGCCGGGTTGCAGTTTGTATCGGATGCTCTATAGTACGATAGAAGAACATGCGCGGCGTCACCTCCACGCCAGTTGCAGCCTCGTTCGTCGTAACCCTCGTCTGCCATCGTACTTACTGAGGAGACGCTCATGTCCTGGATTCTTGTGGTGGAAAACTCAGCCGCCGTTCGCGATATGATCATTGCTATTCTTGACGACGCCGGCTATGAGGTGCTCGGCGCCACCGATGGCTTGGACGCGCTGCGGGTCCTGGAGTCGGTCTGGGTGCACCTGATTATCTCCGATATTTTGATGCCGCGGCTCAGCGGCACCGAGCTGTACCGTCGGCTCCAGAAGCAGCCGGAGCACCGCACGATCCCGGTGCTGCTGATCAGCGCATCAAGCAACCGCCCGACCGACCCCGAGTTCGCCTACACGCCATTTCTGGCCAAGCCGTTCAACCCCCTCACCCTGATCGAGTCGGTCACAGCGCTGATCGGCGCGCCCACCAGCTAGCCGTGCCTTGCGCCGATGGGGTATGCTGTGGCGACCACCACACTGTCCGCCGTGTCCAGCGGCCGCCGCTGGCGGCCGCGCGGCGGGCGACCCCGAGGAGCACGCCGACATGGAGCTGCTGCTGACGCACGCATCGCCGACCACCATCGCCGTCGAGTGTGACGGCGCCCCGTCGCACACCTTTGAGCTAAGCACGATCTATCCGTTCCCAATAACCGCTGAGGGCGAGCCGGCGCTGCTGGCCGATCCGGTGGCCTACGGCCAGCTGGTCTACGCCGCGCTGTTTGGCGCCGATACCGCCGCCAGCCGCGCCCTGCGCGCGCTGCCCGAGCAGCTGCTGCTGGTGGCGCCCGAGCCGGATGTGCAGGCGGTGCCGTGGGAGTACGCCTACGGCCCTGACGACTGGGTCGTGACCGAGGTAGCATTTGTGCGTGGGCTACCGGCCGCGCAGCGCCGCCCGCCCGCCGCCGCCGCCGGGCCGCTCCATGTTATCGTGGTGCCGTCGCAGCCGCTCAACGACAGCATCGCGCCGCTCGACACAGCCGGCGAGTGGCTGCGCCTCAGCGAGGTACTGAGCGAGGTTGACCACGCCGTCACCGTCGAGCGCACCGTGCCGGCGACGCTGGCGCAGCTGCGCGAGCTGCTGGCCGGGCAGCGCGGCCGCGTGATCCATTTCACCGGCCACGGCGGCCAAACTCCTGCCGGCGCCGTGCTGCTCTTCGAGCGCGAGATCGGCGACCGCTCGGCCGACGAGATCAACGCCCGCGGCAACCTGGAGGAGGTCAGCGCCCGCGACTTCATCAAGCATATTCGCGGTACCGCCCAGCTGGTCGTCCTGAGCGCCTGCGTCTCGGCGACGCCCGGCGAGACGCCCTTCAACAATCTGGCGGCGGCGCTGGTCGAGCGCGCCATCCCGTATGCGCTGGGGATGCGCTTCAGCGTGATTGACATTGACGCCAACGCCTTCTGCCGCGCGCTGTACGGCGAGCTGGCGCGGGGCGTACCCGTCGAGGAGGCCGTGCGCCAGGCGCGGATGGCCCTGACCGACAGCGCGCGGCCCTGGGCGATCGGTGTGCCGGTGCTCTACACCTCGCTAGCCAGCCCCGCGCTGCCATTCGAGCGCCTCCCCGGCACGCCGCAGGTGCTGGAGCATCGCCCGCACCTGGACCTTGAGGCGCTGCCCGAGGTGCCGGGCCAGCTGCTGGGCCGCACGGGGCCGCTGCTCCGGCTCGAGTGGTATCTGACCGGCGACCGGCGGGTGCCGATTGTCACCGTCCACGGCCCCAGCGGCCAGGGCAAATCCGCACTGGTCCGCACCGCCGCCGCGCGGATCGCCCACGACTGGCCGGGCGGCGTGCTGGCGCTCAACCTGGAGCACCTGCCGGCCAAAGCGCAGCTGCTCCACGACATCGGCCAGTTCCAGGGGCTGGACGCCGCCAGCCTGGCCGACCCTGCGCGCGCCGAGGCTGCCGTCGAGGCCCACTTTGACGCCCACCGCACGCTGCTGATCCTGGACAGCGCCGAGACGCTGGCCGCCGGCGTGCAGGCCGACGATCCCACCGCGCTAGAGCTGGCGCAGTGGCTCCAGCAGCTGCCGAGCCGGCACGTCAGCCTGCTGCTGACCTCGCGGCTCTTTTTTGGCTGGGAGGGCGAGCTGGGCGTCGAACTCGACGGCCTGGAGCCTGATGCCGGCGCGCTGGTCTTCCGCCAGAGCGCGCCGCAGCGGCTGGACGAGCTGGACCAGGCGACCGCCGAGGCGCTCAGCGCGCGGGTCGCCGGCCACCCGCTGAGCCTGCGACTGCTCGGCAGCGCCTTCAACGAGACCGCCGCGACGCTGGCCGAGTTCAGCGCCGACGTGTGGGCGCAGCTGCGGCGGGCCGAAAATCGCTATGTCCAGGCCAGCCATCGCCACCTGACGCTACAGACGTGCATCGACACCAGCATGCGCGTCCTGCCCGACGAGCTGCGTCAAACTCTCAGCAGCCTGTGGATATTTGAAAACCCGTTTTCGGCCACGGCGGCGGCCGCGCTGGTCGGCAATGGCGCGGCCGAGCCGGCGACGGTCGCGGCGCAGCTGCACCGGCTGTGGCAGCACAGCCTGCTGGAGCGCCTACAGCTGCCTGGCGACCTGGTGCTCTACCGCGCGCAGCCGGTGCTGCGGCAGTATTTTGAAACCAGCCTGGCCCAGGTCGTCGATCAGCCGACGCTCCTCAGCCGCTTTGCGGCGGCCCAGGCCGCGCAGATCGAGCTGATTTATGGCAGTATTAAGTCGGACGAGGCGGCCACGAGCTTGGCGCGCGAGTGCCGCGATGACCTCGACCGAGCGCTGCCGCTGCTTAAGGGCAAGCGCCGCGCGACCGCCGCGGTCCACTGGGGCTGGATTAATTTCCACCTGGAGAACGCCGAGCACGCCGTCGAGCTGCTGGAGCCGGCGCTGGCGTGGACGGCCAAGCACGACGAGGAGCTGCACTTCCAGGCGCTCAACAATCTGGCCCTCGCCAAAAGCGCCCTGGGCGCCGACGACGAGGCGGCCCCGCTATACAAGCAGGCGCTGGCGCTGGCCCGCAAGGCCGAAAACACCGCCAATGAGATCGTGGTGCTCGGCAGCCTCGGCAGCAGCCAGGAGGCGCTGAGCGACTACGCCGGCGCGCTGAAAAGCTACGCCAAAGCCCTAAAGCTCCAGCGCAAAACCGACGATCAGGCGGCGATTGCCGAGACGCTCCACAAGCTCGGCCGCTGCCAGATGGTCGAGGGTCCGCTGGACGAGGCGATCACATCCTACCGCGGCGCCATCGAAATCTTCCACACGCTGGGCGACGGCAGCAACGAGGGCACCAGCACGACGGCCCTGGCCTATGTCTACCGGCTCCAAGCGGACTGGCCGCTGGCCGCCACGACCTATCAGGCCGCGGTCACGCTGCTCACGGCGGCTGAGGATCAGTCAGGACTGGCAGTGGCGCTGGTCGGGCTGGCCGAGACGCAGATGATGCAAGGCGACGCAGCCGCCAGCATCGCGAGCTACCAGCAGGCCCAGCAGCTGCGCGAAAGCCTGGAGGATCAGGCCGGGCTGGCCGAGGTCCACATTGGGCTAGCGACGGCGTACCGGGCGCTACAGCAGCCGGCCGAGGCGCTCACAGCCTACCAGACGGCCTACGCGCTGTGCCAGGCCGTGGGCGACCGCGCGACTCAGGTTACGGTGATCAAGCAGCTGGCGGCCACGCTCTACACCGACCTCCACAACGCGCCCAACCCCGCACTGATGACGCCCGTCGAGCTGCTATCCCTCGCCATCGCCGTGCTCAACGAGGCCGCGCTGCGCGCCGACAGCGACGGCACCACGCCGGCCGAGCTGCAGGCCATGTGCTGGCGCATCGCGCATGACCAGCCGCTGGCCGACCCCGAATAATCGCAGCCCACCCAGTTAGCCACAGGCCACCGCGATGTTACGGTGGCCTGCTTGCAGAGCGCTACGGCCGCGGCGGGCAGATCGTTGGATCGCAGGGGAGCGCCGTGGGCGGCGGGCAGAGATCGGGGGCGTGACAGCGAACCAGGCGTCGAAGTGATCTGGAAGGGGTTTCAGCGGCTCATCGATTTCACTGCCATGTACCGCATCATGAATCCCTTTTTTTCGGGCAAAGATGTGGATAAGGATTAGCCCAGCTGGAGGGCAAAGCCGAGCCGCTGGTTACTCCCATGATGCCGCCGGATCAGGGACTGATCGGCATCATCCAAATGAAAAAGGCGATGAGCTGCGCGGGGTCCGGCGCGCCCGTATACTGGGACTCTACACCAGAACCTCAGACATTTTTGTCAGCCAGATTCAGCCCGATCATGAGCGTTTCCAGGTCGATCATCGTACTATTGCGCTGGAATGTGACGAGGCAGATACCCCAAGCAACGAGCTTTCCGTAGCGTGACGCAGACCGACCGTGGTTTCCGCACCGTTTTTGAGGCTTGCTCCAGGTGCTGATGCTGGTCGATACCACCGTCGGAACACAGGTGGTTTTCGACGGTGGTGGGCCAGTGAACACCAGCATCGCGATCACTGGGCACGGTGCGGGGTTGACGAGCACACTGCTGAGACACATTTTTCTGAGGTTCTGGCGTAGACCTCCGTTTTGGTGGAGAAATCTTCACGAAACGGGCCGGAGTGATGATACGTACTCAACGCTTTAGCAACCTCGCTACGATGTAAGATACCTACCAGCCGCATCGTTTCGGCCAGTCATTGTCGCCCGGTCCGCTGCCGTCCGGGCGGCGATGGGGCGCTGATTGGCGGCGCAGCATTGCAAAGACAGCGGTACACGAAGGAAACGTTCCATGAACACCCTCACCAACTTGAACGTCCGCACCAAGCTGATCGGCCAGGCGGGATTGATTTTAGTCCTGGTCGTACTCATGGCCGGGCGGATGTACGGCAGCGTGCAAGACACCCAGGACCATGAACAGTGGGTCAACCACACCTACCAGGTTATTGGCAAGCTCGATACCGTGCTGGCGCAGCTCATCAATATGGAAACCGGCTATCGCGGCTTTCTTATTGTGGGCGACGACAGCTTCTTGGAACCCTACACCCAGGGCCTTGCCAGCTACAGGACTCTGCGGGCTGAAACCTCCGCCCTGGTGAGCGACAATCCCACGCAGGGAGCGCGGCTCGCCCAGCTTGATACGGCCGTGACGGCGTTGCAGCGCGAGGTCTTCGACAAAGGCATCCAGCTGCGCCGGAATGCCACGACGGGCACCACGGCCAGCGCTGACGTTACTGCCTTTGAGGCTGCCGGGCTGGGCAAGCGGCACATGGATGGGCTTCGCCAGCAAATCGGCGTGTTGAAGGCCGAGGAAGAGCGACTCCTGGGCATCCGTAACACTGATGCGGCTGCCTCGGCGGCGGCGTTAAAATCCACCCTTATCGGGATCACGGCGGCGACGGTGCTGCTCACCGTCGCACTCGCCCTGCTGATCGCCCGCCATATCGGGAGCCGCATCTCCCTGGTCGCCGACGCCGCCAGCCGCATCGCTGCGGGCAGCTTCGAAACCACGAGCAAACTGCCCGGCGGTCGTGACGAAATCGGGATTCTGGCGGACGCATTCGCCCGCATGTCGGACACCATTCGCTCCAACATCAGCGAGCAGCAGCGCGCCAACGATGAGTTGCGCGCCGCCAGTGACACCAAAGTAGCCAAAGAATACATCGAGGATATCGTGCGAACGTATAGCGCGTTCACAGCGCAGGTCGCGGCCGGCAACCTGATCAGCCGCCTGCCGGTGAATGACTCTGGTGATGATCTCACCACGCTCGGCCATAACCTGAACAACATGGTCGCGAGCCTGCACGCCATCACCTTCCAGGTCAAGGAAACGAACACCGCAATAGTGACAGCCGCCGCCGAGATTCTGGCGGCGACGACGCAGCAGGCGGCGAGCGCGGCCGAGCAGTCGGCGGCGATCACCCAGACCTCGACGACCATCGAGGAGGTCAAGGCGATTGCGGTGCAGACGGCCTACCAGGCCAGCCAGGTGGCCGAGGACAGCCAGACGATGCTGGACGCCGCCCGCCAGGGCACCGGCGCGGTCGAGGAAACGATCACGGGCATGGGCCAAATTCGCACGCGCGTCGAAAGCATCGCCCAGACCATCCTGGCGCTGGCCGAGCAGACCCAGGCGATCAGCGCGATCATCACGACCGTCAGCGAGCTGGCCGACCAAAGCAACCTCCTGGCGCTCAACGCCGCCATCGAGGCCGCGCGGGCTGGCGAGCAGGGCAAAAGCTTTGCGGTCGTGGCGCAGCACGTCCGCGAGCTCGCCGAGCGCAGCAAGGCCGCCACCACACAGGTCCGCGACATTCTGGGCGACATTCAGCGCGCCGCCAACACCGCCGTGCTCGTCACCGAGGAAGGGACGAAGGGCGTCGAGGTCGGCGCGCGGCTGACCGGCCAGGCCGGCCAGGTGATTCACCGCATCGCCGGCGAGGTTGAGCACGGCGCGCAGGCCAACGTCCAGATCGCCGCCGCCGCCCAGCAGCAGACCGCCGGCATGGAGCAGATCGGCCAGGCCATGACCTCGATCCAGCAGGCTACCACCCAGGCGCTGGCCTCAACCCGCCAGGCCGAACGGGCCGCCCAGGATCTGCGCACACTCGCCGGCGCCCTCCAACAGACTGTCGCCGTCTATACGGTGTAGCCGGCTGGCACGAGCGGTCTATCGTGGGCTGGATTGACAATCGGTGGCTGAGCCTGGGGAGGCTTCGAGGGACCCGGTGGCTGAAGTCACCGGGTCCCTCACCGGGTCAGCACGCATCTAATCCTTACCCACATCTCTAGGGGAGCCGTCTGCTGACCCGATCCGCTGGCCGACCCCGAATAATCGCAGCCCACCCAATTAGCCACAGGCCACCGCGATGTTGCGGTGGCCTGCTTGCAGAGCGCTACGGCCGCGGCGGGCAGATCGTTGGATCGCAGGGGAGCGCCGTGGGCGGCGGGCAGCGATCGGGGGCGCACGGCGGCGGGGTCGGTGGGACGGCCCGCGTGGGAGTAGGTTGCGATGGCGGCGGGGGCCATGTGGGCGATGGCGGCGGAGTCGACGGCACGTCGCGCGTGGGCGGCGGCGGGCAGCCGTTTGGCGCACACGGCGGCGGGGTCGGCGGTGGCGGTGGGGTCGGCGGCACGTTGCGCGTGGGCGGCGGCGGGCAGCCGTTTGGCGCACACGGCGGCGGGGTCGGCGGCGGGCAGCGGTCGGAGCCACACGGCGGCGGGGTCGGCGGCAGGCCGCGCGTTGGCGTGGGTGGCGGCGTGGTCGGCACGGCGGTCGGGGGCGCGGCGGTCGGGGGCGCGGCGGTCGGGGGCGCGGCGGTCGGGGGCGCGGCGGTCGGGGGCGCGGCGGTCGGGGGCGCGGCTGGTACAGCGGTCGGTGGTACAACGGTCGGGGGTACAGCGGTCGGGGGCACGGCGGTCGGGGGCGCGGCTGGTACAGCGGTCGGTGGTGCAGCGGTCGGGGGTACAGCGGTCGGGGGCGCGGCTGGTACAGCGGTCGGTGGTGCAGCGGTCGGTGGTGCAGCGGTCGGGGGGACAAGCGGCACGTCGGTCGGGGGCGCTGGGGCCGTGGGCGCCGTGCTCGGTATGGCGCTGGGCGCGGGCAGCGCGGTCGGTGCAGCGCTCGGCAGGGCGGGCGCTGTTGCGCTGGGCGGCGCCGTGGGTTCAACGCTTGGGCGCGGCCGGGTTGGGCTGGCCTGGACAGTCGGAATGACGGTTGGGACGACGCTTGGGCGCGGCCGGGTTGGGCTGGCCCGGACAGTCGGAATGACGGTTGGGACGACGCTTGGGCGCGGCCGGGTTGGGCTGGCCCGGACAGTCGGAATGACGCTGGGACGTGAGCGGGTGGGGCTGGGTTGAACGCTCGGCACGACGCTTGGGCGCGGCGTTGGCACGACACTTGGGTGCAGCCGGGTTGGCGCGGGCGCAGCGGTGCGCGGCGGGCCGGCTGGGGCGGACGGCGGCAGGGCCGCGCCGTGCGGCAGCACCGCGGTCGGCGCCGACCCGGCTGGCTGCGGTTCACCCGGCAGCGGCGGCGCAGCGACGCTTGGGGTGGGCAGCGCTGGGTCAGCGGCCAGCGTCGGGAGCGGCGGCGCAGCGACGCTTGGGGTGGGCAGCACTGGATCAGCGACCACCGTCGGCGTGGCGGTCCCTGGCCGCGTGGTGCGAGCAGCGCCGGCCGGGTGCTGGCTAGGCGTCGGCGGCAGCGTGGGCAGCGACACCGGCGCGCCGCCAGGATTCAGCGCGGCCAGCAGTGCCTCGGCCGTGGGCGCGCCCAAGCTGGCCGCGCAGCGCGAGGATCGTCTGGCGCTGGGCCTCGATCAGCTCCGCGGCTGCCAGCGGCCCGAGCGGCGCGAGCGCCTCGGCCAGCGCCGTGCGGTAGCGAAGCACCAGCGCCGCCCGCGCCTCGGGCGTGAGGCCCGGCTGCACCAGCGCCGTCAGCGTCGCGCCGAGACGCTGCTGCTCGCCGCCGCTGCTGTGGACCACGCCGGCGGGCGGCGCGGGCCGCGGCGCGGCCCGGCTAGTCAGCAGCAGGGCCACGAGGCTCGCGGCCGCCACAAGGCCGGCGCCCGGCCATACAAGCCACCAGCGGCGCGCCGGGCGCCGGGCCGCGCGTTGCGCGGCGGGCGCCGCGACCAGCCGCCGCGCGGGCGCGCTCGTCGGCACGAGATGCTGCAGCAGCGCATAGGTCGCCAGGGCCTCCTGGACCTCTGCGGGATCGTCGGGGCTGCCGTGCAGACGGCCGGCATCAAGGTGCTGGGCCAGCAGCCGGGCGTGGGCGCGCCGCCGTGTTCTCCAGAACTGCATCACTCGTGTCCTATCTGTTTTTTAAGTCGCTGCAAGGCCCGAAAGCAGGCCATCGCCGCCGCATCTTCGCTGACCCCGAGCGTCGCTGCGATCTCGCGGTTGGTCAGGCCGGCCATCCGCAGCGCCAGCACCTGCTGGTCGCGCTCCGAGAGAGCGGCGAACACCAGCCGCACGGCGGTCTGCTCCTCAAACGAGTGCGGCGCCGCCGGCTCGGCCTGCGAACTCGTCATCCAGCGACACGACCGGCCGCCGACCGGCCGCGCGGTAGTGATCGACGATGCAGCGCTGGGCGATCTTGAAGAGCCAGGCCATCACGCCCTCGGGCTGCGCCGCATTGCGGGGCGGCCAGCCGCGCTGCGCCTTCAGAAAGGTATCCGATGTAAGGTCCTCGGCGGTCTGCGGGTGCTGGACGCGCACCGCAATAAAGCGATGCACGACATGGTACCAGCGGTCGCACGCGCCCTCAAAGCTGGGCGGCCCCAGCTCATAGCGTGACACTGCTTCAGGCTCAGGCGCAATAGACGTTTTCACGGCGATCCTGGGATACAACGGCGAGCGGGGCGCTGCTTAATGAATAGGACGCCGGCGGTGCCTGAATCTTGACACTACTCCCAGCACATCGCAGATCGTGCGCGCTCGGCAGTGCACAGCGCGGGCCTGGCTGCGCACCGCCGAGCATGCTGGCTAGTAGATGGCGGTCGGTGTCGGGCGGGGCGTGCCGGCTGGTGGGGGCGGCGGGCAGGTCGGCTCGTTGCAGGCGATGCGCGTCGGCGTCGGCCACGGCGTGCCGTTCGGCGTTGGGCGGGGCGTGCCGGCTGGCGGGGGCGGCGGGCAGGTCGGCTCGTTGCAGGCGATGCGCGTCGGCGTCGGCCACGGCGTGCCGTTCGGCGTCGGCCGCGGCGTGCCGGCTGGTGGGGGCGGTGGCGGGCAGGTCGGCTCGTTGCAGGCGATGCGCGTCGGCGTCGGCCACGGCGTGCCGTTCGGCGTCGGCCGCGGCGTGCCGGCTGGTGGGGGCGGTGGCGGGCAGGTCGGCTCGTTGCAGGCGACGCGCGTCGGCGTCGGCCACGGCGTGCCGTTCGGCGTTGGGCGCGGCGTGCCGGCTGGTGGGGGCGGCGGCGGGCAGGTCGGCTCGTTGCAGGCGATGCGTGTCGGCGTCGGCCACGGCGTGCCGTTCGGCGTTGGGCGCGGCGTGCCAGGCGGTGGCGGTGGCGGGCAGGTCGGCTCATTGCAGGCGATGCGCGTCGGCGTCGGCCACGGCGTGCCGTTCGGCGTTGGGCGCGGCGTGCCAGGCGGTGGCGGTGGCGGGCAGGTCGGCTCATTGCAGGCGATGCGCGTCGGCGTCGGCCACGGCGTGCCGTTCGGCGTTGGGCGCGGCGTGCCGGCTGGTGGGGGCGGTGGCGGGCAGGTCGGCTCGTTGCAGGCGACGCGCGTCGGCGTCGGCCACGGCGTGCCGTTCGGCGTTGGGCGGGGCGTGCCATTGGGCGTCGGATACGGCGGCGGCGTTGGGCGCGCGGTGCCGTCACGGGTGGGCAGCGCCGACGCTGTGGGCCGCGCGGTGCCATTCGGCGTTGGGCGGGGCGTGCCATCGCGGGTGGGCAGCGGCGTGCAGCGCCAGATGCGACACGGCTGACGCATCGCCACCGTATCCGAATCCGTCGGGGTGAAATCCTGCGCGTGGGTCCGTCCCAGCGACAGCGCTAGGGTGACGGCCAGGCCAACGACAACGGCGAGCACAGCGGCAAAGCGTCGCATACCAACCTCCAGCAGTAGGGGAGTGAAGTCTCTGTTAACTAAGACGCCGCCCGCCCACCGATCTTGACAGGTCGTTTCATAAGAATCGCGACGAGTTTACGAAGCTGGCCGGGTGGCAGCTGGAATGATCGGCGGGCGGCTACGGCCCGACCTCGGTTGGGATACGCACGGTGAAGGCGCTGCCCTGGCCGAGCACACTGGTGACGCGCAGCTCGCCGCCGAGCAGCTGACAGCGGCGGGCGCTCAAGGCCACGCCCAGGCCGCTGCCATCGTGGCGGCGGGTGGGGGCGCTGTCGGCCTGGGTAAATGGCGTAAAAATCCGCTGAATATCGGCAGCGGTGATACCGCGGCCGGTGTCGGCCACGGTAATTTCGACCCGCGGCGTCTGCTCGGCCAGCAGCGCGACGCTGACTGTGATCGTGCCCTGCGCCGTAAACTTATTGGCGTTGTCCAGCAGCTTCCACAGCACCTGGCGCAGCTGTGCATAATCGGAAACCAGCGCAGCCTCGCCTGGCGCGATGTGCAGCACGTTGCCGTGCGCCGCCAGCGCCGGCGCCAGCGCGGCCGTGACCTCGGCCAACAGCGCGCCCAGCGCAAACGGCGCCGCGCTCAGCGCAACCGCGCCGGCCTCCAGGCTAGCCAGGTCGAGCACATCCTGGAGCACGCCAGTCAGGCGCTGGCCCGCGCCGCGAATCTCGCGCAGGTCGGGGAGATACGCCGCCTGCCCGTCGTCCTCGGCCTGCTCCATCAGCAGCTCGCTGTAGCCGATGATCGCGTTGAGCGGCGTGCGCAGCTCGTGGCTCATGGTCATCAAAAAGGTCGTCTTGGCCCGGTCGGCCGCCAGCGCCGCGTCGCGCGCCGCCGTGAGCACGGCCTCGTTGGCATACGCCTGCGCCAGCGCCCGCTGAAACGACTGGCCCAGCCGCTCGACCACGCCCGCAATCAGGCCGGCCACGACCGCGCAGGTCAGCACCGTCAGCAGCGGGTCGTAGCTGGCGGCGCGGTCGCCCGCGGCCGGCGGCCGGAGCACGGCGATCAAGGCCACGATCAGCACCGCCAGCCCAGTGATCACCCACAGCAGGCGGCGATTGCCGACAAAGCCGGCCAGCACCATCGGCAGCGCCAGCATCAGGAAGATCGCCCGGCTGCCCACCAGCCCGGCCGGCGCCATATTGAGCGCCACGAATCCCAGGGTCACCAGGCTGCTCAGCACCACCGTGGCGCTGAGGTGGCCGCGCCGCAGCAGCAGCAGCGCGGCGCCGATCAGCGCGACCATCACAAGCGAGCTACTAACCCCTACCACCTGGTCAACCACGGCGCTGGCGGTCAGCGCAATCGGGATGCCCAGTGCCGCGCCGGCCAGCAACACCAGCAGCAGCGACTGGAGCAGCGCGGCCTGCTCGCGCTGAAGCGCCTCAGTGAACGGCAGATGGCGGAGCCATGCTCGCAGGGATCGAATCATTGGCGCCTCGCTGGATTTCAAAAGCTCGTCGGTGGTAAGCACAGCATAGCGCAGCCAGCACCCAACGACAAGCGGCGCGTGCTGCGCCTCTGCTGCGAGCTGAGCACTGCAATCACGCTGCGAGACGCGCCGCGCCACATCGCCGCCCGGCGCCCGAGCTACTGGCGATCAAGCGAGCATAGCCCTGTATACTACGCAACCATGATACGAGACAAGCTTATAGCGCTGCTGGAGCAAACCTTTGGTGCCTCAGCTTTCACCGTCGGCGAGGCATCGCAGTCGGCGATGGTTATTCTTCCGGCTACCACTCCTGATGTGGCTCAGGAAGACTTTCGAATCATTTTTCCTGCCGCCCATCCTGACGTGGGTCAGGTAGAAATTGTGCATGATGGGACCGAAGCAATTCTCTTTATTGAGAAGATCACGCACGTGCATTTTGACTGCTGGCTCGATAATCCAACCCTAGACGAGGCAGCGCAGGATATTGCTGAGCGCATCACTGACTTTCTCGAAGAGCTTTTCAAAGGGAAGTACATCTTGTGGCGCGCGCAGCAGGGCGGTGCTGGTGGCTGCCACCATATAGATTATTCGCCTGGTGAGTTTGATTCTCTGTCACCCAGGTATGGTGACGAGGGCGTAGATTTCTTCACCTGGTCCGGACCAGTCTAGCCAAGCGGGGCGCGGCTCGTGCCACGCCCCGCCGCGCCCGCCAGCGCGCTACGATGCCCGCCGGGCCGGCTGCGACTGCGCGGGCGCGAGGCGCTGGCGCAGCCGCACAAAGAACCCGCGGACCGTCGGGAGGCGCAGCGCGAGGAGCAGCACCACCGCCAGGCCATACGACAGCGGCTCGCGCACGTCGGCCTTGACCAGCCAGACGAAGTGTAAGATCGCCAGCAGCGCTATCGGGTAGACCAGCAGGTGCAGCGGCTTCCAGCGCCTGCCCAGCCGCCGCATCGCCCACTTGGTCGAGGTCAGGGCGAGCGGGACCAGCAGCAGCCAGGCCGTGAAGCCGACCAGCACGTAGCGCTTTTTCAGGATCGCCTCGCTGATCAAATCCCAGTCCAGCGTGTAGTCGAGGACCGTGAACGTCAGCAGGTGCAGCGTGACGTAGAAAAAGGCGTACAGCCCCAGCGGCCGGCGCAGCGCCTGCAGTTTTAAACCAAACAGCGTGTTAAGCGGCGTCACGACCAGCGACAGGATCAGGATGATCAGCGCGGTCTTGCCGGTGCGGAACGTGATCGCCTGAATCGGGTTTTTGGTCAGATCGTTGGGCAGGTGGTGCTGGAGCCGGTAATAGTTCCAGGCCAGCATTATGAATGGGATCAGCGCCAGGATATGCACCAGATAGCGCAGCCAGTGTTTGCGAAGCCGCGCCATCTTAGTAGTTCTTTCGCAGGTCCATGCCCGCATAGAGGCCGGCGACCTGCTCGGCGTAGCCATTGAACGGCAGCGTTTTGCGGCGGCCGCTCTCGCCGATGCGCCGCTCGCTCGACTGCGACCAGCGCGGGTGATTCACTGCCGGGTTGACGTTGGCATAGAAGCCGTACTCGTCGGGCGCGATCTCCGACCACAGCGTGCGGGGCTGCTCGGCGACCAGTCTCGATCTTCACAATCGCCTTGACGCTTTTAAAGCCATACTTCCACGGCAGCGCCAGACGCAGCGGCGCGCCGTTCTGCGGCGGCAGCTCCTTGCCATACAGCCCCGTCACCAGCAGCGCCAGCTCGTTCATCGCCTCATCGAGCCGCAGCCCCTCGGTGTAGGGCCAGGGGTAGGCGGTGTCTTTGAGGCCCGGCATCTCCGACTCGCGGGCGATGGACGTGAAGCGCACATATTTGGCGGCGCTCGTCGGCTCGACGGCGGCCAGCAGTTTGCCCAGCGCAAAGCCCTGCCACGGGATCACCATCGACCAGCCCTCGACGCAGCGGTGGCGGTAGACGTGCTCGGCGCTCGGGAACTGCGTGAGCAGATCCTCCAGCGCAAAAGTCTTGGGCTTATTGACCAGCCCGCCGACCTCGACGGTCCACGGCGCGACGGTGAAGGCGCGGGCCAGCGGCGCAACGGCCTCCTTGTCGGTCGAGAACTCGTAGTAGTTGTTGTAGCCCGTGACCGCATCCTCGGGCGTCAGCTCGTTGACGGCCGGCGGCGGCACGGCGGTCGGCGCCACGGTCGGGCCGGCGTCGGCGACGGGCGCGGCGGTGTCGCTGCTGCCACACGCGGCCAGCATGGCGGCGCCAATGCCCAGCGCGCCGGCCTGTCGCAGCCAGCTGCGGCGCGAAAGATAGGCGGCCTCAGGCGTGATCTCGGATGACGGAATAGCTTTCATATCGTGCTCCTTAAAACCCTGCTACTTCAATGTACGTACCAGCGGCCCGGCCTGGATGATCGACGATTGTATCGTCTCACAGGTAGTCTGTGGCCTAAACCTTGCCTACGCCTTGTGTAGATATTGCCGAAAAAGAACGCGACCGAGGAAGAGATGACGCAGATGGAGCAACAACCAAGCGCCGCGGTCCCACGTCCCGAGGAAGAGCAGCTGGTGCGCCTCCACACCCTGGCTTATGCCCTGACCGCCAACGCCGATCTCAGCGACGCGCTGCAGCAGATCATGGCTAGCCTAGCCGAGTCACTGCCCGACGCGGCGCTGGCGCTGTTTGTCTTTGACGCCGCCACGGGCACCTACACGCGCCCGCTGATCCGCCTGGCCCAGCCGCTGCTGCTTGACGACATTCAGCCGACCGTCGACCACCTGCTGATCACCCTCCAGCAAAACCCTACGCAGCGGCGCCCGCTCGGCACGCTGCTGCCGCCGGGCAGCCCGACCCGCGCACTGTGGGTCCAGCCGATTGGCGGCGCCGACTGCCGCTGGTTCGGCGGCATCGTGGCCGGCTGGCCCGGCGCCCACGATCTCTCGGCCAGCGCCGCGCAAACCCTGGCGCTCTACGCCGCCCACCTGGCGCTGATGATCAGCCAGTCACAGCTGGCCGCCGCCCACATGGTGGCCCGCCGCGAGGCCGAGCACGCCTACCAGGTCGCGATTCAGCGCAGCTCACAGCTGCTGGCGACGATGGCGGTGATGTGCGAGGCCGTCGTGATGTGCGACCAGCACGGCCGCCTGACGCTGGTCGATGGCACCGCCAAGCAGCTGTTCCCCGAGGTCGCCCTGGCGATTGGCCGGTCGATCCACGAGCTGCCCAGCCAGCTGGACCTCGCGCCGCCGTTCGAGCACCTGGGCCTCGATCAGGCGCTGCTGGGCCACGCCGTCGAGGGCGAGTGTGCGCTCGCGCACGGCGATGAGCAGCGCACGCTGCATATCCGCGCCGCCGCCGTGCCGGGCACGCCAGGCCAGCTGCTGGGCGCCGTCACGGTGATCCGCGATGTCACCCACGAGCGCTTCATCGAGCGCATGAAGGATGATTTTCTGCTGGTCGCGGCCCACGAGCTGAAAACGCCGCTGACCACACTGAAGGGCTACACCCAGCTGGCGATCAAGCGGCTAGGCGACGACCCCGCCAACGAAAAAACCCGCAGCTCGCTGGTGACCATTGACAGCCAGGCCGACCGCATCGCCCGCCTGGTCGCCGAGCTGCTCGATGTCAGCCGCATTCAGGCCGGCCGCCTGGAGCTGAATATCGCCCACTTCGATGTGATCAGCCTGATCCAGCAGACCATCGCCGAGCTGGAGACCAGCAGCCCCGGCTGCCACCTGCGCCTCACCGGCCCGGCCACCCTGATGGTCACGGCCGACCTTGATCGGGTTGACCAGGTGCTGCGCAATGTCCTCGGCAACGCCATCAAATACTCCGATCCGCAGTGCGACATCGCAATCGAGGTGCGTAGCGGGCAGCAGGTTGAGGTGATCGTCACCGACCACGGCGTGGGCGTCGCGCCCCACAAGCTGCCGCACATTTTCGAGCCGTGGTATCAGGCGCACTACGGCACCGACGACGACCGCGGCGGGCTGGGCCTGGGCCTGCACATCGCCGAGAGCATCGTGGCCCGCCACGGGGGAACGATGTGGGCGACCTCCAGCGAGGGCCAGGGCACGACCATCGGCTTCACGCTGCCGGCGACCTGGGGCGACCGCACGGTGTCCTAGCTAGCCCAGCAGCGGGGCGGGGCCATGCTATACTTAACCTACAGACCAGCTCATCGGGGGCGTCGGCCCCGTCTGGAAGGAAGCGTGCATGTACGGCTATGACTTTGACGATGCGCCGCAGAGCAGCGGCTGTGTGCGCGGCGCGCTGATCCTGGTGGTCACCGCCGTGCTGCTGGGCGCCGCCTTCCTCTACATCGCAAAAAGCACCGCCTCGAAGCTGAATCCGTTTAGCGGCATCTCCAACCCGCTGGCCGCCCAGCCGACGGTAATCAACACCAGCCGGCCGACGGTGATCCAGTCGATCAAGGCGGTCAACAAGATGGAGGCCACCACCGTCATCGCCGACAAATTTATCGAGGCCGGGCAGCCCGGCGGCACGCTCTACAACTTGTTTCTGGGCGACAAACTCCTGCTGATCGCCAACGGCGAGGTCGTGGCCGGCTTTGACTTCAGCAAGCTCAAGGACCAGGATGTGCAGGTTACGGGCGACCGCGTGGTGACCATGACGCTGCCGCCGCCCGAGGTACTCAGCTCCAAGCTCAACAATGACCGCACCTATGTCTACGAGCGCACCACCGGCGTCGCGACCCGCGGCAACGCCGGCCTGGAGTCCGAGGCCCGCCGCGTCGCCGAGCTGGAGATTCTGCGCGGCGCCTGCGAGACCGGCATCCTGGACCGCGCCAACCTCGACGGCCAGCGCAACATGGAGCAGCTGCTCAAAGGACTGGGCTTTACCCAGATCACCGTCAACACCCAGCCCGGCACCTGCACCCTGCCCGGCGGCGCCCCCATCCCCGCCCGGACGCCGTAGCGCGGAGCGAGTACCGAGCGGTAGATATTGCTGATTCAACAAGAAAAGAGAAACCGTATGCTGACGACTGACAAACTTATCGAAAAACTCCCTGGCCTTCGTGAACACTTTTCGGATGCGCAGATGGCAATGCTTAAGGCGCACTATACTGCTCCAGGCTACACTTTAACTGCGACCGATCTTGCGAAGGCTGCGCAGTATAAAACGTATGGCGGCGTCAATTTGCACTATGGTGGGCTAGCCAAGCTCATTGGTAAAGCCGTCGGAGAAAACCCGCCGAACGAGCAGTGGCTTGAGCTGCTCGCTGATGGCCGGAAAGAAGGGACAGAGCACTGGCAGCTTACACTCCGGCCAGAAGTTGTTGAAGCCCTTGACCAGTTGAAGTGGTTTTAGGAGCCGGGAATTTTTCCTGGTGCTGAACCCTGAAACCTCATCGCCCATGCAATGAATATTCCTGCTCAACAATGCAGACTACATTGGCTGCTGATGGCTGACAGCTGATAGCTGATAGCTCATAAACACTGAGAACTGATAACTACTTATGCTAGAGCTAACTTTTGATCCCGACGCCCGCACAATCTACGCCTACTTCAGCGAGATTGACGAGGGTGATGACGCCGCCCAGATCGAGTGCGAGGGCGAATTTTTGCTGGACGACGCCGGCCAGATCGTCGGCATGCGCGTCGCGGCCGCCGGGCTGACCCCCGCCGACTTCGCCGCCGCCACCGCCCACCCCGAGGCCCGCTTTGACGAGGCACTGAGCGAGCTGCGCCTCGTGTTCAGCCCCGACGAGCCGACGGGCGCGACGGCGTTCCCGT
Organism: uncultured Chloroflexia bacterium; assembly: GCA_963810425.1. Classification (GTDB taxonomy): domain Bacteria; phylum Chloroflexota; class Chloroflexia; order Chloroflexales; family Kallotenuaceae; genus JACDGP01. The sequence goes on along the minus strand of CAWENH010000004.1, from coordinate 705,848 downwards.
ACCCGGCGATCATTGACCGCGACCAGCGCGGCGGCGCGCTGGGCATTGAGTTCATCGCCGACCCCGAGTTTGCGATCGAGGGCCGCCTGGCACGGCTGCAGCCGTTTATCGTCGAGGTCTTTGGCTCGGCCGACGAGGGCGCGGCGTTTGACATGGACAGCTTCTTTGGCGGCAGCACCACGACCATCGCGGCGCCCATCGCCGCCGAGGACGCGGCCGCTGACGACGCCGAAACCGCCGAGGCCGCTGCCAGCGACGCGCCCGCCGAGGCCGCTGCCAGCGACGCACCCGCCGAGGACCGCGCCATGTTCATCGGCGATGACGCGGTGCCGCCGGCGATGAACAGCGACGAGCTGGTGCGCGCCGGCTTTGTGGCGCTGGTCGGCAAGCCCAACGTCGGCAAGTCCACGCTGCTCAACGCCTACTTTGGCGCCAAAGTCAGCATTGTCTCGCCCAAGCCGCAGACCACACGCATCGCCGTGCGCGGCATCGTCAACCGCCCCGACGCGCAGGTGATTTTCGTCGACACGCCCGGCCTGCACAATCCCAAATCCCGGCTCGGCGAGTTTATGGTCGAGGCCGCCCGCCGCGCGATCCCCAACGCCGACGTGGTGTGCTTCGTGGTCGACGCCAGCGAGCCGCCCGACAGCCAGGACCGCGCCATCGCCGAAACGATCAAAGCCAGCGGCAAGCCGGCGATCCTAGTGCTGAACAAAATGGACCTGGCCCGCCACGCCGACGAGACGCTGGTGCGCTACCGCGAGCTGGCCGAGTGGACGATGGAGGTCGCGGTGGCGGCCAAAGACGGCAAGGGCATCGCCGGGCTGCTCGACCAGATTGTGCTGCGCCTGCCCGAGAGTCCGCGGCTGTTCCCACCCGACCAGTACACCGACCTCAGCGAGCGCGAGCAGGTCGCCGAGCTGGTGCGCGAGAAGGTGCTGCTCAACACCCAGCAGGAGGTGCCGCACGGCGTCGCCGTCGAGGTCGAGGAGTGGGCCGAGCGCGGCGACCGGCTGTATATTCGCGCCACGGTCAACGTCGAGCGCGAGGGCCACAAGGGCATTATCATCGGCGACCGCGGCCAGATGCTGAAAAAAATCGGCGCCGCCGCCCGGTATGAGATCGAGCGCCTCCTCCAGCGCCCGATCTTCCTCGACCTGTGGGTCAAGGTCCGCAAAGATTGGCGGAGCGATCCGGCGTCGCTGCGCTGGCTCGGCTACGACATCAAGAAGCTGAAAAAATGATTGCGTTTGATCAGGGCGCCCACCGCTTCAATCTGCGCGTCGCCGGCGTGCTCCTCGACGGCGGCCGGGTGCTGCTGCATCGCGGCGCCGACGAGCCGTTCTGGACGCTGCCCGGCGGCCGCGGCGAACTCGGCGAGGACTCGGCCGGCACCGTGGTCCGTGAGTTCGGCGAGGAGCTGGGCGCCGCCATCACGGCCGAGCGGCTGCTGTGGCTGGCCGAGCACTTCTTTGACTACAACGAGCGCCACTACCACGAGGTCTGCCTGTACTACCTCGTCAGCGCGCCGGCCGACAGCCCGCTTGTAGCTCACTCCGCGCCGTTTACCGGCATTGAGGAGCACACGCACCTGATTTTTCAGTGGTTCGCGGTCGATCAGCTGGCCGACCTGCCGCTGTATCCGGCGTTTTTGCGCGCCGAGCTGACGGCGCCGCCGGCCACGACCGCGCATCGCATCGTCCACGAGTTCAGCGTAGCCGAGCGCCCAGCCGCTGGAGGACGGGCGTTCGGCCCGTCCTTTTGTTATGTCTACCGAACGAGGAGCAAGTATGAGCGCCAAAGCCCAAACCTACAAAGGCATGAAGGACTATCTGCCGGCCGAGATGCGGCTGCGGCAGCACATCGTCAGCACCCTGACCGCCGTCGCCACCCGCCACGGGTTCGAGCCGATGCAGACGCCGATCATTGAGTATGCGGCGACGATTGCCGGCAAGCTCGGCGACGACGAGAAGCTGATGTACCGCCTCCAATACGGCGACGACCAGCTGGCGCTGCGCTATGATCAGACCGTCTCGCTGGCGCGGGTGATGGGCCAGTACGGCAACGAGATCGCGCTGCCGTTTCGACGCTTCGCCTTCGGGCCGAGCTACCGCGGCGAAAAACCACAGCGCGGGCGGTTCCGCGAGTTTTACCAGTTTGACCTCGACATCGTGGGCGTCGGCGGGGCGCTGGCCGACGCCGAGATCATCGCCGTGATCGTCGAGTCGCTGCAGGCGCTGGGCTTCACCGGCTTCCGCGTGCTGCTGAATCACCGCGAGATTCTCAGCGGCCTCGCGCGCGTGGCGGGCGTGGACGATGCGGCGGCCGCCGGCGTCTACCGCGCGGTCGATAAGTTCGACAAGGTGGGCGCCAGCGGCGTGCGCCAGCAGCTGCTCGACAGCGGCATCGAGCCGGCAGCGGCCGAGCAGATCGTGGCGTTTGTGTCGCAGGACGGCCAGCCGAGCGACGTGCTGGCGCTGATGGCCGCGACGCTCCAGGCCGACGCCGCGGCCAGCGCCGCTGTCGCCGAGCTTGCGGCGGTCGTCGCGGCCCTCGCGGCGCTGGGCATTGACCCGGCGACCTACACAGTTGCGCCACGGCTAGCCCGCGGTCTGTCGTACTACACCGGCATCGTGTTTGAGGCCGTGATCGAGCAACCGCCGATGGGCTCGCTGCTGGGCGGCGGCCGCTACGACAACCTGATCGGCGCGTTTGCCGGCAAGGTGGTGCCGACGGTTGGCACCGCGTTTGGCATCGAGCGGCTGCAGATTGTGATGACCGAGCTGGGGCTGGGGCCACCAGCTGCCGGCGCCGCCGCAGTGTATGTGACCGTGTTCGCGCCCGAGCTGCTGGGTGAGTCGCTGCAGGTCGCCAGCGAGCTGCGCGCCGCCGGCCTCAGCGTACTGACGCCGCTGGGCGGCGAAAAAGTCGGCAAGCAGATCAAGGAGGCCGTCGCCAAAGCCGTGCAGGTCGCCGTCGTCATCGGACCCGACGAGCAGGCGGCGGGCCAGGCGGTGCTGCGCGACCTGCGCGGCGCCACGCACACCCAGCGCACCGTTGCGCGCGCCGAGCTGCTCCCTGCTATCCGCGAGCTGCTAGGCGTCGAGTAGCGGCTGCTGCGTATACCCGGCCGTCGCCGCGCGAATCATGCCGATCACCGCCTCCTGGGCCGCCTCGTCGCCCACCAGGTCGCGGTGGTCGGTCTCGATTTTCAACACTGGCCCATCGTGCTCGCCGTGCCACCACTCGTCGTAGGCGTGCGCCAGCTCGGCAATATAGTCGCGCGACATATTGCGCTCAAACGGCCGGTCGCGCTGGGCGATGCGCTGCATCAGGGTGTCAACGCCGGCGTGCAGGTAGACCACCAGCGTCGGCGTGGCGACCCGCTCAGCCAGCGCGCGGTAGAGCTGGCAGAATAGGTCCCACTCGTCGCCCGCCAGGTTCAGGCCGGCGAACAGCTGGGTTTTGGCGAACAGATAGTCGCTGACCAGGCTGCCGGCCGCCACCGCCGGATGGACCACGCTCTGCTGCTGGCGGTAGCGGCTGAGCAAAAAAAACGTCTCGGTCTGAAAAGCGTAGCGCTGGCGGTCGGCGTAGAAATTTCCCAGAAACGGGTTTTCCTCCACGACCTCCAGCAGCGGCGTCGCCGCGAGGCGGCTGGCCAGCAGGCGCGTCAGGGTCGTCTTGCCGACGCCGATCACGCCCTCGATCACAATATAGCTCATCGCATGTCCCGTCGCATAGGGCCGCGATTGTAGCACGCCGCGGCTCTGGCCTTGCGCTTGCTATGGCCGCGGTACTAGCGAAAGGACCGCCCGATGCACCACAACGATAACGCCGCCGCCGCCCAGGACGCCACGACGATTCACCTTGACAGCGCGATGCAGGCGCTGGACGGCAACGCCCAGACCGTGATCCTCGGCGCGGCCCGCCAGTGGCTGGCGCAGATGAGCGACGTGCCAGCCGACGCCGCCAGCCCCGACGCCGTGCGCCTGCTGCGCACCGCCACCGACGGCCGCGCCACCACCTATGAGATCGAAATCGACCTGGCCGGCACGATCCACCACGTCAACGTCGCGCTCAGCGACGGCGGCGCGGTCACGGTGAGCGCCGCCGAATAGCCCGGCCAGCTCTGCTACCGCCGCACGTAAATTGCCTCTTGTGGCTCGGCACTATCTGGCCTATGATAGCGCCAACCCCACAACAGCAAAGGTAGCAGCATGGTCGCAACACACTTCGATGCGGTGATCGTCGGCTCGGGCTTTGGCGGCTCGGTGATGGCGTACCGACTGGCTGAGGCTGGCCTCAAGGTGTGCCTGCTGGAGCGCGGCAAGGCCTATCCGCCGAACTCGTTCCCGCGCAGCCCGCACCTGATGAAGCGGAATTTTTGGAATCCCAGCGACGGCCTGCACGGCATGTTCAACATCTGGACGTTTGAGGGCCTGGCAGCAGTGATGTCGAGCGGGCTGGGCGGCGGCTCGCTGATCTACGCCAACGTCCTGATCCGCAAAGATGAAAAATGGTTCATCAAGGAGGATTTGGCGAGCGGCGGCTATGAGTACTGGCCGGTCACGCGCGCCGACCTTGACCCGCACTACGACCGCGTTGAAAAAATGATGGCCGTGCAGAAGTATCCGCTCGACCACGCGCCCTACAGCGGCACGTCGAAGACGCTGGCGCTGAAGCACGCCGCCGAGCAGCTGGGCCTGGACTGGCACCTGCCCAACCTGGCCGTCACCTTCGGCAATCCCGGCGAGACGCCGGTCCCCGGCGAGCCGATCCACGAGCTGCACCGCAACCTCCACGACCGGACGCGCTACACCTGCCGGCTGTGCGGCGAGTGCGATGTCGGCTGCAACTACGGCAGCAAAAATACCCTCGACTTCAATTATTTGAGCGAGGCCAAGCGCCTGAGCGCCAACATCCGCACCCGCTCCGAGGTCCGGTCGTTCGCGCCACGCGACGGCGGCGGCTACACGATCACCTACCTGTACCACGACCCGGCGAACGAGGGCCACCCCACCGACACCAACGATCCCAGCGTCGTGCCGCCCCAGACGATCACCGCCGACCGCTTGATCCTGTCGGCCGGCACGATTGGCTCGACCTACCTGCTACTGAAAAACCGCGCCGCCTTCCCGCACCTGAGCGAGCAGCTCGGCTCGCGCTTCTGCGGCAACGGCGACTTTCTCTCGTTTGTGCTGCGCTGCTCCGAGGAGGCCAACGGCGCGCGCGGGCCGCGGGTGATCGACCCGGCGTTCGGCCCGGTGATCACCAGCACGATTCGCGTGCCTGACGCGCTCGACGGCGGCGAGGGCCGCGGCTTCTACCTCCAGGACGCCGGCTACCCTGGCTTCGCCAGCTGGATGCTGCAGATGATGGACTCGCCCGGCGTGATCGAGCGGGCTTTTCACACCATGACGCGGGTGGTCCGCAGCCGGCTGGGCTTCGGCGACCTGATGACCGACCTCGGCAGCGAGATCGCCAACGCCTTTGGCGCCTGCGACCTGTCGGCCGGCTCGATGCCGCTGCTGGGCATGGGCCGCGACATCCCCGACGGCAAGATTTCCATGAAGGGCAAGGTCCTCGACGTTGACTGGGTGAATAAGAGCTCGGGCGAGTATTTTAAGCGCGTCCGTGACACGTCGGCGGCGGTCGCCGAGCAGCTGGGCGGCACATTTGTCGAAAACCCGACCTATCATCTCAATCGCCTCATCACGGTCCACGCGCTTGGCGGCGCGCCGATGGGCCGCACCGCCGCGGAGGGCGTCGTCAACAGCTACGGCGAGGTGTTCAACTACCCCGGCCTCTACGTCGCCGACGGCGCGGTGATGCCTGGCCCGGTCGGCCCCAACCCCAGCCTGACCATCGCCGCGCTCTCCGACCGCTTCGCCGACCACCTGCTTGAGGGCTATACGAGGAGCAACGCATGACCACCAAAAAACGGTCGCTGATGCTGGCCGGCGGCGGCGTGAAAGTCGCATTTCAGGCCGGCGTGCTGCAGGTCTGGCTCGACGAGGCTGGGCTAACCTTTGATCACGCCGACGGCGCCAGCGGCGGCAGCCTGAATCTGGCGATGCTGTGCCAGGGCATGACCGGCACGCAGATCGCCGACAACTGGCGGAATCTCGATCCAGCGGCCGGCATTGATCTGAATCTTCGAGCAATATGTCAAGCTGTTCTACGCCGAGTTGATCTTCACCCTCGACTCCTACCGCGAAAAAGTCTTTCCCGGCTGGGGCCTGGACTGGGACAAAATTCGCGCATCGCAGCAGGACGCCTCGTTCAACGTCTACAACTTCTCTCAGCACCGCCTAGAGACGCTGGCGCCGGCGCAGATGAGCGAGGATTTTCTGGTCGCCTGCGTCTCGCTGCCGATGTGGTTTCCGGCCGTGCCGATCAACGGCCACACCTATATCGACCCGGTGTACATCACCGACGCCAACCTGGAGGAAGCGATCGCCCGCGGCGCCGACGAGATCTGGGTGGTCTGGACGGTCAGCGAGAAGGGCGAGTGGAACTCGGGCTTTGTGGCGCAGTATTTTCAGATCATCGAGACCAGCGCCAACGGGCATTTTCGGCGGATTCAGGAGCGCATCACCGCCAACAACGCCGCCATTGTGCGCGGCGAGCGGGGCGAGTTTGGCCGGCCAATTGAGGTCAAGGTGCTGCGCGCCGAGGTGCCGCTGCACTATCTGATCAACCTGAGCGCCGACCGGCTACACGAGGCAGTCAACCAGGGCGTCGCCCGCGCCCGCGCATGGTGCGCCGAGCAGGGCATTGCGCTCACGGGCCAGCCCGCACCGGCCCCCGCCCGCGACGCGACCACGCTGGAGTTCACCGAGGAGATGAAGGGCTTTGTGACCGCCGGCGCCCCCGACTACGACCGCGGCTTCCGCGACGGCCGCGCCGCCGACAACGACCTGATGTTTCATCTAACGATCAAGGTCGAGGGCGTCAGCCAGTTTTTGACCGACCCCGACCACGAGGCCAGCGCCACCGGCTATATCGAGGGCCGGGCGGTCGGCGGTCGGCTGCCGGTCGAGCGCGGGATTTTCAACCTGTTCACCGACCGCGGCGACCCGGCCCACCGCTACATGCTCTACCGCCTGTTTGTCACCGACGCGGCCGGGCAGCCCCTGACGCTCAGCGGCTACAAAGACATCAAGGACGACCGCGGCTTCGACGTGTGGGGCGACACGACCACGCTGTTCACCAAGCTGCTGCGCGGCCACGTCAGTGCCGCCGACGAGCCGACCGCTGAGGTCGTGGCAACCGGCATTATTACGATCCACCTGCTCGATTTCATGAAGCAGCTCACAACCTTCAAAACCACCGGCCCGACGCTGGGCGAGCGCGTCGCGCTGCTCGGCCGCTTCGGCGCGCTGTTCATGGGCAAGCTCTGGGATGTCTACGCCGAAAAAGTCCTGTCATCGGGGCCAATCTAGGCGCCGACCTGCGGGGGCGACCGTACTCAGGTCGCCTCAGCGACTTATTATTATTTGTGCCAAAAGAGGCTGGCTTGACAGTATTCCCGATCTCTCTCGGTTTCGAGTTTATTCAGAAAAGGCTTTGCAAAAGCTTAAAGTGTGGTCTATCTCTTCCAAACCTGTAAAGCTCTGTCACTCGATGAGCAACCTTGGCTGAGCACACCAGCACAAGCTATGATACTATAAATACCACACGATATAGAATAATGTTGAGCTACGATGACTGAACAATCCTTTACATACGATAGAGATGACCATTCAGCAGCTTGGACTTCAGATTATGTTTTTAATCAGCTTATACCATACATAGGTAATAAGCGAAAACTCTTAGGCCTCATACAACTAGCCATCGCCAAGACTGAGGTTAAACCTTCTTCTACGTTTTTGGATGTCTTTGCTGGTAGTGGTGTTGTCTCCAGAATGGCCAAAAAAATGTTTTTCCGAGTTATTACAAATGATTGGGAGCCATATGCAAAAGAGATTAATAATTGTTATATTTTCTGTAATAAAGCGCCCGATTTTGCTGATCTAGGTGGGTATCATAGTACACTACAGATGCTTAATGATCTTCCACCAATTGAAGATTGGATCACTAAACATTTGTGTCCATCAAACGATGATCAGTATGATATCCAGAAAGATAGGATGTTCTATACTCGATCTAATGGGATGAAGCTAGATGCTATGCGCCTTCAAATAAAGCAATGGGAGGATAGCGGTCATATCACGTCAATAGAAAAGTCGTGTTTATTAGCTCCAATGATATATCAGGCATGTTACACGAGTAATACAAGCGGAGTATTTAAAGGGTTTCATAATGGTTGGGGGGGACAAACGCAAACTGCACTCTATCGCATCCTTTCTAATCTTCAACTAAAACCTACAGTATTTTTTGATAATAATAAGGAAAACATTGTAGAGAAAATGGATTGTATTGATTTAGCTAATAAGCTATTACAAGATAAGCAGGCTATTGATATCGCCTATCTTGATCCCCCATACAATCAACATCCTTATGGTAGTAACTATCATGTACTAAATACACTTACGCTGTGGGATTATCCTATACTAAGTGAAAAAATAGAAGGGAGGAATAAAGCGGCTATCCGTCATGATTGGCGTACTGAGAGAAGAAGTGCTTATAACTATCGTGGGGAGGCAGAAAAAGCTTTTGAAAAGCTCATAAATCTGTTGCCAGCTAGATACATTTTGACTAGCTACAGTACAGATGGAATGATTTCGTTAAATAATATGGTAGATATTTGTATTCGTAAAGGTCATACAGAACTTGTCTTACAAAGTTACAAGCGTTATAGAGTAAGTTCACAGAGATTTTCATATAAACCGATAAATGTTGAGTTTATATTGATCGTAGATACTCATCGCAAGCACTCAGGCCTAAGTGTAGAGGAAATATGTGAACATATTATTCATGCAGAAGAAATCGGCCTTGATATTCATCCAGAGAGCACACCCAAGCAATTGGATCAACTAACTTTTTTCTGGAGAGGCTGTTAATGTCAAAAAAGAATCAATTGCGCGAAACACGATCAGGTACGATAATTAATATAAGCTCTAAAAAACAGGAATATGATATTTATAAAGCCCTTCAAAAGATTATAGAAGATATAACATCTATATATGGATTATTGCTAAATCACGATCAGCTCTGGCGTCTTAGTTCTATTGTAAGCGCCTTGCGGAAGAATTTTCCAGAAGAAGAGTTTTACTACCATTTTGAAACATCAGGAATTAAGCCAGATGGAGGGATATTATCTATATTGGACCGAGATGGAAATAAATATCCCATTCTCATATCGGAAGTCAAAAATCAAGGAACTAATGACCAGCGAATAAAAGAGGGTCTTAAAGAACAGGCTAAAGGAAATGCTATTGAAAGATTGGGCAAAAACGTTATTGGGTTAAGAACTGCCTTTATGCACGAGAGTATTTTTCCTTTCGTATGCTTCGGTTATGGATATGATTTCAAAGAAGACTCATCTATCTTGGATAGAGTTGTAACTATTGCGATGTTCGGTAAATTAAACAAGACTTATCTTCATAGCACAACAGAAGGTAGATTTTAATAGAGGAAGCTTTTACTTCCGTCAAATAGAATGGACGGTAGAAGAGATGTACAAAATTATGTTTGATATCGCGGAGAGGAGTATATTTTATTACTTCTCTAAATACGGTAAAGAGCTATTTGTGCAAAATATGCTTTATAACACTGAATAAGCCTAAAATATTTTCATCTTCTATAACTGTTGATAACCAATACGTTTTGGCTCAGTCAAACCGCCCGCTCCCTTAACGCTCCTAGCTGTTGTACTATTTCGGCAACAGAAAGGACGAGCCATGACCGCAACCCCTCCCGCCGATTTTTTTGAGCGCGTGCGGCTGGGCGGCCGACCGGCGCCGCACCCCGCCGCCACCGTCATCGCCGGCCAGGCCCGCTTCACCATCCTGACCAGCCGCCTGATCCGCCTGGAGTATCGCCCCGACGGCCGGTGGGAGGACCGCGCGACCTTTGCGTTTCCCAGCCGCTACGCCGACCCGCCGCCCTTCACCGCCACCGAGGACGGCGCGGCGCTGCTCATTGACACGGGCGACCTGCAGCTGCGCTACACGCCGGGCGCGCCCTTCGACGCCGCGACGCTGAGCATTGGGTTTGCGCTGAACGGCGCCGCCCAAACCTGGCGGCCCGGCGCCGCCGACGCCGCCAACCTGCGGGGCACCCGCCGCACCCTCGATGGCACCCACACCGATGAGGCGCTGGAGCCGGGGCTGGTCTCGCGCAGTGGCTGGGCGCTGTTCGACGACAGCACCGCCACGGTCCTCGACGAGCAGGGCTGGGTCACGGCCCGCACCGCGACCGGCCAGGACTGGTATTTTTTCGGCTACGGCCACGACTACGCCGCCGCGCTCAGCGACTACACCCGCTTCGGCGGCGCGGTCCCGCTGATCCCGCGGTATGTGCTGGGCGCATGGTGGTCGCGCTTCTGGAGCTATAGCGACGCCGACCTGCGCGCGCTGGTCGCCGACTTTCAGGCCCACGACCTGCCGCTCGACGTGCTGGTGCTGGACATGGACTGGCACACCACCGACAGCTGGACCGGCTATAGCTGGAACCGCAAGCTCTTCCCCGATCCCGCCGGCTTTCTGGCCTGGGCACACGAGCAGGGCCTGCGGACCACGCTCAACCTGCACCCGGCCGAGGGCGTGCAAAACTTCGAGGAGCAGTACGCCGAGTTCGCCGCCGCGCTGGGCGCCGACAGCAGCGCGGGCGCGGCCGTGCCGTTCCGCATCACCGACCGCGCGTTTGCGCAGCAGTACTTCGAGCGGCTGCACCATCCGCTGGAGGATCAGGGCGTCGACTTCTGGTGGATGGACTGGCAGCAGGGCCAGGGCTGCGAGCTGCCGGGCCTCGACCCGCTGATCTGGATCAATCACCTGCACTTTCACGACGCCGCCCGGCGCGGCACCCGGCCGCTGCTCTACAGCCGCTGGGGCGGGCTGGGCAACCACCGCTATCCCATCGGGTTTTCGGGCGACACACTGGCGGTCTGGCCGGCGCTGCAGTTTCTGCCGCACTTCACTGCCAGCGCCGCCAACGTCGGCTTTGGCTGGTGGAGCCACGACATCGGCGGGCATTTTGGCGCGACCGAGCCGGAGCTGTTTGCGCGCTGGGTGCAGTACGGCGCGCTCAGCCCGTGCCTGCGGCTGCACGCCACCAAAGACCCGCTGGCCGAGCGACGGCCGTGGCTGTTTCCGGCGCCGGTCTTTGCCGCTGCCCGCGACGCCTTCCGGCTGCGCTACCAGCTGCTGCCCTACCTGTACACGATGGCCCGCCGCACCACCGACATCGGCCTAGCGCTGTGCCGCCCGACCTACTACAGCTACCCCGAGGACGACGCGGCCTACATCGCGCGCCACCAATATTTTCTGGGCGACGATCTGCTGGCCGCGCCGATCCTGACGCCGGCCGATCCGGCGACCGGCCTGGCCAGCGCCGTCGTGTGGGTGCCGCCCGGCACCTGGACCGACTGGACCACCCACGAGCAGTGGACCGGCCCGCGCTGGGTCCAGATCAGCGGCGGCCTTGACCGCGTGCCGCTGCTGGTGCGGGCCGGCGCCGTCGTGCCGGTCGCGCCCGTCGGCCGCACCACCGCCGACCTGCCGACCGACCATCTGACGCTGCGGATTTTTCCCGGCGACGGCAGCGGCCAGGTATATGAGGATGACGCGACGACCGTAGCCTACACTGCGGGCGAGTTCGAGTGGACGACCGTGCATCATCACGCGCCCTCTGCCACCGAGCGGGTGATCACGATTGCGCCGGTCGTGGGCCTGTGCGCCGCGCTGCCCCGCCAGCGCGGCTACACCCTGGAACTCGTCGCTAGCGCCGCGCCCAGCGCCGTTACCGTCAACGATGCGCCGCACCGCGACTGGAGCTACGACGCCGCCACAGCCACCACGACGATCACGCTGCCGGCGCTGCCAAAGTCGGCGGCGATCACCGTGGGCCTGGCGCTCGCCGCCAGCAGCGCAGTGGCAGCGCCCACGCCGGTCAGCCCGCCGCTGGCGCAGCTGTTCAGCTATGTGGCGCCCGAGGATGCGCAGTCGCAGTTTGCCCACGTGCTCATCGCGCCCGCCGACCGCGTGGTCAGCGGCACCGTCACCTGGCAGGTCAGCGACCATCAGGGCGAGCGCACCGCCACCTTCGCCCTCGACGCCGTGAGCGCCGATACGCTGCTCGCTAGCCCATTTCGCTGGGACGGCGCCGTGCAGACCGCCCGCTGGTCGGTCGTGGCCGACCTCGCGGCCAACGGCCAGCCGCTGGGCCTGACATACCACAGCGCGCCGCTGTTCCCGGCGATCCCGCGCTGGCAGATCGTGGTCTACGACCAGGCCGCCGCGCCGCTCGGCGTTGATGAGCTACAGCATGGCGGGGCGCTGGCGCCGCTCGCCTGGCAGCGCTATGAGCAGGCGCTCGGCAATTTTCGCTCGCTGGTCGATCCCTATACCGTGATTTTGCATGAGGAGCATCGCAGCGCGCTCCAGCGCGGCGCGCCGCTGGCGGCGTTTGCCGTCGTCACCGTCCACAGCCCCGACGAGCGCCAGGTGGTCATCGAGTGCGGCTCGGCCTGCCCGATGCAGCTCTGGCTCAACGGCGTCAACGCGGCCCCCGACCTAGAAGTTATAGAAGGCTCGCCGTTCTCGGCGTTCCTGCGCCCGCGCCGCACCGCGCCGCTCACGCTGCAGCCCGGCGCCAACTCGCTGATCGTCCAGGTCGCGTGGATCGATGAGCTGTCATGGTGGAGCTTCAAGTTCGGCGTCGCGGTGGAGTCAATCGACGGCACGCCCATGCCCGACGTGACCTACGCGCTGCCAGAGTAGGGTGACAAAAGCGCTCTGTCGTCAGCGCAAACGCCTGCTGTATCCACACAGCAGGCGTTTTTTCACGGCTGAACTTGGCACCTACGACGCAATCTGCGCCGCCAGCCGCGCTGCATCGCGGTCATCGACGCTCACGGCCCAGGCACGGGTCGCAAATACCGGCGTCAGCAGAATGATATACATCCCGATGATCGTCGCCGTCGTGGGTGGTTTGGTATCTGGCTGGGGGACGAAAATACCGAGCGTCACCATGAAGGCCAGCAGCACAAAAAATGTGAGCGCCAGGTGGGCAATCCAGGCGTGCAGGCTGCGCGGCCGATACCACAGCAGCGCCCGCCGCAGCGTCAGCCGCTGCCGGGGCCGCTCCTCCTCGGGCAGCTGCGCCACCGCCGCATAGGCCCAGTCCAGCTGCCGCTGGGCGGCGGCGTGCACGTCGCGCAGCTCCTCGCCCGCCCGCACCTGCTGCTGCGCTCGCACCCAGTGCTCGATAAATTGCACCATCTCGCTAGACCGCGCCAGCGTCTGCCGGCGCCGAAACGAGCTGTCGCGGCCCTGACGCCACTCCTGGAGCCAAAAGCCACTCGCGCCCAGCAGCGCCGTGATGATTGGCCCTGCGAGCGCCAGCACAACCTCTTTGTCCATATCGATCCTCCGGCCAGACACACTCAGCTATCGGGCTTGTATTGTATGCCAGCCGCTGCCAACTGCGCCACGCCACGCCGCGCCGCGCACCCCAGGAATGACAAGGACCGAGCCATGCCGCTCGATCCTTGTCGTTCTTGAATCAGTTAACTCTCAGTTTCCGTCCGCTCCTCGTCACTCGTCACTCGTCACTCGTCTCCCCTCGTCCTCTCCTGAAAACTGATAACTGATAACTGATAACTCGAAGCTAATCGCCGCCGAGCATATCCATGAGGCCGCCGAGGCCGCCCTGGCTGCCGCCGCTGCTGCCGCCAGTTTTCGGCAGATACTGGCTGATCTTCTTGGCCAGGTTCAGCGCCGGCATCGTCTGGAGCCAGATGCGGCCCGGCCCGCGCAGCGTCGCGAGGAACAGGCCCTCGCCGCCGAACAGGATATTCTTAAAACCCTTCATCATCTCGACATCGAACTGCACGGTCGGCTCGTACATCGCCACGTGGCCGGTGTCGACCTTCATAACCTCGCCCGGCTGCAGCGTGTACTCGACGATCTCGCCGTCGAGCTCGGCGAAGGCCACGCCCGGCCCGGTCACTTTCTGGAGGATAAAGCCCTCGCCCCCGAACAGGCCGGTGCCAAAATTGCGCCGGAAGTGCATCTCAATGGCGACGCTTTTTTCGGCGCACATAAACGCATCGCGCTGCATGATCATCGACTGCCCAGCCGCCAGCGACAGCGGCACGATCTTGCCAGGAAACTCCGAGGCGAACGCGACCATGCCGCGGCCCTGCTGAACGCTGAAATCGACGATAAACAGCGACTCGCCCGAGACCGCGCGCTTCAGCATGCCGCCGAGCATGCTGCCCAGCCCGCCGCCGCCGCCGGCGTTGGTGTCCATGAGGACGTTGCCGCTCATCCAGGCCATGCCGCCGGTCTCGGAGTAGACTTTCTGGCCTGGCTCCAGCTGGACAATCACCGCCTGCATGGTCGTCCCAACGATCTCGTAGTCGATCCCAGTGTGACCCTCACCGGCCGCGACAACCCGCGGATCGGGCAGGTCCAGGCGCTCGCCGGCCACCGCGGGCGCGGCGACGGCCACCGGCGCCCCACACGCTGAGCAAAATCGCTGATTGGCCGCCAACGTCGCCCCGCACTCTTTGCAGCTCATGGAACTCTCCTTTGTGTTCACCTACTAGACGATGATAACCCAAAAATCGTTGCTAGCGCTACCGTAGTGCGCGCTGGGAGGGCGGCGCGCATTCAGGTACAATAGGGGGGCCGCTCAACGGGGATCACCTATGCTACTTGACCCAACGCTGGAGACGCTGCAAGCCGCCGGCCTGATCACGCTGGCCCAGACCGAGCCCGAGCTGGAGTACCTGTTTCGCCACGCGCTGGTCCAGGATGCCGCCTACGCCTCGCTGCTGCGGCAGGACCGCCGCCAGCTGCACGCCGCCGTCGGGGGCGTGCTGGAGGCGCTCTACCCCGACCGCCTCGCCGAGTTCGCGCCGGTGCTCGCGCAGCACTTCGCCGAGGCTGGCGCCGACGAGCAGGCGCTGCGCTACTATGAGCTGGCCGGCGACGCAGCCGCGCAGCGCAGCGCCACCGCCGAGGCCAGCCAGCACTACCGGGCCGCGATCCAGCTTAGCCACACTGTCGCGCTGGCCCAGGAGCGGCTGATCGCGCTCTACACCAGCTGCGGCCGCGTCCAGGAGCTGGCCTCGCAGTACGATGCGGCCGTGGCAACCTACGAGGAGCTGCGCGCGCTCGCCGCCGAGCGCCAGGACCCCGCGCTGGAGCTGGCAGCGCTCGTGCCGATCGCGACCCTGCGATCAACCTTCAACCCGCTGCTCGATGCGCTGGCTGGCGCCGCGCTAGCCCGGCAGGCGCTGGAGCTGGCCCGCCAGCTGGGCGACGGCCGCGCCGAAACCCGCGCGCTGTGGGTGCTGATGCACGCCTGGCAGGAGGACGACCCGGCCGCCGCGCTCGCGTATGGCGAGCAGGCGCTCGGCCTGGCCCGCGCCCACGGCCTGCGCGACGAGCTGGCCTTTATTCTCAACGACATCAGCGAGCACTACCAGGAGAGCAATCAGATCGACGTGGCGCTGGCGGTGCTGCGCGAGGCTAACCTGCTCTGGCACCAGCTGGGCAACCAGGTGATGCTGGCCGACAACCTGTGGCGCTTCGGGGCGCTGTACCGCGACACGGGTGACATCAAAGAGGCCTTTGTCGCGCTGCGGGCGTCGCTGGAGATCTCGCTCCGCATCAACAACCTCTTCGGCATCATGCGCACCTCGGCGGTGATGGGCCGGCTAAGCATGAGCTACGGCGACGTGGACAGCGGCCTGGCGGCGCTCGACACCGCCTTCGAGGTCGCCGCCGCCGGCAACCTGCTGGCGAGCAACATGCGCTTCCCGCGCTCCGTCATCTGGCTGTACCGCAACCTGGGCGCCTACGACGCCGCCGACCAGCAGTACACGCGCATCGCCAACCTCGGCATCCCGGCGTTGGATGACCCCGAGAACGTGTTCCTCAACGGCGCGCGCATCCGCACGCTGCTGCAGCGTGGCCAGCTTGAGCAGGCCCGCGCGGAGCAGGCCGCCTGGCTGCCGACGCTGCCGGCGCAGCCCGACGCGGTGCTCGGCGATCTCGCCGCTATCATGGCGGTTGAGTTTGCGCTGCATAGCGGCGACGACCCGGCGGTGGTGCGGCTGGCCGATGCACTGTTTGCCCAGCATGCCAGCGACCCTGATCAGCGCGACCCCGAGCTTCTGCTGTGGCGCGCGCAGGCCCGCCAACGATTGGGCGCGGCCGACCCCGCGGACTACGAGGCCTGCATCGCCGCCGCCAGGCGCCAGCACGAGCGCTTTACACTGTTCCGCGCCCACGCCGGGCTGGCGGCGCTGCTCGGGGCGCAGGGCCAGGTTGCGGCGGCCGCCACCCACCATGCCGCCGCGCGCGCCATCGTCGAGTATATTCTCGACCACACCAGCGATCCGCAGCTCCACGCCACCTTCCGCGCCCAGCCCGAGGTGGTGGCGCTGCTCGACGGCTAAAACTGCCCGGAACAAAACCGAGCCGTGCAACGTTCTCTTCAGTACACAGATAAGGAGGGCCGTATGCAACGGCTAGCACAGATCTTCGTGGTGATTGTCCTGATGGCCACGCTCTTGGCAGCGTGTGGTGGCTCGAGTAGCAACGAGTACATCGAGTCAGAAACCCGCCAGCAGCAATGCCGCCCAGCAGACAGCGCCCACCACGGCGGCGGTGATGCCCGCCTCGCCCGCCGATGAAGCAAGCGCTGACGCCCCCGGCGGCGGCACCACAGAAAAGCCCAGCGACGACAAAACTCTCCAGGCCAACTTTCGGAGCGACCCGAACCGCAAAATTATCAAAAACGGTGACATGACGATCGAGGTGGACAACGCCACGGTCGGACTGAATTGGGTTAGCGCGGTCGCGGCGCAGGCCGGTGGCTATGTGCTGGAGATTAAAAACAGCGACCAGGCCGGCGCCGCCAGCAGCGCCACCATGAGCTTCGCCGTCCCCGTTGATACCTTCGAGAAGGCCATGAGCGACCTGCGCGCGATCGGCACCGTGCTCAACGAGCAGGCGAGCGGCCAGGATGTCTCGCAGGAGTTCGTCGATGTCCAGTCGCAGATCGCCAACCTGGAGGCGACCGCGGCCCGCGTCCGCACGTTTTTGGAGCAGGCCAAGACCGTTGAGGAGGCGCTGAAGGTCAACGCCCAGCTGACCGAGCTGGAGGGTCAGATCAGCCAGCTCAAGGGCCGCATCAACTTTCTGACGCAGCGCGCCGCCTACTCGACGATCACCGTCGTGCTACAGCAGAAGGTGCCGTCGCCGACCGCCACGCTCGTCCCCAGCCCCACGCCGTCGCCCACCGCGATCCCGTGGCAGCCAGGCAAGACCATTGACGCGGCCAGCGGCACGCTGCAAAGCGTGCTGCAAGGCATTGCGACGGCCGGCATCTGGCTCGGGATTGTCGGGCTACCGTTTTTCATTGTGCTGGCGCTCGGCTACGGGCTGCTGCGGGCGCTCCGCAGCCGCAACCGCCGCCCGGCGCCCGCGCCGCGCACCCCGCCGCCCAGCGCTGGCGCCTAGCGACCGCCGCTTAACGCCACGCGCCGCTCCGAAATCCTCGGGGCGGCGCGCTTGTGGGTGCGGGCGCCGGGCTAGCTGCGGGCCACCGGCAGCGTAAAATAAAACGTCGAGCCTTGCTCCAGCGCGCTCTCGACCCAGATCGCGCCGCCGTGGGCCTCGACGGCCAGTTTGCAGAAGGACAGCCCCAGCCCGGTGCCACGGCCGCGCCCCGACGGCGCCTGGCCAAACAGCTCAAAGATCACTGCCTGGTAGGCCTCGGGGATGCCTGGCCCCTGGTCGCGCACCGCCACCAGTGCCCAGTCGCCGGACAGGTGCGGCACCGGCAGCGCCGCCGCCGGCAGCACGCGGCTGATCACCGCCACCTCGCCGCCGTTCGGGCTGAACTTTAGCGCATTGTCCATCAGATTCTGTAGCACGCGGCGGACGATCTCGCGGTCGATCTGGAGCAGCGGCGTCGTCTCAACCTCGGGCCGAAATTTAATCCGGCGGTCGTCGGCGATGCGCTCCAGGCGCTCAATGACGGTCTCGACAATCGGCGCGAGGCGGTTGGCCTGGCGCTGCAGCACGATGCTTTTGGACTCCAGGCGCCGGATGTCGAGCAGGTCGTTGACCATATCGAGCATCTGCTGACAGCTGCTGGAGGCGATCTGGAGAATGCGCAGCTGGTCATCGTTGATCGGGCCGTTGAGCTGGCGGGTCAAGAGGTCAATCGAGATCATCATGTTGGTGAGCGGCGAGCGCAGGTCGTGGACGATCATGCTCGACATATCCTGGCGCAGCTTTTCCATCTGGCGGTCGGCGGTGACATCGTGGGCTACCCACAGCGCGCCGGCACTGCTGCCCAGGTCGCCGTGGGCGCGCAGCACGGTCCACGAAATGTCCAGCAGCACCGCGCCGGTCAGCGTAAACTCGCCCTCGAACTGCTCATCGCTGCCGTCCAGCACGGCGTGGAGCGCCTGCACAATCGCCGCAGTCGTGTCGCTCTCCAGGCCCAGCAGCGAGTGGTCGCCAAACAGCTCATCCACCGACCGATGGATCAGCCGCGACTCGGCCACGCCCAGCAGCTCGCCGAACGCGCTGTTGACCTGGGCCACACGCCGGTCGCCGTCGACCAGCAAAATGCCCTCGTGGGTCGAGGCCAGGATCGCGGCCATGCGGTCGCGGGCGGCCCGCACCGCCGCAAACAGATTGAGGTTTTCGATCACGGCGCCGGCCATTTTGGCATAGAGCACCGCCATCTCACGCTCGGTCTGGGTGATATGGTCCTGGGCAAAGCCCAGCCACAGTGCGCCGACGGTCAGCTTGGCGCCCCGCAGCGGCACGATCAGGACGCGCCGCAGGCTAGCGGCGGGCGCAAGCACGAGCACCTCGTCGTGCTGGAGTTCGGTGTAGTCGCCGTCGATCTGGTCGAGCAGCGTCAGCACATGGTCGCCCAACGCGGCCGGCAGCCGAAACGTCCAGTTGGCCTGAATCACATTCTCGTTGAGCACCAGCGCGCCGCCGCCGACGCCGCCGGTCGTGCCGACGGCGCCGCTGACCGTCATCTGCACCAGGTCGCCTAGCTCCAGCTGCGCGGTGTTGACCGCCAGGCTCAGGGCGTTGAGCGCCGTCAGCCGATCAACGGTCTGCTCCTGCTCGGCGGCCAGCGCCATGTTGGCGACGGCGATGGCGGTCTGGTTGGCGACGATCTCCAGCGTGCGGATCAGGCTGCGGCTGAGCGGCTCGGTGCGATCAATGACATCTACGGCGATCACGCCGATCAGCGCGCCGCGCCGATCCAGCACGGTCATCACCAGCGCATCGCCAAAGCCCGGCAGCAGCGGGTGAGCGCCGACGCGATACATAAAGCTGCCGAGCTGCTCGGTATCCGCGACCGCCGCCGCAACCGCCGCCACTGACACCGTCGCATCGAGATACGGCGTCTGCGTCGGGGCGAAGCCGGCGACCGCGGTGGGCCGCAGCGTCTGGCGGCTCTCATCGACCAGCGCGATCACGACCCGCTCGCAGCGCGTCAGGTGGCTGACGGTGCGGGCGATCTCCAGCGCCAGCGCGGCGGCGTCGCTCTGACTCTGCAGCGTGTTGCCGAGCGCGACGACCTGCGTTAGCTGCTCGTTGCGCCACTCCAGCTTGCGAATCTGGACCGCCAGCGCCGTGTCGGCCAGCGTGTACTGCTCGGCGTTGCCCAGCGCGATCGCGGCCTGCTCGGCGACTGCGATCAAGAGCTGCTCATCGGCGGCGGTGAAGTGGCCGCCGCGCTTATTCCGCAGCTGGATCACGCCGCGGACCTGCGGGTTGTGGAGCGGCGCGCACAGCACACACAGCGACTGCACGCCGCCGGCCTCGTCCAGCATCGGAAAGGCCCAGCTGCTCTCAAGGCTCCAGTCAGCGTGGATCACCTGGCCATCGCTGAGGGCTTGGGCGGCCAGGCCGACGCCCGGCGGCACGCGCTGGCCCAGCAGCGTCTCGTCCAGCAGGTCGTAGCGCACCTCCAGCTCGCCGGTCGGCACCTCGACCAGCACCAGCACATCGGCGACATCCAGCGCCTCGCGCAGGGCCTGCGCCAGCAGCATCGGCAGCTCGCGCGGGTCGAGGGTGCGCGAGATCGTGCGGCCAATCTGGTTGATCAGCCGCAGCTGCTGCGCCTGCGCCTCGACCTGGGTGTAGAGCTGGGCGTTGGCGACGGCGGCGGCGGCCTGGTCGGCGACCATCAGCATGAAGCGCTCGTCGGCGGTGCTGTAGCGGGTGGCCGGGTTGCGGGTCGAGGCGACCAGCACGCCCAGCTTGTGGTCCTGGTGGACCAGCGGCACGCCCAGCCAGGCGTTGGCCGGCTGCATCCCGGCCAGCAGCACCGGCTCGACGCCGTAGCTGCGGCAGCCGGCCAGGTAGTCGTCGATGTTGACGACCTGCCCGCTGCGCACCACCACGCCCGTCAGCCCCTCCTGCGAGGACCAGCGCTCGCTCGGCGGGTGCTCGCCGGCGTTGCGGCGGGTGTAGGCGAAGCTCAGCTGGTCGGTGCCGGGGTCGAGGAGCGCGATGGTGAACTCGGGCGCGTCCAGCGTCGTGCAGACGATGTCGGCCAGCTTGTGGAGCAGCTCGGGGAGCGCCAGCGTGCCGCGCACCATGCGGCCCACTTGGTCGAGCAGCGCGCTCTCGCGGGTGACGAGCAGCGGGTGCTCCAGGAGCGCGAGCGCGGCGGCCAGCTGGGTCAGCCAGGACCGGCACGGCCCGCCCACACGGCGCTGCGTTTGGAGCGCCAGCCAGCCGCGCAGCACGCCGCCGGCCAGCAGCGGCAGCATCGCCCAGCCCTGCGCTCGCGTCGCCCGGCCCTGCGCCAGCTGGGCGAGGCTCGGCGTCGGTGGCACCAGGTCAGGTTCGGAGGCCGCCAGCACCGTCGTGCTGCCGTTGCGCCAGACCAGCGCGTAGGCCGCCGGCTGGAGCAAGCCCTGAATCACCGTCGCCGCCAGATCGACCGCCGCCGCCCAATTTGTGGTAGCCGCAAGCGCCGTGCTAGCGGCGGCAAAGGAGCTGAGCGTGGCAGATTCAGGCGGCAAAGATGGCATATGGCGTCACAGTCGGATGATCCATGCTAGCAGATAAACCTTTTTTTGACAATCGGGCCGAAAGTCTTAATCGGCCCGTACTGTTGAGTTCGCCGCCTCACGGCGCGCAGTCGCTGGGGTCGCCGAGCAGCTTATCGAGGGCGTGGGGCAGCACCGGCAGCACGACCGCCAGGTTCTCGCGGACGGCTTTGGGGCTGCCGGGCAAATTGATAATCAGCGCGCGGCGGCGCACGCCGGCGACCATCCTGGTCAGCATTGCAAACGGCGTGATGCGCAGACTGGCGGCGCGCATCGCCTCGGGAATGCCCGGCACCTCCCAGTCGAGCACCTGGCGGGTCGCCTCGGGCGTGCGGTCGCGCGGGGCCAGCCCAGTGCCGCCGGTGGTCAGGATCAGGTCGGCGACCCCATCGTCGGCCCACGCGACCAGCTGCGCCGCAATCGCCGCGATGTCGTCGCTGACCAGCGCCGTAGCAACTACGGCGTAGCACGGATCAGCCACGAGCAGCTCGGCGGCGGCCGGGCCGCTTAGGTCAGCCCGCGCTCCGGCCGCGCCGCGGTCGCTGACCGTCAGGATCGCGACACGGTAGGGCCTAGTGGACATAGCTGGCCGGCCCTGGCAGATTGGTGATCGTGGACTGGACCTCGGGCAGCGCCAGCAGTTGGCGGCTGACCTCGGCGGCGGCGGCGGCGGCGCACAGGACGTGGACGTTGGCGCCGGCGTCCATCGTCCAGTAGCTCCACAGGCCAGCGGCGCGCCAGTCGTGGAGCGCCTGCATGACCCGCAGCGTGCCGGGCCGCCAGTAAAACGTCGGCGGCACCGCGGTCATCGCGATGACGTGCAGCGAGACCGCGTCGGCCTCGGCGAGCTGGCCGAGCGCGCCCAGGTCGCAGTCGCGGATCGCCAGCAGGCACTGCTCGACCCGGCCGGGCAGCTCCTGGAGCCGCGCGCCAAAATACGGGCTGCTGGCGGCCAGATGATGATTTTCAGCCGAGCCGACGGTTTTCGGCCCGGCGTCGACAATCGCCACCACGTCGGCGAGCGCCCAGTGGGCGGGCGGCGCCACGCTCACAGCGTAGGAGCCGCTGTCGGTGCCGTCATGTTTCCAGTGGGTGAAGCCGGCTGGAATCGAGCGGCAGGCCGAGCCGGAGCCAGACTGGCGGGTCAGGATCGACAGCTCGCGCTCGCTAAGCTGCAGGCCCGCCGCCGCCGCCGCCGCGGTCGTCAGCGCCGCAAAGCCGGCCGCCGAGGACGCGATGCCGGCGTCGGCGGGAAAGGTGTTGGCCGACGTGACGCGCGCCCGCCGCTCCAGGCCGGCGCGCGCCCGCACGCGGTCGAGCTGCGCCACCACCCGCTCGTAGGCGCGGCCGCTCGCCGGCGCCTCGGGCTGGCCAAACCAGGTGATCGCGACCTCGTCGGCGTTCAGGCGGTCGTCGAAGACCACCGTGGTCGTGGCGGTGCAGCGGTCCAGGTTCATCGAGACCGACTCGTTGTACGGCAGGGTCAGGGCCGCGTCCTGCATACCCCAGTATTTGACAAACGCGATGTTGGCGCAGCTCGTCGCCGTCGCGGCGTACTCAGTCATAACAATCCTTTTATGATGATGGGGCCTCGGCCAGCGCCAGGCGCTGCGAGACGACCTCGGCCCGCAGCCGCTCAACGTCGGCGGCGCAGCAGTCGCGGTCGCCGCTGGCCAGCTGGTGCTTCAAAAATGCCAGCTCGGTCAGCAGGTGATGAAAGCGCCGCAGCCGGCGGTAGGCCGACCAGCCGCGCCCCAGCAGCGTCCGCAGCTCGACCTGGACGCGGTGGCCGGGCTGGCAGATGCGCTGAAAATCGACGGGATCGAGCACCGCGCCGTTGATCTCGGCCGGCAGCTCCTGGTGGAGCCAGTGCAGCTCCTGGCGCGCCGCCAGAATCGCCACGGCGATCACCAGGATCACGCCGCTGGTGTCGAACAGCCAGGCCACCCCCAGGCCCATCAGCCCATTGCCGACGGTGCGGTTATGGAGGCCGTGCAGCACCATCGCGCCGGCCAGCGCGACCGGCAGCGCGGCGTAGGGCAGCCAGCGGCGGTGGCTGAAGCGCAGCCAGCCCAGCGCAATCCCGACCACCGAGGTGAACAGCGCATGATTCGAGCCAAATAGGATCGAGCGCACCAGCCACAGGCCGAGCAGATGGTCAGAGTGGCCCCAGAAGTACAGCAGATTTTCACTCATGGCGAAGCCGAAGCCAACCAGCGCGCCATAGATAATGCCGTCGATGACACCGTTGAACTCACTGCGCGCAAAGCGGAACAGGCCGATCAGCGCCAGCGCCTTGAGCAGCTCCTCGATGATCGGCGCCGCAATCCAGGAGGTCGTGTCGGGGCCGAGCAGCGCGCCGCCCAGCGCGGCCACGCCCAGCTCGGCCAGCAGCGCCAGCACCACCGCCGGCAGCGCGCCCCAGAAGAAGGCCAGCAGCACCAGCTGCAGCGGCTCCTTCTCGTAGCGGTCCAGCCACCACAAAATGCCGGCGTACACCGCCGTCGGCAGAAATGCCAGCACAAACGCTAGCATCTAGGGGCCTCGCTCGTCGCCGCGCACCCTCAGTCCTCCTCGGGGGCCTGCTGCGGGTGGGTCGCGCGCGGCGTCGGACGATACTGCTTAAAGCCGACGGTGCGGGCGCTGGGGTTGACCATGTGCCGCAGCAAGAGGCTGCGCTGCAAAATCTCGCTGCCGGTGTTGTTGAGCTTGGGCGTCAGCACGACCAGCAGCAGCAGGTAGCTGTAGAACACCGCCACCGCCGTCACCACCAGCCGCCCGCCAATCGGCCCGAGCGCGGCCCGCTCGCCCATCGTCCGCAGCGCCAGCCCGAGACTCGCCGGCGTCGGGTGGAGCAGCAGCTTGGTGGCCCAGGTCAGCAGCAAAAACGCGAACACCGCCAGATAATTATGCCGCAGCCGCCGCCCCATCGACTCCGACCAGGTGATTTTGAAGTGCGGGTTATCGAGGTCCTGCTGAAGTAAAATATGCCACTGCTGCTTGGGATCGACCACGTTGGCGCGCAGCAGCGGCTCGTAGTACTCAGTCTCGGCCAGGCGAATCCAGGCGCTCCACAGGTCGTAGAAGCGAAAGCGCCGGGCCTCGATCACCAGAAACGCGAAGGTCAGGAACATCCCGAGCAGCGCCATGATGTGCGAGTGCTCGCGGTCGGACAGGACAAAGGACGCGATGGAGCCACTGCTGACCACCGCCCAGTTGGTGGTGGTATCAATCCGGCCACGCCAGGTGGTTGACAGGTCCATCACGCCACGGTAAAAGTGGACCATGATGGCCGGCGATAGCGGCGACCCCTCGTATTTTTGCTGCATGCCCGCTCCTCAACATCAGTGTACAAACTGCGACCGAGCGCGTCAACTACGGCTGTGGGCCGTAGCGCCAGCGGCGCAGCGCATCGAGGAACAGCCCCTCGGGCAGCGTGCCGCCGTCGCTGGCACGGTACGGCGCTGGCGCGACCGCGGTGCCCTCCAGCCACTCATTCCAGGTCTCGATCAGCACCAGATCGGTGTCGGGCGGGATTGCTGCTAGGTCGCGCTCCCAGACGCGGCCATCCTCGCGGTCGCGCAGGTAGTCGTCCTGGGCGCCGGGCGCGGTCGCGTTGTCGAAGCCGGGGCCGACGCCGGTGGTTGACCAGTCGCCGACGGTGTAGGTCTGCGGGCCGATCAGCGCGGCGCCCCAGCGGTAGCGGCCATCGGCGACCGCCGGGATGCTCGGCAGGCCGGCCGGCGGGGTCTGCGGGTCCCACCAGGTATTTTCCAGGACCAGCCAGGGCGCGACGCCGAACTCGGTCTCAAACGCCGCCTTAACCGCCCGCCACAGCTCGCCGCCGTACTCCAAGTTGTCGCAGCACAGGCTGTTGTAGACCACCACCAGCGGCCGGCCGTTGATCAGCGCCCACTGCTCGCGCGGCACCAGCCGGAAAAACGGCGCGATCTTGCGGTCGTAGAAAAAATAGCCGCTGGCGGGGTCGGCGAGCGGGACTTTGGGCAGAAAGGTGTAGGCCGAGCCGTTGACCAGCCGATCATCCTGGTAGTCGTTCCACTCGGCCGGCTCCGAGCTGGTGTCATCAAACAGCCCGAACTTCGAGCGGCTGGCCCAGCTTGGTGTTGGCCTCGACCAGGCCCCGCAGCGTCGCGGCGCCAAACGTGCCGTCGGGGTAGGCGCCCCAGTTGACCGGCAGCGCAACCTGAATCCCGGCGCTGGCCATCTGCTCGACCTGGCGCTCAAACCAGCGCGGATTGCGGGTGGTCTCAAAGCCGCCCTCGGGCAGCGGCAGCTGCCAGCCCGGCGGCACCACTGAGACCGTCTTGGGATCGCAGCGGACGTTGGGGCAGTCGTACCAGTAGAAGAAGTAGGTCGCCACGATCGTATTGGGCTGGCGCGGCGGCGGCGTCGCGCTCGGCGCCACAAAGGGCGTCGGCGCCACGGTTGGCGGCGTGGTCGCGGTGGGCGCCACAGTCGGCGTCGGCTGGCCGGGCAGCGGGCTGGCCGTTGGGCTGGGCAGAATCGGCTGAATCAGCAGCGGCAGATAGGCGGCGAACGGCGTGCCGACCGGCGGCGGATACGGCCCGACCGGCGACACCGTCGGCAGCCCCACGGTCGGCGCGGGCGTTGCGCTCGGCGCGGGCGTTGCGCTCGGCGCGGGCGTTGCGCTCGGCGCGGGCGTTGCGCTCGGCGCCAGGGCCACGGCGGTGGCCGGCACGGTGGGCGTGGCGGCCGGGGGTGTTGGCTGCGACGCGCAGCCCACCAGCACCGCGCCGACCGCCAGGCCGCCCAGCAGCCGGGACCACAGAGAGATTTGAGCCATGTGTTTCCTCCGTTTAGTCGCAGCTTCACATCCATAGTACAATAGCGAGCAGTCGCCCGCCGCACTTCCTGCGCATACACGGTCTGCTATGAGCAATACGTCACCGCCCACTCAGTACGCCGCGCTCGCCACCAGTATGGCTGAGCTAATCGCCGCCGAGACGCTCCCGGCCTCCCGCGAGGTGCTCAAGCGCCTCCAGACACTGGTGGGCGGCGAAATCATGGTGCGCCTGCCGCGGGTCAACAGCGGCCAGCCATTTCCAATCGATCGGGTGGATCTGCTTCAGCAAGGCGCGAGCCGCACCCCGTCAACCGCCGACCTCGCGGCCGGCCCCGACGATGTGATGATGGTCGCTGCCGGTCGCACGGTTGGGACGCTGCAGCCCTCCGACAGTGTGGACCGCGGAATGCTCACGCTGCTAGCCCCGATGCTGGTCGCCGAGTTTGAGCGCTGGCGGCTGGTCCAGTCGCAGCAGCAGGAGGCCACCCGGCGCGCGGCGCTGGCCCGCCTGGCCATCTCGGTCAACGCTGAGACCGACCTGATCGCAGTGCTGCGCACGACCTACACCACCCTCTACGGCGTGCTGCCCTTTGAGGGCTTTATCGTCAATATCTATGACGCCGCGATCGAGCATTTCCCGCTCACCTTTTTGGTTGATAAGGGCGAGGAGCAGCTGATCACCCAGCCCATCCCAACCCAGAATAATTTGATCGGCTATATTTTGCGGCACCGCACGGCGCTGAACTTCGAGGACATGCCGGTCGATGTCATGCACTACCCCGAGATTGTGCCACAGCTCGCCGGCAGCGGCCAGACACCGCACGGCTGGCTGGGCGTGCCACTGGTGCTCGGCGACGGCACGATCACCGGCGTGATCTCGGTGCAGGCCTACGATGCGACGCGCTACACCGACCGCGACCAGCGCTTTCTGGAGCAGGTCGCCACCAATCTAGCAGTGGCGGTCCAGAAGGCGCTCTTGTTCGCCGAGCGCAACGAGCAGATCGCGGTGCTGGCGGCCGAGGCCACGCTGTCAAACCAGCTCAACACCGTGCGCGATGCGGCCGGCGGCCTGGCGGCGGGGCTGCGGGCCTTGAGCGAGGCGTTTCCTGGCCGGCGCTACGTTATCCAGCTGCTGGCGCCAAACGGCACGCCCGGCCTGCAGGCCTGGCAGAGCACCGGGGCGGCCCAGACGATCACACCGCCGATGCTGGCGCCCAACTCGTACCTGCGCCACGTCGCCAGCACCAAAGCCCCGCTGCGCATCACCACCGCGGCCGAGCGGACCCAGCTGGCCCTGGGGCCGCTGACCGTCGCCGACCCGCAGCAGCCCGCCGCACTGTCGCTGATCGCCGCGCCGCTGCTGACCCCGGATGGCAGCGCCATCGGCGTGATGGCGGTGCAGGCCGAGGCGCAGCTGGCGTTTACGGCCAAGCAGCTGGACCAGCTTCAGCAGCTCGCGCGCCAGCTGGTGCTGGTCCTCCAAATCATCCAGCTGCTCCACGACCGCGACACCCAGGTCAGCGAGCTGACCGCCAGCTACCAGCAGCAGCGCCAGCTCTTCGACCTGGTGCGCGAGCTGGGATCGCCGGTCGTGCCAATCTATCCCGGCGTGCTGGTGCTGCCGTTGATCGGCACGATTGACAGCGACCGCGCGCAGATTGTCACCGAGCGGCTGCTGGAGGCCATTGTCAGCCAGCAGGCCGACGTGGTGATCGTGGACATCACGGGCGTGCCGGTGGTGGACACCGGCGTCGCCAACTATATTTTGCAGGCGGCGCGGGCCGTGCGGCTACTTGGCTCAACGGTGCTGCTGACCGGCATCTCGGCCGCCGTCGCCCAGACGATTGTGCAGCTGGGGGTCGAGCTGGGCGACGTGATCACGTGCGCCGATCTGGCGGCCGGCCTGACCACCGCGCTGGAGCTACTCGGCCACGAGATCGTCTAGGCGCGGCGGCAGGCGCAGCAGTGGCGGCGCCGATCGCTGCTCAACAATGCGCCACGCGCCGCCGACCCGCCGCAGCCGCAGCTGAAACACCGCGCTCGCCGTTATGCCAGCGGCGTCCGCGCTGCGGCGGGTGGCCGTGACCTCAGCGTCGGCGCCGCTCACCGCGATGGCGCTGATCGTCCAGCGATAGTCGGTGAAACGTGCGGCGGGCCAGGCCAGGCCATACTTGACGGTGGCGGCGCGAAACATTGCGCGGTCGCCGAGCCGCACCGCCCGCGCGCTGCGGTCCAGCGTCGCCTGGATAGCGCGGTACTCCTGGCCCAGCGCTCCGTCCAGCCGCCCCGTCCCAATGCTCCGCTCAGCCGCATCCATGATCGCATTGGCCGCCGCGACCTCGCCGCGGTCCAGCGCCGCATCGGCCGCGACTAGCAGCGCCTCCTGGAGCACCTGAGTCGCTGTCAGCGCCGGCGTGGCAAACTGTGCCTGGCTCTCAGCAGTCCACTCAGCGGCCGGCGGCGGCAGCAGGCGGGCCACGGGATCGTCGGCCTCCTCGTAGCGCCGCGCCAGGTTGAGCAGCCGAATCTGGGCCAGCGGCGCGGCCGGGCTAGCGCCGGGATACTGCGCCGCCAGCCAGCGCCGCCAATCCTGCTCCAGCTGCCGGTAGCTCCGACCAATGCCCGGCAGTACGTCGTCCTGATCCCGGCACACCATCCGCGCTCGGTCAAACAGCGGCGTAGACGACTGCATGTATAGCGCCTGAAAGCGGGCGCGGCCATACGTCGCGATCAGGTACGCCACAAACGAGCCAGCCTCCAGGTACGCAACCTCGTGCTGCGCCGCGGCAAACTCGGACCGCAGCGCACACAGCGGGACAAACTGCGCGGTCCCCTGGAGCGCCGCCCACGCATGGATCGGCTCGACGCCATAGTGGCCGCCGGCAGCGTAGACTGCCACGCCCTCGCCCAGCAGCCCGCCCAAGCTGACGGTCGGCAGGAACCACAGTGGCCGCCAGCGCGTAAGTCAGCTCGTGGACCAGATAGGCCCACAGCTCGGCGCCAATATAGTTGCGGTCGGCGTAGGTGATGACGACATCGCCCTGCCCATACGTCACGCCGCCCTGCCAAAATACCCGCGGCAGGAGGTAGACTGTCAGGCTGACCGGGCGGCTGGTGATGATCACCGCGCTGGCCCGGTCGTAGGCCGCCTCGGCGACCACCGCCAGCTGGGCGGCGTCGCGGCTAGCCGGCAAGTCAGGGAAGTAGCGCAGCCGCAGGTGGGCGGTGGCGGTCTCGGCCCAGCCGAGCGGGCGAGGCGGGCTGGGCAGCTCCTGGGGTGCGGCGAAGCTGCGCGGGAGCGCGATGGTGCCGTGGTAGCGCTGCCAGGCGCCGACCGCGTCGGGCCAGCCCCACCAAAAATCAAGCGGCTGATCGTGGGGCGGCCAGCGCTCCCAGCGCTCGCCGGCGGCGGTGCTCGTCAGCGTCGCGCGGCCGGCCGCATCGGTGGTCGCCGGGTGAGGCTGGTGGCCGGCCACCGTGTCATACCACAGCCAGACCTGCGCCCGCGGCGACCCGCCGGTGAGCGGCCAGGTGACCGCCTGATCGGTCGCCTGGGCGCTGACGGCCACGGCGGCGGGCTGGGCCGCGGCCGGCCATACCCCAAGCAGCCCGCCGACGAGCCACAGCGCCAGCGCGGCGCTACGGAGCCGGCGTCGCCGCAACGGTGGGCGTGGCCGTGCTGGTCGGCGCAGCGGTGGGTGTCGGCAGCACCGTCAGCAGCGAGCTGGCCACCCAGCCCTCGGTGCCGACGACCACCTGGCCGGTAGTCTTGGCGACCCGCACATGGTAGAAGTTCGGCTGGCTCTCCAGAATATCAACCTGGTCACCGGCGACCAGCTGGCCAAGAATATTGCCGGCGGCGATCCGCGGCGCGGAGCGCAGGTTGCCGCCGTTAGTCACCTGGCCGATGGGCAGCAGCTGCGGCGTGGGCGTCACCGTGGGCGTGGTGGTCGCAGTAGGCGCGGCGGTCTTGGTCTGCTCGGCATACGCGGTCGCCCACAGCACGGTCGCGGTAGCCTCCAGCTGCGTCACCTTGGCGGTGCGGGCGCGAAACGCGACCTGGCTCAGCAGCACAATCGCCGAGATCATCACGCCGCTTAGGAGCGTGAGCGTCAGGAGACCGAGCGGCCCGCGGCGCCGATAGGGGCGCGACCCAAAATATCGGTCCCAGTCTGAAGGGTGCGGTTTGCGCGGCATGCCACTCCTTGTCCTACATAAGCAACGGCGGGCATTATAGGCAAAAGCCCCCGCTTAAACAACAAAACGCCGTCGCGTGACGGCGTGCGAGGGTGGCGGCGGCGCTAGTCGAGCAGTCCCGGCAGTGGATCAATCGTCAGGGTCCGGGCCGCGAGGTCCAGATTTTTGACGACTGCCTTGATCATTGGGATCAGCAGCTCACGGCCGTCGGCGGCGATCACGACGAGCACATCGTTGGCGCCGGTCTCCAGGACCTCCTTGACCGCGCCCAGGACTTCGCCCGCGACGGTCTGCACCGTTAGGCCGGGCAGATCGTGGTAAAAATACTCCTCGGCCTCCAGTGGCGCCGCGTCGGCGGTGCGAATAAAGACCTCGGCGCCCTGGAGCGCCTCGGCGGCCGTGCGGTCGTCCACGCCCTCCAGCGTAAAGATCACGATGTTGTGCTTGTGCGGCACCGTCAGCTTCAGCTGGTAGGGCTTGAGCTTCGGCCCGACAAAAATCGTCTTGACCCGGCGCAGATGCTCGGGCCGGCTGGTGACGGTGATCAGCTTGATCTGGCCCTTGATGCCAAAGGCCTGGCCGAGCGTGCCGATCAGTAGCACATCATTGGCGGTTGGGGCGCTGGTCATGGGTTGATATCCAGGTGGACGCGCTTGCGCTCGCGGGCAGCCGCCACGCCGATCACGTCGCGCAGCGATTTTGCGACGCGGCCGCTGCGCCCGATCACCTTGCCGGCATCGCCGTCGGCGACCCGCAGCTCCAGAGTGATCGTGTACTGGCCGCTGCGCTCGCGAATCTGAACCGCGTCGGGGTGCTCGACCAGCTCTTTGACCAAGTACTCAAGCAAATCTTTCATACGATCCAGCAGTGAGCAGGCGGGCGATGACCAGCATCGCCCGCCTGGCGAATCTTAGGCCTCGTCGGCAGCCGGCGCGGGCGCGACCTGGGCGGCGACGCCCTCGATGACGCCGGCCTTCTGCATCAGGTAGCGCGCGGTGTCCGAGGGCTGCGCGCCGACGCTCATCCAGTACTTGGCGCGCTCGCCGTCGATGTTGAGCACCTTCGGCTGGCGGGTCGGGGCGTAGTTGCCAATGATCTCAATGAACTTGCCGTCGCGGGGCGAGCGGGCGTCCGCGACCACAATCCGATAGGTGGGCTGGTGTTTTTTACCCATCCGGCGTAAGCGAATCCGAACCATTGTGTTAGCTCCAGGTGTAAATGAAAAAAGTCGAGCGCAACGACGCAGTGTTCAGTAGGCTGGCCGCTAGCGCATTTTTCGCAGCAGGTCGTTGATGTCAGGCGGGCCACCGGCGCCGCCGGGGCCACCCAGGCCGGGCGGCAGTGGCGGGCCACCGCGCGGGCCTTTGCCCTGCGGCCCCTTGCCCTTCTTGCCCTTTTTCTTTTTGCCGCTACCGCCCTTGTTGTTGGTCGAGCCGTTGGCGGTCGGGGCGGGCGCAGTGAACTGGCGCATCATCTTCTGCATCTCGCGGAACTGCGTCAGCAGATTGTTGACATCCTCCAGCTTCGAGCCGCTGCCGGCGGCGATGCGCTGCCGGCGGCTGGGGTTGATCACGTCGGGGTGGGTGCGCTCCTCGGGCGTCATCGAGAGAATGATCGCCTCGATGCGCTTGAGGTCGTCCTCGCTGACCATCTCGTCGAGGTCTTTGATCTGCGAGAAGCCGGGGATCATGCCCAGCACCTGCTTGAGCGGCCCGAGCTTGCGCATCTGCCGCATCGAGTTGAGGAAATCTTCAAAGTCGAACTTGCCTTTGCGGAGCTTTTTCTCCATCCGCTCGGCGTCTTCCTTGTCGATCACCTGCTCGGCGCGCTCGATCAGCGACAGAACATCGCCCATGCCCAGAATACGCGACGCCAGCCGGTCGGGGTGGAACGGCTCCAGCGCGTCGGCCTTTTCGCCGGCGCCCAGGAACTTGATCGGCACGCCCGTCACCTGCCGGATCGACAGCGACGCGCCACCGCGGGCATCGCCGTCAATCTTGGTCATGATAAAGCCGGTGAGCGGCACGCGCTTGTTGAACTCCTCGGCGACCCGCACCGACTCCTGGCCGATCATCGCGTCCACGACCAGCAGCGTCTCGTGGGGCTTGACGACGGCCTTGATCGCCTCAAGCTCGGCCATTAGGGCGTCGTCAATCTGCAGCCGGCCGGCGGTGTCGACGATCACGACGCCGTTGCGATTCTGGCGGGCGTGCTCCAGGGCGTGCTGCGCGATCAGCGGCGGCGCCACGTCGGTGCCCTCGCTGAACACCGGGATCTGCAGACTGCTTGCCCAGGATCTGCAGCTGGGTGATCGCCGCGGGCCGATACACGTCGGCGGCGACCAGCAGCGGCGCGCGGTGCTGCTTGCGCAGCAGCAGCGCCAGCTTGGCGGCGGTGGTGGTCTTGCCCGAGCCTTGCAGGCCCACCAGCAAGATCACGGTGGGGCCGGGCTTGGCGTCGGCCAGCGGCGCGGCCTCGTCACCCAAGAGGTGGATCAGCTCGTCGTTGACGATTTTGACCACCATCTGGGCCGGCGTCAGCGATTTGGTGATCTGCTCGCCGATCGCCCGCTCGCGCACGCGCGCCACGAACTCTTTGACCACCTTGAAGTTAACGTCGGCCTCTAGGAGCGCACGACGGACTTCTTTAAGCGCCTCATCTACATCGTCCTCGCCCAGCCGCCCTTTGGCGCTGAGTCGCGAGAACACCGTAGTAAGTCGATCTGAAAGCGTTTCAAACATGGCGTTGCCTGCTCATCGTGCCGCAGTCCCGCGCCAAAAACGCTTGACAGCAACAAGAACGCGGCTACAGGCCGCGTCAGGCTGGATTGTAACGGATGGGGCCACGCGCGTCAACTCCCAGGCGCCCGGCGCGCCACAAGCATCTATAATTAAGGCTGTTGAAAGGATGCGCCATGCCACGCCACCGCACCCCACGCCGCCTTGTTTGGCCGCTGCTGCTGGCCTTGACCGCCTGTAGCAGCGCCCCGCAGGCGGCGGCCCCGACCGCCGCGCCAACGGCGCCCGCCGCAATCAGCTCCAGCGCCGCGCCGAGCGCCGCGCCAACCAGCGCGCCCGCGGCGACCAGCGCCAGCACTGCCACCAGCGCCAGCACCACCGCGCCGACCAGCGCGCCCGCCACGCCCACCCGCGACCTCCCGACCTGGCCGCCGACGATCACGCCCGCGCCGACGGCGACGGCCTTTCCGCTCCAGGCCGGCTGGTGGGACGGCGCGGTCTGCTACGAGATTTTTGTCCGCAGCTTCTACGACTCCGACGGCGATGGCATCGGCGACCTCAACGGCGTAATCCAGAAGCTGGACTATATCAACGACGGCCGGGCCGATAGCACGACCTCGCTGGGCGCCAACTGCATCTGGCTGATGCCGATCATGGCCTCGCCCAGCTACCACGGCTACGATGTCACCGACTATCGCACGGTCAACCCCGACTATGGCACCAACGAGCGATTTTAAGCGCCTGGTGGCCGCGGCGCATGAGCGCGGCGTCAAGGTAATCCTCGATCTGGTGCTCAACCACACGTCGTCGGAGCACCCGTGGTTCAAGGAGGCGGCCAAAAATCCGCAGTCGCCCTATCGCGACTGGTTTTTGTGGTCCAAAGATAACCCAGCCTACAGCACGCCGTGGGGATCGCCGGCCTGGCACCGCACACCCGGCGCCAAAGATTATTTTTATGGCATTTTTTGGGAGGGCATGCCCGACCTCAACTATCGGAACCCGGCGGTCACCAAGGAGGCCGAGGACATCAGCGCCTTCTGGCTCAAGGACATGGGCGCCGACGGTTTTCGGCTGGATGCGATCAAGCATCTGATCGAGGATGGCAAGATTCAGGAGGATACGCCCGAGACCCACGCCTGGCTGCGTGGCTACCGCACCTTTTTGCAGTCGGTCAAGCCGGATGCGTTTACGGTCGGCGAGATCTTTGGCGGCTCGTATCAGCTGCCGGCGTATTTCCCCGACCAGCTCGACACCTACTTTGAGTTTGGTATCGCCGACGGGTTGATCAAGGCCACCAATGACGGCAAGGCGGTGATTCTGACGGCGGCGGTCAAAACCTCGATGGCCAATTTGCCGTATCAGCGCTTCGCGCCGTTCTTGACCAACCATGATCAAGAGCGGGTCCGCGACCTGTTTCTGGACAATGAGGGCAAGGCCAAGATTGCCGCGACCGCGCTCTTGACGCTGCCGGGTCTGCCGTTTGTGTACTACGGCGAGGAGATCGGCATGCTCGGGACCAAGCCCGACGAGAAAATTCGCACGCCGCTGGCCTGGGACGGCACCGACAAGACCGGCGGCTTCACCACCGGCAAGCCCTGGGAGCCGCTGCAGGCCAAATATCCCGAGCGCAATATCGCGGCCGAGAGCGCCGACCCCAACTCACAGCTCAACCTGTACCGCAAGCTGATCCATCTGCACACCGGCCACCCGGCGCTGGCGACCGGCGACTGGACCGCGCTTGAGTTCGAGCGATGGCAAGGTCGGCGCGTATCTGCGCCATGCCGCCGACGAGGATATTCTGGTGGTGTTGAACTTTGGCCGCGAGGATGTCAGCGGCGCGACCCTGAGCCTGGCCGCGAGCGCGCTGGCCCCGGCGACCGACATCAAGCTCACCGATCTCTTGGGTGGCGCGGCGGGCGCGGCGCTGACGGTGGGCGCCGGCGGCAGCATCGCGGGCTATGTGCCGCTGCCCACGCTGCAGGCCCAGACCGGCTACGTTTTTCAGCTGGCGCGCTAGATCATAAGGAGCCGATGAGACTTTATGACAACCTCAACCCTTGACCCGCACTCGGCGATCAGCGCCGACTACGGGCTGCTGATCGGCGGCCAGGAGCAGCCGGCGAGCGACGGCGCGACGTTCGCGGTGATCAACCCGGCGACCGGCGCCGAGCTTGCATTGGTGCCCGACGCCGGCCGGCGCGAGACCGCGGCCGCCATCGAGGCGGCGGCGCGGGCGCTGCCGGCCTGGTCTGCCACGCCGGCCCCGCAGCGTGCGGCGATTCTGCGGCGGCTGGCGGCGCTGATGCTGGCCGAGCAGGAGCGACTGGCGCTGATCATGACGCTGGAGCAGGGCAAGCCGCTGGCCGAGGCGCGCGGCGAGATCGCCTACGCCGCCAGCTTTCTGGCCTGGTTTGCCGGCGAGGCCGAGCGGGTCTATGGCCAGACGGTGCCGGCCAGCGCGCCCAACAAGCGCATCCTAGTGCTGCGCCAGCCGGTCGGCGTAGTTGCGCTGATCACGCCCTGGAACTTCCCGGCCGCGATGCTGACCCGCAAGCTCGGCCCGGCGCTGGCGGCGGGCTGCACCGTCGTCGCCAAGCCGGCCGAGCAGACGCCGCTCTCGGCGCTGGAGCTAGGGCGGCTGTGCCAGGCGGCGGGCATCCCCGCCGGCGTCGTCAACATTGTGACCTGCGACGATCCTGCGCCGTTCGCCGATGTAATTTTTGCCGACGAGCGGGTCCGCAAGGTGTCGTTCACCGGCTCGACCGAGGTTGGCAAGCTGCTGATCGAGCGCTCGGCGGCGACGGTCAAGCGGCTGTCGCTGGAGCTGGGCGGCAACGCGCCGTTCATTGTGTTCGCTGACGCCGACCTCGATGCGGCCGTGGCGGGCGCGGTGGCCTCGAAGTTTCGCAACGCCGGCCAGACGTGTGTCTGCGCCAACCGCATTTTTGTCGAGCGGCCGATCTATGAGCGCTTCGCTGCGGCGCTGACGGCGCAGGTGGCGGCGCTGCAGGTCGGCGCTGGCACCGCGGCCGGCAGCGCGATCGGGCCGCTGATCGACGCCGCGGCTCAGCGCAAGGTCGCGGCCCACGTCGCCGATGCGCTGCAGGGCGGCGCGCGACTCCTGGTTGGCGGTGCGCCCGCCGACATCGCTGGCGGGCATTTCTGGCAGCCGACCGTGCTGGCCGATGTGCGGCCCGAGATGCTGGTCGCGCGCGAGGAGACCTTCGGCCCGGTGGCGCCGCTGCTCGTCTTCGACGATGAGGCCGAGGTGCTGCGCTTGGCCAACGACACACCCTACGGCCTGGCGGCCTACTTCTACACCCGCGATGTCGGCCGGATTTTTCGCATGGCCGAGGGGCTGGAGTATGGGATTATCGGCGCCAACGATGCGCTGCCGTCCACCGCGCAGGCGCCGTTCGGCGGCGTGAAGCAGAGCGGCCTCGGGCGCGAGGGCGGCGCAGCCGGCATCGACGAGTATCTGGAGATCAAGTACGTATCTCTCGGAGTGTAGCGAGTACCGAGGGATGAGTACCGAGGAGCGAGTGGGCTGCTACACTGGGTGACGCTTGTTGATGATAAGCTGTCGTTCTATGGAGGTTTTGGATGATCACAGTGGCGAATCGGATTATGGTTAGCCCGGAGTATGCCGAGCAGTTCGAGGAGAATTTTCGGCGGCGGGCTGGGCTGGTGGACCAGATGCCCGGCTTTGTGTCGAACATGGTGCTGCGGCCGACCAAAGCGGACGAGCCGTATGTGGTGCTGACGTTTTGGAACCGGCGCGAGGATTTCGAGGCCTGGGTCAAGTCGGACGCCTTCACCAAAGGCCACGCGCAGTCGGGGACGCTGCCGCGCGAGGCCTTCAGCGGGCCGAACAAGCTGGAGCTGCACGAGGTACTGTCTGACTCAAGCCGCCCCGAGCTTGAGCCAGAGCCGCGCGGCGGGGCGTTCAACCCGCACGGCTAGACCCAGCGATCAGCGGCGGCGGCGCGAGACGATGAATCTTGCGCCGCCGCTGCGTTTAGGCGACGCTAATCTCGCCAGCCGCAGACTGCACGGCGCGCACCTGGCCGGCGCCGTCGCGCACGGTGAGCACGGCGGGCCACAGCAGCGCCCTGGCATCGGCGGTGGGAAACCAGGCGCGGCCGTGGCGCACCACAATGAATAATCCGCGCTCGTCGCCGACGGCGGCGAAGGTCTGGGAGCCGGGGCCGCGATACTCCGCAATGCCCAGCGCGGCGCAGAGTGCGGCGACCGTCGCGGCGACATCATCGGTTGCAATGCCGATCTCGCTGATGCACAGCAGGCTAGGCGCGTCAGCGGGCGCGGCGGCGTCGCCCGGCAGCGTGTGGCGGGCGATCAGCTCTAGAATGTTGCCGGCTGGATCGGCGAAATAGAACATATCGGCCTGCCAGTTCTCGGAAAAAAACTGGTCGGCGCCGGCGTCATCGTGGAGCAGCGGGGTGCGCGCGGCCAGCCAGGCTTTAGCAGACGCAAACTGCGACTCAGGAATATTGAAAGCGAAGTGGTAGGGTCCGACCGGCGCCGCGCTAGGCGCAAAGACCAGCCGCGAGGCGCCGACCGACGCCGCAAACCCGCCGGCGTCGTCGTCCTGCACCGCGAGTCCCAGCACCTCGGCGTAAAAGGCGCGCTGCGCGGCCAGATCGGCCGTCGGCAGCTCGCAGCTCCAAAATCTCCATCGCTCGCTCCTCAAAAAATAGTGCCCCGCCGCTGGCTGGCGGCGGGGCGCGCGGCTTAATCTTTGGTCTGTCCGGCTGTGACAATGCCCTGCTGCGCGGCCCACTGCGCAATATTCTGGCGGCCAATCGCGGCGGCCATCAGGTCGGGAAACAGGTCGGGCGTGCAGCCGAAGACCGGCGCGCCCAGCGCGGTCAGCGCCGCCGCATTCCGGTGGTCGTAGCCCGGCCGGCCGTCGTCGTTGAGCGCCAGCAGCACGATCAGCTGGACGCCGGACGCCACCAGCGCGGCCGCCCGCTTGAGCATCGTGGCGTTGTCGCCGCCCTCGTACAGGTCGGTGATCAGCACCAGAATCGTATCCTGCGGCTGGCGGACCAGCGTCTGGCAGTAGCCGAGCGCTTTGGCGATGTCGGTGCCGCCGCCGAGCTGGACGCCAAACAGAATGTCGACGGGATCGGCGGCCTCGGCGGTCAGGTCTACGACCTCGGTGTCGAAGGCCACCATGTGCGTTGACACCGCCGGCAGCGACGCCAGCACCGAGCCAAAAATCCCGCTGTAGACCACCGACGTGCCCATCGAGCCGCTCTGGTCCAGGCACAGCACAATGTTGCGCAGCGCGCTGCGGCGCCGGCCGTAGCCGATGCGGGTCTCGGGGATGATCGTGCGGTAGCGGGCCTGGTAGTGGCGCAGGTTCGCGCGGATCGTGCGGTTCCAGTCGATCTCGTTATGGCGCGGGCGGCGGTTGCGCACGGCGCGGTTGAGGCTGCCGTTGACCGCCTGGCGCAGCGGCTCGGCGAGCTTGCGCTGTAGCTCGTCGACGACGCGCCGCACGACCAAGCGGGCGGTCTCTTTGGTTTTGGCCGGGATAACGCTTTTGAGCGCCAAAAGGTTGGCGATCAGATGCACGTCGGGCTCGACGGCCTCCAGCATCTCCGGCTCCAGCAGCATGCGGCGCAGATCGAGGCGCTCCAGGGCATCCTGCTGTAGCACCTGGACCACCGACGACGGAAAATACCGCCGAATATCGCCCAGCCAGCGGCTGACGTTGGGATTCGAGCCGCCGAGGCCGCCCTGGCGGTCGCCGTCGTACAGTGCGGCCAGCGCGGCGTCCATGCCGCTGTCCTGGCCCTGCAACGTGCAGCCGATGCCGTCGGCGTCGTCGCCGCCCAACACCAGGCGCCAGCGGCGCAGGCTCTCGGGGTTGCTTGGGTTTGTCATAGCGATTGCTCCACGGTGGCGGGCGGTGTCAAGCCCAGCAGCTGCGCGACGAGCGGCAGCACCAGCGCGGCGCGGGCCTCGTCCACGGCGACGGCCGCGGCCCGTGCGGCGCCGCCTCCGCTGACGACCTGGCCGATGCGCTGGCGCTCAGCGCGGTTGAACATCGCAAACGTCCGGCGGATCAGCGGCAGCACATGGACAAACAGCGGCTCGGGCAGCGCCACCAGCCAGCGGTCGATCAGCTGGAGCAGCGTCGGGTCGCTGAGCAGCAACAGCGAGCTGCCCTGGACCAGCCCGGCGATCCAGGCGGCCGCAGCTTTGGGATCGGTCGCTGATGACAGCGCCAGACTCAGGCGGCGGCCCAGCTCGTCGGCGGTGATCTGGCCGACGTTGTAGAGCAGCCGCGCGACGCCGCCAGCGATCAATCCGTGGACATTCAGCTGATCGCTGAGCTGGCGCAGCGTCGCCTGCCAGCTGGCGAGATAGTCGGCGCGGTCCAGCAGCGTGATGGCGCCGTTGACCTGCTGGAGCCGCTCGTACAGCGCGGCCGCGGCGGCGTCATCGAGCGACGCGGCGGCCAGCGGCAGCCCGACGGCGATGCGCGCCACCAATCCATCGACCACCTGACTGACCAGCGTGGTATCAATGCGCCGCACCGTGCCGTAGCGCAGCACGTTGGCCAGCGGCGCCAGCGCCTCCATGAGGTGCGCGATGTCGTCGGCGACCGCGGCGGCGGCGTCAAGGCGAGCCATGACCACCGGCACGGCGCCGGTCAGCTCGGCCAGCATCACCTGATCGACCAGCGCGGTCAGCGCCGGCAGGTCGGGAGCCGCGCCGGCCAGGTCCGCGGCGCGGGCGTTGGCGGCGTCGAGAATCGTCGTCCCCCACAGGCTGGCCTCGATCACCGCGACCGCCAGCTCGGGCGCCCAGCTGAGCTGCCACAGCTCATGGAAGGTGCCAGTGCTCCTGCCGCGCACCCGGTCCAGCTGGCCCCAGGCCACGCCCAGCAGCCGCAGCCGGTGCAAGAGGTGGCTGCGCTCCAGGTCGGTGGGCTTGCGCAGATCGAGATCATAGCTTTTGGCGAGCGCGGCGGCCGGCAGATGGAGCCGGCGCTGCTCGCGAGTCAGATCGGCCTGCAGCGGCACCATCGGCGTCCCCGGCGGCACACTGCCGAGCTGCTCGCCGACGATCAGCTGACTGTGGATCAGCTGGAGCGGCGCGTCATTGCCGGCGCAAATCACCGCCAGCGTCGCCTCGCTCAGCTCGGCCAGGCCGGGCCGCGGCCGCGCCCGCAGCGCCGCCAGCGCCTCGGCCAGCCGCACCGCCTCGATGACGTGCGCCGACGAGACATCCAGACCCTCGCCGCGCAGCAGGCGGGCGACGTTGGTCAGCCAGCGAATCTCGATCTGGTCGGGCGTCGTCCAGAGGTGCTGATACCAGCCGGGCGACTCGATGCCGGCGCCGTAGCCGCTGCTCCAGGCCAGGCGGCCGTTGGTCCACGGCACCCAGGTGGCGGCGACTTTGGTTTTGGTCAACCCTTTGAGCACGGCGGCATCGGCGCGGGCCGGCGGCAGTGCGGCGAGCGCCGGGCCATGCCACGCGCCGCAGACCACCGCGATGCGCTGGAAGCCCTCGGCCTCGGCGGCGCGGATTGTTTGGCGCATCCAGGCCTCGCGCTGCGCCTCGCGCGGGTCGGGGTCGGACGCCGAGGACTCGCGCAGCGCGGTCATCGCCTCTAGGATGGCCGCAAACAGGTCGCTGCTGTCCTGGCGCTGCTCGACCATGTGCTCCCACCAGCGCTCGCCGTCGCTGTAGCCGGCGGCGCGGCCCAGCCAGCCCAGCGGGTCGCGGCGCGGGTCGTCGAGATCAGGGCTTGGCTCGGCAGCTTCTTCGGGCGCGGCGGTCGGGTCGAGACTCGACCTCGACCGATGGCAGCTCAATCGCCAGCTCGGACTCGGGCCGCTCGCCCAGCTGGTAGGTCTGCGGCAGGTCCATAAACCGCACCGGCACGTTGCCCGTCAGCGCCCAATGGATCGCCTGCCACTCGGGCGAGAAGACGGTGAACGGATAGTAGACCGCCCGCCGGGGCGTGTCGGCGGCGTAGATCAGCAGCGCGACCGGCGGCTGCATCGCGGCGTCGGCCAGCAGCGGCAGCACCTCGGC
This sequence comes from uncultured Chloroflexia bacterium, assembly GCA_963810425.1. Classification (GTDB taxonomy): domain Bacteria; phylum Chloroflexota; class Chloroflexia; order Chloroflexales; family Kallotenuaceae; genus JACDGP01. The sequence goes on along the minus strand of CAWENH010000004.1, from coordinate 664,786 downwards.
GGCGTCGGGCGGCCCCTCGACCAGCACGATGTCGGGCTGCAGCTCGGCCAGCGCCGCCCGCACGCTGCGCGCCGAGCCGGGGCCGTGGTGCCGGATGCCAAAAATATGGTGTGTCATAGGCCTCGCATCACTTTGCTGAGTCTGGGCAGCAGCGCGGCCGCCGCCCAGCGCGCCACTGCTAGTCCACGACCTCGCGGCAGGCCCGGTAGAAATCGCGCCAGCCGCTGCGCTCTTTGGCGACCGTCTCCAGGTACTCCAGCCAGACCACGCGGTCCTGGACCGGGTCCTTGATGATCGCGCCGGTCAGGCCGGCGGCGACATCGGCGGCCCGCAGCCGGCCATCGCCAAAGTGGGCCGCCAGCGCCAGGCCGCTATTGACCACCGAGATCGCCTCGGCGGTGCTCATGCTGCTGCTGGAGGTCTTGAGCTTGGTCTTGCCATCGGTAGTGACGCCCATGCGCAGCTCGCGGAAGACCGTCACGACGCGGCGAATCTCCTCCAGCGCCGGCGGCTCGGCCGGCAGCTCCAGCGCGCGGCCCAGGCTGGCGACGCGGCGCTGCACAATGTCGACCTCGGCCTCCATCGTGTCCGGCACCGGCAGCACCACGGTGTTGAAGCGCCGTTTGAGCGCGCTCGACAGCTCGTTGACGCCTTTGTCGCGGCTGTTGGCAGTGGCGATCACGTTGAAGCCTTTTTGAGCCTGGGTCTCAGTGCCAAGCTCGGGGATGGGCAGCGTTTTCTCCGACAGAATCGTGATCAGCGTGTCCTGGACATCGGCCGGGATGCGGGTCAGCTCCTCGACGCGGGCGATCTTGCCCAGCTCCATCGCGCGCATCATCGGGCTGGGGACCAGCGCGGCCAGCGACGGGCCATCGGCGAGCAGGCGGGCATAGTTCCAGCCGTAGCGCAGCGCCTCCTCGCTGGTCCCGGCAGTGCCCTGCACAATCATCGTCGAGTCGCCGGCGACCGCGGCGGCCAGGTGCTCGGCGACCCAGGTCTTGGCGGTGCCAGGCACGCCGAGCAGGAGCAGCGCGCGGTCAGTGGTCAGCGTCGCAATCGCGACCTCGACGACGCGGCGGTTGCCAATGTATTTCGGCGACACCTCGAAGCCACTGCGGAGCTTCCCGCCCAGCAGGTAGGTGGCGACAGCCCAGGGCGACAGCTTCCAGTTCGGCGGCAGCGGGCGGTCGTCGGCGCGGCGCAGCTCGTCCAGCTCCTCGGCAAACTGATCCTCGGCGTGCTGGCGCATGATTGTGGCGGTGCTCATTGCTCGGCTCCTTTAAATGTTGTGTGCATGGCGTAGCGAAAATCCAGGGTGTGCAGCCAGGCGGCCAGGGTGTTCTCCCAGCGGCGGCCCTCGCGGGCGCGGAGGGCGGCGGCGGCGGGGCTGCGGGCAACGCTGGGGTCAACCAGCAGCGTGGTGCCGCGCAGCAGCTGATCAAGGTCCCAGTCATTCCCGATGGTGTCACCGTCGAGGTAGCGGCGGTAGCAATCCACAACCGCGTGGCTCAGGGCGGCGCTCCACGGCGCGGGTCCGCGGTTGACCAGGCGCAGCATGGCCAGCTGCGCCACCACGGGCTGCGCAGCGTCGAGCCAGCGCAGCGCGAGGCGCTCCCAGCTGGCCGGGCTGACGACGGCCGGCAGCGCCAGCAGATCATCGCCGGCGGCAAAAATATCTTGGCTCGTGGCAAGCTGCGCCAGCCAGTGCTCGATCAAGAGCACGGCCCACGTTTCGTCGCGATGATTGACGGCGGCCGCGCGCCAGGCGCCGCCCAGCAGCGCGGCCCAGGCGCCCGCCGCAGCCGCATCGAGCAGCGCGGCCGGCGTCGTCTGCCACTGCGCGGCCCAGACCGACGGCGGGACCAGCGCCAGGAGCTGCTGGAGCCACCAGGCTTTTTTGCCCAGCTGCTCACTGCGCGGCGGCTTCTCGTCGAAGCCGAGGCGCTCGAACAGCGGCTCGAATGTGTCGGGCAGCGCGACGGTGAGCGCGGCCGGCTTGCCCAGCCGCGGCGGCAGCAGCGTGGCGGGCTGCGCCGGCGTCCAGCCGAGCGCCGTCACGGCGCGCGCGGTGGCCTCGGCGACCAGCCGCGAATCGCCGAGCTGTGCCAGGAGCTGCACGGCGACCGCGCGGACCTCTTTGCGGCGGTCGGCGCGGGCCGCCTCCAGAAACGGCTCGTCGGCCATGCTCATGCCAACCTGCCACGTGCCGAGCAGGGCGGCGCGGCTGCTCGGCTCCTCGGTCGGCCAGCCGTCGGCCAGCAGCTCGCGGGCGGCGGCGGGGTCGGCGGCGCGGCGCTGCGCATACCAGGCCAGCCGCGCCCGCTTGGTGCCGCGCTCCCAGATCGCGGGGTCGTCGAGGCTGGCGAAGTCGGACCACATCGGGTTTTGGGCCGCCAGCCAGCGGCCGCGCTCGCCCAGCGCCGGGGCGACAAGTGGAGCGAGCGCGGGATCGCGCTGGCAGGCGACCAGCAGCTCGGGCAGCCACTGCTCGGGCACGCGCTGGCCGGCGGCGACCAGCAGCCCGAGCCACTCGGGGAGCACGCCGCGGTGCTGCCCGGCCAGCAGCGCCGCCAGCTGGTCGCTGGCGCGGTCGTCGCAGCGCGCCAGCGTCTCGGGCGGCGCGGGCGCGGGCGCCGGCAGCGGCGCATCGGCGGCGCGGCCGGCGGTTGCCCAGCGATCAATCAGCGCCGCCGCGCGGAGCAGCGTCAGCTCACGGTCGGCCCCGTCGAGCTGCCCCAGCAGCCCGGCTAGCGCTGGCGGCGCCGCCGTCCAGCTGGGCGCCATCTGGCCGGTCCCGACGGTCGCGGCCCCGACCAGCTCATCCCACCCACTCATGCTGCACCTCCGAAGCGTATACAGCGGCCGTCGGCCCAGCACGTCAGCGGCAGCAGCGCGGCGCCGTCCCACTCGGCAAACACCGCGACCGGCGCGCCGCCGCTGATTGCCAGCAGCTCCCACGGCTGCTCAAAGCCGGCCGCGAGCGGCAGCGCCGCGCCCTGATCATCCTGAAGCTGCCACTGCCCATCGGCGCGGGCCGGCGTCGCCGCCGCGAGGAGCATGGGCCAGCGCTCCAGCCAGGGCTGCTGCGCCAGCGCCGCCGCATAGCTCGCCAGCGCCGCCGCGACGCCCGCGTGGCCGCCCGCCGGCGTTGCATGAGCTGGCTGCGCCGGCCCAAGATCGCGCAGGCTGGCCCGCAGCGGCCGGGCGCTGGGGTAAAAGATCGCCGCGCCGTCTAGCGCCGTCCCGACGATCAGGCCGCTACGGGTCGCCTGGCCGTTCACCCCAAACTGCAGCGCCAGCGCGACCCGGCCGCTCCGCTCGCCCAGCAGCCAGGTCCGCTCGACCGACAGATGATCCTCCTGCGCCAGTCGCTGGCCGGCGACCAGCCAGCGGTCTACCACGCCCGGCCCCGCCAGCTCGGCCTCCTCCACCGTCCAGCCGATCACGGCCCGCACGTCGGCCTGCGTCGCCGCCGGCAGCGCATCCAGCCGGCGGTAGGCCGCGATCAGCAGCGCCAGGCGGCCGAGCTGGCCCAGCAGCCGCGCCGGCCAGCCGTCGCCAGAGTGCGGCGTGCCAGCCAGCTCGCGGACCAGCCGGGCGACGCCGGGCGCCTGGGCATCGACCAGCCGGGCCGCCGGCCCCTCCCAGAACGATGCTGGCTGCGGCTGGGCCGCCGCCAGGCCCTGGCGCACCAGGTCGCGCAGCCAGGTGTCCAGGTCATCCAGGCCGGCCGCGACTCGCGCGCTGCGCTGCGTGGCACGCTTGGCCTCGTCTTTGGCGCGCTTGGCCAGCGTCGCCGCGTCCACGGGTGCGGCGGCCCGCTCGGCTTTGGCGGCCTGCTTCTGCTGGCGCTGCGTCAGCCACTCGGTGGCCCAGGCCGGCGGCTCGCCGCCAAACAGCGCTGGCTCCGTCGCCAGCAGCAAAAAGAGTCCCAGCCCGTGCTTGCAGGGAAATTTGCGGCTGGGACACGAGCAGGTGAACGTCGGGCCAGCCAGGTCAATGATCGTCTGGTAGGGCTTGGCAGCGCTGCCTTTGCAGGCGCCCCACACCGCCGCCGGGCTGCTGCCGACCAGCTGCCACTTCTGCGCGCTGGCCAGCCCGCGGCCCGCTTTAGCCGCGGCCGCGTCGGGCGCGAGGCCGATGATTTGCTCGGTGGTCCAGGCCGTTGTCACCACATTCCTCCTTGCCACACCTGTAGTATAGCTGACCATTGTGACAAACTCTGTCACTTTCTATCCAATCACGACGAACTTCGTCGCCGGATCGGTTATTTTTCTCAACCGCGCATCAACCAAAGCGCTACCACGCAGTGACAGGCGCTCGGCTATGATCAGAGCCTACGGTGGCCACACTGCCCCCTACACGCCCACCAACCTTGTACAATATGCCAATGAATGTGTTGAGCCATCTGGTCAGACCCGACCTGTCCACCGACGATCTTCTGCTGCGGGCCGTCCTTGAGACGGTCGGCGAGGGCATTGTGGTCATCAACACCAGCAGCACGGTGGTGATGGTCAACCAGGAGGCGCAGCGCATGTGGGGCTACACCGAGGCCGAGATGATCGGTCAGCCGTTGCATATGCTGATGCCGCCGAGCGAGCGAGCGCCGCACACCAAAGGTATGCACCACTATCTTGAGACCGGCGAGGCGCCGCTGCTCAATGCGCGCGCCGAGCTGCCGGCGCAGCACCGCGACGGCACGATCTTTCCCATCGAAATCTGCATCAAAGAGGTCCCGCTGGAGGGCGGCCGGGTGTTTGCCGCCGCCGTCAATGATATTACCGAGCGCAAGCGCACCGAGCAGCTGCTGGTCGGCCAAAATCGTGTCCTGGAGCTGATCGCCACCGCTACCTCGCTCGACACGGTGCTGACTGCAATCTGCCACATCACCGAGGACTACACCGGCGGTATCGCGTCGATCATGCGCTTCGACCCGGCCACGGCCACGCTGCGGATCGCCGCCGCGCCTAGCCTGCCGGCGAGCTACTGCGCCGCCATCGCCGATGGCATCGCGACCGGGGCGATGGCTGGCTCGTGTGGCACGGCGGCCTGGCGGCTGGCGCCGGTGATTGTCAGCGACATCGCCGCCGACCCGCGGTGGTCGGAGTACTGTGACCTGGCCGTCGCGCATGGGCTGCACGCCTGCTGGTCGGTGCCGATCCTGGGCGCGAACCGCAAGCTGCTCGGCACGTTTGGCGTGTATAGCCGCCACACACACACCCCCACCACCGATGAGGTGACGATGATCGAGCGCGTCGCCCACCTCGCCGGCATCGCCATCGAGCGCGAGATCGCCGCCGCAGCGCTGACGACCTCCGAGGCCAACCTGTGGGCCGTCGTCGAAAATAGCTCGGACTCGGTCTGGTCGATTGACCGCAGCTATCAACTCTTGACCTTCAACTCGGTCTTCAAGCACGAATTTCAGCTGGCCTTTGGCATCGAGATCGCGCTGGGGCTGGGCCTTGATGACCTGCTGCCGACGGGCGCCTACCCCGAGCTCAACCAGCGCTGGCGGGCGGACTACGATCGGACGCTGGCCGGCGAGCGCTTCGAGGTTGAGCAGACCTATCAAGTGGCCGGCCAGACGCGATCATTTCTGGTCTCCTTCAACCCAATCTGGAATGCGGGCGAGATCACCGGCGTGACGCTGTTTAGCAAGGACATCACGGCGCGCAAGCAGGCCGAGGAGGCCGAGGCCAGCGCCAACCATCAGCTGCGCGGCCTGACGGCCCAGCTGGCCCAAAGCCGCGATGTGCTGCGCACCGTCTTTGATGGCCTGGAGGATGGTATGGTGCTGCTCAGCCTGGCGGCAAACTCCTGGCGATCAACCAGGCGATGGCCGACCTGCTCGGCAGCACCGTCGAGCAGCTGAGCGCGCTCACGTGGGCGCGGCTGTGTGACCCCAAGCTGTTCTACTTTCCTGGCGACTGGGTCTGGGCCACCTTTGAGCGTGGCACGGCCCAGCAGTGCCGCGCCTACTATGTCCACCACGGGCAGCGCCGCATGCTCCATATGCAGACCTTCCCGATTGTCGCCGAGGGCGGGGAGGTCGAGCAGACGATTGTGCATGTCGTCGATGCCACCGAGCGGCTCCAGACCGAGGCGATGGCGATCCACAACGAGCGCCTGGCCGCCACCGGCAAGCTGGCTGCAACGCTGGCCCACGAACTCAACACGCCGCTCCAGTCGATCCACAACTGCCTGTATCTGGCCGACACCTCGGCCGCCGTCGAGCGCTCGGGCTATCTCAGCCTGGCGCGCGCCGAGATCGGCCGGATCAGCACGATCTTGCAGCGGCTGCTGGACCTCCATCGCCCGAACCAGGCCCAGGAGCAGCACTTTGACCTCAACCAGGTGATCGAGCGCGTGGTGCTGCTGACCAACCACATGCTCCAGGAGCGGCGAATTCACGTCAAGGTGACGGCCCAGCCGCAGCTGCCGCAGCTGTGGGGCAGCGCCAACGAGGTGATCCAGGTGCTGCTCAACCTGATCCTCAATGCCGCCGACGCCATGCCCGCCGGCGGCGAGCTGCGCCTCCTGACCAGCCTGCACACGCCGGCCCATGGCCCGCCCGCGGTCGAGTGCTGCCTGACCGACACCGGCACCGGCATCCCGCCCGAGGTGCTGGCCCATATTTTCGAGCCGTTTTTCTCGACCAAGCCCCAGGGATCGGGTCTGGGCCTGGCAATCTCGCAGAAAATCGTGGCGCAGCACGGCGGCACGCTGACCGTCCATAGCCTGCCCGAGCACGGCACCACATTTCGGCTGCGTCTGCCGGTGACGCAGCCCTGAAGGAGCACGCATGGCCCCGCACATTCTCCTGGTTGAGGACGACGACATCGCGCGCCAGCTGCTGGCCAAAATCCTGGAGGGCGCCGGCTACCGCCTGACCGAGGCCGCCGATGGCGAGCAGGCGCTGGCGCAGCTCACCAGCAGCACCTTCGACATTGTGATCAGCGATATTCAGATGCGCATCGCCAACGGCCTCGATGTGCTCCACGCCGCCAAGCAGCAGCCCTACCAGCCGGCCGTAATCCTCCTGACCGGCTACGGCTCGCTGCAAACCTCGCTCGACGCGCTGCGCGGCGGCGCCGCCGACTATCTGCTCAAGCCCTGCTCGCCCACCGATCTGCTGGCCACGATCACCAAAACCTTGGAGCGCCGCGACGGCGAGCTGCGACAGCGCGCGGTGCTGCACAGCATTGCCCAGAGCATCAGCCAGCTCCAGACCGCCGCGCCCGCCGCGCAGCCCAATGAGGCGCCGCGCTTCCTGGAGCTGGGCGCGCTGCACATTGATTTTTTTCGCCACACTGTGCTGTTCGGCGGCCAGATCGTTCATCTGACGCCAATTGAGTACGAGCTGCTGTGCTGCCTCGCCGAGGCCCAGGGCCGCGCCCTGACCTACGAGGCGCTGGTGTGGCGCACCCACGGCTACGCCACCAGCGAGGCCGAGGCCCAGCTCTTGATCAAGCCCCACATCCACAACCTGCGCCACAAGCTCGACCCCGACTATGTGGTCAACGTCCGCGGCATCGGCTACCGGCTGAGCGTCCCCGAGGCTTAAACGCCGACGGCCCCGGCAGGTGCCAGGGCCGTCAATGCCGCCGCGAGCCTAGCGCGGCATCGCGTAGAGCAGCGTGCGGATGTCCCGGTTGCGCGGGTTCAGGAACTCGCCGGCCAGCTGCATGCCCAGCCGCTCGGCCACCCGCGCCGAGCCACGGTGATCATGCGCCATATTCGCCACCAGCCACGGCTCAGTGAGCCGGGCGCGCGCCACGGCGACCACGGCGAACGCCGCCTCCACCGCAAAGCCCCGCCGCCAGCGCGCGGCATGAATAATGTAGCCGACATCCAGCGCCGGCTCGTCGCGAAAGGTCGTCGGCATCAGCCCGACATCGCCAATTTGCTCCCCGCTGGCCCGCTCGATCACCGCCCAGCGGCCGTAGCCGCGCTCGGCGTACATCGCCAGGCTACGGCTGAGCCAGCCCGCGGTCTGCTCGGCCATGAACGGCGCCGGCCAAAAGGCCATCGTCACCGGGTCGCCCAGAATCTGGTGCAGCGCCACCGCGTCCGCCGCAGTGTACTGGCGCAGAATCAGCCGCGCGGTCGTCGCAACGGTCTCCATCGCTCCTCCTAGCTCTCGTGGTTGAGCGGGCGAAAGCCCTCGCCGACCACATCGGCGACGCTGCCAAAGATCACAAAGGCTCGCGGGTCGGCGCTGTGAATGATGCGCTTCAAAAAGCTAATCTCCGACTGCGCGACCACCGTCAGCAGCACGGTGCGATTGCCGTTGGTGTAGCCGCCGCGGCCCTCCAGCAGCGTGACGCCGCGGCCCAGCTCGGCCAGAATGCGTGCCTGAATCTGCTCCGGCTCGGCGGAAACGATCAGCGCCTGCTGGGCGTAGGCAAAGCCCTTCAGCACCACATCGACCACCCGCGCCGACACAAACGACACGATCAGCGCATACAGCACCTTGTCGAGGGTGAACAGGTAGGCCGCGCCGGCGAAGACCACCGCGTTCATCAGGAGCAGCGAATGCCCCATCTGCACGCCGCGCCAGCGCTGCAAAAAGCGCGCGACAATATCGACGCCGCCGGTCGTGCCGCGCGCCCGGAACACCAGCCCGACGCCCAGACCGTCGAGCAGCCCGCCGTACAGCGTATAAAGCAGCGGCTCGGTCGGCGGCCGCACGGCCTGCCGCAGCCACGGCGCCAGCGCGTCAATCGCCACCGACAGCACCACCGTAGCGACCACTGTGCGAATCCCAAACACCAGCCCGCCCAGATAGCGCCAGCCGACCAGCAGCAGCGGCACGTTGCAGGCCAGAATCACCAGGCCGACCGGCGTGCCGACCAGGCCGTTGAGGATGATCGCGATGCCCGAGACGCCGCCGGAGACGACGGCGTTCGGCACCAGAAAGAGATCAATCGAGACCGCGATGCAGATCGCGCCGGTGATCAGCAGCAGGTAGTCGCGGACCAGCGCCAGCCACTCGCGGGCGGTGGCCGGCCACAGCGGTCGCAGCGCGGCCCACGCACCCCTAGCTTTCAGCATTGAGGCTCGGATCGCGCAGAAACGCCTCGATAAACTCGTTGAGATCGCCGTCCAGCACCGCCGGCGGGTTGGGACTCTCGACGTTGGTGCGGTGATCCTTGACCCGCCGATCATCCAGCACATACGACCGAATCTGGTTGCCCCAGGCCGCGTCGCGGTAGGCGCCCCGCAGCTTCAGCCGCTCCTCGCGCTGCCGCTGTAGCTCGCGCTCCAGGAGCCGGCCGCGCAGGACTTTCATGGCGTTGGCCTTATTCTGAATCTGCGAGCGCTCGTTCTGACAGGTGACGACCAGCTGCTCGGGCGTGCCAGGCTTGTAGGTGATGCGCACCGCCGAGTCGGTGGTATTGACGCCCTGCCCGCCGTGGCCGCCCGAGCGATACACGTCGATCCGCAGGTCGTCGGGGTCGATGGTAAACTCAACCTCATCGTCAACCTCGGGCATCACCTCGACGCGCGCGAACGAGGTATGCCGGCGATGCGCCGAGTCAAACGGCGACAGCCGCACCAGCCGATGCACCCCTGACTCGGCTTTGGCGTAGCCGTAGGCGTAGGCGCCGCGCAGCTCCAGCGTCGCCGACTTGATGCCGGCCTCGTCGCCCGGCGACTCATCGAGGATCGTGACGCGCCAGCCCTGCTGCTCGCCCCAGCGCAGGTACATGCGCTGCAGCATCTGCGCCCAGTCCTGCGAGTCAACCCCGCCCGCGCCCGACATGATCTGAATAAACGCTGGCTGCTGATCATACTTGCCGGCCAGCAGCGTGCTCAGCTCCAGCTGGTCGACGGTCTTAGTCAGGCGCGTGGCCTCGTCGCCCAAATCCTTCGAGCATCGCCGGCTCGTCCTCGGCTAGCTCGATCAGCTCGGCGGTGGTAGTCAGCAGATCATCCAGGCTGCGCCAAGCCTCCAGCTCGCCGCTCAGGCGCGCGAGGCGCTGCATGACATCCTGGGCAGCGGCGGGATCGTCCCAGAGATCCGGCGCAGTGCTGCGCCGCTCAAGCTCGACAATATCGGCGCGCCGTGCATCCCAGTCAAAGACGCCCCCGGAGCGCATCAACGCGCGCCCGCAGGGCCTCCAGCGTGAGCGTAGCTCGGTAGTTGTGTGCATGATGGTCGTCTCCATAGTGTCAGTTGCGGATTTCGGCGGACAAACGCACACCGGCCGGGATCAGATGATCCCAGCCGGTGCGTTGTGTGGTGAGGCGACTAGTAGCGGTTGTAGCCACCAGCGCGGTTGTCGCGCTGCTGCGCGAAGCACTCGTTGCAGTAGACCGGCCGGTCGCCGCGTGGTACGAACGGGACCGTAGTCTGCTTGCCGCAGCTTGAGCAGACGGTCTGGTGCTGGACGCGCTCGGTGCGGCCGTAGCTGCCACCGCCGCCGCCGCCGCTGCTATAGCCGCCGCCGCCGCTGCTGTAGCCGCCGCCGTAGCTGTCGCCGCCACGGTCGTTGCCATAGCCACCCTCGCTGCGCTGGGCTTTGCGGGTGCGACGGCAGTCGGCGCAGCGGGTCGGCTCGTTGTCGAAGCCCTTTTGCGCGTAGAACTCCTGCTCGCCAGTCGTGAATGTGAACGGGTTGCCGCAGTCGCGGCAGGTCAACGTTTTGTCTGTGAAGCTCACCTGAGCTACTCCTGACTAAATTCCTAGTGTGGGACCGCGTGGTTATCTGTGGAGCAGCCGAGGATCACGGTTCTGAGGGAACAGGACGGGAAACTGCTGGACTCACTACGCCAAACCAAGTACCACGAGCGCAAGTATACCAAAGGCCTAGCGTGCTTGCAAGCCCCCAAATTTCACGGATAAGCACGAGGTACAGAGCGGGCTGTGTTTAATGCTCTTGTGGCTTCAACACACAATACATTCCCTCCTCTGTATGTTTTTTGATCACCTGCCGCATCCGAGTCAGTCGATAATAAAAGGCTGGCCGGTCACGGCATAACTTCTTCTTCAATACATATACTGCAAGTTCTCTAGCAAGCATACGTTTTTCCGGTTGTGATTTAAGCAAGGCTACAATTTCTTCTTCGAGCATGTTGCGGCGTGTTTTGCCAGTCTTCTCAGCTACATACGAAACTCTTTTATTGCGTGTGTTAAGTCCTTCCGGTTCAATCTGGAGCTGTGGCAGTTTGCGGAGATAGGCATACAACGTTGATTTGGGTACTCCGGTCTGTTGCGCTAAGGTATCCACCAGCAGATGATAAGGCATATTGGTCTTGCCGTCGGCGAAGGCTGCTGCAATTGCACGCTCTAAACGTGGGCGTAGAACGGATGGATGATTCCGCTTCCGACCAATATAGGTCGGAGTGCCCCATTCTGCGAGTTCGTATTCATGCGCAGAAACTCGGGTGAAGAGATCAGTCTGTGTGCCTAAGTAGGCACGGATTGATCCATGAGCAATGTCTGGGCGTTTTTCTTGAACATACCTAAAAATGTCATCAGCTGAGGCGCGTTGATTATGACGATGGAAAAACTCTCGAATCAGCGCCAAAATAGGCTGCGTGTTGACATGTTCCCAACTCGCGAGAATCCAAAGGCCACTACGCCCAATACTCTTAAACCGCTCATCCATCCCCAATTGGCTCTGTACACTCCGAATCAGTACATCAGCAGGGTGATTAGAGACTGCAAGTTGATGATTAATGCTTCGGGTAATATCCCGGAGATGGAGTGGTACGCCGGCTACAGCCAGCACTCGGTAAGCTTTATCAGCAAGTGAACGCAGATAGGGAAACTTAATCTGATACACCCCCTCGCCCATTGGTTCAACTTTACGCAACAGCTTGAGCACAAGCTCAAGGGTAGTTGAAGTAAGTTTCGTTGTTCGCTGTCGGTTCAGCGCAACTTTTATGTCAAACAATGCAACTGGCTCGCTTGATTGTTCGAGGAATACTGAAGTTGCTTGCAAGACTGGCATCAGTCGCTGTCGCGACAGGAGGCCACTCGTCCATGCCGGATATGTCTCGACAGGAAAGGTGTCCGACGACCAGGCATCAAAGCCCAGGAGAGCTAACAGCAGGTTAATGACCGGACGCTCAGCGGATTGAATCTTACGTTGATAACGCTGTTCAAATAAAGCATATACTTCTGCCTCGGTCAGCACTGGAGTCCCACGCCGCACAATCAACTCAATAGCAAGCATTTCCTCAATCAATGTAGCAGGCAGCTTCCATTCTTTCCTTTGCAATTCCCCAGAAAGCGCAGTGCGGACTGTCAGGAGCGCTTTAAGCTCAATCTGTCGAACTCGTTCTCGCGATAGCTCATAGTAATCCCCAAGTTCTTGGAGCCGATAAATGTGCATCCCTTCTAAACCATAGCGCCGCTTGAGAACTTCCCAATGCCGGTGATGGTCAAGAGTCATTAAGAGAGCACAGGCAACAGGCACGAGCACGGCCAGCAGATCTACTGGCTCACTATCCTCCACCATGACCAGCAGGCGTCGTTGATCCCCGACGTGATGCGGCACCACATCTGGGTCTTGGAGGTAGGCATCAAGCGCCGTCTCCACCTCTTGAATCGCTTTACTGCCAAAGCTACGAATGTTGGTAAAGCCGCTTAGCCGGGAGTGGCAGACGGATTTAACGGTCTGAACCTGCGCGCGTAGCAAGGCGTTTTTTGTGCGCAGTGATAGGCCAAGAACCTCAATCGAGGCGTCCAAGACTACCCTCGGCATATCGGGCAACTGTGGTGGCAGCGTGGGCGGCTGATACAAAGCTACTAATTCCTCGTCGCTCAGCCCTTGTATAGTTTGGTGGAACGCAGCAAACGTCTCCTCAACCAGCTGTGCGGAGGAGACACCGACCTGATGGATCGTAACGAGATCATGTATGATCGCTTGGTTCAGATCACCTAACGTTTGAACATGACCATACGCTCGGAGAATGCTCGCGATTTCGATCCGGGAGTTGCAAAACGTCCAGCGGGAGAGCAGCAAATGCTTGGGAAAGCTCGTAGAACATTACAACACCTATATACACTATAATTCGCACATAATATACGAGAAGGGCATTACTTGCTACCCTAGCAAGTCCAGTCCGCTAGCTCCCGTTACGGTGGTGGGCTGATCGCCGATAACGCTGTGGTTGCTGCTGCGGCATAATCCGTGCTACAGTGCGCCTTATTCACTGTATGGGAGTTGCAGCATGGCCGGCCTACGGGTGCTTGTGGCGGAAGACGATCCCCTGGTTTCGATTAGCCTGACTGACCAGCTGGCCGCGCTCGGCCACACGCTGGTCGGGATCGCGAGCGATGGCCAGGAGGCGATTGACATGGCGGCCCGCGAGCAGCCCGATATTGTGCTCCTCGATATTAAAATGCCCAATGTGGACGGCATCGCCGCCGCCGAGCAGATCGGCGCGACCCTTGATGTGCCAATGCTGATGCTGACGGCCTACAATGATCGCACGCTGGTGGTGCGGGCCGCCGAGGCCGGCGCGCTGGCCTATCTCCTGAAGCCGGCCACCCAGGAGACGCTCGCCGCCGCGATCAGCGTGGCGATGGCCCGCCACCGCGAAAAGCAGACGCTGGCCCAGCAGGTTCACCAGCTGGAGGAGACCCTGGCCGAGCGCGAGCTGATCGACCGCGCCAAAGCCATTCTCATGCACCGCGTCCAGCTGACCGAGGACGAGGCCTACAGCCGCATGCGGCAGCGCGCCCGCGAGAAGCGCATCAAAATGGCGGCCGTCGCCCAGACGATCATCTCGGCCGAGGAGTTTTTGAGCAACTAGCGCCACCGCACAGGAGCGCGCGCCGGGGGCCGAGCCTCCGGCGTTTTCGTATCTATCGCCCACTGATGAGGTAGAAAATGACCCTGTTTGACCACCAGCGGCTCGGCGCCGACAGGTTCAAGCTTGACGTTGAGCGCATGCGGCGCGGCTGGTACTCCGACCAATACTTCGCCAATATCATTGGCATGCTGACCGACCTGGCGCAGCAGGGCTATCGCTTCGGCGGCACCTCGCCCTACCTTGACGACCTCGATGTTGACCTCAGCAACGTCGACATCGGCAACATCGTCGTCGAGATGCAGTGGTTCACGCGCCGCAAACCGTTCTCGGTGGTGGCCGGCGTCGACAAGGCGCTGGCGATGCTGGAGACCGGCACCGGATATTTCGAGGGCGACACCTTTCACTCGACCTGGGACCAGATGGAGGTTGAGGCGGTCCACGACGGCGAGATCGTGCGGTACGGCGGCGATCCGCGGCGCGTGCTGCCGGTGCTGAAGATGCGCGGCCGCTACCGCGACTTTGCGCTGCTCGAAACCCCGACGCTCGGCGCCCTGACCCGCGGCACGCGCGTTGCCACCAACGTCTACAACGTGCTGGTCGCGGCGCGCGGCAAGCCGGTGCTGTTTTTCCCGGCGCGCTTCGACGCCCACGAGGTTCAGGCCGCCGACGGCTACAGCTATAACATCGCGGTGCAGCGCTTCAACCTGGACTACGGCGGGCAGCTCGGCTCGTTTATCTCGACCGACGCGCAGGGCGACTGGTGGGGCGGCTTTGGCGGCGGCACCATCGCCCACGCCGCAATCGCCGCCTTTCTGGGCGACACCGCCGAGACCATGCTGGCCTTCGCCGCCACCCGCCCGCCCGAGGTTAGCCGCATCGCGCTGGTGGATTTTCTGAATGACTGCGTTGGCACCACGCTCGATGTCATGGACAAAATGTTCGCCCGCTACCGGGCGCTGACCGACGCCGGCCGGCCCGAGGAGGCCGCCAAATTCAAGCTGTTTGGCGTGCGACCTGACACCGGCGGCACGATGCGCGACGTGGCGGTGCCGCCGCTGGGCGCCAAAGAGCTGGACATGGGCGTCAACCCGCGGCTGTGCTTTTTTCTGCGCAGCGCCATTGACCAGGCCTGGCAGCGCTGGGAGCTGGAGGGCGACTGGGTCGGCCGGGCGCAGCAGTGGTGCCGCGATGTCAAAATCGTCGTCACCGGCGGCTTCGGCGCCGACAAAATTCGGCGCTTCGAGGATTTGGCGGTGCCGGTTGATATTTACGGCGTCGGCTCGTCGCTGTTTTCCAACAGCGACACCGACGGCACCAACACCGACTTTACCTGCGACATCGTGCGCGTGCAGATCGAGGGTCGCTGGTACGACATGGCCAAAATCGGCCGGCAGGCCTGCGACAACCCAGCCCTTGAGCGGCTCCAGTAGCGGGGCGACGGCGCCGCGCACGCCGCCCTACCGCCGCGCCGCCGTGCCGGCCGCGCTCGCCGGCGCCACCGTCGCCGCCGCCTGCGTCGAGCTTGGCCTCGTCGCCGACGACGCTGAGTTTGCGCTGCGGCTCGACCACGGCGGCGTCTGGGCCGACCAGTGGCGCGTGGCCGATGGCGCGCAGCCGGCAGTGGCCGAGCAAACCTTGACCGTCCACTTCCCGCCCGGCGACCAGTATGCGACGCTGGAAATGAGCGCCGACTGGCTCGTGGATGAGGATGAGTTCCTGGTCATCCTGAACAAACCGCCGGGCGCCTATGTCGGCGTGACGCCCTGGGATATTCATGGCAACGTCCAGGCGGCGCTGCGCCGCGCGCTGCTCGCCCGCGATGGCGTGGTGTACCCGATCCATCTGGCCCACCAGCTCGACCGCGACACCTCGGGCGTGCTGGTCGTCAGCAAACATCCCAGCGCCAACGCCCCGCTGCAGCGCGTCTTTGCCGGCCAGCTGGTCACCAAGCGCTACCTGGCGCTGGCGCAGGGCCGCGTTGAGCCGGCGCAGTTCACCGTCGAGACCGGCCACGGCCGCGGCGCCCACGGTCTATTTCGCACCTACCCGCTGGAGCAGGTCGGCGAGACGCTGCTGGGCAAGCAGCGCGTCAAGTACATGGCGACGGCGTTTGCCGTGGAGCAGCGCTTCACCGACGCGACGCTGCTGCACGCCGCGCCGCAAACTGGCCGGACGCACCAGATCTGGCTGCACCTCCACGGCCGCAGGCATCCAATCCTGGGCGACGCGCGCTACGGCGGCCCGCTGGTAATCGGCGATCTCGCGCTGCACCACCATCTGCTGCACGCCGAGCAGCTGACGCTGCAGCACCCCCTGACCCGTAGCGCGACCACCTGGAACGCGCCGCTGCCGCCGCTGTTCCGCGCCGCGCTCGCCCAGTCTCGCGGCGCACGGCAAGCGGGCCGACCCCTAGAGGCCGGCCCGCTCGCAGATTCGCTGGCGCTTGCTAGCGCTTGAACTCAAACTCCAGCCGGCCGAACTGCACTTTGGCGCCGTCCTCCAGCGGGGTTGGGGTGTGAGGCGCAATGCGATTGCCGTTGACCCGCGTATAGTTGGTGCTATCGAGGTCAATCACGCTCCACTGGCCGTTCTGGAACTGCAGCAGCGCATGGCGCCGGCTGACGCCGCCGGCCTCGCCGCCCTGGCTGGTCAGGTCAACATCCGGGTGAATCCCGCTGATCGGGTCCTCGCGGCCGATGACCACCTCGGGCTGCTCTTTGAACGTCAGTGCGGTGCCGTCGCCCGCGAGGAGGCGCGGACCGCTGCTGGTGGCGTAGGTGCGCGCGGCCGGCTGAGCAGGCGCGGCCGGCTGAGCGGGCGCGGCCGGCTGAGCGGACGCGCTGGGCGCTACAGCGACTGGCACTGGGGCGGGCGCGGCGGATGCTGGGGTCGGGGCCGGTGCTGCCGTGGACGCGGCGGGCGCGGCGGGCGCGGACGGGCTGGCCGGGACCAGATCGACTTTCGTGCCACACTCCAGGCAGAACTTGGCGTTCGGCGGCAGCGCGGCGCCACAGCTCGTGCAGTTGGTCGGGCGGACCAGCGCGGCCGGCTGCTCAACTTTGGCGCCGCAGTTCAGGCAGAATTTGGCGTTGGGCGGCAGCGCCTCGCCACAGCTGGCGCAGGTGGCGGGGCCAGCGCTGGGCGCGGCGCTCGTCGGCGCGGTGCTGGTGTCAGCGGGCGCGCTGGTGGGTGTGCTGGCGCTCTCAACCGGCGCGGCGTGCTCGATCACCGCGGGCGCCTGGGCGGCCTGGCCGCTGGCGTCGCCGGCCGAGGCGGTCGCATCATCGGCGGGCTGGGCGCTGGCGTCGCTGCTCGGGGCGGGCTGGGCGCTGGCGTCGCTGCTCGGGGCGGCCACGGCAGCGTCGGCGGGCGCAATGCTGGCGTCGCCACTCGCGTCGCTGCTCGGCGCGGCCACGGCAGCGTCGGCGGGCGCAGCGCTGGCATCGCTGGTGGTGTCGGCGCTCGGCGCAGCACTGTCATCGTCGATTAGCGTGAATTGGGCATCGTCGGCGGGCGCAATGCTGGCATCGCTGGTGGTGTCGGCGCTCGGCGCGGACTGGGCATTGGCGGGCGCAGCGCTAGCATCGCTGCTCATTGCAGGCAGCGTCGCGTCGGTGGCGGCGCCGTCCAGCGTCGCACCGCACTGGTCGCAGAAGCGATCATCGGCGCCATTCTCGTAGCCACAGTTGGGGCACCGGCGCAGACCAGCGCTGGCGGCGGTCGTCGCGCCGGCGTCATCGCCAGCCGGGGCGCTCGCCGGCGCGGGCGGCGGGAGCTGGGCGCCGCAGTTCTCGCAGAAGGCGGTGCCTGGAAGGTTCTCTTGGCCGCACACTGGACACGCCAGGCTCGTCCCACCAGCCGCGGCGGCAGGAGCGGCCGAGACGGCGGGAGCGGCCGGGGCCGAGGTGGCGGGGGCGGCCTGAAGCGGCGCACCACACTGATCGCAGAAACGATTATTGGCGTCGTTGACGTGGCCGTTTGGACAAGTGAGTTCCATGTAAACGTCCTCCTATGCCGCGCTGAGTATGCCGCGCTGAAAAACAAGCGCATCATAGCATAGCCTTGCAATCCGCAACCCTGCCAGCGGCGGCTGTAGCTAGGACGCGAGGGGCGCCGCGGCGGTTGCAGCGGGCGCGGCGGCGATCACCACGGCGGTGATATTGTCGCGCCCACCGCGGTCGTTGGCGATGGCGATTAGGCGATCACAGGCCAGCGCGGGGGTCGGGGCATCGGTGACAGTGCGGGCCAGCTCGGCGTCGGTGACGTGCAGCGTCAGACCGTCGGAGCACAGCAGCAGCCGCTCGTTGGCGCGCAGCGTGCGGGCGGTGATCTCGGCGCGCGGCGCGGTCTCAAGGCCAATCGCCTGCGAGAGCGCGTGGCGCTGCGGGTGGACATGAGCCTCGGCATACGACAGCGCGCCCTGATCCACCAGGTCGGCCACCACCGTTTGATCGGCCGTCAGCTGGAGAATCTGTGGGCGCCGCACCGCCGGCCGCACGACGTAGGCCCGGCAGTCGCCAATGTGGGCGATGCGCGCCCGGCGGCCCAGCACCACCGTGACCATCAGCGTCGTGCCCATGCCGCTCAGCGCCGCCTGGAGCTGGCTCTGCGCGCGCACGGCCTCGTTGGCCAGCTGCATCGCAGTCGTCAGAACCTCGGCCCACAGCCGCTCATCGCGGGGCGGCTGGCGCAGCCGCTGGCGCAGGTAGTCCAGCGCGGTGGTCGCTGCCAGCCGGCTAGCCGCGGCGCCGGCCCGGCTACTGCCGAGGCCATCGGCGACCGCCGCCATGACCAGGCAGCGGCCGTCGGCGAGGCGCAGCTCCTCCGCGAGGCTCGTGTCGTCGTTGGTGCGACGGGCGCGGCCGCGGTCGGAGCGCTGGGCAAATTCGAGGGCGATTGGTGGGCGGGTTAGCATGTGGTTGGTCAAAATCTTTTATCTAATGGCGGCGATTATAGCATGCGGCCCTGCCCACGGCACTTGGGGCGGGCTGATGGATGGCTGATGTGCCGCTGGGCCGGCGCGGGACTGCCGCTTGACAGGAAGTACCGATCTCTTGTAGTATCCGCTCCAGATTGATATAGGAGGTCAGTACCAGCGCGTTTGGCGGATGTGTTCGCCCGTCGGCTTGCAAGCTCTGCTTGTGGTGTTCTCCGTGTTGCCCCTAGCAAACACCGAGTGGTTCCCAGCCCGGCCTCGACCGGCTGAGACGAGTTTCGTGATGATCAGCGATGGCTGCGCCTGCAGCGATCCCATCACCTGTTTGAACGATCCCTTGATTGTCAACAACTCATCACCACCAAAGGTTTGCCTGTATGCGCCACACATCACAGCGATGGCCAGTCCTGTGCCTGCTGCTCGTCTTCATCGGCTCAAATGTTATCAGCCTCCTGCCCGCCCACGCCGCTGCTCGCACTGAGCAGCCCGTTGCGACTCATCCGGCTAGCGCCGCCCGCCTCCAGCTCGCCACCGCCGCTGTGGCCGCGCCCAGCGCGCTGCTCGAAAGCACTCCGACCCCCACGCCGCGCCTCACCGCCGCCTATCCCGCACCCGACAGCATTGAGCTGTCCAGCGACTCCGCCGCCTACCCTGCGCCAGCTCGCGCCACACCGCAGCCCGCGCCCACGCCCAGCGGCAACATTGCTATTATTGGCCCGCGCAGCTATTTATTTTTGCCGCTTATGCTGGCAAGCGGGCCGGAGTTTATCGAGATCGAGCCGACCCCGCCGGTCGAGCCAACGGCGTTTGTGATTGAGCGCTCATGCCGGCAGCCAGCCAGCGCCAGCCCCGCCAGCGCAACGCCCACCGCGCTGCCAAGCAGCCCCGAGAACCCCGCGTTTGACCTGGCCTGTGGCACAGTCGCCAATACGCTGCCCAACCCCGACTTCGAGCGCGCGCCGGCGCCGGTCGACCCGCAGCTGTTCCCGGCGAACAGCAACTTCTCAAACGGCAGAACGGGCTGGGAATTCTCATGGGACGAGCAGTGGGCCATCCGCGACGACAGCGAGCGCGATGGCGCGAACGGCGCCTACCTGGCAATATTTGGCAGTGAGATCATCGCCAGATCGCCGCACTTCACTATGCCAGCGCAGGCCCAGAGCCTGCACGTGCGCTACCGCGTGGGCCTGCCCAGCAGCATGCTGGCCAGCTCAGCCATCAATGGCAATGTGGTCAGCAGCCGCGACCACTGGCTCACTCAGACTAGGACGCGCTTTACGCTCAAGGGCGACTGGCACGCGGGCTGGCAAACCGGCGTCGTCAATCTTGACGGGCTGGCTGGACAAGAGGTGGCCATTGAGCTACAGTCGCCCTATAACTATAGCGGCCTCCAGCGCACCCTGCTCGACAGCCTCAGCCTGCATGAGGTCGTGCCAGGCTGGACACTAAACTCGGGCAGCACAGTCCAGCGGGTCAGCGATGCGAACAATGATCCAGCGGCGCCCAAGGGCAGCCACCTGCTGCTCCCCACCAGCGATGACGCGCTCATATCGAGCAGCTTCGTGGTCTCGCCGACCGTGCAGAGCCTGCACCTGCGCTACCTAGTCGGCAGACTGGACCAGGCCGAGGGCACTCATACTGTGCTGGTCTCAGTGATCAGCGGCACCGGGAGCCTGGCCGTCACAACCACCAGCGAACTCAAAGGCTCGCTCAGCAGCGGCTGGCAAACGGGCGTGGTCGACCTCCAGCGCTTTCAGGGCCGGCGGATCCGGGTCATGCTAGCCCTGGGCAGCTCCAGGACCATCACAATTCTTGCCCGCATTGATCGACTGACACTGAGCGAGGAGGTGCCAGGATGGACGACCTCCGATATGAGCACGGTATTTATCGCTGAAACCAAGCAGCCCGCGCCGCCCAGCACCGACCAGCCCGCAAACGCCGGACTCGAGGCCAGGCCAGCTCTGCTCCCACAGCCGAGCCTGGTGAACAGCGATTTTAGCAGCGCCGCCACCTCGCTGGGCCTACTGCCCAACGGTGACTTCAGCAGCGGACTCACCAGCTGGACCACGGCGCCCGCCGCTGGCGCGACGGTGCTCAACGATGCTCAGGGCGACCTCGGCTGGAGCGGCCAGCAGTACATGCTGCTCGGACCCAGCCCCGCCATCGCCACCTCGGCCGCATTCGTCGTCCCGCCCACCGCCCAGACGCTGCATCTGCGCTTCGCCGCACCCCTCGGCCGCGAGTGGCTGGTCAGCATTGTCAGCCGCGCCACCGGCAGCCCGATCACCTCCACCACCACACTACGCTCGAACTCCACGCAGTGGCAGGATGGCATGGTCGATCTTCAGGCGTTTCGCGGCGAGACCATTCAGATCAGCATGTACAATGATGCCTTCGCCCTGCGCCTCGACAGCCTCGCCGTCTACCGTGACACGCCCGGCTGGGAAGCGAGCGATGGGCGCCAGGTCCAGATTCGCCGCGACAGCCAAAGCACCGAGGCCAGCAACAACTACCTCGATATCACTGGCAGCGAGGCCACCATCACCAGCCCGACCTTTGTGGTTAGCGCAACCGCCCAGAGCCTGCACTTCCGCTACTTCATCGGCCAGCGTACCGCAGCGAACAACGAATTCACCGGCACGGCTATGGTCCTGACGAGCCGCGATAATTTTCAGACGGAGCAGCCGTACCCAACCGAGATCAAGGGAACCTTCGGCCTCTGGCGCGACGGCTACCTCGACCTCCAGCGGTTTGTCGGCCAGAGCATCAGAGTGCGCTTTGTCAACTCTGCCTGGTCATCGGTCAGCAGCGAGTTTGGCATTGACAGCCTCGCCATCTACCAAGACGTGCCTGGCTGGACCATTGTCCCGGCCACGATGGCGCTGAGCAGCACCGGCGGCATCAGCCAAACCTATCTCCAAATTCAGCCCAGCCGGCTGCATCTCGGCGCCGAGACCAGCCCGTTTATCGTCGCCTCATCCACCTACAGCCTGACCTTCAACTACCTGATGGCAGGCGGCCAGCCCAACGACACCCTGCTCAGCGTCAATGTGCTCAGCGGCGAGGGCTATGGCACCGTGACCGAGATGCTGCAGCTCCAGTCACCCGCGACAGCTGCCTGGCAGCTGGCCACCATCAATCTCAGCAGCTTCCGCGGCCGCGCGATCAAGCTGCGCATCAGCAACCTCAGCAGCAGCGCCACCCTCAAGCTCGACCTGCTGCGCACGCGCGCTGGCAGCGGCGGCCCGGCGCCGCACTCGGATGTCAACACTAACGCCCCGGCCCTGCGCTTCAGCAGCCGCTACCACACGGCGACCTCAGCGCTCTTCACTATTCCGGCCGACGCCACCGTCGTGCGCTTCAACTACCTCGGCGTTGGCGACACCGCCCTCAACCCGGCCATGCTCGAAGTCTATGCACTGATCAACGGCCGCGAGAACGACGTGATCCCGCTCGGCAATGTCACCGGCAGCGAGGTCGACGGCTGGAAAGTTGGCAGCCTGTCGCTGGCCACCGCCAAGCAGCACGGCCAGCCGATCAAGCTACGATTCAATAGCAACGGCGCGCCCAGCAGCCACATCAGCCTGGACCTGGTGTTTGCCGGCCGGCCGGGCGCCCAGCTGTGGACTGCAATCCAAAGCCCTAGCAGCGTCACCAGCAACACGACCTTCAGCTTCCAGGTCAAGTACGCCAACCTGGGCGACACCGCCATGGATGTGCCGCTCTTCGAGGTGATCAGCCGCGGCGGCGCGCCCATCGGCCTCAGCGGTGACCGCGTGATCGGCGCCGGGACGACGCTGCACCTGCTGCTCCAGTCGCCCACCGCGCCCCTCGACAAGCTCCCGCCCGGCGCCAGCGGCGCGATCACGGTGTACAGCTACGCCAGCGCCCCGCTCGACTTCGCCCTGACGCCGATGCCGCTCAACGCCCCCATCCCCTGGGACAGCCTGAAGGACGAGTTTACGCCGCCCGAGCTGAAGGGCACGCCCTACTTCGACGACTACTGGAACGCCCTCCGCATCCAGCTCGGCGAGACCGGCCGCGACCTGCGCGCCAACGTGATGGCGCTACAGCGCACGATGCTAGAGGTCAACCCCACCCCCTCAAACCTGACTGACATCTACTCTATCGTCGAACTCCAGGCTGAGGCAACCGCGCAAGATCACCTCGAAATCGTATCGCTCCAACAGCAGGAGTCAATGAGCGGCGGTGCCACGATGTCTGCGGCTGCGGCTGGGTCGGTATGTCCGCCGGTAGTCAGCAATGATCCTGGGAAGGTTCACTTCAACGTTATTGGCAGTACGAAGGTTGGTCCAGACAATTTCAGCTATACAATTAAGCCAGATGGAGGAATACCTAATCCTAATAAGAACACGTATATTATTATTCATGGCTTTAGGAATTCTGGTGGGAAAGACGATGATGGAGATACCGAGTTTGATCCATCTCCAACAGGAATGTATTTGATTGAACCATGGATTAGTAATATGGCTGGTGCCATTAAGAAAGAGAGCCGGACTCCAACGTCGTAGTTGTCGACTGGGCAGACGGCGCTAAGCGTAAGCAGGCATTGTATAGCCTTGCCGCAGATAATACGCACTATACAGGATTTAAGGTTGCACAACAGATTCGGGCTTGGGGTCTGAAGCCTAGCGGTATTCACATAATAGGACATAGTTTAGGGGCACAAGCAGCTAGCTTCACTAGTGACTACACAGATTGTGCCAACATGAGTCGCATCGGTCATATTACTGGCCTTGATCCAGCCGGACCGGAATTTACAGTTACGACTGATGACCCATATACACGTTGGCCCTTAGAAGGATCGGGAGGGCATTTAACACTATATGACGCAAACTTTGTGGATGTGTATGACACTTCAAAGCTAGGAGGTGGTGGATCTGGTCATAGTAACTTTTCTCTTAATAATATCGACCCGAACGCTTCTCAGCCTGGGTGCTTTACAATGATTTGTAGTCATGCATATTCACATGAACTGTATACCGCAACTATTAACTGTCTAAATGCTCGTATGCTTTCATTAGACCATGTATTAATCGGATGGAATACACCATGGGAATATAGTGACAGTGATCACCTCAGTATAGTACTTGAAACAGCTACTCAACTTAATAATTGCAATATCTCAACATCATATACTCAAAACAACGCTCGTACTAGTATCACATATACTGCTCTAATAGGGCCCACTTTACCTTCTATTGTTATGTCCTTTAACCAGCAGACAATATTCTCATACCAAGCATCAGCTAGAGTATGGCCCAATCCATCGACATCTCTAGCAGGAGGCTGGAACGGAGAAGGAACACAAGATAGTGGTTGGAGTACTCACCATCCATTTACTAATTGGTTCGTTATAAAATAATACTAGGAGCTTGGAAGTAGGAAATATCCATAATATATTTCCTACTTCCAAATATTACTATAACTAAGGTACACATGATGAAACAATACCTTCACAGCATTTTCCAAAGCCGCTTCTTCCGCCCCTTTTGCATAGTTGTTGGGCTAATCGTAATTATTGGCATTGCTTGGCAGTTTAGATTTAAGCCAGTGGTATGGAAACTGGAAAGGGCAGCTAATACACTAGCTTTTAGCCCTAATGGTGAAATGATAGCTATTGGTCAGTTTGGGCCAGATTTTATCTCAACAATAGAAGTCTGGGATACTAAATCCAAAAAGATACATATCAGTTTTAGTATACCTCATGATACTATTTCATATATTACTTTTAATAGAGAAAGTAGTATGATAGCTGTCGGAGATAGAATTGGCGATATATATATTAGGCAAATTGACGGTAAAAATGAATATAGAATATGGGCGAAAAAGCCATACGGAAATTCACAAAATATACAGGGGTTCAATTTTACCGATAACAATGAAACAGTTTCGACATTAAGTTTGACTGGAACACTTACGAATTGGCAAATACACTCTACCCTTCAACAAATAAATCAGATAGCTATTCTTCAGAATCATAGAAATGGACCGCTTGCAGACGCTGATAATGCTGTTGCCCTCAGCACTAGAGGTGAATTTGTTGCGGGTGTAAATGGGAAAGGGGTCTTCGTCTGGAGACGATCCACACAGGAGTTCGTTTTTCAGCGGCAAGTGACTGGAGGGGCAGATGACGATATGTTCTTTCATCGCTACCTACTATTCAGCCCAGACGAGAAGCTGTTAGCCTTTGCGACCTCGGAGCATACCATTGAAGTGATGCGCGTCAGCGATGGGACGGTGCTGTACACACTGAAAGGGCACACCGATAAAATCCTGAGCATGGCGTTTAGCGCCGACAGCCAATATCTAGCCTCGGCGAGCGGCCTTTCGACAATGTTCTGGCCAAACCGCACGGGCGACCGCTCGATTCGGCTGTGGCGGATGAGCGATGGCACACTGGCTAAAAAGTGGTACGGGCCAAATTACGAAATTCATGGGCTGGCTTTTAGCCCGGATGGGCGCTGGCTCGTGACCGGCTCTGCCGATAGGATGGTGCGGTGGTGGGAGATGCCAATGAGCAAGTAGACCGGACCATGATTACCGCTGGCTGGCTACGGCTGGTCGGCGGCGCAGCGGAAGCCGAGATTGACATTGGTGAAGCGCGGCGGCAGCTGCTCGCGGCCGGTGGTGTGGGCGCTGCGGTAGCCATCGAACCACGAGCCGCCGCGGATAATGCGCGGCCCCTCGGCGTTGGGGTTCTCGCGGCCGTCGAAGACGTTGTAGGGATAGGGCAGGCTCAGGCTGTCTGTCCACTCCCACACGTTGCCGCCGAGATCGGCAAGACCCTCGGGGGTGTTGCCGCGCGGGTAGCTGCCGACCGGCGCGGTGTTGGTGCGGGGCTGATGTTCGCTGGTGTTGAGCTCGTCGCCGCGATAGGTCTCGCCCCACGGCCACAGCCGGCCGGCGGAGCCTTTGGCCGCCCACTCCCACTCAGCCTCGGTCGGCAGGCGCTTGCCGGCCCACGCGCAGTAGCTGCGGGCGTCCTGCCAGGTGACGTTGACCACCGGGTGCTGCGCCAGCGCCGCGGGAAAGCTGAGGCCGTGCCAGATATTCAGATCCTGGGGGTTGGCGGTGTTAGTCGGCGTCGGATGGCCGGTGGCCAGCACAAACCGTCGGTACTCGGTGTTGGTGACCTCGTGCTGATCGAGGAAAAAGCTGCCGAGCGTCAGCGCGGTCTGGTTCAGCTCAGCGCTGGCGCTGGGCCAGCCAAACTGGGCAGTCCAGCGCTCGCTCTGGGCCTGCGAGGTGCCGATCAGCGCGATGCCGCCGCGGATGCCGCGCATGCCAGGCGGCGCCGCCGCGCTGCTGGGCGGCGCTTCGACGCTGGCGGCGCAGCGAAAGCCGCGGTCGCCCTGCCAGCTCAGCGGGTCGGCGGCGCTGCGGGCGGTGAGCTGGGCGCGCGCTGGGTCATTGCCGGCGGGGACGCCGCGGACCACGCGCGGGCCAGCCGCGCCCTGATCCTCGCGGCCGTCGTCGGCGCGGTAGAGGCCGGGCAGGTCGCGGCTGGCGGTCCACTCGCCGACATTGCCGATGAGGTCCAGCGCGCCGTAGGGGCTGACGCCCGCGCCGCGCACGCCCACGCGGCCGGTATCGTCGGCAAACTGTGAGCGGGTCGCCGCGCTGCCGCCCCAGCTGTTGACCAGCAGGTCGGTGGTCGTAATGCTCTGGGTCCAGGTGTCGCCCCACGGATAGCGCCGCTGGTCGGCCGCGCCGCGCGCCGCCTTTTCCCACTCGGCCTCGGTCGGCAGGCGGCGGCCGCGCCAGCGACAGTAGCCCTGTGCCTGATACCAGTCGACATTGATCACCGGGTAGCTTTCGAAGAGCGGCGCGTCGTAGTATTTGGGCCGCGTCGCCGAGCCGCTGGCGTGCGGCGGCTGGCAGTGGCCGGTCGCGACGCAGGTGGCGTACTGGGCATTGGTAACCTCGGTGCGCTCAATGAGAAACGTGGGCATGCTCTGCTCGCCGCTGCTGGCCACGGCGGCCGGGTCGCTGGCGTCGCCCATAAACCAGCGGCCGCCGGGCACCAGCACCAGATCGTCGGGGATTGGCTCGGCGGCCGGCGCCGGCGTCGGATTATTCACGTAGCCCGGCGTGGCTGGCGGCGCGGTCGGCGTGGCGCGCAGCATGCCCGATGACCACGCCACCGAGCCGCCCAGCAGCGTCACGACGAGCAGCGCGATCGCCGCAATGAGCCAGGCGGCCGAGCGACGCCGGCGTGGCGGTACGGCGACCGGCGGCGCCACCCGCAGCCGCCCGGCCAGCGCCGCCCCAAAAGTCGCGGCGGTCGGAAAGCGCTGCGCCGGGTCCTCGGCGGTCGCCCGCTGAATAATCGCGTCGAGCTGCGGCGACAGGCTGGGCCGCACGCTGCGCGGCGCCGGCAGCGGGCGGTACGGCCGCTCCAGCGGGTTGTAGCCGGTCGCCAGCTGGTGCAGCAGCACGCCCAAGCTGAAGAGATCCGAGCGGGCGTCGGTGTGGCCGCTGTACTGCTCGGGCGGCGCGTAGCCGACGGTGCCAAATACCGCGGTGTCGCCCGGCTGGTCGGCGTGGTAGAAGCGCGCGATGCCAAAGTCCAGCAGCACCAGCTGGCCATCCGGCCGTAGCATGATGTTGGCCGGCTTGAGATCGCGGTAGATCAGCGGCGGCGTGCGGCTGTGCAGGTAGCCGAGCAGCGCACACAGCTGCGCGCCCCAGGCTCGCACCTGGCGCTCGTCCAGCGGGCCGCCGCGGGCGCGCAGCACCTCGGCCAGCGTCTCGCCCGGCACATAGGCCATGACCAGGTACTCGCTGCCGCCGTCGGCAAACTGGTCGAAGACCGCTGGCAGATTGGGATGCGACAGATGCGCCAGCATCTCGGCCTCGCGGTGGAACTCGCGGATGGCGCGGTGGAGCGCCTCGGTGTTGCCCAGCCCGCCAATGCGCATCTCCTTGACCGCCACGAGCGCCTCGTCGCGCGCGGTGTCGGCTGCGAGGTACACCGCGCCCATGCCGCCACGCGCCAGCGGCCGCTCGATGCGGTAGCGGCTGGCCAGCAGATGGCCAGCCCGCACCTGGCCGGCCAGGCCGATCAGCGACGCCCCACATTCGGGGCAGCGCGGCGCGGCGACCGGCGCGGCGCCCTGGCAGTCGGGGCAGCGCAGGGCTTTGGCGCTGCGGTCATTGGCGGCTGGCGTGGTCATCTGCGGCGCTAGCCCTGGAGGTAGATGGGGTTGGTGTAGAGCCAGGGCTGCCGCCAGCGCCGGGCCTCCAGACGATAGGCGCCCGGCGCCGTCGCAGTGTAGCGCAGCGTGTTGCGGCCGCGCGCAACCTCCTGGCCGTCGCACAGGAGGCGCAGCGCGGCGCCCTGGTCCACGGCGGCGCTGAGCACCACCGGGCCATCCAGCGTGGCCGCCTCGCCGACCCGCAGCATCTGGCCGCGCCGCTGGCCGCTGAAGCGAATATGGCGGGCCTCGCCGTAGTGGCGGTTGGCAAACCACAGCTGCCCGCGGCCCAGCGTGTCGAGCACCTGGCGCTTCGCCGTGGCGAAGTCGGCGGCTAGCGGCGTCTCCATCCACAGATAGTTGGTGACGGTGCGAAACAGGTACAGGTAGGGAAACACCTCCCAGGTGCGGCCCAGCGCCTGGATATGCGCGGCGTGCGAGTTGAGGTTGCCGGTGCCAAACGTGCGCTTGCCGGTGGCGTTGAGCCGATCCCACCAGGCCAGCGTCGCCGCCGTCGGCCCGCGAATCCCGAGCCGCGGAAAAAAGAAGTTGCGGTGCTTGGTGCTGGGCGTGAGCTGCTCGGCCCAGTCGCTCATCCAGTTCCACAGCTCCAGGCCGACCGGCTGCGCGCCGCGGCTCGTCGGGCCATCGATGGCCCAGTCGGTCCAGTTGTATGGCTCCTTCAGGGCGTTGTCGGTGCGCTCGTCGGGGTGGGCAATGACGCCCCAGCCGCCCGCGGCATACACCGCATCGAGCCACTCCTGGGTCGGCAGGTGTTCGTCGACCACCGCCGGCAAGTCCAGCGCCAAGAAATGATTGCGCTGTGGCGTCACCTCGCAGCCGACGATCACGGCCACGTCGCCGTACCAGCCCTCCTCGGGCTGCCCGGCCAGAGTGTTGTGATCGGTCATGATGATCCAGCGCAGCCCGGCCCGCCCGGCCGCTGCGGCGATCTCGGGGATCGTGCCGGTGCCGTCGCTGTATCGGCTATGAAGGTGCAGGGCGCCAGGGTAAATATGCGAATAGCTCACCAGGTTGCTCCACGCTTGCAGCCCGGTAGTATACCAAACGTGCCGTTTGCGCCGTGATCAGGGCGCCCAGCCCCGGCCGGCGCACCGCGCCGTTGGACGCCAGGGGAGCACGTTGTTATAATCGCAGCCCGGCACCTTATGTTCGATAAGCGGGGCTGATGCCAAAATATCCTACAACAATCGCCCAGTGGGGCCTGGTCAGCGGAATACGTCAGGACGCCAGCGACATGGTGGTGGTCCACGCGGCCCCCTCGCGCTTCACGCCGCAGGCCCGCAAGGGTCAGCTCGTCACCGTGGCCGAGGCGGCCGGCGACGTGGCCCGCGGCCGCGAGGCCTGCGCGCTGGTTACGTCCACGCTCCACACGGCCTTCTACAACCATCCGACCGTCAGCGTCACGTCGGGGCTGCGCCACACGATGCAGCTGGCCAACAGCGCGCTCTACCAATACAATTTTGCCGCGCCGCCCCACAAGCGCGCCACGGTCGGCGTGAGCGCGGCGGTCCTCCAGGGCAGCGACCTGTACCTGGCGCAGGTGCCGCCGACGCAGGCGTTTATCGTCCACGGCGGCAAGCTGCGCGGGCTGCCCAACCCAATTGGCTGGATCGGCGGCGCGCAGGGCGGTGCGCGCTGGGGCATGAGCGGCGCGCTCGGCACCAGCCTGGGCGCCGAGCCGGAGTTTTTTCGCGCGGTGGTGCAGCCGGGCGACATCGTGGTGCTGTGCTCGTCAAACATCGCGCGGCTGCTGAGCCGCCAGCAGACCGAGGAGCTGCTGTGCAACGCCTCGGCCGCCAACGTGGCCGAGGGGCTATATGCGCTGTGTCGGCGCGCCAATCTGCCCGAGGCCCACGCGCTGGCCATCGAGGTGCTGCCGCAGCTCTCGGCGGAAGCCCAGCAGACGCCGCTGAGCGTCGCCGGCGTCAGCGAGCGCGGCAAGCTGGCCGCCTCGGCGGTCGGCGACTGGCTGGGCGACATCGCCAGCGAGGCGCAGCTGGCTGTGCAGCCCAAAGCCCGCCCCGCCGACCCCGCGCCCGCCGACGAGCCAGCGCTGGACACCGCCGATGACGGCGCCGACGAGCCAAGCATGCTCGACCTCGTGCCAGTGGGCGACCCCGAGCAGCTGCCGCTCAGCGCCTTTCTGGGCGAGGGCGACTACGGCGGGATCGTGCGCCCGCCGACACCCAAGCGCACGCGCGGCATCGACCTGGGCGATAACAATGGCACGCCGCTGGACTTCACCGCCCTGCCGCGGCGCACCGCCTCGCCCGACCAGTCGCTGGCCGAGCGCGCGACGCAGCCGGTGCGCTCGGCGATTGGCGGGCTGCTCGGCGGCTTCCGGGGCCAGCGCCGCCAGCGGCGGGTGCGGCGCATCCGCCCAGCCGTGGCCAAAGCCGCCCCGCGCATGCGTGGCCTGTCGTATCGCCGCCAGCGCCAGCCGTTCCCGTGGCTCCAGATAAGCCTGATCACCCTGACCTTCGGCCTGCTGGTCATCGCCGGCCTGTGGGCCAACCGCCGCCGCGACACCACCGACGCCGAGCAGGCGATCACGCTGGTGCGCCAGTCGCTCAGCGCCGCCCGCGCAGCGCCCGACGACCCCGCGGCGCAGCAGTTCCTGCGCGAGGCCGAGGGCCATCTTAAGCAGATCGCGCCGCTACTCGCCTCGGGCGTCATCACTACGACCAAGCCGTCGTGGTCCAGCTACCAGACCGTGCTGCAGGACTATGATCAGGCGATGGCGGCGATCAATCACATTGGCTTCCTGGATCAGCTGTCCACCATCGCGACGCTGCCCGACCCGGCCACCACCATCAGCCGCCTGGTGCTGACGACCGACCCCACGACCACGACCGGCGCGCTGAAAACGCCGCTCTACCTGCTGGACGCCGCCAACAGCACGGTGTTTGCGCAGACGGGGACGACGCTGCGGCCGATCCTCCAGCCGGACACCGAGATCAAGGGCGTGCAGGTCGGCAAAATCCGCGAGCTGCTGTGGCGCGACGACAACCCGATGGCCCTGGAGCGCAACCCCGACCCCAGCAACCCGTTTGTGCTAGCCTACCTGCGCAGCGGCGAGGACTGGGTCTCGACCAACCTGCCCGGCAGCGAGTGGCTGCCCGACGTGCAGATGCCGCCGATGGCGACCTTTGGCGGCCACCTGTACATCTGGAACGCCGACGCCACGATACATTATGGCAAGCCGGCGCAGCTAATGAAATACAACGCCGGCCGCTACGCCGATGTGCCCGACGAGTGGATCAATGGCAGCAACCCGGTCAAAGGCAACGAGGTTGTCAGCGCCAGCATTGATGGCACGGTCTACCTGCTGCACAGCGACGGCAGCGTCAGCATCTTCGAGGCGAATAGCTTTAAGCGCACGCTGCCAGCGCCCAGCCTGGCGGTGCCGATTGCGACTGCCCAGCGCTTCTTTGTCACCCCTGATGTCGTCGACGAGGCGACCGGCGCGGTGCGGCGGGCCGGGCACATTTTTATTCTGGACACGCAGAACGAGCGGGTAGTGGAAATTGAGAAGAGCGACGGGCGCGTGGTGCAGCAGCTCCAGGCTCGGCAGCGCGGGCCGCTGAATCAGCTGACCGACCTAGAGGTGGATGAGATCAACGGGGTGATCTACTTGGCGAACGGCAACCGCGTGATTCGCGCGACCTTGCCGGCGCCGGCGGTGCTTGCGGCGCCGCAGCCGGAGCTGACCACGACGCCCACACCATAAAATAAAGTTAAATG
This sequence comes from uncultured Chloroflexia bacterium, assembly GCA_963810425.1. Classification (GTDB taxonomy): domain Bacteria; phylum Chloroflexota; class Chloroflexia; order Chloroflexales; family Kallotenuaceae; genus JACDGP01. The sequence continues at coordinate 633,091 of CAWENH010000004.1, read as the reverse complement.
AAGCGTCGGAACCCTGTTTGCTCGGCCCACCCCCCAGTCGGTCGAGCGTCAGTTGTTCCGACAGGCGTATAGTAGCACATCTGCAAAAAAATACAAGGGGGCAAAATGACCGATTTGCAATATTGCTCGGTGGCCGAGTGAGCGCCGCCCGGCTGCGCATCGGCATTGATGCCTCGCGGCTGGCGGTGGGACAGCGCACCGGCACCGAGCAGTACACCTGGGAGCTGCTGCGGGCGCTCGGCGAGCTGGACCGGCACACCGACTACACGCTGTACGCCAATCGCCGGCCGCCCGCGCTGCCGCCGCTGCCGGTCAATTTTCGGCTGCGGTCGCTGCCGTGGCCGCGGCTGTGGACGCATCTGCGGCTATCGGCCGAGCAGCTGGTGGCGCCGCCGGATGTGCTGTTTGTCCCAGCCCACGTGCTGCCGCTGGTTCACCCACGCCGCTCGGTAGTGACGATCCACGACCTGGGGTATGAGCACGAGCCGGCCGCCCACCCGCTGGCGCAGCGGCTGTATCTGCGCTACAGCACGCGCTGGAATGCGCGGCAGGCCACCGCCGTCCTGGCCGACTCTGAGGCGACCAAGCGCGACATCGTGCGGTTTTGCGGCGTGCCGGCGGAGAAGATCACGGTGGTGTATCTGGGCGTCAGCCCGCGGTTCGCGCCGGTGACCGACGAGGCGCGGCTGCGGGCCGTCGCCGCGCGCTACGAGGTGCGACGGCCGTATCTCCTGTTTGTCGGGACGGTGCAGCCGCGGAAAAATCTCGGCCGGCTGCTGGCAGCCTTTGAGCAGGCCCGGCTCGCTGGCGTCCAGCTGGTGCTGGCTGGCAAGCGCGGCTGGCTCAGCGCCGACATCGAGGCCACGATTGCACGGCTGGGCGCGGCGGTGCGCTGGGCCGGCTACGTCGCTGACGACGACTTGCCCGCGCTGATCAGCGGCGCGCGGGCACTGGTGCTGCCGTCGCTGTACGAGGGCTTTGGCCTGCCGGCGCTGGAGGCGCTAGCCTGCGGCACGCCGGTCGTCGCCGCCGCCGTCGCCTCGCTGCCCGAGGTCGTCGGCGATGCCGGGCTGCTGGTTGACCCGCTGGACACCGCGGCGATCAGCGCGGCCCTGCGGCGCATTGCGGGCGACGACGCGCTCCACGCCGAGCTGCGCGCGCGCGGCCTGGCCCGCGCCGCCGCCTGGACCTGGCAGCGCACCGCCGAGCAAACGCTCGCTGTGCTGCGGGCCGTCGCGCAGGGCTAGCCCGTGCCGGCCGCGTGCGGCCGCTGTCAGGGCCGGCTCAGCCGCCGCCACGAGCGAGGCTGGTATACTTTAAGCCGTGCCAACGCATCCTCAAACTGACCCACAACGGCTGCTGGTCGTCAAGCTGGCCGACATCGGCGACGCGCTCACGATCACGCCGGCGCTCGGGGCGCTGCGCCGCGCGCACCCGGCGGCGACGCTGCACGTCCTGACGACGCCGGGCGGCGCAGCGGTGCTCCGCGACCTCGCGCTGCACGATGGCGTCATTGTGTTTCCCAAGCAGCGCTTTGATCGCCTGGGCGGCCTCGTGCGCCCGGCCAGCCTGGCCGCTGCCGCGCGGCTGTGGCGCCAGCTGCGGAGCGGCGGCTACGACACGGTGCTGCTGCTCCATCACCTGACAACCCGCTTCGGCCGTCTGAAATACCGCGCGCTCGTCGCGGCGACCGGCGCGCCTACAGTGCTGGGCCTCGATAACGGCCACGGCACATTTTTGACCGCCCACGTCGCCGACCGCGGCTTTGGCGCGCAGCACGAGAGCGACTACTGGCTGGCGGTGGCCGTCCTCGCGGGCGCGGCGCCGACCGGGCAGCTCCAAGCGCCCGTGGCGCCGTACCCGCTGCCAGCCGCCGCGCTGCGCATCGCGCTGCACCCTGGCTCGGGCGGCTTCGCCCCGGCCCGGCGCTGGCCGGTGGCCCGCTGGGCCGCCGTCGCCGCCGTGCTGCTGGCCGAGGGCGCACAGGTCATCCTGGTCGGCGGTCCCGAGGAGGCTGCGCTCCGTCAGCAGCTGATTGCGCAGCTGCCCGACCGCGCCGGCCTCGTTGACCTCGGCGGCCGCACCTCGCTGCCCGAGCTGGGCGACGTGCTGCGCCAGTCGCAGCTCTTTCTGGGCGGCGACAGCGGCGTGCTGCACCTGGCGGCGGCGGTCGGCACGCCCGTCGTTGCGCCCTACGGCCCGACCGACCCACGGGCCTGGGGTCCCTGGAGCGGCCAGCCCTGGCACACCGCGCAGGCGCTGCCTCACGGCGTCACCGTGCTGAGCAATGGGCCGCACACTGCGCTCCACGCACCGCTGGCCTGTAGCCCGTGCATTTACCGCGGCTTTGCGCTCGGCCAGCCCGCCGGCTGTCCCGACCGCACCTGCCTGGAGCGCATCACCGTCGTCGATGTGCTGGCGGCGATCCGGCAGCAGCTGGAGGCCACGCATGCGGCTTGATGACCTCCTGAACACCAAACTGGGCCGCTACCAGATCGAGGAGCTGATCGGGCGCGGCGGCATGGCGGCGGTCTACCGCGCCTTCGACCCGGCGCTACAGCGCGCGGTGGCGCTCAAAGTCCTCTACCCGCAGTACCTGGCCGACGCCGACCTCGTCGCCCGCTTTCGGCGCGAGGCGATCACCTCGGCACAGCTCGATCACCCAAATATCGCGCCGATCTATGACGTGGGCGAGACCGACGGGCTGGTGTATATCGCCCTCAAGCTGCTGGCCGGGCCGTCGCTGGCCGAGATATTGGTGCGCGATGGGCGGCTACCGGCTGCACAGGTCGCCGCGCTGGCCCTGGAGATCGCCAGCGCGCTCGATGAGGCCCACCGCCACGGCATTGTCCACCGCGACATCAAGCCTGGCAACGTGCTGTTCGACAGCCGCGGCCGGGCGATTCTGACCGACTTCGGCATCGCCAAATCGCTGGAGGGCGCCAGCCTAACCGAGTTCGAGCGTGATCATCGGCACGCCCGACTACATTGCGCCCGAGCAGATCGATCCCAAGCTGGCGCCGAGCGGCCAGCTCGACCACCGCGCCGACGTGTACGCCTTTGGCGCGCTGCTGTACCGCGCCCTGACCGGGCGGCGCCCGTTCGAGGGGTCGGCGCAGGCGGTGCTGCTGGCCCAGCTGCGCGACACGGCGCCGGCGCCGTCCAGCGTGGTCGCCACGCTGCCCGCGGCGGTGGACGATGTGATCGCCCGCGCGATGGCCAAAGTGCCCGCCGACCGCTACGACAGCGCCGGCGAGGTCGCGGCCGCGCTCGGCGCCGCGCTCACTGACACGACCGCGGTTGGCACCGTTGTGCCGCCGGCCGCGCGGCACACGCCGAGCCACCAGCGCACGACCGCGCTGGCGCCAGTGGTCGGCCCGGCCATTGCGTCGCCCGCCGCGCCGCCCGTCCGGCCGCGCCGCAGCGCCCGCAAGCCGCTGGCGATTGCCGGCACGCTCGCCATGCTGGTGGCGCTGGGTCTGGGCTTGAGCCAGGTCGTAGGCCAGAGCAGTGCCGGGGCCACGGCCCAGACCGCGACGCCCGCGCAGATGGCGGCGCTCGGCAGCGCCACGCCCAGCAGCACCGCGCCCGCGACGACAACCAGCGCCAGCAGCGGCACCACCGCGCAGCCCAGCATCATCGTGACCGTCAGCGCGCAGCCCAGCAGCACCGCGACCAGCAGCGCCACCACTGCAACCAGCGTCACCACGGCGACGCCCAGCGCCACGCTGGTCGCCACCGCGCGCCCAACGACCGCCCAGCCCGCGCCGGTCCTGCCGAGCAGCACCGTGCGACCCGTCGCCACCGCCATCCCGCCGACCGCGCGGCCGCTCCCGACCGCCGTCCCGCCGACCGCGCGGCCCACCACGCCGCCAAGCAGCACGCCGCGGCCCGCGCCACCAACGGCGCGCCCCACGCTGGCGCCCACCGCCACATTGCGGCCGCTTCCCCCGACCACTCGCCCGACCGTCCGGCCCATCCCGCCCACGGCGCAGCCAACGCTGGCGCCCACCGCCCGCCCGACTATTCGGCCGACGGTCCGCCCGGCCACGCCGACCACGCAGCCCATCCCACCGACGCCCAAGCCCGTCCCGCCGACCGCCGCGCCCGTCGCCACGACCGCGCGGCCCGCTCCGACCGCAGTGCCGCCGACGCCAACCGCCGAGGAGATCGCCTGCACCGCCCCGCTGCGCGGCGGCTTTGGCAAACTCTGGAATGACAATACCCGCGTCCAGGGCGAGCTCGGCTGCCCGCTGAGCGCCGAGGCCGGCAGCGGCTCGGCCGAGCAGCTGTTTGAGAACGGCCTGATGTACTGGCTGGCCGCGACGCAGCGCATCTATGTGCTGCGCACCGGCTCGGGCGTCTGGAGCCAGCACCCCAACACCTATGTGGACGGCGAGCAGCTGTCAACCCCCGAGCCGCCGCCCGGCAACTACGCCCCGGTGCGCGGCTTTGGCAAGCTCTGGCTCACCAACGAGAATGTTCGCGACACGCTCGGCTGGGGGACGACGCCGGAGGTCGGGCAGGACGGCGTGTACCAGCGCTTCCAGCGCGGCACAATGCTCTACAGCTGGGCGATCAACGGCCACGCCCCGCGCATCTATGTCCTGCTCAGCGACGGCTCCTACCGCGTCTACCTCGACCCGCCCTAGCCGCCCGCGCCGCTAGCGCCGCCGCGACACATTAGGATCGTCGCCGACCCAAAAGCGCCAGGGCCGCGCGCAGTCCTCTTCGCTGCCCACCACGCCGACCCGCGGCCCGACCGCGACCTCGGCCGCGGGGACCGCCGGGCCGGCGGCCAGCCACAGCTCGCCGCCAGGGTCGAGCAGCGTGCGCCCGCTCCACTCGCGCGTGATCGCCAGCGCCTGCGCCAGCCGCCCCGGCCCGCTCGTGAGGAGCTTGGGCGCCGCGCCATTGCGCAGCCGCGCCATCATCGCCGCGCCGGCCTCGGGCGCCAGCGCGCGAATGAGGACCGCGCCGACCTCGCCCGCCGGGTGCGCGACGACGTTCAGGCAGATGTGGACGCCGTAGATCAGGTAGACGTAGGCCAGCCCGACCGCGCCAGCCATCGGCGTCGCCCGGCCGCGCGCGCCGCGAAACGCATGCGAGGTCGAGTCAGCGCCGCCGCCGTAGGCCTCGGTCTCCACAATGCGCCCGACGAGCAGCTCATCGCCGTAGCGACGCACCAGCCGCTGCCCCAGCAGCGCCCGCGCCGCCGCCTCGACCGGCTGCGCCAATATCTCCCCCGCCAGCGGCTCTAGGTTCATGCTCACCCTCCGTAGTTTTTAGTCGTCAGTTTTTAGTCGTCAGCAGACGATGCTACGAATCAATAGTCGTCAGTCCGGGCGCCCCCTGGGCGTTGTCAGTCGTCAGCAGACGATTTCACGAAGTACCAGGCAAACCAAAGGCCGCCAGCGTGTGCCAGCGGCCCTCGCAGCTACGAGTTTTCAGTGTTCAGCTTTCAGCTCGCAGCAGGCGTCCCCACTCGCTCCTCGCTCCTCATCCCTCGCTACTCGAAGGCGGGGAGGATTTCGATCACCTGCTCGCGGCCGGGGCCGACGGAGATTGAGCTGATCTGCGCGCCGACCAGCTCCTCCAGGCGCCGCAGGTAGGTCTGGGCGTTGGGCGGCAGCGCGTCAAAGGTGCGGCAGTCGGCGGTCGAGCTTTGCCAGCCGGGCAGCGTCTCGTACAGCGGCTCGACCTGGGCCAGCACCGCCGCCGTCGAGGGGATATAGTCGACCAGCGTATCGTGGAGCCGGTAGCTGGTGCAGACCTTGATCTCCGCCAGGTCGTCCAGGACATCGAGCTTGGTGATGATCATATGGTCCATGCTGTTGAGGCGGCGGACATAGCGCGCCCCGACCGCATCGAACCAGCCGCAGCGCCGCGGCCGGCCGGTGGTCGTGCCATACTCCTGGCCGCGCTCGCGTAGCGCCTCGCCCTCGGCGCCGTGAATCTCGGTGGGAAACGGCCCCTCGCCGACGCGCGTGCAGTAGGCCTTGAAGACGCCGACGATATGCTTCAGGTTGCGCGGCCCGATGCCGGCGCCCTGGGACGCCCCGGCCGCGCCGGGCGACGACGACGTGACATACGGGTAGGTGCCCCAGTCGACATCCAGCAGCACGCCCTGCGCGCCCTCCAGCAGAATATTGTCGCCGCGCTCCAGCGCCTCGTGGATCACCGGGAACACTGGCACCACACGGTTGCGCAGGCGGTTGACCAGCTCAATGAACTGGAGGTAGGTTTCGTGAAGCGACACGGTGGTGCCGCCGTAGGCCGCCAGCACCCGGTTTTTCGGCTCCAGGGCTTGGGCGAAGCGCTGCAAAAAGGTCTGCTCGTGCAGCAGGTCGCCGATGCGCAGCCCGGCGCGCTCCATCTTGTCGGCGTAGGCCGGGCCAATACCGCGCCCGGTGGTCCCGATGCGCCCATCGCCGCGCAGCGTCTCCTGAAGTTTATCTTGCTGAATATGGTAGGGCATGATCACATGCGCCCGGTCGCTGATAAACAGGTTATCGCACGGGACGCCGGCGGTCTGCAGCATGGTCAGCTCCTCCAGGAGTACCTTGAGGTCCAGGACGACGCCGCTGCCGATGATATTGGTCGTGTTGGGGTTACAAATGCCGGCGGGGACCAGATGAAGCTTAAACGTGCCAAGCTCGTTGATCACGGTATGCCCAGCGTTGTTGCCGCCGCTGTAGCGCACCACCATCTGCGACTGCTGGCCGAGCAAATCAACAATGCGGCCCTTGCCCTCATCGCCCCACTGGCCGCCGATCACTGCCACAACTGGCATAGCGCACTCCAAAAACGTAGGGTGTTGAACAGTAGCAGCGCGGCGGCCGCGGCCTGCACCGCCCGTGCGGAGGAGGCCGAGCGCCCAGCGCACTGATCACCGGAGGGTGACACGAAAGTATAGCATGCTGGTAGCGGCAGCCAACCGGCCGGCGGGGTGCGAGTCAGGGCTGTTGCATAGCCCAACGTTGCCCCTGGTTCGTATCTTCCTCGGCGAGCGCGTGCGCGGACGCAAGCGGGCGAATAGGCTGTCACTGGTCCCAGGCCTGGACCATTCCGAGAATGCAACAGCCCTACCCATCAAACAGGGTTCTGTCAAAGTCGTATCTTTGCGCATCGGAATTTTCGTGGAGCACGACCTTTGAACGTATGGTAACAGGTGACCTCTGCCTTAACACGCGCACATCGGCCATGTGATCGCACTGGAGCGGACGTTGACACAGCCCTGGACATCAAACAACTCGCTTTCAACCAGCATAAGTGCTCGGTAAACGAAGTCTTTTTATGTTTTTCGGTGGGAAAAACTCAAGAAACGTAGCTTACGGAGTAATAAGTCATGATTTACAATTCTGTTTTGTGTCTTTGTAGTGTCTTAAATCGTCGCTCGCAAAAGTATTCCGACAAAGAATAAATGAGCAGGCGCTCGGATGCCGCGTCGGGCGCCCATAGCAGAAACCTTTCGGCCGCTGATCCCGTCTGCTCGGTGCAGGCCGCGCCGCGGCGAGGAAATCGTATACAGTTTCGACAACGGCTTAGGGCGTGGCGGACTGGGCGGCGGGCCAGGCAATAACGACTCAACCGCCCACACACGCACCAACCTCGGCTACTGGGCCGAGGTTGGTGCTTTGAATGCCGGAGGTGGGAATATTGGAGCATCAGGCAGATTTGAAGAAGCGGATAATCTCGCGCACGTGATCCAAAAACTGCCCGTCGACCGTCAGCTGCGCGATGGACTGCTCGGCCTCGCGGCGCAGCTGGGCGTGGGCGCTGCGATTTTCGCTGTCCAGCGCATCGCAGCGCGCTGCCAGCTCCTGGAGCTGCCGCCGCTGCTCGTTGAGCGCCCGGACCTGCTGGCTGGCCCAGGAATTGTCCTCCTTTACGTCAAGCGCCGCCTGGAGCTGACGGAGATCGAACGCCAGCTCATTGACGGTGGTGGTGAGCGTCCGCACATCCTCACGCGGGAAGTGAACCTCGTGCCGGATCGCCGCTAGCCGGCTGGCCAGGTAGGCGTAGCCGCGCAGGATTGGGCGGAGGCCGGTCAGGAGCAGCGCGGCCGCGGCGCCGAGATAGCCGATGGGGCTGATGCCCAGCGCCGCCAGCAGATAAAAGCTCGCCGCTGAGATCGCATGGAGCGCCAGTGCCAGCAGCAGCGCCCAGCGCGCCCAGCGCCGCGCATACCCGACGCTCGCAGCCGCCACCGTCAGGCCGCGCCGCTGCAACTCCTCGGCGTCGGCCACGGTCTCGCGTGCGGCAAATTGCAGGTCCCACGGCACCCGCACCACAACCACCGGCCACCAGAATGTGATAATCCCGATCACCCAGTCGAGAAACTGGCCGGTCGGGAGCTGCAGCCAGCGAAACACGGCAAACACTACCAGCGTCAGCAGCGTGATACCCAGGCCGCTCAGGACCAGGCCGCCAAAACTTCGTACACGCATGAGATTCCTCCAGCTTTGAACTCGTCAGCGCTCGTGAGCGCTGCGCAGTGCAGGGCTGCACTGTCATAGCAGCATAGACTGCGCGGCCGCAGCTCACAACGCATCACCATACAATGGCGGTGTCCGCGGCGCCTAGTGAGGGCATGGCGCTGTCTGGCAGCGTGCGCGGGGCGCGGGATCGGCTCGGTCGCCACAATTCGGCATGCTTCTTGCTGCGAAACAATCACAGCTATCGCTTACCGAGCAGGGCGAAATTGTGGTATATGTATGGTTATCGGCAGAATACGAGCGCCGAACAAGGATGAGTCCGCAGATGGCATCGCAGCGTCGCAATGACCACACTCAGCTCAGCACCCTGCTGCTGGTCGGTGAACCCGGCCCGCCGACCGCGCTGCTCCGCGACCAGCTGGCCGCGCTGGGCTATCAGGTTATGTTCATGCCGCCGGCCGGGCATCTAGCCGCCGCGCTCAGCACCAGCCAGCCCGACCTCATCGTGATTGCCAGCGCCGAGCCGCTCGTCGTCTGCCAGCAGCTGCGGCAGCTGTCGACACTGCCGGCCGTGATCGTCAGCGCCGCCCATCGCCCGGCCGATACCGTCGCCGGCTTCGCGGCCGGCGCCGATGACTACATCGGCCAGCCCTACGATCCTGCTGAGCTGGCGGCGCGGGTCGCGGCGGTGTTGCGGCGCGTCCACCGCCAGTTCACACCCGCCGGGCCGCTCCAGTTCGGCCCGCTACAGGTGAATCTCGCCGAGCGCCAGGTGACAATCAGCGGCCAGCCGCTTCAGCTGTCGCGCACCGAGTACCGGCTGCTGGAGTATTTTGTGCTCAACGCCGGGCGCACGCTGCCGGCCGAGACGCTGCTGCGGCATGTGTGGGGGTCGGAGTATGCGGGCGACCACGCCTCGCTGCACCTGTATGTGAGCCGGCTACGGCGCAAGCTGGGCGAGGATGCCCAGGCGCCGCGCTTGATCGTCACCAAGCCCGGCGTCGGCTACTTTATGTCACCGCCCGACAACCAGAATCTGCTGGAGCGCAGCCGCTAAACGGCGGCGCCGTGGCCCTGGCGGACCACGGCGCCAGCGAGCGGCACGGCTTATTCGCCGACCGAAAGCTGATCGCGTTTGCTCTGGATCGTGTCGAGCAGCTGCTGGAACGAGTCGGCGAACGACTTGACGCCCTCATCCTCCAGCTGCTGCGTAACGGCGGCGATGTCAATGCCGACCGCGGCCAGCTCGGCCATGACAGCGTGGGCGGCGGCGACATCCTCGGTGACGGTGACGCGGACCTCGCCGTGGTCGGCGAAAGCCTCGACAGTCGCCGGCGGCATGGTGTCAACGGTGTCTTTGCCGATCAGCGCCTCGGCGTAGACTACATCGCGGTACTTGGGATTTTTGGTGCTGGTTGAGGCCCACAGCGGGCGCTGGACCTGGGCGCCCTGGGCGCGGTAGGGCGCGAAGCGCTCACCGTAGAAAATGCTGGCAAACAGCTCGTAGGCTAGCTTGGCGTTAGCGATGGCCGCTTTGCCCTGCAAGGCGTGGATACGCTCGGCCTGCGACGGGTCGGCGTCGGCTTTGGCGGCCAGCAGCTTGTCAACCAGCGTATCAACCCGGCTGACAAAAAAGCTCGCCACCGACGCCACGCGATCCAGCGGCTGCCCGGCGGCGCGCAGCTGGTCCAGGCCCGCCAGGTAGGCCTCGATGACGGCGCGGTAGCGCTCCAGCGAGAAGATCAGCGTGACGTTGACATTGACGCCGGCGCCGATCAGCGCGGTGATCGCCGGCAGGCCGGCCTCGGTCGCCGGCACTTTGATCATCAGGTTGGGCCGCGCAACCGCCGCCCACAGCCGCTGGCCGGCCGCGACCGTCCCGGCGGTATCCTGCGCCAGCCGCGGCGAGACCTCCAGGCTGACATAGCCGTCGTAGGCCGCGGTGCGATCATAGATCGGGCGCAGCAGATCGGTGGCGGCCTGGATGTCGGCGATTGCCAGGCCCTCGAAGATTTCGTCGGCCGCCTGGCCCGCGGCGATGCCCTGGCCGATAAAGTCGTCGTACATCTTGCTCTCGCCGACGGCTTTGGCAAAAATCGTCGGGTTCGAGGTCACGCCCAGCACGCCGCGCTCGTCGATCAGCTGCTGGAGGCCGCCGCCCTGGATCAGGTCGCGGCTGATATTGTCGTACCAGACGCTCTGGCCGGCGTCGTGGAGCTGCTCCAGCGGATTTTTGGCCCGCGGCGCGGTGACGTTTTGAAGTGGCGTTGTCATCGGTGTTCCTTTCGTGCTACTCGCTTAAGCCTACCACGGCCGGCAACCAAAACGCCGCGCCAACTGGTGGCGCGGCGCTGAGGAGATGTAGGTATTGCCTACTGGCGGCCGGCGGCCAGCGTCACCGTGGCGGCCAGCGCGGCCAGCAGCTGCGCGACATGCTCGCGGGTCGCCTCGTCGGTCAGGCGGCCGTCGGCGTCAAATTTATTCTGCGCCTGCCCGACGTAGACCTCGGGCTTCTGGACCACCAGGCAGTCGGGAAACAGCAGAATGTCGCGCAGGTGGCGCTGGCCGCGCAGCGTGCCAAATAGCCCCATCGAGGCGCCCATGATTGCGACGGCTTTGCGATGCAGCGGCGAGGTGGACTGGCCGGGGTCAACACGCGAGGCCCAGTCGATGGCGTTTTTGAGGACGCCAGGGACGCTATAGTTATATTCAGGCGAGACGATCAGCAGCCCATCGGCGGCGCGCAGCTGGTCCTTGAACGACCGCACAGCCGCCGGCTTGTCAGCGCCGTCACTATCCTGATTATAGTGCGGCAGCTGGCCTATCTCCGCGATGCTGATCGTCATGCCGCTGGGCGCCAGCTCCTGCGCCGTCAGCAGGAGCCGCTGGTTGAACGAGCCGGCCCGCAGGCTGCCACAAACTCCAAGAATCTGCATAGGTGCTCCTATTCAACAAATCGTCGAACGCATAGTAGCAGATTCCGGCGGCGGGCTAGCGGACCAGACGGGCGGTGGTAGCGCCCTCGCCGCCCTCGCCGTCGACGCCGGCGGCATACGACGCCACCAGCGGGTGCGACGCGAGCATATCGCGGACGATTTTGCGCAGCGCGCCGGTGCCTTTGCCATGCACGACGCGAATCTGCTCCAGGTTCGAGAGGTAGGCGTCGTTGAGGTAGCGGTCCAGGAGCGCCTCGACCTCGCTGGCGCGCATGCCGCGCAGGTCCAGCTGCATCGTCACCGCGCGGCTGGGCGCCGGGGCGCTTGGCTGCATGCGGGCGGGCGCTGGTGGCGGCGCGGCCACCGCCGGCCCGGCTTTTTTGCGCCGCAGCTCGCGCAGGTCCACCCGCATCCGAAAGCCGCCGACCTGCACATCGGCCTCACCCTCGGCCTCGTCAATCGCCAGCACCTCGCCGTCGAGCTTGACCGATGCGACGTGCACATGGTCGCCGACCTGGATCGGCCGCGGCGCCTGCGGCTGGGCGACCGGCGCCGGCCGCGCGACCCGCTTGGTCTCGACTTTTTCGCCGGCGGCCTTGAGCCGCTCCTCGGCCTGCTGCAGCCACTCGCGGCTCACCGAGACCGAGCGCGAAGTCGTCGCGCAGCCGGCGTACCTCCTGGCGGACCTCGCGCAGCTCCTCGTCCAGCTCGGCCTCGAAGGCGCGCAGCCGGGCCTCGCGCTCGCGGACGACCTCGTCCAGCTGCTGCTGAAGCTGATCGCGGACCAGCTCGGCGTCGGCGCGCAGCGCTGCCTCGCGGGCGTGCTCCGCAGCCGCAGCCTCACGCTCGCGGGCGATGCCGGCCAGCAAATCCTCGACGGCCTCGGTCTCGGCGCTCAGAAACGTGCGGGCGCGCTCGATCAACGTGTTGTCCAGCCCCAGCCGCTCGGCGATGGCCAGCGCGTTGGAGCGGCCGGGCAGGCCGATCTCCAGGCGGTAGGTCGGCCGTAGCGTCGCCGTATCGAACTCGACCGAGCCGTTCTCGACGCCGGCGGTGTTGTAAGCAAAGGCCTTCAGCTCGGCATAGTGCGTGGTGCCGATGACCAGGCAGCGCTCGCCCAGCAGCCGCTCGATGATCGCCCGCGCCAGCGCCGCGCCCTCGGTGGGATCGGTGCCGGCGCCCAGCTCGTCGAAGAGGACCAGCGCCTGCGGCCCCAGCCGCTCGCGCCGCAGCGTCTCCAAGATCGCAATGATATGCGTCATGTGCGACGAGAACGTCGAGAGCGACTGCTCAATGCTCTGTTCATCGCCGATGTCGGCGAAGATGCCGCTGAAGACCGGCAGCTGCGTACCCCAGGCGGCCGGGACATGCAGCCCTGACTGGGCCATCGCCGCCAGCAGGCCGGCGGTTTTCAGCGCGACGGTCTTGCCGCCAGTGTTGGGGCCGGTGATCAGTAGCACCTGCATGCCGGGCTGGTCACCGCCGAGCCACAGGTTGGTCGGGACGACGGTGGTCTGGTTGAGCAGCGGGTGGCGGGCCTGGAGCAGCCGCAGCGGCGCGTCGGGGACGCGCGCGGCCAGCGCGTCGCTGGCTGGGTCAGCGCTGGCGGTCGTCGGAAACGTCTGCGAGGGCGCGCTGCCAGCAATGCCCGGCTCAATGCAGCGCAGCTCGGCGCTGTAGCGGCCTTTGGCGAACAGGAGGTCCAGCGCCGCCAGCGCCTCGACGCCGCCACGAATCTCGGGGCCGACCGCGGCCACCTGTGCCGACAGCGCCTGCAAAATCCGCAGAATCTCCTGCTGCTCGGCGAGCTGGAGTTCACGCCAGGTGTTATTGAGCTCGACCGTCACCAGCGGCTCGATAAACAGCGTCGCGCCGCTGTTGGACTGGTCGTGGACCAGGCCGCGCAGCGTCCGGCGGCCGCTGGCCTTGATCGGCACGACGTAGCGGCCGTCGCGCACGGTGATGATCGCCTCCTGGAGCACCGGCGCGTAGGTTGAGGAGTTGATAATGCTCTGGAGGCGCGCCATCAGGCGGTCGTGGGCGATGCGGACCTCGGCGCGAATCCGACCCAGGTCGGGCGACGCGCTATCGAGCACCTCGCCGCTGAGGTCGAAGGTGCGATCAATCGCCTGCTCCAGCTGCGGGACGTTGGCCAGCACATTCGCCAGATCGAGCAGCGGCGCGTAGATTTCGGGCAGCTTCAGCAGGGCAAAGCGCAGCTCACGCATCGCCCGCAGCGTCGCCCCGACCTCCAGGAGTGCCGCGGCCTCCAGCGTGCCGCCGCGCCCGGCCAGGTCGAGCCAGCGCCGCACATCGCGGGCGCCGCCGACGGTGATCTCGGGGTGGGCGTCGTAGAGCAGCCGGGCGGCCGTGGTAGCGCGCTGCGCCCGCCGGACGGCGGCGGGATCATCGTCGGGCTGGAGCGCCAGCGCCAGCTCACGGCTGGCACTGAAGGCGGTGTGGGCGGCGAGCTGCTGGCAAATGCGCGGAAACTCAAGCGTTGCCAGCGTGCGTTGTTCGATCATAGTTGCTCAAAAATATGGCTAGCGCTGCCCAGCGAACGAGAAAAAGATCAGCGCGCTGTCGGGCAAGAACGGCGCCACCAGCTTATAGATCGCTGGCACAATATCGCGGATGATCAGGCCGCGCAGCATGGAGCCGCGGGCGCTGGACTGAAGCATGGCGGTCAGCGGAAACGTCGCGGTGCTGGCCGGGTCGTTGATCACAAAGGTATAGTGCACCACCATCGAGATGACGCCGGCGGCCAGCACCGCCAGTCCAAAGCCCAGCAGCGTGCCAGCAATGCGATCAAGGTAGTCCAGGCGGCCAGGCAGCTTCATGTAGCGAAAGGTATACAGGCCCGTCGCGAGCAGCACAATAAATGATATGATCAGCACCAGAAAAAAGCTGAGGGCGTTATCAGCCGCAGTCGGCGGGGCCGGCTTGGAGAATACCGCCGCCAAAAACTGAAAGTATAGCCCTGCCAGCACCACGCTAGCATAAAAGCTGACCAGCGCGATCACAATTTTGATCGTGCCTTGAAAAAACCCCAGCACGACCGTGATAAAAAAAATCAGGATCAGCACAATATCAATGAAGGTCATCGATCGCTCCTCGCAGCCAATAGGCGAAAGTATAGCATGGTGGGGCAGCGGTCAGCCGGACCAGCCGCGCACGATGGCGTCGCTCATGCGCGCCACCGGCACCAGCGGCGCGACATCATGGACGCGCACGATATCGGCGCCGGACTGAATGCCGAGCGCGACCGTGGCGGCGGTGCCCTCGACGCGCCGGTCAGCGGGCGCATCGAGGACCAGGCCAATAAACGACTTGCGCAACGTGCCGAGCAGCAGCGGCAGATTGAGCGCCCGCAGCTCGTGGAGGCGCCGCAGCAGTTCCAGGTTTTGGACCGGGCTTTTCCCAAAGCCGACGCCAGGATCAACGATGATCTGGCTGCGCCGGATGCCGTGTGACTCGGCGTAGGCGATGCTGGCCTGGAGATCGGCGCTGATGTCGCCGAGCAGGTCGGTGTAGTGGACTGGCTGGTAGTGGCTGCCGCGGGCGCCGCGGGCCGCCACCGCCCGGCGGTTGTGCATCAGCACGATAGGCACGCCGCGAGCCGCGACCAGTGCCGCGAGGCCGGCGTTCCAGCCGCCGTCAGGCAGCCGCAGGCCCCAGACATCATTGACCAGATCGGCGCCGGCCGCCAGCGCCGCCGCCGCGACCGGCGCCTTCCAGGTATCCACCGAGATTGGCACGGCCACCGCCGCCCGCAGCGCCGCAATGAGCGGCACGACGCGCGCTGCCTCCTCCGCGGCCGCCACGACCGCCGCGCCGGGCCGGGTCAACTCGCCGCCAATATCCAGGCAGTCGGCGCCAGCCGCCGCAAACGCCGCGCCCTGAGCAACCGCCGCGCTCAGCCAGTCGGTCGCGCCGAGCAGCCCATCGCCGGAGAATGAGTCGGGCGTCGCGTTGATGATGCCCATCACATAGGTGCGCGCGCCCCAGCGCCACACCTGGTCGCGAACCGTCAAGCTGCCGCGCGCATGATCGCTCACCCTGACCTCCACACAGCGCGGCGCGCACAGCCATGGGTGGCTGTGCGCGCCGCCAGCACTACGCCGCTAGGGCCGCTTCCCAAGCTGGCGGGCGTTCTTGAGCACCGGCGCCAGCATGAGGCGACGCTGGCGCTCGCGCTCCTGGGCGTAGGCTTTGCGGCCGACAATGATCCAGACGGGGACGGCCACGATGAGCCACGGCCCCAGCGAGCGCACGGTGTCGCCATATGTGCCGAGCTGATAGCGCAGCAGCTTGATCGCATTCATTAAAAAGTCTCCTCACGCTGCCGGATTGTAGCCAGCGGCCCCGGCCGTGTCAACCGTGCGCTGGAGCGCCGCCAGCTTGGCTGCGACAAACGGCTCGGCCTGACCGCTGAGATGGAGCTGAGCCTGCGTCAGCCAGCGCTGGGCGTCGGCGGGAGCGCCGCGGGCCAGCGCGACCGCCGCCTGGTTGATCTGCACGTTGGCGATGTGGGCCTCGTTGTGCCATCGCTGGGCCGCCGTCTCGGCCGCGTTGAAGTGCTCGACGGCGGCATCCAGATC
The DNA here is from genome assembly GCA_963810425.1 of uncultured Chloroflexia bacterium. Classification (GTDB taxonomy): domain Bacteria; phylum Chloroflexota; class Chloroflexia; order Chloroflexales; family Kallotenuaceae; genus JACDGP01. The sequence continues at coordinate 617,116 of CAWENH010000004.1, read as the reverse complement.
ACCCTGGGCCAGCGCCAGCTCGCCGGCCGTGCTGTAGAGGTACTGCCACAGCGCGCCCAGCGCGTACTGCTCGACGACCTGCCAGGCGACGGCCAGGTGGGCGGTGGCGGCCGCAAGGTCGCCGAGCAGCAGCGTGTGATAGGCCAGATTGTTGGCGGCCATCGCCTGCTGGACTGGGCTGCCGACCTGCGCCGCCAGCGCCTGGGCCGCGCCAAACGCCGCCACCGCCGCCACCAGATCGCCCTGGTTGGCCAGAAGGTTGCCGCGCTCGAAGTGGCCCTGGGCGACAACCTCGGGCCGCCCGGCCGCGGCGCCGCGCTCCTGGGCCAGCCGCACCTGCGCCGCGGCCGCCGCAAAGCGCCGCTCGTAGCGCGCGACCGCCGCCAGCAGCAAGTGGCTCTCAATCGCCACCGCGCTGCCGAGCGTATCGAGCGGCAGCGCCTGGAGGCGCGCGATGTGGGCCGCGACCGTCTGCGGCCGCCCGCCCATGATCGCGAGCTTGGCCAGCTCCAGCAGCGCCTGGGCCTGCCCGGTTAGATCGGCGGCCGCCGCAAAGCCCTGCGCCGCGGCATCGAGGTGGGCCTGGGCCTCGTCGACGGCGCCCTGCGGCACCAGCGCCTGGGCCAGCGCCAGGTGCAGCGCCGGGCTGGGCTGCCAGCCGAGCGCCGCACGGTAAAACGTCGCCGCCTCGGCGAAGGCTGGGAGGCGCAGCGCGTAGGCGCCGGCCCGCGTGGCGTAGAGCGCTGCCGGCCCCAGCTCGCCGGCGGCCGCGTAGTGCGCCATGATCGCGCCGGCCAGCGCATCGTCGGCCGCGCTGGCCAGGGCATGCGCCGCGCGGCGGTGCAGCGCGGCGCGGCGGGCGGCGCTCAGGTCGGCCCGCACCACGCTGGCTACCAGCGGCTGCATAAAGCGGTAGCCGGCGCCGACCTCGCTGAGCAGCCCGGCGGCCAGCAGCGCATCCAGCGCGTCCAGCGTCTCCTCCTCGCTGCGGCCGCTGGTCGCGCAGAGCGTCGCCGGGTCGCTGTGGTCGCCCAGCAGCGCCGCCGCCTGGAGCACCTGGAGGGCGCCCGGCGCCAGCGTCGCCTGGAGCCGGCGGCGGATCAGGCTGGCGACATCCGGCGGCGGCGCGTCGGTGGGGGCGCGCTGTAGCTCGAGCAAAAAATACGGGTTGCCGCCGCTCTGGGCCTGCCAGTGGGCCGCGGCGGCGGCGGACGCGGCGGGCGCCACCGCCGCCAGCAGCGCGGTCATCTCGGCGGCGGCCAGCGGCGCGAGGTCAAGCGGGCGGCGCTGGCCCTGGCGCTGCCAGGCCGCCAGCATCCGCAGCAGCTGCGGCGGCGCGGCGCTGGGGCGATAGGTTGCCACCACCAGCAGCGGCAGCGGCGGGACCGCGTCCAGGGCGTAGACCAGCCAGTCCAGCGTGGTGGTGTCGGCCCAGTGCAGGTCGTCGATCACCAGGACTGCGACCGGCGCGGCCAGCGCGCGGACCACCGCGGTCAGCGCCTCGAACAGCCGCGCCCGCTCCTCCAGGGGCGGCAGCGCCAGCGGCGCGGGCAGCGCCGGCCAGCGACCCGGCAGCTCGGGCAGGAGGCGCTGTAGCTCGGCCAGCCAGATCGGCGCGAGCGACGACGGCGGCGTGACGAGCGCCACAGCCGGCGGCGACTGGCGCAGCAGCGTCACCAGCGGGCCGAGCGGCACGGGCTGCGCGGTCTCCAGGGCGTGGGTGACGAGCAGCGGGACGCTGAGTGCTAGGCTAGTGCTCCATTGCTGCCACAGCCGCGACTTGCCGATCCCCAGCTCGCCGGCCAGCACGACGACCTGCGGCCCTGCGTGGGCATCGCGCAGGGCCAGGTCAAGCGCCGCCAGCTCGGCCGCGCGGCCGACAAACGGCGCGGGGACAGACTCAGCGGCCGCCCGGCGGGGCACAGCTGGCGCAGCAGCCAGCGTCCCACTGCGCGCCGCCGCCACCAGCGCCTCGGTCGCCGGCAGCGGCGCAACATCCAGCTCGCGCCGCAGCGTCAGCGCCAGCTCGTCGTAGCACTGTAGCGCCTGGGCGCGCTGGCCCAGCTGCCCATACGCCGCGATGCAGTGCTGGTACAGCGGCTCGTGCAGTGGGTCGGCGCCGATGCCCTGGCGCGCGTAGCGGACCACGGCGGCCCAGTCGCCGCGGGCTTGCTCCAGGGCGATCAGCCGCTCGACCAGCCGCAGAAACAGGTGCAGCGTGCGGGCTTGCTCGGCGCTCAGCCATAGCTCGAAGTCGGGGGCGTCGCGCACCAGCAGCCCGTCGGCCAGCGGGCCGCGGTACTGCTCGACCGCCAGCGCCAGCGCGGGGCCGCCGTAGCTTTCGAGTACCGTCACGGCGTCCTCCAGCCGGTGTAGATCGACGACGACCGCCGGCGCCAGGCTCAGCCGCTCGCCGGCCAGCACGACGCCCTCGCCCAGCGCGGCGTGCACCGCCCACAGCGTATTCCGCAGATTTTTGCGGCCGGCCACCGCGAGGCTGTCGGGCCACAGCAGCGCCACGACCGCCTCGCGCGGCTGCGGCGCCCGCGTCACCGCCAGATATACCAGCAGCGCCAGCCCTTTGGCCCGCGCCAGCTCGACCGCCCGCCCGTCAATCGTGATCGCTGGCCGGCCCAGCAGCTGTAGCTCTATCTTCATTGCCGAGATGATAGGGGACAGCCGCCACTGCTGTAAAGCCCAAAGAGGGACGGTGTCGCCGCGCAGTGCCGTCGCCGCGAGGGACACTCCGAGGGACAGCGGCCCGCTATCCTACCTTCAACAACCAATCGCTCGCAAGGAGAGCCGCCATGACCACCACGACGAAGTCGACCAACCGCCCCGCCCGCACCTGGCAGACCTACGCGATCTATGCGCTGATGGCGCTGCTGACGCTGGCCTTCGTTGTCACCGGCGGCGGCAAACTGGCCGGCGCCCAGATGCAGGTTGATAATTTTGTGCGCTGGGGCTACCCCACCTGGTTCCGCTATCTTACTGGCGCGCTGGAGCTGGCCGGCGTCGTGCTACTGTGGCTGCGCCCGACGCGCTTCTACGGCGCCGTGCTGCTGGTCGGCGTGATGGCTGGCGCGGTGCTGACCCACCTGACCCACAGTGAGGCCGCGATGGCGCCGGTCCCATTTGTCCTGCTCGTCCTGGCGGCGATTGTGGCCTGGAATAATCGCCCGGCCCAGCTGTTCCCACGGTAAACTTCGCTCATCTATGGCGGGCGGCGCGCAGCAGTGCGCGTCGTCCGAGCACTGCAATGCACACACTGACCACCCTTGATCCGGCGACGACGCCGGGCGCTGTGACGCTCAGCGTCAGCAGCCTCAGCCGCTCACACGCCTTCTACACCGAGCGCCTCGGCCTGCAGCTGCTGGCCCAGGCCAGCGACCGCCTGACCTTCGGCGTCGGCCAGCGCCCGCTGCTGCACCTCGTCGAGCAGCCGGGCGCGCAGCTGATCCGGCGCGCCACCGGGCTGTACCATTTTGCGCTGCTAGTCAGCTCGCGCCAGGAGTTGGCCCGCCTGATCACCCACCTGCGCGACACCGCGACCGCCCTGAGCGGCGCGTCGGACCACGCCGTCAGCGAGGCGTTTTATTTGAACGATCCCGACGGCCACGGCATTGAGCTGTACCGCGACCGGCCGCGCGACCAGTGGTATGACGCAGCGCGGCACCTTTCTGCTGACCAGCGCGCCGATTGACCTGCCCGGCATTCTGGGCGAGCTGGGCGCCGCGCCGCCGGCCTGGTCGGGCATTGACCCGGCCACGGTGATGGGCCACGTTCACCTCCAGGTCGCCAACGTCGCGGCCGCGCAGCGCTTCTACACCGACGTGCTGGGCATGGACGTGATGGCCCATATGCCGAGCGCCAGCTTTGTCAGCGCCGGCGGCTACCACCACCATCTGGGCCTCAACAGCTGGGCCGGCGTGGGCGCCCCTGCGCCGCCAAGCACCGCCGCCCGCCTCGTAAGCTACGAACTGCTCCTGCCGACCGCGGCGGCGCTGGAGAGCGTGCGCCAGCAGGTCGAGGCCGCCCGCCTGCCGCTGGCCGAGCACGCCGACGGCTGGCTGGTCCACGACCCGTCGCACAACCCGGTCGTGCTGCGGGTTGCGCCGCCGGTCGGCGCCTAGCAGCGCACCACAACGCCGCGGCGCCGGTCAGCCCTGTTCGCTGACCGGCGCCGCTTGGCGTCCGCACGATGTTCGCGCCGGCTACTGACCCTTGATCTGCGTCCACAGGTCGCTGTAGATCGCCGGGTTGCCCTTGCTGCGCTCGACCCACTCCAGGCGCTGGCGCAGGTCGTCGGTCGGGACATATTTTTGGGCCGCGCTGTAGCTCGCATCGAGCAGCGGCGCCGCCGCCAGGTTCGGCGTGTTGGTCATGCCGAACGAGACCAGCCGCGCGCCGTTCTGCGCCGAGAGCGCATTGTTGATCCAGATGTGCGCGGCGTAGGCGTGCGGCGCATCGGCCGGGATCGCCAGGTTGTCCTGCCAGATGCCGCCGCCCTCGCTCGGCAGCACCCACTCGATGTTGGGATTTTCCAGCCGCGCCATCGCCGCCTGAAAGTTCCAGGCGTGGGCCAGCACAACCTCGCCGCTCGCCAGCGCGCCCTGCACGCTCTCGGAGTCATAGCGGCTGATCAGCGGCTTCTGGGCCAGCAGCGCGGCTTTGGCTTTGGCCAGCAGCTCCGGCTCGGTGCTATTGTAGCTGCCGCCCACGAACTTCAGCGCCGCGCCGACGCTCTCGCGCTCGTCGTCCAGCATGCTGACGCGGTTTTTGTAGGGCGCCAGTTTGGCGGTGTCAAACAGATCGGCCCAGCTAGTAGGCGCGGGATTGACCTTGGTTTTGTCATAGGCGATGCCGGTCATGCCAAACTGGTACGGCAGCGAGTACACGTTGCCGGCGTCGTAGTACAGGTTGAGCTGCTTGGGGTCAAGGTTGGCGATGTTCGGCACCAGCGCCTTGTCGAGCTTGGCCAGCCGATTCTTCACGCGCTAAAATATCGACCATGTAGTCCGACGGCACGACCACGTCGTAGCCCGAGTTGCCGCTGCGCAGCTTGGCGGCAAGGTCCTCGTTCGACGGGTAGGTGTCGAGCGTGACCTTGACGCCGCAGGCCGCCTCGAAATCTTTGAGGTAGTTGTTGCCGTCCTCGGTCGGCCAGTAGTCGGCCCAGCTGAAAACGTGCAGCTCCTTGCCCAGCTTGGTGCGGTCGCCGCAGTCAAAGCCGCCCGTAGTAGCGCCGCTCGCCGCAGTCGCGGCGCTGGGCGCGGCGTCGGCCATGGCGGGAATCTGCGCAGTCGCCGCGGGGGCGCTGCTGGGCGCTGCGGGCGCTGCCGTCGGCGCGCTGGCGGTGCCGCCGCTGCCGCACGCCGTCACACTCACCAGAGTACCGAGCGCCAGCCATCGTGTCCATCGCTTCATGGGGGTGTGCTCCTCGTATCGTTGCTACGAATTGTCCGTCGGCGCCACCGTCGGTGTGGCTAGCTCTGCTGGCGACGCTGCAGCAGCAGGGAGCTTGCGACCAGTACCACCGAGCCCAGCAGCATCAGCGTCGAGACCGCGTTGATCTCGGGCGTGATGGTTTTGCGGACCCGGCCGTACACCTCCAGAGTCAGCGTCGTGACGCCCGGACCGGCGGTGAAAAACGTCACCACAAAATCGTCCAGCGACAGCGTAAAAGCAATCAGCGCGCCGCCCAGAATGCCGGGCGTGATCAGCGGCAGCGTGATGCGCCGAAAGGTCTGCCACGGGTTGGCGCCGAGGTCCTGCGCCGCCTCCTCCAGGCGCCGGTCAAAGGTGCGCAGGCTGGCCCGCACCACCACCGCCACAAACGAAATCTGAAACGCCACATGGCTGATGATCACCGTCGGCAGCCCGGTGTGCAGCGTCGTGCCCAGCGCCGCATTGCCCACGCGGAACAGCAGCGAGAACGCGGCCAGCAGCGACACGGCCATCACAATGTCGGGGATGATAACGGGGAGATAGACCAGCCCGTCGAGCGTGCTGCGGCCACGAAATTGGTAGCGCTCCAGCGCCAGCGCCAGCAGCGTGCCGAGCACCGTCGCAATCACCGTCGAGACCACCGCGATCAGCATGCTGGTCCGAAACGCCTGGCCGATGCGCTCGTCATGGAACATCTGGCGATACCAATCCCAGGTCCAGCCGGTCCAGCGCGCCCCAAACCGCGAGCGGTTGAACGAAAACACGATCAGGATCAGGATCGGCAGATAGAGAAATAGGTAGCTGCTGACCGTGTGGGCCGCCAGCAGGCCGGTGGCCCAACGCCGTGGGGTGCGCTGCGCGGCGGGTGCCGCGGCGGCCGCGGTGGTCGTCGGAGTTGCTACGCTCATCGCGCCTCCTGCGGGGTGGTGCGGAAGTACACCGCGATCGCGACCGTCAAGATCAGCATAAATACCAGCGCGATCGCTGAGCCGAGCGGCTGGTTCTGCGCCGAAAGAAACTGGCGCTCCAGGACGTTGCCCAGCATCGCAACTTTGCTGCCGCCGAGCAACTGCGGCACCACAAATGATCCGACCGTCGGCACAAACACCAGGATCGCGCCGGCGGTCACGCCCGGCATGCTCAGCGGCAGCACCACGCGCCAGAAGGTCCGGCGGCGGTCGGCATAGAGGTCCTGCGCCGCCTCCAGCAGCGTCCAGTCAAAGCGCTCCAGCGCAGCGTAGAGCGGCAGCACCATGTAGGGCAGCTCGCCGTAGACCAGCCCCAGCAGCACCGCCGGCGTGGTGTTGATGATGTTCAGCGGCGCCAGGCCCAGCCCGGCCAGCACGGTGTTGATCAGGCCGGTGTTGTTGAGCAAAAACTGCCAGGCGTAATCCGCACCAGAAAGTTGGTCCAGAACGGGATCATCATCGCGAAGATCAGCGCCGCGCGCCAGCGCGCACTTTGCCGGGCGATGTAGTAGGCCAGCGGGTAGCTGACCAGCAGGCACAGCGCCGTCGTCACCACCGCCAGCCAGAGCGAGCGCCAAAAAACACCCAGGTAGGTTGCCGTATTGCTGCTGGCGAACAGCTCGCGGTAGTTGGCCAGCGTCCAGGTCCACGCAATGTCGCCGGTTGCCGAGCGCTGCTGGAAGCTGTAGATGACAATGATCACCAGCGGCAGGACAAAAAAAAGCACCAGCCAGAGCGTCCCCGGCGCCGCCAGCGCCGCCACCCGCCGCCGCAGCCGCCGGCGCAGATCCTGCGCGCCGTCATCGCGCGCCATCGCCCGTCCTGCCATTCGCTTCTCCCTCACGTGTGCGCCGGTATTATACGGGCGCCGCGCCGCACATGCCGAGCGGGCCGGCGCTCGGCCCGCCCGCTCGTGCGATACCACATGACCTAGTAGCGCAGGGCCAGCGGCAGGAACAGCCGCCAGCGCGGCGCGGCCTGCTGCACGATCTGCAGCGGCTGGCCCTGCCGGTCGCGGTCGGTGCTGCGGGTGTAGCCGCCGTATACGCAGCCGTTCAAGACGACGCGGCGAATCTCGGCCGAGACCAGCAGGTCGTAGGTGGTGTTGGGCTGGAGCGGGATCGTGATGCGCGCCGGGTTGGCAAACGCATCGAAGCTCCCGGTGACGCTGTAGGCTTCGGTCGGGCTGAGCCGGACTGTGACCGTCAGCGCATTGCCAGCGTAGACCGTGATCGTCTGGGTGAGGGCGTTGGTCGGCGAGGTCACCGGGTCAACCCACAGCGGCTCCTGGGTCGGCACCGGGCAGGGCAGCATCGTCGGCGTCGCGGTCGGCGTCGTATTGCTCGCGGTCGGCGTCGGCGTCACGGTCCCATCGTTGGCCGTTGGCGTCGGCGTCACGGTCCCATCGTTGGCCGTTGGCGTCGGCGTCGCGGTCACAGTGCCCGCGGTGGCCGTCGTGGTCGGCGTCCCATTGCTGGGCGTCGGGGTCGGCGTCGCGGTCGCATTGCGCGCGGTCGGCGTGCTGGTCGGCGTCCCATTGCCCACGCTCTGCTGCACGATCACCAGCGGCTGGCCCTGCCGGTCGTGGGTGGTGCTGAGGACATAGCCGCCGGCGACGCAGCCGCCCTGGACAATCTGGCGGGTGTAGGATCGCACCAGCAGATTGTGGGTGCCGTTGGGCTGGAGTGGGATTGTGATTCGCGCCGGGTTGAACGACGCACCAAAGCTGCCGGTCGCCGTGTAGACATCGGCGCCGTTGATCGTCACCGTGACCGTCAGCGCATTCCCGGCGTAGACCGTGATGGTCTGGGTGAGGGCGCCGGTCGGCGAGGTCACTGGGTCAACCCACAGCGGCTCGGGCGTGCCCTGCGGGCAGGGCGTGCCGGTCGGCGTCGCGGTCCCGGTCGGCGTCGTGGTCGGCGTGGGCGTGGGCGTTGCGGTGGACACGCTCTGCTGCACGATCTGGAGCGGCTGGCCGGTGTGGTCGGTGCCGGTGCTAAGCGAGTAGCCGCCATACAGGCAGCCGCCCTGGTTGATCTGCCGAATATACGACCGCACCAGCAGATTATGTGTCGTGTTGGGCTGGAGCGGAATCGTGATGCGCGCCGGGTTGGCAAACCCATCGAAGGTGCCGGTCGTGCTGTAGACATCCGAGCCGTTGATCGTCACGGTGACGGTCACGGCGTTGCCAGTGTAGACCGTGATCGTCTGGGTCAGCGCGGCGGTCGGCGAGGTCACCGGGTCAACCCGGACAATCTCGGGAGTGGCCTGCGGACACTGGGTGGGCGTCGTCGTGGGTCCGAGCGTCGGGGTCAGCAGCGGCGCGCGCTGCCCGGCCGGGGCGGTAGCCGCGCCGGTCGCCGCCTGGCCGCGCGACCAGGCCATCAGCCCGCCGCCCACGGCCACGAGCACCACCAGCCACCAGCGCCACCAGCCTGTGTTGGTCGCCTGCATACACATTCCTCCGTCGATAAAGCTGAGACCGCCACAGTCTAGCAAAGATCGGGCTAGTCCTCGGCCGACTTTGGACCTACTGGTGGTTGTGATCGCCGCATAAACGGTCTATACTCTGTGTACACCAAACTCTACAGGAGGACCGCATGCCTATTTGGAGCTTAATTGTGTGGCTGGTGCTGGGCGCCGCCATTGCCTACGCCGTCCGCTCGATTCCTGCACTGAATTTTCTTGGGACCCCGACGGCCTACGGGCTGATGGGCGACGCCATCGCCGCCGCGCTGGGCGCGCTGGTGCTTAGTTTCCTGCTGGGCGCGCTGCTGCTCCGCGACGTTGCAGGCCTCACCACGGGCGGCATCATCTTCGGCCTGCTCGGCACGATCATCGGCGCGCTGGCGGGGATTTTTATCCTGCGCAAACTCATGCCCGTCCGCCGCTAACGCTCCTCGCGCCCCTACGCACAGCAACTGCCCGACTCCATCCACGGCGATGGAATCGGGCAGTTGCTGTCATGTGTATACTGCCGCTATGCACGACATTCAGATTTTTCAGATCGGCGTCGGCGGCGTTGGGCAGGCCCTGATCAACCTGGTCCAGGCCAGCGCCCCACGCTGGGCCGCCGCTGAAGGCATCACAGTGCGCTACGCCGGCCTCGCCGACTCGCACGGCGCGCTCACCGGCGACCTTGACGACGACGCCATCGGCGCGGCGCTGCGGCGCAAAGCTGACGGCGAGCCGCTGGGCCGCGCCGGCGACTGGGCCGCGGCGCTCCCGGCCCAGCCCGCGATTATCGTGGACCTCAGCGGCAGCGACGCGACCGCGCCGCAGCTCGTGGCGGCGCTGGAGCGCGGCCACCGCGTGGTGCTGGCAAATAAAAAGCCGCTGGCCGGCCCGCTGGCCACCTTCGAGGCGCTCACCGCCGGGCGGCGCACGCGCTACGAGGCCACCGTCGGCGCCGGGCTGCCGGTGATCGCGACGCTCCAGGCGCTGCTCGACACCGGCGACACCGTGGCCGAGATCGCCGGCTGCTTCAGCGGCACGCTCGGCTACGTCCTGAGCGAGGTCGAGCGCGGCACCCGCTTTTCGGCGGCGGTCGCGACCGCCAAAGCCCGCGGCTGGACCGAGCCGGACCCGCGCGACGACCTCGGCGGCGTGGATGTGGCCCGCAAGGCGCTGATCCTGGCGCGCACCATGGGCCAGCCGCTGGAGCTGAGCGACATCCCGGTCGAGCCGCTGTTTGGCGCCGAGCATGCCGCGCTCAGCCCGGCCGAGTTCATGGCGGCGCTGCCCGCGCTCGACGACGACTACGGGGCGCGCTTCGCGGCGGCGCTGGACCGCGGCAACACGCTGCGCTACGTCGCCACCGTCACCGCGGCGGGTGCGCAGGTCGGCCTGCGCGAGGTGCCGCGCAGCTCGCCGCTCGGCAGCCTGAGCGGCCCCGACAACTTCGTCAGCCTCACGACCACGTTCTACCCCGCCCAGCCGCTGATCCTCCGCGGCCCCGGCGCCGGCACGATCCCCACCGCCAGCGGCGTGCTCGGCGACATTCTGGCCCTGGCCCGGCAACGCTAAAGGAGCAGCCATGCGATCTGTCCGTCTGACCCAGTTCGGTGAGCCAGCCGCGGTCCTGAGCGTTGAGGAGCTGCCTGTTCCGACGCCCGGCCCCGGCGAGATCCTGATTCGCATTCGCGCCCGCTCGATCAACCCGTCGGACCTGTACATGGTGCGCGGGACGTATGGCAGCCTGCCCAAACTCCCGGCCACGCCCGGCTTCGAGGGCGCCGGCAGCGTCGAGGCGGTCGGCGCCGATGTGACGACGCTCACCATCGGCCAGTCAGTGGTGCCGCTGAGCGGCGCGACCTGGCAGGAGTACGTTGTAACCGCCGCCAGCAATGTCATCCCGCTGCCGCCCGGCCTGACCGATGAGCAAGCCGCGATGCTGCTGGTCAACCCGCCGACCGCCTGGCTGATGCTCCACGAACTCCTCCAGGTGCAGCCCGGCGAGTGGATTTTGCAGACCGCCGGCAACTCGGCCGTCGGCCAGCTGGTGATCGAGCTGGCCCGCCGCCACGGGGCGCGCACGATCAGCATTGTGCGGCGGCGCGACGCGGTGCAGCCGCTGCTCGACCTGGGCGGCGACGCGGTGCTGTGCGCCGCCGACGATGACATCCCCGCGCGGGTCCGCGAGCTGGTCGGCAAAAGCGGTGTGCCCTACGTCCTCGATGCAGTCGGCGGCGAGCTTGGCTCGCTCGCGGCGGGCCAGATTGGCCGCGGCGGCCACATGATCGTCTACGGCGCGCTCGACGGCCAGCCGCTGGCGCTCCAGACTGGCGCGTTGATTTTCAAAGAGTTTCAGGTCAGCGGCTTCTGGTTCGCCGCCTGGCTGCGGCGCGCCAGCCCTGAGGCCCAGGCGCGGCTGTGGGCCGGGCTGCTGCCGCTGATCCACGATGGCACGCTGCATGCAGCCATCGAGGCACGCTACGACCTCGGCGAGATCGTGGCCGCGGTGCGACACGCCGAGGCGCCGGGCCGCAACGGTAAAATCTTGCTGCTTGGGTAACATGGAGGGCGGTATGCGACGGTGGATACCGGCGATCACGGCGGCGCTGGCCCTGACATTCTTGGTGGCCGAGCGCAGCAGGGCCGATGAGGCCGGGCGCTTTTTCCCGGCGACCGGCCACGCCATCAACACGACCTATGGCTTCCAGCAGTTCTGGGACGACCACGACGGCGCCACGATGCTGGGCGCGCCCCTGACCGACATTGTGATCGAGGCCAACCTGCCGGCGCAGTATTTCGAGCGCGGCCGCCTGGAGCGGCGCGGCGACGCGGTCGTGCCGGGCGCGCTGGGCCGCGAGCGCACCCGCTGGCGCACGCTGCCGCCCGGCGCCGCCCCTGATCCGCTGTTTGCGCCGTTTTGGCAAAGCCACGCCGGCGAGCTGTGGCTGGGCCAGCCGCTCGGCGCGGCGCTCTGGGAGCCGCTCGACGGCGGCAGCGTGCGGGTCCAGTACTTCGAGCGCGGCCGCCTGGAGGCGTACCCCGAGTTTGGCGGCACGACCGTCGCGGTCGGACTGCTGGGCCGCGACGCCGCCCGCGCCCGCGGCCTGATCAACGACGGCCCGCCGTCCGCCGCGCTCACCACGCTCAAGCCCGAGCAGCAGGCGGCGTTTGCGGCGATGCTTCCGACGCCCACCGCGGCCGCCACCGCCGCCCCTCAGCTCGCCAGCGATCAGCCCGCGCCGGCCGCCGCGCCGCTCAGCACTGGCAAAGTCATCGATGTGAATCTGAGCAGCCAGTCGCTCGTGGCCTACAGCGATGGCGCGGTGGCCTACCAGGCGCTCGTCGCCACCGGCAAGGACGGCTTTGAGACGCCCACCGGCACCTACAGCGTCTACAGCAAGACGCCGCTCCAGACCATGCGCGGCGAGCTCAACGGCGAGACCTGGGTGGTCCCCGATGTCCCCAACGTTATGTATATCAACGGCAGCGTGGCGCTGCACGGCACCTACTGGCACAATCTGTTCGGCACCGGCGTGCGCATGAGCCACGGCTGCGTCAACCTCAGCCTCAACGACGCCGCCTGGCTGTTCGACTGGGCGCCCGCCGGCACCACGGTGGTGATTCACTACTAGCGCTGCTCCTGGTGCCAGCGTTGTCCCCGGCCCGCAGTGTGTAGACGCTGCGGGCCATTATGAATCCCGCTCCTCCTGATCGGCGGACGTATCGTGCTGCGCTCTGCACTTGCGGGATTGAGCGGCGGAATAATCTCTCAGCCCGCTCAGGCAGAGCATGATGCCGATGCCGCCAATCATGAATCCGAGCTTATCGCCGTGCAGCGCGGCGATGCTCCCTGCGATGGCTAAGATGCCGCCGGCCACCAGCTCGTGGCTCAGATATTTCCGGTCGGACCATTGGCCGCGGCGTAGCTGTTGCGTAGGCATACACCAACTCCCCAATTAAAAAGACCGCGTTGACAGCTGGTATGACCTATGGTACTACTTCGAGCATGAGCGCAGCAAAAATAACTATTTCGATTGACGAAACCTTGCTCCAGCGCGTTGATCAGCTGGTGCAAGCACACCAGTTTCCCAACCGCAGCCAGGCGATTTAAGCGGCGGTGCAAGAGAAGATTGCCCGCCTGGAAAAAACGCGCCTCGCCCAACAGTGCGCCAAGCTTGACCCATCCGAGGAGCAAGCCCTTGCCGATGAGGGCCTCGTCGGCGAGGCTGCTCAATGGCCGGACTACTGAGAGGCGAGATCTACTGGGCTGAGCTTGACCCAACGCAAGGCCAGGAGCCGGCCGGCCATCGCCCGGTGCTGAATTTTAAGCCATGACGTGTTCAACGAGCGGTCGGGCACTGTGATCGCCGTGGTCTTGACGAGCCAGCCCCAAACTGCGGGCTTTCCGCTCACGCTTGAGCTGGCGAGCGCCGAGCTGCCAAAAAAATCGTGGGTCAAAATCAGCCAAATTCGCATTTTGTCCACAAGACGGCTACAGGCGCGGCTTGGCCGAGTATCTGCGGAAGAGCTACGCCTAGTTATCGAGGGGCTGAACGAGATTATTGGCGACTAGGATCATCCTGTCCCCCAAGTCTGCAGCCAACCAACCAACCATCCAATCACCATCCGGCCGGCAGCGGCGCTCTATGTCCGCGCCGCTAGTGCTGCGCTAGCCACAGGAGCGCGCTGGTCGCGCCGAGGATTACCGTCATATCGGCGGCCGCCCGTAGCCAGCGTAACAGCCGGGCCTGCTGCGGCCACAGACCGTCAATCCCGCGGCTGGCCCCGCGCAGAACCCCGCCCAGCATCATCGTGACGAAAAAATAGGCTGCGGGGCCACCACCGGCCTGCACCACCTTGACAGTGACCACGATGCTGACCGCGGCGGCCAGCAGGTTTAGCACGGCGATGTGCCGGGCCGGGCGGGCGCGGCGCTGCTCATCGTTCATGATGGCATCTCCTTTGAGGTTCATTGCGCTGTCGCCGGCTGGCGCAGGCCGTCGTACACCAGGTCGAGGAGCACGGCGGTAAGGTGCAAGCGACTTGATGACTACCGCGCAGTGCTCTCGGGATCAGGACCAGGCCAAATTTGCTTGGCGACCTTGAAGAGCTGTAGGCCACGGGCAACGATGTCGTGCTCAGTCCACGGCTTGTCGGCAAAATCTTGAAAGTAGGCGTTGAGCTTTAAGCTGCTATTTTTGGTGATCTCAGGCCGCTTCATATGAAACGGTCCGTTACTCACCGATGAGTTGAGCTGCTGGGTTAGCAACGTAAGATTACCAATGGTCTGGCTGAGAATTGCGCGGGCTTCTTGGTCCGGAATACGTAGGTCCCGGAACTCTGCCAGGGCATCATCGGCAAGCGGTGGCCAGTGCTGATCCGAGGGTGACTGCGGCAAAATATGCTCGATCGAGAGCTTGTCGAGAATTCTGAATCTGCTCTTGCTTCGTCGTACGAATTTGGCGCTTAAGCGCGTCCAAGATCATAGCCACCCGCCGGGCGGTGAGCTTCTTATAGATTGGCTCACGCAACCAAGCGATGTTAAATTCTTCGTCCGTTGGCCAGCGGGTGGTCTCGGTTTGCGACTCACTAAGCAAGCGGCGAATGGTGGTGCGGTCAACCTGGCCAAAGCGCCGTACACTCTTCAACAGCCCGACAAACACCCGGTTATAGCCTTTGTTGGTCAAGCCACAGATCATTCTGCGCACCAGATAGGATTCGATGTCCGTAAAAATGCCGTCCTGATCGGGGCCGGCGTAGGTGCTCCCCAAGCACCATCAGAAGCAGCGGATACACAGTGCTCGTATCAAGCAGTCGAATACGGTGGGCCAAAATATCCAGGCGTGTCTGTTGGACACTTGGGGAAAACTTTACAAATAGATCACTGTAGCGCTGTAGGTCTTTTAGATCAGCCTCAACGCTCTGTTTTGGACGCTTGCTCCACCAGCCACGAAATTCGGCGAACAGATGGGGGATCGCGATCTCCTTTTCACTTTTATAGGTCAGGTAGTTAAAGAAAAACAGGTCCAGCCGTGGCCGGTTGAGCCGCCCCTGCCGCTCCAGTGCTTTCCAGAAGCCCGGTCCTTTCACGCCATCGTGATCGAAGGGCTGCCAATACGTGTGATACAGCCGGCTAACATCCTCTTTCTTGCGGGACGCCTCTAAAAATACAAAGTTTCGAATTAGGTCGGACGGCAGCAGTGGCTCGCCGCGCGCATTAAGAGTTTCGAAAATCACCTGCGGATCGTCGCGCTCCTCAAGCTCGATCACAACGATCTCCAGGTATTTTGTAATTGCAGTGACCAGCGCATCAAGCGGCTGCGAGTTTGCGCTAGGCTCTTGCGTTGTCGCGTCAGTGACTGGCATGGTTTGCTCGCTGACGTACTCGCTGATCGCCTGGCTAAAAAAAAGGTACGCCTCAACGAGGAGTGGCCGTGGCGTCCAGCGCGTCGTATAGGGGATGCGCGTCTGTGGATACTGTGTGGCGAGGGCTGTGGGCGATCCCGCGTTAAACACGTTTTCGAAGTCCAGCTGATCAACGGTGGTCGGCCAAACTTTAAATTGCTCATACGGCAGTTCAAAATCCGTATCGTTGATCGTGATCCTTTTAATGCTCCGGGCCTGAGACGTGTGCTGATGCGCCTGCATGTAGTCGCGCAACGCAAACAGCAGAATTTGCAGCGTCGTCAGCCGCTGCTGACCATCAATGATCTCCCAGGCCGCCAGCTGCAGACCGAAGGTTTTGATCTGATTGAGGACCACCGCGCCGATGAAATGCTTGTGGAGCTGAGCATGCTCCTCCTGTGGCTGGCTTAGCACCTGATTTGCCAGCGCTGTCACATCGTCCCACAGTGGCTGCCACTGCTTATCTTTGCTCCACACATAGGGCCGCTGGAAAAGTGGCACGATATTGCGGCGCTCGGATTGGAAGAGATCGAAAACGGTTACAGTAGTTGGCTTCATCGGAGTAATGCTCCTCGCTACGGGGCCAGTGAACGATAGTATGCTGCGGCCAGCGCCGCTCGTCTTATCCTAGCATCTATCTGCAAGCTATGTCCGGCGGCAGGATGCGCGCGGCACTGCTCATCGTTCATGATGGCATCTCCTTTGAGGTTCATTGCGCTGTCGCCGGCTGGCGCAGGCCGTCGTACACCAGGTCGAGGAGCACGGCGGCGAGGCCGGCGCGCACTTTTGGGTTGTCGAGGACCTGCGTGGCCATCGTCTGGTAGTTTTCTAGGCCGTCGGCGACCGCGGTCATCATCTCGCTCTGGAAGTCGCCGAGTGCAAACTGCGCTTTGGAGTTCGAGGTGGCCTGTAGCTTCAGCTTGGGATTTGCCAGCAGCTTGCTCTGGATGTGGTTGGCGTAGCTGATCAGGTCGCCGTCCGATAGCTCGCCGTCAAATAGGCCGTTGAGCTGCGCGATCAGCGCGGCCAGCTGCACCTGCTGGGCGTCGCGGGCCGTCCCCGAGCCGACCGCGCCCGGCGCCGCCAGCCCATAGGTCGCGCCGTCCTCCTTGAGCTGCGACGGCTCCGGCGGGCTGGACTTGAGCTTGTAGTGAGTTAGCACCACGCCCGACAGGTCCAGCGGCTCGGCCAGCCGCGTCGGGAGCAGCAGCGGGAGCAGGTGGCGGAAGAACAGCGCCCGCCGCTCCAGGTCGGCGTCCTCGTAGTTGACGATGTGCGACAGAAAATCATACAGCCGCACAAAGGCCGCCACGTCGCTGCGGAATAGCTCGAGCGCCTCGATCTGGAGTTTGTCGTGGGCGGCGGTTGCGGCCGCCCAGCGGTCGCGGAAGCGCTCGACGGCCGGCGCGATCTGGGCCTGCAGCGCCGCCTGCTTGCCGCGCGGGTCGAGCAGCACCGCGACAAACGACTCAATCTCGGCGGCGGTGTAGATCTGCTGCCCGTCGAGCTTGCCCTGAAGCGTGTGGAGCAGGTTGGGGTCGGTGACGCTGGTCAGGCTGGCGGTGCGGTAGTACGGCTGAAAGGCCGCCAGAATGTCGGCCGGCTGGTTCACAAAGTCGATCACGTAGGTGCGGTCTTTGCCGGGCGCCGTGCGGTTGAGCCGCGAGAGCGTCTGGACCGCGGCGATGCCGTCCAGGCGCTTGTCGACGTACATCGCGCACAGCAGCGGCTGGTCAAAGCCGGTCTGGAACTTGTTGGCGACGATCAGGACCTGGTAGTCGTCGGTCGCCAGGCCCGAGCGGATGTCGCGGCCGCGCAGCCCTGTGTTCATTGAGGCCTCGCTGAACGGCTCCAGGCCGCTCTCGGCATCGTGGACCTCGCCCGAAAACGCTACCAGCGTCGCCAGCTCGCCGTAGCCCTGCGTCTGGAGATAGGCGTCCATCGCCAGCTTATAGCGCACCGCCGCCTGCCGCGAGTCGGTGACGACCATCGCTTTGGCGTGGCCGCCCAAGAGGGGCTGCACATGCTCGCGGAAGTGCTCGACGATGATCTGGACTTTTTGGCTGATGTTGTAGGGGTGCAGCCGGACCCAGCGCAGCAGCCTGGTGCGCGCCGCCGCCTCGTCCACGGTGGCCTCGTCGTAGTCCTTGCCGTTGTGCGCCAGCTTAAACGCCAGCCGATAGGGCGTATAGTTCTGGAGCACGTCCAGAATAAAGCCCTCCTCAATCGCCTGTTGCATCGAGTAGACATGGAAGGCCGCCGGCAGATTCGTGTCCGACGCCGGGATCGTGGGGTCGGGGCGGCGGCCGAAGCGCTGCAGGGTTTTAGCTTTGGGCGTGGCCGTGAAGGCAAAGTAGCTGACGTTGCTGTGCGTCGCCCGCGCGGCCATGCCATGCAGCAGCACGTCCTCAATCGAAATCTCGCCCTCGCCCGCATCCGTCCCGCTCTCGCCGGCACTACTCGTCCCCGCGCCGGCACTACTCGTCCCCGCCTGCTGACGACTGATAACTGATGACTGACTACTCGCCTGCTGACCACTCGAAGCCAGCGCCGCGCTGAGGGCGGTGGCCGCCGCGCCGGTCTGCGATGAGTGGGCCTCGTCGGCGATGACCGCGAAGGTGCGGCTGTGCAGCTCGGGCTGCGACTGCAGGGCGGCGAGCACAAACGGAAAGGTCTGGAGCGTCACAATGATGATCGGCGACTGGCCGCCGAGCGCTTTGGCCAGCTGCGCCGACTTCGCGCTGTCGTGATCAATGCGCGTCACGACGCCGGCGGTCTGCTCAAACTGCGCGACGGTCTCCTGCAGCTGCGCGTCGAGCACGGTCCGGTCGGTCACAACGATCACCGAGTCGAACACTTTATGGTTGTCGGCGGTGTGCAGATGCGCCAGCCGGTGCGCCAGCCAGGCAATCGAGTTGGACTTGCCCGAGCCGGCCGAGTGCTGGATCAGGTAGGTCTGGCCGGGCCCCTCGGTGCGGGCGGCGGCGACCAGCTGGTTGACCACGTCCCACTGGTGCAGCCGCGGGAAAATCAGGTGCTCGGTGGTGATGCGCTTGCCCTGAGCGTTGGTGCTAGGCGTCTTGTGCAGGTGGGCGAAGTGCTGCAGCAGCCCCAGCCAGCTCGTGCGCTCCAGGACGCGCTCCCACAGGTAGGCCGTGCGGTAGCCCTGCGGGTTCACGGGATTCCCGGCGCCGCCATTATTCCCCAGGTTGAACGGCAAAAAGTTGGTCTGCTGGCCGTCCAGGCGGGTGGTCATCGCCACGGCGTCGGTGCTGACGGCGAAGTGGACCAGCGCCCGCCGCTTGAACGCCAGCAGCGGCTCCTCGGTGTGGGTGGCCGGGTCTTTCGGCAGCCGGTCGGCCTTGTACTGGGCGATGGCGTGCTCGACGCTCTGCGTAAAGTCGGTCTTCAGCTCGACGGTGGCGACCGGGATGCCGTTGACAAACAGCACCAGGTCGATGGTGTTCTGGTGGTGCAGGCTGTAGCGCAGCTGGCGCACGACCCGGCAGCGCACCTGCCCGAAGCGCGCGACGGTCGTGGCGTTGAGCGCCTGCGCCGGCGCAAACTGGCACATCGCAAAGCGCGCGCTGATGTGCTTGAAGCCGGTGCGCAGAATGTGCAGCGCGCCGTCCTGGTCCAGCACCTGCCCCAGCCGCGTCAGCACGGCGGCGCGGCCGTTCGGCAGCTTGTCGATCTTGGCTAGCTCGGCGGGCTGGGTGTCGGCCAGCCAGCCAAACACGTCCTCGGGGTACAGCGCGCGCTCGCGGTCGTAGTCGGCGCTCTGGCCGAGCAGCCAGCCGTGGTTGGTGAGATGGGCGACGACCTCGTCCTCGAAGGTTTTTTCAGTGTGCTTCATCATATTTCCTAGTCGCGAGTACCGAGTTCGCATCAATGCCAATTCAATGTTCTGTAGGGGCGGCTCGTGCGCCGCCCGCAATGCCAACCTCGCCCGCATTGCCCGCATGGATCGGCGCGGCCTGGCCTGGCACTGCATAGGGGTTCACGAGCCGCCCCTACGACGGCGCTGGCACGGATGTGCGATGGGCCATCAAGGTTCGTCGGCGATGATTCAATGGCCCGTCAATAATCGCCCGTATCGCCCGCATTGTCCATCAATGACAATTCAATTGGTGTGTAGGGGCGGCTCGTGCGCCGCCCACATTGCCAACCTCGCCCGCATTGCCTGCGTCGCCCACGTCGCCCGCATCGCCCGCATTGTCCACGTCGCCCGCATGGATCGGCGCGGCGCGTGCCTGGCAACGCATTGGGGCGGCTCACGAGCCGCCCCTACAACGGCGCTGACGGCGCTGACGGCGCGCGGCGCACGTCGATCTGGCCGGTGACGGCGGCGCTGATCAGGGCGCTGCGGTGCTCGCGCAGCAACGCGATGGCCTGCGTCGCTTTCGCCACGAGCGCGTCGAGCCGCGCGGTCTCGGCATCGAGATACGCCGCGATGGCCTGCTGCTCGGCGAGCGGCGGGTGTGGTACTTCAAGATTGGCATATTTTTCGCCGCTAACGTTCTGAATAGTTGCTTGAATAGAAATGTTATTGATCCAATTCCAGTACTCACCACTGTTAACAAAATAGTACAGAAAACTTTCGTGTAAAATTGCTCTATTAACTCTTGCACGGATTAAATAGCCTGCGTAGCACGCGGGTCCCAATTGACTTCGATATAAAAAGCTTTTACCTACAGTTGCACCACTTCTTGCAAAGAGCATATCACCGTCGGCTAACATATATGGTGCTGCAAGATCGTAAGGGAGAGAGCGAAAAGTATCGTCTCGTAGCACCCCGCTATCAATATCAGTGATCCTTATGAATCTCGGAAAATTAACGTCAGTTTCCTCTCCTGATTCGTTAGCCCCATACTGAATCGGAGTTGATACTGAAAACTTCAGCCGCTTCACCGTCCAGTGCGCCGGCACCTCGCCCAGCCACTCAATGCCCGAATCTTTGCGCGGCGCCGACGGATCAAGGCCGCGCGTGACCGCTTCGCTGATGAGCGCCTGGCGCTTCTCGGCCAGCAGCGCGAGCAGCGCGGTCTGCTTTGCGATCAAGGCGTCAATGCGCGCCGCCTCGCGGTCCAGGAAGGCGGCGATGGCCTGCTGCTCGGCTAGCGGCGGGAATGGGACCAGGATAGTACGGAGCTTCTCACGATTAAGCTCAATCTGATTCGTCGCCCCATCGGAGAGATGCGTTGTAATCCAGTCCTGACGGGGTTGGAGAAAGTAGTACAGATAGCTTGCGACAAAGCGATGAGCAGAGTCACGAATAATGGTTACATGGCCGTCAGCGATATAGAGACCATCATCGTTTGCATTGAATAAGCCAACTCTGCCCAGCGTGCCTGTGCCAGTAGAGTTCAGGAGCACATCGTCCTGCTGCAATTTTCCCTTGTAGGCAAGAATATCGGTTGCTGCGTCATATTTCACGCGGCTCAGGTCAATGCCAGTATCTTGGATACACGCCTGGCTTACAACCTTGACGCGGCCATCATCAACGTAGTCTGGCGCATTGCCGCGGGATACGAAGTCAGCCACGAACTTCAGCCGCTTCACCTGCCAGTGCGCTGGCACCTCGCCCAGCCACGCCACGCCCGAGTCGGTGTACGCCGGGTAGCGCGGGAAGCTCATGGCTCCACCACGCTGGGCTGGGTGATGGCGGTGAGCAGCGCCATGATCTCGCCGCCCAAGCGCTGCAGGTCAGCGTCAATCGCCGCCAGCGGCCGCGGCGGCGTGTAGCGGTAGAAATGCCGCGTAAACGGAATCTCATAGCCGATCTTGGTCTTGTCCTCGTCGATCCAAGCGTCCGGCACGTGCGGCAGCACCTCGCGCGCAAAGTACGCCGCCACATCCTCGGCGAGCGGCACGTTCTCGGTGTCGCGCAGCGCGGCGTCGGCGACCGGCCGCTTGCGCTTGTCGAGCACCACCTGGCCCTCGGCGTTGCGCTTGGGCCGCTCGACGGTGATCGTGCGGTAGCCAAACGCCTCGTTGGCGAAGATTTTGCTGTGCTCGGTCGCCGCAAATGCCCCGTGCAGCCGCGTGATCTCGTCGATGTGGGTGGCGCTTAGCTCCTTGCGCTTGCTACCCAGGCTTTTGCGCATTTTCTGAAACTGCTCGGTCGCGTTGATCAGCTGGACCCGGCCGCGGCGCTCCGGCGCCTTATGATTCGTCAAAATCCACACATAGGTCGCGATGCCGGTGTTATAAAACATATCGGTCGGCAGCGCGATGATCGCCTCTAGATAGTCGTGCTCGATGACCCACTGGCGGATCGCGCTCTCGCCGCTGCCGGCGCCGCCGGTGAACAGCGGCGAGCCGTTGAGCACAATCCCGATGCGGCTGCCGCCCTCCGCGGCCGGGCGCATTTTGCTCAGCAGGTGGAGCAAAAACAGCAGGCTGCCATCGGACACGCGCGGCAGCCCCGGCCCGAAGCGCCCGGCGTGGCCCTGCCGTGTGTGCTCGGCCTTGACCGCCGCCTCGACCTTTTTCCACTCGACGCCAAACGGCGGATTAGACAGCATATAGTCAAACCGCTGCCCGGCGTGGCCATCCTCGGACAGCGTATTGCCGCACACCAGATTTTCGACGTTGTAGCCCTTGATCAGGAGGTCGGCCTTGCAGATCGCATACGACTCATCGTTCAGCTCCTGGCCGAACAGCGCCAGCTTGGCCGCCGGGTTGTGGGCGCGGACGTGCTCCTCGGCAATCGCCAGCATGCCGCCGGTGCCGGCGGTCGGGTCGTAGATGCTACGGACCGCGCCGGGCGTCGTCAGCGCGTCGTCATCGGCGGTAAACAGGAGGTTGACCATCAGGCGAATGACCTCGCGCGGCGTGTAGTGCTCGCCGGCGGTCTCATTGGACAGCTCGGCGAAGCGCCGGATCAGCTCCTCGAAGACCAGGCCCATATCGGCGTTGCTGATCACGCTGGGGCTGAGGTCGAACTCGGCGAACTGCTTGGTCACCAAAAATAGCAGGTTGCGGCGGTCGAGGGCGTCGAGCTGATCAAGAAAGGCATAGCGCTCGAAAATATCGCGGGCGCTGGGGCTGAGGCCATGAATATAGTCGAGGAGGTTAGCTTTGAGGTTCGCGGGATCGCCGAGGAGCGCGGCAAAATCATAGCGCGAGGTCGTGTAGAAGCTCTGGCCGGCGGCCTTGCGCAGAAACACGCTGATATCGAAGGTCGCGCCGGCGAGCCGGGTCTGCTCGGCCAGGACCGCCGCTCTGGTCGGCGCCAGCACGCAGTCGAGGCGGCGCAGCAGCGTGAACGGCAGGATCACCGTCCCATAGTCGGACTGTTTATAGTCGCCGCGCAGCAGCTCAGCGACGGACCAGATCAAGGCAGGCGTAGCGGCAGAGGTCACAGATCATCCTTTCGGGGCGCGGGCGAGCCGCGGGGGCTGGGGGCGTCAGAGCATTATACATGGCCGCCCGCTCCCCAGCCATGCGCGGGCGCCCAGCGCCGCCGTGCGCCAAAAATATGGTAGAGTTGGCCCAGCCCATACTGTGTAGCGACCATGCTATACCTGCTGCCAAAGACTTGGAGGCGCCCATGATCCGACTGATTACGCCCGACGACTCGGCCGCGGTAATTGCGCTGGCCGTCGCGGCTGGCTTGTTCGCCGCTGATGAGACGGCGGTGCTGGATAGCCTGCTAGCCGATTATTTTGGCGGCAATCAGGCCGCCGGTCATAGCTGCCTGCTTGACGAGGAAGCTGCGCCACTGGGAGTGGCCTACTATGCGCCGGCGCCGGCCGCGGATCGAACCTGGTATCTGACAATGATCGCCGTGCGGCCGGCATCGCAGGGGCAGGGTCGTGGGGCGGCGCTCATGCAGCATGTGGAGCAGGACCTTCACGCACGTGGACAGCGCCTGCTGCTGGTTGAGACCTCGGGCCTGCCGGCCTACGCCCGCACCCGCGCCTTCTACGCAAACTGTGGCTACGACGAGGAGGCGCGCGTCCGCGATTTCTACGCCGCTGGCGAAGATATGGTGCTGTTCCGCAAAGCGCTAGCGGCGGATTAAGCGCCCGACGTCATGTTCGCGCTGAGTGAGTTATGGGGTATCTTTCGATATGCCGTCCTGCGCGCGAACTAAGCGCCCGACGCCATGTTCGCGCGCTCGGCCGATAGTGAGCGGCACAGCCACGCGCAGCAGGCCGACCGATGACCGGCGCCGCGCCCCACCGCCGCGCCCTTGATGCACAGCGAAATCTTTGCAGTCCGCGCCGCCGTGCGACCCGCGCCGCCGCCGCTACTCCTTGCCGTACTGAAATACCTGCTCCAGCGACACATCAAACACCCGTGCGATGCGGAAGGCGACCTCCAGCGACGGCACGTATTTATTCCCCTCAATCGCATTGACGGTTTGCCGCGTGACGCCCACTAGGTCGGCCAGCGCCTGCTGCGTCATCTCGCTGTGCTGAAAGCGCAGCGTGCGAATCGTATTCGTGATGCGCCCGGCATCCTTGTGCACGAGCTACGCCCCCCGGCGGAACAGCACGAGCTGCGACCCGCTCTCGACCAGCTGCGCCACGACCCAGAATCCCAGCAGCACATGGGTGAACACAAAGTTCCCATCGGTCAGCAGCGCCGCGCAGAGCGCCGCGAAGACGCCGGTCGCCAGCACATACGCCCCGTTGCGCGTGCCCTTCAGCCCGATCAGGCGGCTGCGCTCATCCGTGTCGGTGCGCCGGTCCACCAGGACGATCAGCACATGCCCCACGACCTGAGCGATCACCAGAAACACCACGCTGAGCGTGAACAGCACGATATGCTGCGGCATCACGTTGGCCGCATGCGTCGGCAGCACCACAAACATATAGAACCCCGACACGCCGATCAGGCTCAGCACCAGCAGCCATAGGCTTTTCTCCTCGAACGACAGGTCCATACGTCCTCCCGCGGGTCGTACGATGTCCAGTATTCTAGACATCATGTAAGATTTACCCGACATCAAGAGTATAGCGACCGCCGCCGCCAATGTCAAGTATTTCGTACACGCCGCCCCCGCACCGCTTAACGCAGCAGAGCGAGCGCATCCCTGCACCCGCCCCGCTCAACATCGCTCGCTCATCGCTTAACGCAGCAGAGCGAGCGCATCCCTGCACCCGCCCCGCTCAACATCGCTCGCTCATCGCTTAACGCAGCAGAGCGAGCGCATCCCTGCGCCGGTAAGACTATGCTGAATTGTCTCAATATTCCTTGTGCCTTTCATGCTTGACTCTCAAAAACACCTGTGCTAGGATCGTGATAGGAAAGGGTGCGGCGCAATGCTGGCACCCTTCTTTATTTATCAGGAGAGTTATTGACGTGGTTAAAATTGGACCCCTTCCCACTGCTGGGAAGGGGTCGGACCAGCGATACTCTCGCTGGCGCTGTTTACTGGGCGGAGAATACCATAGGCTAAGAGCGTTGTCAACAGGGATAAAACATGTACCGAGTGACTACATACATTGATGGCTTTAATCTCTACTTCGGTTTAAAAACGGCAAACTATCAACGATACTACTGGCTCGACGTTCAAAGGCTTGCTCAACAATTCATCCGCCCCGATCAAGTCCTAACACGAACAAAGTACTTTACTGCCGTCATTTCAGGGCCGTCAGAGAAACGCAAGCGTCAAGAGACGTATATCGATGCCCTGAAAACACTTCCAGATTTTGATATTAGCTATGGGCAATATCGGAGTAATGCCCGTACATGCGAAGTATGTGGTGCTGTACGCTATCAATCAAATGAGAAGATGACTGATGTGAACATTGCGGTAGAATTGCTAAGTGATGCGTTTCAAAATAACTTTGATACAGCATTTCTCATTTCAGCCGACAGCGATCTGTGTGCTCCGCTGTCTACAATCAGCAGATTATTTCCCGAGAAGCGAGTAATTGTCATCTTTCCTCCAAACCGCCGATCTGAGGACTTAAAGCGACTTGCCAAGCTCGCTTTATCTATTGATCATCGTATGCTTGCCAAAAGTCAGCTCCCAAACAGAATAACGACCTCCAGTGGATTTATTTTGGAGCGACCACAGCGCTGGACATAAAGGCAATATCGAGCACGCCCGACTGCCTGGTGCCCAACACGGCGTACATCAAGCGGCTGAATGGCTCCTTTGCGCAGAAGGCGCCCCACGCCTAGCGGTGCTAGGACGGCCCCAGAGCTGCCCGGCGCCAAGCGGCCACACCGCCCGCTGCACACTTAAAATCAGCGGAGCGAGCGCATCGCTGCGCCCGCCCCACTCAACATTGATGGCTCATCGCTTACTCGGCGCCCGTCCTACTGACGGCTGACAGCTGATAGCTGATAGCTCGTCAGTCCATCATGCTGAGGAGCGTCGGCCCATCGATCAACACCAGCGGCTTGGAGGTGGCCCAGCGCTGCGCCTGATCCTGGAAATCCATTGAGGTCACCATGACGGCTTTGGTGCCGCCCTGCTCCTTGACCATCTGATGGTACTGGAGCACCACGCCCTGCCGCACTTTCTCATCGACGACCACGCGCACCAGCCACGGCTCATCGTCTTTGGTCAGCATCAGGTCAACAGCGCCCTCTTTATTTTGAAAGCGGTAGTCCTTGACCAGAAAGCCGTGGGTCCGAAACAGGTCGGCGACAAACGAGCCGAGCTGCGGCAGCGACAGCGCCCGGATATCCTCCAGGGTCTTGACGCGGCCGGGGCGCTCGAGCTTGCCGCCGCGGTCCACGAGCTCATTGCGGGCGTCGCGGGCGCGCTGGGCGCTGCGCGAGGCGGTGATCACGCCGAACGCCGGGAACATCAGCAGCAGAAAAAAGCCGGTCAGCAGCGACTGCTGCACGATCGCGGGGATACCCTGCACCAGATTGAGCGCAATGACGGCGGTGACAAACGCCGCCGCGCTGGTGATCAGGCTCAGCAGCACGGCGTGCCAGGTGATGTGGCGGCCCTTGATCCGCTGGCCGACAATAATGCCGCCGGTCACAGGCAGCAGGCCGGCCATAAACTGCGCGGCCCCGCCTTGAATCAGCAGCAGCACCCACGCAATGCCGGTCGCCAGGCCGACGCCCAGCAGCCAGAGCCAATCAAGCTCGCGCAGCACCTGCGCAACGGGCGGGCGGACGGGGCGGGCGGCGGTGGTCTCGGGGGTCGCATCGGGTTTTGTTGAAGGAGCCATGGATTCCTTGTGGGCTAGGCTGACGCGGGCGGCTGCACCATCAGCGATTCGACGGCTTCGCGGAGCTTGCCGAGGTCGGCAAAGGCCCGGTAGACCGAGGCAAAACGAATATAGGCGACCTCGTCCAGGTCGCGCAGGTGGTTCATCACCAGGTCGCCGATCTGGCCCGAGGTGACCTCATGCCCCTCGCGCTCGGCCAGCGCGGTCTCGATGGTATCGACCAGGCTGGTGATCGTCTCGGCGCTGACCGGGCGGCGGTAGCAGGCCAGCAGGATGCCTTTTTCCAGCTTATCGCGCTCAAAGCGCTCGCGGATGCCGTTTTTTTTGACCACCATCAGCGGCAGCATCTCCAGCCGCTCGACGGTCGCAAAGCGCTGGTCGCAGCGCTCGCAGCGCCGGCGGCGGCGAATCTGAAAGCCGCCATCGAGCTTGCGCGTGTCGAGGACCTGGGTGTCGCTGGCTTGGCAGTGTGGGCAACGCATCTTCAAAGTATAGCACGGGAAGCGCCGCAGATTCGGCGGCTACAGCGCGTCCCACTGCGCCCGCAGCGCGGCCCGCTGCAGCTTGCCCGACGCGGTGCGCGGCAGCGCGGCGACGACCTTGATGACGCTGGGCACTTTGTAGCCGGCCAGGCGCGCGCGGCAAAACGCCGCCAGCTCCGCGGGCGCGGTAGCGGCGCCGCTGTGCAGCACCACAGCCGCGGCGGCGCGCTGGCCCCACGCCGCATCGTCCACCGCGATCACGCCGGCCTCAGCGACCGCCGGATGAGCCAGCAGCGCCGCCTCGACCTCGGCTGGATAGATGTTCTCGCCGCCCGAGATGATCAGGTCGTCGCGCCGGTCGAGCACGAACAGAAAGCCCTCGTCGTCGCGCCGGCCCACGTCGCCGGTGTGCAGCCAGCCATCCTGAATTGCGGCGGCGGTCGCGTCGGGGCGGTCGGCGTAGCCCGCTGTCACCGTCGGGCCGCGCACCACGATCTCGCCGGCGGTGTTGGGCGGCAGCTCAACGCCCGCGGCCATGATCCGCAGCTCCAGCGGCAACAGCGGCTGCCCGGCCGAGCCGAGCTTGCGCAGCGCGTCGGCGGGCGCCAGCGTCACGGCCTGCGAGGCCGTCTCGGTCATGCCATAGGTCTGGATCACTGGCAGGCCCAGCCCGGCGGCGCGCTCCAGGAGCGGCTGCGGCGCCGGCCCGCCGCCCAGCAGCGCGGCCCGCAGCGTCGCGGGGTAGGGCGCGGCGGCCGCGTCGAACATCCGCGCCAGCATCGTCGCGACCACCGATACCAGCGTGACGCCTTGCTCAGTAATCGCCGCGTTGGCCGCAGCGGGATCGAAGCGCTCGTGGATCAGCGCCGGCACGCCGCCGATCACGCTGCGCCACAGGATTGCCAGGCCGCCGACGTGAAACCACGGCAGCACCACGAGCCAGCGGTCGCTCGGCAGATGTCCCAGGTTCAGCGCCGAGGCCATCGCGCTCCACCAGTGATTCCCGTAGCTCAACACGACGCCCTTTGGCCGCCCGGTCGTGCCCGAGGTGTAGATGATCGCTTGGGTCGCGGCGAGATCGATTGGGCCAGCGGCGACGGCCGACGCCGGCAGGTCATACAAGCATGGCAGCGCCGAATGTGCCTCGATGCTGTAGATGTGGGTGCCAGGCACCGCCGCGGCCAGCGCCTGGTCGGCCAGGCGGGCGTCGGTGACGAGCAGCGCCGCGCCGCAGTCGCCGAGCTGCCACTGGAGTTCGGGCGCCGATAGCCGCGTATTCAGCGGCACCAGCACCGCGCCGACAATGACCAGCGCATGGACCAGCACCGCCACCTCGGCGCGATTCCCGAGCAGCGTCGCCACCCGCTGCCCCGCGCCGACGCCCGCGGCCTGCAGCGCGCCCGCCAGGATTTCGACGCGCGCGTTGAGTTCGGTGAAGGTCCACGCACTGTCGGCGCCAAGCAGCGCGGGCGCGGTGGGCTGCGTGGCCGCGCGGTGAGCCAGCCAGTTGGGAACGACCGTCATTTGATTGATCCTGATGCGATGGTGTAGCGCGCCACGTCGGCCCGGTCAATGGCGACGCCGAGGCCGGGCGCGGTCGGCACGGCCAGCGCGCCGGCCACGGGCAGCAGCGCATCGCCAGCGAACACCGTCGCCAGCGTCGGGGCAGTCGCCAGGCCGCAGGCCCACGCGGGCGCCGGGAGCGTCGCCGCCAGGTGCAGCGCCGCCGCCAGGCCCGGCGCTGTGTCCAGCATCGAGGTCACAATGACCGCGCGGCCGGCGGCGGTCGCCTGGGCGATCAGCGCCTGCGCCGCGCGCACGCCGCCGACCGCCATCGGCTTGACCACGATCACATCGGCGGCAGCCTGGTCAAGAATTGCCGCCAGCGCCGCCGCATCAACGACCAGCTCGTCGGCGGCGATGAGCATGCCAGGCTTCGTCGCCCGCACCGCCGCCAGATCGTCAAGCGCGGCGCACGGCTGCTCGATCAGCCGAATGTTGTGTTGGAGCAGCTGGGGCAGGATCGTCAGCGCGTCGGCCCGGCTCCAGGCGCCGTTGGCATCCAGGCGCAGCTCAGCATCGGGGCCGAGCGCCGCCCGCACCGCCGCGACCCGTGCCACCTCGGCAGCCAGCGTTGGGGCGGTGCCAACTTTGAGCTTGACGCACTGCCAGCCCGCCGCGCGCAGCGACCGCGCCGCGTCCGCCGCCGCATCCAGCGCAGCTGCGCCGATCACAGCGTTGACTGGCACGGTTGAAACATGGCCACCCGGCGCCAGCCAGGCCGCCAGCGATAGCTCCGCGTCCTGCGCCGCGAGATCGCAGCAGGCCAGGTCCAGGCCGGCGCAGACGATTCGGGCGGTCGCGGTCAGGCCAGCGTGCGCTAGCCAGGTATCGATCCGCGCCAGCGCCGCATCCATCGACAATCCCAGCAGCGCCGGCGCCGCTGCCAGGAGCACCGGCAGCGCCTCGTCAACCGTGCCGCCAAAGCCCGGCAGCGGCGCGATCTCGCCCCAGCCAACCGTGCCGGCGTCGGTCATAATCTGCAGCAGCAGGCCGCTGCGGGTCGGCAGCGCGCCGTGGGCCGTCGCAAACTCGGCCGCGAACGGCACGGCGTAGCGCTGCCAGTCAACCCGCACGATCCGCATTATGGCAAGCGGCGGAAGCGCTTAAAGTTCGGCTTGCGCTTCTCGACGTAGGCGTTGCGGCCCTCCTGCGCCTCCTCGCTCATGTAGTAGAGCATCGTGGCGTCGCCGGCCAGCACCTGCAAACCGGCCTGGCCATCCAGATCAGCGTTAAACGCGGCCTTGAGAAACCGGATCGCCAGCGGGCTTTTTTCCAAAATCTCTTTGGCCCACTTGATCGACTCCTCCTCCAGCTCGGCCAGCGGCACGACGGTGTTGACCAGGCCCATCTGGAGCGCCTCCTGGGCGCCGTACTGACGGCAGAGATACCAGATCTCGCGGGCTTTTTTCTGGCCGACGATGCTGGCGAGGTACGACGAGCCAAAGCCGCCGTCGAAGCTGCCGACGCGCGGCCCGGTCTGGCCAAAGACCGCATTGTCGGCCGCGATGCTCAGGTCACAGACCACATGGAGCACATGGCCGCCGCCAATCGCATAGCCTGCGATCACGGCGATCACTGGCTTGGGCATCGTGCGAATATAGCGCTGAATCTCCAGCACGTTGAGGCGCGGCACGCCGTCGGGGCCGACGTAGCCGCCGGTGCCACGCACGCTCTGGTCGCCGCCCGAGCAGAACGCCTGGTCACCGGCGCCGGTCAGCAGCACCACGCCGATGTCCGGGTCCTCGTGGGCGTCGCGCAGCGCGGCCTGCATCTCAAACAGCGTCTGGGGCCGAAAAGCGTTGCGCTTCTCGGGGCGGTTGATGGTGATGCGGGCGATACCCTCGGCCTTCTCGAAAATAATGTCGGTGTACGGACGAACGATCTGCCAGTCAACAGACGCCATTATGGTCTCCTTATGAAATGGGTGACAAGGGAATTAAAGGCAGCGGGCGCCTCCAGGTGGGCGGCGTGGCCCACATCGGGGAGCACTGCCAGCTCAGCGTTGGGCAGCGCGGCATGCATGGCCGCGGCCAGCGCCGCAAACTTGGCGTCCAGCGCCCCCGCGACGAGCAGCGTCGGCACGGTGAGACGCGGCAGCTCGGCGTGAAGCGGAGTCATGCGGCCGGTGCCGGCGCCGCGCAGACTCGCGGCCAGGCCGCGCGGGTCGTTGCGCAGCCGCTGCGCGCGCTGCGCTGCCAGGACGGCCGCGGGCAGCCGCGACTGCGAGGCAAACAGCGGAATCCGCTCCCAGTAATCAACGAACGGCGCAATGCCGTCGCGCTCCAGCCGCGCGGCCAGCAGCTCATCGCTGGCGATGCGCGCGGCGCGTTCGGCCTCAGTCGCCAGGCCGGGCGTGGCGCTTTCCAGGATCAGGCGCCGCACCCGCGCGGGCGCCGCGACCGCCAGCTGCAGCGCCATCCGCCCGCCCATCGAATAGCCGAGCAGGTCAAACTGCGCCCAGCCCTGCTGATCGGCGAGGGCCACGAGGTCGGCCGCGACCTGCTCCAGGCCGTACCGCGCCGGGTCGGCGGGCGCCGCGGACGCGCCGTGGCCCAGCGCATCCACCGCCAGCGTCGGCGCCACTGTCTGCCAGGCCATCTGGTGCGTCGCCCAGCTTGCGGCGCTGCCGGTGAAGCCGTGGAGCAGCACCAGCGGCACCGCGTCGGCCGGGCCGAGCGCCGCCATGACATTCAGCGCCACGCCGTTGATCTCAACGCGCGTCATAGCTCGACCGCAGGTAGCGCCGCCTGCACCAGCGGCCACAGCCGCCGATGCAGCCGACGTTGCTGGTGCCGCTCGGTCCGCAGCTCAACAACGTGCAGCCCGCCCTCGCGCACGCCCGCCGCGACCGCCGCGCGAAACGCCGGCCAGTCGGCGGCGCCGGTCCAGCGGCCGCCGTACATCTCGGCCGCCGGCGCAAAGTCGAGGCCATGCGGCGTGCCGAACAGCGCCTCGAAGTGCTCGGGATAGGCGGCCTGCGGCAGGAAGGAGAAGATCCCGCCGCCATCGTTGTTGAGCAGCGACGATCGTCAGTTTCAGGCCGTAGCGCTTGGCGGCGAGCAGGCCGTTCAGGTCGTGGTAGAAGCGAGATGTCGCCGAGCACCAGCACCACCGGCTCGCTCGCTGGTGGCGGCCACGCCCAGCGCGGTCGAGACCAGGCCGTCGATGCCGTTGGCGCCGCGGTTGCCCAGCACGCTGCAGCGGTCGCTGCGCGGCCGGCCAGAAACGTGTCGCAGTCGCGGATCGGCATGCTGTTGCCGACGAAGATCGTCGCGCCGGCCGGCAGCAGCGCCGCCAGTTCGGCAAAGACGCGTCCCTCAAACAGCTCGTCGATGTTGCGCAGCGCCGCTGGCCAGCGTGGCGCGCGTCGTGATGCCGTGCCGCTTGCCAGCCAGTGCTCACCCAGCGACCAGCTTTGGGCGTCGCAAGCTGGAGCGGCGCCAAGCAGTCGCTCGATCAGCGGCGCGGCGTCGGCATGGACCATCTGGCTGGCCGCGCAGCTCGGCTCGTTCCAGCCGCCGGCGTCGTCCACGACGATCTGCGCGGCATGCGGGATGGGCCTGGAGCTACAGGAGCAGTGGCTTGGAGGTCGGCATCGCGCCGAAGCGCAGCACCATCTCGGGCGCCAGCGCGCGCACGCAGGCCGTCGTCGCGCAGGAAGGCATCGTAGCTATCGACGACCAGGGCGCTGATTGAGTCGCCGTGGCGCAGCTGCGACCAGCGGATCGGCGAGCAGCGGCCAGCCGAGCGCGGCCGCGAGCGCGAGCAGCGGCGCGGCCAGCGCGGCGTCGCGCTGCGGCCCGCACGACGATCAGGCCGCGCTCGACAGTGCGGAACTGCGCCGCCAGCGCCGCGACACTGCGCCGCGTCGAGCGTGGCGGCGCCGCTGGCAGCCGGCGGCGAACGGTGCCCCCGCCGCGCGGCCGTGCCAGGCCAGCGGCTCCTGCGCCGCCGGGCAGGCGGCTGATCAGCGAGCGCGCCGGGCGTCAGCGGCTCGCGCAGCGGCATATTGAGCTGCACCGGGCCAGCCGGCGCCGCCAGCGCGCGGTGGCCACGGCGCGGCCGGCGGCGGTGCGCACATAGCGCAGCAGCGCATCGGTCGCGTGCGGGCAGCGCCAGCTCGACGAACCATTTGGCGTGCGTGCCATACATGCGCGATCTGGTCCATCGCCTGCGGCGCGCCGATCGTCGCGCAGTTCGGGCGGCCGGTCGGCGGTCAGCACGACCAGCGGCACGCGTCCCAGGTCGGCCTCGGCCACGGCCGGCATGAAGTTCGCGGCGGCCGTCCCCGATGTGCAGAGCAGCGCGACCGGCGCGTGGGTCGCCTGCGCGATGCCCAGCGCAAAAAACGCCGGCCGAGCGCTCGTCCAGCAGCAGTCCAGACACGCAGTCGCGGTCTGCTCGGCCAGCGCCAGCGCCAGCGGCGTCGAGCGCGAGCCGGGGCAGATCACGGCATGGCGCACGCCCGAGCGTGCCCAGTTCGTCGACCAGTGCGCCGCATGCACGGTAGGTCGGCATTCTCGTAGTGCATCACGTGTTGTGCTCCACCCCCAGCGCGCCGAGCATCGGCCGAAGTTTCAGATCTGGTCTCGGCGTACTCGCTCCTCGGGTAGCGAGTCGCTGTACCACGCCGACCCCGGCAAACAACACCGCCTGATCGCCGCGGATCACGCCGCTGCGCAGCGCCACGGCAAAATCGCCCTCGCCACGCGCATCCAGCCAGCCGACCGGCGCGGCGTACCAGCCGCGATCAAGCCCCTCGACTGCCGCGCAGGTACTCCATGGCGGCGGCACGCGGCAGGCCGCCGACGGCAGGCGTCGGATGCAGTCTGGCGACCAGATCAAGCAGTGTGAACGGTGGGAGCAGGCGACCCGACACCGGCGTATACAGATGTTGCAGGTTGCTGAGTTTGACCAGACGCGGCTCTGCCGGAGCGTAGGTGTCGACGCATAGCTCCGAGAAGGCAGCGCGCAGCATCTCGACAACCACGGCATGCTCATGGCGATTCTTGGGACTGTCGAGCAGTTGTTGGCCGAGTTCTTCATCCTCGGTCTCGGTCGCGCCGCGCCGGGTCGTACCTGCCAGACCGCTTGCTCGCACGACGCCCGAGCGCACCCCAACCAGCCGTTCGGGCGTTGCCGCCACCAGACAGGCATCGCCACGCGCGACCGCACAGGTGCAGGCGCGCCGGATAGGCAGCGCGCAACCGATCGAGCACCCGGCCGATGTCGATCGAGCGCTGGAAGTCGACCTGCACCGAGCGCGCCAGCACGACTTTTTCAAACTCGCCTGCCGCAATCGTCGCGACCGAGTGCCTGCGACCAGTTGTTTCCACTCCGCGCCTGGTTGGCGTTCATGGATGCCGGTCACCGTCGCGCTTCTGGCGGCATGCGGCATCGCGCTGATCGTGTTGTACATACCGGAGCAGATCGTCTACCACCGCAGCGGATCGCTGCTCGGCATCGACGACGACGTTGAGGTCAGCGAGGCCGCGCCGCGCAGACGCTAACCTGGAGCGCGGCAGCAGCAGCGACGCATCCGGTGAAGCCGCGCCAGGCGGCCGGCTCGCGCGTTGCGGGTCGAAGGCAAAGCCGCCCAGCAGCGTCGGACCGCTGCCGCTCAGCGTGTCCGTGCCGTCAATCACCGCCGCGTCGAGCATGTCGCGCCCGCCAGCGGGCCGAGTTGTGGCAAACCGTCGTCGCGCCGGCTCAATCAGCTGCGCCGCTGCCAACGCCGACCAGCGCGAAGCCTGCCGACGGCTGTTGCCACCAGAATGCGCCCTAGCCCAGCTGCCGCGCCGCCGCCAACCAGTCGGCACTGGTGGCGGATGCCAGTCGCTCGGTATGGCTCACCAGCACCGGCCGGCCCAGCTGCCGTGGCGCGGGCCTGGCCCGCCTGCACCAGTTCCAGCAATCGTCCCTGGCCGCTGCCTGTTCAGTCGCATCTAATCATTGCCTGTCGTGCCCTACCAGTTTCAGGCCGGGTCTGCCCGATCGAGCGCCGCAGCAGATCGCGCAGCGCCGGATAGGTCAACTCCAGCCTGGCCGGCTGGCCGGTCAGCACCCAGCGCCGCACGACCTCGTTGACGCCGCCAAACCAGGCGATCCCGGCGATGTTGGTGTCGAGCGGCGCGACCACTCCGGCTGCCACCAGTTCGTCGAGGTAGCGCTTGATCAGCGCTGGCGAACTCGGCCTGGATCTCCATCATCCGCACGTTGAACTCGCGGCCCGCGCCCAGCGCTTCGACCAGAAACAGTCGCGTCAGCGTGCGGTGGCCGGCAAAGGTGCGGATCATCGTCAGCAGCGCCGCGTCGCCCTTGCGCCGTCAGGTCCGGCTCGGCCGCCATCGCCGCCTCGGCTCGGCTGAGCAGCAGCCTGGCCATCTGGTCGAGCAGCCGCATGAAAATCGCCTGCTTGTTCGGAAAATAGAAAGTAGACGCCGCCTTTCGAGGTCTGCGAACTCGGCCGCGATGTCGTCGACGGCGGCATCTTTGTAGCCCTTCTGCGAAAAAACGTGCAGCGCGGCCTCAAGGATGCGCTCGGCGCGCTGCTGGCTTTTGGCAAGGTTTGGCTTGATTGGCATACGACCCCCGAACCGACTGACCCGTCGGTTGTGCAAAGTATAACGAAGTGACGGATGGCCGACAAGGGGTTAAAACAGTAGGCCGACCTGATCCGTAGCAGCAAAAATCTACTGTCACGATCCGAGATCGGGCGTCAGCTAGGCGGGCGCTGGCGACGCAAAAGCGCCGCACCAGCAGTGTGGTGCGGCGCGCGCTTGGAGCAGCAAAGCAACTATGCTTCGTCGTCGGGAGCAGTGAGGAGCTGGGCGTACAGCGCCGGGTCAACGTTGGCGCCGCACATGATCGCGACGGTTGGCACCGCCGGCAGCGCCGCGCCATGAAAGAGCGCCGCCGCCAGCGTGACCGCGCCGCTCGGCTCGGCCACCAGGCCCACGTCGAAGGCCAGCCGCCGCAGCGCCGCACTGATCTCGGCCTCGCTGACGGTGATGATCTGGTCGGCAAACTGGCGCATGTGCGCAAAGGTCAGCGCGCCGACCCGCTGGGTCCGCAGGCCGTCGGCCAGCGTCCGGCCGGTCTCGTCGGCCGTGAAGGTCACAATCTGACCAGTCGCCAGGCTCTGCGCCGCATCGCCCGCCAGCTCCGGCTCGACGCCGATCACTGCAATGTCGGGGCGCTGCAGCTTGATCGCCGCCGCCACGCCGCTCAGCAGCCCGCCGCCGCCGACCGGCACCAGCACACAGCCAACTTCTGGCAACTCGGCCAGAATCTCCAGGCCCATCGTCCCCTGCCCGGCGATCACCGCCGGGTGGTTGAAGGGCGGCACCATGATGTAGCCGTGCTCGGCCGCCAGCGCCTCGGCGAGCGCCTGGCGCTCCTCGCCGCCCGGCCCGGCCAGCACGACCTCGGCGCCCCACTGGCGGGTCCGCGCCAGCTTGATCGCCGGCGCATTCCGCGGCATGACAATCGTCGCCCGCACGCCCAGCCGGCTGGCGGCGAAGGCCACCGCCTGCGCGTGGTTGCCGCTGGAGTACGCGATCACGCCGCGCTCGCGCTCGGCCGCGGTGAGCTGCGCCAGCGTGTTGTAGGCGCCGCGCACCTTAAACGAGCCGGTCGGCTGAAAGCCCTCGGGCTTGAGCCAGAGCGGCGTGGCGACGCCGTGGAAGCGCACCAGCGCCGGATGGGCGACGGCCGCCGCGATCCGCTCGGCGGCCGCCTGGATGTCAGCCAGAGTTATCAGTGTCTCAGTCATCGCAGCTCCTAGCGCCACTTGAGGCCCTGCCGCCGGTTGGCGTGCAGCGCGCTGGCCAGCAGATGCACGCCCCACAGCACCAGCGCCAGCGTGATCACCACCGCGCCCAGCACCAGGCGGTCCCGATCAACAGCGCTGAGAGTGCTGCGGCTCTGTAAAAAGCGCACCACCCAGTAGGGGCTAGCCAAAATGCCATTGAACAGCAGCGCGGCGGCCAGCCCGGACAGCAGCAGCGGCACCAGCGCGATCCGCAGCGCGTAGTGGCGGGTCACGACAAACGAGTAGAGCATGCCAAAGCTAGTGCCGGCCAGCAGCGCGACATGCAGCAGCACCTCGGGCAGGCGGGCGGTTGGCAGCGTGGGCCGGGCGAATACCGCCAGCTGCGAGCGCAGCCCGACCGCGTCGACAATCAAAAACACCAGCACAAAAAATAGAAAATACCCCCAGCAGGCTGCGTAGTGCCGGCCCCACCAGCGAAGCCGCAGCCCATAGAACACCACGAGCGCCGGCAGCCCCAGCAGCACCCCGCCGCCAATAATCGTCCCCACGGACAGGCTCAGGCTGCCGAGGTGGAGCAGCGCGCCGGGCAGCGCAGGCGGCGTGCCAAACAGCCGCGCCCACAGCGGCTGGGCCAGCGTGGCGATGCTGCCGGATAGCAGCAGCAGCAGTGGGCGAACGCTCCGATCACGCCAGAGCAGCGCGAGTGCGGCGCCATAGGCCACGAGCGCCAACGCAATGAGGGCCGTTACCATGAGGTGCTCCTAGTGATAGAGTTCGACGGTGCCATTGCGGATTGTGAACAGCAGGGCGGTCAGCGGGTAGGGCTTGGTCGTGGCATCGGTGGCGATCTGGATGCGCAGCCGCTCCAGCAGCAGCGGGTCGTCGTCGCCGAACGCGATCAGAAAATCCCGGTTGGGGATACCGATGACGAGATCGCCTTCGAGACCGGCCTGAAACTCAGCAAATAGCCCCGGCAGCAGCAGCCGGGTGGCGCTGTAGCCATCAGTGCTGGCGCTGACCGCCAGCGCCCGCGCGCCGCTGCCGACGATCTCCAGCGGCGTGGCGCGGGCCGCCAGGTTGGCGAGCGCCCGCGTGTGCAGCGCGCCCGCATCGAGCTGCCAGGCGCTGAGGTGATTCTCATTGACGTAGGCCACGCTCGCGCCCTCGTCCACAACGTAGGTGATCATCAGGTCGCCCAGAAATGGCCGGTAGACGAGCATCGGGACGCCCTGCTCGCGCACCTCGCTGAGCATCGCCAGCGGCTTGAGCATCGGCAGCAGCCGCGGCAGCAGCGCGGTCACATCGGTCGTAAAGCGGTCGGGCGGCAGGTTGGTGAGGGTGTCGCGCAGCGCCGCCAGGATCGTCGGCAGGCTCTCGGGCTGCGCGCGGTAGATGTCGTAGAAATTGTTGAGCTGGGTTTGAATTTCGCGGCCCTCGTACTGGAGGTACAGCTCCAGCGTGTCAAAGCCGACCAGCTGCACCGTCGGCACGGCGCGCAGGGCCTCGGCGGCGGCCAGGGTAAAGTCCAAGCTGCTCAGGATCGTCGTAGTCATAGGCTCCTGGGATCACACGGCCGGCGCGGCGCGTGGGCTAAAACGTGACGCGCTGCCAGGCGGCCTTCAGCTCGGCGACCGGCGCCACGCAGACCGGCGCGCCATCAAGGCCCAGCAATGTCAGCGTTGAATCAGCGGCGACCTGGCCGATCCGAGCAAACGCTATGCCAGCGAGCGCCGCCTCAAACGCGGACACGTCGGCGGGCGCAACCTCGACCGCAAAGCGGGTCGGCTGACTCGCTCCACAGCACGGCGGCATCGCTGCGGCCGGCGCCAGCAAATGGCACCGCCGCCAGCTCGACGACCAGCCCGCACTCGCCGCCAATCGCCAGCTCGGCCAGCGCCACGCCCAGGCCGCCCTCGCTCAGATCATGGCAGCTCTGGACCAGCCCGGCGCGAATCGCGGCGTGCAGCGCCCGGAACACCGCGCGCGCCGCCGCCAGGTCGACGCGCGGCACGTCGGCGCCGACCGCGCCCAGCAGCGCATTGCGGTGCGAGCCGCCCAGCTCAGCTTTGGTCAGGCCGACAATATAGAGCTGGTTGCCGGCGGCCTTGAGGTCGGCGGTCGTGGTCCAGCGCACGTCGTCCAGCACCGCCAGCGCCGAGATCAGCAGCGTCGGCGGGATCGGCACGCGGGCGCCGGCGGCGTCGCGGTACTCGTTGTTGAGCGAGTCCTTGCCCGAGATAAACGGCATGCCCCAGGCCACCGCCGCGTCGTGGCAGCCAGCGGTGGCACGCACCAGGCCGCCCAGGCGGTCGGCGTGGCGCGGGTCGCCCCAGCAAAAATTATCGAGCAGCGCGATGCGGTCAGGGTTGCCGCCGACCGCCACCACGTTGCGCACGGCCTCGTCGCAGGCGGCCAGCGCCATCCAGTACGGGTCGATCAGGCCGTAGCGCGGGTTGACGCCCAGGCCGAGCGCGATGGCCTCGGGCCGCGCGGGGCGCAGATGGAGCACCGCGCCGTCGGTGGGACCGTCGCCGCCGACGCCGCCCAGCGGCCCCTGCACCGTGCGGCCCTGCACCAGGTGGTCGTAGGTGCGGACAATCGGCTCCTTCGAGGCGATGTTGGGGTGAGCGAGGAGCTGGAGCAGCGTGTCCTTGACCGGCTCGTCGGGCAGCGCGACCGCCGGCAGCTCGGGCGCCTGCCAGAGGGCGGGCAGCTGGCGCTGCGGCCGGCCATCGTGGACCAGGCTCATCGCCAGGTCGACCAGCCGCTGCTCACCCAGCGTCACAACCAGGCGGCGGTCGTCGGTAAAGCGGCCGATCACGGTCGCCTCCACGTCCTCGCCCTGGCAGAGCGCCAAGAAGTCTTCGAGCGTCGCCAGCGGCACCGCGACCACCATGCGCTCCTGCGCCTCGGAGAGCCAAATCTCCCACGGCTGGAGGCCGGGATATTTCAGCGGCACGTCCAGCAGATCGACCGCCACGCCGGTCCGCTCACCCATCTCGCCCACCGCCGACGACAGGCCGCCGGCGCCGCAGTCGGTGATCGCGCGGTAAAGGTCGCGGGCGCTGGCCTGGAGCAGCACGTCAACCAGCGTTTTTTCGGTGATCGGATCGCCGATCTGCACCGCGCTGCCGACGATCTCGGCGGTGTCGTGGGTCAGCTCCTCGGACGAGAAGGTGGCGCCATGAATCCCATCGCGCCCGGTGCGCCCGCCGACGACCACGACCGCATCGCCGGGCGCCGCGCCCATGCGGTGCGCCGCACGCTTGGCCAGCCCGACGGTGCCGCAGAAGACCAGCGGGTTGCGGGTGTAGCCGGGGTCGTACAGCACCGCGCCGGCCACCGTCGGGACGCCGAGCTTATTGCCGTAGTCGCGCACGCCGGCGACCACGCCGCTGGCGATGCGGGCCGGGTGGAGCACGCCCGGCGGCAGCTCACCGGCCGGCAGGTCGGCCGGGCCGAAGCACAGCACATCAATGTTGGCGATGGGCTGCGCCGAGACGCCCATGACATCGCGGATCACGCCGCCGACGCCGGTATTGGCGCCGCCAAACGGCTCCAGCGCCGAGGGATGATTGTGGGTCTCGACCTTGAATGAAACCGCATCGTCGTCGCCGACCGCAATAATGCCGGCGTTATCGACAAACGCCGATAGCAGCCACGGCTGGCGCACCGCCTCGGTCGCCGCCACCAGATAGGTTTTGAGCAGCCCATCAATTTGCCGGTCGCCGAGCGCGTGGGTGACGGCGCCGGCCTCGCGGTAGTCGATGAGCGCCTTGAAGGTTTTGTGCGAGCAGTGCTCGGACCAGGTTTGAGCCAGCGTCTCCAGCTCGCCGTCGGTCGGATCGCGGTCCAGCTCGCGGAAGTGGGCCTGAATCGCCAGCATCTCGGCCGGGTCAAGCGCCAGCACGCCCGCGCGGCTGATCTCGGATAGCTCGGCGGGCGAGGCCTCGCGCAGCGGCACGGTGGCGATCCGGGCGGCCGTCGGGGCTGGCGGCGTGATCAGGGCCTGATAAAATGCGACCAGCGCGGGCTGGGCGGCGGCGCTGACCAGCCAGGTCTCAACTAGGTCGTTGGCCAGCGCCAGGCGGGCCAGCTCATCGGCGGCGGCGGCGGTGAGATCGCCGCTCAGAGCAAAGCGCTGCACGGTGCGAGCCTGCGCAACGCCCGGCAGCCCGGCGCGGGCCGCCGCCACGATCACGCTCTCGCCGGCGTTATCGGTGACGCCCGGCTTGTAGGCCACATCAATCGCCCAGTCGGCATCGAGCGGGGCCTGGTCAGCCAGCGCCAGCGCCGTGACCGTGGCCGTCGCAACCAGCGGATCAGTGACCAGCGCCGCCAGCTGCCCGGCGGTCGTGGCATCCAGGCTGCCACTGACAATGTAGCGCTGCTCGTGGGTGGCGGCGGTGAGCGCCGCGCCCAGCGTGTGGGCGGCGGCCAGCAGCGCGGCGGCTGGGACGGGGTCAATGGCGCGAACAGTGATCACAAAGGCGGGCATGTAGCGTTTCCTTGAACTGCGGCGATTGTAGCCGAGCGGCCGCGAATTGTCGAATAATCAGCGCGGCGCAGGCGGCGGGAGGGGCGATGAGCAGCTTGTTGGCGGTCGATCTGGGCCTGAGCACGGGCCTAGCACTCTATGGTGAGAGCGGGCGGCTGCTGTGGTATCGGTCGCATCATTTTGGGAGCGCGGGGCAGCTGCGGCGCGGCGCGGCCGGGCTGCTGGCGACGCTGCCGGAGCTGGCGTGGATTATCATCGAGGGCGGCGGGCCGCTGGCGGCGCTGTGGGAGCGCGCGGCCGAGCGGCGCGGGATCGCGGTGCGGCAGATCAGCGCCGAGCAGTGGCGGACGCTGCTGCTCTACGAGCGCGAGCAGCGCAGCGGCGCGCAGGCCAAGCAGTCGGCGGGCCGCCTGGCGCGGCGCATCATCGCGTGGTCGGGGAGCGCCAAGCCGACGGCGCTGCGCCACGATACGGCTGAGGCAATTGCCGTGGGACTGTGGGGCGTCTTGGCCGTCGGCTGGCTCGCCGAGCTGCCGCCGGAGCTGCGGCGCTAGACGGTGTTCATGGCATGGATCAGCCGCAGCCCCTCCAGCGTCAGATACGGCACGATATGATCGATCACATGCGTCTCGCCAGCGATGACCTCGGCGATCACCTCGGCCATGCCGCCGGTCGCCACGACGGTCGCGCGGCCGCCTAGCTCCTTCCACATGCGAGTGACGAGACCCTCGACCAGGCCGGTGTAGCCCAGCACGATGCCGGACTGCATGTAGTGGACGGTATTTTTGCCAATTACCCGCGGCGGCTTGACCAGCTCGACCTGATAGAGCTTGGCCGCGGCGCGAAACAGCGCCTCCGAGGCAATCCCGACGCCTGGCGCGATGGCCCCGCCGATATAGTCGCCCTCGGCCGAGATCACATCGAAGGCCGTGGCGGTCCCAAAGGCGATCGCGATGGTCGGCCCGCCGTAGCGCCGAAAGGCCGCCACTGAGTTGGCCACGCGGTCGGCGCCCAGCTCGCGGGGCGTGTCGATCAGCAGCCGCATGCCGGTCTTGATGCCCGGCCCGATCACCACCGGCTCGACCTTCAGGTACGTGCGGGCGATCTCGGAGAAGACACTGGTGAGCGGCGGGACCACGCAGGAGATCGCGCAGCCCTGCACCACATCGAGGGCAAAGCCACGCTGCGCTAAGAGGTTGAGCACAATCACCGCGTACTCGTCGGTCAGCTTCTGGCGCTCGGTGGAGATGCGCCAGGAGGCCGCCAGCGTCTCGCCATCGTACAGACCGAATTTAATGTTGGTATTGCCAATATCGCAGACCAGCAGCATGGGTACGCCTCAGCTAAAAAATTGTCGCAGCTCATCGGGCGATTTGACCGTGCCGAGCGCCGCCATCAGCTTGATGCGAGCTTTGGGGCCGGGCAGATTGTGGGCGAACAGGCAGCCGAGCCGCCGCAGGTCGTGGAATGCGCCGACATAGCCATACTCATCGCCGATGGAGCCGGTCAGGCAGCGGGTCGTAATGACAACGGGGACACCGCGGGCGCGCAGCTCCTGGAGTGTCGGCAGCCACCACGGCGGCACCCGGCCGCTGCCCAGCGTCTCAAGGACCAGGCCGCGGCTGCCGCTGTCGATCACGGCGCGCAGCAGGCGGTCGTCGCTGCCCTGCGCGACGGTCAGCAGGTCAACCCGCTCCTCCAGGCGCGTAAACGCCAGCGGCGCGGTGCGCATTGGCCGGTGGTGCAGCAGCACCTGGCCATTCTCGACCCGCCCGATCGGGCCGCTGGCCGGCGCCGCAAACGCATCGAGGCTCTGAGGATTAATTTTTTGCACGTCGGCGGCGGCGAACAGTTGGCCGCTGAACACGACCAGCGTGCCCAGCTCGCGGGCCTCGGGGCTGGCCGCCACTAGGATTGCCTGCGCTAGGTTGGCGATGCCGTCGTAGCCCTGGGCGCTGGCGGTCCGCATCGCGCCAGTCACGACCACCGGCTTGGGGGAGTTCAGCACCAGATCGAGCAGGTAGGCGGTCTCCTCCAGGGTGTCGGTGCCGTGAGTCACGACGATGCCAGTGACCTCGGGCAGCTGCAGGCGGGTCTCGATGCGCCGCAGCAGCTCGGTGACCGACGCCGGCGTCAGGTGGCTGGAGGGAATGTTGGTCGCCTCCTCAAACACCACCTGCTGCCCGGAGCGCGGCAG
This sequence comes from uncultured Chloroflexia bacterium, assembly GCA_963810425.1. Taxonomy (GTDB): domain Bacteria; phylum Chloroflexota; class Chloroflexia; order Chloroflexales; family Kallotenuaceae; genus JACDGP01. Next base: position 574,174 of record CAWENH010000004.1, on the reverse strand, counting down.
CAGCGCCTGGAAATCGTCGCCCTTCAGGCTCGGCACCGCGCCGCCGACGCCTGGCCCGCGCTTCATGGCAATCGTGCCGCCGGTGGTAATACACAAAATATACGCGCTCACAAACACCTCGGGGCGTTCGCAGGGGTAGAGGTTGCAAACGACTGTGGTCGCAATCATACCAGACCACGCCAATGCACCTCCTCGACTAGCACGAGGTGCTCAATGACCTCCAGGATTGACTACTCGTTGGGCGCCGGCTGCCAGGTGAGCTGCGCCGGCGGCAGCGTGGCGAGGTCGTCAAGCAGGCCCTGCCGCGCTACGTCAAGGGCGTGGGCAGTGTGCTGGAATGTGGGCATAGTATTTCCTTATGTCAAGGACGACGGGCCACCCAGCAGAGCCGCAGGCTGCGCTCGTTGGGCGCCTGGGTGGTGAAGCAGTCATAGCAGCCCTCGACGACCAGCCCGGCAGCGGCGAACATCTCGGCCCAGAAACTCTGCGGGTAGCCACGCTCCACATGGACCTCGCGAAAGCGCGTCCAGCGGCCGGGCGCCGTCTCGGTAAAGCCCGTTAGCACCAGCGTCGAGCGATCATCGGCGCCATAGGAGCTGTGCATGACCTGCACATAGCGGCCCAGCTCCTGAATCTCAACGCCCGACCAGTAGTGCTGGAGAAAATATTGGGTCGCCACATCGCAGCACACGAGGCCGCCGGGCGCCAGCGCACGAAAGATCGACTGAAAGCAGCTGAGCACCGCGCTCGGCTCCAGCAGATAGTTGAGGCTATCGTACCAGCAGGTCACGAGGTCAAACGGCGCAGCCACGGCAAAGTCCGCCAGGTCGCCGCGCTGCCAGTCAACACTCACGCCGCTGTGCAGCGCCTTGCGGCGGGCCACCGACAGCATCTGCGGCGACTGATCGAGGCCGGTCACGGCCCAGCCCTGCTCGGCCTGCATGACGGCGAAGGTGCCGGTGCCGCAGGCTAGATCTAGCAGCCGCCGCCCCGCCGGCGGGTGGAGCCGCAGCAGGTCGGGCAGGTAGGTGGCGATCAGCACCGAGAAGTGAAGCTGGCCGGTCTGGTCGTAGACGCGGGCGTAGTCGTCGTAGAGCACTGCGGTCAGCTGTGCAGGCCGCGCTCTCGCAGCGCCGCCACGACCTGCGCCTGAAGCTCACGGATATTGAAGGGCTTGAAGATCACAAACTCGATGCCATGGCGATCAAGCTGCTGCTGCTCAGGCGCATCCCAGCCGGTCATAATGCCCAGCAGCAGCTGCGGGCGGCGGCGATGGACGGCGGCGCAAAACTCCCAGCCGTCCATCTCGGGCATCGACAGGTCGGTGATCGCCAGGTCGAAGTGCCGACTATCGAGCTGCGTCAGCGCCTCAGTGGCGCTGCTCATCGAGACTACGGCGATCTGAATAACTTCGAGCGCGCGCTGCACCACGTAGCGTAGCGCGTCGTTGTCGTCGACGATAAGCGCGGTGAGGCGCTGGGGGGTGGCTGGTAGTGTCATGGAACGCTCGCTTCAGCGCTAAGATCGCGGCAGCGGGCAACTACGGCTTGGCCGGCTTCTCGGTCGGCACCGGCGCAGTCGGCGGCGTCACCAAAATGCCGGAGACCCAGCCCTCGCCGCTGCCTTGAATAATTGAGTTGGCGTCATGCTTTGCTGCGAGCTTGACGCGATACCAGCCGTTGCTGGTCCCCAAGAAGACTAGCTGGTCGCCTTTGATGACATTACCGAGCTTGCTGGCATTGGTCGCCGGCGCGCTGCGGACGTTGCCGCTCTGCACGACGGTGCCGATCAGCTCGGTGCTGACGGTGGCGGTCACGCTGACAACCGCGGTCGGCGCGGCAGTGACGACCGCGGTCGGCGCGGCGGTCGGCTCTGGCTCGGCGGTCGCGGTGCTCTCAGGGCCGACTACAATGGCCGGCGCCGGCACGTCGCGGCGCAGATCGGCCAGCACAGCCTGCACGCGGTTGGCCGCCAGGAGCAGCGACGCCAGCAGCACCACAAAAAACAGCGTGGTCTTGATCGGCTCGGTGAAGCGCAGCAGCGCCGAGCGCGACTGGAGACGATCCAAGCCCAGCTGCGCGGTGTCGGCGACCGACTCGCCCCAGCTGGTTTTGCCGCGGTCCTCGTGGGCCACGCGGCGCAGCGCCCAGAGCGTGCGGGTGTCGCCGACCTCGGCCAGCGCCCGCACGGCGCTCCAGCGGACGTTGCTGTTGGGATGCCGCAGCGCGGTCATCAGCGGCCCGCTCGCCGCGCCGTCGCCGATCTGCGCCAGGGCCTCGGCGGCGCGGTACGCTGTCAGCCAGGGCCGCTCGGGCGCGAGGGCGGCGCACAGCGGGCCGACCGCCTCGGAGCCGAGGCTGACCAGCTCGTTGATGGCGCTGCTATGGTGCGGGTGGTTGCTGTCGCCCAGGGCGTTGATCAGGTCACGAATGCGCTCGTCATTGATGCGCTGGCGGTTTCCATCAAGGCGTTTTGGTGCGGGGCCGCCGGGCAGCGTTTGCTCCGGCTGCGAGGCATCAGGCGCGTTCGTACTCATCCGTGATTCTCGTCCTTGACGTGGTTGGCCGTGCCAATGCGGTCGGGCCAACGGGAGATAATGGCATCGAGGATTGCGGTCGCGACGGCGGTCTTTGGAAGCAACGGCAAGGTCTGTGCCATGCCGCTGTGGTCCAGCAGCGTCACGCTGCTGCTGGCGCTGCCGATGCTGCTCACGGCATCGTTGGCCACGATCAGGTCGAGACGCTTGCGCTGGAGCTTATCGGCAGCAAACGTGAGCAGCTGCTCAGTCTCGGCCGCAAACCCAACTTTGATGCAGTGCTTGACCTCGGCCAGCGAGCCAAGAATATCGGTGGTGCGCTCCAGCTTGAGGGCGCGCTGGGCCTGATCCTTTTTGATCTTCTGGCGCGCGGCCGTGGCCGGCCGGTAGTCAGCGACGGCCGCGGCCATGATCAGCAGCTCGGCATCGGGAATCGCGACGTGAACCGCCGCGTGCATCTCGGCGGCGCTCTCGACCGCGACCAGCGCGACGCCGGCTGGCGGCTCCAGGCTGACAGGGCCGCTGATCAGCGTGACCGCGGCGCCCGCGTCGCGGGCCGCCGCCGCCAGCGCGTAGCCCATCTGCCCCGACGAGCGGTTGCCAATGAAGCGCACCGGGTCAATCGCCTCGTGGGTGCCACCGGCGGTGATCAGCACGCGCCGCCCGGCCAGGCGGCCGAAGCGCTGGCCCAGCGCGCTGCGGACGACGCCATCGATCACCGCGCCCGCCGGCAGCCGCCCCTTGCCCACCAGCCCCGAGGCCAGCAAGCCCTCGTCCGGCTCCCGCACCGTCCAGCCGCGGCCGCGCAGCGTGGCGAGGTTGGCCTGGGTAGCGGCGTTATTGTACATATTGACGTTCATCGCTGGAAAGATACAGATCGGCGCGACGGTCGCCAGCACCACGCTGGTCAGCATGTCGTCGGTCAAGCCGTGGGCCATCCGGGCAATCGTATGGGCGGTCGCCGGGGCAATGACGACCAGGTCGGCCTCGGCGCCAAGCTTGACATGGGCCGCGGCATTTTCCAGCGTGGTCCACATCTCGCGGTAGACTGGCCGGTAGGTGAGACTGCTAAACTGGAGCGGCGCGACAAAGTTGAGCACCTCGTCGGTTATCACTACATCCACCAGCGCGCCGGCCTGGGTCCAGCTGCGCGCGACATCCACAAGCTTGTAGCAGGCGACGCTGCCGCTCACCCCGAGCACAATTCGTTTCCCCGCAAGTATATCCATGCCTGACTTGAGCCTTCAGTGAGCGCCGCCAGTGATCGATGCTAGTACGCCGCGGCCAGCACTATTATAGCTCAACCCGCCCATCCTGCCACGATCACGGCGCGTATCTGTAGCGGCGGGCCAGAGCGCAAAAGCAGGCCTAGCACAGCTAGACCTGCTCGCAGCAGCTGGCGCGCTGCTCAGTCCTTGCTCACGGACCGCCCGCCTGGCAAACCAGACAGGCGGTGCTCGCTACTGCCAGGAGTTGTTGCGGGTTGCGGTGCCGCTGGCCGGCGTCGTAAACAGCCGGTTGCTGCCGCCCTCCCAGATGACATTGCCGGCGCCATCCTTTTTGATGTATTTGTACTCGACGCCGGTGCTCGCCGGGATATTGACGGTGCCGCGCCAGGTCGGATAGGTTGCTGACGACAGCAGGACGGCCTTGCTGGGATCCCAGTTGCCCAGCCCGCTGACATTGCCGACCACGTAGACGTTCTGCCCTGAGACCGTCGTGGCATTGACGTTGAAGCTCGTGGCCACCGTCGGCAGCGCTGAGAGCTGCGCGCCCACATGGATCGCCGCGGCGGTCATTGGGCTGACGCTGAAGGTCGCCTGGCCCGCGGCGTTGACGGTGATGGTGCGGCCGGTGCAGGTCGTCCCCGACTTATCGCCGACGATCACGTCGCAGTAGGTGCCGGCCGCCAGGCTGGTCTGGAAGGTGCGGCTGAAGGTCGAGCCGGTGCGGTTGATCACGACATAGCCGCGGTCGCCACGACCAAACGCGACCTGGTTGCCGCCCTGCGCGCCGGCGTCGTCCCACCAGTCGGTCACCTGATAGGTGCTGGCGGTGTTGTTGCGAAAGCCGACCATGTTGGCGATGGAGAGGCGGCGGTGCTCGCAGACCCAGCCGCTGCTTGGGACGTTGGCCGTCTGGCAGGTGTTGACGCCGCTGCCGTTGTAGACCGCGGTGGTATTGCCGCTCGCATCCGAGGGCGGGCCTTGATCGTGGTCGCTGAAGGCGTAGCTCGACATGATCTGCGGGTAGCCGTAGGGCCAGGCCAGCTCAAAGACGTTGCCGAGATTGTAGACATCGCTGTCTTTGTAGGTCAGCCAGTCGAACGGCGCTTTGCGCTGCTCATCGTGGTTATCGGTGAAGACCACGGCCTTGTCAGTCGGCATAAAGCCCCAGCTCGGGCCAAAGGTTTTGAGGTCCATCACACGGCCGCTCTTGAATTTTTTGGACAGCTCGATGCCGTACTTGAACTCATGAATATCAGCGTTGCCAGCATTGACATCGAAGTAGTCCGAGGCGTGGATCGCCTCGCCGCCTTTGTCGATGACCTCCAGGAAAAAGTACGGCCGGGCCTTGCCGGCCGCGTCGGCGGCGGCGTTGACGCGGTTGATAATGCCGTTGGTGTCGCTACCAACATACTTGCCGACATCCTCGGGGTTCATATGCTTGGCCGCATCAAAGCGAAAGCCCTTGACGCCCATATTCATCAGGCCGATCAGATAGCTGGCGATTTTGCCGCGCACATAGTCACTGCTAGTATTCAGGTCCGACAGCCCCGATAGCTCGCAGTTGCGCACGTTGTTGCTGGTGTTGTTGGTGTAGTCATAGATGTCCCGGTTGCTGTAGGGCGTCGTGCAGTAGTGAAAATCCCAGGTCGAATACGTGCCAGGATAATTATATTTCGTGTAGCTCGATCCATTGCTGCCGGTGCCGCTGCCGCTAGTCATATGGTTGATCACGGCGTCAACATACACCGCCACACCAACGTTATTGCAGCGCGTAATCATGTCCTGGAGCTGCGCTTTGGTGCCGCTGCGGCTGTTATCCACGCTATAGCTGACCGGCTGATAGCGCTCCCACCACGGATAGTTGCCAGGCGATGATTGAATCACTAGATGCTCGTTGGGCGGCGAGATTTGGACGCCGGCGAAGCCCTTTGGCCCGAGCCAATTCTCGCACTCGCGGGCGATGTCGGTCCATTTCCACTCAAACAAATGCACAAAGGCGGTGCGCGGAAGCGGCGCCTGCGCTTGGACGGAGCGCTGCGGGACGAGCGCGCCGAGCAGCAGCAGCGGCAGCACAACGAGCCAGAGTCGGGTGCGAACAAATGATGACATAGGAGCCTCCAAAATGACAGTGTGCAGCAGCAAAACTAAATGCGAGGTATACAAAGAAAGGCCAGGTGCAGCAAGGCAGCGGGCGGCGCAAAGCAAAGATGAATCGAAGGTGGCGGCGGCTGATGAAGTGCAATCGGTCCGAGGAAAAGAGCGATGGGCAGCACTTCGAGCGAGGTGGTGGGTCGGCGGCGAGCTAGCGCATCGTTGCTCCTGATTATAAGGCTGACGGTAGTACGACCACCGCTCCGATGCGCTAACTATAGCTCAGCCGTACTACTTTGTCAACAGGCCGAACAAAAGAAAAATGTACGCCATTGGTCCTTATTTGGCCCACGAGATCGGACTAGCGCGGCCCTGATCGGTCAGCTGCTTGGTGGCGCCGGTGGCGAGATCCAGCAGATACACACCGCCGCCTTTGGTGCCGGTGTAGACAATCTGCTGGCCGTCGGGACTCCAGGCGGCGCGCGGATCGTCCAGGCCGGTGGTCAGGCGGCGCGGGTCCTGGCCATTCGCCGACATTATCCAGACATCGGCGAGGACGCTGTGGGCCTCGGCGACGCCAATGCCGAGCAGCGCCTCCAGCCACGACGGGCGCTGACCGCTGGGCGCGCTCTGTGGGCCGCCGTTGGCGGTGAATAGCAGGCGCTGACCATCCGGCGACCAGCGCGGGGCGGCCATGTAGCCGAAGGGCGGCGTCGTGCGGGCCGCGGGCTGCGCTGCCCCGCCCTTGCCATCGCCCAGCACCAGCGTCGCCGACAGGGCCTCGCCCTGCGCCACGACCTGCAAAAAGGCCAGCTGCTGGCCGTCGGGCCGCAGGCTGGCATTGCGCGCGCCGCGGAGCAGCGGCTGCTCGGTGTGCGCGGCCAGGTCAAAGCGCAGCACGTCGGGAACCGCCAGGCCGTCGGTCAGCGGCACCACCGTGACGAGCAGAGCTTTGCCATCGGCGGCCCAGGCTAGCTCATCCCAAAAGCTGGTCGCCCGCTCGCGGCGCTGTAGCAGCCGGCCGGCGCCGGTCGCGCGGTCGAGGCCGCAGAGCAGCTGCTCCAGGACTAAGGTTTTGTCGGGCTGGGCCGGGTCGGAGCCAAAGCGCGTCCACAGAAACGCCAGCGTCTGGCCGTCGGGCGACCAGGTCGGCTCCTGGGTCAGCGCATCGGGCGGCGCCGGCGTCAGCGCAACCGGCGGGCCGCCGCTGCGCGTCAGCGCAATCACCCGGTTCTCATGGATCAGCGCGATGGGCGCCGTGATCGGCTCTGGCGCGCTCGGACACGTCAGCGGGCCGTCGGCGGCAGGCGCGGCCGCCGGCGCCACCGTCGTCACCGGCGTGGCCGCCTGCTGCCCACAGCTCATCAAGGTCAGACCGAGCGCGGCCAGCGCGCCGTAGCGCAATAGTTTTGATGTGTTCATACGCCACATCATAGCGCGAGCCAGCCCTGCCACGCCAGCCCAGCGCCCAGCCCGATCACCAGCACCGCGCTGACGACTGGCACCCACTGGAGCAAGCCTGGCCGGTCGGGCAGCCGCGCCCGCAGCCGGCTGCCAACCGTCACCAGCGCCACGCCCAGGCCGATCAGCACGCTGGCCAGGCCCAGGCTGAAGGCCACGATCATCAGCAGGCCGAGGACCAGTTGGCCTACGGCGACCGCTACGATCAGCACGACGAGCGCCTCGACGCACGGCACGATGCCGCCGGAAATCCCCAGCGCCACCAGGTTGCGGCGATTGAGCTGGCCCGGCACACTGTGGCGATGCGCCCGCCCGCCGCCGTGGGCGTGCAGGCCGCTCGGATCGAACTCATCGGCGCTATGCTCGTGCTCGGCCGCGGGGCCACGCCAGGCCTCGCGCGCCCGGCCCCACAGCAGCCGCACGCCCAGCCCGACCACCAGCAGCCCCGAGGCCGCCGTCAGCCCCGGCAGAATCCGCTCGGGCTGGATCGTCGCGCTAAACACGAGCAGCAGTGTCCCCAGAATCAGCACGCTGGCGGTGTGGGTGATCGTGACAACGCTGCCCAGCAGCACCGCATGCCGCAGCGTGCCGCGCGAGCCGACGAGGTAGGCCGCAACCAGTGTTTTGCCGTGGCCGGGCTGGAGCGCATGGAGCGCGCCAAAGACCAGCGCGGCCAGCAGCGTGCCGAGGACAAACAGCGGACTCAGGCGCCAGCATGGAGCCGGCCCAGCAGCGCGCTGGTGCCGATGCGCTGCGCGAGCTGCGTCTGCGCCGCCGCCGCGCTGACGAGCGCCGGCCCCGTGGCAAACTCAGGGCCAACCGTGAGCTTCCAGGCGCTCGTCGTGGCTGTGGCGTCGCCGGCGGTGGCGGCTAGGCCCTGGCTCGGCGCAACTGCGAGGCTGTAGCTGCTGATGTCCGGGTAGGCGCCGCCGGCGAGCTGCACGCTGTGTATGCCGGCCTGGAGACGGCGGCCGCTCGTGGCGGTGAAGGCGATGATGCTATCGGTGCCGGCGACGAAGCTCGTGCGGCTGCCAGGAAATGTCACCGGGCCGCGCAGCGCCGCGCCGAGCGCCACGCCGTCAACCCTGATCGCAACGCTGGCGAGGTAGCGCGTGGCCCAGGCGGTCGCCTCGGCCGCCGTGACGGTGCCGCTGCGATCAGCGTCGGCCTCAGCCCACACCCGCCCGGCGACCAGTGGGCCGACCGAGACCTCGACCGCCGCCGCCGCGCCGTCGGGGGCGAAGGTCAGGCGCCAGGTGTGGGCGATCACATCCAGCGGGTGGGCAGCGACCCGACCGGGCGCCAGCCAGAGCAAACCGACCACCATGATCACCGGCCAGCGCCACCAGTGTTTGCCCCAGCGTTGCATAGCTCACCCCTCGCAAATAGCAAAGTGGAGCCACCATAGCGGCCCCACCAGATAATGTCATGTCCGACGGTGTGGCGCCAGCTTACTGCACGCCGCTCTCCCACCACCAGAACTGCGAGCCGTAGGGATATTCCATGCGGCTATCGACGTGCTGCCAGGAGTGCTGGTAGCTTTCCAGGCCGCTGAAGCCGCAGGTCTCGGCCAGGCGGTAGGTGCTGAGGGTGCTGTAGCCGCTGACCACGATGTCGGCCGCGACGCCGTAGAGGTGCATGCTGTTCGAGGCGCCGCCGACGGCCGCGTTGTGGCTGATGCTGCGGAAGCCCGAGTTGATCGTCACGCCGACGCTGCCGGCTTTTTTGCGCAGCGCCTCAAGCTTGTACATGGTGCGGCGCACGTTCTCGCGGATCGTAGCCTCGCCAACTTTGCCGCCAGTGAAGCAGCCGCAGTCGTTCGAGGTGAACTCACTCCAGCTGAAGTTGCGGCTGGAGCCATCGGCATCCTCCAGGCTGTTCAGGACGCTCTGGCTGGCCGGGCCAACCACGCCGTCGGCCACCAGGCCGTAGGCCCGCTGGAAGCGCTTGACCGCCGCGGTCGTGCCGGCGCCGAAGCTGCCGTCGACCGAGACAAAGGTCTGCGAGGCGCTATCGGCGGCCCAGCCGGCTACCCGGATTTGCAGCTCCTTGACATCAGCGCCGCTCATGCCCTCAGAGAGCGTGCGGCTCCAGCCATAGGCGCCCACGGTGCGGGTCGAGCGAAACGGCAGCGCAAAAACAACCAGCGCGAACAACAGCACACCGACCTTCAACAGATGCGAACGTTTCATGATGTGTCTCCTTAACTACGATACAGCGGCCGACAGTCGACCAGGGACAGCACCACCTCCTTTACTGGACCAGGGCGCTCCAGGTATCGGGGCCGACGACGCCATCGGCGCCCAGGCCACGGCTGGATTGAAAACTTTTGACAGCAGTTTCGGTGCCGGGGCCGAAGTTCCCGTCCACCGCCACGCCGTAGCCCTTGCTGGCCAGCTGGCTCTGGACGGCGCGCACGGCATCGCCGGTGCTCGCCAGGCGCACCGTGGAGATCAGCGACTCCCAGGTTTGGGCGCCTACCACGCCATCGGCGGTCAGGCTGCGGCTAGTCTGAAAATTCTTGACCGCCGTCTCGGTGCCAGGGCCGAAGTTCCCGTCGGCGGCCACGGTGTAGCCGCGGCTGCGCAGCAGATACTGTACGCTCTTGACCCGCTCGCTGATCTGGCCGATTTTGACTAGCGGCCACACCCGCGTCGGGCCGCTGCCGAGCTTGGCGGCGACATCAACCCGAATCTGTGGCAGCTTGGCGTACAGCACATCGCCGGGGCAATCGGTGTTATTGAAGTCACGATGGCCATAGATCTGCGAACTGCTGATCCCATACTGCTGGCAGATATAGGCGCACATCGCCACCAGCTGGGTGTAGTGGCCGCTCAGCATCGAGGTCGTCATGTAGTTGCCCTCGTTCTCGATGCCAATGGCCACGTCGTTCTGACCATCGCAGTGGGCGCTGCGGACGTGCGATGTGCCGCCGTTGAGCATCTCCAGGCTGCGGTGGCGGCCCTCGGTGATGTAGGCGCCGCGGCTGATCGTAAAGTGCTGGCCGCTATCGATCCAGCCGCGGCTGAAGTGCGACTGCTGAATGCTGCGCAACAGGGCGTAGGCGTGGGCCTGCGAGTAGTCGGTGCTGTTGGGGCTGTCGGTGTGATGGATGATGATCTTGGTGGGCCGAGCGGCCAGAATCGTGACCGGCTCGGTGGAGGCCTGCGCGCCCCAGGTGTTGCAGCCAGCGATAGTAGGCTGGGCGACGGCGGCGCTGCTCGTGGGGGCGAAGCGTAGCTCGACGCCAGCGATCAGGACACTTGTGCCGACCAGGGCGGCCTTCAGAAAACTGCGACGCGACGGGGTGGTGGGATCGGTCATGGTGGTCTCCAATCCAGCGTCTGTTGTGTTGGGGCGGCGACCGTAGGCAAATATGCTACACTTGGTAGTGTCTTCGCGCCGCCGGCCGCTTGAACTGTTGGTAGTATAGTCCCGCCCGCCCGATTCGCCCTGAACAAAACCGCCCGCATTCTTAAAGAGTTCTGAATAAAATTAAAACGCGGTTTAGAATGTCCGCTACAATAGCCCCAGCACTCTGCTACCCGCTAGCCTGACGAGGTCTTGCATGGCCGCTCACCTTCCAGCAATTTTGCTCGCCAGCGCCGACCCCGCGCTCCAGACGCTGATCGCCCGGCACCTGGAGGCGACGTGTCGGGTGGTGCGGGCCAGCCCAGCAAACCCGGCGGCCTGGCCGACCGACGAGGCCGATCTGCTGCTGGTTGACCAGCAGCTGCTGGGCGGCGGCAGCGTCGAGTTCTGCCGCACGCTGCGCGCTCAAACTACCCACCCGCTGATCATGTTCGGACCCAACGAGCTGAGCCTGAAGCTCAACCTGCTAGACGCTGGCGCCGACGAGTATCTGGTCGCGCCCTTTAACCTGGAGGAGCTGGCGGCGCGCATCCGGGCGCTGCTGCGGCGGGCTAACTGGCAGCTGCCCAGCACCAGCCAGGCGCCGACGAGCTTTGGCGAGCTGGTGATCGACACCGCCCAGCACCACCTGACAAAAAACGGCGTCGCCGTGCGCCTGACCCGCACCGAGTGGGCGCTGCTGAGCTTTTTCGTGGAGCACGCCGGGCAGGTCTTGACTCACCGCCAGCTGCTCCAGCGGGTCTGGGGGCCGCACTACGGCGAGGAGCACGGCTACCTGCACGCCTACGTGCGGCGGCTGCGCTGCAAGATCGAGGCTGACCCTGCGGCGCCGCGCTATCTCGTCAGTGACTCGGGGATTGGCTACCGCTTTCAAGCAGCCACAACCAGCGCCGCGCCGAGCGCCGGGCCGCCAACAGGCGTGCCGCTGCCAGCGCCGACCACCGTGCTGGTCGGCCGCGCCGCCGAGATCGCCCACGTGCTGGCATGGTTGGCACAGCCCGCCGTGCGACTGATGAGCTTGGTCGGACCTGGCGGCGTTGGCAAAACCCGGCTAGCCTGGGAGATCGCCGGCCGCGCGCAGCCGCTCTTTGCCGAGGGCGTGGTCGTGGTGCCGCTGGCCACCGCGCCCGCCGCCACCGATGTCCTGCCGCTGATCGCTCACTGCCTGGGCCTGGCCGATGTCACCGGCCCGCTGCTCGACCAGCTGACCCTGGTGCTCCGCGACCAGCAGCGGCTGCTGATCCTCGACAACTTCGAGCACGTCCAGACGGTCGCGCCGCTGCTTGACACGCTGTTGCAGGCGGCACCCCGGCTCAAGCTGCTGGTGACGAGCCGCAGCGTGCTGAATCTGGCGGGCGATCACCAGCTGCCGCTCCAGACGCTGCCCTGCCCGGACCCGCAGGCCCTGCCGCCACTGGCCGAGCTGGCGGCGCTGCCCGCGGTCGCGCTGTTCGCGCAGCGTGCCCAGGCCAGCTGCCCCGACTGGCGGCTGACCGACGATAATGCCGCGGCCGTCGCCGAGATCTGCGCGCGGCTGGATGGGCTGCCGCTGGCGCTGGAGCTGGCGGCGGCCCACAGCCGCTTTCTGTCGCCGGCGGCGCTCTTGCGGCGGCTCGACGACCGGCTAACATTCTTAAGCGGCAGCGCCCAGAACCTGCCGCCCCGCCAGCAAACCCTGCGCGGCGCGCTGGACTGGAGCTACCATCTGCTCGCGGCGCCGGCGCAGCGGCTCTTCGTGCGCCTCAGCGTCTTTAGCGCCGGCTGGGACGAGGCCGCCGCCGTCGCGGTCTGCGCCGACGCCGACCACCCGCCCGAGCAGGTGGTGGCGACGCTGGCCGAGCTGGTCAATCACAGCCTGCTGCACTACACCGTCACGCCGACGCCGCGCTTCAGCATGCTCCAGCTGATCCACGACTATGCCCACGAGCAGTGCCCGCCGGCCGAACTGGCGGCGCTCCAGGCACGGCACGCGGCCTACTTTGTGCGCCTGAGCGTCGCCGCCCACGCCGCGCTGCTCGGCGCCGAGCAGGCCGGCTGGCTTCAGCGGCTGGAGCAGGAGCACGCCAACCTCCAGGCGGCGCTCACGTGGGCGCGCGCCGCCGACCCCGCGCTGGCCTGGCAGCTCGGGGCGCAGCTGTGGCGCTTCTGGCTGGCGCGCAGCTACGCCACGCTCGGCCGGCGCTGCCTGGAGCAGATTACCGCCTGCGCGGCAGATGTACCGCTGGCGGTGCGGGCGCAGGTCTGGTGCGGCGCCGGCGTGCTGGCAGTCGCCCAGGACGACTATCACGAGGCCAACCGCTGGTTCCGGGCGATCCTGCAGCTCCCCGACCAGCGCGCGCTGGGCGATGTCGTCGGCTATGCGCTGGCCAACCAGGGTCAGATCGCCTTCTGGCAGGGCGAGTACGACCGCGCCCACACGCTGCTCGACCAGGCGCTGGCCCACTTCGAGGCCAACCACGATGAGCTGGGGCAGGCTCAGACGCTGCGCTACCTGGGCATGACGGTGCTAAACCAGGATGCGCCGGCCGCCGCCGCGACGATGCTGGCGGCCAGCGTCCAGATGTACCGCCGGCTAGGCCAGCGCAGCGGGCTGGGCACGGCCCTGAGCTTTCAAGGCCGTGCAGCGCTCTTTCGTGGCGAGTACGCCGCCAGCGGCGCGACGCTGCGCGAAAGCCTGGCCCTGTTTCAGCAGCTGGGCAGCGCGCCTGGCATGGCGCGCGCCCAGGTGTATCTCGGCCGCGTCGCGCTGGCGCAGGGCGACCGCGACACGGCCACGGCGCTGCTCAGCGCCAGCCTCACGGTGTTCGCCGCTGGCGGCGACCGCGAGGGCCTGGCCACCGCGCTGGAGGGGCTGGCCGGCGTGGCGCAGGCCGCCGCGCAGCCCGCGCGGACCGGCCGCCTGCTGGCGGCGGCGGCGGCGCTGCGCGCCAGCATCAGCGCGCCGGTCCAGCCGGCCGACGCGGCCTACCTCGCGGCGCTCCAGCCCGGCGATGCAGACGACCAGCCGGTGCTTGCTGGCGCCGAGCTGGTAGGCTACGCGCTGCTCGCTAGCCCTGATTCTGGTACACTTGCGCCAGCCCCGGCGCTCGCGCGCTAGCAGCTCGTCTACCAGGAGCCGCCGTGAACATTGCCCATCGCATTGCCGCCATGAGCATCATCGCCATCACCCTGATCAGCTGCGGCGCTAGCCCGGCCGTCGCCCGCCCGCCGCTGAAATTTGGCTGGATCGTCTGGCCGGGCTGGTATCCGCTGATCATCGCCCGCGACACCGGCATCTTCACCAAACATGGGCTAGCCATCGAGCCGGTATTCTACGATAGCTACGCGGCGATCCCAGCTGACCTCGCCGCTGGTAAGCTCGATGGGACGCTGACCGGCCTCTACGATATTCTGCAGCTGCCCAAGCTCAGCGAGCTGCGGGTTGTCCTCGTCACCGACAACTCCGATGGCGCCGAGGGCCTGGTCGCCGACATCAATGTGCCGACGATCGCCGATCTGCGTGGCAAGCGGGTCGGCGTCATGCAAGGCTCGATCGGTGAGTTTTTTTTGCGGAGCATGCTAGCCCACCACCAGATCGATGTCAAGGCGGTCACGATTGTGCCGGTCGAGCCGGAGCAGATCGTGGCCCAGCTCGGCAACACAGTGGATGCTGGCTACACCTGGCAGCCCTTTGTCGGCCAGGCGCTCGCCCAGCAGCGCCACATGCTGGCCTCGACCGCCGACCTGCCGGGGCTGGTGCCGGATGTCGCGGTCTTTAGCAGCGCTGCCATCGCCACGCGCCGCGCCGACGTGCAGGCCTTTGTCAACTCATGGTTCGAGGCGCTGGACTACTGGCAGGCTCATCCGGCCGAGGCCAACGCCCTGATCGCCCAGGCTACCAAACAGCCCGTGGCCGAGGTGTCAAGCGCCGGCGCCAAGCTGTTTAGCCGCGCCGACAACCAGCGGGCCTTTCAGCCCGGCAGCGACACCACCTCGCTCCAGTTTGCGGGCCAGCGCCAGGTTGACTTTCTGGTCACCACTGGTAGTATGCGCCTAGCTCCCGATCTCGCCCAGCTGCTTGATAGCTCGTTCATCAAGCCATAATCGAAGGATAGGCCGATGTTGCGACAGCGTCGGATCACTATTCGCGGCCGGCTAATCATCGCGTTTGTGCTAGTGGCGCTGCTATCGGCTGGGCTGATTGCGGCGATGACGCTGCGCGACACAGCGGCTAACCTGCGGGCCAGCGCCAACCAGGCCCTGGGCGCCGCCGCCGACCAGACTGCCAGCCGCGTCGATACCTTTCTACTCAATAACCTTGATGCGGTACGCAGCGAGGCCCAGCTGCCGGTGTTCGCGCCGTTCTTCGCGCTGCCGCTGCGGTCGCGGCCCAACAGCCCGCAGCGCGCCGATGCCCTGCTGACGCTGCAAAACCTCCAGCGCAAAGATCCGGTCAATCTCCAGCGCTACGCCCTCCTCGATCTCCAGGGCATCACCGTGCTCAGCACCCTCGACCCGCCGCTGGAGCCGGCGCTGGCCCAAAGCTACATCGCCCAGCCGCTGCGCAGCGGCCTGCCGTTCGCCGCGCCGATCACACTGGATCCCGAGCGCCGCGGCCCGGTGCTCACCCTGAGCAGCCCGGTGCACGACAATGGCGGCGCGACCGTCGGCGTGCTGCTGGTCCAGTACAACGCCGCGATTCTCCAGCAGCTCCTGCTGGCGAGCACCGGCAGCGTCGGCGCCGGCTCGTGTGCGCTGCTGGTCGATGATCAGCAGCTTATTCTGGCGAACGCCTGCGCCCCGAGCGTAGTTGGGCGGACGCTGGTCCCGGCCGACCCGGCCACGGTCGGGGCGCTCCAGGCGGCCCGGCGGCTGCCGCCCGGCACGCCGCAGGACCTCAGCGCCAACCTCCCCGAACTCCAGGCCGGCCTGGCCGGCATCGCCCAGACGCGCTTTTTTGCCGCCCGCAGCGACGCCGCCGTGCTGACCCAAAATGCCGCCGCGCCCCTGACCGCGCAGCCGTGGTCGGTGGTGTTTGCGCGGCCCCAGGCGCTATTCCAGGCGCCGCTGCGGGCCCAGATTCGCGCCACTCTCTTGATCGCGCTCGCCGTGGTGATCGCGGCGGCGCTGCTCGGGGCGCTGGTCGGGACGCGCGTCGTGCAGCCGCTGGAGCACCTAACCGCCGTCGCCGAGCAGATCGGTGCCGGCGACTGGGAGGTGCAGGTTCCGAGCAGCCGCATCCACGAGGTGCAGGTGCTGGGTACAACCTTTAATACGATGGCGGCGGCGCTGCGCCAGACCGTGAGCGACCTGGAGGGCCGGGTCGCCGCCCGCACCGCCGACCTAGAGACGGCGCTGAGCGCCCAGGCGGCGCAGGGCCAGCAGCTCGCGGCGGCGCTGGCCGAGCAGCAGGCGCTGAACAGCTTAGTGAGCGCGCTGTCAGCGCCGATCATCCCAGTGCGCGCTGGCGTGCTGGTGGTGCCACTGGCGGGCCAGCTCGATGCTGGCCGGGTCGCGGCAGCGCTCCACCGCCTGCATCTGGCCATCGAGCAGCAGCGGGCCGAGGTGGCAATTGTGGACCTGACGGGCCTGCTGCTGGTCGACCCTGCGATTGCGCAGACGCTGCTACGGGCGGCCCAGACCACCGCGCTGCTCGGCGCACGCTTCCTGGTAGTGGGCATGCGGCCAGATATTGCCCAGGCGATGGTCGGGCTAGGCGCCGATCTGGCCGATCTACACACCTGGGCGACCCTGGAGGCAGCGCTGGCCCAGCTGCCCGCGCTGGCGCCCAGCAGCCGCTAGCGCCACCGGACCTCGGTTCGCACTCCAGCAGCCTAGATTTCACAACCTTGCCGCGGCCCGGTTTGTCGCAACGGGCTGATTATAGGAACCAGATGACCTACGAGCTGATCATTTTTGATTTCGACGGCACGCTGGCCAACTCGTTTCCGTGGTTTGTCAGCGCGCTCCAGAGCGTCGCCGCCAAATATCGCTTTCATGCCCCGACCGATGACGAGATTGGCGAGCTGCGCCTGGTCCCGCCGCGCGAGATTATTCGGCGCCTCGGCATTCCGTGGTGGAAGATGTTCCTGATCGCGCGGGATATCCGGGCGCTGATGAGCAGAAGTATTGACCAGATCACGCTGTTCGAGGGCATTGAGGACGTGCTGGCCGAGCTGGCGACATCTGGCGTACAGATGGCGCTGGTAACCTCGAACTCGGTGGAGAATGCGCGGCGGGTGCTAGGCCCAACCAATGCCGCGCGCATCGGTCACTATGCAGGCAATGTTAGGGTGCTAGGCAAGCGGGCGAATTTCCAGCGCATGCTGCGCCAGACCGGCGTGGCGCCCGAGCGAGCGCTGTGCATCGGCGACGAGCTACGCGACTTGGAGGCGGCGCAGGCGGCGGGGATTCCGTTCGGCGCGGTGGGCTGGGGCTTTACTCCGCTGACCACGCTGGCGAGCCGCGCGCCCACCGAGCGCTTCGCCACGGTTGCTGATCTCCATACCCTGATCACTCAGCTCGGACAGCCGCGCGCGGGTGTTAGCGGCCGCTAGCCGCGAGCGCTCGTGTGTCGCCCAGGGCCGCGCCCGGCCACGCCCGTTGGGGCGGCTAGCTCAAAAAGCGCGCCCGCACCGCCGGCGTCGGCAGTCGGCACTGATCAGCCTGGCCAAACCACTGATAGCGGTGCCGCGCGACCCAGCGGTACACCAGGTTCGCCAGCGGCGGCGGCACGGCGATCAGGGCCAGGCCCAGCCGATACGGCCAGTCGAGGTGGCGCAGCAGCCCGATCACCGCGCGCGACTCGGTGTAGGCCCGGTCGCCGATCACCAGCACCGCCGAGCTGTACTGCTCAGTCGGGAGGTTGAAGCGGGCAAGCAGCGCCTGACCAGTCGGCGACTGCAGCGCGGCGTAGCGCAGCTGGCCAGGCTGGTCATGGCGAATTGTAAACTGCACCAGCTGGTCACACAGCCCGCACACCCCGTCGTAGAGGAGCAGCGGCTGGTTGGGCGCGAGCGACAGTGGCTGAGTCATACGGACCTCACAGGTTTGTGACAGCTTTCACAGGTAGTATGCCAGCGGCTCGCCGGTCTGTCAACGGCGGCCACGTGGCCGGGGCGCATATGTCAAAGCTCGCGGCGCTGCTGCGCACCATGTCTTTTCGACCGCGGCGCTGGAGTATGCTGCAGGGCAGCCTGCTGGTCTTCGGCAGCTATGTTGTGACCTTCGTCCTCAGCGTCCCCAACTCGATCATGCTGGCCCGCGCGCTGCGCCCCACCGGCCGGGGCGAGTACGCGCTCCTGCTGCTGGTGCCGGGGCTGCTGAGCCTGCTGTGCGATCCCGGCTATGGCACGGCGGCGGTGTATTTTCTGGGCCGGCGGCGCTTCAGCGCCGGGCTGCTGGCGGCGGCGCTGCTGGCGGCGGCGCTGGGCTGTGGCGCCATCGGCCTGGCGGCGATCGCGCTGCTGCTTCAGTTTCCTACGCTGCTGCCAGCTATCGGCCTCCAGGTGGCCCTCGATCACACCGCGCTGCTGTGGCTGAGTGCGCTGACGCTGCCGTGCGCCTTCGCCACCAACTATTATGCGGCGCTGCTGCTAGCCGAGCAGCGCCTGCCGAGCTACAACCTTGTTCAGATTCTGCCCTACATCACCCAGCTGCTCCTGGTCGCCGGGCTGCTCGTCGCCGGCCAGCTGACGCTCACGACGGCGGTCGGCACCTTTGTGGCCGCCAAACTCCTGACCGCGCTGGTCTGCCTGGCGCTGGTCGTGCGCCACTCGCCGCCGCAGTGGCGCGGCGTCGCGGCGGTGCTGAGCGCCGGCTTTGTGTTTGGGATGCAGGCGTACCTGAGCCGGGTGCTGGTGGTGCTCGGCTGGCGCTTCGATGAGTTTATGATCGCGGCGCTGCTGACCCACGCCGACGTGGGCATCTACAATGTTGGCGTGGCCTTCGCCGAGCGGGTCTGGCTGGTCTCGACCTCGGTGGCGCTGGTGCTCTACCCCTATATCGCCGCCAGCCACCCCGACGATGCGGCCCGCGTGACCAGCGACTCGTGTCGCCACACGCTGCTCCTGATCGGCCTGCTGACCCTGGGCGTCGCGCTGGTCATCGAGAGCGTGATCGCGTGGGCGTTTGGCCCCGCCTACCGGGCCGCCGGGCCGATGCTGCTGGTGCTCCTGCCCGGCGTGCTAGCCGTCAGCCTCGGCGGCATTCTGCAAACCTATCTGATCGGCCGTGGCCGGCCCGCGCTAGGCATTGTCCCGACGCTGATCTCGATTGTGATCAATGTGGCGGGCAACCTCCTGCTGGTGCCCCGGCTGGGGATTATGGGCGCGGCCTTTGGCTCAACGCTGGCCTACGTGGTCTCGACCGGGCTGCTGCTGCGAGCGTATCTGCGGCTCAGCGGCGCGCGCCTGGCCGATATTTTTGTGCTGCGGCCGGCCGACTTCGTGCTCTACCGCGGGTTGCTGCGCGCCGCCGCGGCCCGCGTGGGCTACCGCGGCCGCCCGAGCTAGCCCAGCGCCCGCGCCCAACTTGTTAAAAAGTCAGCAAAACATCCTTGCGATCCGGCTAAAGGTCCTCTATTATTCCTCGTGCAATCCCATAATGCCTGCCATACCCAGCGGCACGCTGCTGAAGACGGCGGGATAACCTACTCGAACCATTCATACGAAAGGAGGCCACCCCGAAGCGGCCATAACTTCTGCGCCAGCAGCGATCATCTGCTGAAGTGTTGGATGACGCACGAGCCTCCCACGTGCCGACCTGCCAGCCTCGTATTTCTCCTCAGCCCGCGCTCATGGTTCAGTGTCGCGTAGGACCAGGTTGGCTCGGTGGACGATTGTAGCCACCGCCCCGTTAATTGGAGCTATCAATGCGTAGCAACTCACCGGCTTATTCACGGACGTACCGGAGCCTCTCATTTCTTGCGCTGATTGTGCTCGTCACGATGGTCAGCGCCCCGACCGGCCGCGCCGCCCAGCCCGGCAGCGCCACGGTCGATCAAAGCGCCGCGGCCGGCAATGCCAACGTGCCGAATGGCTACCTCACCGGCCCCGCGGCCGGCGACGCCTACGATATCGCGGTGCAGTTTATCCGCGAGCACAAGGCCACCTACAAGCTCTCCGCAGCCGACCTCGCCGACCTTGCGGTCATGGACCGCTATGTCAGCAAGGATACGGGTGTCACCCACCTCTACATCCGCCAGCGCCACGCCGGCATCGAGGTCTTCAACGCCGACATTAATATCACGGTCAGCAAAGACGGCCGGATTATTAACTGGGGCAGCGGCTTTGTCCCGAATCTGGCCGCGGCCATCAACGCCAAGCAGCCGGCGATCAGCGCCCAGGCGGCCGTGCAGTCGGCCGCGCAGCAGCTTGGCCTGCCGCTCAGCCGGACGCCCGAGCCGAGCAAGCCCGCCAGCGGCAACGACCGCAGCGGCGAGCTGACCGGCGGCAGCGTCTCGCACGATGCGATCCCCTATAAGCTGATGTATCAGCCGGTCGCCGGCGGCAAGGTGCAGCTGAGCTGGAGCTGGTCCTGCGCCCGACCACCAACAGCGACTGGTTTGACATCCGTGTGGATGCCCTGACCGGCGCCATTATCGCCCGGTCGGACTGGGTCGTCGAGGAGCCGTCGGCGCAGACCAGCTTCGCCGGCGTTGAGCAGGGCGCGACGCCGTTCATGGAGTACACCGACGACGCGCACCTGGGCGGCAGCCCGGCGGCCGCGCCGGCCAAGCCGGCCGCCCCGCGCACCCCGGACTCGTATGATGTGTTCCCGATCCCGGCCGAGAGTCCCTCGGAGACCGCCCGCACGGTGGTCAATAATCCGGCCGATGGTATGGCCTCGCCCTTTGGCTGGCACGACACCAACGGCGCGGCTGGCCCCGAGTTCACCGTCACCCGCGGCAACAACGTCGAGGCCTACACCGACATCACGGCCCCCGATGGCAACGATCCCACCGAAGTCCAGCCCGACGGCGGCCCGGCCCTGAACTTCACGGCGCCGCTTGATTTTACGCAGTCACCCGAGAACTACAAAGCCGCCTCGGTGATCAACCTGTTCTACATGAACAATATCATGCACGACGTGCTGTATCACTACGGCTTCGACGAGGCCGGCGGCAACTTCCAGTTCAACACCTACGGCCGCGGCGGCACCGGCGGCGATGATGTCCGGGCTGAGTCACAGGACTTCAGCGGCAGCAACAACGCCAACTTCGGCACGCCCGCCGATGGCCAGCGCCCCCGCATGCAGATGTACCGCTGGACCGGCGCCGGCCCCTCACTTCTGACCATCAATACCCCGCCCGCCATCGCCGGCGACTACGGCGTGGGCGCGGCCAGCTTTGGCCCCCAGAGCTTCGACATCACCGGCACGCTGGCCCTCGCCACCGATAGCGGCGGCGCCAGCACTGGCGATGCCTGCGAGGCGATCGTCGCCAACGTCACTGGCAAAATCGCCGTCGCCGACCGCGGCAGCTGTAACTTCAACGTCAAGGCCGCCAATGTCCAGGCCGCGGGCGCCATTGGTCTGATCATTGTCAACAATCAGCCCGGCTCGATCAGCCCCGGCGGCGCCGATGCCTCGATCACCATCCCGGTGCTGGCCCTGACCCAGTCGTCGGGCGCGCCCATCAAGCAGCAGCTCGCGAACGGGGCGACGGTCCAGGGCCGCATGTACCGCAGCGCCGCCAACCCGCCCGACCGCGACTCGTCGTTTGATAATGGCGTCATCGCCCACGAGTACGGCCACGGCGTCTCCAACCGCTTGATCGGCGGCCCCAGCAATGTCGCGTGTCTAAGCGGCATCGACGAGCAGGCTGGCGAGGGCTGGAGCGATCTGTATGCGCTGATGCTCACCGCCACCGCCGCCGACACTCGCAACACGGTCCGGCCAATCGGCACCTATGTGTCGTTCCAGCCGACCAACGGCGCGGGCATTCGTCTGTATCCCTACACGACCAATATGGCGGTCAACCCGTTCACCTACGACTCGATCAAAAGCGCGACCCTGGCCGTGCCTCACGGCGTCGGCACGGTGTGGGCGACGATGGTCTGGGATATGTACTGGAATCTGGTCGACAAGTACGGCTTCAGCCCCGACATCTACACCGGCACCGCCGGCAACAACCGCGCGCTGCGCCTCGTCACCGAGGGCCTGAAGTACACCAAGTGCGAGCCGACCTTTGTTGACAACCGCGACGGCATCTTGGCCGCCGACCTGGCACTCTACGGCGGCGCCGACCAGTGCACGATCTGGAGCGCCTTTGCCCGCCGTGGCCTCGGCTACAGCGCCACCGCCGGCACCAGCGCGAGCCGCACCGACGGCACCCAGGCCTTCGACCTCCCGCCGGTCTGCACCCTGAACGTGCAGCCCGCCAGCCAGTCGGTCTGCGCGCCAGCTACGGCCACCTACAATGTGGCAATTGGCGAAAATGCGCGCGCGATCAGCGCTGGCCCGTACACGCTGGGCGTCCAGGGCGTCCCCGCCGGCGCCGGCGTGCAGTTCACGCCCAACCCGCTGACCGCCCCGACCACCGCGACGCTGACGATCAATAACACTGCCGCCGCCACGCCCGGCACCTACAGCCTGGCGATCTCGGCCTCGTCGTCGCCGACCAACACCTATACGACCACCGTGGGCCTGACGCTGGCCAACGCCACCCCCGGCGCTGCCACGCTGACCAGCCCGGCCGAAGGCTCAGTCGGTCATCCGATCCGCCCGATCTTTACCTGGACGCCCGGCGCCCAGACCGCCCAGTCGACCGTGCAGGTGGCCACTGATGCCGCCTTCAGCACGATCATCGTGAGCGCCACCAGCACGACTGGCAGCCTGCGCTCGCCGATCAGCTTCCGCGCCGGCCAGACCTACTTCTGGCGCGTGCTGTCCAGCAATGTCTGCGGCACTGGCCTCACCTCCAGTGTTGCGAGCTTCACGATTGGCACCACCCACGACATCCTGCTGGTTGACAACGATGGCAACGGCCCCGACACCCAGGCCGCCTACACGTCGTTCCTGGCCCCCGGCAGCTACGATGTCCTCGATACCACCGCCGAGAGCCGGCAGCCCGATGCGACCGACCTCCAGAACTACCGCAAGGTAATTTGGTTCGGCGGCCAGTTCGGCGGCGGGCCAGATGCGGACGCCGAGCCGGCCTTCGCGACCTTCCTGAACGCTGGCGGCTGCTTCGCCATCAGCAGCCAGGAGTACTTCTACCTGCGCGGCGGGGTCTCGCCCTTCATGACCACCTACATGGGCGTTGCCAGCGCGGTTGATGATGCCGACTACACCAGCGTCACAGGTGTGAGCGCGCCATTTGGCAGCATCGGGGCGACCACCCTGAGCTTCAGCGGCACCAGCAACCACACCGACGCGGTCAACCCCACCAGTGATGCGCAGGTTGCGTTTGTCGGCAACCCCGGCAATGTGAACGCTGGCGTCATCAAAGACGCGGGCGGCTACCGCACGATGTACCTGGGCTTCACCCTCGACACCGTGCCGGCCGCGACCCGCTCGACGATCATCGGCGCCATCGTGGACTGGTGTGCGGCCCAGCCGCTGCCGACCGCGACGGCGACCAACGTCCCGCCGACCGCCACGGCGACCATGATCCCCGCCACGAGCACCGCCACCGCGGCGGCGACGACGGCGGTCCCGACGACCACGACGGCGCCGAGCGCGACCACGGTTGCGCCGACGACGACCCGCACGGCCGCCCCCAGCGCGACCACGGTTGCGCCGACGACCACCCGCACGGCCGCCCCCAGCGCGACCACCGCTGCGCCGACGACCACCCGCACGGCCGCCCCCAGCGCGACCACCGCTGCGCCGACGACCACCCGCACGGCCGCCCCCAGCGCAACCACCGCTGCGCCGACGGCCACCCGGACCACGGTCGCCGCGACCGCGACCGCCACCCCACCGGCCGGGCGCACGTTTACGCAGTATCTGCCGCTCGCGCTGCGCTAGTCCATCTTCCAACGTCTGCCAGCCGCCGGGCCGATGCACTGCATCAGCCCGGCGGCTGCGTTGTGTGCCACCATCATCGCAGCGGCCTGCGCAGCGCGAACCCTTGCGCTGGTCCCTCCCCTCCTCTATCATTCAGCCGACACTCTAGCTCCCACCGCATCCCCAGCCGTGTGCTGATTAGCTTTGTCCCCACTGCGACCAGCGCCTCAGACTGCGAGGCCGCCCAGCCTGCCACTGCACCACAGCTCGCCCGTGTCGGTGTCGTCACGGCTTAGGTTGTTCTGAGCCTGCTCACACTTGGAGGAGCTATGAATTGCCCACTCAGCCACAGCCATGCCCGCCGCACCACCCCGCGCCGCCCGCAGCTCGCCGCCCTGCTGCGCCTGGTGATCATCGTGGGCTTGGTGCTCCTGGTCCCCGGCGCTGGCCGTGCAACCCCAGCACCCGCGGCCAGCGCCCTGCCCCGCCCTGTCGCCCCGCTGTCGCCGCCGCATGGCTGGACCCGCGGCGCCACCGTGCTTCAGCGGCCCGGCGGCTTTTTGACTGCCCCGGCCCGCGGCGACCCGCTCGCGATCGCTCGCGCTTTTCTCCAGTCTCACGCCGCCGATCTGGGCCTCACCGCCGCCGATCTCGCTGATCTGGTCGTCAAAGATCGCTATACCACCGCCCACAATGGCCTCACTCACCTCTATCTGCGCCAGCGCCACGCCGGCATCGAGGTGTTCAACGGCGATATGAATGTCAGTGTGACCGCTGATGGTCGCATCCTCAACCTCGGCAGCGGCTTGGTGTCCAACCTGGCCGCCACCATCAACACGACCCAGCCGCTACTCGCCCCGGCTGACGCGGTGCGCGCCGCGGGCAGCTATCTTGGGCTGCCGCTCGCCCGACCGCTGACCGTCCTGGCCGGCGCCCGCGGCCCTGCGCAATCCACCGTCGTCAGCGATGGCGGCCTGGCCCACGATGCGATCCCGGCCCGGCTGATGTTTGAGCCGCTCGCGACCGGCCAGGTGGTGCTCGCCTGGGATCTCGTGCTGCGCCTCGCTGCCAGCGACCACTGGCTCGACCTCCGCGTTGATGCCGTGCATGGCACGGTCCTGGCCGCCAATGATTGGACGGTTGATGAGGGCGCTAGGGGCGCTGAGATCGTCGCCGCGCCCGCACTGCCCCCTGAGCAGCTCGCTGCCTCTCAGCCCACCGCGGCCCAGCCCCTGCTGACGCCCAACTCCTACGCCGTCTTTCCGCTGCCCACTGAGAAATCCCTCGCAGACCGGGCAGGTCATCGTGGCCAACCCCGCCGATCCGGTGGCGGCGCCGTTTGGCTGGCATGACACCAACGGCCTGGCCGGCGCCGAGTACAGCATCACCCGCGGCAATAGCGTCTATGCCTACCCCGATGTCAACAGCGATGACCTCAGCGATGGCGGCGAGCCGAGCGGCGGCCCGACCCTCGTCTTTACGCCCACCTGGAGCGCGGCCCTCGACCCGGCCCAGGGCCAGAACCAGGCCGCCGCGCTCACCAATCTGTTCTACCTGACCAACCGCGTCCACGATGTGCTGTATCACTACGGCTTCGATGAGGCCGCCGGCAATTTTCAGCAGCTGAACTACACCGCCACTGGCGTCGACGGCGATGCTGTGCAGGCCGAGGCGCAGGATGGCGGCAGCCTAAACAACGCTAACTTCGCCAGCCCGCCCGACGGTCAGCTGCCTCGCATGCAGATGTACCTCGGCGGACGACCGACGTACCTCACCGTCAATAGCCCGGCGGCGATTAGCGGCCCCAAAGCGCTGGCGACGGCCAGCTTTGGGCCGCAGAGCTTCACCCTGACCAGTAATGTCGTCCTGGTCGATGACGGCGTGGTCGCCAGTGGTGGCGGGACGGTCAATGATGGCTGCGAGACGCCCTTCGTCAACGCCGCCGCCCTGGTCGGGAAGATCGCGCTGATCAGCCGCGGCCTGTGTACGTCGACTATCAAGGTCAAGAACGCCCAGAATGCCGGCGCTATCGGCGTGATCGTTGGCAACAATGCCGCTGGGGCGCCCATTGCGCTGGGCGGGACGGATGCCACCATCATCATCCCCGCGCTCGCCATTACGCAGGCCGATAGCAATGCCATCAAGGCCCGGCTGGCCGCCGCCACGCCGGTCAATGTGACCCTGGTGCGCAGCGGCGCGCAGCGCGATGGCGCGCTCGACAACGGCGTGATCGCCCACGAGTATGGCCACGGCCTCTCGAACCGCTTGACCGGCGGCCCCAGCAATGCCGGCTGCCTCAATGCCCCCGAGGAGGCCGGCGAGGGCTGGAGCGACTTTGTGGCCCTGGCCTTCACCGCCAAGCCCACCGACACCGCCACGACCCAGCACGCCGTCGGCACCTGGCTCTACGCCCAGGCGCCGAACGCGCTCGGCATTCGGCGCTACCCCTACACCACCGACCTGGCGGCCAATCCGCTAACTTATAAGGATGTTGCCCTCAACACCGAGGTCCACGCCCTCGGCGAGGTCTGGACGGCGCTGCTGTGGGAGGTCTACTGGAATCTGGTCGCCGACGAGGGCTTTAGCGCCGACCTGGTGCATGGCAGCGCCGGCAATACTAAGATGTTCCAGCTGGTGATCGATGGCCTGAAGCTCCAGCCCTGCAATCCGACGTTTGTCCAGGCCCGCGATGCAATTCTCAGCGCCGACGTAGCCGACTACGGCGGCGTGCATCAGTGCCGCATCTGGCAGGGCTTTGCGAAGCGCGGCCTCGGCCACAGCGCTAGCTCGGGCGCCGCGAACTCGGCCACCGATGGCACGCAAGCGTTCGACCTGCCGCCGCTCTGCACCCTCGATCTCCAGCCCGCCGCACAGCAAATCTGCGCTCCCAACCCCGCAGTTTTCAGCGTCATGCTCGGCCCGAACCTCGCCGGCGCCGTCAGCCTGGCGGTCAGCGGCCAGCCGGCCAGTACCAGCACGTCGTTCAGCCCCAATCCCATCACCCGGCCCCAGACCAGCACGCTGACGATTGCCAATACCGCCCAGGCGGCCCCTGGCGCCTACACCATCAGGGTGGTCGGCACTGGCGCGACGACCTACACTGACACCGCGCAGCTGGTGGTGAGCACTGCGGCGCCTGGCATGCCAGTGCTTACCAGCCCCGCCGATGCTGCGACCAATCAGCCCCTTCGTCCGACGCTGACCTGGACTGCGCCGGCACAGCCGGGAGCGACCTATGTCGTCGAGCTGGCCGCTGATCCCGGCTTCAGCGACGTGATCTACATCAACAATCAGGTTGTTGGCACTACCATGACTCTGCCGCGCAGCCTCAGCGCCAGCACAACGTACTACTGGCGTGTCAGCACCAGCAACGGCTGCGGCAGTGGCCCTGTCTCGCCAGTTTTTCGCTTCACCGTCCGCGCTACGCCCAGCATTCTCCTCGTTGACGACGACACCAACGGCCTCGATATGCAGCCTTACTACACCACGGCCCTCAACGCCCTCGGCGCGGCCTATGATGTGTGGGATGACCACGACGATGATGCACAGGAGCCAGACCTCGCGGCGCTTGCGAACTATCGCACCGTGATCTGGTTTGGCGGCCGCGGCGGTCGGCCCAGCCCTGCCAGCGAGACGGCGTTCGCCGGGTTTCTCGACCGCGGCAGCTGCCTGGTGATCAGCGCCCAGGAGTTCTTTGCGCGGCACGGCAACTCGGCGTTTATGCACCAGTACCTGGGCCTGGCCAGCGCCGAGAACGATGTGTTGCACACGGCTGTCGCGCCGCTGGCGCCGTTCTTGACCACCGGCATCACCTACACCCTCAGCTTCCCGCCCGGTGAGGCCAACTTCACGGATCGATTTGCCCCGAGCGCCAGCGCCGCCGTCGCCTTTCGCGGCGATCAAGGCGCCGTCGGCCTCTACAAAGATGCGGGCAGCTATCGCACGCTGTACGCCGGCTTCCCGCTAGAGGCGCTGGGCGCGAGCAATCTCCAGACGGTGCTGCAGAGTACGCTGGCCTGGTGCGCCGCCGTTCCCCAGCCGACGCCGACCGTCACGGCTGGCGCAGCGACCGCGACGCCGCCCACGGCCACCGCCACTACGACTCGCACGGCCACCAGCGCAGCGACAACGGCTATGCCCACCGCCACCACAGCACCAGCAACGCCCACTCGCACCGCGACAAGCACCGCAGCCACCACGACCAGTACTGCAGCTACCACGACGAGCACGGCAACCACCATCGCTCCTACCAGCACCGCGCTGCCGTCCACTGCCACCCACACAACTACGAGCACTGCACCCTCTGCGACCAGGACCACGACTAGCACGCCTGCCACGCCGACCTCAACCTCAATCGGCACCGCAGTCACCGCGCTCCCAACCATGACCACGCCGCCGACTACGGCCACCGCAACAAGCACCACGGCACCTCCAACAAGTACCACGGCAGCCGCGACAGCCTCGCCGACGACGACGGGCCGCTCAGCGACGGCTACTCGCACTGCGAGCAGCACAGCGACCGCGCCGCCAGCGACGGCCATCAGCACGACGACCGCGACAGCGATGGCGACTGCTACCAGCATCCTCACGGCTACTGCCACGAAGACGGCTACCAGCATCGCATCAACCGCGACCGCCACGCCGAGCAGCCCGAGCTTTCAACAGTTCCTGCCGCTGCTGCTGCGCTAGCTGACGAGATCGATCACCGCCGGGCCGATGCAGCACATCAGTCCGGCGGCGGCGTTTGTGGAACATATCTTGCGCCAGCAGCACCCATAGACAAGGAGCCTGCAATGACAGACCGCCGCGATGCCATCGACGACCCCGCCCGGCCCAGCCAGGCCGAGGGCGACCGCGCCACCATTGAGCAGGCGCTGGGTGAGCAGCCCGATCGCCGAGTCTCGACAGCGATCAGGGCGCGCGCAACGACCCGCCAGGCCAGCCCAGCCAGGCCGAGGGCGAGCGCAACACTGCCTAGCCGTCGCTGATCATCAGCGGTGGGGAGACAGCTATCGAAGAACTAGAAAGCGGGTGAGCAGCCAAACAGCTGCTCACCCGTTTCGTCTATGTGTGGGGCGACGGTAGCGGCCCTGCCATCGCCGCGCTGTCGTGCTGGCTGCGCGCTCTAGCTCTCGTCTTTCTTTTTGCGAGCAGCGCGCTGCCGGTCGCTCATCCGCGTGCCACCGATCATCTCATACTGTGAGGAGTCGTCGCCATAGGCGCCCTTGACTGACGAGCGCACGCGCTTGATCCGCTGCCAGGTGGCCTGCGAGCGATCATCGCGGTCGTTGCGTAGCTTGTTGAGCTGCAATGTCAGTGCGAGCATCTCTGTCTCAGTTGCGCGCAGCGCCTCAATCTCTGTGACGGCTCCCAGGACTAAAGCCCTGGGCTTCAAGGGGATGCCGCCCCATCCCACCTGATCATTGTCGAAGTGTTTCGAGTCCTCGGTGCAAGATGTTGAGCGCCGCATTCTGATCCCGGTCCATGATGAGTCCGCAACTCGGACAGGTATGCGTGCGTTCGCGCAACGTCTTGGGTACGAGGTCGCCACAGCGTGAGCAGAGTTTGGACGTATTGCGAGGGTCCACCAGGATGACGGTTCGGCCAGCATCTACCGCTTTGCTGATCGTCATCGTGATAAACTAAGTCCACGCCACATCCAAAATGCTTTTGCGCATGCCACGGCTTTTCCCCATCTCTTGGGGCGCAAGGTCTTCAAACACGATTGTTTGATAGCGGTCCACCAGTT
Source organism: uncultured Chloroflexia bacterium (assembly GCA_963810425.1). Lineage (GTDB taxonomy): Bacteria > Chloroflexota > Chloroflexia > Chloroflexales > Kallotenuaceae > JACDGP01. The sequence continues at coordinate 544,806 of CAWENH010000004.1, read as the reverse complement.
CGCGGCTGCGCTTGTGCGCGAAGTCCACCCGCCGGTCCGCGATGCGCTCGTGAATTTTTGGCCAGAATAGTCTGTTGTTTGCGGTTTTCTGTCCAGTTCTCTGCCGCTTTGGCCGCGTCCTTCCGCTGTTGCACCCGTTTCAAATCGGCTTCATCACGGCGATAAAATCGCGGATTCTCGATCTGTGTACCATCTGACAACGTGGCAAACGACGCGAGGCCGACATCCACGCCGACCACCGTGCTGGATGGCGGCAGCGGGGCGGCCTCCGTCTCACACGAGAAACACGCGAACCATTTGCCGGTCCGCGTCCGACTGAGGGTGACGGTTTTCGGCGTTCCTTCGACCGGACGATGCAACACGAGCGGCACGGCACCGACTTTCGAAAGGATCAGCCGGCTGCCATCGAGCCGCACGCCGTTGCCATATTGCGGATAGGTGATGCTATCGTAGCGACCGACCCCTTTGAACCGGGGAAAGCCCACCGCACCACCACCGGATTTCACGCGCCGAAAGAAGGCTTGGAAGGCCAGATCAACACGCACCTGGACATTTTGCAACACTTGGCTATGCACGTCTCTTAAAGTCGCGCTTGATGACCTTCCAGCCGGGCAACCACGCCTGGGTCTCGTACAGTTTAAGGGTTTCGCGCCGCTCGTCATAGGCCCGTTTGCGTTCCGCGATCGTTTCGTTAAAGACCCAGCGACACAACTCCAACTGTTGGGCCAGAATACGGCTCTGCCCTTTCGTCAGGTAGATGCGGTATTTGAAGGCTTTGCGGCTCATCACACGCCTTTCTGGGTTTCGATGTAGCGTTGGACCACGTCCAAGGTCACCGCTCCGACCGTAGAGATAAAGCGGCTTCGGGTCCAGAGGGTGGGGAGACGCTGTTTGAGCCACGGAAACTCCTCGCGGAGTTCATGCGAGGTATACCCCTTGATCTTTGAAACAACCCCATTGATCCCAACACGCGGATCAACATCCAAGAGGAGATGGACATGATCGGGCATCACCGCCATTTCAATGACCCCATAGCCATAGGGGGCTTGCTGGGCAAGGATGAGTTCTTTCAGGCGGTTCGCCAGCGGCTCGGTCAGCACCTTGCGGCGGTACTTCGGACAAAAGATCACATGGTACTGACAGCTATAAATAATGCTGTGATCGGTATGATAGGACTTGTGTGGCTGAAGCAATTGCATATATCACAATCAATAAGTGTGTGGGCGTAGCATACTATATTCAAGGTGGTACTATCAAGAGCTAAAGCCGCTAAAGCGGTACGCTCATCCCAGGGCTAAAGCTCCTGGGCTTTCGCGCCTAAAGGCACGTTTCTGTAAGGAACACAGCCTATGAACAGCTGAGGAAGCTGGCGAATAAGCGGCGGCGGCTGCATAGGAGAGTTTAGCAGCCACGGGGCTATCACAGCAGCGGCGGCGCTATCGCAGCGAGGCACAATGCGGCTACAATGGAGGGCATCACCACGCTACACAAAGGAATATCAATGCCCGACAAACGAGTTATCGTCACCGGCGCGACCGGACTGATTGGCAAAGCGCTGTGCAAGGAGCTGATCGCCAAAGGCTACCAGGTGGTGGTCTTCAGCCGCGACGCGGAGCGCGCCCGCACGGCCGTGCCGGGCGCCGCGGAGTACCACGCCTGGGAGCCGGCGGCGTGGGGGCCGTGGGCCGCAGCGGTTGACGGCGCCCACGCGGTGATCAACTTGGCAGGCGCGCCGGTCTTTGGCAAGCGCTGGACGGCGGGGTATAAGCAGGAGCTGATCACCAGCCGCGTGCTGGGCACCACCGGCCTGGTCAATGCCATGCAGCAGGCCACGGTCAAGCCCCAGGTCTTCCTGAGCGGCTCGGCGGTCGGCTGGTACGGCTTCCGGGACGACACCAAGCTCGATGAGCATGCGATGCCCGGCACCGACTTTCTGGCGCAGCTGTGCATGCGCTGGGAACAGGCCGCGACGCGGGCGCAGACGCTCGGCGTGCGCACGGTGCTGCTACGGACCGGCATTGTGCTGGACCCCAGCGAGGGCGCGCTGCCGCAGATGATGCTGCCGTTCAAACTCTTCGCCGGCGGGTCGATCCTGCCAGGCAGCCAGTGGTTCCCCTGGATTCATCTCGCCGACGAGGTGGGCCTGATCATGCTGGCGCTGGAGAGCGAGCAGCTGCGCGGCCCACTGAATTTGACGGCGCCGACACCGGAGACCAGCCGGGCGTTTAGCAAGACGCTCGGCCGGGTGATGGGGCGGCCGTCGTGGGCGCCGGTGCCGGGGCTGGCGCTGCGGGTTGCGCTGGGGCCGGTTGCCGGGATGCTGACGGAGGGCCAGCGGGTGGTGCCGACCAAAGCCACGGCCGCTGGCTACCAGTTCAAGTACCCCAGCGCCGAAGGTGCGCTGCGGGCGCTGCTCGGGCGCTAGGCCGCCGGGGAAGGAGCGACGCCGACCCAGGATGGGCCGGCGTCGTCGCGGTTAAGCGAGCTGTGGATCAGCTTAGGCGCGGTCGGCACTGACCCCGGCGAACAGGTCGCGCTCCACTGCGGCGGCGGGCGGCGGGACGACGCGGGTAAACGACTCGCTGGCGCCAAGCAGGCGGCGCAGGCGGCGCGGCACCTTCATCAGCAGGCCCATGCCGCCGAGCTGGCTGCGGTGGCTGAGGCAGGCGCGGTCGCGCAGCCCCATAACCTCGCCGTGGGCCACGACCGCATGGATCGGCGTCGCCTCCTCGGCCACGCGCACAATGTCGATGTCGGCATTGGTGCCGACCTTGCGCGGGTCCTTGCCGAGCAGCCGCATCACCCGGATCGCGCGCCACAGCCAGCGGGTCGCAAACGTCGAGTAGTACAGCTTACTCGGCGTCCACGGCGCGAGGCCGTCGAGCTCGTAGCTGGGGTCGCCGGCCTGCCCAAAGGCCAGCAGCGTCGCATGGTGCATGGCGATGTGGTCGGGGTGGCCGTAGCCGCCGTAGGGCGGAAAGGCCAGCACCACCTGCGGGCGCAGCGTGCGGATCAGCGCCACGAGCTGTCGGGCGACCGTGGCGACCGGCGCCTGCACCAGCGCCTGCGGGTGATCGTTGTCGGCCGCGCCCGGCATCCCCGAGTCGCGGTAGCCCAGGAAATGCACCGCCGCCAGGCCCAGCGCCTGGGCGGCCGCGAGCTGCTCGGCGGTGCGCAGCGCCCCGATGTCGGGGTAGGCGACGAGGAACTGGGGGTCAACGGTGCCACACTCGCCGCGGGTGGCACAGGCGTAGTGGACCGCCACGCCGCGCTGGCTATAGTGGGCGATGGTCCCGGCGTTGCCGAAGCTCTCGTCGTCGGGGTGGGCGTAGGCGACCAGCATCGTCTGGCGCTGCGGTGTGCGGTGGCGCCAGTGGGAGTCGATGCCGTAGGCGCTGAAGTCGATGATCGGGGCGGGCGCGGTGGTGTGCATGCGATTTTCCTACTCGTCGGGGACCAGCTTGCGAATCACGTCCATGTCGATTACCGGCATCCAGGCGTAGAGGTAGTAGCGAGCATACTCACGAAAGCCGTATTTGGTGACGACGCGCCGCGACATTGGCTCGGCATGGATCGCCGCGATATGATACCCCTGTTCGCGGGCAGTTTCCAACCGCTGCCGCAGCATGGTCGAGTAGATGCGCCGGCTGCGGTACTCGGGCAACGTCGCCGCGCCGCCGAGGTAAGCGACGCCGCAGTTCAGCAGCAGGCGAGCGTTGGCGACCGCCACGCCATCGACGCGGGCCAGAAAGCCAAACTCCTCGTTGGCAAAGGCGGGATTGCTCATGCGGTCGAGCATGCCAGGGCGGTATTCGTTGATCTGCTCGGCGGTCCAGTTGAAGCAGCGGGCCGTCACCTGGAGCGAGTCCTCCAGCGCCGCAGGCGACGAGGCGGGGCCGAGACGCTCGACAGTGACCTCGGGGTTCGTCGGAATGTCAGCGAGGTGCTCAAGGCCAACCCGCGCCATCAGGGCCTGATCGCCGGCCAGCACCAGGCCGTGGCGCTCCAGGCGCTGCGCCAGGTCGACGGGCCGGTCCTCGGGACCGACAAACCACTGGAAGCCGATGTTGCGGTCGCGGTAGTAGGCCAGGCGCTCCTCGATGCGCGCGTCGGCCTCCGCGTCGCTCCAGCGCCAGCCGCCGGTGCCATTGGAGCCGGGGTGAGCATCGCCCGAGCCGCCGTAGCCGCCGCGCAGACTCTGGTTGCCGCTGATCTGCGGCGGCATCCAGTCGCGCAGGTCAAAGCCATGCTGCATGGTGGCGAACAGCTCCGTGAGCTGGGCCTCGCTGAGGTCGGGCGGCGCAATCCAGCCCTTGCGATGGGCGCTCGGCATCGGCTCGGGACAGTACAGGTCAATCAGCTCGATCTGCTCGCCCTTGAGCTGCAAAAACGCGGCGCGGTTGTGCTCGATGTAGCGGCCCTGCTCGGTGGCCTGGACACGAAACTCCACGGCGACCCGCTGCGCATCACCGACGGCGGTAAACAGCGTGAGCGTCGGGTCGGGCCAGGCGGCCCACTCCTGGCGCAGATAGTCAATCACGCGCGCCAGCGGGCGGCGGACGGCGGTGCCCTGCCAGCCGGCGACGCGCAGCGCCACATCCTCGGTCAGCAGGGCGGTCAAAGAGGCGTCGTCGGCGGCCTGGAGCGCCGCGCAGAACTGCGCCGCCAGCGGGTGGTGATCGGCCATCAGGAAGCTCCTCGATAGGTGGGGGAGGTGGAGGCTACAATAGCACGGCCGCACCACTTGGCCGCTCCGTCGAAGGCCCGAGCGGCGGTACGGCCAAAGTCTGACGGCGGCGGCGGGCTATGCTACAATTTTTCGGGGTTATGTGCAGTGCAGAGTGACAGCATCGAACCAGAGGACACCACCGAGGCCGAGCCGAGCACTCTGAGCCGCGAGCTGGCGACGCTGCTGGAGGTGTCGCGGATGCTCGGCTCGACGCTGGAGATCAACGAGCTGCTGGGCGTGATCCTGGAGCAGCTACGCAGCGTCGTCGAGTACCAGGCGGCGGCAGTGTTTCTGCTGGAGGGCACCGAGACGCTGCGGCTGCTGCGGTATCGCGGGCCGCTGGCGCAGCAGCGGCTGGCGTTTGTCTGGCGGCTAGCCGAGGCCGAGCACAGCCGCCAGGTGATCTACAGCCGCCAGCCGGTGATCATCCCCGACGTGCGGGCCGACACGCCGCTGGCAGTCGCCTTTCGGCATAAGGCCATCGCCGACCTGGGAACCGTGCCGCCCGACATCGGCACCTGGATGGGCGTGCCGCTGATCCTGCGCAACGAGGTGATCGGCGTGCTGGCCTTCGACCACGACGTGCCGGGCCGCTACACCGCGCACCACGCGGCGCTGGCGCTGGCATTTGCCCGGCACGCCGCGCTAGCCATCGAGAACGCGCGGCTCTTCGAGCAGGCCCAGACGCTCGCGGCGCTCCAGGAGCGGCAGCGCCTGGCCCGCGAACTCCACGACTCGGTGTCGCAGGTGCTGTACAGCATTGCGCTGGGGGCGCGCACCGCCCGCGCGCTCCTCGACCGAGACCCGGCGCAGGCGGCGGCGCCGATCGACTACGTGCTGCAGCTGGCCGAGGCCGGCATGGCCGAGATGCGGGCGCTGCTGTTTGAGCTGCGGCCCGAGTCGCTGGCCAGCGAGGGGCTGCTGGCCGCGCTGACCAAGCAGGCCGACGCGCTGCGGGCGCGCTATAGCCTGCGGGTCTACACCCAGTTTTGCAGCGAGCCGGCGCTGCCGCTGGAGCACAAGCAGGCGCTGTACCGCATCGCCCAGGAGGCGATCCACAACTGCGTCAAGCACGCCCACGCCACGGCGGTCAGCCTGCAGCTTAGCAGCGACAGCCAGGGCGTGACGCTGACGATCCAGGACGACGGCCAGGGCTTCGACCCACGGCGGACATTTCCCGGCCACCTGGGGCTACAGTCGATGCGCGAGCGGGCCACCCGACTGAAAGGCCGCCTGACGATCACCAGCACGCCCGAGCTAGGCACCGGCGTGACCGTCTGGCTGCCGCACTGCTAGCGCGAAAAACCCGCACTGGCTTCGCTAAGCAGTGCGGGTTCACGGCATGTCCTGGCTAGCGAGAGCTACGGCTGCGTCAGCGAGTTCGACCATCTGCTTGACGAGCTTGGACTCTTTGGCGTACATGCTCATCGGCACGGTGCCACTTGAGACCACGACGCCAGTTTTGCCGATCACCGTGCGAATATAGCGGGTATAGCGCACGGCTCGCGCACTGCCCTGCGCCAGGCCATTGACCTCAACCAGGAGGACGCCCGTGCCATTGGCATTGATCTGCTTCAGAATAATACGGGGCGCCGGGCCATAGGAGGCATTGATAATACTGCGGGCGAAAACCTCCTCAGTGACGCTGCGGACCGTGCCAGCTGGATATTTGCTGCGCGGCACCAACCTACCGGAGAAACCATCGGGCGCCTCGGCCGATGATGAGAACTGAAAGCCACTGGCGTTCCCAAAGCCCTGCCAGTTCGTGGGGTGCAGACCCTGCATGCCAGTCGGGATATGCCGAAAGCCGATCAGCTTGGTGATCAGCAGGCTCGCCGGCACCGCCGGCGTGACCGTCATCATGCGGCGCCAGGTCGTGGCACCGACTACGCCATCTACGGTCAAGCCCTGGGCGCGCTGAAATTTGCGGACAGCAGCCTCGGTCAGCGGGCCGTAGAGGCCGTCGATGGGGCCAGGGTCAATACTGAGCAGCTCCAGGCCATACTGAAACTGGAGCACGCCCGGCTTATAGACCCGGCCGGGCTGATTGCGGTAGGGCAAATCGGCTGGGACAGCATCGGCGGCGACGGCGGGCTGGGCTGGGAACAGGCCCAGCAGCAGCAGCGTGAGAACAATAACCCCAACGATCCGGCGCGACATAGAACCTCCTGGCGATAACGAGCGTCACCTATCATAGCACGGCAGCGCGCTGATCGGCGCGGTCGGCGGGCGCGAGCGGCGCCCACGCAAATCCGGCGCCGGCCCGCGTGACCCAGCCCAGCCCTGGAAATGTCAGGTGATAAAACACCGCCAGCAGGCGCTCATCGGCAACGCGGCCGAGCATCGCCCGCCGGGTTGGCACCGAGCCGCCCGTATCGGCGTCAAACGAGGCCGACCACTCGGGGTGGGCAAACTGCATCGGGCTATGGAGCAGGTCGGCCAGATGGATCACGGCGGCGCCCGCGGACTCGATCAGGACCGCGATCTGGCCGGGGGTATGGCCGGGGATTGGGACCGCGGTCACGCCGGGGATGATCTGCTCGTCCATTGCAATCGTGCGCAGCCCCTGGGCGCGCAGCAGCGCGAGGATCGGGCCATGATTCGCAGCGCCGGCCGCGATGCGGCCCTGCCAGAAATCTAGCTCCAGCTGGGAGATCACATAGGTGGCGTTGGGAAAGGCCGGCCCGCCGTCGGCCGCGAGCAGGCCCAGCACATGGTCGCCGTGGCAGTGGGTGAGCACGACCAGCGTAATCGCCGCCGGGTCAAGGCCGGCCAGCCGCAGACTGTCGGCGACATAGCCGCCGCTAGGTCGGCCGCCCTCGCCCGCATCGACGAGCACGGTGTCGGCGCCGACGGTGGCGACCAAGAGGTTGAACGAGCTATCGGCCGCCTCCAGCGACAGCCCGAGGTCGGCGTAGGCCTGGCGGTAGTCGCGCTCGGTGGCGTCGAGGTAGCGCTTTAGAATGCCGGCGCGGCCGACCACCGTGGCGCCATCGAGCAGCACCGCACATGCGATGCTGCCAACCTTGAACACATAGCTAGCTGCGGACATCGTCGCTCCTTCGCTTGGTGGATACTCATGTAGCGGGCTAGCGGCCAGCCCGTGCCGTCTGAGCGGCCGCCCCGCCAATCGCCTGCTGAAGGCTGGCGTAGGTCGGCAGCGTGGCGGCGTCAAAGCCGGCGGCGACCAGCGCCTGGGCCACGCCGGGCGAAATCCCGGCCAGCACTGGCGTGCAGCCCAGCAGCCGAATCGCCTGCGCGGCCTGCTGGATGCGCGCCGCAACCGGCCCCAGATCGTCGACGCCGGTCACATCGATGACCACCATGCGGCAGCGCTCGGCGACGATTAGGCCGAGTAGCCGCGCGATCGCGGCCTCCCAGCGGGCGGCGGTCGCTTGGCCAATGACCGGCATCACTAGCACGCCGGCCAGCACCGGGATGATCGGCAGCGTCAGCTGCTCGACGGTCGTGGCCAGCTCGGCCTGCACCTGCGCGCCGGTCTGTAGCTCGGCCAGCGCCTGCTCCAGCGCGGCGTGGCGGCCCGCGGCCAGCTGCGTGGCCGCGGTCAGGCGGCCCTGTGATTCTTCCAGGGCTTGTGCGCGCCGTTGGAGGGTGGTGTAGGCGGCGCGCAGGTTCGAGCGCAGCCCACGTAGCGTCAGCCAGCCAAGCCCGGCGCCGACCAGCACGAGGCCGGCCAGCGTCCCCAGCTCGACGGCCCGCAGCGTAGATAGCAGCCGGAGCAGCCTGGCAGTAAAGCCGGCGTTAACGTTATGTCGCAGATTCAGAAAGTCATGGGCGGCGGTAGTGATCTCGGCCACCAGTGGCAGCAGCGCCTGCGCTGTGGCCGGCGAGGGCAGTTCGGCGGGCGCCGCCTGCTGGAAGCGGGCGCTAGCAGCTTTCAGCGCATTGATCAGCGCCCGCTCCTGGGCCGTGACCGGCACGCCGCTGCCCGGCAAAAACTCCTCGTCGAAAAAGGCCATGCGGCTCAGCGCCACATCGCGCTGCTGCGCGTAGCTCACGGTCGTCAGCGCCGCGCCCAGTGCCCGCTGACTCAGCAAGGTATACAGCCGCAGCCACTCGCGCTCCAGCTGCGCGGGCGCCCAGATCGGCTCCTCGTTGACCGCGCCAAAAATACTGCTTGAGATGCGGCCGACGATCACGACGGTGGTGGTGATAGCGATCGCCAGCAGCGCTACCAGCCCGACCGTCCCCAGCCACATCAGCCAGCGGCGCCGCATTTAGTGCGCCTCCGCAGCCCGCCATGACTCCGCTGGCGTGTCGTTGCGGAGCGGGCGAGGGGCAGGTGTGTAGAGTTCAGGCGATAGCGTAGCGACCAATCTCATCCAAGCCCGCAGCGTCATCGCGGAGCCTCCTCGAAAGCGCAAGCACGGTGTCGGAGCCATGCCAGGCGGCTGGGGGAGCCAGCGTGTCCGACCACGACTGCATTGTAGCAATCTGTGTCCAGCCGGAGATCAGCTGGACGTTGGCGGGCAGCATGCTGCGGCGGCGATCTCTGGCGACGTTGATCGCCTTAATCTGATACTGATAGTGCGGGTTGGTCTTATTCGATTGGCCCAGCGCGGTCAGTCGCGATCCGACCACCGTCGTCAGCGCCTGGCTCAGCTCAACATTGCTACCATAGAAACCGATGGTGCGGCTTTGTCTTCCTTGTAGCCCCAGCCATTCGCGCTGAAGGTGGGATCGGCCAGCCGATCCCACAGGCATCCAGGTCGGTGACAAATGTTGACTGCATGGGGAGGCCTCCAAACGATACAACTGGGCGCGGATACCCATCGCCACGCCGCCAATGATAAGCGCTAAAATAGTGACACAAAACCGCTCTAAAAGCGATCTGGCTAGCCCTGGCAGGTGGTGCAGGTGGCCGCGGTCTTCGATGGCAACTAACCTGCTATTATTGATTCGCGCATGAGGTTGCTATGGGCTGTATCTTAGTCGTTGATGATGAGCCAGCTATCGGGGAGGTGGTCGCTGACCTCCTTGATGATTTGGGATACGATGCGCGCCGGGCCGTCAATGGGGTCGAGGCCCTGCGGCTCATGCTGGAGGCGCCGGTTGATCTGCTTATCAGCGACGTAATGATGCCGCGGATGGATGGCATTACGCTGTGCCAGGCGGTGCAGCAGCACCCCGAGCTGTCAGCGATCCCCGTGGTGCTGATGAGCGCGGCATCCCACCTGCCACCGCCAACCGTCTGCCAGCCAGCGGCTTTTTTAGCCAAGCCGCTGGACTTTGGCCACCTTGAGCAGACGGTCGCCCGGCTGGTCCGGCCCGCCCAGTCGTAGCGTCTCGGCTTCGCCCGCCTAGCACTTCCAGCACACATTTGATCGCCGCAGCACCCTTCCTGGCCATCGGGGACGGGCTGCGCACCGATTGGGAATCACCTACGATTGCTCCAGCTGCCCGTTCACCGCTCGCTGCCATGCCAGGCACTGATTTTCAAGGAGAGGTTCCATGTCCGCACCGACCATCGTCGCCCCCACTGGTGTTCCTGGCCTTGATCTGATCCTGCACGGCGGCCTGCCGACCGAGGCGCTGATCTTCGTGGTCGGGATGCCCGGCGCTGGCAAAACGATCCTGGCGTCGCAGCTGCTCTTTCACGCCCTCCAGCGCGGCCAGCGCGGCCTGATCCTGACGACCTACTCCGAGGGCCACGTCAAGCTGCTCGACCATCTCAAAACGTTTTCGTTTTTTGATGAGGCCCAGGTTGGCAGCACGCTGCTGCTGTACTCACTGCCGGCGGTGATTCGCGCGGATATTGAGCAGGCCGCCACCTCGCTGGTCAAGATCATCCGTGAGTCGGCGGCTGGCTTCGTGGTGATCGATGGCTTTCAGGCGCTGGTCGATCATTTCGACGACCCCAACGCGCTGCGCCGCCTACTGGCCAGCCTCTCGATCCAGCTCAGCTATCTTAAAATTACGCTGATCATTACGTTCACCGGCGAGGCCCGCGACCAGGCCACTAGCCCGCTCCTGACGACCGCCGATCTGGTGCTGGCGCTCGACTACAGCCGGGACGACTGGCGCCACCGCCGCCGGCTGGAGGTCGTCAAGCAGCGCGGGCGGCCGCATCTGTCCGGCGCACATAGCTACAGCATCGGCCCCGACGGCCTGGTGATCGAGCCGCGCCTGGAGGTGCGGCCGCTGGGAATCGCCCAAGTGCGCCCGACCGGCCGCGCGCCCTTTAATCTGGCCGAGCTCGACAACCTAATGCGCGGCGGCCTGACAGCCGGCAGCATCACGCTGATGGTCGGCGCGCCTGGCGTAGGCAAAACCACGCTCGGCCTCCACTGGGGCCTATCGGGGGCCGCCACCGGCACCCAGACCGTGTTTCTCAGCTTCGAGGAGCGGCCGGAGGAGCTGCGCAGCAAGGCCGAGGTGTTTGGCCTGCCGATCGCCGAGGCCCTGCATGCCGGCACGCTGACCATCAGCTACCGCACATCGGTTGAGCTGACCCCGATCTGGTTGCTACGCAGCTGCTCGCGCTTATCACGCCCACGACTACGCGGGTGGTGATCGATAACTTCCCGGTGCTGCTGCGCGCGCTTGGCGGGCGGCCGAGAACTACCTGGCGGCGCTGCACAGCCAGCTGTACACCCGCGGCATTACCACGCTGGTGCTAGCCGACATCAAGCCATTCACCGGGCTGCACTTTGATATTGGCGACACGCCGCTGTCGCTGCTGGCCGACAACATTATTGTTGTGCAGCAGGTCACAGCGCTTGGCTCGATCCACCGGATTCTGGCGGTGCTCAAAATGCGCCACAGCGGCTTCGATGCCACGCTGCGCGAGCTGATCATCGAGGAGCACACGATCCGCGTGCTGACGCCGCCCGAGTTGGCGACCAACGTCTTGGCCGAGGCGGCGCTGGCCGGCGGCCTGACCGCGCCCGAGGTCAAGCCAGCTGAGTCGGACAGCACCGCGCCGCCAGCGTAGTCGCTGGTCGGCGCTGCGCGCTCCCATGCAGGGCACTGACAGCGGAGAACCTGCCATGCTCCCTTCGGCCGCATTTCCCACACCGCTGCACCAGGAGGTCGCCGCGGCCATCGTCGGCTTTTTTCAGCAGGACGCGGCGGTTGACGCGGTGCTGCTGGTCAACTCCTGCGCCCGCGGCTGCGCCACGCCCGACAGCGACCTCGACCTCGCTATCCTGGTCGCCGTCGACCTTGCGGCGCCCGCGGCGCAGACCCTGGCCGCCGCCTGGGAGCGGTGGCAGGCCAGCAGCCCGCTGGTCGCACGCTTCCGGCAGGCGGGGCAGTGGACCGGCATTCACCTTGATCTAATCACCGGCCAGTATGCGCCAGAGCTGTGGGACGACGGCGGCGGCCCCGACGGCTTCGAGCTGGAGATCGGCAACCAGGTCGCCTACAGCCAGCCGCTGTGGGCGGCGACCGCGGCGTTTGCGGTGCTGCAAACGCGCTGGCTGCCCTACTACGACGACGCCTTGCAGCGCCAGCGGCTCGACATGGTGCGCGCGGCCTGCCACAACGACCTCGACCATATTCCGTTCTACCAGCGCCGCGGCCTGCCGTTTCAAGCTTTTGACCGGCTCTACCGCGCGTTTCAGGAGTTTTTGCAGGCGCTGTTTATCGCCCACCGCGTCTACCCCATCGCCTATAACAAGTGGATTCACGAGCAGGTGGCGGTGCGGCTGGGCCGGCCCGAGCTGTATGCCCAGCTGCCGGCGATCCTGGAGCTGCGGCAGTTTGAGGGCGCGGCGATCCTCGACAACGCCGCACGGCTGCGGGCGCTCGTGGAGCTGTGGACGACGCCCCGCAGCGCTGGTGACTGAGCGAGCAGCGCCGGCCAAAGCTCAACTATAGTACACTAGCGGGCAGCGCAGCCCGTCGTGGTCAGCGCCAGACTGCCGCGACTCCCGAGCCACATACTATCGCGCGGCAGCCTGGCGCGCCGCCCAGCGAGGACCAGCATGGACAGCTCCCCCAGCATGACCATCGGTGTGATCACGCCGTTTGTGAGCGGCTACTATATGAGCAGCCTGCTCTACGGGATGCAGCGCGTGGCCGAGGTCCGCGGCGCGCGGCTCCTGGTAGTGCAAGGCACGCCCGGCGACATCGCCGCGGCGCGGCTGCTGACTGGGCAGGTGGCTGGGTGGCTGGTGCTGCTCAACACGACGGGCCTGAGCGAACTGCGTGCGAGTGGGCGGCCGGTCGTGATCGTAGGCGCGGCCGCGCTGGCGGCGGGCGACGCGACGGTCTACACCGACAACGCCGGCGGCGTCGAGCGGGCGGTGGCGCACCTGGTTGAGCACGGCCACACGCGCATCGGCTTCATCGGGTACATGGCGCCGGTTGATATTCAGCAGCGCTTCGCGGGCTATCAGACCGGGCTGCGCGCCCACGGGCTGCCCTTCGACCCGGCGCTAGTCGCCAGCGTGCCGTACTACAACGAGATCGACGGCGAGCAGGGCGGCGCGCAGCTGCTGGCCGCGCAGCCCACCGCCATCATCGCCGCCACCGACCGCAACGCCATCGGCGCGATCCGGGCGCTGCGCGCGGCCAACCTGCGCGTCCCCGAGGATGTCGCGGTGATCGGCTTCGACGACGACGACGTGGCGCAGCACGCCGACCCGCCGCTGACGACGCTGCGCCAGCAGGGCGACCTGCTGGGCGCCACCGCGCTGACCCGGCTGCTGGCAGTCCTAGACGGCCAGCCCGACGCCGGCGGCCCCGCCTATGTGAAGGCGGCGCTGGTCGTGCGCCAATCCTGCGGCTGCCGCGACCCCGAGATTACGGCGCCCGAGCTTGATATTCTGGCCGACTGGGAGCCGCAGCTCGCCCACCAGCTGGCCGCGATGCTCCAGGCGCCGCAGGTCCTCGACCTCGCCACGCCCGCGACGACGATCTGGGCCGCCGCGCCCGCCCTGCCGGCGGCGCTGGCCGCCGCGCTCACCACGGCGCCGCTGCCCGGCATCGAGGAGCTGAGCGCCATCTGGGCCAGCGCCCTGGACCGCACCGCCAACCTGACGGCGCTGACGGCCATGCTGCGGCTGATCGACCAGGTGGCCCACCACCTGCTTGCTGCGGCGCCCGCGCCCACCCGCGCCCGCATCCTGCAGCTCAACGACCGTATCCGCGCCGCGCTCCTGTCCGCCCAAAGCACGCGCGAGGCGACCTGGCGCGGCTACGTCGAGGGGCAGATCGCAAACATTGAGGAGGTCAGCGCCGCACTGCTGGGCGAGTCGCTGGTGGAGGCCAAAAGTCTGAGCTGGCTGCGCGAAACGCCGGCTGATTGGGGTGCGCTCTTATTCTGGGAGGGCGCCGCCGGCAGCGCGCTCGCGACGATCGGCACGTTCACCCGCGCCGGCGCCGCGCTGGTCGCCGCCGAGCGCTACGACCCCGCCGCGCTGCCGCCGCCCGCCTGGTTTGCGCACGGCGGCCACACGGTGCTGGCGCTGCTGCCGATCACGACCGCCCACCGCGGCTGGGGCTACCTGGCGCTGGCCGGCGGCCTAGTGCTGGGGCCGCGGCTCATCAACCGCATCAACGAGACCGTGCCGATGTGGCTGACGCTGCTCGGCGCGTCGCTGGACCGCGCGGCGATCATCGAGTCGCTGCAGTCGCAGCAGGAGACGCTGCGGCTGAGCTACGAGGAGGCCCGCGCGCTGGCCGACACGGTGCGGGCGCTGGGCGCGCCGCTGATCCCGCTGCTGCCGGGCGTGCTGCTGATCCCGCTGATCGGGGCGATTGACACCGGGCGGGCGCGGCAGATCATGGAGACCGTGCTGGCCGGCATCAGCCACCACCGCGCGACCACCGTGCTGCTCGATGTGACCGGCGTGCCGGTCGTCGACGCGCCCGTCGCCAACGCGCTGATCCAGCTGGCGCAGGCCGCCGCGCTGCTCGGCGCCAGCGTCACGCTGGTCGGCGTGCGCCCCGAGATTGCCCAGAGCATCGTCGGCCTCGGCGTCAGCCTCGCGCACCTCACAACCCAGGCCAGCCTCGCCGCTGCCATGCTGCGCCTGGATCGCTAGGCAAAGCTCGGCATAACCACTAACCCACTGAGGATCTATGCTCACCGTACAAGAGCTGCTCGAACGTGAAGAGTTTTCGGACGACGCTATCATACGTCACGGCTTCACTGACTACATGCGTGATTATCAAATGATTGTGAGTGGGCGCGATGGTCCACCGCATAATGATGTGCATCGCTACCAATTTGTCGGCTGTGTCGAGGTACAGTATTCGTTAGATATTGCTCCAGCCAGCCTTAATAAATCATTACCTGATGAGTTTGTGTATGCTGGGCCAGACTATCCAGATAAAGAAGAGCCTGACGGATTTATTTGGGGCGTGCGCTATACGAGTGGCTTTATAACATATATTGCAGCTGGCGAGCGAGCAGAGTATTGGTCAACGCGGCTCGGGCGCCCGATGCACGAAGTGACGATTGCAGCAGATTGTTTTTCGCTGCGCCTCGTGTTTGCCGACATTCGCCATGAATTGCTCGGATATTTTGAAGAAGGCACACTGCCAAAAGATTTCCCGATTCCGCCAGGCGAAGGCACCAGCGACGGCGGCGTTTTTTAAGCTGGGCGCACTGCTCCGCTACATCGCCGCGTTGAGGGCGTAGAGGTCCAGCGCGGCCGCCTTGCCTTTCAAGGATACCGGGCCGAGCGGCGTGAGGGATACGGCGGGCGCGGCGGCGGCGGCGACGGCGGCGGTCGCCAGGATTTCGCCGACAGCGGCGCGCTGGCTCAGGCGCGCGGCGATGTTCACGGTGTCGCCCAGGATATTGAACTCGCGGCGGCCGCGCGGCTCGCCGATCTCGGCGACAAACACCGGCCCCTGCGTCAGCCCGATCTTGGTGCCGATGGTCACCGGCAGCCCGCCAATGGTCGGCGGGACGAACGCGGCGGCCACCGTGCGGATCGCCACCGCGGCCAGCGCCGCGCGGCGGGCGTCGTCGGAGTGCATGTTGGGCGAGCCGAAGTAGATCAGGATCACCGAGCCGGCCCGGTCATAGGTCACCTTCTTCAACACGCCGCCGCGCGCCTCGACCACGGCGTTGATGCGGGCGAACAGCTCCGAAAAGCTGGCCAGAATGCTGGCCTCCTCGTCAGGCGTCGCGCGGGTGAGGCCCTCGGTCAAGCCCAGCAGCTGCACGAACATCACCGCCGGCGCCGGGAACTCCGGGGCGATGCGGCGCTGCGCGGTGTTCTCGACCATGACCTGTAGGATCACCGGCGGGAAGTAGCTGGCCAGCACCGCCGCCTGGTTGACGCCGATCTCGATCTCGGCCAGCAGCTCGGCCGGGTCGCTGTCAAACAGCACGCCGCCGAGGCCGCGCCGGCGATTCGGGACGATGTCGTACTCGCCCAGCTCATCGTCGGCCAGATCATCGATCACCAGGCAGTGCTCGGCGTCGGCGGGCGCGGTGCGGAACTCTGCGCCCAGCTCGGCGGCGAACTCGGCGCTGACGCAGATCCGCCCGGCCAGCCCGGCGCCCTCGGCGGCTTTGGTGCGCTGCACCGTCGGGCCGAGCAGCACATGCTCCATACGGTGGGGCGTGCCGATGTCGGCGCTCAGAAAGCGGCCGTGGTGAATCCCGACTCGCATCCCGAGCGCCGCCGACGCGCCGCCGCGCGCGGCCCGCGCCGCCATCGCGCGCTGCATGCGTAGGCCGGCTCGCACCGCCTGCGCCCGGTCGCGGCCGCGGGTCTGGGTTGGGAACAGGATCAGCATCGCGTCGCCGGTGAACTCCAAGAGGTTGCCGCCCGACTTCGAGATAATTTCGATCATCTCGGCGAAGTAGCTGTTGAGCACCTGGAGGACGGTCTCGGCGCCGGCCTGGCCCTGGGCGGCGTGGGCCTCCATCAGCGGCGTGAAGCCCACGAGGTCGGTGAACATCAGCGTGCCGCTGCGCCAGCTTTGCCGCAGGCTGCCCGGCCGCGGCGGCGCCTCCCAGATCTGGCGCGGCATATAGTCGTCGAGGATGCGGCGCAGCGCGCGCAGGTGCCGGAAGACGCGCAGCAGCGTGGCCGGCGACTGGTCGAGCCAGACGGTGACGTACAGATCGGCTGGCAGCAGCACCCGCAGCCGCGGCTCGATCGCGCCGAGAAATGTGGCGGCTGGGCTGGTCATGGCGGCGCTCCTTAGCTCATCACCGCCCGAATCACCTGGCGCAGGCCGCGGGTGATCGGGTGGTCGGGGTAGCTCAACACAAACAGGCCGTTGCTGGCCAGGATCATCAACTCGTCGGCGTGTGGCAGGACGGCGGCGACCTCACAGCCGTAGGTTTTGGCGACTTTGGCCCGCACATCGTCTAGCGCCAGCGTGGACGGCACCTTGTTGACCAGCAGCACCAGCCGCGCGACGCCCAGCTTGGTGGCGACCTCGACGGTGACGCTGGTACCCTGGTAGTCCTGCTGGTCGGGGCGCAGCAGAATAATCAGCGCGTCGGAGACCGTGATCGACAGCAGCGTCTCGTCGTTCATGCCGGGGTGCGTGTCGATCAAGAGCACATCCAGCCGCAGCTCGTCGACCAGGCTTTGAAAGCCGTCGGTCAGCAGCTCGGCGTCGACGCCCTCGCGCAGGACTTTGGCGATCTCGCCGGCCTTGATGCTCGACGGAATCAGAAAAATCTTGCCCGCCACCGGGCCGAGCCGGGCGGTGACATCGTGGGCCGTCTCGTGGATCGTGCATTTGCCCCACAGATAGTCGTTGAGCGAGTGGTGGGTCTCGTGGAGGCCGAACAGCACATGGATGCCGGGCGACTGAATATCGGTATCGATCACCCCGACGCGGCGGCCGTCGGCGGCCAGCAGCGCGGCGAGATTGGCGGTCGTGTTGGACTTGCCGGTCCCGCCGCGAAACGAGTGGATGGAGATAATTTTGGACATGGCTGCTCCTCGTGGGGTCCCGGCCGGCGGGGCGTCGGCCGCAGGGCTGCGCAACACACTGTAGCATCTTTAACGGCAGCGCAAAAGATGAGTAGCGCGACGCGGCCCGCTTCCAGTACAATAGCGCCACGACCCCATTTTTTCAACCGTCACCAGCCGCCGAGCTAGGATTCGGATACGCTGGATCTGCACAGGCCCGCAGCGTTAACCAAAGCGCAACCAAAGCCCTAGAGTTATGTAGCGCGACGAGGCCTGTTTCCAGTACAATAGCGCCACGGCCCCATTTTCAAACTCACCAGCCGCGGAGCGTCTGCGATGCTCGACTTCAGCCTTTGCCTATGATCCCGCCGCGTGGCCGGCGTATCTCGCCGCACTGCGCCGCCGGCTGCGGATCGCCGTGGTCCACGGCGGCGACAAGGCGCAGCCCGGCGCCGTCATCTACCGCACCCACAACTCGCGGCCGTGGAAAAGCTATCAGGCCGTCGCCGCCGACATCGCCGCGGCCCTGGGCGAGCTAGGCTTTGCCGAGGTCGCGCTGCTGCCCGATGATATGCGGCTGCCGCAGGCGCTCCAAGACTGCGGCGCGCACCTGGTCTGGCTCAACACCGGCGGCGTGCAGGGCCTCAATCCCGTCAGCCACACGCCGGCGCTGCTGGAGCTGCTCGGGATGCCATACGTCGGCCACAGCTCGCTGCACGCCTCGCTGCTGGACAACAAAGACGCCCTGAAGCGGATGCTTCAGGCGCTGGGCATTCCGACTGCGCCGTTTGTCACCTGGCACCCCGGCCACGGCCCGCTCAACCCCGACGGGCCGGCGCTGCAGGCGGCGCTGGGCGGCCACAGCGGGCCGCTGGTCGTCAAGCCGGTGTCGGGGCGGGCCTCGCTGCACGTGTATGTCGTGGACGACCGCGCGGCGCTGGCCGATGTGGCGGCGGCGGTCTATACCACGACCCGCAACAGTGTGCTGATCGAGCCGTTCTTGCCCGGCCGCGAGTTCTGCGTCTCGGTCTGCGGGCCGGTCGGCATGCGCCAGGGGCAGCTGGAGCGGCGCACGGCGCCCTTCGCGTTCTCGGCGCTGGAGCGGGTGCTGGCGCCCGACGAGCGGATTTTTACCTCGATGGACCAGCGGCCGATCACCGCCAGCCGCGCTAGCCCGGTGCGCGACGCCGACCTAGAGATGGCGCTGCTGGCGCTGGCGCAGCGACTGTACGCGGCCTGCGGCCTCCAATCGCTGGTGCGCGTCGATGTGCGGGCGGACACCGACGGCGCGCTGTTTATTCTGGAGGCCAACCCCAAGCCCGACCTCAAGCGCCCCGACGGCCGCGTCACCAGCCTGACGCTGCTGGGCCTGGATCAGACCGGGCTGGGGTACACCGACCTGATTCTAAACCTGCTGGTGGATCGCCTCGATACGCTGCTGCGCTACGAGCCGGAGGCCATCGCCCACATTGTCGAGCTGCTGCCGGCCGGGTCGGCCTAGCCAAGAGCATCGTTATGGCATCTTCTTCCAACCGCCGCCTGGGCAACACTGCGGCCGCCGCGCTGGTGCTGGCGCTGTCGCTGGCGCTGCTGGCCTACGTCGGCATCGGCGAGGCGTTTCGGACCTACCCGCGCTTTGAGCTGGCCCGGCTGGCAGCCCAGGGCGAGGTGATGAGCACCGCGCTGGAGCCGTTTTTGCTGGCCGGGCTGCCGCTGGAGCAGTTCCCCGGCTTTGCGCCGCTCAGCCAGCCGCTGCTCAGCGCCGACGCCTCGATTGGTGCGGTGATGCTGCGCGGCCCCGCCGGGCAGACGCTGTTTGGCGCTGGCGGCACGGTGGACGCCGCGGCCTTTCGGAGCAGCCCGCTGGCACAGGCGGCGCTGCGCTATACGATCACCGAGAGCGACCGCGACTACCGGGTCAGCCTGCCGCTACGCAATAAGTTCGAGCAAGTCGGCGCGCTGGAGCTGACGACGCCGCGCGCCGCGATCAGCGGCCGGATCACCGCCCGCTTCGCGCCGCTGGCGCTGATCGCCGGGCTGCTGGTGGTGCTCTTTGCCGGCTGCGCATTCGTCCTGAGCGCGCCGGCGCAGGCCACGCGGCTGACCCGCCGCCTGGAGCTGGCCTATGGCGTAGCATTTCTAGCGATGGCGCTGGCAGTAATCACGATTCTGATTGGCCTCTACGCCGACGGCATCCGCGGCAAAACCACCGCGCTGGCCCGCTCGCTGGCCGGCCGATTGAGCACGCCGCTGGCGCTCGGGCTGGAGCTGGACGATTTCAGCGGCCTGGATGCGACGCTGCAAGGCTACCGCACGCTCAACCCCGACCTCGGCTTTGTGGCCCTGACCCGCGACGACACCATCGTGATCCACACCGACGCGCAGCGCGTGGGCCAAGCCTGGCAAAGCCCGCCCGGCTTCTACGAGGACCGCGTGGATCATGCCGACCGCTGGCCATCAGGTGGCGGTGCGGCTGGGGATTCCGCGCACAGTCGTCTACGCACAGCTGTGGCGCAGCGCCAAAAACTTCGCGGTGCTGTTCGTCGCGTCGGCGTTTATCGCGCTGCTGCTGTTTAATCTGCTGCGGCTCCTGACCGGCGCGGTGGCCCGCGGCGCGCCCGGCTGGTCCGACTGGCAGATCGGGTTGATCCGGCCGTTTTATTTTTTTGTGGTGTTTGTGGACGGCCTGACCGCCTCGTTTCTGCCGCTGTATGTGCAGGGCCTAGCCAAAGCCGCCCAGGCGCCCGCCGGGCTGGTCTCGACGGTCTTCACGGTCTACTTTGCGGCCTTTGTGCTGGCGCTGATCCCGGCCGGGCGCTTCGCCGAGCGGCGCGGCGTCAAGCCGCTGCTGGTCGTCGGGTCGGCGCTGTGTGCGCTAGCGCTGGTGCTGATGGCGCTGGTGCCGAGCTTCTACGCAATGTACCCAATCCGCGCGCTGGCCGGGCTGGGCCAGGGCATTCTGTACATCGGCGTCCAGAGCTATATTCTGGAGGCGGCGGTCGGCGGCCAAAAGACCCGCGGCGCGGCGATTGTGGTGTTTGGCTACAACGGCGGCATGATCTCGGGGACCGCGATTGGCGCGCTGCTGGCAGTGTATATGGGCAACTACGGCGTGTTTTTGGTCGGTGCGGTGTTGGCGATGCTGCTCGTGTGGTACGCCGCGGCGCTTTTGCCGCGCCTGGACCACGACCGCAGCGGCCCGGCGCAGGGCGTCCTGGCTGGCCTGGCGACCGCCGTGCGCGACTGGCAATTTGTCAAAACGATCATCCTGATCGGCATTCCGGCCAAAGCGATCCTGACCGGCGTGACGATCTTTGCGCTGCCGCTGCTGCTGGCGCGCCAGCAGTACGCCCAGGAGGACATCGGCCAGATTCTGATGCTCTACGCCGCCGGCGTGCTCGTCTCCAGCACCTACGTAGCGCGGGCCGTCGACCGGCTGGGCCGCACCGGGCTGGTGCTGTTTCTCGGCTCGCTCGGCAGCGGCCTGGGCCTGGTCTTGATCGGGCTGATCGGCTGGCCGCTGCTGCAGCAGAGCACGGTGCCGTCGCTCAGGACCGTGGTGTTGATCGCCGGGATGCTGTTGCTGGGCGTGGCCCACGGCTGCATCCACGCCCCGATTGTCACCCATATTTCCAACACGGCGGCCGCCGCGGCGCTCGGCAAAAGCTCGACCGCCTCGCTGTACCGCTTTCTGGAGCGCGTCGGCCACATGGCGGGGCCGCTGATCGTCTCGCAGCTGCTGCTGGCGTCGCACGATAGCCCGGTGGCGCTCGGCTGGCTGGGCGGGCTGCTGATTGTGTTTGGCCTTTTATTTGTGCTGCGCGTCGGGCCGCCGAGCCTGTCGGCGCCCAGCTTGGAGCAGCTGTGATGCGACGATGGCGATTCCTGGCGGTGCTTGTGTGCGCGACCGTGGGCCTGCTGGCGGGCGGGCCGCTGCAGGCCGCGCCGGCGGTGGCGCCGATGCCAACACTGGCGGCCGCGGGCCGCGTGGTGGTCACGGCGGCCGCGCTGCGGGTGCGGAGCGGGCCGGGCCTCCATTTTGCGGTGGTGGCGACGGTGCGGCAGGGCGACATGCTGACCGTCATTGATGAGCGCGGCGCCTGGCTCAACGTTGTGCTGCCCGGCGGCGGGCGCGGCTGGGTTGGCCGCGCCTTCACTGCGCCCGCCGCGGCGCCCACGCCCGCCGCGACCGCGACGGCGGCGCCGACTCTCACGGCTACGGCGACGATTGCACCGACCTTCACCGCAACGGCGCCGGCTGCACCGACGTTCAGCGCGACCAGCACCGCTGCTGCGCCGACGAGCACGGCTACGGCAGCGCAAACCGCCGCCACCGCGACCAGCACCGCTGCTGCGCCGACCTTCACTGCAACAACTGCGCAAACCGCCGCCACCGCGACCACCGCGGCGCCAGCGCCGAGCGCCGCGCCCAGCACCGCAACCCCGCTGCCATCAGCGGGGTCGCTGACGGCGACGACGCCGATCACCTGGTTTAAGCTCAAAACGCCGCCCAGCGCCAGCTGGCAGATCACCGCCGACGCCCGCGACCCGCTGCGCTTCACCCTCAACCGCCCCGGCCAAGCTGGTACGCCGCGCCGCCTCGTGGTGCTATTCACCAAGCCGTCGTCGGCCTACGACACCGCGCTCAGCGAGCTGGTGACGATCCTGGCCAGCCGCGATGTGGCGGCGGTCTGGACAGTGATCAACACCGCCGGCCGGGCGCCGCGCGGTCTTGCGGTGCTGGACGAGGCCCTAGCGATGCACGCTGACCTTATTTTTTCGATGGGCTCGGATGCGGCGGCGTTTGCGGCCAAGCACTTCGTCGGCGCCGCGATTCCGGTGGTCTCGGTCTCGGCTAAAGACCCCGTGCTGCTCGGTCAGCTGCCCAGCTACACGGCCGGCAGCGGTACCAACCTGGCCTACACCTCGCTCAACATGCCGATCGAGGTCCAGATGAGCTATCTGCGGCAGCTCAAGCCGGGCCTGCGGAATATCGCGGTGATCTACGCCCAGAGTAACGAGAGCGCCCGCGAAACGCAGGTCAAGCCGCTCAAACAGATTGCTACGGTGTATAATGTGCGCATCACCGATGTCGTGGTGGACGACGACAAGCAGTCCCGCGCCGAGCTGGCCGTGGACATGCCGGCCGCCGTCGCCGCGCTGCGCGCCACCGACCCCGAGCTTACCGACAGCA
The DNA here is from genome assembly GCA_963810425.1 of uncultured Chloroflexia bacterium. GTDB lineage: Bacteria > Chloroflexota > Chloroflexia > Chloroflexales > Kallotenuaceae > JACDGP01. The sequence goes on along the minus strand of CAWENH010000004.1, from coordinate 522,023 downwards.
TTTTTTGGATTACCGGCAGCACGTCGGTGTTTAACGAGATCGATCTGATCGACGGGGCGGCGGCGGGCGTCCCCGTCCTCAGCGCCGTCCCCGACGTGGTGCAGCCTGGCGACGCCAGCGCAGTTATGTCAATCGGCGTCAGCTTTGAAAGCAACGCCCACCTGGCGGCGCTGTACGGCCTGGACATTCTCGGCGGCGCCAAGCCCGGCGATCTCAAGGCCGGCGTAGTATCGCCGCCGGACATCGCGATTAATTTCCGCAAGGCGCGGGCGATTGGGCTAAAAATTCCGTTTAGCTTTTTCGAGAGCGCCAGCTTCGTCTATGACGCCACGGGCACGCTGGTGCGCAAGGCGGGACAGGTTGTAGGTGGCCACTAGCTCGACAACAGACACGCCGGCCCGCACGGCCCCGCGCCGCCGCGGCCTGACGGTCAGCCTGCTGGTCAAAATTGCGCTGGCGACGCTGACCGCCGGCCTGCTGCCGCTGGTGCTGATCAGCTCCAGCGCGCTCAACGGCTACCGCGCCGCCAGCGAGCGGGCCACGGCCTCGGCGACGGCGCTGCTGGATGCCAAGTCACTTGAAGCGCTCCAGGGTCGCACGACGCTGACCGCGGCGGTCATCGCGCAGTTCCTAGAAGGCCGCGTGGCCGACACGCTGGACGCGCGGCTGCTGCCGGCCACGCCCGCGGCCTTCATGGCGTTCGGGGCGGCGCACGCGCGCCCGATCACCTACCCCGACGCCGCCGGCAAGCTGGTCGCGCAGCCGCTGCCGCTCTACCGCGAGCTAGCGCTGGTCACGCCCGACGGCCAGGAGCAATTTCGGATTGCCGACGGCCAGCCTGTGCCGGCCGCCGCGCTGCGCAACGTCAGCGCCGCCGCGCAGACGACGTATCTGACCGAGCGCTACTTCGACGAGGCGCTGGCGCTGCCGCCCGGCGAGGTGTTTGTGTCGCGGCTGACAGCCTGGCACACCTCGCTCGACCTGCAGCCGGCCAAAGCCGCTGGCACCAGCGAGGCCGAGCGCTACGCCCACTACGAGGGCGTGATTCGCTTTGCCGCCGCCGTGCGGGCCGCCGACGGCAGCGTGACCGGCGTGGTCGTCCTGTCGCTCGACCACCGCCACCTGATGGAGTACGCGCTCCACATCCAGCCGACCGCCGCCAACCTCGCGACGCCCTACCCCGACTACGCCACCGGCAACTATGCGTTTGTATTCGACGACGAGGGCTACACGATAGTTCACCCACTGCTGTCGCGGATGCGCGGGCTGGACGCCGCGGGCAAGACCATCGGCTACATGACCGGCGATATGACCGCCGACGAGACCAAGCGGCATCCGTTCAACATGGCCTACGCCGGCTGGTCGGACCCGAATTTGCCGACGATCTACACCGCCGTGCTGGGCGGCCAGGCCGGCTTTACGATCACGACCAACCGCGCCGGTGCCCAGAAAGCCTCGGCCTACGCGCCGATCCCCTTTGATCACGGCGGCTACGCGGCGACCGGGCGCTTCGGCGGGCTGGTGATCGGCGCCAACCTGGCGGAATTTCATAAGGCCGCCAACCAGGTCCGCGACCAGATCGAGGCCGAGCGCGCGCAGCGGCAGGTCGAGATGCTCAAGCTGTTTGGGCTGGGGCTGGCGGCGCTCTTGGTGACGGCCGCGCTGGTCAGCCGCAACATCACCCGTCCGCTATTTCAGCTAGCCGAGGCCGCCCGCACGATGGAGCGCGGCGCGCTGGACCGCGAGCTAGTCGACAGCGTGATCGCGCGGCCGCTACGCGACGAGGTGACGACGCTGGCGCAGGTATTTCGGCAGATGGCCGAGCAGGTCCAGCTGCGCGAGCACCGGCTACAGGCTCAGATCGTTGAGCTGCATATTCAGATTGACGAGCAGCGCAAGGCCGAGGAGGTCGCCGAGATCACCGAGACCGAATATTTTCAGCAGCTCCAGCGGCGCGCGGCCCAGATTCGGCAGCGCAAAGCCCAGCCGCCGGGCGGCGACGGGCAATGACCCGCCTGGTCGCATGCTACGCGGCGCGGCGCGGCACCGGGAAATCGACGCTGACCGCCAACGTGGCGACGCTGCTGGCCGCCGCCGGCCAGCGGGTGGCGGTCGTTGACGCCGACCTTGAGTCGCCCAGCCTGCACCTGCTGCTTGGCCAGCCCGCCAGCGCACAGGGCGCGACGCTCAGCGGGTATTTGCTGGGCCGCGACTCAATCTTGGCGGCCTGCTATGCGCTGGCGGCCGCGCCGGGCGACGCCGGGCGGGCCTGGCTGGTCCCCGCCGCGCCCAGCCCCGCCGAGCGGGCCGCGCTGCTTCACAGCTACGATCCGCAGCGGCTGCTCGATGGGCTAGCGACGCTGGGCCAAGCGCACCAGCTTGACACCGTGGTCCTCGATCTCCAGGCCGGCCTCCAGCAGGAGACGCTGCTGGTCCTGGCGGCCGCCGACGTGCTGGCGCTGGTGCTGCGGCCCGACCACCAGGACTATCAGGGCACCGGCACGGCGGTAGCGATGGCGCGCGAGCTGGGCGTGCCGCGCACCACGCTGGTGCTCAACGATGTGGCCCCGCAGTTTCAGCGCACCACGCTGCAGTCCGAGATCGAGCAGCGCTACGGCGTGGCGGTGGCGGCGGTGGTGCCACACACCGCCGCGCTGCTGGCCGCGCCCGCCCGTGGCCGCTTCGCGCTGGCGCAGCCGGCCGCGCCGTTCAGCGCCGAGCTGCGCCGCCTGGCGCAGGCGCTAGCTTAGGGCGCCGGGTAGAGCACCACGCTGCGGTCGCGGTACAAATCCTGATACGAATGGCACATCGTAGACCCAAAAATTGCGGGCCGGACCCCAGTAGCCAAACGGATTCCACAGCGCGCCGGCCAGCGTCCAGGTATCGTTCGGCCCAGCGGCGGCGCGCAGTAGCCAGGGCGGGTGTTAATCAGACGATTGTTGGGATTGCTGAGCGTCTCTTTGTCCACGGCCGTACTGTAGTAGTCGTTGGTTTTGGAGGCCGCCGCTGGTCTTGCCGGCACAAACGGCAGCTTGACCAACCTATTGCTGCTCATGTCGAAGGTCGAGTGGTAGCTGGCAAAGCCGACCACCGGCTCGTGGCAGCGCGCTGCTGGCCAGGATCAGCGGCACCGTCGTGGCGCTGCCAGCTTTGACATTCAGGGTTGCGGACAGCAGCGCCAAGCCCAGCGCACGCCACGAGGGCAGAGCATAAAGGTCGCCTGTCTCCGTCTTTAGGCTTCTCACTGAGATAAGAATGCCGATCCCGCGCTGCCTCACTGCCACCGAGGCGTCGCTTGGGCTACGCGCCGAGCCGCTGCTCGATGCGGCGGTCGGGGACCAGCCAGATCACGGCGACCAGCACATGGACTGCCAGCGCAAACCAGGCGCTGACAAAGGCCAGGGGCAGGGCGAGCACATACAAAGCGCCGGACAGCTTGCCCTTAATATCCCGACCCACCGCCTGCGCCAGCAGCGAGTCACGGCCGTTGGCGCCGAGCAGCGCAAGGGTCAGCAGTGTATACGCCAGCGCCGCACCGAGCAGAATTACGCCATAGGCGACGACCGGCCAGGTTGCGAATGCCGTCTCGCCCATCCAATTTGTAGCAAACGGGACTAGCGACAACCAGAACAGCAGGTGCAAGTTGGCCCACAGCACGCGGCCATCTACCCGCTCGACCGCATTGAGCAGATGGTGGTGGTTATTCCAGTAGATGCCGATGTAGATAAAGCTCAGGATGTAGCTCAGGATGACGGGGACGAGCGGCTGCAAGTCTTCCATCGCGGCGCCGTGCGGGACTTTCAGCTCCAGCACCATAATTGTCAGAATAATTGCCAGCACGCCATCACTAAATGCTTCCAGCCGTCCGGTTTTCATGGGGTTGCTCGCAGTCGCTTGGGTGGCAGGGCCACCGAGTATACATCAGTGTAGCAGTGTTCTCAACAATAGACCATGCGACGCTGCGCGTCACACCGCGCCGCACAGCCGGGCCAGGAGACGACCTAGTACAGCTTGGCGGCGCCGGGCTAATCTGGGCCAGCGCCGGCGGACTAGCGACCAATCTGGGCCGCATTCCGTCGAACGAAAGTGCCAATGCCCGGCTACGGTAAGGTGGAATGTAATGTCACCAGCGTAACATGTAATCTAACAGCTATCTACCGGGCAAGCAGGCAGGGTATACTGCTCTCCTTAGCTATTCCACACCACCTTATCCTAAATTACACAGGCAACTGGAGGTTACTCAGATGGAGTTATCGTTTGCCGTCCGGGTCGGTCGTTGGCCACTGTTGATGCTGCGCAGGCAGAGTTGCGCGCACCACAGCATCTGGTCACTGCTTGTAATCTGCTCGCTCCTTGTGGCTAGCGCTGCGCCGTCGGTGCACGCCGCCCCGTCTGACCCGAGCGTGATGCGAATTACGCCCAGCCTCAGCCTGACTAAAGACGATGGTGGTGCCACTGTCATTCCCGGCGGCACGGTGAACTACACCCTGACCTACCGCAACACTGGCAACGCCAACCTGACCGGCGTTGTCATCAGCGAGACCGTCCCGGCCAACACGACGTTTAGCGGCGCCGGGAGCACCCCGACCTGGAGCTGCCCCGACGGTAGCCCGGCCGGCACGGTCTGCACCTTCAGCGTCGGCAACCTGGCCATCGGCGTCAGCGGCGCGGCGGTCTTTGCCGTCACCGTCGTCAACCCGGTCCCGGCCGGCACCACCCAGCTCGCCAACAGCGCCACGGTCACGGCGACCGGCGGCACCACAGCCACCGGCGCGGACACGACGCCGGTCAGCGTCACGCCCGGCCTGAGCCTGACGAAGAGCGATAATTCGACCACGACCACGCCGGGCAGCACGGTGGTCTACGTCCTGACCTACCGCAACACCGGCAACGTGGGACTGACCGGCGTGGTCATCAACGAGACCGTCCCGGCCAACACGACGTTTAGCGCCACCGCGAGCACGGCAACCTGGAGCTGCCCCGACGGCAGCCCAGCCGGCACGGTCTGCAGCTACACCGTCGGCAGCCTAGCCGACACCAGCCCACACACCGTCAACTTTGCCGTGATCGTGGCCAACCCGCTGCCCGCGGGGACCAGCCAGCTGTTCAACAGCGCGACCGTCACCGCCACAGGCGGCACGACCGCGACCGGCACCGACACCGACACCATCAACACCAGCCATGATCTCAGCATTATCAAGAGCGACGGCGGCACCACGGTGGCGCCCGGCGGCACCGTGCCCTACCTCCTGAGCTACGCCAACACGGGCAACATCAACCTGGTCGGCGTCGTCATCAACGAGACTGTGCCGGCCAACACGACCTTCAACGCCGCCGCCAGCACCGGGACCTGGACGTGCGCCAATGGCAGCCCGGCTGGCACCCCCTGTAGCCTCACCGTCGGGAACCTCGCTGGCGGCGCCACGGGCACGGCAACGTTTGCAGTGACAGTCCTAAACCCGCTGCCGGCCGGCGCCACGACTGTGAGCAACAGCGCCAGCATCGCCGACAGCGGCGGGAACGGCGCCGACACCAACCCCGGCAACAATACCAGCAGCGACACCACGCCGATCAACGTCACGCCTGGCCTGACGCTGGCCAAAAGCGATGGCGGCGCCACGGTGCAGCCCGGCGGCACGGTGGCGTACCTGCTGACCTACCGCAACACCGGCAACGTCGGCCTCACCGGCGTCGTGCTCAGCGAGGCTGTCCCGGCCAACACCACCTTCGATGCCGCCGGCAGCAGCACCGGCTGGAGCTGCGCCGACGGTAGCCCGGCCGGCACGGTCTGCACGCTGGCGATTGGCAACCTCGCCGCCGGCGCCAGCGGCACGGCAACCTTCGCCGTCACCGTCGTCAGCCCGGCGCCCGCCGGCACCACCCAGATCGCCAACAGCGCGACGGTCAGCGCGACGGGAGGCACGACCGCCACCAACAGCGACACCACGCCGGTCAACGTCACGCCCGACCTGAGCATTGTCAAAAGCGACAGCGGCAGCACGGCGACGCCCGGCGCGACCATCCCGTACATTCTGACCTACCAGAACACCGGCGATGTCAACTTGACCGGCGTCGTCATCAACGAGGCCGTCCCGGCCAACACGACCTTCAATGCTGCCGCCAGCACCGCCGGCTGGACCTGCACCGACGGCAGCCCTGCTGGCACGGTCTGTAGCTTTGCGGTTGGCAGCCTCACGGCCGGCGTGGCGGGCAGCGTTACCTTTGCGGTCACGGTGCTCAGTCCAGTGCCGGCCGGCACCACCCAGCTCGCCAACAGCGCGACGATTAGCGATGATGGCGCGAATGGCCCCGACCCGACGCCCGGCGACAACACCGGCACCGACACGACGCCGGTCCAGACCACGCCCGGCCTGAGCCTAGCCAAAAGCGACAGCGGCGTTACGGTGCAGCCGGGCGGCACGGTGCCCTACCTGCTGACCTACCGCAACACTGGCAACGTCGGACTGACCGGCGTCGTGCTCAGCGAGACCGTCCCGGCCAACACGACCTTCAATGCTGCCGCCAGCACCGCCGGCTGGAGCTGCGCCAACGCCAGCCCGGCTGGCACGACCTGCACCCTAGCCATCGGCAACCTCGCCGCCGGCGCCAGCGGCAGCGCCACCTTCGCGGTGACGCTGGTCAACCCAGCGCCATCTGGCACGACTCAAGATCGCCAACAGCGCAACCGTCACCGCCAGCGGCGGCAGCACCGCGACCAACACCGACACCACGCCAGTCAACGTCACCCCTGACCTGAATCTTCAGCAAAAGCGACGGCGGCGCCACCGTCACGCCCGGCGCAACCGTACCCTACCAGCTAACCTACACCAACGTCGGCAACGTCGATCTGACCGGCGTGGTCATCAATGAGACCGTCCCGGCCAACACGACCTTCAACGCCGCCGCCAGCACCGCCGGCTGGACCTGCGCCGCTGGCAGCCCGGCCGGCACGCTCTGCAGCTACACTGTTGGCAACCTCGCGGCCGGCGCGACCGGCACCGTCAACTTCGCCGTCACCGTCGCCAACCCGCTGCCGGCCGGCACCGCCCAGGTCGTCAACACCGCGACCATCGGCGACGATGGCGCGAATGGCACCGACCCGACGCCCGGCGACAACACGAGCAGCGACGCCACGCCGGTCCAGACCACGCCCGGCCTGGCGCTGGCCAAAAGCGACAACGGCGCCACTGTCACGCCTGGCGGCACGGTGGCGTACCTGCTAACCTACCGCAACACCGGCAACGTCGGACTGACCGGCATCGTGCTCAGCGAGACGGTCCCAGCCAACACGACCTTCAATGCCGCCGCCAGCAACCCGGTCTGGAGCTGCGCCAACGGCAGCCCGGCCGGCACGGTCTGCACGCTACCGATCGGCAACCTCGCCGCCGGCGCCAGCGGCACGGCGACCTTCGCCGTCACCGTCGTCAGCCCGGTACCGGCCGGCACCAGCCAGCTGGCCAACAGCGCAACGGTCAGCGCAGCCGGCGGCACGACCGCCACCAACAGCGATACCACGCCGGTCAATGTCACCCCTGACCTCGCACTAACCAAAAGCGATGGCGGCGCCACCGTCACGCCCGGTGCGACCGTGCCCTACCAGCTAACCTACACCAACGTCGGCAACATCGATCTGACCGGCGTGGTCATCAACGAGACCGTCCCGGCCAACACGACCTTCAATGCTGCCGCCAGCACCGCCGGCTGGACCTGCGCCAATACCAGCCCGGCCGGTACGCTCTGCACCCTCGCGGTCGGCAGCGTTGCCGCCGGCGCCACTGGCACGGCGACCTTCGCCGTCACCGCGGTCACGCCGTTCCCGGCGGGCGCGACGCAGCTGCTCAACACCGCGACCGTCAGCGATGATGGCACGAATGGCCCCGACGCCACGCCCGGCGATAACACCGGCTCGGACACGACGCCCGTAATCCTAGCGCCCAGCCTGAGCCTGACCAAGAGCGACGGCGGCGTGATCGCCACGCCCGGCGCCGTCGTGCCGTATGTGCTGACCTACGCCAACACTGGCAACGTCGATCTGACCGGCGTGGTCATCAACGAGACCGTCCCGGCCAACACGACCTTCAATGCCGCCGCCAGCACCGCCGGCTGGACCTGCGCCAACGCCAGCCCGGCCGGCACGTCGTGCGCCTTCACCGTCGGTAGCCTCGCGGCCGGCGCCACGGGCAGCGTCACCTTCGCCGTCACCATCGCCAACCCGCTGCCGGCTGGCACCACCCAGCTGACCAACATCGCCACCATCACCGATAGTGGGGGCACGACCACCACCGGCGGCGATACCACGCCGGTCCAGACCACGCCCGGCCTCAGCATCAGCAAGAGCGACGGCGGCACCACGGCGCTGCCCGGCGGCACCGTGCCGTATGTGCTCAGCTACGCCAACACCGGCAACATCGACCTGACCGGCGTTGTGATCAATGAGACCGTCCCGGCCAACACGACCTTCAATGCCGCCGCCAGCACCGCCGGCTGGAGCTGCGCCAACGCCAGCCCGGCCGGCACGCCCTGTAGCTACACCGTCGGCAACCTCAACGCCGGCGTCGCGGGCAGCGTGACCTTCGCTGTCACCGTCGCCAACCCCTTCCCGGCCAACACCGCGCAGCTCAGCAACAGCGTGACGATCACGGCCAGCGGCGGCAGCACGGCGACCAACACTGACACCACGCCGGTCCAGACCACGCCCGGCCTGAGCCTGACCAAGAGCGACGGCGGCACCACGGCGCAGCCCGCCGGCACCGTGATCTATACCTTGAGCTACCAGAACACCGGCAACGTTGATCTGACCAATGTCGTGATCAACGAGACCGTGCCGACCAACACGACCTTCAACGCCGCCGCCAGTACCGCCGGCTGGAGCTGCGCCGCTGGCAGCCCGGCTGGCACAAGCTGCACCTTCACGGTCGGCAACCTCGCCGCCGGCGTCGCGGGCAGCGTGACCTTCGCCGCCACCGTGGTCAACCCCTTCCCGGTGGGTGCGCCGCAGCTCAGCAATAGCGCCACGATCACCGACGGCACGACCAGCACGACGACGACCGACACCACGCCGGTCCAAACCGCGCCCGGCCTGGTGATCAACAAAACCGACAATAACGCTGTGGCGACACCCGGCGGCACGGTGAACTACGTGCTGACCTTCCAGAACACCGGCAACGTCAACCTAACCGGCGTGATACTGACCGAGCAGGTGCCGGCTAACACCTTGTTTAGCGCTGGCAGCACGCCCGGCTGGAGCTGCCCCGCCGGCAGCCCGGCCGGCACGGTCTGCACGCTGGCCGTCGGCAACCTCGGTGCCGGCGCCAGCGGCACGGCGACCTTCGCCGTCACTGTCGTCACACCCTTCCGCGCCGGCGTGACCCAGCTGAGCAACGCCGTCATCATCCGCGACAGCGGCGGCACGACCGCGACCAACAGCGACACCACGCCGGTCAACGTCACAGCTGACTACAGCGTGGTCAAAACCGACGGCGGCACGACGACGACGCCGGGCAGCACCGTGCCCTACCAGCTGACCTACCGCAACACCGGCAACGTCGATCTGACTGGCGTCGTGCTCAACGAGACCGTGCCGGCCAACACAACCTTCAACGCTGCCGCGAGCACGCCGGGCTGGACCTGCGCCGCTGGCAGCCCGGCCGGCACCGCCTGTAGCTTCACGATCGGCAACTTGGCGGCCGGCGCCGCTGGCACAGTGACCTTCGCCGTCACTGCCGCCGCAAGCTTCCCGGCCGGCTCGACGCAGCTGCTCAACACGGTGACGATCACCGATGACGGCGCCAACGGCCCCGACCCCACGCCCGGCGATAACACCAGCACCGACACCACGCCGGTCACCCTGACGCCCGGCCTTAGCCTCGTCAAAAGCGACGGCGGCATCACTGCGCAGCCCGGCAGCACAGTGCCCTACATCCTGACCTACCGCAACACTGGCAACGTCAACCTGACCGGCGTTCGCCTGACCGAGACGGTGCCGGCCAACACGACCTTCAGCGCCGCCGCGAGCACCGCCGGCTGGAGCTGCCCCGACGGCAGCGGCGCCGGCACGGTCTGCACGCTGATCATCGGCAGCCTGCCAGTGGGCGCCACCGGCAGCGCAACCTTTGCCGTGACCGTCGCCAACCCGGTCCCGGCCGGCACCACGTCGGTGGCTAATACCGCCACCCTCACCGATAGCGGCGGCACGACCACCACCGGCACCGACACGACGCCGGTCCAGACCACACCCGGCCTGGCCATCAGCAAGAGCGACGGCGGCGTGACAACCACACCCGGCGGCACGGTGGCGTATGTCCTGACCTACCGGAATACCGGCAATGTCGGATTGACCGGCGTGGTCATCAACGAGACCGTCCCGGCCAACACGACCTTCAACGCCGCCGCCAGCAGCACCGGCTGGAGCTGCGCCGCTGGTAGCCCCGCCGGCACGGCCTGCACGCTGACCCTCGGCAATCTCGCGGCCGGCGCGGCCGGCAGCGTGACCTTCGCGGTTACGGTCGCCAGCCCGTTCCCGGCCGGCACTCCGCAGCTCACCAACAGCGTGACGATCACTGCTAGCAATGGCAGCACGGCGACCAACAGCGATACCACGCCGGTCCAGGCCACGCCCGGCCTCAGCCTAGACAAGACCGATAGCGGCACGACCGTGCAGCCCGGCGGCACCGTCAGCTACATCCTGCGCTATCGCAACACCGGCAACGTCGCCCTGACCAATGTCGTGATCAACGAGACGGTGCCGGCCAATACGATCTTCAACGCCGCCGCCAGCACGCCCGGCTGGAGCTGCGCCAACGCCAGCCCGGCCGGCACCGCCTGCACCTTCACCGTTGGCAATCTCCCGGCCGGCCCCACGGTTGGCACCACGACCTTTGCCGTCACCGTCATCAACCCGGTCCCGGCCGGCACCACCCAGCTCGCCAACAGCGCGATCATTCACGACAGCTCGGGGACGACCAGCGGCGGCTCGGACACGACGCCGGTCCAAACCACGCCCGGCCTGACGATCAACAAGTCCGACGGCGGCCTCACGGTCGCGCCGGGCAGCACGGTCAACTACACCCTGAGCTTCGCCAACACCGGCAACATCGGACTGACCGGCGTGCTGATCACCGAGCAGGTGCCGGCCAACACGACCTTCAACGCCGCCGCGAGCAGCGGCGGCTGGAGCTGCGCTAACGGCAGCGCCCCCGGCACGGCCTGCGTGCTGACGATTGGCAATCTGCCCGCCGGCGCTAGCGGCAGCGCGACGTTTGCTGTGACGGTCAGCAGCGCCGTGCCAGCTGGGACTACGCAGATCGCCAACAGCGTGGTGATCCACGACGGCGGCGGCAACACTTCCACCAACACTGATACCACGCCGGTCGCCGGTACGCCGGACCTGCGTATCACCAAGAGCGACGGCGGCACCGTGGCCAACTTTGGCAGCGTGGTGGCCTACGCCCTCAACTATGTCAACGCTGGCAACGTCGGCCTGACCGCCGTGGTGCTCAACGAGACCGTGCCGGCCAACACGACCTTCAACGCCGCCAGCAGCAGCGCCAGCTGGAGCTGCCCCACCGGCAGCCCCGGCGGCACGCGCTGCACGCTGGCCGTCGGCAGCCTGGCCGCCGGCGCCACCGGCACCGCGACCTTCGCCGTCACCATCCCCATCCCGTTCCCGACCGGCGTCAGCCAGATCGCCAACACCGTCGTGATCCGCGACACCGCCAGCACGACCGCCGACCCGACGCCCGGCGACAACACCGCGACCGATACGACCCCGCTCAATCCGACGGCGATTGTCCTGACCAGCTTCACCGCCAGCCAGACGGGCGGCGGCGTGACCGTGCGCTGGGCCACCAGCAGCGAGATCAACACCTGGGGCTTCCACCTGGTCCGCAGCGCCACCGGCCGACGCGCCGATGCGGTGCAGGTCACGGCCGCGCTGATCCCCGGCCAGGGCCGCGGCACGGCCGGCGCGACCTACACTTGGGCCGACCCAACCGCCGTGGCCGGCCAGCGCTACAGCTACTGGCTCCAGGAAGTTGAGCTGAGCGGCGCAGTCCACGAGTATGGCCCCGCGAGCAGCAGCCAGCTCGCCGCAGCTACCGCCCGCCTGTATTTGCCCGTTGCGCTACGCTAGCATTGTTACGCGGGGTCGGCCAGCGCCGGCCCCGCCCACATAGGAGTATCTATGAATTTGCGGCTCACTCGCTATGGCCTGCTCCTCTTGGGGGTCGCCCTGCTGCTGCTCGGGCTGCTGCCGGGCGCGGCGCCGCGCACGCTGGCGGCGGACCCGGCGGCCCTAACCCAAACGGCCCAGCCGCCCTCGCCGACTAATACCCTAGTCCCCACCACTACCAACACGCCGCTCCCGACCGCAACGAATACGCCGCTGCCCAGCGCCACCATCGCGCCCTCGGCGACTGCCGTGCCGCCCTCGGCGACCGCCGTGCCGCCCACCGCGACCGCCGTGCCGCCCACCGCGACCGCCGTGCCACCCACCGCCACGCCGCGCGCCACCGAGCCGAGCGCGCCGCCGCTCCCGGCCGACCCACTGATTACGAAAAGCGTCAGCGCGAGCACGGCCCGCGTTGGCGACATCGTGGAGTACACGCTGCGGGTCACGAACCACGGCCCTGGCCCGGCCACTGATGTGGTCGCCACCGATGCGCTGCCATCGTTCCTGAGCCTGTACTTTGCCACCACCACCCGCGGCCTGATCACCACCAGCGGCAACACACTGTCGGTGCAGATTGGGACCGTGGCGCCCGGCGAGGTCATCACGATCCGCGTGCAGGCGCTGGTGAACAGCGTACCCGCCGGCAGCAGCGCCAACGTCGCCGAGGTCAGCAGCAGTAGCAGCGGCAACGACCCGAGCAACGATGTCAGCGACGCCGCCATCACCGTGCTGTCGCCGGCTAGCCCGACCGCCGTGGCTCCCAGCGCCACCGTGCCGGCTCCCAGCGCCACCGACGTAGTTCCCAGCCCAACCGCCGCAGCTCCCAGCAGCACACCACCCCCCGGCACGCCACGCCCAACCGCGCCGCCGCGCGCCACCCCGCGCCCAACCGCCCCGCCGCGCGCCACCCCGCGCCCAACCGCCCCGCCGCCGCGCGCCACCCCGCGCCCAACCGCCCCGCCGCCGCGCGCCACCGCGCGCCCGACCGCCCCGCCGCGCGCCACCGCGCGCCCGACCGCCCCGCCGCCGCGCGCCACCGCGCGCCCGACTGCCCCGCCGCCGCGTGCCACCGCGCGCCCGACTGCCCCGCCGCGCCCGAGTCCCCGACCGACCGCGGTCATCAGCCCGCCGTCGCTGCCCGATACCGGCAGCGCCACGCCGCCCGCGCTGTCCTCCGCGCTGATCGGCGCCGGCCTGCTCCTGATCGTAGCTGGCCTGAGCTTGCGCCGCCGCTCCTAATTGGGAGGCTGTGCCAGACCGATCATATCTTGATCGGTCTGGCTTTTTAAAGACTGCGATGCGAAATCAACTGCGCTGGCTGGCCGGCTGGGCCAGCATCCTCATTGTCCTTGCTGGGCTGCTGCCGCGGTCGCTCGTGGCGGCGCCAGCGCAGCGGCCGCCCAGTATCTGGCAGGCCGCCGATGGCGTTCATTTGAGCTGGCAGGCTGCCGGCCAGGATGCGAGCTTTGCCGACTGGACCCAGCTCGATACCAGCGATGGCCGCTATCCCGCCGTGCTGATCACGCTGCAAGCCGCGCCGCAGCCGCTCGCGCCTGCCGTGCTACGCCTGGAAACGACACCGTGGACCGCGCCGCTCGACGCCATAACCCAGAAGCCCGCCCACACCCTGGCCGGCGAGCCACGGCCCGCCGTGCTGCTGCAACCCGCCGCGCCCGCCCCCGCAGTGCCGCTCGCGGTCGTGCGCGCTGGCCGGCGCGGCGACCAAGCGCTGACGGTCGTGAGCTTCAATCCCATCATCCACCGCGGCGCCCAGCGCGAGCTGGTGACGCGCTTCGAGGCGCTGCTGCCCGGCGCAGTGCTGGCCCAGCCCGACGGCGTGCCGGTGCTGCGGGTCACTGGACCATCGCCTGCATCGGCGGATGCCTCGCTGCTACCCACGAATCCTGCCGCCGCTGGCCGGAGCTGGACGGTTGATGTGGCCCAGGCTGGTTTGCAGCGCATCACCGGGCGGACCCTGGCGGGCGCAGGATTGAGCCTGGCCAACCTGGTGCCGGCGCAGCTTCACCTGCGCGGCAGCGCCGGCGAGCTGGCGCTGGAGCTGCGCGGCGTCGCCGACGGCCACTTTGACCCCGACGACGAGCTGCGATTTTTTGTACCAAGCGTGGGCGACCGCTGGAATGGCGGCGCGCGCCTGTGGCTGACCTTGGATCCCGCCGCCGCCCGGCGCATGGCCGTGCGCGGCGCCCCACTCGGCACGGCGCCACTGCGCAGCACCGCCCGGCAGCGCGGCGCCTGGCAGGCACCGCACATCTATGACTCGACGCTGCCAGGGCCGCAGGGCGATCACTGGTTCAGCGCCGACCTGCGGGGTGGGCCGGGCCTGCCGGCAGCCACGCTTGCCGTGCCGCTCGCCGCGCGGCTGCCGCTGGCCAGCGCCACCGCCGTGATCACAGTCAGCGGCGCGGCCTACACCGCGGGCGCCCACCGCCTGCGGGTGCAGATTGGCGCACAGTCGGCCGAGGCCAGCTGGGCCGGTATTGGCAGCTGGACCGAGGTCGTCACCCTGACCAACACCAGCGGCCTCAGCCTGACGCTGACCGTCGTGGCTGGCGCCACGCCCGACGGGCTGGAGATCAGCGGCGTCGCGTGGGAGCAGGGCGCCCAGCTCGATTTCGGTGGCCGCAGCGCGCCCTTTGACACGGTGGGCGGCACCTGGCGCTATGCCCTGAGCAACATGGCCGCCGATGCGACGCTCTACGATGTGACCGCGCCGCTCACGCCGACAGTGGTTACACTGCCGGCCGGGACCGCCGCGCAGCTCCAGGATGGCCCCGCGCCGCGCCGCTACCGCCTGGCCCGCAGCGCCGACCTGGCGACGCCGGCGGTGGCCGCGCACGCGCCGGTGACGCTCGGCACGCCCACGGGCGCCGCGGCGCTCTACCTTGCGCCGGCCGCGCTGCACGCCGCGCTGGCGCCGCTGGTTGCGCAGCGCCAAGCCCAGGGCTACACGGTGCAGGTCGTGGATGTGCAGGGCATCTACGACCTGTGGAGCTTCGGTGCGGTCAGCCCCAACGCGATCCGCCAGTTTTTGCGCTACCTCTGGGCCACCGCGCAGCCGCGGCCGGCTGCCGTGACACTGGTCGGCGATGGCACGGCCGATCCGCGCGACTACGCCGGCTACCACAACCGGACGCTGATCCCGCCGTACCTGGCGATGGTCGACCCGTGGATCGGCGAGACCGCCTGCGACGCCTGCTACGCCCAGCTCGACGGCGCCGATCCGCTGGCCGACCCGTGGCCCGACCTGGCGCTGGGCCGCCTGCCCGTCAACACGGCGGGCGAGCTG
Source organism: uncultured Chloroflexia bacterium (assembly GCA_963810425.1). Lineage (GTDB taxonomy): Bacteria > Chloroflexota > Chloroflexia > Chloroflexales > Kallotenuaceae > JACDGP01. The sequence continues at coordinate 506,547 of CAWENH010000004.1, read as the reverse complement.
ACCAGCCTCGTCGGCAAGCTGGTAAGCTACGAGCGCGACCAGTCGTGGATTGGGCAGCATCCAACGGTCGCGTACCTGGCCGACAATGCCCGCGACGCCGATGGCAACGCCGATCCCGCCGGCGACTTTGCGGCCTACGCCGACAGCGGCGCGGCGCTCCAGCCCAGCACGGCCACAGTCGCACGGCTGTACTATGACCCGTGGAGCGCCAGCGCCGCCCAGCCCTGGCGCGAACCCGACGCCGGCCGCGCTCACCAGCGCGCGCTCGATCTGCTGAACCAGGGCGCGGCGCTGGTCAACTATGTTGGCCACAGCAACACCTGGCAGTGGGCCGTGACCGACTTCACCGCCGACCCGGCCTACCTGCTTGGGCTGTATGACCCCGACGGCCTCCAAAACCGTGGCCACCCCAGCGTGCTGCTGGAGATGACCTGCCTGACAGCGGCCTTTCAAACGGTTGCGCCGCTGCCGACGACGATTGATGAGCGCCTGCTCCTGCACCCGAGCGGCGGGATGGTAGCGATCTGGGGTCCCACCGGCCAGAGCATCGCCAGCGGCCACGATGCCCTCCAGCGCGGCTTTTATGCGGCGCTCTGGCATAGCAGATCACGGCCAATCATCGGCGCGTTGACCGCCGCGGGGGTCGATGAGCTGCTGCGCACCGGCAGCAATAGCGAGGCCCAGACCGCGTGGGCCTTTGTGCTGCTGGGCGATCCGCTGATGCCGCTCCAAGTCAATCCGGCGCAGCGCTGGGTCTACCTGCCCGTCGCCCGCCGCTAGCGCAAACAACCTATTTTGCATCACCGTCATGCGCTGAAAACGCATAAGGTATGCTATAATCGCCCGGCTGGAGATCAGTGGGCTGCGCGGCGCTGGGCGCTGCGCTGTTTTGTGCCGAGGGCCACGCACCTCTGCGCTGAAATCCTTGTAACCCATGTTTGGCTCGATGCGTGGCGCAGCTAGCAAAGGATGACCGATGAACATCATTGACCAGTTGGAAAAAGAGCAGCTCCGGACCAACCTGCCGAAGTTTGGACCAGGCGACACCGTGCGCGTCAGCGTGCGCGTGGTTGAGGGCGAGCGCGAGCGCTTGCAGGATTTCGAGGGCGTCGTGATCCGCCGGCGCAACGGCGGCATCAACGAGAACTTCACGGTGCGCCGCATCGCGTCGCACGGCATCGGCGTTGAGCGCACCTTCCTGCTGCACTCGCCGCGCCTGGAGACGATCAAGGTCGTGCGCTTCGGCAAGGTCCGCCGCGCCCGCCTGTACTTCCTCCGCGGGCTGTCGGGCAAGGCCGCGCGCATCAAAGAGCGCCGCCGCGTCGTCTAAACTCTGCCGAATCAGCGCCGCCGCAGCAATTGCTGCGGCGGCTTTGTGTTAACCAGGCGACGCTGCGCCCAACGCTGCGCTAGCTGAGCGCGCCATCGCCAACGCTGGCCAGCATCGCTGACTGGAGATCGGCGAAGGTTTGCAAGCCCTGGAGCGGCACGCCGAGGGTCACGATCTGCTGGGCCAGGCGCGGCGAGACGCCGGCCAGCACCACCTGCGCGCCCAGCAGCCGCGCCAACTCGACCATCTGGAGCAGCTGCGGCAGCACCGCGCCGTCATCGCTGATCAGCCCGGTAATATCCAGGACCGCCCGGCGGGCGCGGCGCTCAGTGATGGCATTGAGCAGCGTGGTACTCAAGCTTTGAGCGCGCTGTGTGTCGACGTAGCCCACAATGGGCAGCAGGATCATGCCGCGCCACACCGGGAGCACCGGAGCGCTCAGCGCCTGCACGGTGCTGAACAGCTCGGCCTGGCGAGTGGCGGCGGCCTCCAGCGCCGTGTTGCGCGCCGCCAGCTCGGCCTGCTGCGTGCGCAGGCTGCCGGTCATCAGGTTAAAGCTGGTCTGCAGCGCGCCGATCTCATCGCGGCTCGTCACCAGCACGGCGGTATCAAGGCGGCCCTCGGTCACCTGGCGGGCGGCGGTCGCAAGGTGCGTGACCGGCCGCGTCACGGCGCGGCTGACGCCGTAGGCCGTAACGCCCAGCGCCAGCAGCAGCAGCCCAACATTGAAGACCAGGATCGCGACCCCGCGGCTAAAGCTCGCGCCGATCTCGGTGCTGTGCGCGCTGACATCCACCAGCGCGCTGGTCGCGGCCTGTAGATCGCGGACAGTGTTCAGCAGCGGCTCGATCACGTCGTCGCCGGCCGCGTCGGGCGCCGTGTCGCTCGGCACCTGCTGGGTGAGTGCGGTTGCATCCTGGAGCGCCGCCGCCTCGCGCTGCACCAGCGCGCTCGCGGCGGCCCGCTCCTGCGGATCAGCCAGCTGCGCCACGGTGCCGCGCAGCTGATCCAGCGCCGTCCTGGCATTTGCCAGCGAGGTCTGGGCGTCGCTCAGATCCTCTGCGCGGCGGTCGGTGGTGTAGGTTTGAATCTCGCTGAGCGCGCGAGCCAGATCATTGAGCACCGTGCTGCTGAGCTGGCCCTGCTGGGTGTGCATCAGCAGCTCGTCGGCGGTGCCACGCAGGGTGGTGAGGCTGCTCCACAGCAGCGCCGTCAGCGCGGCGATCAGCAGCAGCGTGGTCAGCCCAACGGCCAGCACTTTGGCATTTAGTGATTGCAGCATGAGGTCCCCAGTCGCGCTCCGCAGATGTGGAGGGTCGGCCCATCATACCGCCACGGCCAGCCGCAAGCAACCGCCGAATGCAGCAGCGGCGCCCGCCTGTCATAGCCAAGCAAGCGCCGCTCCCGCTGACTCATTCGTCGCTACTCGCTCCTTATCGCTCGCTACTCGCTAGCGCCACCAGCCGTGCGAACTCGTAGCGGTAGGTATGGATCCACGACGGGTAGATCGAGGTCAGCACCACGCGGCTCTGCTGTGAGCGCAGCAGCCCGAAGTAGTTGGCGTTATGGATAAAGAGATCGGTGAAGTGGGCCGCGCCAGCGTAGTCGGCGGGCAGAAACTGGTCGGCCGAGCTGAGCTGCCAGCCGTTGACCCAGTCCTCGTGCCAGGTCGTCGACAGCGCGGTGCCAGACGAGCGCATCAGGCCCAGGTAGCGGTGGCCCCAGTCGAGCGCGTTGAAGGCGTACAGATCCTCGCGGCCGTCGCCGTTGACATCAGCCACAAAAAACTGGTCGTTCGGCTCCAGCAGATCCCAGCCCGGCACCGCGCCGTCGTAGCGGACCGTGGGCGATAGCCGCGGTCCCAGCGACGCGAGCAGCTCCAGGTAGCCCTTGTCCCAGTCGCGGCCGTTGAAGACGTAGAGGTCGTCACGGCTGTCGTGGTTGAAGTCGGCGACATAGAACTGATCGTTGGCGCGCATCGAGTCCCAGCCCGGCAGCTGGTCATCAAAGCGCTGGACGGGCACAAGGTCGGTGCCGGTTGAGCGCAGCGTCTCCAGGTAGGCAATGTCCCAGTTGCGGCCGTTGAAAACGTAGAAATCATCGCGGGCGTCGCCGTCGAAGTTGGCGACATAGAATTGATCATTGGCCCGCATCGAGTCCCAGCCGGGCAGCTGATCGTCGAAGCGCTTGACCATCGCTAGGTCGGTGCCGGTCGAGCGGAAGATTTCGAGGTAGCCGATGGGCACGCCCTGGCTGTCGGACCAGTCGCGGGCGTTGAAGGCCGCCAGGTCGTCCTTGCCATCGCCGTTGAAGTCGCCGACGTAGAACTGATCGTGGCTGCGCATATCGTCCCAGCCGGGTAGCTCCTGGAAAAAGAGCCGCACACACTCAAAGCCCGTGCCGGTGGATCGCAGTAGGCCAAAGTATGGGTCGGGGTAGTCGGTCGTATTGACGACAAAGAGGTCATCCTTGCCATCGCCGCTAAAATCGCCGACGTAGAACGTATCGCCGGGCTGGAAATCGTCCCAGCCGGGCAGCTTGCCCGTCACCTGCCAGGCGATCTGTAGGCGGCTGTTCTGGGCCAGGAACAGCGCCAGGCTATTGTCCTGGTGGAGCACCGTGTCGGTCAGGCCGTCGCCGTTGAAGTCGCCGCGATAGGCGTCGCTCAGCGAAATATTCTGGCGCGGCGCCAGCAGTTGCCGAATATTCTGGTAGCCGACCGGATTATAGACCGGCGTGTTGCTGCTCATGCGGCTGTCGCAGGTTGGCACCCAGATGCCGCTGCTCCACTGGCTCTGGTAGGTGGTCGCGCCGACGAACGCGCCGACATCCTGGACCGCATCGCTGACATCGCTACACTTGGTCGGCAGCGGCGTGCTGGGATCGACAAACTGCTTCCACTTGATGGTCGAGCGAGTTGTATTTTTGGTCAGGTTGGGCCAGGCCGGCTCGCCGCCGGTGTAGGCGCCGCTGGCGCCGTTGGTGTACTCATCGCCCAGCGCGCCGACCATATGCCCCATCTCGTGGGCGGCCACGGTCCAGTCGCCGCTGCTGTTGGTCACGACCAGGCGGCTGGAGCCGTCGGAGCAGCCGCCAAAGCCCGGCTCATTCAGGATCACAAACACATAGTCGCGCTGCGGCACGGTCGCATCCAAAATCGTTTTGAGCCGCGACTCGGTGTTGGGGCCGTTCTCCATCCAGCAGCGGCCCCAGATGCCGCTGTAGTGGTAGTCGAGCGCCGTGTTGCGGCTGACGGTAATCGCGCCGGTGCTGTTGACCTGCGTCACGCCCGACGAGACCGAGTCGGCGTTGACGCGGTAGATATTGAAGGCGCTCATGGTCTCGCGCAGCGCGTCATCGCTAAACACGCCCTTCATCACATAGTTATCAACAAAGGTGTTGAAGGCCGCCTGCTGTCCAGACTGGAAGCCGTCGCCGATGATCACGAGGTTTTTTTTGCTGCCGGGGTTGCCGCTGTTGAGCAGCTGCGTGACCGTGGTCGCCGCGGGGAGCGCGGCCGGGCGGCGCCGCGCATTGAAGGCCGCGACCAGCTCGCTGCTGGGCACCGTGCGCACCGGCTGGAGCAGCGACGTAAACGCGCCGTAGGTCTGGGTGGTCAGCTCGGTGGGCAGCGTGGCGCCGGCCGGCAGCGCCGCAGGAATGCGCGAGAACACAATCGAGGCGCCGGCGACGCTGCTGGCGTCGGCCATGATCCGCGACAGCGGGATCGAAAACTGGCCGCGGGCCTGCTGGCCGTGGAGGTGCGTCGGCAGCAGCTTGGGCCGATTATAGGCGACGCGGGCCAGCGGCTCGGGCAGCGAGCCAACGTCCACCAGCGTGCCATTGATATACAACGCATAGACCAGCGCACCCTCGACCAGCGCCGGCCGCTGGAGCAAGCCCGGCAGCACATCGTAGCTGTCGACGGTCAGCTGGCCGGCCGCGGTGATCTGGAAGTGCAGCCGCGTATACACGCCGCCGGTATCCTGGCGGGTCGGCGGCTTGGGCGTTGACGGCACCACCACGCCCGTGCGCGGCTTGCTGGCCGGCCCAGTGCGGATCGGCGGCGTCTGGCCAGCCGCCGCTTTAGCGATATTGATGACCGGCGCCGGCTCGCGGCCTTTGGGAATAGTGTTGGGCGGGAAGGCCGCGCCCTGGCCCCGCGACCCGCTGCGGCCCGTGCGGTCGAGGTCGGCGCCGCGGGTGTTGTAGTGATAGGTGGCGCCGGACGGCAGCAGGCGGCCCAGCAGCGTCTCAATGTCAACCTGCGTGAAGGCGCCGCTGATCGGCACGTCGGCGAGGTCGGCCACGATAATGTCCAGGTCGAAGCTGGTCCGCAGCAGCTCGATCAGCCCGACCAGCGACGCGCCGCTGAGATCGACGGTCACGAGGCCGCTGGCGCGATCATAGCTGACGGTGCGAAAGCCAGCGCGGGCGCCGAGGACCGTGACGCTGCCGCGCACATCGGGGGCGTCGGCCAGAAAAAATGGCACGGTCGCCTCAGCCGTAAAGGTGTAGCTGAATCGTCCGCCCGGCGGGACGGCGGCGCGGAATAGCTCGGTGGCGGCCGGGGCCTGCGCGGCGTCGAGCGGCGCGGGCGCGGCCGGGCGCGGGGCCGCCGCACCGCCGGCGCCCAGCACCAGCGGCAGCAGCACCTGCTGCGGCGTGCCATTGACCACAATATGCGTCGTGCTGGTCGTATTCAGCCAGCTAACGACGGTCCCCGGCACGACCTGGAGTATGCGGGCGCTCAGGCCGCCGTCGGTAATCTCGATGAGCGCCGCGGGCGTCGTGCTGCTGCTCTGGGCCGCGCTGATGCCGGGCCGCTGCGCCCAGCCGCCGACCAGCAGCGTCAGCGCCATGAATAGGCTAAGACGAGCTTTCATGCTTCCTCCTTGTGGCACGTCACTGTGCCAATGCACGCCGAAACCAATAAGTGTTAGGGGGTGACATCGCCGCGGGGGTGTGCAGCGCTCGCGCGGGGCGGCGGGGAGTGGCCGACCTCATGGCCACTATAGCAGGCGGCCGCCCGCCGCCCTACCGCCTTTTGGCCAGACGATCAGCCAGGTTGTGCTAGGGTTGTCGTGTTAACTCATCGGCACAAAAGATGCTTAGAGACGGTTGAGCACAGCCCCGTCGATACGGCTGGCGCTCGAAGGATAATGCTGTGGCAACCAAAGCTGCCCCCAAGCGGCGGATCGAGAATACGGTAACGCCGGTCGTCAAAGCCGCCCCCGAGGGCCTGTTCCCTGGCGCGGTGGCCCATCCTGGCGGGCGGGTGACATTTGCGCTGTATGCGCCCGGCAAGCGGCAGGTCACAGTGATCGGCGACTGGAACGGCTGGGACCGCGCCGCCGACGCGCTGTTTGTCACCGAGCAGGGCCTGTGGTGGACCGAACTGAAGCTCAAGCCGGGCAAGCACCTATATAAATTCTGCGTCGATGGCGAGCACGAGATCGGCGATCCCTACGCTACCGAGCTGACCGAGGGCGCCGAGGTGGGCCAGCCGGCGGCGGTCGTGCGGGTCAGCGGCAAGCCCTATCAGTGGGGCGACAGCGGCTGGACCCTGCCGCCGTTCAACGACCTGGTGATCTACGAACTCCACATCGGCGACTTCAGCGCGCCCTTCACGTTCAAAAGCGTGATCGCCAAGCTGCCCTACCTCCAGGACCTGGGCGTCAACGCCATCGAGCTGATGCCGATCTCGGAGTTTGCCGCCGACCACCACGGCTGGGGCTATAACCCGGCCTACTTCATGGCCCCCGAGACCAGCTACGGCGCGCCCGACGATCTGCGCCGCCTGATCGATCAGTGCCACCAGCATGGCATCGCGGTGATCCTCGATGTGGTCTTTGCCCACACTGCCCATCGCCACCCGTTCAACCAGCTCTACGCCTATCACGACAGCCCGTGGTACGGCTCGTCAATGGCCGAGCAGAATCAGTTTGGCTTTCCGTCGCTGGATCACACCAAGCCGGCGACCCAGGCCTATCTGCGTGATGTCCAAAACTTCTGGCTGTCGCAGTACCACATTGACGGCTTCCGCTATGACTATACGCTGGGCATCGGCTACAGCGATACCGACGGCGTGACCCGGCTGGCCCACGACGCCCGCGCGACCAAGTTCGACGCCTACTTGATCGCTGAGCAAAGCCCCGAGCTGCCGGCGATGGTCGCGGCCACCGAGCTGAACGGCGCGTGGCATGTGCGCTTTGGGTATATGCTCAAGGCGCTGCTGCGCGAGGGCAGCTACCACGACTGGAGCTGGGACAATTTCGGCCTGCTGTGTGAGGTGCTGACGCCCGCCGCGCAGGGCTACAGCGATCAGGCCCAGATGGTCAACTATCTGGAGTTGCACGATGAAACGCGGGTGGTGCTGGAAGTCAGCACGGTTGACCGCTTTGATGATGCCGTCGGCCGCTATAAGTCGGCGCTGGGCGCGATCTGCCTCTTGACGGCGCCGGGCGTGCCGATGCTGCTCCACGGCCAGGAGTGGGGCGAATGGACCGAAAAAACCACCGAGCATAATCCGCTGCACTGGGAGGCCCTCGACAACGACGGCGGCCGCGGGCTGCACGAGTTCTATCGCACGCTCATCCGGCTGCGCCGCGAGCACGCCGCGCTACGGCTCAACGGCTTTAACCTCGATGCCTGCTACACCGCCGAGAAAACCGTGGTCTTTCATCGCTGGGACGGCGGCGGCGATGAGGTCGTGGTGGCGCTGAATTTTTCGCCGGCCGAGCAGCATGTCACAGTGCCGTTTCCCAGCGCCGCCCACTGGGTGGACGCCCTGAGCGACTACGCCGTGGATGCCGAAGGGCATGTAAGTGTACAGCTGCCGCCCTCCAGCGGGCGGGTGTTTGTCAAGGGTTAACGGTCAGGCGGCGGGTGGCAGAGCACGGCCGATGGTGCTCCGCCACCCTATCTAGCTACTGCCAATAGTCAGGATGTTCTCTGCTATAATGGCCGCCGTTGCCCCTATACGACCACAGAGGACCGGATGGCCAAAACCATTTTTGTGATTGATGACGACCTGAGCCTTCAGATGGTGCTGGAAATCGCGCTGCGCGATGCGGGCTACGAGTTCGTCGCGGCGGCCGATGGCGCCGAGGGTATCGAGCGCCTGGCAACCTTCAAGCCCGACCTGGTAATCTCGGATGTAATGATGCCGCAGCTCGACGGCGTGCAGGTGTTCAACCGCATCAAAGAGCAGCTGCAGGACCAGGGCATCCCGATTATTATTATGACCGCCCTGAACCGTAAGCCCTGGTTCACCGACCTGGAGGCTGAGGGCGCGATCATTGTCCGCAAGCCCTTCGATATGGATCACCTGCTCAATATGGTGGCGTCGCTGCTGGATGACGAGCTATAGTCGTGCGTTGGCACGGCGGTGGCGGGGCCAGCAATGGCCCCGCCGCTGTATTTAACCAGGCGCGCTGCCGGCCGCGGCTACGCTTTGCCGACGCCCTCGGCGCGCTGCTGGCGGCGGTACATCAGCCAGAACACTACGTCGACAATTCCTGGCAGCACGTCCTCGACCGCGCCCATGATCAGCAGCGGCACCGTCAGCCAGGCTGGCACGACGATCCGGCGGCGCGGGCGGTCGAACAGCTGCACGATCGGCCGCGCACACTCGTCGGCCGAGATCTCGATCCCAGCCTCGCCGTTGCGAAAGCCGGCGTTGGTTGCAAACTCGGTGACAATCGGCCCCGGCTCGACCAGGCAGACCTTGATGCCCCGCGACCCGACCTCGCGGCGCAGCGCGCGGCTGAGCGCGGCCACGGCGATCTTGGTGGCGGCATAGTTGCCCCACTTCGGCATCGCAATGCGGCTGATTGACGAGCCGACGTTGATCACCGTGCCGCCCTGGCGCTCAAGCTCGGGCAGCGCCAGGCGCGTCAAGGTCGCCAGTGCAGTGACGTTGGTGCTCCACTGCCGCTCCAGGTCCTCCGGCGTGGCGTCGCGGAAGTCGCGGTCCAGCGGCACGCCGGCGTTGTTCACCAGAATATCAATGCGCCCAAAGGCCCGCAGCGTCTCGCTGATCAGCCGGCGCTGGTCGTCAAGGTTCGTCACGTCGCCCACCACCGCGGCCACCTGGCCGCCGCGACTCCGAATTCGGCCGCCACGGCCTCCAGCCGCTCGGCCCGCCGCCCCGTAATCACGACTCGAAAGCCGCGCTCGGCCGCCTGCTGGGCCACCGCCTCGCCAATCCCGCTGGTGGCGCCCGTGATGATCGCTACTCGCTCGGTCATTTTCATAGTTTCCAGTTTTCAGTTATCAGTTTTCAGAAGGACGAGGACGAAGGACCGAGGAGCGAGGAGCGAGTGATGGCTACATAGCCAAGCCACTCGGTACTCGCTCCTCATCATCGCTCGCTACTCGCTAGGCTTTGTGGGCGAAGTCGGCCATGAACTGCGCGAGGGCGGTGCAGGCCTCCAGGGTTTGCGCGTTGTAGACGCTGGCGCGGATGCCGCCGACGGAGCGGTGGCCGGCCAGGCCGACCATGCCCTCGGCGGTCGCGGCGCTGACAAACTGCTTCTCCAACTCCTCGCTCGGCAGCCGGAAGGTGATGTTCATCAGCGAGCGGCTGTCCGCGGCGGCATGGCCGCGGTAGAAGCCGTTCGACTCGTCGATCGCGCCGTAGATCTCGGCGGCCTTGCGCTGGTTGTGCGCGGCCAGCGTGTCGAGGCCCTGCGCCGTAATCCAGCCCAGCACCAGGTTGAGCATGTAGATCGCGAACACCGGAGGCGTGTTGTAGAGCGAGCTGTTTTTGGCGTGGGTGGCGTAGCGCAGCATGGCCGGCAGCGATTTCGGCGCCTGCTCCAGCCAGGCCTCGCGCACGGCGACCACGGTGACGCCCGCGGGTCCGAGGTTTTTCTGCGCGCCGCCGTAGATCATGGCGAAGCGCTCGGCGTCCAGCGGCCGCGACAGAATATCGCTGCTCATGTCGGCGATCAGCGGCGCGTCGCCCACGTCGGGCAGCGTGTGCCACTGCGTGCCGTAGATCGTGTTGTTGGTCGTCAGGTGGACGTAGGCCGGCTGCGCGCTCAGCCGAATCTCGGACTGCGCCGGGATGCGGCGATACTGCTCGGCCTGCGTCGAGGCGGCGATGTGGACGGCGCCGATCTTGGCGGCGTCCTCGCTGGCCTTCTCGCTCCAGACGCCGGTCAGCAGGTAGTCGGCGGTCGCGCCCGCCGGCAGAAAGTTCATCGGGATTAGGCCAAACTGCGTGCTCGCGCCGCCCTGCATAAACAAAATGCGGTAGCCGTCGCCCACGCCCAGCAGCCGCTTGAAGCCGCGCCTCGGCCTCGCTGTTGATCGCCTCGTACTCTTTGGAGCGGTGGCTCATCTCCAGGATCGACATGCCGCGGCCCTGGTAGTCGCGCAGCTCGGCCTGCGCGTGCTCGATCACCGCCTGCGGCAAAATTGCCGGCCCGGCGTTGAAATTATAGGTCATGGGTTGCCTCCTCACGCACATGCGCACTCAGGCCACACTGTACGCCAAACTCGCGGCGCTGTCGAATAGTTGCTAACCTTCTGCTCATTTCGCAAATCCGTTCCGATTTTTGAAAAATCCGTTCCGATTTCTAGCATTCAGCATCCAGACGCTTAATACGCGCAGAGACTCGTGCTACAACGGCCTGCGTTGATCGACCGTGGCGCCCCACCCCACCGCCCGCACCGACCCTACCAGCCCACGACCCACGGGTGACTGCGGCGATTGCTCAGGTGCAGGCCGAACAGGCGCAGAAATCAGAACGTCACCCGTGGCAGGCTCCCTGGAGCGCCGCCAGTATGAAAAGCTGACCAGCGGATGGGCGCCGTTCGTGCGGCGCGGGCTGACAAAGCGTGCTCGCACCCAGCCGGCGGCGGCCGCGCCCGACCACTGTGACCATCGTGTACAATACGAGGCGATAAAAAAAGGTACACAGCGCAATCACTGTGATTGCCAAAGGATACTACATGACGACATTCGCCGAACTAGGCTTGAGTGAACCCCTGCTGCGGGCCATCACCGAGCTAGGCTACGAGGAGCCGACGCCGATTCAGGCACGGACCATTCAGCAGGTTGCCGACGGGAGCGATGTGATCGCGCAGGCCCAGACCGGCACCGGCAAAACCGCAGCCTTCGCGCTGCCGGTGATCCAGAAGCTCGACCCGACCGCCCGCGCACCCCAGGCGCTGATCCTGACCCCGACCCGCGAGCTGGCGGTCCAGGTCGCCGAGGCCTGCCACACCTACGGCAAATATCAGCACGTCACGGTGCTGCCGGTCTACGGCGGCCAGCCGATTGGCCGCCAGCTGAGCGCGCTCCAGCGCGGCGTGCAGATCGTCGTCGGCACGCCCGGCCGGCTGCTCGACCACATCCAGCGCGGCACGCTCCAGCTCAACGAGATTAAGACCGTCGTGCTCGACGAGGCCGACGAGATGCTCGATATGGGCTTTATCGAGGATATCGAGGCGATCTTGCAGGAGACGCCGCCCGAGCGCCAGACGCTGCTGTTCTCGGCCACGATGCCGACGCAGATCGCCAACCTGGCCAAGCGCTACATGAAAAATCCGCAGCGCATCACGATCGCCACCGACAAAATGGCGGTGCCACAGATTCGCCAGGTCTACTACGAGGTCGGCGGCCGCGACAAGTTCGAGGTGCTGGCGCGGATCATTGATTTCGAAAGCCCGACCTCGGCGATTATTTTCTGCCGCACCAAGAGCGCCGTCGACGACCTGGGCCAGCGCCTGACCGCGCGTGCGCTGCCGGCCGAGACACTGCACGGCGACCTGAGCCAGATTCAGCGCGACCGCGTGATGGGCCGCTTTCGCTCCAACCAGGTCGAGATTCTGGTGGCGACCGACGTGGCCGCCCGTGGCCTCGACATCGAGCACGTCTCGCACGTCATCAACTACGACATCCCGCTCGACCCCGAGAGCTACGTCCACCGCATCGGGCGGACCGGGCGGGCCGGGCGGGCCGGCGTGGCGGTCACGCTGGTGACGCCGCGCGAGCGCCGGCAGCTCCGCATCATCGAGAGCATGATGAACCAGGAGATTCAGCGCCAGCGCCTGCCCACGATTGGCGATGTGGTGGCGCGGCGGCGCGAGGCCTTCAAAGAGTCGCTGCGCGAGGCGGTGGCGGCCGGCGGCCTGGAGCGCTACACGATCATGGTCGAGGAGCTGGGTGAGGACTACGATCCAGTTGATGTTGCCGCCGCCGCCTTCAAGCTGCTGCTGAGCCGAGCCGGACGTGCCCGAGAACGATCCGCTGGCGCCCGAGCTTGAGGATGTGCGCCCGCCGCGCCGGCAGGACGGCCCGCGCGCCCCGCAGGACGGCCCCGGCGGCGGTCGCAGCGGCGGCCGCTTCGGCCCCGAGCGCGGCATGACCCGGCTGTACCTGGACGTGGGCCGCGATGACGGCGTGCGCCCCGCCGACATCGTGGGCGCCATCGCCAACGAGGCCGGCATCCCCGGCCGCGCGGTCGGCTCGATAGATTTGTATGAGCGCTTCTCGTTCGTCGAGGTGCCGGAGCAGATGGCCGAGCGCGTGCTCAAAGCCCTGAAGCGCACTACGATCCGCGGCCGCAAGATCGCCCCAACGCTGGCCCGGCCATCGCAGCCCGGCGGCGGGCGCTAGGCGAGCGATCAGCGCTCAGCGGTTAGCTATCAGCGGGCTGGTGGCTGCGGCGAGCGGTCAGCTATCAGCGGTCAGCCATCAGCTCATATCGGGCTGGTGGCTGCTCTTTAAGGCGACAATAACCACATCAACACGGAGCTTGTATGACAGTGACACCACCAACAGCAACGTTGCGGCATGAGTGGCGGGACATTAACGGCGTCAAACTGCACTGCGTGGTCAGCGGCACGGGGCCGCTGGTCGTGCTGCTGCACGGCTTCCCCGAGCTGTGGTACTCCTGGCGCCACCAGATCACGGCGCTGGCCGAGCACTTCACCGTCGTTGCGCCGGATATGCGCGGCTATAATCTCAGCGACAAGCCGCGCGGCGTCGGCGCCTACGCCGTACCAACGCTGGTCGAGGATGTGGCGCAGCTGGCGTATTCGTTTGGCGAGGACCAGGCCCACATCGTCGGCCACGACTGGGGCGGCGCGGTGGCCTGGGCGACGGCGCTGGCCCGCCCCGACCTGGTGCGGACGCTTAACATCCTGAACTGCCCGCACCCGCGCATCTTGATGCAGAGCTTTTTGACCAACCCGCGCCAGCTGCGGCGGAGCTGGTATATGTTTGTATTCCAGCTGCCGCTCTTGCCAGAGCTGGGCTTTCGGAGCAACAACGCTGAGGCCATCGCCGAGGCCTTTCGCCGCAACACCGCGCATCCCGAGGCGTTCAGCGACCAAGACATCGCCGCCTACCGCGCGGCGGCGCTGCAGCCGGGCGCCCTGACCAGCATGGTCAACTACTATCGGTCCATGATGCGGCCCACCAGCCAGCGCTGGCTCATGAGCCTGGACCCGGTGGTCAAGGTGCCGACCCAGGTGATCTGGGGCGAGCGAGATTTTGCGCTGGGCAAAGAGCTCAACCACTTGCTGCCGGCCTACGTCCCCGACCTGACGCTACACTTCATTCCCGACGCTAGCCACTGGGTCCAGCAGGACCGGCCCGATCTCGTCAACCAGTACCTGCTGGAGTTTTTGCGCTAGCTACCAGACGCGGCAGATCAGCCCTTTGAGGTAGTCGCTCTCAGGGAAAGTCAGCAGCACTGGGTGGTCGGTGGCCTGCGTGAGGCGCTCGATGATCTGCGCGTCGCGGTGGGCGTCCACGCTGGCGCCGAACACCACTTTCTGGAACAGGTCGGCGCTGACCATGCCCGAGCATGAGAACGTGGCCAGCACGCCGCCCGGCCGCAGCAGCTGCAGCGCCAGCATGTTGATGTCCTTGTAGCCGCGGCAGGCCGCGTCAACCTGGGCGGCGTTGCTGGCGAACTTGGGCGGATCAAGGACGATCACATCGAACTGCCGCTCCTCGGCGCGCAGACGGCGCAGCTCGCTGAACACGTTGCCAGCGACCTGCTCGACCGGGATGGTCACGCCGTTGCGCCGCAGATTTTCCTGGGCCTGCGCCAGCGCCTCGGCCGAGCTATCAATCGCGGTGATCGTCGCCGCGCCCGCCGCGGCCGCCGCGAGTTCAAAGCCGCCGGTGTACGAGAAGCACGACAGCACCTCGGCGCCGGCGCAGTAGCTGGCGACGCGCAGCCGGTTGGTGCGCTGATCGAGGTAGGCGCCGGTCTTCTGACCGCTCGCGAGGTCGATGCCAAAGCGCTGGCCGTGCTCCAGCACCTCGATCACATCGTCGGCCGGCGCGCCCCAGCGCCAGCCCTCGGCCCGCGCCAGGCCCTCCTTGCTGCGCACCTCGGCGTCGCTGCGCTCGTAGATGCCGACGGGCGCCAGCTGCTCGGCCAAGATCGCCACGATCTCATCGACCCGCACCGCCGCGCCGACAGTCAGCAGTCTGCATGACCAGGTAATCGCCATAGCGGTCCACGATCAGGCCGGGCACGCCGTCGGACTCGGAGAAAACCAGGCGATACGCCGTGGTCGCAGGGTCAGCGGCGAGCGCGGCGCGGCCGGCGATGGCCCGCCCAATGCGGTCGCGCAGCAGCTCGGCGCTGACCGGCTGGTCAGGGTCCCAGCTCCAGACCCGCACCCGAATTTGCGAGGCGCCGCTCCACGTCCCCCACGCCAGCCAGGTGCCGTCGCTGGCCTGCACCGCGACCTGGGCGCCGTCGGTGGGCGTGCCGGCCACGCGGCCAATCGCGCCGGAAAAAATCCACGGATGCCGCTGGCGGATCGCCTTGTCGCGGCCGGGCTTCAAAATAATGGTTGGTGTTTGCATAGCGGCACTCTAGCACGAAGCGCCGCGCTGTGACAACGCCCGCCGGGCGGCCGCCGCGCCGCGACCGCCGTGCTACAATGCCCGCAACCTGCGACCGCGCTGGCGCAGAGTTGGAGATCAACCCGAGGAATTCCGCCACCTGGATCACGCTGGAGGGACCGGGATGGAAGCACCGCATCGCCCCACCGTTGGGCTGATTGGCCTGGGCCGCGTCGGCTCAGCGCTGGCCCACGCCCTGGCCGCCACCCCTGACCGGCCAATCGCCGTCGCCAATCGCAGCCCCGCCCCGTCGGTCGCCGCAATCCCACAGCTATCTGCCGCCGCCGTCATCGCCCGCGCCGAGCTGGTGATCATCGCCGTGCCCGACGATCAGATCGCCGCGCTCGACCACGAGCTGCGCGAACTCGATGGCGGCCAGGCCAGCTGGTGGCGCACACCAGCGGCGCGCTCGCGGGCGCGGTCCTGGCCAGCGCCGCGGCCGCGGGCGCCTGTGTCGGCAGCTGGCACCCGCTGGCCGCCTTTGCCGCGCGCGGCGGGCCGCTGCCGTCGGGACTAACCTTTGCCGTCGAGGGGCCGGCGCCGCTCAGCGCCGCGCTGCACCGCCTGACCGCCGCGCTGGGCGGCCGCGCACTCGATCTGCAGGCCGCCGACAAGCCGCGCTACCACCTGGCCGCCGTGCTGGCCTCGAACTACAGCGTCGTGCTGGCCGCGCTGGCCACCGAGCTGCTGGGCGACATCGGGATCGCGCCACCCGATGCGCTGGCCGCGCTGCTGCCGCTGCTGGAAACGACGCTCGTCAACCTGCGGGCGCAGGGATTGCCAGGCGCGCTGACCGGGCCGCTGGTCCGCGGCGACGCCGGGACAATCAGCCGCCACCTCGCTATCATGGCCGACCAGCCGGCGCTGCTCGCCGCCTACCAGGCGCTCGCCGTCGCCGCGCTGCCGCTGCTCAGCCCCGCCGCCGCCACCCGCGTGGCCACCGTCTTAACCCCGCCGACCGCTGCGGCGGTCTCGCAATAGGAGCGTGCGATGCGCACCACCATTCACGACATCCAGACGCTGAAAGATCGCGGCGAGCCGATTGTGATGCTGACCGCGTATGACTACACCACCGCCCAGCTCATTGAGCGCGCCGGCATCCGCTGTATTCTAGTCGGCGACTCGGGCGGGCAGTGGGTGCTCGGCCACCCCAACACCGTCCACGTGACCCTCGATGAGATGGCGCTGCTCGTCCGCTCGGTGGCGCGCGGCACGGAGGAGGCGCTGATCGTCGGCGACCTGCCGTTCATGACCTATGCGACGCCCGAGCAGGCGCTCCAGAGCGGCGCGCGGCTGATGCAGGCTGGCTGCCAGGCGGTCAAGCTGGAGGGCGGCGCGGTCGTGGCCGAGGCCGTCCGGCAGCTGGTGGCGTTCGGCGTGCCGGTGATGGGGCACTTGGGCTTCACGCCGCAGTCGCTGAACACGCTGGGCAACTTCCGGGCACAGGGCAAGGCCGCCGCCGACGCCCGCCGGTTGCTGGCCGATGCGCTGGCGCTGGAGGCGGCCGGCGCCTTCGCGGTCGTGCTGGAGCTGGTGCCGGCCGACCTGGCGGCGGCGATCACCGCGCGGCTGCGCATTCCGACGATTGGCATTGGCGCCGGCGCCGGCTGCAGCGGCCAGGTCCAGGTGGTCCACGATATTCTGGGGCTGCTCGAAGATTTTGTGCCGCGCCACGCGCAGCGCTTCGGCGACGTGGCCGGCGTGCTGCGGGCCGCAGTGCAGAGCTACGCCGACGCCGTGCGCGCCGGGACGTTTCCAACCGCCGCCCACAGCTCCAAAATCGCCGCCGACCAGCTGGCGGCGGCGCTCAGCGAGCCTGAGGCGCGCCTTGACTGACGCGCTCGCCGCCGTGACCGCCGTGGCCGGCACGGCGCGGCTGGGCCACACCGTGCGCTGGAGCGCCAGCACCGGCTCGACCAACGACGACCTCAAGGCCCTGGCCCGCGCCGGCGCCGCCGAGGGGCTGGTGCTCGTGACCGACGAGCAGCTGGCCGGGCGGGGCCGGCGCGGCCGCAGCTGGTCGGCGCCCGCCGGTTCAAGCCTGCTACAGTCGGTGCTGCTGCGGCCCACCTGGCTGGCGCCCGAGAGCAGCTTCCTGCTCACCATGCTGGCCGCCGTCGCCGCCGCCGAGGCGCTGACCGCGGCCGGGGCCACCATCGAGCTGAAGTGGCCGAATGACCTGGAGGCGGACGGCAAAAAGCTGGGCGGTATTCTGGTCGAGGCCGAGCTGTCTGAGCAGCGCATCGGCTGGGCGGTGCTGGGGCTGGGCCTGAATATCAACGGGCAGCCGAGCGGCGACCCTGAGATTACAGCGCGCGCCACCAGCTTGGCGGCGCTGACCGACCAACGCCACGACCGGGCGGCGCTGTTCGCCGCGCTGATCCGGCGGCTGGACGAGTGGTACGGCCGCGTCCGGCAGGGCGAGCAAAGCGCCCTGCGCGCCGCGTGGGAGCGGCGCCTCTCGACGCTGGGCCAGGCGATCCAAGCCGAGACCGCGCAGGGTCCGCTGCTGGGCGAGGCGGTCGCGGTGGCGGCCGATGGCGGCCTAGTCGTGCGCACCGCTGCGGGCGTCGAGCACACGCTGCACGCCGCGGATGTCAGCGTGCGGCGCCGCTAGCCCGGCAGAATTGCGGGGCGCCGCCCGGCAGACCAGGCGGCGCCCCACAGCATCCGACGGCCTATAGCACTAGCTGCCCGCCAGCTCGCCGGGATGCTCGTCGGCGCCGTAGCGCTCGTGCCAGCGCTCCACAATGTGGCGGCTCTCGACGGCGGTGTGCTCCTCGCCGTCGCCGCTGGCCGGCGTGTACTCCAAGAGATCATGGGGCGTGCAGTGCAGCGCATCACAGAGCTGCGCTAGGTCGGCCAGCGACAGCTGCTCGGCCTGGTTGTCGCGCAGGGCCGCCAGCACCGCGGGCGCGATGCCCGTGTCGTGGGCAAGCGTCTCGATCGTCATCGCGGTGTGGCCGGCGTGCTGGTAGGCGCGCAAAACATTGTCTAAACACACGGTGATCTGGCCCATCGGCGTTCTCCTGCTACAGACATTGGCTCATTGTACCGCCCCGCGCAAGCCTGTTGATTGATCCGAGGCGCAACGGTATGATACCCCCGTGCATAATTTTCACTCACCAGCTGATTTTGTTCGCTGGCTGCGACTCCAGTCGCCCGCCGACCGCCGAGTGCTGGCGCGTGGCTGGGGCCTCGACCCCGAGCTTGACGCGGCCGAGCTGGCGGCGCAGGTGCTGGAGCCGGCGCGCGTCGCCCGGCAGCTGGCCGCGCTGGGTCAGCCCGAGCAGGCCGCGCTGCGCGACCTAGTGGCCGCCGGCGGCAGCCTGCCGGTGGCGATTTTGCAGCGCACCTACGGCGTTGTCCGCGATCCCAGCAACTTCCCCGACGCCCGCAGCTTCCTCAGCGGCCTAGCTGACCCCAGCTCGCCTGCCGAGCGGCTCTACCTGCTGGGCCTGATCGTGCGCCACCGCGACGAGCGCGGCCAGGTTTTTCGGATTCCGCAGGAGTTTTTGGCGCTGCTGCCGGCGGCCGCGCCACCGAGCCGCCAACTGAGCGTCGCGGTCCACCCCACGCCCGCGGAGTGGCAGGCGGGCGATGCGCACCATGTCGAGCAGTGCATTTTTGCGCTGCTGAGCGCCGCCTACAGCGCACCGCTGACGACCCTGGACGACGGCACGCTCAACAAAGCCAGCATCACCAAAGTCGTGGCTCGGCTGCGCCCGACCTCGAATGTGCGCAGCCTGCGCCGCGAGGCCGACTTTCCCTGGCTGAGCTGGGTGCGCTCGCTGGCGGTCGCGGCCGGGCTGCTGCGCCGCGGCACCGATGGGCTGCTATCCGTAACGCCCGCCGCCCTGACCTGGCTGGCGCTGCCGGCCATTGAGCGTGCCCGGCAGCTGCTGGACGGCTGGCGCACTAGCGCCGCCAACGAGCTGACGCTGCTGGCGGGGCTGCGCTGGCGCTCGACGGTCTACAACCTGAACCTGCCGGCGGTGCGCCAGGAGCTGGCCGAGCTGCTGGCGACGCTGCCGGCCGAGGGCTGGTGGCGGCTCAATGAGATCGCCAGCGCGGTCTGGAACGCCGCGCCGTACCTCTTGCGCCGCGACGGCCGCTTCGACACCTGGCTGGTTTACGACGCCCGCGGCACGCTGGTCGCCGGCGAGCAGCACTGGGATAGCATCGAGGGCGCGCTGATTCGCCAGACCATCGCTCACCCGCTGCACTGGCTGGGCCTGGTTGACTACGCCGCCGACGCCGACGAGCAGCTGATCGCCCGCTGGACGCCGCTGGGCCGCCACCTGCTGGCCGGCGGGCCGGCGCCCGAGGTCGTGCCGCCCGAGCCAATTGTGGTCCAGAGCACCTTCGAGGTTGTCTGCCCGCCTGGCGCGTCGTGGTACGCGCAGTTTCAGCTCGGCCGCATCGCCGAGCCGCTGCCGTCGCCGGAGGTGCCGCGCTTCAAGCTGACCCGCAAAGCCACGCTCGCCGCGGCCGAGCGCGGCATCAGCGGCGAGGACATTGTGCGCTTCCTGACCGAGAGCAGCGCGCAGCCCGTGCCGGACGTGGTGACATACCGCGTGCGCGAGTGGAGCGGCCACGCCCAGCAGATCGTCATCGAGAGCGCCGCGCTGCTCCGCGCCGAGCCGGTGCTGCTTGCCGAGCTGCGGCGCCAGAAAGGGCTGGCGCTGCCAGAGGTTGAGGAGCTGCGGCCTGACTTGTGGCGGCTGCCTGAGGGGGACGCGCCCGGCCTGGTTGAGCGATTAAAAGCGGCCAGCTACGGTGTCGCCGACCAGCTCACGCCCGCCGAGGCGCCGCTGAGCCAGCGCGACCTGATTGCCCTGACCACCGCCGCGTATGTCTACGCTGGTCTCTGCCAAGACCTCCAGCTGCCCGGCGAGATTTCGACGGCGCTGCTCCAGCGGCTGAACAAGCTGCTGCCAGACCGCACGATGCTCGCGGCGCAGCGCACCGCCGGCGAGCTGCTCTATGCTCGGCTCACCGCCGATCGTGGCAGCAATGAGTGACCGCCTTCATTATTATCTCAATACAGTGGCACCATCATGAATGAGCGCATCTATCGCGCCGAGGCGATTGTGCTGCGGCGCACCGACTTTGGCGAGGCCGACCGGCTGGTCACGATCTACACGCCCGGCCGTGGCAAGGCGCGGGTGATCGCCAAAGGCGTCCGCAAACCGTCCAGCCGCCTGGGCGGCCACCTGGAGCTGTTCACACGCGCCCAGCTACTCCTCGCGACCGGCCGCAACCTCGACATTATCACCCAGGCGCAGGTTGTGGCCGGCTATCGCCAGCTGCGCCTCAACCTGGACCGCATCGGCTACGCCTACTACGTCGCCGAGCTGCTGGACAAAACCACCGACGAGGCCGAGGTCAACGCGCCGCTGTTTTATCTGCTGGCCGACACGCTGGACGGCCTCGACCACGACGACGCCGAGCCGGCGCTGGTCGTGCGGTTTTTCGAACTGCGGCTGCTGGGGCTGATCGGCTACCAGCCCTACTTATTCCAATGCCTCAGCTGCCAAACTGACCTGACGACCGCCGCCGATCATTGGCTGCCGAGCGGTGGCATGCTCTGCCCCGCGTGTGCTACGATAACGCCGGGCGCGCTGCCGATGGCACTGCCGACGTTCAAGGCGCTGCGCTTCCTGCAGCGCCAGCCGCTGGCCGATGCGCTGTCGCTGAATCTCTCGGATACGCTCCAGCATGACCTAGAGGATGTGCTGCGCCGGATGCTGCGGCCGATCCTGGAGCGTGATCTCAAGTCGGTAGCGTTTTTGAACGCGGTGCGCCGCTAGTCTCGAAGGAGCGGGTATGGGCTATGTCAATGAGCTGCTGGGCAACGATGAGGCCATCGTGTTTCAAACGCGCCAGCACTGGTTTTTGCTGTTCGCGCAGGTCCTAACCGAGGCCGTGCTGCTGGCACTCTTGCTGGCGGCGGTGCTCGTACTGCCGCAGGCATTCCCACAGATGGGCGCCGTGATGACCGTGGTGCAGCTCGGCAGCGTGGCGCTGGCGATCATCTTGATCATCAGCGCGCTGGGCGACTACCTGCGCTGGGCGCGCGAGGAGTTTATCGTCACCGACCGGCGGGTGATCCAGCTGCGCGGCATTTTTACCAAGAATATCCTCGACTTGTCGCTGGAGAAGATCAACGATATTCAGATGTCTCAGAGCGTGTTCGGCCGCATGTTTGACTACGGCACGATTGAGATTTTGACCGCCAGCGAGCAGGGCATCAACCGCATGGACCGCATTGCCCACCCGCTCCAGTTCAAAAAAGCGATGCTGGACGCCCGCTCGCGCTATGATCGCTACCTCGACCGCTCGCCGGTGCAGGCCTATGACAACAACGTCCAAACCACGCTGACCCAGCTGGCCGCGCTGCACGCCAACGGCGTGCTCAACGACGCCGAGTTCGAGGCCAAAAAGCGCGAGGTTCTCAAGCGCATCTAGCCTGAGCGGGCCGGCCGGAGCGCCGCCCCCGCTCTTAGACAAGGAATCCTCACAGCATGCCACACCTGTTTGCCGAAATCGAAGCCGCCCGCCAGGCCATCGCCGCCCGCTCGTCGCTGACGCCCACCGTCGGAATTATTCTTGGCTCGGGCCTGGGCGAGCTGGCCGGCGCCGTGACCAATGGCGTCGTGATCCCCTACGACGCCATCCCGCACTTCCCAGCCTCGACCGTTCCCGGCCACCGCGGCGAGCTGGTCGTGGGCCAGCTAGGCGGCCAGCCGGTCATTGTGATGCGCGGCCGCTTCCACGGCTACGAGGGCTACAGCCCCGACCAGACGACCTTTCCGGTGCGCGTCATGCAGGCGCTGGGCGTTCAAACGCTGATCGTCACCAACGCCGCCGGTGGCCTGCGCGCCGACTGGCAGGTCGGCGACCTGATGCTGATCACCGACCACATCAATCTGCTGGCGATGGCGGGCCAGAATCCGCTGCGCGGCCCCAACGACGACCGCCTGGGCGTGCGCTTCCCGCCGATGACCGACGCCTACGACGCCGCGCTGGGCGCGCAGCTCCAGGGCCTGGCCGCGGCCGCCGGCGTCACGCTGCGCGCCGGCGTCTACGCGCAGGTCGCCGGGCCATCCTTCGAGACCCGCGCCGAGCTGCGGCTGCTGCAGCTGCTGGGCGCCGACGCCGTGGGCATGTCCACGGCCTCCGAGGTGATCGTGGCAGTCCATGCTGGGCTGCGCGTGCTCGGCATCTCGATGATCTCGAACATTGCGACGCCCGAGGCCGCCGCCGCCAACCACGAGGAGGTCCTGGCCGCCGGCGAGGAGATCAAAGGTCGCTTCGGCGCGCTGATCATTGCGCTGCTGGGCCAGCTTGCTTAGCGCGGCCCGGCCCTTGCAGGTCGGAGCGCAATGCAAAGGAGCAGCTATGCGGCGAGTTCTGATGATTCTAGCGCTGATGCTGACCAGCTGCGGCGTGCCAACGGTGGCGCAGACCGCGCCGACCGCCACGCCATATCCAGCCCAACCGACCTACACCCCGCTGCCAACCTATACGCCCCTACCAACTTACACCGCCCAGCCAACCTATACGGCGCTCGCCACCGCGACGGCGGCGCCGACGGCCGCGCTGACCGCCACGCCCGCCGCGACGGCCACGCCGGTTCTCAGTGTCACGGTGGCGATGAGCGACACCGACGACCCGGTGGTCGCCGCGGCCGCGATGCTAACCTCGCTCAACAAGGTACGCGCGCTGAACGGCTGCGGCGAGCTGACGCTGGAGCCGCGCCTGAGCCAGTCGGCCAGCGGCCACGTCAACGACATCGCGCCCAACCATCTGATCCAGCACGTCGGCACCGACGGCGCGACCCTAGAGGATCGACTGAAGCGCGTCGGCTATCCCTTTGAGCGGCGCAGCGAGATCATCGGCGTCGGCACAATTCAGGGCGTGATCGATGCCTGGCTCGGCGAGCCGCCCGACGGCCCGCACCGCGTCAGCATCCTCAACTGCCTCTACACCGAGGCCGGCGTCGGCTTTGCCCGCGATCCCAACGGCTTTGCGTTCTGGGTCGTGGACATGGCGAATCGCAAGCAAGGCTCGCCGTAGACGAGCGGCCGACCAATTTTGGTATCATTGCCAGAAACAAAGAGACAGCAATGAATACCACTGTTACCTACGATGTCCTAGTCGTCGGCGCGGGCCACGCCGGCTGCGAGGCGGCCCATGCGGCGGCGCGGCTCGGCGCCCGCACGCTGCTGGTGACGATTGACCTCGATAAAGTCGCCCATATGTCCTGCAACCCGTCGATCGGCGGCCCAGCCAAAGGCCATATTGTCCGCGAGATCGACGCCCTCGGCGGCGTCATGGGCCGGGTCACCGACGCGACTCTGATCCAGATTCGCATGCTCAACGACTCCAAAGGCCCGGCGGTGCAGGCGCTGCGGGCGCAGTGCGATAAGCGCATCTACGCCCAGACCATGAAGGAGCTGCTGGAGCGCACGCCCAACCTCGACCTCAAGCAGGCGATGGTCGAGCGCATCGAGACGCTGACGACGCCCGATCCGGCCGCGCCCGAGGCGCGCTTTCGCCTGACAACGCACACCGGCTGGCACTTCTACGGCCGCACGCTGGTGCTCACAACCGGCACGTTCTTGCGCGGCCGCGCGATCACCGGCGACGCGCAGTGGTCGGCCGGGCGGGCCGGCGAGCACGCCGCGGTCGCGCTGGGCGAGGACCTGGCGGCCCACGGCTTTCCGCTGCATCGCCTCAAAACCGGCACGCCGCCGCGCATCAGCGCCCGCACGATTGATTTTAGCCAGACCGAGCTACAGCCCGGCAGCTCAACGCCGCTGGCGTTTAGCTTCGGCTACGGCCAGGCGCCCGCACCGTCGGCCTGGTTTTCGCAGCCGCCCAACCCGGCCTTCCCGCACGCCACCCCCGACGGCTGGCGCCCGCAGCTGCCGTGCTATCTCATCCACTCAACCGCCGAGACTCACCAGATTATCCGCGACAACCTCCACCGCGCGCCGCTGTTCTCGGGCGTGATCGAGGGCGTCGGCCCACGGTATTGCCCGTCGATTGAGGATAAGATCGTGCGCTTCGCCGACAAGAGCAGCCACGGCTTTTTCCTGGAGCCGGAGGGCTGGACCACCGACGAGGTGTATGTGCAGGGCTGCAACACCTCGCTGCCCGAGGATGTGCAGTGGGCGATGCTGTGCTCGATCCCGGCGCTGCGCGACGTCGAGATTATGCGCGTCGGCTACGCCATCGAGTATGACGCGGTGGCAACCGGCGAGATCACGGCGACGCTGGAGACCAAGCGCGTGCCGCAGCTGTTTCTGGCTGGCCAGATCAACGGCACCACCGGCTACGAGGAGGCCGCCGCGCAGGGCTTGATGGCCGGCATCAACGCCGCCCGGCAGGCGCAGGGCCGCGCGCCAGTGCTGCTGCGCCGCGACCAGGCCTACATCGGCGTGCTCATTGATGACCTGGTGTGCAAGGAAATCCACGAGCCGTACCGCATGTTCACCTCGCGCGCCGAGCACCGACTGCTCCTGCGCTCCGACAACGCCGACCTGCGCCTGTCACCGCTGGCCCACGAGCTGGGTCTGATCGGTGACGAGCGGCGGGAAGCCGTCGAGCGCAAGCAGCACGAGACCGACGCCATGCTCGCCCAGCTCGGCCACCTGCGGGTCATGCCCTCGGAGGAGACCAACCGGCGGCTACAGGTCCAGGGCATCGGCCCGATTCACCAGCCGATGACCGCGCTGACGCTGCTGTCGCGACCTGACGTGGACTATGCCCTGCTGCGCCTGGCGCTCGATCTGCCGCCGCTCTCGGCCGAAGTCGCCGAGCAGGTGAATATCAACAGCACCTACAGCGGCTACCTGGAGAAAGAGCAGAAGGCCGCCGAGCGCGTCCGCAAAATGGAGACGCGCGCGCTGCCGGCCGACCTCGACATTCTGGCTATCCCCGGCCTGCGCACCGAGGCTCGCCAGGTCCTGCAGCGCGTCCGCCCGGCCACACTGGGCCAGGCCGCGCGGCTCGCCGGCATCAACCCGGCCGATATTGCGGTGCTGCTGGTCCACCTTGAGCGGCCCAGCCGCGGCACCGCGCCGGCCACCGCCGAGGTTTAAACTGCCGTGCTCACCGCTTGCAGATTCGAGGCGTGCATGGTAAAGTACCGTGCATTGCGGAGGGATGTGAGAGTGGTTGAATCAGCTGCCCTCGAAATGCAGTAGGTGTCAAAAGCCTCGTGGGTTCGAATCCCACTCCCTCCTCCAATAAAAAACGTCGGCGCGCTGCGCCGGCGTTTTTGCTTAACCCGCCGATCAGCGCGGCATAATCTCGGCTTAACGCAGGGTCGGTATGCTTCAGCCATTGAAGGAGCGACCGATGCTGAACACCATTGAAGCGCACGACCGACTAGGCGAACTGATTGGCTGGCTCGCCGCGGGCTGGCAGATCGAGGAACCGATCTTGCAGCGCAGCGTCCTGCACGGCCCACGCGGCCGGCTGTGCGCCTTCGAGGTCATCGTGGCCCGCGCGGGCGAGCGGCGCGTCCTGGCGCTCACCGACACCGCGGCCGTGCAGCGCTGGCTGGGCCAGCACGAGATAAAGGTGCTCAACATTTAGCCATGACCACTGACTGCTTCCCCACACCACCGCTCATCGCCGACTACGCGCTGGCCCAGCGGCTGGAGCAAACCTACCTGTCCCACAGCGCCAGCTACGCCACGACGCTGGCGCGGCTCTGGCCCGATACCGCGCCAGCCGTGCTGCCCGTCGGCGGCGGCGCGGCGGTGCGCTGGGCAGCCGCTGGCCGATCAACGCCGCGGTCGGCGTCGGCATGGCTGGCCCAGTCAGCGACGCCGACCTGGATATGCTGGAGCAGTTCTACGATGCGCGCGGCCTGCCGCCACAGCTTGACCTTTGCCCGCTCGCCGACCCCAGCCTCGTCGCGCTGCTGGCGGCGCGCGGCTGGGCGATGCAGCGTTTTCTCCAATGTCTTGGCGCGGCGCATCCCGGCGCCGGCAGCGCTGGCACTGCCCGCCGCGCTCACGCTGCGCGTCGCCGCGCCTGAGCGAGGCCGAGCGCTGGGCGCACACCGCCACCCAGGGCTTTCTTGGCCGCGACGACGTGCCCGCTGACCATCCGCTGTTTCAGCTGTCGCTGGTTGCTTTTCATCGACCGGACGTGCAGGCGTGGTGGGCCTGGCAGGACAACGAGCCGGTCGCCGTCGGCGGGCTGGGCCTTGACGGCGGCGTGGCGACGCTGTTCTCGATGAGCACCCGCGCGGGCTTTCGTGGCCGTGGCATCCAGGCGGCGTTGATCGCGGCGCGGCTCGGTGCGGCCGCGGCGGCCGGCTGCGACCTGGCTACGGTCATGACGACGCCCGGCACGGTTTCGCAGCGCAACGTCGAGCGGGCGGGCTTTCAGATTATGTACACCAAGACCACGCTGGCCCGGAGCAACCAATGATTGAGCTTGATCAGCATGGCCGCCTCCGTCGCCAGCAGCGGGCGCCGCGCTGGTGGCGGCGGCTGGCGCGGCGGCTCGCGGCGGGCTTACGGTGGGCCGAAGCCTTAACCCGCGCTTAACATTCTGATAAACATCAAATAACCCGCGCTTGCTACGATACCCACCATCAGCCAGTGTGTCTGATACCAAAGGAGTTCTACGTGTTCAAATCAGCTCGGCTCGGCTTTGTCGGCCTGCTCCTCACCATGCTGCTCGCCTCGTGCGGCGGCGGCACCACCGCCACCACTAGCCCGACCACAGCAGCGGCCCCCACCACAGCAGCGGCCATGACCGCCGCCCCAGCCATGACCGCCGGCACCACAGAAACTATGGGCGCCGCGCCCACCGCTGCCAGCATGCCCGGCGGCGAGATGACGCTGAACTCGGCCAACGACAAGGCTGACCTCAAGGCTTCGGGCGCCAGCTTCCCGGCCAAAATCTACCAGAAGTGGATCGAGAACTATAAAGCGTCGGCGCCCGGCGTCACGATCAACTACCAGAGCGTCGGCTCGGGCCAGGGCGTCAAGGATTATCTTGGCGGCATCACCGATTTCGGCGCCACCGATGCGTTTCTGACCGCCGAGGAGCTGAGCAAAGCGCCGAACACACTGCACATCCCGATGGTCGCCGGCGCGGTCGTCGCCACCTATAACCTGCCGGGCGTCACCAATCTGCAGTTCAGCCCCGAGACGCTGGCCGGCATCTTCCTGGGCACCATCACCACCTGGGATGACGCCAAGATCAAAGCCGACAACGCCAGCGCCACGCTGCCGAGCACGCCGATCAAGGTTGTGTATCGCGCCGACGGCTCGGGCACCAACAGCATTTTCACCACCTACCTCAGCGCCGTCAGCCCCGAGTTCAAGACCAAAGTTGGCGCCGGCAAGACGGTTAGCTGGCCGGTTGGGCAGGGCGAGCAGAAGAATGACGGCGTAGCGAAGGCCGTTACTGCCACCGAGGGCGCGATTGGCTACGTCGAGCTGATCTACGCGCTGGGCAACAAGCTGCCAGCCCCGGCGATCAAAAACGCCGCCGGCAAGTTCGTGGCTCCGACGCTGGAAAGCGTGACCGCGACCGCCGAGGGCTTTGTCGCCACGATGCCCGCCGACCTACGGATCGATCTCGTCAACCCGCCGACCGGAGAGAATGCCTACCCGATCTCGGGCTTCACCTGGCTGTTGGTCAACAAGGAGCAAAAGGACGAGGCGAAGGCCGAGGCGCTGGTCAACTTTATCTCATGGGCTATCAACACCGGCGATGAGGATGCCAAAAAGCTGGGCTTCTCGCCGCTGCCCGCCGAGGTCAAGGCCAAAACGCTGGCACTGCTGGCGACCGTAACAGTCAACGGCAAGCCGATCACGGGTCAGTAAACTCTGCAGCCCACGGCTGCGAAGGGGGCGCTCCAGCGTGAGCGCTCCTTTCGCCGATCACCGCCGCGGCATGGTAGGATGGAATCGATTCCGGCAGCGCCGAGTCCGCCGGGACGCAAGGAAGGGATCATGGCACTGTTTCAGATCAACGCCGGCACCGGTTCGGTGGGCTCGCCTGCGGCAGCGCACCCAGCACGGCGACACGGTCTTTCGCTACGTGACGATCTTTTTTGCCCTGGTGGTCATCGCGCTGGTCGTTGTGATCGGCGGCGTGCTATGGGTCGGATCGGCCCAGGCGCGGGCGTATGTCGAGGCCAACTTTCTGTTTATTAATGCCTGGGACCCCGTCGCCGAGCGCGAGCGCTTTGGGGCCGCCGCGGCGGTCTACGGCACGCTGATGTCATCGCTGATTGCCCTTGCGCTGGCCGCACCCATCGGCGTGCTGGTCGGCATTTTTTTATCTGAGCTGTGCCCGCCCAAGCTCCGTACGCCACTATCATTCCTGGTCGAGCTGCTGGCCGCGATTCCGAGCGTGATCTATGGGCTGTGGGGCGCGCTGGTGGTCGGGCCATTCCTGCTCAACACCCTGGAGCGGCCGCTGGCCCAGCGCTTCGGCTCGTCGCTGGCCTTTTTGCAAAATCCGTCGCCGAAAAATTTGCTGGTGGCCGGGATTATTCTGGGCATTATGATCCTGCCAACCATCGCGGCGATCACCCGCGACGTGCTAGTGGTCGTGCCCAACACCCAGCGCGAGGCGATGCTGGCACTTGGCGCGACCCGCTGGGAGGCGATCTGGCAGGCGGTGCTGCCCTACTCGCGGGCCGGGATTGTGGGCGGCGTGATGCTGGGCCTGGGCCGGGCGCTCGGCGAGACGCTGGCGGCAACGCTGGTCATTGGCAACCGCATGACGATTAAGTCGCCGCTCAAGCCGGCTACAGACGGCGGCGTCGCTGATCGCCAACCAGCTGCCCAACGCCAACAGCGACCTCCACACCAGCGCGCTGATCCTGATCGCCCTGGTGCTCTTTGCAATCACGCTGCTGCTCAACGCCGTGGCGCGGCTGCTGGTCTGGGGCGTAAGCCGCGGCCCAGCAGGGGCGGCCCACTGATGCGCACCTCGCTGCAACTTAAAAACTACGGCCGCCGCAAAGCTCTCGACCGCGTGATGCGCGGCCTGACGCTGGGCGCCACTATACTGGCGCTGGTGCCGCTGTTCCTGATCCTCGGCTACGTGGTGGTCGAGGGCGGCAGCGCGCTGTCAGCAACCTTTCTGACCACCGACTACAAAGTGCCCGAGCTATCGCTGGACGGCTCGGCCTCGGATGTGGGCGGTATTCGGCATGCGCTGGTCGGCACGCTGCTGATCGCCGGCACGGCCACGCTGCTGGCGCTGCCGATTGGCCTGCTGGCCGGCGTTTATCTGTCGGAGTATGGCCGCGGCCGCCTGGCAACCGCCGTGCGCTTCAGCACCGATGTCCTCAGCGGCTCGCCGTCGATCATCGCCGGCGTGGTGGTCTATATTCTCCTGGTCCAGACCACGCATGAGAAGTTCGCGTTTTTCGGCTCGGTCGCGCTGGCGCTGCTGATGATCCCGATCATCGTCCGCACCACCGAGGAGATTTTGCGCCTGGTGCCACAGACCGTCCGCGAGGCCGGCATTGCACTCGGCGAGCCGCGCTGGAAAATTACGCTGACTGTCGTGATTCCCACGGCGCTCAGCGGCATTCTGACCGGCGTCATGCTGGCGTTCGCGCGCGCGGCCGGCGAGACCGCGCCGCTGATCGTGACGGTGTTTGTCAGCAACAGCGTCACTTATAATGTCTTCGGGGATATGGGCAGCCTGCCAATGTACATCTACCGCACGCTGGACGAGCTGAATGACCCTGGACAGTACAAGGTGCTGTGGGGCGCCGCGTTTGTGCTGACGGCGCTGGTCTTGATTATAAACGTGCTGCTCCGGCTGGTCACCCGCCGGCGGCGGAGCTAAGGATCATGGCAATGGTTGAAGAGCTTCAGGCGCCCGCCGAGCCGGCAGTCGCGCCGCGCGGCGGGATCAGCGTCCGCGAGTTGAACGCGCGCTACGGCCCCAAGCTGGCAGTGCGCGATGTGTCGGTTGAGATTCAGGCCCGCGAGATCACCGCGCTGATCGGACCCTCGGGCTGTGGCAAGTCGACGTTTCTGCGCTGCCTCAACCGCATGCACGAGACCATCCTGAACGCCAGCGCCAGCGGCACCGTGCTGCTGAACGGCGAGGACATCTACGCCGCCGACGTTGATGCGACGCTGGTGCGGCGCCGGATTGGCATGGTCTTTCAGCAGCCGACGCCGCTGCGGACTCGCTCGATCTACGAGAATGTCGCGGTCGGGCTGCGGCTCGGCGGCGAGACCCGCAAAGCCACCATCACCGAGGCCGTCGAGCGCTCGCTGCAGCGGGTGGCACTGTGGGACGAGGTCAAGGACAAGCTCCACCAGTCCGGCCTCGCGCTGTCAGGCGGCCAGCAGCAGCGGCTGTGCATCGCCCGCGCCGTCGCCATCGAGCCGGAGGTGCTCTTGATGGACGAGCCATGCTCGGCGCTCGACCCGATCGCGACCTACCATGTCGAGGAGCTGATGCTGGAGCTGAAGGAGGCCTACACCATCGTGATCGTCACCCACAACATGCAGCAGGCCGCCCGCGTGTCGGATCGCACCGGCGTATTCATGGTCGAGCGCGACGGCGGCATGTCGGTCGGCGAGCTGGTAGAGTTTGGCGTCACCAACCAAATTTTCACCGCGCCCCACGACCAGCGGGCCGAGGCCTACATCACCGGCCGGGTCGGCTAATCATGCCAACCATATCACCCCCCAACGAGGAGCACCCCATGGCCGACGCACGGGCGACGAGCACCACCATGCCGCGGTTTGGCGGCGCGGTCCGCGAGCAGGAGCGCAGCGAGGCGACCGCCACCAAGCTGGCGACCGAGCATTTTGCGCTGTACTATGGTAGCTTCAAGGCCCTCGCCGACATCAACATCGCGATCACTGAGCGGCGCATCACCGCGCTGATCGGGCCGTCGGGCTGCGGTAAGTCCACGCTGCTACGCTCGTTCAACCGCATGAACGACCTGACCAGCAGCGTCCGCACCGAGGGCGGTGTCATCCTCGACGGCATCAATATCTACGACCCGCAGATCGATGTCGTCGAGCTGCGGCGGCATGTCGGGATGGTCTTTCAGCGTCCCAACCCGTTCGCTAAGTCAATCTTTGACAATGTAGCCTTTGGCCTGCGGCGCATGAAGCTCAGCAAGGCCGAGCTGAGCAACCGCGTGCAGCAGAGCCTAGAGCGCGCCGCGCTGTGGGGCGAGGTCAAAGATCGACTTAATAGCTCGGCGCTGGGCCTGTCGGGCGGGCAGCAGCAGCGACTGTGCATCGCGCGCACCATCGCGCCCGAGCCGGACATTGTGCTCATGGACGAGCCGACCTCGGCACTCGACCCGATCGCCTCGCTCAAAATCGAGGAGCTGATGCTGGAACTCCGCCGCCGCTACACGATTGTGATCGTCACCCACAACATGCAGCAGGCCGCCCGCGTGTCGGACTTCACAGCATTCATGATGGTCAACGAGCAGCGCGCCGGCCACGTGGTTGAGCTGGCCTCGACCAACCAGCTGTTCACCCGGCCGCAGAATAAGCTGACCGAGGACTATATCACGGGGCGCTTCGGCTAATGCTGCGCCCCAGCTTTGCCCACGCGCTGTCCGACGTTGAGCAGGCGCTGGTAGCGATGCACGCCACGGTGGACCGGGCGCTCGGCCAGGCGCTGCGGGCCTTCGACCACACCCAGCTCGGCTCGGCGCGCGCCCTGATCGCCGCCGACCAGGCGATCAACGAGCAGCGCGCGGTCGTTGAGGAGTCGGTGCTGCAGCTGATCGCCCGCCAGCAGCCGCTCAGCCGCGACCTGCGGCAGTGCATCGCGGCGCTAGCCATCGCCACCGACCTGGAGCGGATCGGCGACTACGCGGCCGGCATCGCCACGCTGGTGCTGCGCGCCGAGCTGCCGCAGCCGGTCGAGCCGGCCCTGACCGAGCTGGCGACCGCCGCCCGCCAGCTCTTGGCCGAAAGCATCACCGCCGTCGTCAGCCGCGACACCGCCGCCGAAGCCCGGCTTAACGCCGCCGACGACGTGGTCGACGCGCTGTACGAGCGCATTCTGCACCACAGCGGCGCCGCGATCACCGCCGACCCGGCGCACGCCCGCCACCACCTCCACACCCTGTACGTCGCCCACAACTTCGAGCGCATCGCCGACCGCGCGGTCAACATCGCCGAGCGCGCGGTCTGGATTGTGACCGGCCATCATCGCAAGGGCGCCTAACCGCCCGACCTATTGTATACTTCGACGATGCGTGTAATTACCGGCAGCGCCAAAGGCCGCCAGCTCAAAGGCCCGCCCGACATCGGCACCCGCCCGATGCTCGACCGCGTGAAGGAGTCGCTGTTTGCGATCCTCAGCGGCTACGAGGTGATTCAGGGCCGCGCCCTCGATCTGTTCGCCGGGACCGGCGCGCTCGGCATTGAGCTGCTGTCGCGCGGCGCCGACTGGTGCGACTTTGTCGAGCAGCGCCGCGAGGTCGCCAAAATCATCGGCGACAACCTCAAAATCACCGGCTTCACCGACCAGGCCCGCGTCCACACCCTGCCCGTTGAGCGCTTCATAAGCGCCGGCGGAGCGCCCTATGCTATAATCGTGCTCGATCCGCCGTATGCTAGCCCAACGATTGAGGCCACGATCACAGCGCTGAGCAAGTCGCGGCTGGTGGCGGATGGGACGATTGTGGTGGTCGGCCACTGGCCGCGCCTGGTGCTCCAGGAGACCTACGGCCGGCTGGAGCAGCTGACAACCCGCCGCATCGGCGACAGCTGCTTCTCGATCTATGAATTGATTGTGCGCGAAAAGTCAGCATGACACGAGCTGTATATCCCGGCAGTTTCGACCCGATCACCCTCGGCCACCTCGACATCGCCCGCCGCGCCGCCGAGATTTTCGACGAGGTGATCATCGCGGTCTTTGACCGGCCGATGAAAAACCTGCTGTTCACCACCGCCCAGCGCGTTGCGCTCGTCGAGGCGGCCATCGCCGACCTGCCCAATGTCAGCGTCGACACCTACAGCGAGCTGACTGTGACCTACGCCGGCCGCATGGGCGCCAAAGCGATCGTGCGCGGCCTGCGCGCCGCGACCGACTTTGAGCACGAATTTCAGATGGCCCACATCGACCACCGGCTGCTGCCCGGCGTCCAGGTCGTCTGCCTGATGGCCCACCAGGAGCATACCTTTCTGTCCTCCAGCGCCGTCAAGGAGATCGCGGCGCTCGGCGGCCCGGTCAGCGATATGGTCCCGGCGGTCGTGGAGCACGCGCTGCGCACGGTGTACGCCGAGAGGAGTGGACGATGACCGACCAGCCCCAGCCCGACAGCCTGCTTAAGTCGCTGCTAGATGACAAGGGTGAAGCCGTGATCGTGCCAGCCGCCCCCGAGGATGAGAGCGATGACGTTGATGTGCTGATTGACGCCCTGGAGCGGCTCTTCACCGAGGCCAAGCGCGTGCCGTTTGGCAAAAAGCTGATGGTGGACGAGGAGGAGGCGCTGAGCATCGTCGACCGGCTGCGCACCGCGGTGCCGAACGAGGTCAAGCAGGCCCACCGCGTCCTCGATGAGCAGGAGCAGATTTTGAGCGCGGCCCAGGCCGAGGCACGGGAGATGCTGACCGACCGCGGCCTGTCGGCGCAGCTGGAGATCGAGCGCGAGCAGATTGTGGCTGAGGCCGAGGCTGAGGCCGCCCGCATCCGCGCCGAGGCCGACAAATATGTCCACACCGTCCTCCGCGACCTCAGCGAGCACCTGGCGAAGGCCCAGACCAGCGTCCAGAAAGGCCTTGAGACCCTCGACGCCGCCTAGTTCACAAGGAATGTGCATGGAATACGAAGCCGTTATCGGCCTTGAGGTCCACGCCCAGGTGCTGACCGTCATCGAAAATGTTTTGCGGCTGCAGCGCCGACTACGCGAGCGCTAGCCCCGAACTACGCACGTCTGCCCAGTCTGCCTGGGACTTGCCCGGCGCGCTGCCGGTGATCAACCAGCGCGCCATCGAGCTGATCGCCCTGAACCGGCGTGGCGCTCAACTGCGGATCAATCCGGTCAACGTGATCTCGCCGCAAGCAATACTTCTATGCTGACCTGCCCTCGAACTATCAGCGCACCCAGTACGAGGACCCGATCTGCAGCGACGGGCTGTCTGGAGGTTGAGGTCGGCGGCGTGCAGCCGGCGGATCGGCATCGAGCGCGTCCACATGGAAGAGGACACCGGCAAGCTCCTGCACGGCGCGGCTGGCTCGCTGGTGGACTACAACCGCGCGGGCGTGCCGCTGATGGAGATCGTCAGCGAGCCCGATATTCGCTACGCCCGAAGAGGCCCGGCTGTATCTGCAGAAAAGTGCGCCAGCTGCTGGTGTGGATCGGCGTCAACAGCGGCAACCTGGAGGAAGGCGCGTTTCGCTGCGACGCCAACATCTCGGTGCGGCCCAAGGCGCCACGGAGTACGGCACCAAGGTCGAGGTTAAGAACATGAACTCGTTCCGCGACGTCGAGCGCGCGCTGCAGTTCGAGATCGAGCGCCAGACCGCGCTGGTGCGCAGCGGGCGGCACCGTCGATCAGGAGACGCGCGGCTGGGACGAGGATCGCGGCATCACCGTTGCGCAGCGCTCAAAGAGTAGGCCCACGACTACCGCTACTTCCCCGAACCCGATATCCCGCCGCTACATATCGACGCCGAGTGGATCGCCGCACGCCAGGCCGCGCTGCCCGAGCTGCCGGCCGCCCGCCGCGCCCGGCTTATCGCCAGCTACGGCTTGTCGGCGCAGGACGCCGCGCTCCTCACCGACGACCCCGCGGTCGCTGACTACTACGAACAGGCCGTGGCCGCCGCCGCCGAGCACACGCCAAAAATCGTCGCCAACTGGATCACCGGCGAATTGTTCCGGCTGCTCAACGAGACCGGCGAGTCGCTGGCGGCGGCTGTCGTGCGCATCCCGGCCGGCCACATCGCCGAACTCCTCGACCTGCTGAAGGCCAACACGATCAACGGCGCGGTCGCCAAGCAGGTGTTTGAAGAAACCTTCCGGAGCGGCCAGGCGCCCGGCGCAGTCGTCGAGAGCAAAGGGCTGCGGCAGATCAGCGACGGCGACGCGCTGCTGGAGCTAGCCCGCGCGACGGTCGCGGCCAACCCCAAAGCGGTCGGCGAGTACAAGGCCGGCAAAACTCAGGCGATCAAGATTCCTGGTTGGCCAGGTCATGAAAGCCTCGAAGGGCCAGGCCAACCCGCAGGTCGCCGAGCAGTCGCTGGCCACCGTGCTGGCCGAGTAGCCGCCACAAACCCTGGGCGAAGCTGTGGCTGTGTAGGCCACAGCTTTTGCATTCCCGGCGACGCCTAGAGCGCATCTAGGAGCGAAAAATCGGCCTGTGGTACAATGCCGCTAGCTCACAAAATCACCGCAGATAAAGGACGATATAGCATGGAAACCTCAACCTGGAAGACGAAAGCCGGCCTGGCGCAGATGCTCAAGGGCGGCGTGATCATGGACGTGGTGACGCCCGAGCAGGCGCGGATCGCCGAGGAGGCCGGCGCGGTCGCGGTCATGGCGCTGGAGCGCGTGCCGGCCGACATTCGCAAGGACGGCGGCGTTGCGCGCATGAGCGACCCCTCGATGATCGAGGGCATCATCGCCGCGGTGACGATCCCGGTGATGGCGAAGGCTCGCATCGGTCACTTTGTCGAGGCGCAGGTCCTGGAGGCGCTCGGCGTGGACTACATTGACGAGTCCGAGGTCCTGACGCCGGCCGACGAGGACAATCACATCAACAAGCACAAGTTTAAAGTGCCGTTTGTGTGCGGCTGCCGGAATCTGGGCGAGGCGCTGCGCCGCATCAGCGAGGGCGCCGCGATGATCCGCACCAAAGGCGAGGCTGGCACCGGCAACGTCGTTGAGGCCGTGCGCCACGCCCGGCAGCTCTTCGCCGACATTCGCCGCCTCCAGTCGATGGACGAGGACGAGCTATTTGTGGCCGCCAAGCAGCTGCAGGCGCCCTACGAGCTGGTGCGCCAGGTCGCCGAGCTGGGCAAGCTGCCGGTGGTCAACTTCGCCGCCGGCGGCATCGCCACCCCCGCCGACGCCGCGCTGATGATGCAGCTGGGCGTTGAGGGCGTGTTTGTTGGCTCGGGGATTTTCAAATCCGGCGACCCGGCCCAGCGCGCCCGTGCAATTGTCCAGGCCACCACCCACTACAAAGACGCCAAAATTATCGCCGAGGTCAGCAAAGGATTGGGCGAGGCGATGGTCGGCATCAACATCAGCGACATTCCTGAGAGCGCGTTGCTGGCGTTGCGCGGCTGGTAGCGATGCAGATTGGCGTTTTAGCGCTTCAGGGCGCCTTCATCGAGCATGAGCAGATGCTGCGGCGGCTGGGCCAGCAGGTGGTCCAGGTCCGGCTGCCCGCGCAGCTCGACGAGGTTGAACGGCTGATCATCCCCGGCGGCGAGTCCACGACCATCGGCAAGCTGCTGACGATGTACGGCCTGATTGAGCCGATCCAGGCGCGCGCCGCCGCCGGCATGCCGATCTGGGGAACGTGCGCTGGCATGATCCTGATGGCGATGACGATCACCGATGGCCGCGCGGGCCAGGCGTCGCTCGGCCTGATGGACCTGACTGCCCGGCGCAACGCTTTCGGCCGCCAGCTCGACAGCTTCGAGGCCCAGCTGCCGATTGCAGCGCTCGGCTCCGAGCCGTTTCCGGCGGTGTTTATTCGCGCGCCGCTGATCGAGGCGCTCGGCCCGGCGGCCCGCGCGCTGAGCACGCTGCCCGATGGCCGGATTGTGGCGGCGCAGCAGGGCCGGCTGCTGGCCACCTCATTTCATCCTGAGCTGACCGGCGACGACCGGCTACACCAGCTGTTTTTGAGTCTATAGCAGTGGATAGCGCCGCGCTATCCGCCGCGCCAGGAGCGAGCGGTTGATTCGTGCGGCGACCAGCGCCGATCTTTGGGCCTTGCGACGCAAACCCCAACGTCGCGTCTTTCTGTATACGCCGCTGATGCTGGCCTCAAGCTATCGGGCGTATAGCCATGTGCTGCGCGGCCTACTCGGCCCACGCGACCGCGCCACGCTGGTGCTGCGCGATGGCGGCCTCCACGGGATTCTCCAGGCCCAGCGCCGCGCCAGCCTGCCCGAGCTTGACCTCACCTACCTCAACGCCTACACCAAGCAGCGCCGTCGGAAGCTCAGCGAGGGCGACACCTGGTATCGCCTGACCGAAGAGCTACTGCGGCGGGCCGGCGATTGGCGAATCGAGCGCATTTTCGCCGCTGTTGGCACGCGCTTTGATGATGTAGCCGAGGTGTTACGTCAACTCGGCTTTCAGCCGTATACTCAGCAGCGGCTGTGGATGCTGGCCGAGCCAGCCGTCGAGACCGGGAGCACCATGCGAGCGCTGCGCCGTCAACGAAGTCGGGATGCCTGGGAAATTCATCAGCTGTATTGCTCGCTGGCGCCTCGGCATGTGCAGCTAGCCGAAATGCGGCAGTCGCCCGCCTGGCAACCTGGTCGCCGCACGCTCAACTACCGCGAGCGCGGCTGGGTGCTGGGCGACGATCAAACGGTGACCGCCTACCTGGGCGTCCAGACCGGCGTGCGCGGCCACGTGCTGCGCATGCTCGTCGCGCCGCACCTGCGCGACGAAACCTCCAACCTCTTGCGCTACACGCTGGCCCAGCTGCAAGAGTCCCGCCCGGTCTTTGCCCTGCTCAACTCGTATCAATCCGAGCTGGAGGCGGCGTTTGAGGATGCCGGCTTCCTGTTGCGGGGCGAGCAGACGCTGTTCGTCAAGCACCTGGCCCTACGCACCCGGCAGCCTGCGCTCCTGCCGAGCCTGCGGCGCATCGAACCCTCGCTGGAGCTTGCTGGGCCGCAGCCAACCAGCGGCGCTATTGGAAGGACGATTCGCTAAATTATGAAGGAACACGTTGTCACGAGCAACATTGATCTTTTGCTAGAGACGCTGCCGCCACTGATCCGCAAAACGCTGGAGACCGACCCGCGGCGCGATGATCTGATCGAGATTGTGCTCGACCTCGGGCGGCTGCCGGAGGCTCGCTTTCGCAACGAGGAGGCCTTTGTCTCCGACCTTGAGGTGACGATTCAGGATATTGAGTACGTCGTCACACGCATCGGCGAGTTCGGCGGCGATAATCGCGCCGGCATCCAGCGCACGCTGCACCGCATCTCGGCGCTGCGCAACCGCGCCGGCAACGTCATTGGCCTGACCTGCCGGGTTGGCCGGGCGGTCTTTGGCACCATTGACATCATCAACGACCTGGTCGAGGAAGGGCAAAGCCTGCTGCTGCTGGGCAAGCCCGGCGTCGGCAAGACGACGCTGCTCCGCGAGATCGCGCGGATCGTCGCCGACAATCTGCGCAAGCGCGTGGTGATCGTTGACACCTCCAACGAGATCGCTGGCGACGGCGATATTCCGCATCCGGCGATTGGCCGCGCGCGGCGCATGCAGGTGGCACGGCCAGCCGAGCAGCACAACGTGATGATCGAGGCGGTCGAAAATCACATGCCGCAGGTGATCGTTATTGATGAGATCGGCACCGAACTGGAGGCTCAGGCCGCGCGCACCATCGCCGAGCGCGGCGTCCAGCTGGTCGGGACGGCCCACGGCAACACGCTGGAAAACCTCATGATCAACCCGACGCTGTCGGACTTGATCGGCGGCATCCAGGCGGTCACGTTGGGCGACGAGGAGGCCCGCCGCCGCGGCACGCAAAAAACCGTGCTGGAGCGCAAGGCGCCGCCGACATTCGATGTGCTGGTCGAGATTAACTCCATCGACGACATGACGATCTACCGCGACGTGGCGGCCGCGGTGGATGCGCTGCTCCGCGGCGACGAGCCGCAGCCCGAGCATCGCTGGAAGGACGCCGACGGCACCGTGCAGAGCGAGGCCGCGACGAGCGGCGTCACGGCGGCCGGCGAGATGATGTTTCGCAACCGGCGCTCGCCCAGCATGACCCGCAACGGCCGCGACGGTCATGACAGCCGCGACAGCCGCGGTGGCCGCGGTGGCCGTGGCGGCCGCGATGGCCGCGAGGTACGCGAGGTGCGCGACGAACCCCGCGGCACCGTGCGGCTCGCGCCATCGGCAGTAGCATCAGTCGCGGTGGGGTCAGCGGCGCCAGCGGCGGAGCGCCCTGGGCCGCCAGCCGCGCCGCCCTTAAAGCAGAGCCGCATTTTCCCATTTGGTGTCAGCCGCAACCGGCTAGAGAAGGCGATTGAGCGGCTGCGCGTCCCCGCCACCCTGGTGCGCGAGATTGACGAGGCCACGATGGTGATGACACTGAAAAACAATTATCGTGGCAACCCCGGCCGCCTCCAGCGCGCCGAGGAGGAGGGCGTGCCGGTCTACGTGCTGCGCTCGAACACCCAGAGCCAAATGGAGCAGATGCTGGGCGATGTGTTTAGCCTGACGCCGCCAACCAGCGGCAGCAGCGACGATCCGGCCACGCAGGCGCTGCTTGAGACCGAGCAGGCCATTGAGCGCGTGATCAATGGCGCCGCCGATGCCGTCGAGCTACAGCCGCAAAGCTCGTTTATTCGTCGCTTGCAGCATCAGCTTGCGGAGCGCTACAATCTGACCTCGGAAAGCCGTGGCAAAGAGCCAAACCGGCGCGTCAAAATCTACCGTTAGCGGCAGCGACCGGCGAGTCAGCACGGCACTCGCCGGCCCGCACCTCACATAGCGAGCATATGGGCCTGTTTATCACCTTTGAAGGGCCAGATGGCGGCGGCAAGTCTACGCAGGCGCGCCGCCTCTACGAGCGGATTACGGGCGCACGCTACCCCGTGATTCTCGACTCGTGAGCCGGGCGGCACCCCCATCAGCGAGACGATTCGGCGGGTGGTGCTGGACCTCCAGCATG
The DNA here is from genome assembly GCA_963810425.1 of uncultured Chloroflexia bacterium. Lineage (GTDB taxonomy): Bacteria > Chloroflexota > Chloroflexia > Chloroflexales > Kallotenuaceae > JACDGP01. Next base: position 466,451 of record CAWENH010000004.1, on the reverse strand, counting down.
GCGAAATGGCGCCGACTACCGAGGCGCTGCTGTTCTCAGCTGCGCGCGCGCAGCTCGTCGCCGAGCGAATTCAGCCCTACCTGAAGCTGGGCGGCATTGTGGTCTGCGACCGCTTTGCCGACGCAATGCTGGCCTACCAGGGCTACGGCCAGGGCCGCGACCTCAATGAGCTACAGGTGCTGACCCAGCTGGCCACCGGCGGCCTCAAGCCCGACATTACGCTGCTAATCGATGTGCCGGTCGAGGTTGGCCTTGATCGCAAGCGCGCCGCCGAGCGCCCGGCACTCTCGCCGCTCTCGCCGCGCCACGATCCCAGCATCGAGCAGCCCTGGAATCGCCTGGATGCCCGCGAGACCGCCTTCCACGAGCGCGTGCGACGCGGCTACCAGCAGTTGGCCAGCGCCGAGCCAGAGCGCTGGCTGACATTGGATGGCCAGGCCACGCCCGACATGCTGGCGACGGCGATCTGGCAGGCAGTCCAGCAGCGCGTGCTGGCGATCACACCTTTGGAGCAAAAAGTATGAAGCTGGTTGTGGCCGTCATTCAGCGCCAGGATGAAGGCGCGCTCACCCGCAGTCTCAACGAGCGTCGCCTGGGCATGACCCGCATTACCAGCCAGGGCGGCTTTCTGCGCGAGGGCAACGCGACGCTGCTGATCTCGGTGCAGGATCATCAGGTTGATGAGGTAATTCATTTGATTCGGACCCACTGCCACACCCGCAGCAAATTCGTCTCGCCGCTGCCGCCGGTCGCTGAGTCGGGCGAGTTCTACCCGGCCACGCCGGTCGAGGTGCAGGTGGGCGGCGCGACGGTCTTTGTGCTCAAAGGCGACCAGGTGCGGCTGTAGCGCGGCATTGCCTCAGCGCCCGGATCATGGTATTATCGGCCGCGATGTGCAGCGCCGCGACTCCCGTCGTCGGCGTTTATTGTAGAGTGTGAGGAGTTCGACCGTTGGACGCACTGGTTGATATTCTAAAAATTGTCGGCGCGATCCTCGGCGGATATTACCTGCTGCTCCTGTTTGCCGCCGCAATCTGGACCTACCGCGATATTCATGCCCGCACGCAGGACATTATGGCGCAAGTGCTGGCGGTCACGCTGGTGATTTTGCTACAGTTGCCGTTCGGCCTGCCGCTCTATCTACTGATGCGGCCGAAGCAAACCCTGGCTGAAAAATACGAGCGGGCGCTAGAAGAAGAGTATCTGCGCCGCGACATTGAGGATCAGCACGTCTGCCCCAACTGCCAGCGCGGCATTGAGGCCGAGTTCGTGGTCTGCCCGTACTGCATGGTTGACCTGCGCCGCCGCTGCCAAGTATGCAACCGGACGATTGACCTCACCTGGTCGGTCTGTCCTTACTGCGCGACCGTGGTCGGCGCGCCGCCGCAAGGCATTACCCCAGCCACCGACAGCACCCGGCAGCTGGCCTACACCGAAGTCTAGCCAGCCACCCAGCTTAAAATAACACGCCGCGAGCGCTGAGCTCGCGGCGTTTGCTGTGCAGGGCGCCGGGCTACACCGCCGCAATGCGCTCGATGCCGCCCATGTACGGCCGCAGCACCTCGGGGATTAGGACGCTGCCGTCGGGCTGCTGGTAGTTCTCGATGATCGCGATCATCACCCGCGGCAGGGCCAGGCCGCTGCCATTCAGCGTGTGGACGAACTCAGGCTTGGCGCCGTGGTCGGGGCGGTAGCGAATGCCGGCCCGCCGCGCCTGAAAGTCGGCAAAATTCCCGCATGAGCTGACCTCCAGCCACTCGCCGCAGCCGGGCGCCCACATCTCCAGGTCGTACTTCATGCTGGCCGTGCCGAGGTCGGCGGTGCAGAGCTGCAGCAGCCGGTACGGGATGTCGAGCGCCTTGCAGATCTGCTCGGCGTTGCCGATCAGCGCCATCAACTCAGCCTCGCTAGTCGCCGGCTCGACAAACTTGACCATCTCGACTTTATCGAACTGGTAGACGCGCTTGATGCCGCGCACATCGCGGCCGGCGCTCATCTGCTCGTTGCGGAAGCAGGGCGTGTAGGCGACATGGTAGATCGGCAGCTTGCCCGGCTCGATAATCTCCTCGCGGTACAGGTTGGTGACCGGCACCTCGGCGGTCGGGATCAGCGTCAGGTCCACGCCCTCAATGCGAAAGAGATTCTCGCCGAACTTTGGCAGGTTGCCGGTCCCGACCAGAATCTCCTCTTTGACCACGTAGGGCGGCGTGATCTCGGTGTAGCCATGCTGCGTAATATGCACGTCGAGCATCCAGGTGATCAGCGCGCGCTGAAGCCGCGAGCCGACGCCTTTTAGGACAAAAAAGCGCGTGCCGCTGAGCTTCACGCCGCGCTCGAAATCAATGATGCCCAGCGCCTCGCCTAGCTCCCAGTGCGGCCGCGGCGTGAACTCAAAGGTGCGCGGCGTGCCCTCGGTGCGGACCACGATGTTGTCATGGTCGCTGGTGCCGGTCGGGACACTGGGGTGTGGCAGGCTCGGCAGCGCCAGCATCTGGCCGCTAAACTGCTGCTCGATAGCACCGACCTCTTTGTCCAGCTGGTCGATCTGGTCGCCGAGCGCTCGCATTTCGGCGATGCGGGCCGCTTTGGCCGCCGGGTCCTTGATCTTCGGGACTTCCTTCGAGGCGGCGTTGCGCGTGGCTTTGAGCTGCTCAACCTCGGTCAGCAGCGTGCGGCGGCGCTCGTCGAGGGCGAGCACCGCGTCCACCAGCGCCGGGTCCTCGCCGCGGCGTACAAACCCAGCTTTGACCAGATCGGGCTGCTCGCGCAGGAGCTTTATGTCAATCATATACCGTCCTTTATAACCCCAGATATACAACAGCGCAGCGAGCGGGGCGGCTCGCTGCGCTGCACGGCACCTGCCGAGCTAGCGCTCATAGGCCCACGACACCATTGCGCCGCGGTGGTAAGGCATAATGCCATGAAACGGCCGCGGGTCGTCGTCAAAGACCAGCGGCAAAAACTCGCGGTCGCTGGGCCAGATGGCCAAATCCATAACCTCGGTCAGCGGCACCCACTGGAGCGTCCCCTCGTGATTGCCGGCGTGCGCCGTGCCATGCCACTGATCGATCAGAAAAATAAAGCCGAACCAGTCCTCGCCGTTCTTGCCAAAGCCCGGCCACGAAATCGTGCCGCGCAGCGTCATGGCCTCAACGGTCAGCCCCAACTCCTCGGCGATCTCGCGGCGCATGCCGGCGCCAACGCTCTCATCGGGCTGCAGGCGGCCGCCGAGGCCGTTGTATTTGCCATAGTGATAGTCATCGGGGCGCTTGTTGCGATGGATCATCAGCACCTGGAGGCCATCCGGCGACAAAACATAGCCCAGCGTCGCTAAAATTGGCGTGTACATCACCACTCTCCCATCAGGCCGCTGGCGCCGCGCTCGTACTCGGCTAGGCGCCGATGAACGCCGCCGAAGCAGGGTGGCAGCGCCGTCAGCGCAAACCAGCGGGCCGCCGCGATCTCAATGTTCGGTCGGAGCGGCGCCGCGCTGACTGCGCGGCACACCACAATCGCCACATGATCGCTCTTGCCCTCGCTAAAATTGGTATACATGCCCAGCAGCCGCTCGGGCGTCACCGTCCAGCCGGTCTCCTCGCGCACCTCGCGCACCGCGGCGGCGCCCAGCAGCTCGCGGCGCTGCACGCCGCCGCCCGGCAAATGCCAGCGCGTCCCGCCGTGGCCGCGGACCAGCAGCAGCTCGCGGTCGCGGATCACCAGCGCCCGCACGCCCAGGCTCAACGGGCGGCGCAGCTGCCACCATGTGCGCCGCAGCCGATACAGCCGCGGCCCCAACTGCGCCAGCCCTGCGTCAAACAGCGCCATCAGCGGCCGCGCCGCACGCGGTCATTGACCGGCCCATCGAGGCCCAGCACCTCGGCGACAATGTAGAGCGGGCGCTGCTTGACCTCGTCGTAGATACGGCCGAGATATTCGCCGATCAGCCCCAGCGAGATCAGCTGTACGCCGCCTAAAAACAGCACGCTCACCAGCGTCGTCGCCTGGCCATAAAAAAAGCTGCTGCCCCAGATGCGCAGCGCGATCACCGTGATAATCGCCAACAGGCTGAGGCCAGAGACCAAAAAGCCGAGGTAGGTCGCCAGCTGAAGCGGCAGATAGGAGAAGCTGGTAATGCCGGTGAGCGCCAGCCGCACCATCTTACTGAGCGGATAGTTCGAGGAGCCGGCGTAGCGCGGCGCGCGGCGGTACGGCACGCCCGCTTTGGAAAACCCCACCCAGATCGACAGGCCGCGCATAAAGCGATGATGCTCGCGCAGCTGATTCAGCGCATCCACAACCTTGCGATCCATCAGCCGAAAATCGCCGGTGTCCACGGGAATATCCACGTTGGTCACGCGGCGGATCAGCCGGTAGAAAAACTTGGCCGTCGCCAGCTTAAACTTGGTCTCGCCCTCGCGCACCTCGCGGTAGGCATACACCAGATCGTAGCCCTCGTGCCACTTGGCGACCAGCGCCGAGATCACCTCGGGTGGGTCCTGGAGGTCGGAGTCGATCACAACAACGGCGCGACCGCGGGCATAGTCGGCGCCGGCCGTAATTGCCATCTGGTGGCTGAAGTTTTTGGAAAAAGCGATCACTTTGACGTGCGGATCGGCGCGGTGCAGCGCGCGCATCACGGCCAGCGAGTCATCGCGGCTGCCATCGTCGATCAGAATAATCTCGTAGGATTCGCCCAGCGTCTCCATGACCGCGCTGACGCGGCGGCAAAACTCCGGCACCGAGAGCGCCTCGTTGTACACGGGCGCCACAATGGAGATCGTGGGCGCGGCATCGCCGACAGGGGCGGCGGGGAGTGAGGCAGGGGCGGGCGGGGGATCGAGCCGCTGCGCAATCGTCTCTTGCATCGGTGCAGTCCTCAACAACAACGCTCCTGGCTGTACAAGACCAAGAGCGCGTATGAATCAACATCGTGGGTCGCTGCGGCGCGCCAGCAGCACAAGCTAGACCAGCCGGGATTGACGCCGCCTGATGGCTTCTAGCCGCCGTAGGATAGCAATCGCCTCCGGCCTTGTCAAGCCACGTGGCCTACTCTAAACGGAAGAAGTCGATGACGCTGGCGCGCTCGTCCTCGTTCACCATGTACTCAATAAACGTGATGCGCGTCCAGGGAAAGAGCACCGCCTCGCAGCCGGCGGTCAGGTAGTTGACATCCTTGCCGTCGCGCCGCCGCAGGTTCGTCACCATGATAAAGTTATCGGTCGGCTGGGGTTCCTGATCCATCTCGCACATGACCGGGTCCTCGCCGGTGATGTGAAGAATCACTGTGCGTGCCATGCGACTACCTCTGCTAAATAACTTCAATGCGGACAATCAGCGAGCCAAACCGCACCTCGTCGCCGGGCTTGAGCACCTGCGGCGTGCGCGGTGACAGCTGGCGATTATTGACGAAGGTGCCATTGCTACTCTCCAGGTCCTCGACGTAGGCCTCGGCGTTGGTCAGGGCGATGCGGGCGTGGCGCCGACTGACGCCAGCCTCGTAGCCGCCATCGTTGCTCAGATCAAGGTCGGGGTAGAAGGCGCGGGCGCTGTCGGCGCGGCCGATCAGGATCGGCACCTGGAGCGGCAGCTTGATGCGGCGGCCGTTGTTGAGCACGGTGCCGCGCAGCTCGCGCTCGCTCAGCGGCACCGGGGCGGCCGGCGCCGGCGGCGGCATGACCGGGCGGCTGACCGGACGGCTGCCTAGCGCGCTTGTCGTATCGCGGCGCCGATCCTCGGCCAGAAAGCTCACGCCACAGATCGGGCAGAAGATCGTGCCGTTGTACTGCTGGCTGTGACACGAGGGACACGTAAGCATAGGGCTTCCTGCTTCCTAGCTGCTCGTTGGCAGTAAACCACGAGTGCCATACTTAATCCGCTTGCGACCCTCGGTGGTGGTGCTGCCACTTTGCAGCAGCCGCGTCGCCTCGGCCAGCGTCATCTCGGCCAGGTCAGCCTGGCCGGCATTGAACAGGTGCGTCCCGGCCTGCTGTAGGCGCCGGGTCGCCTCCTCGATTCGTCCCTCAGCGACCGACTGCCAGGCGCCGGCCTGGAGCCGATAGGCTGTGACCCGCTCCAGGGTGCGGCGGACCGCCGGGTTAACCGTGAGGTCGGGCTCGGCGGCGGCTTTGGCCTCGATCACGCCGGCGGTTGTCAGCTGGGTTGCCATCGGGCCGACAACCTCGTAGCGCAGCTCAAGCTTGGCGACGGCCTGCTGACCCGGCGGCAGCGGCGGCAGCACGGCCTCGATGATGAAGTGCTGGTCGGCGCCAGTCGGCCACTCGCCGAGCGGCACCCGCCAGCGGCCGGCGCCCAGGCTCTGGGGCGCCAGCGGCGCGATAAACGGCTGCACCCGATGCAGCGCCCGCAGCTGGGTCTCGGGGTGAGCGGTGATCATCGAGCTCAACTCGCTGGGCGATCGTGCCGCGCAGCCGCTTTAGCTCGCCCTCAAAGACCGGCACAATCTCGCTGACCGCGGTAATGTACTGGGTCCGGCTGTTCTCGCCCGAGGTCATGGTCTCCAGCAAATCCTCGTTCCACTCGGTGCCGACGCCGAGCGCCGTGAGGCCGATGCCGCGCCGCTGCGCCCGCCGCGCCAGCTCGATGCAAGCGTGCTCGTCGCCGTAGGTGCGGCCGTCGGTCAGCAGGATCAGGCGGTTCAGGCCGGCGATGCGCGGCCGCTCGATCTCTTGGAGACCCAGCGACAGACCCTGCGCCATCTCGGTGCCGCCGCGGGCCTCGATATTGCTGATCGCCTGCTGGAGCGCACTAAGGTCGGCGCCTTTGGCCGCCGGGATCACGACCTCGGCCCAATCGTTGAACACGACCAGCGCAAAGGCATCCTCAGGGCCTAGCTCGGCGACGAGATGCCGGGCGGCCTCCTTGACCTGATACAGCCGGTCACCGCGCATCGAGGAGGAGCGGTCGATGGCCAGGCAGAGATTCAGCGGCGTGCGCGGCGCCTGGGCCACCAGCGTCTGCCCGATCAGCTGCCAGTAGACCACCTGCGGCTCGTCGCTCGCGAACACCTCGCTGCGAGCCGCCGTCACACTCAGGCGAATGAGCTCGCCACTCATAATGGCACCTCGGCCGCTGGCAGCGCCACCACCACCGCCGAAATATTATCGTGGCCGCCCAGGAGGTTGGCGCGGGCGATCAGCTGGCGGGCGGCGTGGCTAGGCGACGGTGACTCGGTGACAATATCGACCAGCTCCTCCTGCGGCACCAGGCCCCACAGTCCATCCGAGCACAGCACGAGGTGCGACTCATCGCGCAAGTGATAGGTCACAACATCGACCTGCACATCGGGATGCTGACCGACCGTGCGGTACAGCTGGTTGCGAAGCGGGTGCTCGCGCGCCTCGTCGGCGGTCAGCGCGCCGATCGCGATCAGCCGCCCGACCGCCGAATGATCGTTGGTCAGCACTTTGCCCTGGCCGCCGCCGACCAGCACGGCCCGCGAGTCGCCGACGTGGGAGATGATCAGGTCGCGGCCTAGCAGCACGGCGGCCGTGCAGGTGGTACCCATATCATTGCCCGCCGCCTGGGCCGCGCTGTACACGGCCGCGTTCGCGCCCTGCACCGCCGACTGCATGATCGGCTGCGGCAGCGGCTGCTCGCCGGCCGCCAGCGGCTCGAACAGCTCGGCCAGCACGGTCTGGACCACGGTCTGCACCGCCAGCCGCGAGGCCTCGGCGCCGCCCTCGTGGCCGCCCATGCCGTCGGCGACCACAAACAGGCCGCTCGGCTGGGCCTGCGTATCGGTTGGAAAGCTGCTCCACAGCGCGAAGCAGTGATCCTGGTTCTCGCTGCGCTCGCGCCCAATGTCGCGCAGCGCCGCGGCGCCGGTCATGCGCTCACCGAGCAGCGCCATCAGCTGCGGCGCGCTGCTGGCCAGCGAGCGGGTGGTGTCGCCGAAGTTGCGCGTGCTGTCGTTGTTCGGCAGCATTTCGGTGGGAGCAGACGGCGGTGCGACCGCCGGGGCCGGCGCGGCCTCGGCGACGGCCACCTCAGCGGCCGGCTCAGCGACGGTGGGCGGCAGCGGCGCCGGCGCAGTCACAGCGATCTCGTCGCCGCGGCGGAGCCAGGCCTTGACCCGATCTTTGACTGTCATGGCAGCTCCTAAGCTTTCACGGCATAGACATGGTGGTCCATCGAGCCAATGTAGACGATGCCGCCCTGGACTGTCGGCGACGATACGATGGGCGCGCCGGTCTCAAATTTCCAGAGGAGGCTGCCGGCGGCCGCATCCAGACAGTAGATATAGTGGTCGGCGGCGCCAAAGTAGACCTTGCCATCCTGCACTTTGGGGCTGGAAACGATTTGCGTGCCGGCCTCAAACTTCCAGACCAGCTTGCCGGTCTTGGCATCGATCGCGTAGAAGTTGCCATCCACGCCGCCCACAAACACCCGCGTCCCCACCACCGCCGGCGTCGCGTTGATATAGTGGCCGGTTTTAAACTTCCAGGCCGGCCAGCCCGCCTCCATATCGAGGGCGTAGAGGTGGCCGTCCATCGAGCCAACAAACACCAGGCCGTCGCCCGGCGCGGGCGATGAGATCACGCCCTGCTGGGTGCGCTGCTTCCAGCGCAGGCCACCGTTGAACGCATCTAGGCAGTAGACGTGGTTATCGGACGACCCCACAAATACCGCGCCGTTTTTCACCGCGCACGACGAGCGCACCGGCGACCAGGTGCGATATTTCCACAGCTGCCGGCCGTTCTGGCCATCAATCGCGTAGACATGCTGGTCATCGGAGCCAACATAGATAATGCGGTCTTCAACCCGCGGCGACGAGCGAATCGGGCGGCTGGTGCGAAACGTCCACTTGGTCGTGCCGCGACGTGCATCCACCGCGTGCAGCTGCCCATCCTCCGAGCCGATCACCACCAGGTCGCCCCAGGCGGCTGGCGACGACGAGATGCCGCCCTGGGTCGGCCGCTTCCAGCGAAACTCGCCCGAGCCAGCGTCCAGGCAGTACAGGTTGGTGTCATACGCGCCCACATACAGCAGCCCATCGCGCACCAGCGGCGAGGAGCGCACCTCGTCCTCACAGGCAAACTTCCAGACCAGATCAGTGGTGACGCCCGCTTTGGTGCGCGGCATAATCGCCGGCGCACTGACCGCCGTTGGCGCGGTTTTGCCGCGCAGCACTGGCACCTGGAGCAGCAGTTGCTGAAACTCCTCCATCGTCTGGGGCCGCACCTGCGGGTCGTACTCCAGCGCCTGCATCACGACCGCCTCCATCTCAGCCGAGACCTGCGGGTTGAGCTGGCGGACCGGGCGCTCGTGGAATGTGAACGGCGTCTCGGTGCGCGGGTCGCTGCCGGTGAGAAGATGGTGCAGCGTTGCGCCCAGCGCATAGACATCGCCGCGCGGATCGGCGATGCCACGGTACTGCTCGGGCGGCGCATAGCCCTCGGTGCCGATCATGGTGCCTTTGCGCTGGTTCTGCAAAAATACCCGTGCGATGCCAAAATCAATCAGGACGATCCGGTCGTTGGGCGTCACAATCACATTCGAGGGCTTCATGTCGCGAAAGATGATCGGCTCGGGCTGGTGCTGGTGGAGCGAGCCGACCACATCAGCGATCTGGAGCGCCCAACCGCCGGCCTGCGCCTCGGCGATGGGGTGCCCAGCGGTCTCCAGCGTTGACTCAAGGTCGCGGCCAGGGATCAGCTCCATGATCAGATAGATTTTGCCGTTCTCCTCAAAATAGTCGTAGACCTTCGGGATCGCCGGGTGGCTCAACGTCGCTAGCAGTCCAGCCTCGCGCTCAAAGTTCTTAAGCGTCAGCAGCCGCGTCTCGGAGTTTGGCGCGCTCTGGAACATTTCTTTGATTGCGCACGTCCTTATAACATCCTTGAAGCGCAGGTCGCGGCCGCGGTACACCACACTCATGCCGCCGACGCCCTGGACGCCCTCAACGACGTAGCGATTTTGGAGGACCGTGCCAGTGGGCAACATCTGGAGAGCGGTGGTGCTGCGCTTGATACTGCCGGTGCCGGTGCCAAAGCTAGTGCCAGCGCGCGTGCCGGGCGCGGGCGGGAGCATCTGCGAGTGCGAGCTTGGGGGCCGGGGTGCCTCAGGCGCGGGCGGCACGTCGGATGGGCTGATCGCCTTCGTGTTCGGGGCCGTGGGGCCACTCTTTTTGAGCAGTGACATACCGCCCTCCCAGAAATAAAGGGGTTACAACACGTAGGCAGCGGGAGGAACGAACAACAACAAATAGCACGTACACCGCGCCCACAGCTGGCATTATAGCGGACGGCAGCAAGCTTGGGGCCGCAGTTTGTGGCGCCAGGCGGCGCACGGCCTAGATTAGTCGTAGTGGCTGGGCGCGGCCTCGCAAGCAGCTAGAAAACCAGCGGCCGGCGGCGAATCGCTACGCCCTCCAGCAGCCCAATGCACAGCAGCGTCGTGACAAAAAACGACCCACCATATGAGATAAACGGCAGTGGGATGCCAGTCATCGGCAGCATCTTCATGTTCATCCCAATATTCTCGGCGGTGTGGCTAAGCAGCAGGCCGATCACGCCGGCCGCCAGCAGCCGCCCAAACGTATCGCGGGCGGTGGCGGCGATGCTCACCGCCTGCCACAAGACAAAGCACTCAAAGGCCAGCAGCGCCACCGCCCCGACAAAGCCCAGCTCCTCGCCGGCGACCGCAAAAATAAAGTCGGTGTACTGCACTGGCAAAAAGTTGCGCTGGCTCTGGGTGCCGTGGTTCAGGCCCTGGCCCCACACGCCGCCGTGGCCAATCGCCACCACCGACTGGTCGATCTGGTAAAACACCCGCTCGACATTTTCTTTGACCTTGGGGTCCTTAATCGTGTCAACGTCGGCCTCGGTCATGCGAAAAGCGGCCAGGCGGCCCTGCTGGTAAGGTTTTAGGACCACGCTCCAGCCCACGATCATCACTGGCACTGCTACGACGATCAGCAGCGCCCACTGCCACCAGCGCATGCCGGCGCTCCAGGCCATCGCCAGCCAGATGCAGCCCAGCACCATCGCTGTGCCAAAGTCGGGCTGCACCAGGATCAGCACCAGCGGCACGCCCAGCAGCACCAGCGACCCGCCCAGCGTCACCCACGGATTCGTGCGCGGACGCTCCTCGCGGCTGCTCCACCAGGCCGCCAGCGCCACAATTACCACCAGCTTGGTCGGCTCCGACGGCTGAATACCAAATAGCTCGCTCTGCGCGCCATCGCGCACACGGCCCACCACCGATACCAGCACCAGCAGCGCCAGTGCACCGAGGTAGCCGATCTTGACCAGCGGGCGCAGATTATGGTAGTCAAACAGCGTCAGCGCAACGGCGCCGACCAGTCCTAGCGCCAAAAAGCGCAGGTGGCTGATAAACATTTTATAGCTTTGGCCCTGCACGCCCACGGTGGTGCTCCACACCAGCATCAGCCCAAAGCCGACGAGGACCAGCACGCCGGCCAGCAGATACCAGTTGAAATCGCGCCATCGTCGAGCGTGCATATCAAGACCTCAAAGGTACAAAGAAGGGGAGTGGATGGCAGCGATTATACCATTGTGTGGTAGACCGCCAGGGTTTGCTGCGCAACCAGCGGCCACTGAAACGCCTGGGCGCGCGCCAGGCCGCGCCGGCGCAGCGCCGCGCTGAGTTCGGCGTCGCCCAACACCGCACGCAGCGCGGCCGTCCAGGCCGCCGGATTGAGCGGGTCAACCAGCAGGCCGCCGTCGCCGACGACCTCGCCGACGCTCGTCGTGCTCGCCGCCACGACCGCCGCCCCCGACCGCATCGCCTCCAGCGGAGTTAGCCCAAAGCCTTCGTAGGTCGAGGGAAACACGAACGCCGCCGCGCCAGTCATCAGCGCGGCATTCTCGGCCGCCGTGACCGGCCCGAGCATCACCACCGCCGGCGCAATCCCCAGCTCGAAGCACCAGCTGATGGAGGTCGGGGAATAGCGTCGGGTCGCTCCCCGCCGGTCGGCCCGCCAGCACCAGCTGGAGCGGCGCATCGGCCGTGCGCAGCACCTCGGCAAAGGCCCGCAGCAGCGTCGCAACATTTTTCCGCACGTCGAAGCCGCCAATATAGTAGATATACCGCTCACCAAGCCGAAACCGCGCCCGCACCGCAGACACCGCGGCGTCGGTCTGCACCTCGTAGTCCGGCGCCGCCGCCAGATAGGTCACGGCAATCCGGTCGGCTGGCACGTCCAGCGTCCTGATCACATCCTGCCTGGTATAGTCCGAGATCGCGATCACCGCCTGCGCTCGCACCGTCCCCGCCGCCGCCAGCCGCATATACTGCCGGACCAGCCGACCGCCGCGGTACGCTGGCAGCAGCAGCGGGATTAGGTCCAGCACCGAGACCACCAGCGGCAGCTTAGTGTAGCGCGGCGGGCCAAAGTACGGCACATGGAGCCGCTCGGCCCGGACTTTGTGGGCCACCTGGAGCAGCGCCACCTGCTCAAACCACACTTTCGCCAGATTATGGTTGATGCCATCAAAGGGCGTTGGCATAATCACGGTCTGCACGCCGCGCAGCCGTGGCCGCACCGGCTTGGTAAAGCGCGGCAGCACCAGCACAAACTTGTCACGGCTGTCGCCCGCCGCAAACTCGCGCACCAGATTATGGAGATATTGCCCGCTGCCAACGTGTGGCTCGCTCCAAAACATCCCACTGATCGCAATCCGCACGCTGCCCCTCCCTGCTATAATCTCGTCCGAGGTACGTATGCTGACGATTGAACAAATCATGGCGATTATTCCACATCGCCCGCCGTTTCTGCTGATCGACCGCATTCTGGAGCTTGACACCAGCCACGCGGTCGGCATCAAGCAGGTGACGATCAACGAACCGTTTTTTGTCGGACATTTTCCCGGCCAGCCTATTATGCCAGGCGTCTTGATCGTCGAGGCGCTGGCCCAAGTTGGCGCCGTCGCGATGCTGAGCCAGCCGGCCTACCAGGGCAAGCTCGCTTTTTTTGCCCGCATTGATAACACCCGCTTTCGTCGCCCGGTCACGCCCGGCGACACCCTGCGCCTCGAAGTCACCCTCGACAAAGTGCGCGGCCGGGTTGGCAAAGGCACCGGCATCGCGCGTGTGGACGACCAAGTCGTCGCCGAGACCGAGATTACCTTTGCCATCGCCGACGCGCCCGCGGCCACAGCGTAAGCCCCAATGCAGCGCGCCGATTTCATCAGTAGTCTGGGCCACCTACTTGGACAGCTCCGCCCGCCCGCCCCGCCGCTCCCCACCGACCCACGGCGGATTTTGATTATGAAGCCCTGCTGTCTCGGCGATGTGCTGCTAACCACGCCGCTGCTCGCCGCAGTCCGCCAGCAGTATCCAGCTGCCGAGATCACCTATGCCGTGGGGCCGTGGTCGCGCCCGATGGTCGCCACCAGCGCGCACCTTGATCGCATCATCACCATCCCAGAGCGCTGGACGCCCGGCAGCTGGCTAAGCGTCGCTCGCCTCCTGCATAACCAAAAGTTTGATCTTGCCCTCGTCCCCGACCGCTCGCCAGTGCTGGGCACGCTTGTGGCCCGCGCCGCCATCCCCGTGCGTGTGGGCCTCGACAGCGCCGGCCGCGGCTTCGGCTACACCCACCCCGTCCCAATCCCCGCCGGCATCATCCACGAGGCTGATCTGTATAGCCTGCTGGCCGCCCGGCTTGGCATTGATTCGATCCCGCGGCGCCTTTTTTTCACCACGACACCAGCTGCCGAGCAGCAGGCCCACAAGCTGCTCACCGAGCTTCAGCTGCCTGGACCGCTCATCGTGCTGCACCCAGGGGGCGGGGCCAACCCTGGCATGGTCCTGGCCCGCAAGCGCTGGCTCCCCGAGCGCTGGGCAGCCGTCGCCGACTGGCTCCAGCGCACCCAGGGCGCCACCGTGCTCCTCATCGGCGGCCCCAGCGATCGCGAGGCGGTCGCGGCTGTGCGCGCCGCAATGCGCAGCTCCGCGCCCGTCCTCGTACAGCCCTGGGACTTGACCGTGCTAGCTGCCCTGCTGCGCCACGCCCGCCTCTTTCTTGGCCACGACACCGGCATGATGCACCTGGCCTGCGCCATGGAAACTCCCACGCTGGCAATCTTTGGCCCCAGCGACCCACAGATGTATGGCCCATATGCGCCACACGGCCACTATCTTTGGCAGCCAACAAGCAGCAGTCCCTGCTTCGTCAATGGTACTGCCGACCAGCATTGCCCCTGCAACCATGCCTGTATGGACAGCGTTACTACCAGCCTCGCTACCCACCAGATCGAAAAATTGCTCCAAAACTGATCAGCTGCCTAAGGCTGTAACGTACAGGTATAAGCTTTTCTGAAGCTATAAATCGTCACTACAGGGTGCGCACAAGTTGTCAGCCACCCGTCGGACGAGCGGCGCTGGCCCGCTGGTCCGCTTCCTCGCACTGGCGATGGTGGCTCCAGAGAGCCTGCCACGGGTGGCGTGTTGGTTTCTGCCCCTGTTCGGCCTGCACCTGGGCAATTCGCCGCCCGCCCCCGTTCACGAACTCGCGGGTGCGGGCGGTGGGGTCGGTGCAGCGGGCGGCGGGACCGGCACAACGGGGGTGGTGCGCCGCTGGTACGTTCGGCGGCGCACGAGCCGCACCGCCATCGCATGCGTCCAGCGCCCGCTTTTGAGCCAGGTCCGCACCGTCGCGACCACGGTGGCCCCGACCGATTCCAGATCATCCCGCTCTGTTTAACCGCGCTCCGATCACGTGTTTGCAGCCACTCTCGATCGTGCCACTCCCGATCTGATCGCCCTGTGCGCGATACGTCGCATACGGCATCCGCACCTGGTGATTGGTGTAATAGGTCAGGGTTTCTCCGACCGCCGCTCCGGCTGCGGCGTGTTCCTCCAGGTCGCGATGACGGTCGCAATCTCCCCCGCCCACAGGTGGGCCTCCTACGTCGCGACCCAATCCCGCGCGGCCGTGGTCCCCGCACCCAGCAGGGCGGTGGCCGCTTTCCAGAGATAGCCGAGCGCGTGATACCAATCCACAATCTGGGTTGCCCCAGGGAAATAGGTGTCGGCAAGGCCCCAAATCCAGTGCGCACGATCCCCAATCACGACGACCTCTGCGGTGGTGAGCGCACCACGTTCCGCCGCTTCGCGCCACAGCGCCGCGCCAACCTGGGCGGCATCGCCCAGGTCCACGACAAAGCTCTGGTCCACCGCGCGCAGATACTCCTGATCCCGCCGCCGCGACCGGGTCAGCGTGGTGGTATACGGCCCCGAGTTTGACTTCCTTCCAGCCAGCGGCGTGGAGATGGACGAGGACGCCATCCAGACTGACCACGAGTTGCTCGGGGACCGCCTGCCGCAGCGGCGGCGCCGTGACGGTCGCTTCAGCAGCGGCGGCCACCGCCTGATCATGGGCCTGGAGCGCGGCCCCGAAATCCTCGGTCGCCGCGCGGACGGTATTCGGGCAGACGGTGACCAACGTGAGCCGTTCCAGGACCGCGGCTACAGCGACAAAGGAGTCCTGGGTTGCCCCCAGCAGGGCCAACAGCTCCTCCAGCGCAGCACTCACGCCACCGGCGCACAGCCCGAGCGTGGCATCACGTGGCACGGTACCGTGGTGGCAGGCGGCGCAGGTGTACTACGGTCGACGGATGGTGATCGAACCGAGGATCGTTTTCACGGTGGCAGGTCGGCGGCGCTGGTAGTGGGCGGTCTGGCCACAGGCACACGGGAGGGTCGGCGCGGGAACAGCGGGGTCTTGGAGCTGGGCGGCGGTCGTGAGCAGGAGCGCCCCGAGGTCGTGACACAGCCGCATGACCTGCGGTTCGAGGTCGGCCAGCGTGCGGGGCGCCGCCGTAGCAAACGTCAGCAGGCCGTGAATGAGGGGCGTGATCTGGCGGAGCAGGTCGGCAGTCACCTGGTTCATTTGCTTAGGCGCTCTGGTATGCTCGGGCATAGCCTCCTCCACTGGTGTTGGCGTGTGGTTTTAGCACTACGACAAGGTTCCAATACCTTCGCCAATCAGGCAGCTAGACGCTCTCGTTCAGGCGGGTTAATCCGTCCAAAACACGCAATACGCTGAACAATCCGTATGATTATATGCGGCTCGGGCTTTTCGGGGAGCAGATTAATGGTTTCCGTCGCATATTTGGCACCCCGGAAGCAGGCTTTCAGATCCAAGACACTGGCACACTCGTGCGTCACGCCATCGGTTTGGAGCAGCACGAGCGCGACATTGACCATGAAGAGCGCGAGGTTGGCCGCATTCGTCACGCGCGTCTCCTGCGTCGTCATCCAGTCTTCCAACCCCCAAAATTGTTTGGCGTCCCGAAACGTGAATTCAATCTGGAACCGCAGGCTGTAGTAGTCCACCACCTGGGCAGAATCCAACGTCAGATCGCTGGTGAACAGCACCACATGGCCCTGCTTCTTGCTCACCACATTCGTTTTCACGAGGATCACGACCGCGATGGGCTGGGACATGTGTTTGTGCAGCACCGTGAGATGGTACCGGCGGGTTTCCATTTCGCCATCCCATGTGGTCTGCTGCAATGCGTCCGGCGGCAGCGCCTGATAGTCGAGCTTCGGGCCATAGATCCGCGGGGCGCCGCGGCCGGCATACGGACCAGCATACGGCAGATACAACGCGGCATCCGACCGCAGTTTGGAAATGATGTGGAGGTTGCACGCCCGCACCATCTGGAGCGCACCACCATTCCCAAAATGGCCATCCAGCGCAAGATACGTCAGCGCAACATCGGTGCCCATCACCTGTTGTTGCGCCTGGAGCGCCGCTTGAATGCGCTGGAGTTCAGGTGACAACGGTGGCGGCGTGCGGCGGGTGGCGCCTTTGGGACGACCAGGCGACCGCTTCAGCGGTGGCGCGGGCGCCGACCCTGGCACTGCCGGCGTGCGCACGACCTGATCAAGCCGGAGCGGAAAGGCCCGCCGGGTTCTGGTGCTGACCAGGGCGATCGAGAAAAACGCGACACTGGGAACCGGACGCTGGGCCAGGCTGGAAAAGAAGCGTGCGAGGCCAAAGGTGTGGGTTCCTGCTTTGGTAACCACGGTTTCATCTGCCGCAAGCAGGAACACATCGTCGGCGGTGAGGATATGCTGCCGCAGCAAGAACCAATTGAGGGTCGGCCACGGAATGCTGGTCGAAAAGAAGCGCTGGACGGTGCGATAGCTCCCGCCACGCTCAGTCCAGCGCGCGATGCCGAGCATCGTAACGCGCCCCGTCATTGTTAACAGCACCAGCGTGATACGGCACAGTTGCCGGAAGGTGGTCCGGGTCAGACACGGATGCAGACAGCTGAGCAATGCTACAATATCCATGGGCTTTTGCCTGTACGTTGTTGTTTTGGTCAACCACAACTCTACAGCAAAGGCCCTCTTCTTTCATCTCGGTTTTGGCGAAGGTATTGAAGGTTCAAGACGGCTTTATAATTTGGCCATCACGCGGCCAGGGTGTGCGGCGGCGTGAGCGCTCGTAGTGGCTGGTCGCCGACGGCGTCCGGTGCCGGTGGATAGCTCAACGCGACCAACCAATCGGTCGGCGCGTCCAGCATCCCACTGCGGTCGAGCGGACTCTGCCCGCGGTGGATCCCACGGGGAAACACCCGGTGATTGTGCCACACGGCCAGCAGGGCCAACCGGCCGCGTGACAACCCCCGGTGTACGGCCAGATGCGGCCGCTGGATACTGTGCCAGCGTTCGACCGCACTGCTCACGCGCGCCCGATTCGCGTCCTCCCAGGTCGCGAGCAGGATGCGGGTGCTCGCCTGCCAGGCCAGCGGCCCGGCCGCCACAATCTCCCGTGCGGTCCACCCCAACGCCGCCCGCAGCAGCCAGGCCCACCCGACCAGCGCCTGCGCCGGCGGGGCAAGCACCGGCACCAGATCGTGCTGCACCTGGTCGACGGTCGGCACAACCTGGAACAGGGTCGGCAGCGTGTCCCGGAGGACCGCGTGCATCTGCACCACCTCGGGCTGGAGGTGCGGCGGCGCCAGGTGCGCGACCTCCGCGAGGAGTGTCAGTGCCGCGGCCAGCTCGCCCTGTCGCTCCGCGCCGGTCAGCAGCCCGCGCTGATCCAGCACCACCACGGCGAACAACCGCATGACCTCACGCAGCAGATACCCGACGGCGGCCACGAGCTGGGTGACCACGGCGAGGGCGGCGACAGGGGTGGCGGGGTCGGCCGCCGTGGGCCGCCCGATACAGCGCCCACCGGCCGCCAGACGGGCGGCTTGGCGGGCGGCCCACGGCGTGCGGGCCGTGAGCACGGCTTGCTGCCGGGTGAGGCGACCGTAGAGCTGGGCACAGCGATGCAGGACATGCCAGTGCTCATGCTGGAGCGGCACGTGGGGCGTCACGGTGCGGCAGGCGGCCTGCATCGCCGGTCCGCCATCCAGCACGACCCGATCCCAGTGCAGCCCACGGTCTTGGAGGTCCCACAGGACGAGGGTCCAGGGGTCCCCATCAACGAGCAGGGGGCCTTCACTCGCCCAGCCGGCGCCACTATGGACATCCACAACGTTGAGATAGGCGGAGCGGTCGTGGGTATAGATTTCGTCCAGGGCCAGCGCCCGTGTCGTCGCCGGGACGTGGGTTGCCATCCAGCGTAGGGCGCGCGTTTCGGCCTCGTGGAGGACCTGGGTGATGGTGGCGAGACTAATGGTTTGGGCCGTAAGGGTCGCGAGACAGGTTTGGATGCCGCGCGTGCTGGCATGGCCCGCGATCCAGAGCGTTAAGATGTGGCGCGCGAGCGCAGGTGGCGGTGTCGTCGGTCGGGGCGGCGGGGCAAAGGCCTGTTGGAGGGCGTGCTGGGCCTGCGCGCGCCAGGCGTAGAGCGTCGGGCGGGAGACGCCGAGGGTGCGGCTGAGGGCGGACACGACGCCGTACTCGCCGGCCTACGCCAGGAGCTGGCAGGGCTTGTGCAAAGTCAGCATGACCGCAGCTGGGCGAGCTGGACATCAAGCTGCCAGTTCATCCGCCGTTGCACGGAGGCCAGATTCGGCGGCCCCGTCCGATAGGCGAGACCAATGACGAGATTATTGAGTGAGGCCATGATCTCCGGGCCATGCCCGCGCCGCAGCTGACCCGCATCCTCAAGCAGCGTCACATCGCGGCGGTAATGCAGCCCATTTTCAATGCCCCACTCCGCGCGGACTAGCTCTATCAGCCGCTCCGCAGACGCCACGGTTGGCGGCAAACTGGTGATCCCATAGCGAATCTCACTCGTCATGTGGCCATGCGCGTCGGTCACGCGCCGTTCGAGCTGAAACACCTGGGCCAGGTAGGGCCAGGTGCGGTAGCCCGCCAATTCCGTACTGGCCTGGAGGAGGCGCGCTTCAATCCGCCCATGCCCGCCGTTGACCGTGCAGGCGGTGCGCAGGTCGAGGGGCGGTGTCGACGCATTGGCGCGAACTTAAGCCCAGCGCGCTGCCAAGCGGTGGCGTACCGTGCTTTCAAGATGGCGGCGGTCACGCCGCCCAAGTTGGAGAAAGCGGCCGAGTTGGGAGCAACAGGCCTGGACCTGCGCGCTCGTCCAGCTGCCGAGAATATGCTGCCGCAGCGTCGCCACCCCCCAGGTCGTGAGCCGCCAACTGCTCAACGGTGGGGCGTCGTCGGCCCCCGGCAGAGTCGTCCCCTGATGGACATCCATTAACCAGTCGCGGAGTTCGGTCCCCGTTTCGGCCTGGAGCAACCAGCCAATCAGGACCAACCGCACGACGGATTCGACCGCCGTCGGGTGCAGCACGCGCAGGTGGTCGAGCTGGAGGATCGATTTCATGCGCTTGAACACCAGTTCGATCTGCCAGCGCGCTCGATACAGCTCCAGCACCGCGTCGACCGGCCAGGTCGCCGCATCTAACGTCGTGACCAGTAGGAGCCACCCCGCCAGCGTAACGGTCTGGTCCTGGGCCGTGCGGCCTTTTTTGGTGGCGCGGGCGCGCACCCGAAACTGCGCCCGCTCGGTCGCCTGGGGCGTGAGCCGTAGCGCGATGACCCGCACTGGATACGTCGTCTTCTGGTACTGGCAGACGAGCTGCCACTCCCGGACCTGCCGGCGGCCCGTCCCGACCCAGCGCACGAGATCGACGGGGTCACCGTGCGGCGTGGTCAGGGGGAAGGTCGCCACATGCACGCGCAGCACAACATCGGCCTGGGCAGTCCGGGCCGTGGCGACGCTCCGGCGATAGCCATAGCCGCCATCGGCCACCACAATGTCACCAGATGTGAGGGCATAGTGCCCAAGATGCTCGCCCGTCTGGCGATCCGCCACGACCACCTGGTGGAGATGGCCGGCTTGGAAATCATAGGCGGTATGGACCCGCCAATCGGCGCCACTGCCAGCAGGGACGCCGAGCACGGTGGCATCCACCAACAGAATCCGGCGGGCCGACGGGCGGCGGGGCGCGGGCGGGGCGGCACACAACTCGGTGAGCAGCCAGAGCAGCCAGGCATTGGCCGTCCGCAGGCGTTTCCGCCAGGCGGCTTCCGAGAGATCGGCGATTCCGAGCACGACGGCCCACGCGCCAAGGAGGCGGAACGAGGATAGGCCGAGGGCGTAGGCCAGCAGCGCGCGGAGCAGATCGCTGGACGACGCGATGCCGCGGGTGCGGCGGAGGGCGCCCAAGCGGCGCGCGTGCAGGTCGCGGGTGGCGGGCAAGCGGGCAACCACCTCGGTGGTCCAGTGCTCATCGACCGCGATCAGCGGTTGCAGCAGCGGCGACGGTGACGTAGAATCAGGCATGAGCATCCTTTGGTGATAGGGTTGTAGCAGATCTATCCTACCAAAAGATGCTCACCTCATTCCACCCGTTTCCCAGCATGCCCGCGCTCCGTGCTTGTTAAGTTCGCGCCAATGAACCTTGTCCTACCATGCTAACCCATCGGCGGAGGCTCCTCAACTCCTCTGACAAATTGTGCTCGCACCCCGACCGCACTACCTTGCTGGTGAGCCTCGTCGACCACACCACGGCCCAGGTCTATGCCCAAACCACCATCACAGATACACGACATGAAAGCCGAGCAATTCCGGGTCTGGTGGCCGACCACTCGTTCCAGGATTGGGTGGTCACGCTCGATGCGGGCCTGACCCATCCCCAGTCTCACGCAACGAATCCGCGACCAGAACGGTCACTATCTGATGGTGGTGATACCAACTGTACTAAGATAGTGTGCATGACGGCCACCAATGATACTGGGTGAGATCACGCACGACCTCGGCCTGTCCGCGGAGCGTGTCTATGCGCTGCTCCAGCACCTGCTCCAGTTCGTCGAGATCCACAAACGTCCGATTGGCGGCGGCCTCACGCAGCAGCGGCCAGAGGCGCTCGGCCGGTTGCAGTTCGGGCGTATATGGCGGCAGCCGCACCAGGTGGATGCCCGCCGGAATCTCCAGTTTCGGACTCGTGTGCCAGCCGGCGCCGTCCACCACCAGCACGATCTGCTTGGTTGGCCCGGCGCCTTGGGCGGTGGCGCATTCCTGGAGCGCCTGACTCATCACATCCACCCGCACCGTCGGCAGGATCAGCCACCAGGTCGTGCCATCCGCTGGTCGCACGAACCCATACGCATACAGACAGTCGTAGCGCGCGTGATTGATCGCGATGGGCGTCTGCCCACAGCGGCGCCAGACCCGCCGCACGATCGGTTTCAGCCCAATCCGGGCTTCATCCTGCGCCCAGACCTCGACCGTCGCGTCGGGAGCCGCTGCCTGGACCGCCGCGACCGTGTCATTCAGTTTTTTTCCAGGCCTGCTGCTGCTCCGGTGTGGCCGCCCGCTGGTGGCGCGGCCGCGGACGCTGGAGGGTGAAGCCCAGTTTGCGGAGATAGGTCCAGCCGAGGCGTTTGGGGACCGTGCGCCCGATAGTCGTGCTGATCCAGGCCGCCACTTTCGGGCCAGTCCAGAGGCCGCCATCCAGTGCGGGACCGTCCAGGAGCTGATTTAGCGTCGCCTGCTGGTCGGGCGACAGGGTCGGGTGACGGCCGCCAGGGCGGCGGCGGTGACCGTCCCGCACGCCGTCGGGGCCGAGGTCATTATAGCGCGTGAGGATCGCACGAATCCCATTCCGATGCAACCCGGTCGCCGCCGCAATATCTTTGATCGTGGTCCCGAGGCTGAGCTGCCAGAGCACCTGCCAGCGGCGGGCTTCCTTGGCATCGCGACACGCCCGGTAGCGGCGGTGCAGCTCGGCACTGGGGAGATATGAGGTGAGTGCTGTTCGTACTGCCATGCACCAGATCATACCACATTTCGTATGAAAGGCAATCAACGCCAGCTCCACGAGCAGGGCTTGTGCAAAGTCAGCATGACCGCAGATGGGCGAGCTGGACATCAAGCTGCCAGTTCATCCGACGTTGGACGGAGGCCAGATTCGGCGGCCCCGCCCGATAGGCGAGACCAATAACGAGATTATTGAGCGAGGCCATGATCTCCGGGCCATGCCCACGCCGCAGCTGACCGGCATCCTCAAGCAGCGTCACATCGCGGCGATAGTGGAGGCCGTTTTCGATCCCCCACTCGGCGCGCACCAGCTCCATTAAGCGCTGTGCCGAGGCCACGGTCGGGGATAAACTGGTGATGCCATAGCGAAGTTCACTCGTTATGTGCCCGTGCGCGTCGGTCACGCGCCGTTCCAGTTGGAACACCTGGGCGAGATAGGGCCAGGTACTGTAGCCCGCCAATTCCGTACTGGCCTGGAGGATGCGCTCTTCAATCCGCCCATGCCCGCCGTTGACGGTGCGGGCAGTGCGGAGGTCGAGTGGGGGTGTGGAGGTGCCGGGCAGGTTGGGCAGCGGCGTGAAGAGTTGCACGATGTCCGCGCGGAGGTGCGGCTGATTGTCTTTCAGGGTCCAGAGATAGTCCCCGCCCTGCTCCACGATCTGTGTACTCAGTCGCCGTTGGGCCTGCATCGCATCCCCAACCACCACCATACCTTCGAGATCAATCGTCGCTAGCAGGGTGGGGACTGCCACAATCTCATTGGCTTTGTCATCGACGGCGCATTGGGCCAGCACCACGCCGGTGGCGGGCAGATAGGCGGCCACCAGATGCACGCCACGGGTGGCGCCGAGCGGAATGGTTCCCCGTACCGTTTTGCCATCAACGGCGAGCACGATCTCGCCGCGCTGCGGCCGCTCGCCGGTCGCAGTGGGCGGGAGCAGCGCGTGCTGGACGGCGTGCGCAAACGTGGTGGGGTCCAGGGCCGCACCAAAGATGCGACTCCAGGTCGTGTAATGGGGCATCGTGGTGCGCGACAGGCCGAACAGGCGGGCCAGTGGGGCGGCCCGGAGCTGCGCCCACTCGGCAAGCGCACACAGGCGGGTGGCCCCAGACAGTTTGGCAAGCAGGGCAATGAGGATGAGCGGCACGAGCGGATAGCGAATCCCCCGGCGGTGGCGCAGGTCCGGCACCGTCGCCAGGACCGCGGCGAGCGTGGTCAGGTCCACCATGACCGCCATGTCAGCGGGCAGATCCAACGGGAGGAACGGTGTGGTAGAGTCCATATGACACCTCTGCTGGCGATGTTGAGCTTGAGCACTTGCATCATACCAACAGCGGTGTCACCTTTTTAAGGATCGCTGACTTTGCACAAGCCCTGGCTCCACGAGGAACTGGCCGGCTTTTTTGAGACCGCGCTGTTGCCATGTGATCGGCCCTCGCGGGCGGTACGGACCGTGGACACAGGCCACGGCCGCCTGGAAACCCGCCAGCTGACGTGTACGACGACCTGGATGGGTACGTCCGCTGGCCGGGCGTGCAGCAGGTGCTGCGACGGACGTGTGAACGGGTGGAACTCACAACGGGCGCGGTGAGTCAGCGCGTCACGTATGGCCTGACGAGTGTGCCGACCCGCGCAGCAACCGCGGCCGAACTGGAGGCGCTGTGGCGCGGTCATTGGACGATTGAGAATCGGGTGCATTACGTGCGCGATGTCACGTTTGGGGAAGATGCCCATCAGATGCATACGGGTCAGGCGCCCGAGGTG
>CAWENH010000004.1:0-440000 GCA_963810425.1 uncultured Chloroflexia bacterium | reverse complement strand
GCGGCTGGAATGCCGCACCACAGAGGGTGCCAGTCCCGTATGCCCCGCTCGGGCAACGATGCGATAGCTGCTTAAGTACCGCCGGACTCGTGTAATCCGGTGGGAATCCGGGCCGACCACGGCCCAAGGCTCTTTACTCGACGTGACCGATAGCGTACAGTACCGTGAGGGAACGGTGAAAAGCACCCCGGCGAGGGGAGTGAAAGAGATCCTGAAACCATGTGCATCCATGCAATGAGAGCCGCAGGCTGCCTCTGGTAGCGCGGTGATCGTGTGCCTTTTGGAGTATGACCCGACGAGTGACCATCCGTGGCCCGGTTAAGGCAGCGACAGCCGGAGCCTGAGGGAAACCGAGTGTGAATAGCGCGATCCGTCGCGGGTGGTCGACCTGAAACCGTGTGAGCCAGCCATGGCCAGCGTGCAGCGCTCGTAATGGGGCGTGAAGGCGCGAACTGATATGGGTTACAAACCATTCGGATGAGCTGTGGCTAGCGGTGAAATGCCAAACGAACACGGAGATAGCTGGTTCTCCCCGAAATGCATTGAGGTGCAGCGGACACCATAGCCCCGCTTGCAGGAGGTAGAGCGCTCGTCGGACGCGGGGGCTTCATCGCCTACCAACTCCGGTGAACCTGCGAATGCCTGCAACGGTCGGTGATCCAGTGAGACGGTGCGAGCAAATTTGCATCGTCAAGAGGGAAACAACCCAGACCTGCCGCTAAGGCCCCTAAATCATCGTTCAGTGGGCAAGGAGGTGGGACCGCTTAGACAACCAGGAGGTTGGCTTAGAAGCAGCCACCCTTGAAAGAGTGCGTAACAGCTCACTGGTCGAGCGGTCCTGCGCCGACAATGTACCGGGGCTAAACGATGTGCCGAAGCGCAGGATGCGACTATTTCGATAGCCGCGTGGTAGGGGAGCGTCGTGCCTGCAGTGAAGCATCAACGTAAGTCGGTGCGGAGCGGGTACGAGTGCGAATGTCGGGATGAGTAACGTTTCGTGGGGCGAGAACCCCCACCGCCGCATATCCAAGGGTTCCGCTGCTCGGTCACTCCGCAGCGGGTAAGTCGGGCCTAAGCTGAGGCCGCGAGGCGTAAGCGATGGACAGCAGGTTGATAGTCCTGCACTCAATACGAACCGTGATCCTGTGAGATGCCGAGAGGGATCGGGAGCATCCAGACGAGGGGTGTTCAAGCTGGTACCCACATCGTGGGGAGAGGTGAGTACGAGATGGTCGCGAGACCGTCGAGTCCCGAAGACCTGCGTGGCCACGAAAGGCTTGCAGAGGAGAACGTATTGACCCGTACCGGAATCCGACACAGGTGGATTGGTTGAGCAAACCAAGGCGGACGAGCGACCCCTGGTTAAGGAACTCGGCAAATTGATCCCGTACCTTCGGAAGAAGGGATGCTCGCCCTGGTCCAAGGCTTCGCGCCCCAAGCCAGAGTGAGCCGCAGTGAGCAGGTCCAAGCGACTGGTTACCAGAACCTTAGGTCGGTGCGAAGGAGTAATCCGATGTATACCGGCTGATGCCTGCCCAGTGCCGGAAGGTTAAGGGGAGTTGTGCAAGCAGCGAACCGAAGCCCCGGTTAACGGCGGCCGTAACTATAACGGTCCTAAGGTAGCGAAATTCCTTGTCGGGTAAGTTCCGACCCGCACGAAAGGCATAACGACTTGGACACTGTCTCGACCGGGGCCTCGGTGAAATTGAAATGGCGGTGAAGATGCCGTCACCCCACACCCGGACAAAAAGACCCCATGGAGCTTGACTTAAACTTGCCATTGGTGGCGGCGTGGCGCTGCGTAGGATAGGTGGGAGCCACTGAAGCACCCCTTGCGGGGGGTGTGGAGGCAACGGTGAAATACCACTCTGCGGCACGTAGCCCTCTAACCCCTGGTCTGTAAGCCAGCAGGGGAACCGTGGCTGGTGGAGAGTTTGACTGGGGCGGTCGCCTCCCAAAAGGTAACGGAGGCGCCCAAAGGTTCGCTCAGGCGGGATGGTCATCCGCCGCTGAGTGCAAGCGCACAAGCGAGCTTGACTGCAAGGCCAACACGCCGCGCAGCTGCGAAAGCAGGGGCTAGTGATCCTACGGTGGCACGTGGAAGCGCCGTAGCGTACCGGATAAAAGCTACCCTGGGGATAACAGGCTGATCCTGCCCAAGAGTTCAGATCGACGGCAGGGTTTGGCACCTCGATGTCGGCTCGTCACCTCCTGGGGCTGGAGTCGGTCCCAAGGGTTGGGCTGTTCGCCCATGAAAGTGGCACGCGAGCTGGGTTCAGAACGTCGTGAGACAGTTCGGTCTCTATCCGGTGTGGGCGCTTAAGAGGTTGCGTGGGGTTGGCCCTAGTACGAGAGGACCGGGCTGAACGACCCGCTGGTGGGGCGGTTGTGGGGCGACCCGCAGGCCGCATAGCTATGGTCGGGAGGGAGAAGCGCTGAATGCATCTAAGTGCGAAACCCGCCACAAGACGAGCCTCTTCGCTGCGCAAGCAGGTAAGGGCCCAGAGAGATGATCTGGCCAGCAGACCGCCGGTGCACGCCGCGTGAGCGGTGAGCCGAGCGGCACTGATGCCCGAGGGCTTCCCTGGTCAGAGACAGGGGCAGCCTCGCCTAGTGCCCGGCGTCTCAGCCGTATGAACCTCTTCCGTCAAACCATCGCGCCTTCGGCCGGTGCCACCACAGGTGTGTATTGAGCGCGCTGGACCCACCCCGTCCCATCCCGAACCGGGTCGTGCAACGGCGTAGCGCCGCGGGTACTGGGGAGATGACTCCCTGGGAGACTAGGTCTATGCACCTGTGCCACACAACAGCAACAGCCAGCCAACATTTGTTGGCTGGCTGTTGCCATTTACCTGAATACTCCGTAAGCTAAGTTTCTTGAGCTTTTTCCATCGAAAACCATAAAAAGACTTCGTTCACCGAGCACTGAATACGGTAAGACTATGCTGAACCGTGGTCATGTTGCCCACCGTTCGACCAGCGCCTGGAGCTTTTTGAACGTCGTCCGCGCCGTTGTGGTGGAGTCCAGCGTGGCGGAGCCACCTGGTAGTGCAAGAGGTCGCCAACCGTCCAACACCGTTCTGTGATCCCGGCGGCCATCGCCGGCGTCTGAGGCTGCCCCGCTTTGGTTTGCAGACTGCGATGGAACGAGCAGAAATTGTAGACCGCCCCGAGCAGGTACATACTGGCATGCAGCATTTCCTTCCGATGCGCGAGATGATGCGTTCGCCGTCCCAACACTGCCAGGCGCGCACGAAACGTGCCATTTAGTCGCTCGATGTACGCCGTATTTGGCACCAGGCAGCCGGGCGTTTGCCACAGCCGATGGAGCAGTTCGACGCCCCAGCCCTGCGCTACGCGCACCGTGATCCCAACGATTCGGTTATCTACCCGCTCCTTGATCACCTGTCCAAGCACAAAGTCTGGCCATGGGAGCTTCCGTGGCCGCCCTCCTCGTCCCAGCTGCACCGAGAAGCGGAAGGCGCGTGTGAACGCGCTGACGTAGCTCGCGAACCCATCGACCATGACCAGGAGCGGACCGAACGCGGCACAGCGCCGCACCAACTCGACCAGCTGTTCAATCAACTGGTGATCGCGGCGCGTGCTCACCACCCCACCGAGCCACAACCGGGTCGTCACCATCAGCGCCATCGCCATCCAGACGACCCCGCACTGTGTTTTCAGCCGCAGTTCGTCGGCTTGGACGTGGCCCAGGTCGCGCTCTCGCACCACGAGGTCATGATGGACGGCTTCAGCATGGGTGCCGGCGGCTTCCACCCACTCCCGCACCGTTTGCGCTTGAATCCCAAACGCGGCCTGGATCGCCACGACGGGACAGCCATACGTGATGAGGGTCAGCACCTGCGCCACGCGATCTTCGGGGGTCCGACGGCGATACAACGGGGTTCCGTTCCGGCTGCTAAACGTTTTGCCACACTGCGTACAGCGGTAGCGCTGCTCTTTCTGACTATAAATCGTGATGTTGCCTTTCCCACGGTGTCCCCTTGCAGGACAGGCGAGATTGGGGCAAAATGCTGTCTGCGGGTTCATACACGTCCTGTTTAAGCACCACGAAGTGTATGACACCCGCACGTTTTTGTTAAGGAACCGCTTTAACCACGGTTCAGCATAGTCCTACCCTGAATACTCCGTAAGCTAAGTTTCTTTGTATTTTGCATTTGCGGGATGGACCCGTTGGTAGTGCGTATTTAAGGTTGTTCGCGCGGCCTGCACCGAGAATTGCCAGTTGATTTTTACGGCCTTCGCCTGCCGTTCTGCAAGCAAGGTGAGCACCTCATGCCGCAGGGTCTCGATGGTTGCAATGCGGCGGTTCAAGCATTGTCGGGAGACGACCGAGAATTCACATTCAATCATATTCAGCCAGCTCGCGCTTTTGGGTGTATAGATGAACTCAAATCGTTGTGCCAACGCCCAGGCCTCAGCTGCTGGCAGGTGCGCGTAAAAGGCGCCGGTGGTGTGGGTGTTGAGATTATCTTGGACCAGCCGGATTTTGGTGGCCTCGGGGTACTCGGCTGCCAACGCCTGACAAAACTGGGTGTACTCTGCCCGTGTGCACTGGCGGTGGACCTGGCCAAGGCGGCGTCCGGTCAACGGCTCGATCGCAGCCAGCAAGCTACCGGCACCGAATTTCTCATACGCATAGTGCTGCTTTTCGGTGCTCCCCGGCTGCATCGGAATCGGCAGCAGGACATCGCCAATCAGAAAACACGGCCGTTCGTCGTAGCACACAACGGGATAGGCGGGGTCATACGGCAGCGCATAGATGGTCAGGAGGTGCTCCATGCGCGCGAGAAACGCCGCGTCAATGGTCGGAATGCACCAGGTCTGCTGGAGATGGGGCTTCAGGGCGTTTTTTTTAGGATGGTCGCGATCGTGGTGTGCGAAATCTCATCACAGAATCCGGCGTCAACCACCTTTTCGGCAAGCAGGCGTAACGACCAGCGGGCATGCCCCTCCGGCGCGGTGCTACAGGCCAGCGCCGTAATCTTGGCGCGTTGGGTGTCATCAATCGTGATCGGTCGGCCGGATCGTGGGACCTCGAGCACGCCCGCCACGCCAAGCTGCTGATAGCGGGCGCGCCACGCCGCGATCGTGGGGGTAGAGACGCCCAGCGTACTGGCAACCGCCGCGAAGGTTTTGCCGCGATCAAGTTCCAACCAGGCGGTCGCCCGGCGCATCGTTTTGACGGGCAGCGTGCCGGTGGCCAGCAAGGTTTCAAGATAGGTCCGGTCATCCGTGGTTAACGTAAGGTGCTGTTTTTTCATCCTGCCAGTCATGGCCGCCGGGCCGCGCGGCGCTTTCGGCGGCTGGAGGTGCGCCAGATACGACCCGTCGGGCAAGGTTTGGAGCCGGTGCGGTTTCACCGTGGCCGGCAGGCGGCCGAGCACCTGCGCACCCCGGCGCTGGACGGCCTGGATCATGCGGGCATCATGAAAGCCGCGATCCCAGAGGATCAGCATCTCGGGCGTCAGCGCGCGCAGCAGCCGAACGCCCCCGACCCGTTCGTTGGTGCGGACGGGCCAAAAACCGGCATCCAGAATGGCATGCGACCCACATTCGATCAGATAGACGCCACGGACCTGGGGAAAGGCGCTCGGGCCACGCTGGCTGCCGGTGCGCCCAAACGCGCGCACATTGGCCGGCGTATCGGCGACATCTTCGACGGTCCCATCCAGCGCGACGAGTCGCAAGCCGAACCGGAAGGCGCCCGGCGTTGTGGGCGTGGTCATGGGCTGGCAGACGGCGTGAAACAAGGCCACGATGGGTCGGGCGCCCAGCTGGTAGCGGCGATAGCTGAAGGCGCTGTCAGTTGGGACGGTGGGAGCGGTGCCGGGCATGAGGAGCCGCAGACTTTTGAGGAGCGTGCGAATGACGGCGCTGATCGGAACGGCGGTATACAGATTCATGGCGATGAGCACCCAGACGACGGCGGTCATGGTGAACTTCCGTTCCCGGTGTGCCTGGGCGCCCTGGGTCGTCAAGATCGTCTGAATGGTCGCGGCGGGAACGGCGGCATGGAGCGCATCCACGGTCAGCGCCTGGCAGAGGGTGCGGTCATCCGTCATCTGACGTATCATGTAGCCCAGAGTGGTGCCTCCTGTGGTGACTATCGTTGTCAGCATTCGATAGTATGCCAGAGAAGGCACCACTCCTTATTTGAACGGTATTGTGCCTAGAACTGTTCACCAAATATGGGTATGAACCTTTTCTACGCCGGCCTTGACACACCACCTGCCGTCACTTTTGGGGGTAGAGTTTTACATCGCGGCGTAGCCGAGTGACCGAGAGCGGGGCACTGCCGTCGTGTGGAGGCGCGGAATATCTGGCCACGGCTCCGGGATGAGGCGCGTTGGGTGTGGGAGCGGCCGGTGCCGGAGTGCATCGACCAGGAGCCGCAGCCAGCCGAGGCGGAGGAGCCGAATCCGACGCGGCTGCGCCGGTCGGCACACACCGATCGCCGCAAGGTCCGGCCCATCGAGCACCGGATCGGCGGCGGCATCCTCTAGAGTTTGTTATGCACTTTCAGAACGAGGTTGGTATGCTTCAGGCATGGAAACACACGCCCGCACACCCTATCCGACCGATGTCACCGACGACGAGTGGGCCTTTGTCTCGCCCTACCTGGTGCTAATGGACGAGACGGCACCGCAACGCCACCATTCCCTGCGCGAGGTCTTCAACGCCCTGCGCTGGATCGTCCGCGCCGGCGCTCCCTGGCGGCTGCTGCCCAACGACCTGCCGCCCTGGTATACCGTCTATCAACAAACCCAGCGGTGGTTCCGGGCGGGGGTCTTCGAGACGATGGTGCATGACCTGCGCATGCTCATCCGTGTCGCCGCTGGACGTGACCGTCAGCCCAGTGCGGCGATTTTTGATGGGCGCACGCTCCAATCCACCGCCGAGAGCGGGGGCCGTGCGGGCTACGATGGCGGGAAGAAGCGTAAAGGGAGCAAAGCCCATATGGCGGTGGATACGCTGGGGATGCTGTTGGCCGTGCAGGTAACGCCCGCCAATGAACAGGAGCGCGCGCAGGTGGCGACCCTGGCGGAGGCCGTGCAGGAGGTCACGGGTGAGCACGTCACGCTCGCGTATGTCGATCAGGGGTACACCGGCGCGCAGGCCGCGGCGGATGCAGCGGCGCACGGCATCACGCTGGAGGTGGTCAAGTTGCCCGAGGCCAAAAAGGGCTTCGTGTTGCTGCCCCGGCGCTGGGTGGTGGAGCGGAGCTTTGCGTGGATGGCAAAGTTCAGGCGCCTGGCCCGCGACTACGAGCGGTTGCCGGAGACGGTGGAAGCCCTGCATTTTGTGGCCTTTGCAAGTTTGATGCTGCATCGCGTTATGCCGTTGCTCACAGGAAGTGCATAACACACTCTAGGTCGCTGCCGATGCTGATGGTCCAGAGGCTGGCCAGCGCGAGCGCCAGCCACAGCCGCGCGACGCGACTGGGCGCCTGCATCTGGGTGGCCTGCCACTGCCAGCCACCCCGTTTGACGGTTTTAAAACCCTGTTCACACCAGCCGCGGAGGGCATACCACTGCGCATCGCACCCGTCTGGCGGCAAATCGGTCAGGATAAACCAGGGTTCGGCATGTCCGGCGCCCCACCACGCGACCAACGTACACGGGAGTTGACAGCCTTTGGTTTCAAACGCCGTCCCGGCACCGCGCCAGGTGGCGCCCTCCTGCCCACCTAGCTCGCGCAACCACGACCAGCGGGCGTGACCAGCGGGACGAAATTTGGCCCGCTGATTGACTCGCAAGAACGGGTGCCAGCCCAGCCGCACGATGCGCCGGAAGAGCCACGGGGCATACAAGCCCCGATCCGCCAGGACCAGGACGGTCCAATCGCGAGGTATGCCGGCGCGAACCTGACGCAGGAGCCGAAGCCAGTCCGCCCGCCAGGCTTTTTTCTGCTGCGCGGGCAGCACCTGCCAGGCAATCGGGATCGCCCCACCGCGATACACCACACTGATCACGAGCAGCACGAAATCATCGCGTAAACTGGTGGCGTCGATCGCGAGGGCGAGCTGGGTTCCCTGCCACAGTCGCACGATCCAGGCGAGCAGGGGCGCAAAACAGGTCGCGATCTCCACCTGCGACCGCCGGCCGCCCTGTTTATTGGCCGCATCGCGGCACCAGTCATACAAGCGCTGCTCGACCGTGGCGACCTTCCGGTCGAGCAGCAGGGCCAGAAACGTCGCCACCGTCAGCCGTCCGCACGAGCGGGTGCAGGCGATCCCGAAGCTCCACCAGGCCAAGACGGTCGCTTGGGGTTTCGTGAGCTGCGGCAGGTTGGTTGACACGGTAGCGGCCCATCGCGATACTTCCTCCGAGCGAGACATGCGTTCCTCCGGTATGGTTGGTGTTTCAGCACCTCCGATCCTACCAGAACGCCTGTCTCGCTTCGCTCATGAAAACTCTACCCCCGAAAGACCTGCCGTCATCCCACCGATGGAGGTCTGCCTCCTGAATGTCCAGGCCGTCTATTGTCACTTTCAAACCCTCGCCAACCAGCGGGATCGCTGTGACCGGCGCTACTCGTAGCCGTCCTGTTCACCATTATCGTCTTGGCTAAGCGCTCTGGCGTCTCCTCCATCCGCGCAATTGCGCAGTGGGCATGCCTCCGTGGCCCTGAGCTTGCCCACCTCTTTGACCTCCCGCACGCCCACATGCCCCATCTGACCACCTGGTGCCGGATCATGCACCACGCCCTTGACCCGGCCACCCTGAGCCACGCGGTCGCGCTGCTGTTCACCCCACCCCAGTCCACCGCGGCGCCGCGTGGGTCGTGCGTCCTCACCATTGATGGCAAGACGCTCCGCGGCACCATTCCGGCGGGCCAGACGCAGGGCGTCCAGCTCGTGGCCGCCTATCTTCCGGCGACGGGCGTTGTCCTCGCCCCAGCCCAGGTGGCCGACAAGGAAAATGAGATCACCGCCGCGCCCGCGGCGCTGGCCGATCGCAATCTCCGTGGTCACGTCGTCACGGGTGATGCGCTGTATACCCAAAACGGCCCTAAGCACCCAAATTCCGAGACAGGAGGGCGATTATCTGTGGATCGTCAAGGGGAACCAGCCCACCCTCTTGGAGGACATTTAAACGTTGTTCGCACCACCCGTAGTGGTCCCAGGAACGTCTCCCCTGTCGACCGATTTTGAGACCATCCGGCAGGTCAACAAAGGGCATGGTCGATTGGAAGCGCGCGAACTGACGATCAGCAGCCTGCTCCAGGGGTATCGTCCATGGCCCGGCCTCGTGCAGGTCTTTCGCATCGTCAGCCGCACGCCGATCCTGCGCTCGGGGATGGTGCGGGAATGTGTGCGCTATGGGGTCACGAGTCTCCCGCGCGCGTGAGCTGGTCCCACGGAGCTGTTGACCCTGATCCGTGACCACTGGCAGATCGAGAATGGGCTGCACTATCGGCGGGATGTGAGTTTGGGGGAAGATCACAGTCTGCTTCGGACCGGACATGGCCCAGCGGTCTTGGCAGGCCTGAACAACCTGATCATCGGCCTGTATGCCCGCTGGCAGACCCAGAATATGGCCGATGGGCAACGCGAGTTGCTGTTTGGCCTGGAACGCAGCCTCATCCGTCAGACCACGCGGTTTCGGTAACCTGGACTATGCAACAGCCCTGAACCCGCCGAGCGCCTGTGGCCGCTGCTGCGTGAGGCCGCCGCCAATCGGACGTTTGCCGATCTCGATGACCTGGAGCAGGTGCTGGAACAGCGCATGGATACGCTCCGCAGACAGCGGAAGGTCGTGCGTGATCTCACGCAGTATCACTGGTGGCCATCATGCACAGTATCTTAATACATTTGGTATTACGCGCGAAACAAGCGTAACTGGAACACGCGCTCCTCAATTAGTTTCGGCCACATCATGCCTTCTTGTTGACGAAGCTGATGGCGCAAATTGCGGCATCAGAAGAAACAGAAGCCCGCATCACCGCTGAGCCTGAGCGACGACTCCGCGCGGAAGCCGAAGACTTGGAGCAGTTGGGCACGATTCCTAGTATCAATCGCCCCCTATCGAGACCTGGGCGAAAACTATTTTGATGAGCGCGAACGTCAATCGGTGGAGCGTCGGCTGATGCGTCGTGTTGAAAAATTAGGCTATGCGGTGGAGCTTCAACCGCGACCAATGGCTACGCAGGGGCATTCTCAACAGAAATTGTTGGCGCTCTTCAGTCTGTTACCGATCAAACAGTGATCCAAGCGACGGTAGACACGGCCCCCGCCACCCTCAGTCGGTCGGCCCTCTGTGCCGCGGTCGGGATCGCGCGGAGTGGCTTCTATCGCCGGCGCTAGCCCGTGGCGCCCCCAGTCGTCGTGGCCCCGCGGTGCGATAGCTCCCACCGCGTTCCGTCCAACGCGCAATGCCGAGCATGGTGACGTGACCCGTCAAGGGTAACAGCGCCAGCGTGCTGCGACACAGCTATCGAAACGTGGTGCGGGTCAGGTCCAGTTGGAGGCACGCGAGCAGTGCTACTATATCCACGGGCTTTTGCCTGTAGGGGGTTGTTTTGGTCGACCACAACTCTACAGCAAAAGCATTGTTCATTCATCCCTGTTTTAGCGGGTATTGTTACAGAGCAATACATATGAGGCAGAATTGCTCGCTGATCACTGTGCATGTCCGGTGTATACTATGGGTATTATGCAAACACCTAGCCGCGATGCCCTACTTGCGTTACCGCTGAATGCTGTGCCATTTGTGCTGCTTGACCTAGAAACAACAGGGCTTGATCCGTCATCTGATCGGGTGTGTGAGGTGGCGCTGGTGCGTTGGTATAATGGCTCGGTAGTCGGGTCGTTTGAGACGCTGATCAATCCTGGCCGGCCGATGGCAGAGGAGGCGTTTGCGGTCACTGGGATTACTGAGGAGATGCTGGCGAGCGCACCGATATTTAAGGGCGTAGCGCCGGAACTCCTGGAGGCCATTGATCGCGGGGTTATCGTTGCGCACAATGCACCGTTCGATGTGTGCTTTTTGAACACTGAGCTGCTCCAGGCTGGCTTCGGGCCGCTGCACAATGTGGTCGTTGATACGCTGGCGCTGGCGCGGGCGTTTTTGCGGCAGGATCGCTATAATCTGGGGGCGCTGGCGCAGGGGCTGGGGCTTGAGCGGCCGTCGCATCGGGCGATGAGCGATGTGCAAGCGCTGATCGCAGTGTTTGATCATCTGCTGCGGCGCTTAGAGTCGCTGGGCGTTGAGACGCTTGAAGATTTGGTGCGGGCGCAGCGCGGTATTCTGCCAGGTGAGCCAGAACCAACCGCCGATCCTTTGATTTTGGATGCGCTGCGGCATGGAAAGCGGCTGCGCATCGCCTATCGCACCAATGGTGGTGAGCCGATCATGCGGGATATTTTGCCGATTGAGCTGAGTATGTCGAATGGGCTGCCGCGGCTGGTGGCGTACTGCTTCTTGCGCAATGCGCAGCGAACATTTTACCTTGACCGCATTGCAGAGCTGCTGTGGGCGGCTGAGTAAGCGAGGAGCGACGAGGAGTTCATGGCTCGGCTGGGAGGCCGGGCTTTTGCTTTTAAGGCGGTTGATTCAGCCGCCCGCCACTCTGCCACGGCGGGATGGTGGAGTACGGCCGCTGCTTGGCGGGGAGAAAATATGGCGCTTGATTCAGCCGCCCGCCACTCTGCCACGGCGAGCGGAGCAGCGAGGCCGCTGCTCCGCTCGCATTTAAGGTGTTAGACAGCACAGCGCTAGGCAAGCGGCGGAGTGAAGAGCGGCGGCGTGGCACGGTGAACATCGGTGGCGCGCTGGTAGGCATCGGCGACGGCGAGCGCGGTGGCCTCGTCGTACATGCGGCCGGTGAAGGTCAGGCTAAAGGGCGCGTCGCTCGGGAGCAGGCCGTTGGGGACGACGACAGCCGGATGGCCAGTCAGATTGGTCAGCCAGAGGTCGTGGGCGGCAAAGGCGGGCGCGACGTAGGCGTCCACGACCTGCATGAGCTGCTGCATGGCGTGCATGGTGCGGCGGCGCAGGCGCTGGCCGGCGATGTACTCCACGGCGGGGATCAGGCGCGCCTGGCGGAACACATTGGGCCAGGCCTGCTCGATCTGGCGGACGAGCAGGTCGTCGCGGCCGCTGCGGGTCAGCTCATCGAAGGCCGCGGCGGCCTCGGCCCACAGCAGGAAGGTGAGCGCGGTGATGTCGGCGGTGGGCAGCGTGATCGGGACCAGCGTCGCGCCGAGGTCGCGCAGGACATCCAGGGCGGCGCTGTAGAGCGGGCCATGCAGCTCATCGGCGCAGCTGGCGGCGAGGTAGCCGAGGCGGCGGCCACGCAGGTCGGCGCTGGGCGCCCAGTGAAACGGCCGGTCCACCACCGTCAGATCGTCGCCACTGGGGCCGACGATGGCCTCAAAGACCAGGGCGCAGTCGGCGGCCGAGCGGGCGATTGGGCCGATCTTGTCGAGGCTCCAGCTGAGGGCCATCGCGCCGGTGCGGCTGACGCGGCCAAAGCTGGGGCGCAGCCCGGTGACGCGGCACTGGGTGCAGGGCGACACGATGGAGCCATAGGTCTCGGTGCCGAGAGTGAAGGCGGCCAGGCCGGCGGCGGTGGCGGCGGCCGAGCCGGCCGACGAGCCGCTTGATCCCTGGTCAATATTCCACGGCGTTTTGGTAGTGCCGCCAAACCAAACATCGCCCCACGCCAGCTCGCCGACGCTGAGCTTGGCAACGAGCACGGCGCCGGCGGCCTCCAGGCGATCAACGACGGCGGCATTGGCGGCCGGGACCTGATCGCGATAGGGCGCGGCGCCCCAGGTCGTGGGAATGCCGCGGGTTGCGAGGAGATCCTTGGCGCCCCAGGGCAGGCCGTGGAGCGGGCCGCGCAACCGCCCGGCGGCTAGCTCGGTATCGGCGCGGCGGGCCTGCGCGCGGGCGAGGTCGGCGGTGAGCGTCACGACACACTGTAGCTCGGGGTCGGCCGCGCTCAAACGGGCCAGGTACATCTCGGTTAGCTCCAGCGACGAGACCTGCCGAGTCTGGAGCAGCGCGCTCAGCTCTGAAATGGACGCAAAGGCCAAACTGTCGAGGGCGGCAGGGCGGGCCAGCGCCGGCGGCGCCGGCGGCGCAGACTCGGCCGGCAGCGCGGGCGCGAGGTCATCAGCAAGCGGCACAAAGCTCAGGGCCGGCGCGAGGTCGTTGGGCAGCGCGCTGGCGCGCACGCTGGCGTAGGCGTCCAGCTGCGCCTGAAGGCCGCCGAGCATTAGGGCGCGCTCGGCAGGGTCAAAGTCCAGGCCAGCGACGGCAAGCGCGGCGACCAGCATCTCATCAGTGAGGGGAGGATGCGTCATGATGGGGGTGCTCCGTGTTGCGGGGCAAATAGCGCCCCGCACATATTGTAACGAGATGTGCTGGCGGCGGCTGGGCCGCCGGGTGCGCTATGATGGGGCCGACAAAAGGGATGTGGCATGCGGCGGCGCTATGGGCAGATTGTGCAGTGGGGGCTGGAGCGGCTGTATCACGAGCTGGCGTGGAGCTATGACCTGGTGGCGGCGGCGGTTTCGGGCGGCTACTGGGCGCAGTGGGCGCGGGCGGCGCTGCCGACACTGGAGCCGGGGCTGACGCTGGAGCTGGGCTGTGGCACGGGCTATGTGCAGCAGGCGCTGGCGCTGCGCGGCTGGCCGGGCGTGGGCCTTGACCGGGCGGCGCCAATGCTGCGGCAAGCGCAGGCGCGGCTGGCGAGCCAGGGGCTGAGCCGGCGGCTGGTGCGGGCCGACGCGCGCGCCGTGCCGCTGGCCGACGGGAGCTGCGCCAACGTCGTGGCGACCTTTCCGGCGCCGTACATTTTGGCGGCGGCGACGCTCGGCGAGATTCGGCGGGTGCTGCGGCCGGGCGGGCAGCTGGTAATGATTGATCAGGGGCTGCTGCTGGGCGACGGCGCGTATATCGCGGCGGTGGAGCTGGCGCATCGCGCGATGCTCCAGCATGGCACCGCTGATCCGCGGCCGGCGCTGCTGCGGGCGGCGGGCTTTGCGGTGAGCGAGGAGTGGGTGCGGGTCGGGCAGAGCGAGGTCTGGCGGCTGCGGGCACGGGTGGCGCAGTGAGCGCGGTGACGGCGCCGAGCGACCTGGAGCAGCAGTGGCTGGCGGCGGGCTACCGCAGAATCGCCGGGATCGACGAAGTGGGCCGCGGCTGCTGGGCCGGCCCGGTGGTCGCGGCGGCGGTGGTGCTGCCGGCAGCAGTGCTGATGGCGCCCACCCGGCTGCTGGGCGTGACCGACTCGAAGGCGCTGACGGCGGCGCAGCGCGAGCGGCGGGCGGCCGAGATCGCGAGCGTCGCGCTGGGGATTGGGGTCGGCAGCGTCGAGGCCTGGCTGATCGACCAGATCGGGATTGTGGCGGCGACGCGGCTGGCAATGGAGCAGGCGGTGCTCAGCCTGCCAGCGCTGCCAGATGCACTGCTGATCGATGCGCTGCGGCTGCCGGGGCTGGCGCTGCCACAGGCGGCGCTGGTGCGCGGCGACGCGCGCAGCCTGAGCATTGCGGCGGCGTCGATCATTGCCAAGACGGCGCGGGACCGGCGGATGCGGGCGCTGGACCGGGCGTGGCCTCACGGCTTCGGGCAGCACAAGGGCTACGGCACGGCGCTACATCAGGCGCGGATCAGCGAGCACGGCGTGACGCCGCTGCACCGGCGGAGTTTTCGCCCGCTGTGGGGCGCCGACTAGCCCAACGGGACGGGCGCCGGGTCAACGCCGTCAGGCAGCGGCAGCACCACGCGCAGCTCGGTGCCTTCGCCGGGCGAGCTATCAATGGTCAGCGTGCCGCCAAACAGATTGATACGCTCCTGCATGCCGAACAGGCCAACGCCCAGGCCACCATTGCTGGCGCTGACGCGGCGGTCGGGGTCAAAGCCCTGGCCGTTATCCTCGACGCGCGCCGTAACCTGGCCGGGCAAGCTGAGATCGAGATCAATCTCGACATAGCTGGCGGCGGCGTGCTTGATCACATTGGTGACGGCCTCCTGGACCACGCGGTACAGCGCGGTCTCAAGGGCCGGGGGCAGGCGCCGGCCAGCGCCGCGCACCTGGACATCGGCGCGAATCCCGGCCGGCTCCAGGCGCTCCTGGGCCTGCCAGCGAATCGCGGCGTCGAGGCCGAGGTCATCGAGGAGCGAGGGGCGCAGGTCGGCGATGATGTTGCGGACGCCCAGCAGCGTATGGTCGGCGACGGTGCGAATGCGCTCGATGCTGGCGCGGAGGGCCGGCGTGGCGCCGTGCAGGTCGGCGGCCCGCAGCGTTTCGGCGTAGATCACCAGCGTGGCCAGCGACTGCGCGGTCTCGTCGTGGAGTTCGCGGGCGATGCGGCGGCGCTCCTCCTCCTGGGCCGAGATGACCTGCTGGGTCAGGCGCTCGGTCAAGGCGCGCGACTGCTCGATAGCGTGGGTATCGTCGGCCAGACGGTTGAGCATCGCGTTGAAGGTGCTGGCCAGGCGCGCGAGGGCCGGCTCGACCTCGGCCAGCGCCGCGGCCCGGACATTGAGATCGCCGGCCGCCACCAGCTCGGCGACGGTTTGCAGGACGACCAGCGGGCGCAGCGCCGCCCGCAGCAGCAGATAATTGGCGCCGACGCTCATGAGCAGGCCCAGCACCGCAAAGCTAACGGTGAGCACCAGGCTTGACGACGATGTGAAGGCGCGGGTGATCTGGGTGCCAAAGATCGCGCCCAGGATCACGATCGAGGTATTGACGAGCAGGATTTGATAGACCAGCGGCCAGCGGCGCACACAGCCTCCTTGAATTTCAGCGACCCGACAAGCCACGGCCAGGCGCTACTTAGCCAGCAGCGCCTCAACGCGCAGCTGCAGCGCCGCCAGGCCGGCGGCAGGTGTTTGCTGGCCCGACAGAATATCGTGGACGGTCGCAAAGTAGGCCTGCGACACCGCATCGTACCGGCTGGCAGTAACCGATGATGGCCGGCTGGCGGCGCCATTGATCAGCAGCTGCTGCAGGCTGCTAAAAAACGGATATTTGGCGCCGATCTCCGGGTCATTGTAGAGGCTGGGGATCGTCGGGGCGTAGCTGCCGGCCAGGGCGCGGCGCTTCTGGACGGCGGCCGAGGTCATGAAGCGCACAAAGTCGAGCGCGGCCGCCTGGTGCGGCGAGGTTTTGGCGACCATCAGCTGCCAGCCGCCGAGGGCGCCGGTGCGCGGGCCGCCGGCGCTCGGCAGCGGCGCGACCGCGAAGTGGCCGGCGATGGGCGGCAGCTTGCCGTCGGGGCCGGCGGCGTTGCCCAGCGCGTAGGCATACGGCCAGTTGCGCATAAAGGCGGCGTTGCCCGACTGCCACACGCCGCGGGCGTCCTCCTCCTGGTAGGTCAAGACACTTTTGGGCGTGATCGTCCCGACCCAGCGCTGGGCGCGGCTGAGGGCCGCGACCGCCGCCGGCGTATTGACCGTGACCTTGCCAGCAGCGTCGACCAGGTTGGGCGCACCGTGGGACAGCTGCCACTCCAGCGCATTGCAGGTCAGGCCCTCGTAGCCCTTGCCCTGCCAGACAAAGCCCCAAAAGTCGGCGTGGCCGGCGGCGCGCTCACCGGCCTGGATGGTCTGGGCAGCCTGCTCCAGCTCGTCCCAGGTGACCGGCACCGCCAGCTTATATTTTTCCAGCAGATCGGTGCGGTAGAAGAGCAGGCCGACATCGGTAAAAAAGGGCATCCCGACCAGCTTGCCGGCCACAGTGTTGTTTTTGATGATCGCGGCGGCGTGGTCGGCGGCGACGGCGCCGAGCGCGGGGGTCAGATCAAGGGCGTAGTCGGCCAAAATACCCGGCCAGATCACATCGATCTGATAAATATCGACATCGCTGCCGGTGCTGAGCAGCTGCTGGTACTGCGAGAGGCGGTCGGTGGCCGAACTCGGCGCCGGCGATGGTCTCGACCTGGATGCCGGTCTGGCTGGTAAACTCGGCGGCCAGCGCCGTATCCATGGTAAAGCCGGCGCCGTTGGCGCCCAGGATCGCGCGGATCGTGACGGGGCCAGCGGTGGTTGCGGCGGTGGTTGCCGCGGGGCTGGGCGCGGCGGCCTGGCCGCAGGCGACGAGGGCCAGGCACAGCAGCGCGACAGCGAGGCGAGCGGAGTGCGACATAGGAGTTCCTTTCGGCTAGCGGCGGGCGCCAGCGGCGGGCAGCGCAATGTGCAGCGAGCGAGCCACAATCTCAATGCCGCGCTGAAGGTTGGGCGCGGTGCGAATCACATCCAGGTCCACGCCGGCGTAGACCAGCTGCTCGGCCACCTCGGGGCGCACGCCGACCAGCAGCGTCCGCGCGCCGAGCAGCCGGAGCGCCTGGCCGATCCCGACCAGGCCCTGCGCTGACTCCTGATCTAGCGTCGGGACGCCGGTAACATCGATCAGCACGGCGTGGGCCTGCTCGGCGGTGACAGCCGCAAGCAGCGCCGCCTCGATCGGGCCGAGGCGGTCGGCGGAAAGCGTGCCGATCAGCGGCATCACCAGCATGCCGGCGAAGACCGGGATCACCGGGTGCTGCAGCTGGGTCAGCGTCGTCTGGAGCGCGGCCCGCTCGGCGCTCTGGGCCTGCAAGTCGTGGAGCGCCAGCTTAAGCGCGGCGCGCTCGCTTTGCAGCTCCTGGGTGCGCGCCGCAACCTGGCTAGCGAGGTCGGCACGGCCGGCGCTGATCGTGGCGCTGGAGCGGGCAAAGGCGCGGGCCAGCGTGCCGATCTCATCGCGGCGGCCGGTGGTGGCGGTGCCAAGCACCAGCCGGCCGGCGGCCAGCGCATCGGCGTTGGCGGTCAGCTGCCGGATCGGCAGCAGCAAATTGCGCCACAGCCCGACGACGGCGCCGCCCAAGCCCAGCAGCGCCGCAAGGCTGAGCAGCACGACGGCCTGCAGCGCCTGGTCGCGGGCGGCCTGGACGCTGCCGCGCGCGGCGCTGACCGCCTGGTCCAGCCCGGCGTTGATCAGGTTGACGCGCACAGCGATGCGCTGCTGGGAGGGGACAAACTGCGTATCGAGACGAAAGCGGGCGGCGCTCCAATCTGCCAGCGCCACCAGGTCGAGCATGGTGCGCAGGTCGCGGTTCAGGATGCCGCGCTGCTCCTCAAGGTCGGCGCTGCTGGCGGGGTCCTGGCCCTGAAGTCGCTCCGCGAGCGCCCGCATGCTGGCATCGACCGGCTTGAAGCTGAGCCTCGGCGCTGGCGAGCAGCGTCGGGCCGTCCTGGCGCTCAACTCCGGCGCGCAGCTCGCGCTCCAGATCAACCAGTTGGAGGCGGATCGTCTGGCCAAGCTGGCTGGTCTCGGCGGCGCTGGCCAGGCGGTCGGTGGCCGCGCCCAGCTGGCGAACTTCGTAGACACCGGCGAGGCCGGCGAGCAGCACCAGCAGCAGCGCCAGCAGCATCACGCCGCCAAATTTTATGCCAATCGTGAGGCGCATGCAGCACACTTCTCCTGTGAAGCTACCAGCTCGCGCGCAGCTCTCGAGCGCTGTGGAAGTTGGGGAATTAAGTATAGCATAGCGCTCCGCCGATGACTGGCACCCCGCTTGCAGAAGCGGGGCGCGGGGCTGATACTGGCCACCATCGCAACAACATTGAGGAGCCTCCGCATGAGCACGGCAGCACACGAGCATACCAACCGGCTGATCCACGAGACCAGCCCGTACCTCCTGCAGCACGCCCACAACCCGGTCGACTGGTATCCGTGGGGCGCCGAGGCGCTGGCGCGGGCGCAGCAGGAGCACAAGCCGATCTTCCTGTCGGTGGGCTACAGCGCCTGCCACTGGTGCCACGTCATGGAGCACGAGTCGTTCGAGGACCCGGCGGTGGCGGCGATCATGAACGAGCACTTCGTCTGCATCAAGGTTGACCGCGAGGAGCGGCCCGACCTCGACGCGGTGTATATGCAGGCGGTGCAGGCGCTAACCGGGCAGGGCGGCTGGCCGATGAGCGTGTTTTTAACGCCAGAGGGCCAGCCGTTCTATGGCGGGACGTATTTTCCGCCGGCGCCGCGCTATGGGATGCCGAGCTTTGTGCAGCTGCTCCAGCACATCCAGAAGCTGTGGACGACCAAGCCCGACGAGCTGCACACCAGCGCCGCGGAGCTGACGGCGGTGCTCGGGCGCGGCGAGCTGCAGGGTGGGCGCGGCGAGCCGACGCTGGCGACGCTGGACACGGCCTACCAGCACCTGGTGCCACGCTTTGACCGCACGCATGGCGGCTGGGGCGGCGCGCCGAAGTTTCCGCAGCCGCAGACGCTGGAGTTTGTGCTGCGCCACCACCGCCGCACCGGCGACCGCACGGCGCTGCGGATGTTCGAGCAGACGCTGGACCACATGGCGCGCGGCGGCATGTACGACCAGCTGGGCGGCGGCTTTCACCGCTACAGCGTGGACGAGCGCTGGCTGGTGCCGCACTTTGAAAAAATGCTCTACGACAACGCGCAGCTGGCACGGGTCTACCTGCACGCCTGGCAGGTGACGGGCGAGGCGCGCTATCGCCAAGTCGTTGAGGAGACGCTCGATTATGTCGTGCGCGAGATGACCGCGCCGGACGGCGGCTTCTACGCCACGCAGGACGCCGACAGCGAGGGCGTCGAGGGTAAATTCTTTGTGTGGGACGCCGACGAGGTGCGCGACGCACTGGGCAGTGACGCGCTGCGCTGGATGCAGCTCTACAATGTGACGGCGAAGGGCAACTGGGAGGGCCACACGATCCTCAACCAGCCGCGGCCGCTGGCCGAGGTTGCGCGGGTGCTGGGCATGCGCGAGGACGAGCTACAGGCGCTGGCCGCGCGGGGCCGCGCGACGCTGCTGGCGGTGCGCGAGCAGCGCATCCACCCTGGCCGCGACGAAAAAATCGTGGTCGCCTGGAATGGCCTGATGCTGGCCGCGTTTGCCGAGGCCGGCCGGGTGCTGGAGCGGCGCGACTACCTGGCGGTCGCCGAGCGCAACGCCGCGTTTGTGATGGGCCAGCTCTACCGCGACGGGCGGCTGGTCCACGTCTACCCCAGCGGCCAGACGACGATCCCCGGCTTCGCCGAGGACTACGCGCTGTACGCCGCCGGGCTGCTGGCACTGTACCGGGCGACCTTCGAGCCGCGGCATCTGGCGCAGGCACGGGCGCTGGCCGACACGCTGCTGGCTGAGTTTTGGGACGACGAGCACGGCGGCGTGTGGCAGACCAGCAGCGCGGCCGAGGCGCTGATCGCGCGGCCCAAAGCGCTGTTTGACGAAGCGGTGCCCTCGGCCAACGGCATTGCGGCGGCAGTGTTTCGCCAGCTAGCCGTGCTCTTTGACCAGCCCGACTACGAGGAGCGGGCCAGCGCCATCCTGCGACTGGCGGCCGCCGAGCTGCCGCAGTACCCGACGGCGTTTGGCGCGCTGCTGGTCGCGCTCGACGAGCTGCTAGCGACGCCGCAGGAGGTCGCGGTGATCGGCGACCTGGCGGCGCCTGACACCGCCGCACTGCTGGCGGTGCTCAACCGCGCCTACCTGCCCCACACCACCGTGGCGGCCAGCGCTCCCACGGACACACCGAGTACACCGCTGCTCGCTGAGCGGCCACAGCGCGACGGCCGCGCGACCGCATATGTCTGCCAGCGCTACAGCTGCCAGCAGCCGACCACTGATCCGGCCGAGCTGGCGCAGCAGCTCGGGATTGGCTAGCGCACAACCCAGGGCAGCCAGCGCTCCCACGGCGGCCGGTCGATCAGCGCGCTGACCGGCAGGTCGGCGACGGGCTGGAGCGGATCGTCGGTCAGGAGGCGGACGGCCGCAGCGTAGGGCGCGCTGCGCCACGGCACCCACACCGTGCCGGCCAGCTGGGCGGTGATCACCGCCGTGGCCTGCGGCGCGACCACCAACTGCGCCGGCAGCGCGCTGAGCCAGCGGCTAGGCAGCGGCTGGTTGTGGGCGGTAAACGTGCGGCCCGCCAGCGGGAGCGGCCGCTTGCAGCCCAGCGACTGGCCGC
This sequence comes from uncultured Chloroflexia bacterium, assembly GCA_963810425.1. GTDB lineage: Bacteria > Chloroflexota > Chloroflexia > Chloroflexales > Kallotenuaceae > JACDGP01. Next base: position 419,034 of record CAWENH010000004.1, on the reverse strand, counting down.
GATCCGGCGCGCCCTGCATGCCGGCCGACCAGGTGCCGGGCAGCGCCACTAGCGCGCCGTAGCGGTACTGCACCGTGCCGTCGGCGCGCAAGATCAGCTGGAAGGTGTAGGTTGGCGCCAGGGGGCTGGGCGTCTCCTGCCACAGCGGCACCCGCTCGAAGCTGACCACAAAAGTGTCGGCGCTGACCCGCCCGGCCCGCACCGCGCCGCCCTTGCCCGGATCGAGGTCGGCCCACAGCGGCGCCAGGACGCCCTCGGGGAGCGACGGCGAGGGCAGGCACTCGGCGGCGGGCGCGGCATTGCGCGGCTGGCCGACGCTGACCCAGCCATTGGAGCTGAGATAGAGATGATCGGCCAGCTCGCCGCCGATGGGGATCGCAAAGCCCAGGTCGAGGGTCGCAGTGTAGACCGTGTCGTCATAGAGCGGCAGCGGCGGGAAGGCGCTGAAGATCGTAGAGCGGCGCCGTGGGGCCGCCGCTGGCGCTGTCGACGACGCTCCACTCCAGCGGCGGGATAGTGACGGTGACGCTCAGCGGCCGCACGCCAACATTTGAGATAGTGAGCGGCGCGCGCTGGGCGGCGCCAAAGGGCAGATGGGCGCTAACCGGCGCGGCGCTGACCGCCAGGTGCGGCTGATCGGGCAGCAGGACAACCTGCGCTGGCTGCTGGGCGGGCGCGGCCAGTGTGGTCGCCGCCGTGACGTAGCCGGTGGCGCTGACCGTGGCGGTGTACTGGCCGCTAGGCAGCGTCACCGTAAACGCGCCGGTCGCAGCGCTACGAATCACGGGGCCGCCGCTGATGCGCAGCGCGCCCGCGACGCCGGCGCCGGTCCAGTGATCAACGACGCGGCCATGCAGCTGCGCGGCGTCGGCGGTGGGCTGGACCTCGAATGACACTGGCACAGATTCCAGCGTGGTGCCGTGCCAGATCAGAATATAGGCGCGGTAGGTGCCGGGCGCCGGGACCTGCCGGCCATCGAACACCACCGTCACCGGCTGCGGCTCATCGTTGGGCAGCGCCACGCTCGGCGGCAGGCTGAGCCACGGCACATCCACGTGCACCGCCGCGACCGCACCATACGCCTCGGCCACGCCCCAGCCCGACACATTGTTGGGCACCGTCGTCGTGTCGGCGCCGCACTCGCTGGTGGGCTGGGGCCGCGCGGCCACCCGCAGCAGCTTCTGGGTCTGGATCAGGTCGCCGACCAGCAAGGGATTCGCCGACCACAGCAGCGCGACGATGCCGGCGACGTGCGGCGTCGCCATCGAGGTGCCGCTCAGCAGCTCGACGCCGTTGCCGGGCCAGGCCGAGGGAATGTTGTAGCCGGGCGCGGCCACGTCGGGCTTGGGGCGGCCGCCGGCGCCGGGGCCGCGCGACGAGAAAAAGGTCACGCGGTCATCGTCATAGGTCGCGCCCACGGCGAAGGTGTTGTCGTAGCTGCCGGGCGAGTTGACGCTGCCGCAGCCTGGCCCGCTGTTGCCGTTGGCAAACACCGAAAACATCCCGGCGGCGTTCCAGGCCGCAACATAGCCGTGATACCAGTCGCCGGCCCCGCCCCACGAATTATTGATGATATGCGGCCGCAGATCGGGGCGCGGGTGGTCGCCGTTGAGGTCGGTGGGCGCCAGCAGCCACTGGGCGCTGTCGATCAGGTCTTTGTCGCTGCACTCGAAGCTGGCGCAGCCGCGCACCGCAATCCAGCGCGCGTCGGGGGCGACGCCGAGCGCGCCATTGGTGCTGGTGGCCCGGCCGACCATCGTGCCCATCGTGTGAGTGCCGTGGCCGTAGGCGTCCGAGGGCGACTGCGTGTGCTCTGATGGATCGAACCAGTTGTAGTTATGATCTGCCGTCGTGCCATCCCAGCCGCGGTAGGTATTGAGCAGCGCAGTGTGGGTGAACGCGACGCCAGTATCAATGTTGGCGACGACGACGCCGGCGCCGCGCACGCCCCAGTCGCGCCAGACGGCCGGCGCATTGACCTTCTCGACGCCCCAGGCGGTCGTCGTCAGCGTCGTAGACACAGCCGCGGTCGGCAGCGTGAGGGTGTGGCGATGGTTGGTGGTCACGAGCGCCACCGCCGGCTGGGCGGCCACCCAGCTGGCCAACGCCCGCCCGCCGCGCACACTGATAGCGTTGACCACCCAGAACGAGCGCGGCTTGGCGCCCTGCGCCCGCAGCGCCGCCAGCAGCCCAGCCTGACTCTGCTGAGCCTGCGCAGTCAGCGCGGCGACCACGGCGGCGCCGCGCCGGCCCCAGTCGCGCTCAGCGGCGGCCGGGGCGAGGTCGGCCTGCTCCGCTAGGTAGATGAGCATCTCGGCAGTGCCGTCGGGGCTGCTCGCCAGCTCGGCGGCGAGCGCGGCGCTGACGGGGCCGCGCTCGGCGGGCAGCGCCACGCGCAGCGGCGCCGGGTCGGCCACGGGTCGCGCGGCGTCGGCGTTGGCCTCGTAGAGCAGCGCGCTGCTCGCCGCCTGGCCGCCGCGGCTGACCCACAGCGTGGCCGTGGCGGTCTGGCCGAGCAGCGCCTGGGCGGTGAGGGCGGCGGCGGCAGCGGGGATGGCGTGGGCCGGCAGTGTGGCGAGGAGTAGCGCCAGAAGTGGAAGTGCGTGTAGGAAGCGGCGCATACAGGTGGCCTTTAGCTAGGAGTGGCAGGGTGGGCACGAGCGTTTGAGGCAGTGTAGCACGCTGTGGGCCACTTGACCGGGCGGCGGCGAATTGCTACCGTGCGGACAGCGCAAGGAGCACAGCAGTGACACGGCAGCGGGCGGGGGCAGTCATTGTGCTGGACGGCGCGGTCGCGCTGATCGAGCGGCGGCGGGCCGGGCGGGTCTACTACGTTTTCCCCGGCGGCGGCGTAGAGCCAGGCGAGACCGTGCTAGCCGCCGTCGGCCGCGAGGTCCATGAGGAGCTAGGCGTCACCGTGGCGGTGGGCGCGCTGGTGGCGCAGGTCTGGTTTGCCGACAGCGAGCAGCACTATTTTCAGGCGACGATCATCGGCGGAGACTTCGGGAGCGGCGCCGGCCCCGAGTTCAGCGCCGACGCCCCCGCCGAGCGCGGCAGCTATCGCCCGGTCTGGCTCGCCCTCGATGAACTGAGCCAGCACGAGGTCGTCCCAGCGGCCCTGGCGCGCTGCGTGGCGCGGGTCCCGGCGCAGGGCTGGCCGGCCGCGCCGCTCGTGATTCGCGAGTAGCTCGGCAACCGCCAGCAATTTGGCCTATAATCCACTCCGACTTACCTTAAGGAGCGATAGCATGGGCCTGGCCGAACAACTGCAAGACGACATGAAAGCGGCGATGCGCGCCAAAGATACGGTGCGGCTCGACACCGTGCGGATGCTGCGAGCGACGCTGCAATCCGAGGCCGGCAAAAAATACCAGCGCGCGCTCGATGCGCTGATCCAGGCCCGCGGCGTGCCGCTGGAGGACATTCCCAGCGCCGACCTGCCGACCCAGGAGCCACTCGGCGAGGACGAGATTGTGCAGATCATCGGGCGCGAGGTGAAAAAGCGCCAGGATTCGGTCGAGGCCTACCAGAAGGGCGGCCGGGCCGAGATGGCCGCCAGCGAGCAGGCCGAGATCGCGATTTTGCAGAGTTACCTCCCGGCGCAGCTCAGCGCCGACGAGCTGCGGCCGCTGGTCCAGGCGATCATCACCGAGGTCGGCGCCACCTCGAAGGCCGATCTGAAAAAGGTCATGCCGCTGGTCATGGGCCGGCTGCGCAACAAGGCCGACGGCCGGACCCTGAATCAAGTCGTCGGGGAGCTGCTGAGCTAACTGATGCGCAGCCTGCGGCGTAAACTTCAGCCGGCCCGGCCCCCATGGGCCTGGACCCGCGCGCGGCTGCCACAGCTGGCGCTCACGCCGGTGGTGCTGTTTGGCGTGCTGTTCAGCCTGCTGCTGGGCAGCATCCTGGCAGTGCCGCTCAGCTCGGCCGCGCTGATCACCAAAGGCCAGCCCAGCCCGACCGATGTACAGGCCACGCAGGACCTGACGTATGTCAGTGAGGTCGAGATGCGGGCGGCCCAGCTGCGGATCAGCAACGATCCGAGCCTGCTGGTCTACCACACCGACCCACAAATTCTTCAGGACCAGCGGACCGCGCTGGTGGCGGCGCTGGACGCCATCGCCGGCATCAAGGACAACCCGACGACCGACGAGGCCAGCATGCTGGCGGCGCTGACGCGGCTGCCGAGCGTGCCGCTGACCGCCACGCAGGCCAGCGCGATCATCGGGCTGTCGGCGCAGGGCTGGCAGCGGGTGGCCGACGAGACTCGCAAGCTGTTTGACCAGAAGCTGCGCGCCAGCGGCGACGCGCTGACGCCGGCCGACATCGCCGACCTGCGCGCGCGGGTGCTGCCCTACCAGCCCAAGCCGGCCGACTTCAGCGCCGCGCAGCAGGACCTGATGATTTTCCTGACCGGCGCGTTTTTGCAGCCCAACCGCACCGTGGACGAGGCCGCGACCGAGCGGCGCCGGGCGGCGGCGCTGGCGCAGGTCGGATCAATCACCAAAACGATCGCGAATGGCCAGATGGTCGTGCGGCGCGGCGACATCGTAAGCGACGCGACCTTCGAGGCCCTGACCAAGCTGGGTGTGGTGCGCGGCATCGGCGGCTGGGTGGCCACGGCGCAGCAGTTTCTGCTGGGCGTGCTGGTCGCCAGCGTGTTCACATTCTACCTGGCCAGCTGCCAGCGCCGTGTGACCGCCAACTGGCGGGCGCTGGCGGTGATCGGCGCGATGCTGAGCGTCGTGGTGCTAGCCGGGCAACTCTTGCTGCCGCTGTGGAGCAGCGCGCCGTTTGTGTTTCCGTTTGCGACCGTCGGCGTGCTGCTGGCGGTCATTTTTAACGGCGAGCTGGCGCTGGTCGCGACGCTGATGTTTACGCCGCTGCTCGGGCTGCAAAGCCCGGCTACGCTGGGCCTGAGCCTGACGCTGGCGCTGGGCGGCGCGGCGGGGATCTTCGTGGCCCAGCGCGCCCAGCGCACCTCGACGTTTGCCTGGAGCGGCGTGGCAGTTGCGCTGCTGACGCTGCTGGCGGCGCTGGTGTTCTGGCTCGACCTGCAGGCCCGGCTGGTCTGGGAGTGGTCCACGATGGGCAGCAACCCGCTGCTCGGGATCATCTTTTTCAGCCTGCTGAACGGCGCGCTCTCGGCGGTGCTGGCGCTCGGCTCATCGCACTTTCTCAGCCGCGCCGCCCACGTGGTGACGCCGCTCCAGCTGATGGAGCTGTCGCACCCCAACCACCCGCTCCTCAGCCGCCTGATGCGCGAGGCGCCCGGCACCTACCACCACAGCATGGTCGTCAGCAATCTGGCCGAGGTCGCCGCCGAGCGGATCGGCGCCGACCCGCTGCTGACCCGCGTCGGCGCGTACTACCACGATGTTGGCAAGCTGCTGCGGCCGTATTTTTTCACCGACAACCAGCACGACCGCGCCAACGTCCACGACCAGCTCGACGCCAAGACCAGTGCCTCGATCATCATTGACCATGTGCGCGAGGGCGCCAAGCTAGCCGCCGAGCACAAGCTGCCGCAGCAGATTATTGATTTTATTCCGCAGCACCACGGCACCAACGTCGTATCATATTTTTACCAGCGTGCGCTCCAGGAGGATGTCGACGCCGATCCGGCCGCCTTCTCGTATCCTGGGCCGCGACCCCAAAGCCGCGAGGCCGCGATCCTGATGCTGGCCGACGGCGTCGAGGCCACGATCCGCGCCAAGTCACAGGCCGGGCGGCTGGCGCCGGCGCGGGCGAGCGACGATGCCAGCCCCAGGGTGGGCGACACCATCGCTGACACCGTGGAGATGATCGTCGGCGAGCGGATCGCCAGCCACCAGCTCGACGAGAGTCCGCTGACCATGCACGACATCGCGGCGATCAAGGACTCGTTTACCCGGACCCTGCAGGGCATTTATCACCCGCGCGTAGACTACGCCAAACAGCGAGCGCCAAAAAATTCATGAGTGACTACGAGATCGAGATCGAGGTTGACCCGCCGTATGTGGCGCAGGTTGACGTGGACCAGCTGGCCGCCGTGATGCGCCAGGTGCTTATCAGTGAGGCCGAGGCCGGGCCGCTGGATGTCAGCCTGTGGATCACCAACGCCGACGAGCTGCACACCCTGAATCGCACCTACCGGGGCGTGGACCGCGCAACCGATGTGCTGTCGTTTGGCGCCGACGAGGACGAGACGCTGCCATTCATGGTGGCGCCCGGCGCGCCGCGCCATCTGGGCGACCTGGCGGTATCGTTTGAGCATGTGGTCGAGCAGGCGGCCGAGTACGGCCACAGCCAGAGCCGCGAGCTGGCCTACCTGGTGACGCACGGCATGCTGCACCTGCTCGGCTACGACCACGAGCAGCCCGACGAGGCGGCCGCAATGCGCGCCCGTGAGGAGGCGCTGCTCGGCCCGCTGGGCCTGACCCGCGATGCCCAGTAGCGGCTGGCTGGCCGGCCGCCTGCGCTCGTTTCGCTACGCCTTCGCCGGCCTGTGGGTGGTGCTGGGGCAGCGCAACACCCATATTCACCTATTTGTGGCGACGGTCGTGACGGCCTGCGGGCTGTGGTGGCGGCTGAGCGCGGCCGAATGGCTGGCACTCGTGCTGACGATCACGCTGGTGGTGGCGCTGGAGGCGGTCAACACTGCGATCGAGAGCGTCGTTGATCTGGCGTCGCCGGCGCAGCACCCGCTGGCCAAGCGCGCCAAAGACGTGGGCGCGGCGGCGGTGCTGATCGGTGCGGCGGGCGCGGCGGTGGTGGCGCTGATCATCTTCGGGCCGCGGCTGTGGCAGCTGGCGTTCGGCCGATGAGGGCGCTCTTTTTGGCGCCCTACCCGCCGTTTCCGCCGCACGGCGGCGGCCCGCAGCGCATGTATCAGCTGCTGCGCCAGCTGGCGCCGCGCCACGAGCTGCACCTGCTGACCTTCGCGCCCAGCGCCGCGGCGGTGGCGGCGCTGGCGCCGCTGCGCGAGGTGGCGACGATCACCACCGTGCCGAGCGTGGCGCGCACTGTCCGGCAGCGCTTGCAGACCACGCTGCTGTCGGCGCAGCCCGACATGCTGTGGCGCGGCGCCTCGACGGCCTACAGCGCCGCCCTCGACAAGCTCCTGGCGACCACGGCCTTCGATGTGGTCCAGGCCGAAAGCATCGAGATGACCCAGTATGCGCCGCTGCGCGCTGGCCCGCGCCGCCCGGCCTGGGTCTACGACGCCTTTAACGTCGAGTACACCATTCAGCAGCGCGCCTCGCTGACCGATCTGCGGGCGCTGCGGACGTGGCCCAAAGCCGGGTATTCGCTGATTCAGTGGCGCAAGCTCCAGCGCTGGGAGCAGCAGCTGAGCCGCCGCTTCGACTGGGCCTTCGCGGTCTCCGCCGACGACCAGCGCCTGCTCGGCAAGCTTGACGCCGCGCTCCCGACCAGCGTCGTGCCCAACGGCGTGGACACGGCGTTTTTCGCGCCGCAGCCGCACACTGGCGCGCCGGTCGTCTTATTTACTGGCACGCTTGATTATCGGCCCAACATCGATGCGCTGGTCTGGTTCGCCGCCGAAATCTGGCCGCTGATCCAGGCGCGCCACCCGCTGGCCCGGCTGGTCGTCGTTGGCCGGCAGCCGGCGCCCGCGGTCGTGGCGCTGGGCCAGCAGCCCGGCATCGAGATCGTCGGCGAGGTCGCGGATATTCGACCGTTTTTCGCCGAGGCGGCCGTGTATGTCGTGCCGATGCGGATCGGCGGTGGCGTGCGCTTGAAAATGCTGGAGGCGCTGTCGCAGGCCCTGCCCGTGGTCTCGACCTCGCTGGGCAGCGAGGGCATTGACGGCCTCGTGGCCGACACCCACGCGCTGCTCGCCGACGAGCCGGCGCTGTTCGCCGCGGCGGTGCTGCGCTGCCTCGATGACCGGGCGCTGGCGGCGCGGCTGGGCCAGGCCGGCCGCGCGCTTACCACTGCGCGCTACGACTGGCAGACGATCACGCCGGCAGTTGAGGCGGCCTGGGAGCGAATATGTAGCCAAGCGGCGCCTCCTATGCTATGATCCGCCGCGTGCCGAAGCTCGGCCAGTTGTTGATTACCGGAGGTTGACCGTGGGCGAAAAACATCATGTCAAAGAGAAAAAGAAGCCGAAGCAGGACAAGACCGTCAAGCCGCTCAAGTCCACCGAGGCGCGCGAGGTGACTCCTGATCCGGTAGTTGTGAAGCCTAAAGGCAAAACCAAAGACTAGTTCTCCTACACCGCAGGCTCAGGCCTGCGGTGTTCGCGTCCCCACCCGCTTGGCCATGAAAATGTCGGGCTTGCCCCAGCCGTTGGCGTCGGGGAGCAGGCCGACGACGGCAAAGCCGACGTTGAGGTAGAAGCCAAACGGGTGGCGGCCAGGATTCCGCAGCGCAGCGAGGTGCGCCAGCGGGTCGGGGTAGACCTCGATGCCGCCCAGCGAGGTGCGGCCGTCCTCGTCGTCGGTGCCGAGCCACAGCGTCAGGCCGCCGCGGGCCGCGACCTGCGCTTCAAGGTCGGCGACCAGCGCGCGGCCAATGCCCTGGCCCTGCGCGGCGCCGCGCACCACCAGCGGATGCAGCTCCCAGACGAGGCCATCATACTGCGGCTGCGCGCTGATCCAGCCCAGCACCGCGCCGTCAGCGTCGAGCGACACGCGGCTGATCCGCTCGGCCACCAGCGACTCCTCAACCTCCTCCAGCGCGCTGGCCAGGTCCGGCCAGCTGGCGGTGTGGTCGGCAAACTCGGCCACCAGCAGCGCGGCGGCCTGCTGGACATGTGGGCTGTCACGCTCAAGATCGACAATCTGCATACGAATCTCCTCGGTTGTGGCCGTAGTATTCTACCGAGGTCGGCAACGACTCACATAGTTTGTGTAGTGGTCACGCATCTGCTGCATGCGAGTATGGTTTTCTGAGCAACATCCCCACGATGTATACTTTCCCGATGGATACAGCACCTGGTGTTATGATCACAAAACACGAGCTAGCGACAGGCTTTCAGCGTTTGGGGATAACCCCTGGTCAAACCATTATGCTCCACGCCTCAATCAAGGCCATCGGCTGGATTCTTGGCGGTCCGCGCATGGTGCTCGAAACACTGTTGGAAACGCTGACAGCAACGGGTACCTTAATCATGCTGGCAAGTTGGGAAGGCAATCCATATGCGCTCACTCGTGAACCCGCGAGCCATCAACCAACCGAACTCGCCGACTGTCCCGCCTTCGACCCGGCAACATCGCCAGCCGATCATCGTGAGCTAAGCATCCTCGCGGAATACTTACGTACCTGGCCGGGCGCCCGACGAAGCCACCACCCACTGGCATCATTTGTTGCCGTCGGCGCACAGGCAGAGTTTCTTACGGCGATCCATCCGCTCCAGTATCAATTCGGCACCGAATCACCAATGGCGCGATTGTGCGGCCTAGATGGCAAGATTTTGTTGCTCGGGGCCACGTTCTCAAATATCACGCTGCTCCATCATGCCGAACAGCTTGCAAACCTCCCCGACAAGCATATCGACCGCTACCAGATGCCAGTTTTGCAGAGCGGACAACGGGCGTGGGTCGCCATTGAGGAATACGATACGACCGATGGCATCGCCGATTTTGGCTGCCCCGATTATTTCCTTGAGATCGGTCGGGCGTATCATCGAGCGGGCAAGGGCCAAGCTAACCAGATCGGCAGTGCCGCAGCGTACCTGTTCGCGGCCGACGACCTGAAGCACTTCGGTATCGCGTGGCTGGAAGCACACTATCAAGGCCCACGCCAGGCTATATAGAGGTACGACGAGCCACCAGCTTGTCGTGGTCAAGCACCTATTGCAGGGGTTCTGAAAACCCGACTCAAGCGAGGGAGCAGTGAGTGATGGATGGGCCAACCATGCTGGCGGTCAATGGAGTAGAGTTGGCGATCTACGAGCGGCCGGGCGACGGGCCGGCGGTGCTGCTGGCCCACGCCAACGGCTTTCACGCGCGCTGCTGGGACCAGGTGATCGCCGCGCTGCCGGGGCGGCGCTGCCTGGCGGTGGACCTGCGCGGCCACGGCCAGAGCAGCAAGCCCAGCCCGCCGTACCGCTGGCGCGACTTCGGCGCCGACCTGGCGGCCGCGGCGCTGGCGCTGGAGCTACGAGGGGCGGTCGGCGTCGGGCATTCGCTGGGCGGCCATGCGGTGACGCTGGCGGCGGCGCTGGCGCCGGATACCTTTGCGCGCCTGGTGCTCCTCGACCCGGTGATTTTTCCCCGCGCTCACTATGATCAGCCGGCGGGCGCGGGCTTTGCGTTCGTGGCGCGGCGGCGTAACCAGTGGGCCTCGGCCGACGAAATGTTTGCGCGCTTCCGCGACCGCCTGCCGTTCAGCCGCTGGCAGCCGGCGGTGCTGCGCGACTACTGCCAGCATGGCCTCGTACCCGACCCCAGCGGCGACGGCTGGGTGCTGGCCTGCCCGCCGGCCATCGAGGCCGATGTCTACCGCGGGCTGGACGCCGATATTTATCCCGACCTCGCGGCGGTCACGGCGACGGTCCAAGTCGTGCGCGCCGCCCCGCCGCACGATCCCGCAGTGTTCGACCTCAGCAGCTCGCCGACGGCGCCGGACCTGGCGGCGCACTTCCGGCGCGCCACCGACGAGCTGCTCGCCGACTGCTCGCACTTCATCCCGATGGAGGTGCCGGCGCTGGTCGCTCAGCGGATCAGCGCGGCGGTCTAGGCTAGCACAGTGGAACCATGCGGCAGCTCTGGGCGTATATCCACAGTTGCACGCTTTGACTTGTTCAAGTATCGTTAGCAACCCTACGCTTAAGGAGCGGATCGTCTATGTTGGGGAATATCAAGCGCGTCATTATCGGAAATCCGATTGAGACGGCGCGCCAGTCGCACGAGCGGCTTTCTAAAAAGGTGGCGCTCGCGGTCTTTTCATCAGATGCGCTGTCGTCGGTGGCCTATGCGACCGAAGAGATTTTGCATGTGTTGCTCGCGGCCGGGCTGGCGGCGATCTCGTTGTCGCTGCCGGTGGCAATCGCAATCACCGTGCTGCTGATCGTCGTCTCGCTGTCCTATCGCCAGACAATTAAGGCCTATCCAAACGGCGGCGGCTCCTATATCGTCGGCAAAGATAATTTGGGACGGCTGCCGAGCCTCACCGCCGGAGCTGCGCTGCTGATTGACTATGTACTGACCGTCGCCGTGTCACTGTCGGCCGGCGTGTCGGCGGTGGTCTCGGCCTATCCGCCGCTCGACCGCTACCGGGTGATCCTGGCGCTGGTATTTGTGGCGATCTTGACGCTGGCCAACCTGCGCGGCCTGCGCGAGTTGGGGGCGGTCTTTGCGGTCCCCACGTATGCCTTCCTGATCACGATTTTTGTGCTGATTGCGGTCGGCCTCTACCATTATTTCACCGGCACCATCGTGCAAATCCCGCAGGCCGAGCGCTTGGCCACCCTGAAAAATGAGGGCGAGGCACTGGGCGTTCTGCTGATGATGAAGGCCTTCGCGGCCGGCTGCACGGCCCTGACCGGCATTGAGGCGATCAGCGACGGCGTGCCAGCCTTCAAAAAGCCCGAGTGGATCAATGCCCGTGTGACGCTGACCGTGATGGCCGGGCTGCTGATTGTGATGTTTCTTGGGATCACGTTTCTAAGCCAGCAGTATCAGGCGCTGCCGCCAACCGAGGGCTACTCCGAGACGGTGCTCTCGCAGATTGGGCGCGGCGTGTTTGGCGGGCGCGGCATTGGCTACACCGTGCTGCAAATTACCACCACGCTGATCCTGGTGCTCGCGGCCAACACCGCCTACTCCGACTTCCCGCGGCTGCTGTCGTTTTTGGCGCGCGACCGCTTTTTGCCACGGCAGTTCGGCTCGATCGGCGACCGGCTGGTCTTCTCAAACGGCATTATCCTGCTGGCGGTGGCGGCCAGCATCCTGGTGGTGATTTTCAACGCCACCGTCACCTCGCTGATTCCGCTGTACGCCGTCGGCGTCTTTACGTCGTTCACAATCTCGCAGGCCGGCATGATCCAGCGCTGGCGCCGTCTGCGCGAGCCGGGCTGGCAGCAGGGCATGCTGGTGAATGCGCTGGGCGCGCTTACCACCTTCGTCGTGCTAGGCGTGATTATCTACGAGAAGTTTGCGGCCGGCGCCTGGGTGGTGCTGCTGCTGATCCCGATCATTATTGGCATCTTCCAGTCGATCCACCGGCACTACGAGACGGTCGCCAAGCAACTGACCCTGGAGGGCCTGGAGCCGCCGCCGCCGCTGCGCAACCTGGTGATCGTGCCGGTCTCAACGCTGCACCGTGGCACGATCGTCGCCCTCAACTATGCCAAGACGATCTCGTCGGACTTAATTCAGGCGGTGCATGTTTCGCTCGACGATGCCCAGACCGCCAAGCTCCAGGAGCGCTGGAAAAAGTGGGGCAATGGCATCGAGACTGAAGGTCATCGACTCGCCCTACCGCTCAATGGTCGGGCCGCTGGTGGATTATGTCGACGAGGTGCAGCGGCTGCGCGACGACGACATTGTGACCGTCGTGCTGCCGGAGTTTGTGGCCCGCCGCTGGTGGCACCACTTTTTGCACAACCAGTCCTCGCTGTTCCTAAAAGGCCGGCTGCTGTTCCGCAAGGATGTGATCGTGACCAGCGTGCCGTATCGCTTGGAGCACTGACCGCCGCGTCACATTGTGAGCCGCACGTCAAACGCCGACATCAACACTGATGTCGGCGTTTGCATTGCTGGCGGTGCAGCCGCTGAAGATTCGCGGCGGCCGCTAGGCGTCGTCGGTGCCCAGCCGCGCCTCGACGGCGAAGGCGTGGCCGGTCAGGCCCTCGGCGCGAGCCAGGCGGGCGGCGGCTGGCCCGATGCGCTGCAGCGCTCGCTCGTTGACGCTGATCAGCGAGATCACCTTGCGAAAATCGTCGACGTTGAGCGGCGAGGCCCAGCGCGCTGTGCCGCCGGTCGGCATGATGTGGCTGGGGCCGGCGATGTAGTCGCCCAGCACCTCGAACGAGCGCTCGCCCAAAAACACGCCGCCAGCATTGCGGATCGCCCCGACATACTGCCAGGGATTTTCGACCAGCAGGCACAGATGCTCGGGGGCGTAGCGGTTGGCCAGGCGCAGCGCATCGTCAATCGTCGGCACGACCACGATGCCGCTATTGTGCTCCAGCGCCTGCGCAGCGATCTCGGCGCGGTCGAGGCGCTCCAGCTGCTGGCCGACCTCGGCTTGCACCGCCTCGGCCAGCGCCGCCGAGGTGGTCAGCAGGATCGCCGAGGCCAGCGGGTCGTGCTCGGCCTGCGCCAGCAGATCGGCGGCGGCGTAGCGCGGGTTGGCGTGGGCGTCGGCGATGACCAGCGTCTCGGTCGGTCCCGGCAGCGCCTCGATGTCCACCACGCCGTAGACCGCGCGCTTAGCCAGCACCACAAACAAATTGCCCGGCCCGACGATCTTATCGACCGGCTGGACCGTGGCGGTGCCGTAGGCCAGCGCCGCGATCGCCTGGGCGCCGCCCAGCTTGTACACCGTTTTGACGCCGGCAATATCGGCGGCGACCAGGACCAGCGGCGAAACCTGCCCGGTCGCGCGCTGTGGCGGCGAGCAGACCACGATCTCGCTGACGCCGGCGACCTGCGCCGGAATCGCCGCCATGAGCAGCGATGATGGCAGCGGCGCGCTGCCGCCGGGCGCGTAGACGCCGACGCGCTCCAGCGGCCGGACCAACTGGCCCAGCGCGCCCTCGTCGGTCCAGTCGACCCAGCTTTGGCGGCTCTGCTTGCGGTGAAAGCGCTCGATCTCGGCGGCGGCCAGGCGCAGCGCATCGATCAGCTCGGCGTCCAGCGACTCATAGGCTGCGGCGATCTCGGCCGGCGTTACCACCAGACTGGCCAGCGCGACGCCCTCCAGCTGCTCGCTGAAGGCGTGGAGCGCGGCGTCGCCCCGCGCGCGCACGGCGGCGATGATATGCTCAACGGCCTGCGCTGGCGTGGTCCCGGCGCCCCACTGGCGCTCCAGGCTGGCCTGGAGCGCCGGCGCCACCGTCAGCTCGTCCAGCCGCTGGCGGCGCAGCACGGTCTGCTCGGCCGCGCCAATGTCATGGTAAATCTTGATCATCGCTCGTCCTCAATGTCCAGCTCGCCCAGCAGGCGGCGGTAATTATCGGCCTGATCGGCGAAGGCGTACTGCACCGGCAACACAACGATGCCGGTGCTGCCGATCTGGCGCAGATGGGTCACGGCCGCGAGCATGCGGTCGCTCGGCACGACCACCGAGGCCGCAAACCACTGGGCGGCGACCGCGCGGCTCGAAAATACTGCGGCCACGGTCGGGCCTTGCAGGCCGCGCAGGTCGGGGTGGGCGGTGACGGCCGCCGCCACCGCCGCGGGGTCGTCGCCAGGCACGTTGGCGACCACCTGGACCAGCCCGCGGGCGCGCCGGCGGGCCTCCAGCAGCTCCAGGATCGTCCGCACCGCCGCGCGCTTGGCCGTGTCAGTGGTCAGGGCGCGGCGGCTGGCGACCAGGCAGGCCTGCGAGCGCAGGATGGTCGCGCCGGCCACGATTTTGAGGCGGTTCTCGCGCAGCGCGGTGCCGGTCTCGGTGATGTCGGCGATCATGTCGGCGTAGCCCAGGCCAGGCGCGCCCTCGGTGGCGCCCTGCGAGTTGACCAGCGTAAAAATATTCACGCCGCGCTCGTAGAAAAAGGCCCGTACCAGGTTGGCGTACTTGGTGGCGATCCGCAGCTGCTTGCCGGCGGCGGCAAACTCGGCCGCCAGGTCGGCCACGTCGGACCAGCCCTGCACATCCACCCAGGCCTCGGGCACGGCCAGCACCAGGTCGGCGCGGGCAAAGCCCAGGTCCGGCTCGATGACGAGCAAGTTGGGATCGTCGCCGGCCTCCTCGCGCACCAGGTCGAGGCCGGTCACGCCCAGGTCAACGTCGCCGGCCGCGACTTTGGCCACAATGTCGGCCGGGCGATGAAACAGCACCTCGGCGTCGGGCAGCGCGGCGATACGGGCGGTGTACTGCTTGAGGTTGGGTCGCGAGACGCGCAGGCCGCAGCTCTCCAGCAGGTTGAGCGTGGGATCGTAGAGCGTGCCTTTGGACGGGAGCGCAAAGCGGAGCATAGCGTTATGTCGTCTCCAAATAGGGGCGCTAGGGCGCCGGCGGCGCGGTGCGGGCGGCCCACCAGGCGGCCGCCGCATCCTCCCACGAGCCGCGAAAAAAGCGCGCTAGGAAGTCGGCGTACTCGGCGCGGCGGGCGGCGTACAGCGCGCGGAGCGGGGCGTGATCGCCGGCCAGCGCCGGCACAATGATCTCCTGGAGCGCATCAAGGGCCGCGGCAATCGCGGCCTGCCCGGCGGCGGCGGTGGCGCTGCCCGGCAGCTGGCCCAGCACGCCCACCGCCACCGCGTCGGGGGCGGCGGCCACGGTGGCCTGCCGTGCGGCGTCAACGAGGTCAGGGCGGAGCGCCAGGAGCAGCGAGGTTTCCCACTGGCCGGCGTGGTCCAGGTACTGCGGCCCGAGCAGCGCCAGCGGCGGCAGCGCCAGCACGGCCAGACCACGGTCCAGCGCGCGGGTGGCGGCGTCGATCAAGACCAGCTCGTGGCCCTGGGCATAGTGGCCGCTCAGGATCACCACGCAGCGGTAGCCGACGCGCTGCAGCTCCAGCAGCAGCTCATCAAGGACCAGCGCGACGGTGGCGGCGCTGAAGCCGAGCGAAAACTGATGCGGCAGCGGCGTGATCGGCAGGTAGAGCGGCGGCAGCACGACGGCGCCGAGCCGCTCGGCCAGCGCGGCGGCGACGCCGGTGGCGACCAGGCCGTCAAGGCCAACCGGCAGATGATCGCTGTGCCACTCCAGGGCGCCCCACGGCACCACGGCGACGGGGCAGCGTGCCAGCTGCGCGGCCAGCTGGTCGGGGCGCAGCTCGCTGTAGTTCATAGTGCCGGCACCAGCGTTTCGAGATCGCCGCGCCGCGCCGTTTGACCGGCGTGCCACGTCGCAGTCTCATCGTCCTCGATGGCCAGCACGGCGACCGCGCCGCGCTTGGCGGCATCACGCAGGTTGCCCTGGAGCGCGCGGCCGCGCACATCGAGCTGCGCCTGGTAGCCGCGCGCCCGCAGCAGCGCCGCGGCCCGCAGCGCCGCGCCGTAGCGCACGTCGGCGGCCATGACCACGACGAGCGGCGCTGTGCCGGCCTCGTCGGGCTGGGCGGCCGCGGCGATTCGCTCCAGGCCATAGGCACAGCCGACCGCCGGGACGCTGGGGCCGCCCAGGCTGGCCACGAGATCGTCGTAGCGCCCGCCGCCGCACAGCTGTAGCCCGTCGGCGCCGTTGATCTCAAAGATCATGCCGGTGTAGTAGTGCAGGCCGCGGGTCAGGCCCAGATCGACGGTGATGCGGCCGGGGTCCACGCCGTAGTCGGCCAGCAGCGCCAGCGTCGTGCGCAGCTCGTCGAGCGGCGCGGTCGGCAGGCCCTCACTCTGGAGGATTGCGGCCGCGGCGCCTATCGCCACGTCGGGCTGGCCGCGGGCGGCGCTCAGGCTGGTGAGCCGCTCCAGTGCGCGCTCAACCGCCGGCTGGCTGGAGCCGCGCCGCAGCTTGCGCACCAGGCGGCCGACAATTGCCTCGGGCGAGCGGGTGCTGTTGGCGAGCGGCAGGCCGACCGCCCGCAGCATCGTCACCAGCAGATCTTGCAGCTGCTCGTCGGGCAGCGCGGCGAGCGGGCCGAGGTCAAACAGCTCGTCGGGGTCGGCGCTGGTCAGCTCGGTCGCCAGCGGCGCCACGCCGTCGCGCCGCAGCCGCTCCATGCTCCAGAGCAGCTGGCTGGCGGTGCGCTCGGGCAGCCCCAGCCCGCCGAGGAGCGAGCGGGCGACGCCAACATGGCCGAGCATCAGCGTCCAGTCGGGGACCGCCACGGCGTCCAGGCCGGCGCAGGCCAGCGCGATCACCTCGGCGTCGGCGCGCGGGGCCAGGCCGCCGATCAGCTCGACGCCGACCTGCGTAAACTGGCGATAGGTGCCGCGCTGCGGCCGCTCGTAGCGCAGCACCGGACCGGCGTAGCGCAGCCGCACTGGCAGCGGCGCCGCCTGCAGGCCACGCAGATAAGCCCGCAGCACCGAGGCGGTCCACTCGGGCCGCAGCGCCAGCGCGCGGCCATGATGGACGAAGTCGTAGAGCTTGCCGACCAGCTCCTCGCCGGCTTTTTTCAAATACAGCTCGCGCCGCTCCAGCAGCGGCACATCGAGCGGCGCGTAGCCCCACTGGGCCAGCGCGTCATCAAGGCGGTGCGCCAGGCGGTGGAGGCGGGCTTGCTCCGGCGGCAGCACGTCGCGGGTGCCGCGCACCGGCTGCCAATCAGGTCGCTCATTCATGCCGGCATTCTAACCGAAAGCGGACCAGCCGCCAACGAGCGGGCGGCCTCACGGGCGAGCGCGGCGGCCCTGCGCGCGCATCAGCGCCGCGCCCGCGAGCGCCACGAGCGCCAGGCCCACCAGCGCGACCCCCGGCGTGGACGCCGCGTCGCCAGTGTTGGGCAGCGTCGCCGGCGCCGTGTCAGTCGTGGTAATCGTCGCCGTCGCCGTTAGCTCGGGCGTGACCTCGACGGTCGCCGTCAGCGTCGCCGTCGCCGTCAGCTCGGGCGTCGCTGTCAGCGCAGGCGTGCCCTCAACCGTCGCCGTCAGCGTCGCCGTCGCGGTCGGCTCGGGCGTTGGGATCACCGGCGCCGTCGCGGTCGGCGGCGGGGCCGGGGTGAAAGGCAGCGGCGCGCCCGTCACGCCGACCTCCAGGCTGGCCACCGAGGCGCCGACGCCCGCGGCAGCCGGCGTGTTGGCGCCGCGCTCCACGTCGAAGTTGCTGACAAACAGCGTCGTGCCGACAAACGCCGGGCTGGCCGGAAACTCTAGCGGCCCGGCGTTGCCGTTGCTGGCCACATCGCTCACCTCGCGCGCCGGCGTGATGCGCACCACCGCGTTGCGCTCGTTGGCGCAGACAAAAAGGTCGCCGTTGCTCCCAAATGCGATGCCGTCGGCGCCGAGCAGCAGCGCGCTCTGGGCGTAGCGCTCCAGCTGGGCCGCGGTGCCGTCGGCGTTCAGCGCGGCGCGCTCGATGGCGCCGGTGCCGGTGTTGGCAATGTAGAGCATCCCATCCGGCCCAAACGCCAGGCCGTTGGCGCTGATCAGCTGCTCGGGCCGGTCCGAGGCCAGGCCGCTAATCACGGTGCTGGTCACGCCGGCGGTCGTCACCAGGTAGACGTTGCCGGTCGCGCCGCCCGAGACAAACAGCCGCCCGCCGGCATCAAACGCCAGCCCGTTGGCGCCGGCGACGCCCTGGGCCACGGTGTCGACCGCGGTGCTCGGGTCGAAGGGCGCGGCGGCCAGGCGGTCGGCGGCGATCCGCAGCACGGTGCTGCCGCTGGCCAGAAACAGGTTGCCGGCGCTGTCCACTGCCATGCCGGTCGCGGGCTGCGGCAGCGTCATCAGCACCTCGATGGTTTTGCTGGCGGGCGTGATACGAAAAAGGCGGCGCGAATCCAGGTCCGAAGTGTAGAGGCGCCCAAGCCGATCCGCGACCAGACCCTCCGGCCGCATGCCAGTGGCGGCGCTCGGGTCAAGGTCCACCGCGACGGTCACGGGGCTAGTCTGGGCCTGCGCCGCGCCGCCCAGCAGCGCCAGGCCCGCGATGAGCAGCAGCAAAGTCAGGGTTCGTCGCATTGTTCCTCCAGTGGTGCCAGCGTTGTGCTAGCGCGGCCGCCATTGTGCCGCACGGCTGGCCGGGCTGCAAGTTTGGCGCCCACAAAAGGGCGGCGGGCCAGGTCGCCCCAGCCCGCCGCCCAGCCTCCACCAAATGATCTACACCTCGATGGCGTCGCCGGCCAGCGTCTCCAGCGCCGCGGTCAGCGACCGCAGCTGCTTCAGAAGCAGCCGCAGCTTGAAGCTGGCGCCCTCGTCCTGCGCGACCCACTTTTTCAGGTCGCCCTCGTGGTAGGCCCGCGCCAGGCGGTCGGCCTCGTCCACCATCTGATCGAGGGATTTGATGCGGAAGACCCGCGCTTTGGTCGTGCTGGCTTCCTGCGTCTCGAACTTAGCGAACGCGGCGTCCTGCGCGGCCTGCGCCTCGTCGACGGGATCAGCCTCGTCGTCCCACAGCCCAGCGTCGCTCTTGCCATCCAGGCTGGGCGCGGCGCCACCTTTGGTCACGGTGGCGAAGCTGACATCGCTGGCGACGGTGGTGCGCAGCTGCGCGCCGCTGGCCAGCGCCTGCAGCGCGGCGTCCACGCCCAGGTTGGGGTTGGCCGCAAAATAGTTCGACAGCTGCGACACCTCCGCGGCCGACAGGCCCTCGTCGGCCACCAGCCGCGCCAGCTCGATCTGCGTTTTGACGCTGCTGATGCGGCGAATATGCTGCGCCTGCGTCACGCTGAGCTCGCCGCTCCGCAGCAGCTCCTGGACCTCCGGCGGCAGGTCCAGCAACCCGAGGTAGCGCCGCACCGTCCGCGGCGCCATCCCGACGGCCTGGCCGATCTGGTCGTCCAGCTCGCCCTCGCTGATCTTGCCGGCCCGCGCGCTCAGGTGGTCGCGCATCCGCAGAAAGGCGCGGGCTTTCTCCAGGTCGTTGAGGTCCTGGCGCTGCACGTTCTCGATCAGCTGCTGGACCAGCAGGTCGGGGTCGTCGCTGTCGAGCACAATGCAGGGCACCTTGTCAAGGCCCAGCTGCACCGCCGCGCGTTGCCGCCGCCCGCCGTAGACCACCTGGTAGCGGTCACCGCCAATTTTGACCACGCCCAGCGGCTGCAGCAGCCCCTGCTGCTTGATCGTCGCCGCCAACCCCGCCACATCGCCCGCGTCCTCGCGCACGCCCTGCGGGTCCAACTCCAGCTCGGCCGGATTTAAGTACAGTAGGTGCATGGAAGTCCTCAGTTATCAGTTTTCAGTTTTCAGGAGTACGGGGCTGATCGAGCTATCAGCGTTCAGCTGCCAGCTATCAGCGTTCAATGTAAGGCAGCGAGCAGCACTGACAAGCATTGATTGCTTCACTCGCTACTCATCACTCGCTCCTCGCCCCTCGTCAGCCTTTGCGGCCAAACTGCCGCTCCAGCTGGGACTGCGAGAGGAGCAGCGCAGTCGGGCGGCCGTGTGGGCAGGTGCGCGGGAAGGCGCAGCGCTCCAGCTGCTGCAGGAGCTGGCGCATCTCCTCGTGGGCCAGCGGCTGGCCGGCGCGGATCGCCGAGTGGCAGGCGACGGTGGTCAGCGCCTGCTCGCGCCAGTCGTCGGGCGTGGAGCCGGCGCCGTCGGCCAGCTGGTCGGCCAGCTCCAGCAGCGCCGGCTCGATCTCGGCCTCCAGCAGCCCGGCCGGGACCGCGGTGACGGCGAGGCCCTCGTCGTCGACCGCCAGCGTAAAGCCCCAAGCGGCCAGCGCCGCCACGTGGCCGCCGAGCAGCGCCGTGGCCGGCGGCGGCAGCGCGGGCCGCGCCGCGATCAGGAGCAGCTGCTGATCAAGGCCGCTATCCTCGGCGGCGAGCATCAGCCGCTCATACACGATCCGCTCGTGGGCGGCGTGCTGGTCGACCAGATAGAGACCGTCGCTAGCCTCGGCCACAATATAGGTGTCGCTGACCTGCCCGACGACCCGTAGCGGCGGCAGCGCGGTCGGGCCGCGCGGGGCGGCGTGCTCGCTGGGCTGCGCCGGCAGGCCGAGCGGCATCTGACGCGGCGGCTGCACCGCCGGCCGGGGATCGGGGCGAAACGTTGGCGGCGCGGGGCGCTCGGCGGGCGGCGGCCAGGCTGGCCGCGGCTGGCTGGGCGCGGCCAGGTCATCAGTGGCAACAGGGGCGCGCCAGGTCGAGCGCGGCGGGCTGGGCTGGTCCAGGCTGTCGGCGTCAGCGTCGGACTCCCAAGCGGGCGCGGCAGCAGACTGGTCGGCGCTGGACTCGTCAGCGCTGGCGGGCGACGAGTCCCACGCGGGCGCAGCAGCAGCCTCCTCGGCGCTGGCGGGCGCTGGCTCCCACACGGGCGCCATGTCGCGCGGCGCGGCGGCCGGGCGCAGCTCGATGCGGCGCGGCGCGCTCTCGGACGGCGCCGGGAGCTGCACCGGCAGCACCTGGATATGGTCGGCGAGCGCCGCGCGCACCGCCCGGCCGATCAGCGCAAACACCTGCGGCTCGTGCAGAAACTTGACCTCGCTCTTGGTCGGGTGGACGTTGACATCCACCGCGCCGGGGTCGACCTCGATATTCAGCACCGCCAGCGGGTGGCGGCCCTTCATCAAGAGCGTGTGGTAGGCCTCCTCGATCACAAACGCCAGCTGGCCGCGGGCCTGCACCCAGCGGCGGTTCACAAACAGGTGAATCGCCGAGCGCGCCGCGCGGTGCAGCGCCGGCTGCGAGACCAGCCCGGTGATCCGCGTGGTCTGCTCGCCCTCGCCAGCGGTGTCGTCGACTGGCAGCAGCTGCCGCGCCACGTCCAGGCCGTACAGCTCGATCACGGCGTCCAGCAGCTGGCCGGTGCCGGGCGTCTGCAGGCTCAGCCGGCCGTCCATCAGCAGCGTCCAGCGGATGTGCGGATACGCCAGCGCGTAGTGCGCGACGATCGCGCTGATCTGCGCGGACTCGCTGGCATCGGAGCGCAGGAACTTGAGCCGCACTGGGGCGTTGTAGAACAGGTTTTTGACCACGAACGTCGTGCCCGGCGTGCCGCCCCGCGGTGTGCGGCCCTGCACCTCGCCGCCGGCCAGGCGCAGCTCAACGCCGGTCTCGGACTTCAGCGGTGCGGCTGGTGCAGACGACCTGCGCCACCGCCGCAATCGAGGGCAGCGCCTCGCCCCGAAACCCTAGCGTGCTGATGTTGAATAGGTCGGCGGCGCTCTGGAGCTTGCTGGTGGCGTGCCGCTGAAACGCCAGCTCGATCTCGTCGGCCGCAATGCCCGCGCCGTTGTCGCTGATCCGAGATCTCGCGCCGCCCGCCCTCGCGAATCTCGACGCGAATCTCGGTCGAGCCGGCGTCTACCGCGTTCTCGATCAGCTCCTTGACTATCGAGGCCGGCCGCTCCACCACCTCGCCGGCGGCGATCTGCCCGGCCACATACGCATCCAGCACCCGAATGGCCATACTCATCCCTCATGTACATACTCGAACATTTGTATTATATCAGCTCTGAGTTTTCAGTTCTCAGTTTTCAGTTCTCAGCGGGGGATGAGTAAGGCCAAGCAGTACGAAGCGCTCAGCGCTCAGCCGTCGGCGCGCATTGAAGATCGGGAGCGCTGCTTTGCACGACGCCGCGCTTGCTCCGCGGGCGCAGCGCGGCAGCGCAGACATTGGCTTGTCTGCGCTGCCCTAATTTCTCCCCCGCTCACTCTCCTCTTTGCGCTCTTTGCGTCTTTGCGGTTTAAATCTCCTCGTCTGGCAAAGCGTGCCACTCCTGCAGCGAGCGCACCGTCCAGTTCTCGGCGCGCAGGGCGTGGATGGCCTCCAGCGCGGCCTCGGCGCCGGCCAGCGTGGTGATGCAGGTGACGCCGTGCTGGACCGCGGCGCGGCGCATGGCCCGCTCATCGAAAAAGCTGGCCTTGCCGAGCGGCGTGTTGACGATCAGATCGATCTCGCCGTTTTTCAGAAAGTCGATCACATTCGGGCGGCCCTCGTTGACCTTGTAGATCGACTGCGCCGCGATGCCGTTGCGCTCCAGGAACGTCGCGGTGCCGCCCGACGCGATCACCTTGAAGCCCAGCGCGGCGAAGGATTGGGCGACGGCCAGGGCGCTGCTCTTATCGCGATCGTTGACCGAGAAAAATACGGTGCCGCTGGTCGGCAGATGGTGATTGCAGCCCTGCTGCGCTTTGGCGAACGCCTCACCGAAGGTCGCGCCGCTGCCCATCGCCTCGCCAGTCGAGCGCATCTCGGGGCCGAGCACGGTGTCGACGCCGGCAAACTTGCCCCACGGCAGCACGACCTCCTTGACATGAAAGCCCTTGATCTTCGGCTCGTGGGTGATGCCCAGCTCGGCCAGCGTCTTGCCGGCCATCGCCTGCGCCGCAACTTTGGCCCACGGCACGCCGCTGGCCTTCGAGACAAACGGCACCGTGCGCGAGGCCCGCGGGTTGACCTCCAGGACAAACACGCGGCCACCCTGCATCGCGTACTGCACATTCATCAGCCCGACGACCCCGAGCTTTGCGGCGAGCGCCAGCGTGTACTCGCGGATCGTGGCCAGCGCCTCCTCGGGGACCAGCACCGGCGGCAGCACCGCGGCCGAGTCGCCGGAGTGGACGCCGGCCAGCTCGATCTGGTGCATGATGCCGGCGACGACCACGCTGTGGCCGTCGGACACCGCATCGACATCGAACTCAAAGGCGTCCTCCAGGAAGCAGTCCAGCAGCACCGGGTGGTCAGGCGAGACATCGACGGCGCCGCGCATGTAGCGGGTCAGCGCCTCGTCGTCGTAGACAATCGCCATGCCGCGGCCGCCCAGCACATACGACGGCCGCACGACGACGGGGTAGCCGATGCGCCCGGCGACCGCCAGCGCCTCCTCGACCGAGGTCGCGGTGCCGTTCTCGGGCTGCGGGATATTCAGCTCGCGGAGCAGCGCCCCGAAGCGCTCACGGTCCTCGGCCAGGTCAATCGCCTCGGGCGACGTGCCGAGCACCGGCACGCCGGCGTCCTCCAGCGCCTGCGCCAGCTTGAGCGGCGTCTGGCCGCCGAACTGCACGATCACCGGCGGCAGCTGGCCCGTCGGCCGGCCCTCTTCCTCGATGACGTTCAGCACATCCTCCAGCGTCAGCGGCTCGAAGTACAGGCGGTCGGCGGTGTCATAGTCGGTCGAGACAGTCTCGGGGTTGCAGTTGATCATGATCGTCTCGTAGCCGAGGGCGCGCAGGGCGAAGACGGCGTGGCAGCAGCAGTAGTCAAACTCCAGGCCCTGGCCGATGCGGTTGGGGCCGCTGCCGAGGATCACGATCTTCGGCCGGTCGGTGGGCGCGGCCTCGCTCTCGCTCTCGTAGGACGAGTACATGTAGGGCGTGTGGGCCGGAAACTCGGCGGCGCAGGTGTCGACGCGGTGGTAGGTCGGCAGAATGCCGAGCGCCTTGCGGCGGGCGCGCACCGCCAGCGCGCTGTCGGCGCGGACCAGCGTCGCCAGCTGCGGGTCGCTGAAGCCGGCGCGCTTGGCGTCGCGCAGCAAATTCGGTGGCAGCGTGTCGAGCGTAAAGGCGCGGACGCGGCCCTCTAGGTCCAGCAGCCGGGCGAACTGGCTGATAAACCACGGGTCGTAGCCGGTCAGGCGGGCGACGGTCTGCTCGTCCATGCCGCTCTGGAGGGCGTAGCGCACATACAACGGCCGCTCGGGGCTGGGCGTGATCAGCCGCTCGCGGACGCGCTCGGGGTCGATGCTGTCTTTGCCATCGGCGCCCCAGCCCAGGCGGCCGATCTCCAGGCTGCGCAGCGCTTTCTGCCAGGCCTCGCCAAAGGTGCGGCCAATCGCCATCGCCTCGCCCACCGACTTCATCTGGGTGCCCAGCGTCGGCTCGGCGCCGGGGAATTTCTCAAACGCCCAGCGCGGCGCCTTGACGACCACATAATCCAGCGTCGGCTCGAACGAGGCCGGCGTCTCGCGGGTGATGTCGTTGGGCAGCTCATCCAGGGTGTAGCCGACGGCGACTTTGGCGGCGATCTTGGCGATCGGGAAGCCGGTGGCTTTCGAGGCCAGCGCCGACGAGCGCGACACGCGCGGGTTCATCTCGATGATTACCACGCGGCCGTCCCGCGGATTGACCGCGAACTGCACATTGGAGCCGCCGGTCTCAACGCCGACCGCCGACATCACGCGGACCGCCATGTCGCGCAGGCGCTGGTACTCGCGGTCGGTCAGCGTCTGCGCGGGCGCCACGGTGAACGAGTCGCCGGTGTGCACGCCCATCGCATCAATATTCTCAATCGAGCAGACGATCACCACGTTGTCGGCGCGGTCGCGCATGACCTCCAGCTCAAACTCCTTCCAGCCGATCAGCGACTCCTCGATCAGCACCTGCGTCACCGGCGACAGATCAAGGCCGTGCTCGACGATGCCGCGAAACTCCTCGATGTTGTAGGCAATGCCGCCGCCGCTGCCGCCCAGCGTAAACGACGGCCGAATAATCGCCGGGAAGCCGGTCGCTTTGACATTGGACAGCGCCTCATCGATGGTGTGGGCCACGCTGCTGCGCGCGACCGGCAGGCCGGCCTCGGCCATCGCCTGCTTGAACAGCTGGCGATCCTCGGCCACCTGGACCGCGCGGACCGACGCGCCGATCAGCTCGACGCCAAACTCGGTCAGCACGCCGGCCTCGGCCAGATCAACCGCCAGGTTTAGCGCCGTCTGGCCGCCGACCGTCGGCAGCAGCGCGTCGGGGCGCTCTTTGGCGATGATGCGGCGGGCGCTCTCGACGGTCAGCGGCTCGATGTAGGTGGCCTCGGCAAACTCGGGGTCGGTCATGATCGTGGCCGGGTTGCTGTTGATCAGCACCACACGGTAGCCCTCCTCGCGCAGCGCCTTGCAGGCCTGCACGCCGGAGTAGTCGAACTCGCACGCCTGCCCGATCACAATCGGCCCGGCGCCGAGCACCAAAATCGTCTGGAGATCCGTGCGCTTTGGCATAGCCCATCCTTGTTGTTCAGAGCGGTTTGGTTTGGACACGCCCGGCGCTGGGCTGGCGTAGCGGACGGCGCTACGGCTCGGGTTCGGGGTCGGGCCACTCGATCACCACCAGCACCGCGTCGCCGACGATCTCGACGGCGTAGGTTGGGATGCGCAGCCCGACCGGCGGCACGATGGCTTTGCCGGTGCGGACGTTGTAGGCCCAGCCGTGCCAGGAGCAGGTGACGACGCCGTCGCGCAGCACGCCGCCCGACAGCGAGCCGCCCTGGTGGCGGCACGAGTTGCTGAAGGCATACAGCGCGCCGTCCACGTTGGCGACGACCACCGGCAGCCCGTCGATCAGCGCATATTTCATCCGGCCGGGCACAATCTCGCCGACCTGGGCGACCACCGTTGCCTCGCGCATTGTAGGCCCTTTTGTGTTCCGCACAACTATACCGGACGCCGAAACCCCGCGTCCAAGCTGGACGCGGGGTTTGCGGGGAAACGAGCGGTGGATTATTTAGCGGTCTCGTCGGGCGTGACCAGGATGAACAGGCGGGCCTTGCCCAGCCCGGTGGCATCCAGGCCCGGCTCGCCGGCCATGCCGACGCCGCGGATGGGCTTGACCGCCTTGCCGCCGTCGCTCTTGTAGAGCTCGTCGGCGGTCGTGTCCTGGAACTTCGCCACGGTCTCAACGATCTTTGGCACGTTGAAAAACACGATGCCGCTGTTCTTGGCGGGCAGGTTGGCCTGCACAGCCTTGAAGTTGGCGTCGTTGACCAGCGGCGTGGTGGCGCCGGCCGGCACATTGGTCAGCAGCTCCTCGCCGATGCCGAGCACAAAGTCGTCGCCGACAAAGCCGTAGCCGCCGGCCACGCCCGCGTCGGGGTCCTTGATCACGCGCCAGGACTGGCCGCCCAGCGTGCTGTCGCTGAAGGCGGTGCTGCCGTTGCTCATTTTATCAATGGCGTCCTCGATCTTCTTCATGCCGGCCTGGGCTTTGTCTTTGGCCGTCGTGCGCAGCCGGAAGTAGCCCGAGGCGGGGATGTTCGGGAACTTTTCTTTGTCGGCCGGCATCACGACCAGGCCGAACGGACCCTGGAACCAGTCGAGGAGGTCAGTCTCCAGATTTAGGCCGGTCTGCTCCTCGAACTCCTTGAGCTGCTCCTTGACATCAGGGCTGGCGTTCAGGCCATCCATGACCGTCTTTTTGAAGGTCGACGGGATCAAGCCGGTGATCGAGGCCAGCGCATCCTGACCGACGGTGCTCAGAATCTCGGCACCGACCGGCGCTTGGATGACATCCAGCTGAGCTTTCATGTCGGCGTCGAGCTTGCTCATGTCTAGCTTGGTATCAAAGTCGAAGGCCAGGCCCTGGTCGGGCAGCGAGATCGACATGCCAATCCCCTCCAGCGCCCGGATGACCTGCATGCTCTTGTCAACCTGCGTCTGCTGCTCGTCGCTCAGCGTAACATCGGAGCTCTTCATGGCCGCGTCCACACCCTTGCTCACCGCGGTGCCATCCACATACAGATAGCCGATGGCCGTCGTGGGCAGGCCGCCGATCACGCTCTGGAAGCGCGGGTTCTGGCCCAGCGTATTCTGCTGCGAGGCCGAGCGATCAACCAGATCTTTAATCAGCTGGGCATCGTTGGCGATCAGCACGTAGTCCTGGAACGTCGCCAGCGCGTTGACCGGATTGTCATTCTTGGCAGCGTCGCGGGCGCGGCCGGCGATTTTGACGCCCTTGTAGGTCTCGTCGGTGTAGGCGCCGTCGTCCTGCTGCTTGGCGCGCAGCTTCTGCAAAAACGCCTCGGACTTCACTTTGTCGCGGGTCGCCAGAATGATGACCAGCTTAGCCTGCTTGGCCAGCTCATCGCCATCGCTGGCGGCGTCCATCGAGAAATTCTCGAAGCCGCTGACGGCCACGGCCATCTCGGTGCCGATCCAGGGCTGCATGTCGTCTTTGAAGTTGACGCCCAGCGCATCGGCCATCTGCTGGTCAGTGTCTTTGCCCGAGTCGGCCTCCGAGGAAGCAGTCAGGTTTTTAAAAGCGTCCTGAAGATTTTTGCCGCCCTTGAGCGCGCTGAGGTTGGGATTGATCGAGGCGTACAGCTGGGTATCGCCGGCCAAGAGCTTGGGAATGTCCTGCTTGGCCTGGAACAGGGTTTTGTAGGCGATGAAGCCGCCAACGCCGAGCGCGGCGACCAGCACGGCCGCAATGATCCCGCCGATCACTTTGCCAGATAGGCCCCGCTTGGGGGCGCCAGGTTCATACACAGTCACGGGCTACTCCTTGAAAATAGTTGCTGAACACCACAGGTTCATGGCATTGAAACACCGAACGAGCACCGGCACATTGGACGATAGGCGACTCCTTCGGCCCCTGCCGAGGGAAAGCAGCGGCCGTGGCAAGTGATGGGACGTGGGGGGATAGGCATTATACGGGCTGGCGCGCCGAAAAGTTACACGTTTTCGGGCGGCGTGCTCGTGCGGGGCTGGACCAGCGCCAGCGCCGCGATCACCAGCGCGGCCACGGCGGCGGCGCCAAACGTCGTATGGAGCACCGCGACGGTGATGCCCTGGACGCGCTCGGCGGTCAGCTCCTGAAACGTCAGCGCGGCCGAGCGCGCGTCGAAGGCCGCGAGGCTCCAGGCGGTCAGCGCCGACAGGCCCAGGCTCATGCCGCTGAGGCGCAGCAGCAGCACCAGGCTGGCGGCGACGCCGCGCTCATCGGCGGGCGCGGCGCCGACCACGGCGGCGGCCGGCGGCGCCAGGAGCAGCCCAAAGCCCACGCCCAGCAGCGCCAGCTCGGCGGCCATCACTGGCAGCGTCGTCGAGATCTGCCAGGTCCGCAGCAGCGCAAAGCCCGCGGCGCTCAGCGCGGCGCCCGCGAGCACCACCGCCCGCGCGCCGACCCGCGCCGCCAGCGCCCCGCCCAGCGGCGCGCACAGCGCCATCAGGCCGGTCATCGCCATCAGCGCCAGGCCGCTGCGCAGCGCCGCATCCTGCAGCGTCGCCGCGACCGCGCCGCCCCGGTCGGCGGCCGCGTTGGTGAACAGCGGCACATTGACCGTCGCCACGATCAGCAGCGCGCCGAACAGGAGGTTGATCAGCCCGGCCGCCGCCACCGCCGGCTGCCGCAGCCAGGTGAGATTGATCAGCGGCGTCGGGCGCCGGACCTGGCTGGCGACAAACAGCCCCAGCGCCAGCAGCCCGCCGGCCAGCCACGGCAGCGCCGCGGCCCAGTCGATGCCCGGCTGCTGCACCTCGAACGAGATGCCGCCAGTCGCGCCGCCGCCCAGCTTGCTGAGGCCAATGTTGAGCGCGGTCAGGGCCGCGGTCAGCAGCGCGGCGCCCAGCCAGTCAATGCGCCGGCCGCTGCGGGCCGTGGGCAGGTGGCGCAGGCCCCACCAGCCGCCGGCGGCCGCCAGCAAACCCAGCGGGACGTTGATCCAGAACAGCCAGCGCCAGTCCAGCCAGCGCACAAACGCCGCGCCGTACAGCGGGCCGAGCGCCCAGCCGGCGGTGTCCACGGCGCTAATCACGCCGAAGGCCAGCGCCCAGCGCGCCCGCGGCAGCACATCGGTTGCCAGCGCCATTGTGATCGGCACCAGCGCGCCGGCGCCCACGGCCTGCACCGCGCGGGCCGCCACCAGCAGCCAGACCGTCGGCGCCAGCGCCGAGCCGACCGAGCCGACGACAAAGATCAGCAGCGCGGCGACGTAGACCAGGCGGCGCGGCACGCGGTCGGCCAGGCGCCCGGTGATCGGCAGCGCCACAATGTTGCCGATGAGGTAGGCGCTGACCACCCAGGCCACGTCGCTGAGGCCGCCCGGCAGCGGCACGTTGAGGTCCACGGTGATCTGCGGCAGCAGCGCCGCCAGCGCCGTCAGGTCGGCGGCGGCCAGGAGCACGCCCAGCCCAGCCCAGATCAGCGGCGTAATGCGGCGAGGTTCGCTCGTTGCGCTCATTGCACGGGCGGCGGCACGATCTCGATGGCGCCGCTAGGCGACGACAGCACGATCTGCCAGGTGGTGGGGTCCTGCGGCGAGCTGTCGCGCTCGACCAGCGTGGCGCGAGTGATGCGGTAGGTCGTCGGGTCAATCGTGACCGCCACATCGACCTTGCCTTTGGTGATCATGCCCGAGGTCATCGCCGCCAGCTGCGCGCCGTCGGCGGTGGTTTTGAGGCCCAGGCCATTCTTCACCGCCGGGTCGGCGGTCCACTGCTGGGTGGCGAGCAGGCCGGGAACGCCCTGCTTGGCGTCAAACATCGTCGCCAGGTTGAACGATCCGAGCTGCGGCGGCAGCACGCTCCAGCGGTTGTTGAGCGGGTTGGTCGCCCACTGCTGCGCGCCGATCCCGACGAGGCCAATCTCGCTGATCACGCCGAAGGTCGTGGTTTTGACTTTGGCTCGCACCTTGTCGGGCGCGACCACATCGCCCTCGGCGGTTTTGAGGCCGAGCGTGCCGCTGGTGTCGAGGTAGGTCAGGCGGCCACTCATGGTGATGGCAAAGTGCAGCGTCTTGGCCTCGCTCATCGCCTGCGCCGATTTGGCGGCGATCTCGGCGGCGGTCAGGGCCGGCTGGCCCTGACCACAGCCGGCCAACAGCGCCAGGCCCAACACAATCAGGTAACATTCGTCGCATGGTTGCTCCTTCGTTGCCCAGCTTCGCGCTGTGGCCGGCTAGCGATTTTTGGCGATCGCGATGTTGAGCAGCACCAGGACGAGCACGACCGCCAGCGACGCCAGCGGCGCCCAGCGCTCTAGCCGCGCCAGCCGGCCGCGGGGCCGCGCCGCCAGCGTCGACAAATACACCGCCACCAGGCCAAAGATCGGGTGCAGGATGAATGGGAAGCTGAGGTAGCGGGCGCTCGCGCCGGCTATGAGGCCGTAGACATAGTAGATCAGGCCGAGCAGAAACTGGATGCTGACCAGCACGCTGAAAATCCGCGCCGCCGGCTGGCGGGATGCGCCCGGCCGCCACGTCACCGTGAGATACACTGCTAGCGCCACGGTGAGCAGCGGCAGCAGGTACATGCCTAGCCCACTGTGGGCTTTGAAGATCGCATTCATCTGAGATTCCCCTTTGCGTAGGTGGGCATTTTAGCAGAGGGGCGAGGACGACGGCGGATGAGCGGGCGACTGCGGCGCTCATCCGCTGGGCGGCGTAGGCCGGCTGGTCGGCGGCCGGCGAGGTGGCGCTGTGCTACTCGGGGCGGCGGACCATGCCGGGATCGCCGTTGAACGGCACCTTGACGGCCATCTTGGGGTCGCCGTCGAAGGGCGTGTGGCGGACCATGCCGCGGTCAATATTGGCGTGCGGGCGGCTGGCCGGCGGCGTGATGGCCCGGCCGGTGCTGCGAGCCTCCGCCGAACTAACCTTGCCGCGCTGGGCGCCCCGGCTGGCGACGGCGGCGATGGCGACGGCGACGGCGACCAGGGCGAGCGTAACTTTGTTCATCGGCAGACTCCTTCCAAATGCGCTGCTAGCTCAGCAAGTTTGGTTCCGACAAGTTCCGCGGCCCGGCGTTTGCAATAGCGGCCCTGAGGGAGAACATCAATGCTACTGCTGGCGGAGCGCTACCATTTGCTTGAGCCGCTCCAAGCGGGCGGGATGGCACAAGTATACCTGGCCCACGACCGGGCGCTCGACCGCCGGGTGGTCGTCAAGCGCCTCAAGGCCGAGCTGGCGCGCGATCCGCATCTCTATAATCAGTGTCTGTACGAGGCGCGCACGCTGGCCGGGCTGCGCCACCCCAACATCGTCGAAATCTTTGACTGTGGGGATGACGAGGGCCGGCCATACCTCGTGCTGGAGCTGATCCAGGGCCACACGCTCAGCGATCTTTTGCCGCTGCCGCCGCCACAGGCGCTGGACTACCTGCTACAGTCGGCGCTGGCGCTGGCGTTCTGCCATGCGGCTGGCATTGTCCACTCCGATATCAAGCCCAGCAATATTATGGTCACGCACGGCGGCCAGGTCAAGCTGATCGACTTCGGCATCGCCTGCCCGGCCGGCGAGGTGATGGCCGGGCCGCTGGTCGGCTCGCCCCACTATGTGCCGCCCGAGCGCGTGCAGGGCCGCCCGCTGACGCCGGCCAGCGATGTGTACTCGTTTGGCATCGTCTTGTTCCAGATGATCACCGGCCAGGTGCCGTTCCACGGGCCGGACGCGGCCAGCATCGCAGAGCAGCACGTCAGCAGCATGGTGCCGCTGATGAGCGAGGTGATTCTGAGCGTGCCGCTCAGCCTGGAGCGGGTGGTGGCGCGGGCCACGGCGCCCAGCCCGCTGGCGCGCTACCGCGACGGCGCGGCGCTGCTGCGGGCGCTCTACGAGACGCGCCATGATCTGCTGGGGGTGCCGGTGCCGGCCCAGGAGCAGGAGCCGCAGGAGCGCTCGATCACGTCGGCGACGGCGCTGTGGGAGAAGGCGACCGGCCTGATCGAGCGGCCGCGCCAGCTGGCGGGCGCCGCGGGATAAAGAGCAAGGAGCGAATGCCGAGCACTGCGCTGCACATAGCGCCTGCCCTGCTAGCTGGCTTCTCCAGGCACCCCTAGTGCCGCAGTGCAAGCTGACGGCTAACCGTTGACAGCTTTGAGGCATATATCTTGCGGGTGCGTAGTAGTCTGGCAATCGGGCTGGGAAAAAAGCTCCCTTGGGGCAAAGGACTATCCATCATGGCTGACGAAAAGCAGTTGGAGTTGGATCAGAACGTTTCGCGGCGGCAGATGTTGAAGGCGGTCGGGGCTGGTGGCGTGGTTGCGGCGGCGTTTGGCGGCCTGTTTGGGGCCGATGCGGTCAGCGCAGCCACCCCAGCCGGCGACGAGCCGCAGACGATCCTGAACCTGGCCTCAACTGCTGAGGCACTGGCGATCACCGCCTTCCACTCGATCATCACCCTGAGCTCGTTCTACGGTGGGCTGCCCTCGGTCTACCAGAACTACCTCAAGTCGGCGCTAGCCCAAGAGCAGGCCCACTTCGACTTCCTGGTCGCTAATGGCGCTAAGCCGCTGGCCAACCA
Source organism: uncultured Chloroflexia bacterium (assembly GCA_963810425.1). Classification (GTDB taxonomy): domain Bacteria; phylum Chloroflexota; class Chloroflexia; order Chloroflexales; family Kallotenuaceae; genus JACDGP01. The sequence goes on along the minus strand of CAWENH010000004.1, from coordinate 386,427 downwards.
GTTCTTCTTCCCCGATGGCATCCTGGAAAACCTGGGCCTGTATGTGTATGTCACCGACGTGCTGGAAGGCGTGTTTGTCGGTGCGTACCTGGCCTCGATCCGGCGCTTCGCCGAGCTAGGCCGCCCCGATCTGGCCTGGACCTCAGCGGCCGTAATGGGCATTGAGGCTGAGCACAAGGCAATCAACCGCGCGATGGGCATCTCGCAGGCTGGCAGTGCGACTAGCAACGATGGCATCTCGAACTCGCCGACCCGCGAACCCTTTGAGCCGGCCACGCTGTTCCAGGTCTCGCAGGCCGTGCCAACCCTCGGCCCGACCCTGACCGGCGGCAAGGCGCCCGCCTCGGCCGGCAAGCTGATCGAGGGCGTCAACTTTGGCGTTGGCCCGGTCAAGCAGCCGACGCTCTCGGCGGTCAAGTCGGTCGCCAACCCGCTGACGCCGGTGCCGGCGCCGCTGATGGCCTTTGATCACCGCGGCAAGCGCCGCTAGCCACCAAACTCGGGTTTTTTGCAGCCGATGAGCGCAGGCTCATCGGCTGCGCTGTTGCCGGCGCCGGGCGCTGGACAAGCAAGGAACAGTGCAATGAAAAAATCATGGATGTTCGTGGCGCTGGCGCTGCTGGCGGCGCTGCCAGGCACGCTCCAGGCCCAGACCGGCCAGCGCTGCTTCGATGTGCCGGGGATTAGCAGCTGCATCAGCGGGCGGTTCCGTGAGTTTTGGGAGCAGAACGGCGGCCTGCCGGTCTTCGGCTACCCACTGACCGCCGTTACCAGCGAGCAGACTGCCGACGGTATGTTCCTGACACAGTACTTCGAGCGCAATCGGTTCGAGCTGCACCCCGAGAAAGCGGCCCCCTACGATGTGCTGCTGGGGCGGCTAGGCGATGATCGGCTGCGGCAGCAAGGGCGGGACTGGCATGATTTCGGGCCGACGACGGCGATGACCGGCTGCCGCTTCTTCCCACAGACCAAGCACAACATCTGTGACCTGCAAGCGGGCGTGGGCTTTAAGCAGTATTGGGAGAGCCACGGTCTGCGCGACCCCCAGCTGGGCGCGGTCGAGCGCTCGCTGGCGCTGTTTGGGCTGCCGCTTTCGGAGATGACGACGGAGACGAATGCCGCAGGTGATACCGTGCTGACGCAGTGGTTTGAGCGCGCGCGCTTTGAGTTTCACCTGGATAAGCCGGTGGAGTTTCGGGTGCTGCTGGGGCTGCTGGGGACTGAGACGCGGCAGCCAGGGCCGGTGCCGACGCCGGGGCCGACGCCGCCACCGCAGACCGATCCACACCCGGAGTGCGCTGGCGTCGCCGGGCCTGAGCAGGCGATTGCAGTGCCGAACTGTGCCAAGCCCGGCGAGACGGTGACAGTCAGCGGGTTGGGCTTTGTGGCCGGCGAGAGCGTGGATCTGACGCTGACGACGCCGGACCAGCCCGTGGTCGGCCGCCGGCTCACAGCGGATCAGTTCGGGGTGGTGACGGTGCGGCTCAATGAGAGCGCCGGGTTCGCGCCGGGCGAGTACGTGGCACTGCTCACGGCTACAGCCGACGCGACGCGCCGGGCGACTGCGCCGTTCCGGGTGCTGCGGCCGTAGCAGCCGGCGCGGCCATCGGCCACAAGGTATGAAAAGCGGGGCGCTGCATCTACAGCGCCCCGCTTGGCGTCCCGGCGACGAGGTAGCGCCGGATTCATAGTGCGGAGGGAGGAGACGCTGGCGCGGCGGGCGTGAGGGCGCCGCTCCCACGGTCAAAGCGCTGGAGGATGAAGAGCTGGCTGTCGGGGCGGTCGGTGGTGAAGAGGTAGAGCGTGTGGCCGTCGGGGGCAGGGAGCATGCGGCGGACAATGGCTCCAGGCAGCGCGTCGGCGGCGATGGTAGCGCTGGCGACCTTGATAATACGCAGGCCACAACACCAGGCCGGGCGGCTGCGCTGACGTGCCGAGGTGGCAGTGAACAGCAGGCGGCAAAGCTAGCCGCTGCCGACCACGCGGTGCCTGGGCGCGGGCGCCGCGGCGATCGCGTGGAGGGCAGCGCGGGCGAGGGCGATGGCGTCGTCGAGGGCGATGCTGTGGGCGCGGCTCCACTGGGCGGCGAACTTGGCCGGGCCGAGGGTCTGGCGCAGCTGTGCCAGGTGCGCGGCAACTGCGGCCGGGCCTTCGGTCTCATAGAGATAGCCCGAGGCTGGCAGGGCGCGCTGCACCGCCTGCCACACGATCACGGCGGTGTCGGGGGCGCCGTAGGTGGCGAGAAAGCCGGCGGCGCTCTCCAGCGCCAGGATGTGCATCATGCGGCAGGTGAGGTCGGGGGCGAGGCTGTCGGCGTAGAGCGCGGCGGCGCGGCGCTGGTCGTGCTCGGCGACGGCCAGCTCGGCGAGGCGCTGGAGGCCGCCGATGATCTCCTGGGCGGTGCCAAGCTGCTGCCAGATGGCCAGGCTCTCCTCGAAGGCGGCGCGGGCCGCGGGGAGCTGGCCTTGCGTGTGCAGGGTGCGGCCGAGGTTGGTCAGGGCGCGGGCAGCGGTGGCCAGGTCGCCGTGAGCGGTGGCCAGGGCGATGCTCTCGCGCATCAGCGGCTGGCCAGCGACGAGATCGCCTTGCAGCACGATGACCCAGGCGAGGTTCATCAAGGTCCGGGCGACGCCCTCCCAGTCCGCGGCGGCGCGGCGGATGGTGATCGCCTCCGCTAGCAGCTGCTGCGCGCGCGGCAGCTGGCCCTGCTCCGCAACCAGGATCGCCAGCCGATGGAGCACGGTGGCGTGGGTCGCGGGCGACAGCTCGGGGCCAGCGGCCAGGGCGCGCTCGGTCCAGGCGGCGCCCTCAGCGGCGTAGCCGTAGTTGACCCAGAACTCCCACATGTTGGTAGCGATGCCGGCGACGGCCGCATGCTCGCCGGCGGCCGCGGCCCACCCGAGGACGGCGCGGATATTCTCGGCCTCACGGGCGAGCCAGCCGATCCAGCGCTGCGCATCGGGACCCTCGCGCTCGCGCTGAGCTTGGGCGGTGGTGTCGAGGTAGTAGGCCAGCTGGCGGGCGCGCACGTCGGCCAGGAGCGGGGCGCAGGCTGGCTCGCTGAGGGCGAAGGCGCGCAAGCTTTCGAGCATCGTCCAGAGGTCGTCGGCGACGCGGCGGATCAGGCTGGTGTTTTGCAGGGCGGCCAGGCCGCGCAACACCAGGGCGGGCACGGCGGGTGGCGCGCTGACCGCGCTGATCGCGGCAATATCCCAGCCGGCGGGGAAGGCGGCGCAGGTGACAAACAGCTGCTGCTCGGGGGCGGTCAGCAGATGATAGCTCCAGGCGATGGCGGCAGCGAGGCCGCGGTGACGGGCTGGAAAATCGTGAGGGCCATCGGTGAGGAGCGCAAAGCGATCTTGGAGCTGATCGAGGAGTAGTGCGGGAGACAGGTGCTTGAGCCAGGCGGCGGCCAACTCCAGGGCCAGCGGCAGGCCGTCGAGTCGCTGGCAGATCGCGGCGACGGCGGCGGCGTTGCTGTCAGTCAAGGCAAAGTCGGGGCAGGCCAGGCGGGCGCGCTGCACCAGCAGGTCCACCGCGCCGCTGGCAGCGATCTCGGCCACTGATTGGTCGGGGGCCGCGCTGGGCACGGGCAGGGGATCGAGCACCACCTGGTGCTCGCCGCTGAGGTGCAGGGTGATGCGGCTGGTCGCCAGCACGCGCAGGCCGGGCGCGGCCGCGAGCAGCTGCTGAATCACCGGCGCGACGGCCAGCAGATGCTCGCAGTTATCGAGAACCAGCAGCAGCGTGTAGGGTTTGAGCGCGCGCTGGAGGGCGGCGAGCGTCGGCGGGCTGACGCTGAGGCCGAGAGCCTGGATGATCGTGGGGATGATCAGCGCGGGCTGGTTGAGCGGGCTGAAGATCAACCCAAACGACGCCATGTTCCAGCGTGGGGGCGACGGCGGTACTGACGGCGGCGGCCAGCCGAGTTTTGCCAACGCCGCCAGGGCCGAGCAGTGTGATCAGGCGCACGCTGGGATCGCCGATCAGCGCGCTAATCTGCACGGCGGCGGCGGCGCGGCCGACCAGCGAGGTGACGGCGACGGGCGGGTGCTGGCGGTCGGGCCAGGGGTCGCTGGCGGCGGCCGGGGGCGCGACGCCGGCCAGGGCTGCGGCAACCACGTCGGCGTGGGTGGCGGCGGGGAGCTGGAGCACTTTGGCTAGCTGCATGGCAACCGCCTGGGTGGGACGCCGCTGGCCACCTTCGAGCTTCTGGAGCAGCGAGGTGGAGCAGACGAGCGCGTCGGCGAGCTGGGCCTGGCTGAGGCCGCGCAGCGTGCGCTGCTCACGGAGCCAGTCGGCGAAGGCTAAGTCGGGCATTTATCGTCTCCTACACACCCTCTTGACGCAAAAGTGAGCCAATCCGTTGCAGCGGGCCGCGGCGGTGTGAGTGCTGTGTGGCTTCTGTGTGATCACGACGTCGGCGCCGGCGGCTATGCTGACGGTGTTGAAGGCCGCGGTTTGGCGGCCGATAGTAAAGGTGAGGCAATAATGGCTCGGATCAAGCAGTGGTTGGTTGCGGCACTAGTCGTGACGGCAATCGGGGGCGGCACTGTGGTCGCCAATGGTGTCGGCCGGGGCAGCGGCGGCCGCGACATCGAGCCGCCAGCGGTGCAGGCCGAGGGCGCGAAGCTGGCATGCTGCTCGTGGGCCGGCTTTGGTGAGGGGACGCCGGACGATTGGCACTCGTGGGCCGGTTAGGCTAGCGCGGCGAGGCCGAGTGGGCTGGTAGCAACCCGACAGCGAGCAAAAAACAGACACCGGACGTGGCGGGGCAGGCTTCAAGGAGCTTGCCCCGCCGCACTGCGTTAAGCCGCCGGCGCGTCGGGGGTGGCGGGCGGGGTGATTGCGGCAACACTGACAGTCGGCGTCGGGATGGCAACGCCGGTTTTATTGCGGCGGCTGCGGATGCGGATGCCGAGCGACTCCTGGAGATCGGGCTGCTTGCGGAGCGCAATCTTGGCGATGGTTCGGAACTCATCGAACCAGGCGTTCAGCTCGGCGAGCGCGGCGTCCTGGGCGCGGGCAGCATTTTGCAGCGCAGTCAGCGAGGCCTGCTGCTCATTGTGGGCGCTGATCAGCGCAGTAACCGGAGCAAACTCGGCGGCGAAATACTCGGCGGTGTAGCCGCGATAGGCGACACGGGGCTGGATGTCGGTATGATTCTGGGCGTTGGTAAAGAGGATGTTGGCAGCGCTCAAAAAATCCGGGATATTGCGGGGCATCGGACGGTTGAGGCCGAGAGCAATGCGAAGAGCTGGCTCTTTTTTGAAAATGCCGCGGGCGAGATCGGCGAGGCGCTGAAAGGGATCGACGGCAGCACGGTGGGCAACGTTGACAGCACTGGTAGCGCCGCTGCGGTAGCCAATGGCGAGCTTATGAGCGGCGACTTGTTTGGTGGCGGTGTCGAGGAGACGCTGGCCAGTGGCAAGCTCATCTTCGGTATAGTTTTGCTTGGCGAGCAAATCTTTGATGTTGGGGAAGCGGTGGACCTGGTGCAGGGCATTGGCAACGCGGTCAAGGCGAACACTGATGCGGTCAGACATAGGGCGGCTCCTACGAAGATAGAGTAGCACGACGAGCTACTGACTGGCAATATCATATTCAGCAGCGGTGAGCTAATCTTCAGCGAGGAGCGCAGCGGCAGAGCCAAATAGACCGCTGCATCGTACAGTAGAGCTGATGATTTGCCTAGACCCCAATTTACAAACCTCGTCGGACACGCTGCAAAGCCCGTCGGACACGCTGCAAACCTCGTCGGACACGCTGCAAACCTCGTCGGACACGCTGCAAACCTCGTCGGACACGCTGCAAACCTCGTCGGACACGCTGCAAACCTCGTCGGACACGCTGCAAACCTCGTCGGACACGCTGCAAACCTCGTCGGACACGCTGCAAACCTCGTCGGACGCGCTGCAAACCTCGCCGCGCATGCTGCAAACCTCGTCGGACGCATTGCGGGCATAGATGGCGTTGTGAGTGACTCACGAGCTGCCTCTACAGAGCATGGCGAACGCACTGTAATCCTCGCCGGATACATCGAGAGCATGATTAGCAGCACAGGCAGTGCAGATGACGCCGTGATAGAGCATGTTGGGTGCGCTGAGAGCGTTGATGGCGTTGTGGGTAGCGTAGCAACTGCGGCGACAAGGAGCGGGGATGATGCTGCTCGTCGTGGCGGCGGCGCGGCGTGCTTGGCTAGCGCTCGGCTAGATCAGCCTGCTCGGGCAGATAGGCAACGCCGAAGCAAGCATGCAGATGTCGGAGGTCGTCTATATCCTTCTGCTGGGGCGCATAGCCGCTATGGGTCCGCATGTGGGTAGCCGCCGACAAACACCGGACCGGCCGCCCGGCGATTAGGCCCGTGGCAGTGAAAGCATCGGGCGCAAAGCTGAACGTTGAGTTCCAGGCGGGGACGGCGCCGGCCTCGGTCGCGCGGAGCACATGGATATCAAGCTCGTGGCCGGCGGCATCGTGCAGCACAAAGGCCGTCGCAACGAGATTATCGGGCGCCGTCAGCTCCGTAAGGGCCACGGGCGCGGGGTGCGGCACCCAGAGATTCTCCTCCCAGATTAATTGACGGCGAAGCCGTGCTCAGCGAGGACGGCGGCCAGCGTGGACAGGTCGGCGAGCCATACAAATAGGTCGAGGTCTTTGTGGGGGCGGGTCTGCTGGCCGAGGAGCGCATCGACGCCCCAGCCGCCATCAACGCAGACTGCGACGCCATGTGCGACGAGCAGGGCGTACAGGGCGATAGCATCATTGGGATTCATTGGTGGCCTCCTGGCAGCAGAGCATCTCTGCATCGCGGCGCATATGCTAGCATAGACCGCAGAGGTAGAGCCGCGCAGCGTCGTGGACTCATCGCTGGAGGAACAATGATCGCGCTGCACTACATTGCGCTAGGCGCCGCATTCGTGGCGACATTGGTGGGCGTCGTAGGCGCCGCGCTAGCGCTGCTGATGGCCTGGATGGCGTGGAGTGTTCCGGTAGCGAGCAGCCGGCGGCTAGCGCTGGGGCTGGCGCTGGTGGGAGTGGTCGCGCTGGGGCTGCCGGTGACGACGCTGCTGTGGGCGAGTGACGGCTGGCGGCTCGGGCTGGCGCTGGCGAGCGTGGCGATCAACGCAGTGCTGGTATGGTCGGCGGGCGGCATGGCGCATGGAATTGCGGCACCGTAGGGGAAAATGAACCGCAAAGACGCAAAGGACGCAAAGCTTTAACGCAAAGTCGTGCCCAGGGGGCGCCCGACGCAAAGGGAGATGGGAGCGAGGAGCACGGGAAAGGGCGGTAGAATCACAGCGGTAGTGGCTACTGCTGGCTGGGGAGTGTGATGCTGTATTTGTTTTTTGGGCCGAACGACCTGGCGCGGGGAGCGGCGGTGGCGGCGCTGAAGCGCACGATCCCGGACGACCTGCTGGACCTGAACTGCACGGTGCTGGACGGGCGACGGCTACGGCCGATTGACGTGATCCAGGCGTGCGACGCGCTGCCGTTCATCCACGAGCGGCGGCTGGTGATTGTTGAGGACGCGCTGAAGGGCATGAAGGCCGAGGGCGACGGGGCGGCCGCCAAGCCGGCGCCGCGCGGGCGGGGCAAGAAGGCGGCGGGCGGCGAGAACCTGGTGGAGTACATCGCGCAGCTGCCGGCGACGGCGGACCTGGTGTTTGTGGAGACGGGCGAGTTCGACAAGCGGGTGGCGCTGTACAACGCCCTGAAAAAGCACGGGCAGGTCCGCGAGTTCCCGGTGCTGCTGGGCGCGGAGCTACAGCGCTGGCTGGCGGGGGAGGCGCGGGAGCTGGGAGTGAAGCTCAGCGCGGAGGCCGGGCAGCTGCTGGCGGAGTTCGTGGGCAGCGACGGGCGGGCGCTGCGGAGCGAGCTGGCGAAGCTGGCGGCGTTCGTCAACTTTCAGGGCACGATTGACGCCGCGGCGGTGCGGCGGATGGTCGAGGATGCCAGCGAGACCTCGGTGTTCAAGTTCATTGACGCGCTGGCGAGCCGGCGCTTGGGGCCGGCGCTGCAGACGCTGCGCGAGGTCCTGGCGGAGGGCCAGCCGGCGCCGCTGGTGTTCGGGCTGGTGGGCCGGCAGGTGCGGCTGCTGCTGGGCGTGAGCGAGCTGCAGAAAAGCCGCCTGCGGCCGGACGAGATGGCCGCGCGGCTGGGGCAGAATCCGTTCGCGGTGCGCAAGGCGGCGGAGCAGGCGGCGCGGTTCACAACGGCGGCGCTGCTGACACTGCACGACCGGCTGACCGAGCTGGATCACTGGTCGAAGAGCGGACGGATTGAGAGCGACACCGCGCTAGAGCTGCTGGTGGCGGAGACCTGCCAGGGGTAAGCAAAGCAGCGCCGGGAAACAGCAACGCCGCCCGCATCCTACGATGCGGGCGGGCCTGAACTTTGGCCCTTTGGCGAGACAGATTGCAGGATCGACCTCTGTTCGGTAGGATGACGGTGTTGACACCAGCCTATCGATCGGAGGTCGCACATGCAGGATACCGCAGGTTCGGACGGCGGCGCAACCCTAGTTGCGACGTTTGTTGGGTTGCTGCTGGAGTATCGCGGCGCCGTGAAGCAGAAGCGCACCTTCCACCGCTTGCTTGCCCTGACGTTTGGCATGCTCTGGAGTCCCGGGCGCCACACCGTCACCCAGGCGCTGCTCGCCATCGGCTGCTTCGATGCGGACTGGTCACCGTTTTACCGCCGCTTCAGCCGTGAGCGCATTCCAATCACGTCCCTCCACACGCGCCTCCTCCAGCAATGTCTCACGCATGTCGCCCCCGACCAGCCGCTCATGCTCGCGGTTGATGGGGTCGCGTTCCCGCGCTCCAGCCTGCGCTTTCCGGGCTGAAAGAGCGCAGCGGCTGGACCACGCGCACGATCACGGTCCGTGGCCACGCGCAAACCGTGCGCGCCCGCATCGCCGGGCCGTTCCTGCGGCGCGGGGCGGCCCAGCATCCGGTGGTTCTGATCCTGATGGGCGGCAGTTCACGCGCTCCCTGCACACCACCGCCCGGCTCTAATAAAACAGGAGTGGCAACACACGCTGCCGCATCGCCAGAATCTCCAAATCACTGGCCGATCCACATGTCCGGCGCGGGTCGGCCTGCCGGGAAGAGCCAAAGTTCAGGCGCCCCGCAGTCATTGCGACTGCGGGGCGCCTGCGCTGCTGCGCGTGGGTTGGGCGCCGCCTACTGCAGCGTCAACTTGGTGTTCTGCTCGCGGCCGTCGCGCAGGATCGTGAGCGTGATCGTGTCGCCAGGATCGGCCTGCGTCTCAAGCACATTCCGCAAATCGCCCAGCGTGCGGATCGGCGTGTTGTTGATCGCCACAATGATGTCGCCGTCCACCGGGAACTGCTCGCCATTGCTGAGCTGGGCGCCTTTGGTGGCGCCGCGCAGCCCGGCCTGCTGCGCCTGCGCGCCCTTGACGCTGCCAATCATCACGCCGCTGGTAACTGGCAGATTAAGCGCGCGGGCAATCTGCGGCTGGATCGTATCGCCGCTGATGCCCATGCTCGGGCGCCGATACTGGCCGGTCTCGACAATCTGCCGGAACACGCGCTTGATGCGGTTGATCGGGACCGCAAAGCCCAGTCCGATGCTGCCAGCGGTCTCCGACGACGAGGCGCGGGTGGCGATCAGCGTGTTCATGCCGATGACCCGGCCGTGCGAGTCAAACAGCGGGCCGCCCGAGTTGCCAGGGTTGATCGAGGCGTCGGTCTGGATCAGGCCGGTCAGGCTGCTGGATTTAGTCTCGTCAGTCGACTGACGCTCAATATCCTCAATCGTGCGGTTCAGCGCCGAGATAATCCCGGCGGTCACGGTCTGCTCCAGGCCCAGCGGGCTGCCCATCGCCACGGTCAGCTGCCCAACCTGGAGGGTGCCCGAGTCGCCTAACTCGGCCGGCTGGAGGCCGTCGGGCAGGCGGTCGGCCTGCACCACCGCGATGTCGCCCAGCTCAAAGCTGCCGACGAGCCGGCCCTGCGCCGTCGAGCGGTCAGCGAACGTGATGACAATCTCTTGCAGCTCGCTGGCCACATGATTGTTCGTGATAATATGGCCCTGCGCATCAACCACAAAGCCCGAGCCGGTGACCCGCCCGTCGGTCAGGTTGACCAGCGCGCCGATGTTGCGAGCGTACACATTGTTGACCGTGCGCTCGTAGTCCGAGATCAAATTGCCGTCGCCGTTCGTGACCGCGGTCGGCCGAGTCTGGGCCTGCGCGACGCCGCCCGAGCCGATGGTCTGATCCGTCAGGCCGAGCGAGCTAGCGGCGGTGGGCGCCTGCGCGCCAGCGGCCGGGCTGCTGCTCTGGCCGGCGCCGCGGTCGGTGGGCGCAACGTTGGGCTGCGCAGCCTGCGGCGCGGTGGGCTGCTGCGTGGTCTGCTGCGAAACATCGCAGGCTGACAGGGCCAGGCCAGCGAGCAACATAGCCGCCACAATGCGGCGCGATTGGGTGAACATCGGCATTTCTCCTGCTAACATAACTACAACAAGACAGGCAAGAATAGGACCATCGCCACACAAGGAAGCGTATGACAACGCCGCCCAATGGACCACCCCGCCGTCCCAACCAGCCAACCCCCGCGACCGGGCCAACCGAGCGGCTGCCAGCCGCGCCGCAGCGCAGCGCGCGGCCCGCCAGCGGCCGCACCGAGCTGATGCCGACAATTCCGCCGAAGCCGGCGACGCCCGGCGGCCCGCCGGCCCAGCCGCCGAGCAAGCCGCCGAGCACGCCACCGAGCACGCCGCCGCGCCAGCGCCGCCCGAGCGGGCCACGGCAGCGCCGCTGGCTTCGGCGGCTGGGCATTGGCCTGGTGGTTGCGCTGCTCGTGAGCTGCGTGGGCTTATTTGCCCTACAGCAGGTCGTCGCCGGCCGCGTCGTCGTTGCCGACACCCGCGCCAATCGCCCGAGCGGCAAACTCCTCAACAGCCCCAGCAATATTTTGCTGCTGGGCGTGGACCTGCGGCCCGACCACCCCGAGGAGGGCGTGCGCTCGGACACGGTGCAGCTGCTGCACCTTGATCCCGGCGGCGGCTGGGCCAACCTGCTGGCGATCCCGCGCGACTCGCTGGCGAATGTGCCGGGGCTGGGCGAGGCCAAGATCAACCGGGCGTTTGCGCAGGGCTACAGCAGCGCGCCGACCGGGCAGCCGCTGGCCGACGGCATGGCGCTGGCGGCCGACACCGTGGAGCAGTTTTTGCAGCTGCCACAGCTCGGCCAGCGCATTGATTATGTCGCCACAATCAACTTCGACGGCTTCGCCGCGCTGGTGGACGCGCTGGGCGGCGTCGAGGTCGATGTGCCGTACCGCATTGTGGACCCCGACTATCCGACGCCCGACTTCGGCACCCGCGTGCTGATCATCGAGGCTGGGCCGCACCATATGGACGGCCCGCGCGCGCTGGAGTATGTGCGCACGCGCCACGCCGACTCGGATTTTGGCCGCGGCCAGCGGCAGCAGCAGGTCCTTCAGGCGATGAGTGCCGCGCTGCGGGCCAAGCCGGCGCCGCTGCGGATTTTCGCCGGGCTGCGGGTGGTCAACGCCGCCAGCGGCGCGATCCAGACCACGCTGCCGGTCGGGCGGCTCGACGCGCTGCTGCTGGGCCTGAGCCTCAGCAGCTTCAACCCGGCCGCGCTGAATTCAGCAGCGCCTGTCGCCGGAGACCGTGGCCGTCAGCGAGGAGGGGTCGGACCTGCGCTGGGATGCGGCGGGCGTCCAGGGGCTGGCCGCGCAGCTCCTAACGCCGCCGGGCGAAAGCCAGGAGCAGGCCCGGCTCCAGGTGCGCAATGGCACCGAGGTCTCGGGGCTGGCCGCGCAGCTCACCGATGAGCTGAGCGCCGCCAGCTTCACCCTGGAGCCGCCCAGCGACAACGACCCGGCCGTCCGCAGCCAGATCATCGTCTATCACAGCAAGCCGCTGACAGTCGCGCGGCTCCAGCGCCAGCTGCGCAATATCCCGGTCGTGACCGGGCCGAGCGGCGCCGCCCCAGCCGGCGTGGACATCGTCGTGGTGCTGGGCGCTGACTACCGCAGCTTTGTGCAGCCCTAGCCGGTGGCATAGCCGTTGCTCGGTGCGGCGTGGCTTTAGGCCAGCAGAATGCGCTATCCCGCAGCTCGCCCGCGTGTCAGCATTTGACGTTCGGGGAGATTGTGAGATAATACACAAGCCAACTGGCAACTACAGACGTTTTTTAGGAGTATTTTTATGCGTATTCATGGTATGTTGACCGGCAGCGCGGTTGCGCTGGCCCTGACCCTAACGGCCTGCGGCGGCGACAGCACGACGACCGGCGGCACCACCGGCGGCACCACCGCGGCCCAGACGATCAGCGTCACGGTTCCCGGCGCCGATCTGAAGTTCGACAAGGCCCAGATCGATGCCACCGCCAACCAGCCGTTCAAGGTCAAGTTTGTGAACAATGGCACGGTTCAGCACAACTTCGTGATCAAGCAGCCCAGCGGCACCGATGTGGTCGTCCCAGGGCCGACCAAAGAGAACTACTCCAACCCCGGCGACAGCAAGACCTCGGATGAGATCAAACTGGCGGCTGGCTCATATGAGTTCTACTGCTCATTCCCCGGCCACGAGACGACCATGAAGGGCACCGTCGTCGTCAAATAACTCACACCGCACACGACCCCGCGCCAGGCTAGCTGGCGCGGGGTCGTGCTGTTTAAGGGTGTTGTTAATCGATGAGGCGGGCATGCTCGATCTTGAGGCAGCGGTTCTCAACTACTGCCAGCCCAGCCGCCACCGCCCGCGCCGAGGCCGCCGCATCGGCCACGCCCAGCTGCATCCAGATCGCCTTTGCGCCAGCGCTGATCGCCTCGTCCACCACCGCGCCCGCCTCCTCGGAGCGGCGGAAAATATCCACGATGTCAACCGGCTCCGGGATCGAGGCCAGGTCGGGGTAGGCGGTCTCGCCCAGCACGCTCGTCAGCGTTGGGTTGACCGGAATAATGGTGTAGCCGGCGCGCTGGAGGTAGGCCGCAACGCCGTAGCTCGGGCGGTCGGGCTTGTCGCTGAGGCCCACGACGGCGATGCGCCGGGCACTCCGCAGCAGTTCAGCGAGTGCGTGATCGTTCATCATTCTGCTCCTGTTCATGCCGTAGACCTGTCAGCGGCGAAAATACGCAAGCACATCCGCCAGCTTTCCCCTATAATTCAGTCCACAGCAGCTTTTTTGTCATCATAGCATTGTTTTGAAAGGACGCCCATGAGTGGTGCCACGCTCCAGCCACAGGTCCGGGAGACTGGTATTCCTGGCTTTGATCAGGTGTTGGGCGGCGGTCTGCCAAATGGCAACCTGGTGTTCATTATCGGACTGCCCGGCGCCGGCAAGACCGTGCTCGCGCTGCAAACCTTCAGTCTCCTAGCGCGCCAAGACGTGCCCTCGCTGGTCCTGACCACCTACTCGGAGAGCCACGATAAGCTCATCAGCCACATGCGCAGCTTTAGCTTTTTTGATCCGACGATGATCGGGCAGTCGATCACCCTGCTCAGCCTGATCGGCCTGCTGCAAAGTGATCCCGAGAACACCATCCGCGAGGTCGTGCGCGCAATTCGGCAGAGCAAGGCCAAGCTGGTGGTCATTGACGGCTTCCGTGGCATCACCGATCTCATCGGGACGCCGCAGCAGATGCGACATTTTCTCCAGACGCTCGGCACCCAGATGGCCTACTTGGGTGTCAACCTCCTGATCACCTACGAGTTTAACCCCGACGACTACTCACTCTACCCCGAGCTGACGGTCGCCGATGCGATCATCGTACTGCACCATAATCTCCACGGCCTGCGCCACCAGCGCCATCTGGAGGTCCGCAAGATTCGCGGCCAGCAGTCGCTTAGCGGCCTGCATAGCTACCGCATCACGCCCGATGGCATTGTCGTCTACCCGCGGCTCGAAACGCTGGTGTCAACCGAGCAAGCACACGGCCTGCTGGCCCAGCAGCGACTCTCGGTGGGCGTGCCGGGCATTGACCAGCTGATCGGTGGCGGCCTCAATCGCGGCACCACCACCCTGATCGCCGGCTCGTTCGGCACCGGCAAGACGCTGCTGGGGCTGCACTTTTTGCAGGCCGGCCTCGCCGCTGGCGAAACCGTGCTGTTTGTGACCCTGGAAGAAACCGTCGAGCAGCTGACCGCCTTCAGCGCGCAGTTTGGCCTCGACCTCGTGACGCCCCTGGCCAGCGGGCAACTGCTGGTCATTCGTCGGCCCGCAGTGGAGCTAGATGTGTCGGAGCTAGCGACGACACTGATGGCGGAGCTGGTGACGCACCGGGTGGAGCGGGTAGTCATTGAAGGGCTGAGCCTGCTGCAAAAAGCGCTGGGGCAGCAGGGCCGCAGCGAGGACTACCTGGCGGCGCTGGTCGAAATCTTGCGCAGCCGGCAGATCACCACGATGGTCACCCTGACCATCCCGCGGCTGCTCGGGCGCGAGATTGACTTCTCCAACACACCATTTGCGATGCTGGGCGAGAATCTGATCCTGCTGCAGCAGATTGAGATTGCGCAGCAGTGGCGGCGGGTGCTTTCAGTGATTCAGATGAGCTTCAGCAACCACGACCGCAGCATTCATGACTTCACAATCGGGCCACACGGCTTTGTGTTTGAGCTACCGGCGCCGGACGGGGTGGAGGCCAGCAATGCTTAGCGTCGAGCTCGCCCTGCAGCTGCGAGCCGCCGGGCTACCGTGGCAGCCCACCGAAGGCGACGTATTCGTGGTCCCTGGCACCGAGCTGGCCGACCAGATTTTTGTCCTCAGTAGCAGCCCGGTGATCGTGCAGCAGATCAACGGCGTGCCAGCGGTGCTCTTTCATGGCAGCGCGGAGTGGGCGCTGGACTACGTAAGCCTCAGCGATGTCGTCTGGCTGCCCAGCGAAACCCGGCTGCGCGAGGTGCTGGCCGAGCACCTCACCGCCGATGCCGGGCTAGCGCTGCTGCGCAGCGGCACGAGCTATCGCTGCGCCATTGAGATCGCGGGCATGCCGCAGGTGTTCGAGGCGGCCAGCGGCGAGGACGCCTACGCGCTGGCGCTGCTGGCGGTGCTGGCCAGCGCGAACTAGCGCCGGATCAGCTCGTGCATCACGAGCATGCCCAAAAAGAGCGCCCCCAGCAGCAGGCCGGCCCGCGGCGGCACCTGGCGCGCGCCGGTGTTGGGCCACCAGGCCAGCAGCGCCACCGCCAGCCAGGCCGCCAGAAGCAGCGCCACGCTGTCGGACTGCCAGCCCCAGCTTGCGCTCGTCGGCTGGGCGCGGACCCACTCCAGGCCAGCCCCGATCACAAAGCCGCCGATGAGGAGCAGCGCCGCGGTTTGCCGTGGCGCCCCGTGGTGCGACCCCGCGGGTCGCGGACTACGCCGCGTCGAGCGCCGGCGCGTTGGTTGGTGGCTGGACATAGCGCTCCAGAAAGCTGCGAACATGTGCCACGACCGTCGCGGCCTCGATGTCGTCCATCAGGGCGTGGCCGGTGCGGTCCAGCCAGACCAGCTCTTTCTCGGCTGAGCCGACGTGGTCGTAGGCGAACTGCGAGCTGATCGGCTTGATCACGCGGTCGCGCAGCGAGTGGATCAGCAGCAGCGGCGCCGAGATTGACGGCAGCAGCCGCCGGATGCGGTGCGACGCGCGGTAGAACGACACAAACGCATCGGTCGCCAGGCGGCTGTAGCTCTCATCGGCCGAGGCCAGCGCCGGGTCACTGTAGGCCACAGCCTTGCCCATCGGCAGAAACCGATACCAGCCGAGCGCCATCCAGGCAATGGGCGCCAGCGGATGGGCGATGAACAGCGCCGGCGCCAGCGCCACCACGCCGGCTAGGTCGGCCTGTGGCTGCGCCGCGACCTCCAGCGCCAGCAAGCCGCCCATCGAGAAGCCGACCACGACGACTTGATCGACCTGCGCGCGCAGCCGCTCTAGGCCGGCCTGCGCGTCGGCCCGCCAGTGATCCCAGCGCGCGCCATACAGATCGCGGTAGGTCCGGCCGTGGCCGCGCAGCAGCGGCGCCTCGGTAACATAGCCCAGCGACTGCGCCGCCGCCGTCAGCTTGGCCAGCGAGGCATCGTTCGAGGTAAAGCCGTGCAGGAGCAGCACGCCGGTCTGCATATTCCCATCCTTATGTCTAGTAATTGTGGGCGCCGGGATCAGCGGCGCCCCGCCTCAGCCTTAGGCGGCGGCAAACGCCCCCAGCCCAACCACCGTCAGCGTATCGAATGGACGACTCGCAAGCAAGGATTGGACCGCCTCGGGCGTGACCGCCAGATAGCGATCAACGACCTCATCCAGCGGCATGATGTGCTGGCGATACACCCAGTCGAAGCCGACCGCGGTCAGGCGGCCCATCGGCGTCTCGGCCCGCAGTACCAGCGCCGAGGCGATCTTGCGGCGCGCCCGCGCAACCTCGTCAGCCGGCAGCGGCTCAGACTGCGCCGCCTGCAGCGTGGCTCGCAGCACCTCCAGGACCTCGGCGGTGCAACTCGGATCACACGTCGCGTAGGCATAGAGCGACCCGGCGCCGTCGCTGGAGTCGTAGAAAACCTCGGCGCTCTCGGCGATGCCGGGGTAGACCAGCGCCCAGTGCAGCCGCGACCCCTCGCCGCCGCCCAGCACCGCCGCCAGCACCTCGGCGGCAAAGCGGTCATCGGACTGCGCCGCTGGCCCCGGCGCGACCATCGCCAGGTAGGCGCGGTCGCGCTTGGGGTCGGCGACCATCTGCTGCTGGTTGTTGGGCGCCGGCTCGCTGAGCGTGCGCGGCGCCTCGGCCGGCGTCCACGCGCCGCAGGCCGCGCCAAACTGCGCGACCGCGCTGTCCCAGTCGTAGTTGCCGGTCATGACGACGGTCAGGTTGTTGGGCGCATACCGGCGCTCGAAATAGGCCAGCATCTGGTCGCGCTCCAGCGCCGTGATGCTCTCGGTCGAGCCGAGCACGCTGTTGCCGAGCGGGTGGCCCTGGTGGTACGTCGAGCGCGCCAGGTCAAACAGCGTAAACTGCGGCCGGTCCTTGTACATCGCGATCTCTTCGAGGATCACGTTTTTTTCGGTGGTGAAGTCGTCGAGCCGCAGGCTCGGCCGCAGCATGTCGGACAACAGATCGATCAGCCCGCTCTGAAACTTTGGCAGCACCGCGCCGTAGTAGACGGTGTTCTCCTCCGAGGTGAAGGCGTTGTAGTTGGCGCCCATCTCGTCGAACTCGCGGTTGACATCCTCGGGCGAGCGCCGCTCGGTACCCTTGAACATCATGTGCTCCAGAAAATGGCTGACGCCCGAGACCTCGGGGGTCTCATCGCGCGAGCCAGTGCGGGTAAAAAAGCCAATCGCCACCGACTGAGCGGCGGGGTTGTGCTCGCCGATGATATGTAGGCCGTTGGGCAGCGTGGTGTGATCGTAGCGCATAGCTCCTCTAATTGTCTCGTGGCCGCCGGGGGCGATCAGCGAATTTCAACCGGCGCCGGGCCGAGCGTCAGCACGGTAAACGTCGCGGGCGCGTGGTCGGCCAGGTAGTCGTTGAGCTCGGCCAGCGTCACCTGCTCGACGGCCTCGCGAATCTCATCGAGGGTGCGCGGGCGGCCGAGCAGGAACACGTCGGACGCCATCGCGCCGGCCCGCGAGCTGGTCGCCTCGCCGGACATGACCAGCGCCGCCAGCAGGCCGGTGCGGGCGCGCTCCAGCTCCTCGGCGCTGACACCGCGGCCGATGCCGCGCAGCTCGCCGAGCAGCACATCGACGGTCTCCTGGGCGCGCTCGGGCTGCGTGCCGGCGTAGCCCAGCACCAGGCCCAGCCCGCGAAAAATCCGCGGAAAGGCCGCCACGCTGTAGACCAGACCGCGCTTTTCGCGGACCTCGGTGAACAAGCGCGCGCCCATGCCGCCGGAGAGCACATTGAGCGCCAGGCGGGCCAAGTAGTAGTTGGGGTCGCCAAGCGGCACGCCGGTGTAGGCGACGCCGATCTGGGTCTGGGCGGTGTCCTGCGGCAGATGCTGGTAGAGCGGCTCCGCACGCACCACCGCAGCGGGCGCGGCGGGCGCGGCGCCGTCCCAGTCGCCAAACAGCTCCTCGACGGTCGCCTGGAGCGCCGCGAAGTCCACGCGGCCGGCGACGGCCAGCACCGCGCCGGCGGGGCGGAAGCGGGCGGCGTGGTCGGCCTGAATGTCGGCCGGCGTGATCGCCGTGATCTCATCGATCTCGCCCAGCGGCGAGCGGCCGAACGGTCCCGGAAAATACACCCGGTTCAGCTCGCGAAAGAGGCGCTGGGTCGGGTTATCGTTGAGGCCCTGGATCGCCTGGATCGCCAGCGCCCGCTCGGCGTCCAGCTCGGCGGCCGGCAGGTGGGGCCGCCGCACAATGTCGGCGTAGATCGCCAGCGCCGCCGCCAGGTCGTCGGCCAAGAGCGCGCCGCCCAGGGCCAGGTACTCGCTCTCGACGCGGCCGCCGCGCTGCACGCCCAGGTCATCCAGGGCGTTGGACAGCGCGCGGGCGTCGCGGTCGCCGGCGCCACGGTAGACCATGCCGCTGAGCAGCTGCGCCGCGCCGCTGTGGCCAGCCGGGTCGGTCGCTGCGCCCGCCGGGATCAGCAGCGACCACGCCGCCGAGCGCAGGTGGGACATATTTTCGGCGACCAGCGTCAGGCCGTTGGCGAGGCGGTGAGTTTGAATATGTTGAGGCACACAAGCTCCTTGTCAGAACGGTTTAGCGCAGCGTAGAGGCCAGAATGCCCAGCTGGTTGCGGTACTTCGCCACGGTGCGGCGGGCCACATCAAAGCCTTTGGCCTTCAGGATCTCGACCAACTCCTGGTCGGTCAGCGGCGCGGTCTCATTGTCGATCAGCTCCATCAGCACGTCCTTGACGCTGAGCGAGGCGGTGAAAAAGTGGGCGAACGGGATCACCTCGTAGGAGGGGATCTGGACATGCTTGTTGGCGGTCGCGCGGCTGACCGTCGACTCGTGGACGCCGATGGCGCCGGCGACCTCGGCGCGGGTCAGCGGCGCCAGGTGGCGCACGCCGTTGCGCAAAAACGGCTCCTGGCAGGCAATCAGATATTCGGCGATGCGGCGGATCGTCTCGCGGCGCTGGCGCAGGTTGGTCAGGAACAACTGGGCGCGGCTCATGTACTGCGTCAGATGCTCCTTCTCCTCGCTGGAAACCTGTACGGTGCTATCTTTACCTACCTGCCGCGACAGGTCCTGGTAGATCGGGCTGAGGCGCAGAAAGTAGCGGCTTAACTCGATCACCTCGGCCACCAGCTTGCCCTCCTCCTCGCGGATGATTACGTCAGGCGTGAGGTAGGTTGTGGCATTGGGGCCGCTGGAGGGATCGTCAGAGCGCTCCAGCGGGTAGGGACGCAGATACTGGCGGATGAAGTCGCGGGCCTCAACGACCTCGTCGTAGGCGATGCCGAGCGCCTGGGCGATCACGCCGTAGCGGTGCTCACCGAGATCGCGCCAGTGCGCGCTGATGATCGTCTCGACATAGGGGTGGGTGACGCCCTCGCCGGCCAGGCGGCGCAGCTGGAGCAGCAGGCACTCGGGCACATCGCGGGCGCCGACGCCGACCGGCGCAACATCCTGGAGTTTTTTCAGCACCCGCTCGGCCCGATCAAAGTCCACCCCCAGCGTCGTGGCGATGTCCTCCAGGCGGTCGCCCAGCAGGCCCTGATCATTGAGGCTGCCGACCAGATAAGCGGCGATGAAGTGCTCGCTTTGGGGCAGGCTGGCGCGCAGGTCGCGGATTAGCACGTCGCCCAGCTGCGGCGGCGCGGCGACCATCATCAGCGGATCGAACTCATCGTCCTCGTAGCTCGATGTATAGTCATCGCGCTCGGCCTCGATGATGCGCTGATCCTCCTGCTGACAGTACATGCACAGCGCGCCCGAGAGCTGCCGGCCGCAGCGCTGGCACAGCCCCTCCTCGGACTCGAGCAGCTCCAGCGCCGGGTTCTCCTCGATCTCATGCTGGATCATCTGCTGGAGTTCAAGGGTTGATAGGATCAACATGTTGTTAAGGGCGATGAGGGCGGGCGAGGCCTTCATCTGCTGTTGGACCGCCATGCCCATTGACATGTCCATCATGCCGAACTCCTTTTTCAGATATGGCAGCGCGTGCTGCTAACGCTGCTGGCATTATAGCAAAAGCCCTGCTTTAGGCTTAGCCCGGTGCGCACGCCACAGAATGGCGAGATCGAGCGCTGCTATAATAGGCCGACTATTGCCTCCCCCACCTGAAAGGAACTCGCAGCATGCAGACAATTATTGGCATTGATCTGGGAGGAACCCAGCTGCGCGCCGTGCGGTGCGACAGCGACGGCACGATCATGATGCACCAGGCCACTGCGACCTCGGCCGGCGGCCCCGCGGTGGTGATCGACCAGATTGTGCAGATGGTCACGGCGGTGCGCGGCGACACCAGCGCCGACGATCTGCTGGGCGTCGGCGTCGGCACGCCTGGCCCGGTCGATGGCCACAGCGGCGTCGTGTTTGCGGCGCCCAACCTGCATGGCTGGAGCAACGTCCCGCTCAAGGCGCTCTTGGAGGAGCGGCTGGGCATGGCGGTCGAGGTCGGCAACGATGCGAATGCGGCCGGGCTGGGCGAGTGGATGTTCGGCAGCGGTCGCGGCACCCAGAACTTTGCCTATGTCACCGTCAGTACCGGCATCGGCGGCGGCGTGATCGCCGACGGGCGGCTGCTGCTGGGCTATAAAGGCATGGCCGCCGAGGTCGGGCACATGATGATCGAGGCCAACGGGCCGCTGTGTGGCTGCGGCAACCGCGGCTGCTGGGAGGCGCTGGCCTCGGGCACGGCGCTGGCCCGCCGCGCAAGCGCCGAGATGCGGCACAACGAAGCGACGCTGCTCCACGACCGCGCCACGCCAGCCACGGTCACAGCGGTGGATGTCTGGGCGGCCGCGCAGGCGGGCGACGCGCTCTGCCGCACGCTGCTGCGCGAGGAGGGCGAGCTGATCGGCATCGGCCTAGTCAACCTGCTGCACCTGTACTCACCCGAGCGGATCGCGCTGGGCGGCGGCGTGATGCACAGCTTCGCGCTGCTCCAGGAGCCGATCACGGCGACGATCCGGGCGCGCGCCATGCCGCCGTACCGCGAGGCCACGGTCGGCGTTGCGGCGCTGGGCCAGAACGTCGGGCTGCTGGGCGCGGCCGCGCTGGTCCTGGCGGCCCGCCGCGCCTAGCGATGCAAAACGGCGCGCCCCGCAGTGGGGCGCGCCGGATGATCGGGGTGACGTGGAGCTAGCGGCTCTTTTTCTTGCGGTCGCGCCGCGCCTCGCGGCGGGTGGTTGTCGCCACCGGGCGGGGCGCCGCCGGCTCGGTCTGGGCGGTGTAGGTCTTGGCGCCGCCCTTGCTGCCAGCGCCGTAGGTTTTGGCGCCGCCCTTGCCGCTAGCGCCATAGGTTTTGGCGCCAGGTTTGCTGCGCGCCGCATCGGCCAGCGCCGGCAGCGTTTGGGTGGCGTAGAACACGCCCCACGCCAGATAGCCCAGCGTCGCCAGCATCACCAGATAGCTCCAGATTGGGTAGCTCAGCACTGGGACGCCAAACGCCCGCAGGGCCAGCGCCACGAGGCCCACCGCGCTCAGGATGCCGAGACCCAGGCCCAGCCGCCGCATGAACCGCAACCGCACCGGATTGGCCTCGCGCCAGCCTTGATAGAGATACATCCCGCCAATCAAGCCCGCGACCCAAACCGCCAGGGCGATCCAACTCCGAGCGCCGAACGCCAGGTTTTCGGTGAACATATGGGTGATCTCCTCGTCGCCAAACATTATGGGGAATACAATTGTTGTGGTAGGGGCGATTATACCAGCGCCCTTCCTGCAGCGTCAAACCAGCGCTGCCTGCTGCACAAAACCGCGCAGCGTCGCTGAGGAGCACTGTTATGTCAAAGTCATACCCCGACCAGCCGCGCGTGGGCGTGGCCGCCGTCGTGTGGCGCGCCGGCCGCGTGCTGCTGATCCAGCGCAACCAGCCGCCCAAAAGCGGCGAGTGGAGCCTGCCCGGCGGCAGCCTGGAGCTAGGCGAGACGCTAGCCGCCGGCGCCGCCCGCGAGGTGCTGGAGGAGACCGGCTGCGTCGTGACAGTCGGCCCGGTCATCACCGCCGCCGAGCTGATCGACCGCGACGACGGCGGCGCGGTGCGCTTTCACTATGTCCTGGTCGACCTGGTGGCCACCTGGGTCAGCGGCGAGGCCCACGCCGCCACCGACGCCGGCGCCGTCGCCTGGGCCACCCTCGACGAGCTGCCAGCCTTCAATCTCTGGCCCGTCACCGAGCAGGTCATCCGCCAATCAGCGGAGATGAGGAGCGAGTACCGAGGAGCGAGTATCGAGGGCGACAGCTAGCTCCTACTCCACTCGGTGCTCACGACTGTTTACTCGCGCCTCGTCACATCGCGCCGTACTGCCGCGCCAGGCCCGCGAAGTTGGCCGCAACATTGGCCTCGCGCGGGTCGCCGTGGCCGGCCAGCACCCAGCTGATCGGGAGCGGCGCCAGCTTGTCGCGCACCGTGCGGCAGGCCTCCTCGTAGTCGTCGCACAAAAACGGAAACGTCTGGCGCACCTTGCCGCCCATCGTCATCACGGCGTCGCCAGCGATCAGCCAGCGCCGCTCGGGGTGGTACAGCGAGCAGTGGCCGTGGGTGTGGCCGGGCGTCCAGATCACCTGCAGGCCGCCCAGCACCGGCAGCGTCATGCCGTCGCGCAGCTCGTCGTCCACGGCGCACGGCGGCGGCGTCAGCTTGGCGCCGCCGACCAAGCGCATGATCGTGCCCAGCGGCGGCGCCGGAAACGATAGCTTGGGATCGGCGCTGATCGCCGGCGTGTCGAGGAGGTGGGCCAGCACCGTGGCGCCGGTCGCCCGCTTGAGCGCCGACGCGCCGCCGATGTGGTCGGGGTGGCGGTGAGTCAGGACGAGCCGCTTGATGTCGGCCGGCTGGCGCCCGAGGTCGCGGACATACAGCAGGATCGCGTCGCTGCTCGCGGCGTAGCCGGCGTCGACCAGCGTCAGCCCAGCGTCCTCGACGATGAGATACACATTCACCCCGCCACACTTGATCTGATGAACCTGCGGCACAACTTCCATGCTCGGCGCTCCTTGATAAGTACCATGCTACCAGCCTGTCAGCAACATTCGTGCGCGGCGTCGGGGTATAGTACAGATCGAAACAGTATCAGCGACAGGCGGCACTGATTCTGCTCCAGTGGCGCCCGAGAGATAAAGAAGGTATACATGCAGTCATCAGATCGTCCGCGCTTCGCGCTGCGGCTGGGCCAGGGCTTTCGCGCTCTGCGGGTCCGCAACTACCGCTACTACTGGCTGGGCCAGCTGGTCTCGCTGACCGGCACCTGGATGCAGACCACCGCCCAGAGCTGGCTGGTCGTCCATGACCTCACGCACACGCCGCAGGAGAGTGCCACCGCGCTCGGCATCGTCACCACCCTACAGTTTCTGCCGATCACGCTGCTGTCGCTGTTTGGCGGCGTGATCGCCGATAAATTGCCCAAGCGCCGGCTGCTGATCGGCACCCAGATCATCGCGCTGCTCGTCGCGGCGACCTTCGGCGGCCTGGTCGCGGCCCACCGGATTCAGCTGTGGCACGTCTATGTACTGGCCTGCCTCAGCGGCCTGGTCAACGCCTTCGACAACCCGGCCCGCCAGTCGTTCGCGGTCGAACTGGTCGAGCGGGCCGATCTGGCCAACGCCGTCGCGCTCAACTCGATGCTGTTCAACGCCGCTCGTATTATCGGCCCGGCGATTGGCGGCTATATGATCACGCTGTTTGGCACGGCGCCGGCGCTGCTGTTCAACGCCGCCAGCTTTCTGGCCGGCATCGCCGCGCTGGCCCTGATGAACCCGGCTGAGATGTTCCCGGCCCGCCCAGTTGAGCGCGGCCATATCCTCGGGCAGCTGCGCGCCGGCCTGAGCTACGCCTGGCGCACGCCGCTGGTGCTGGTGATCATGCTGGTGATGGCGGCGGTTGGGACGTTTGGCTATAATTTCAGCGTCTCGATGCCGCTGATCGCCGAGGCGATCCTCCACACCGACGCCGCCGGCTTCGGCAACCTGCTGGCGCTGCTGGGCGTCGGCTCGCTGGCAGCGGCCGTGGTGTCCAGCTACCTGCCGTCGCCCTCCGTCCGCCGGCTGCTCATTGCCGCGACCTGCTTCTCGGTGGTGCTGCTGGCGGTCTCACAGTTGCGCCAGTTCGCTCTGACCGGCGGGCTGCTGGTCCTGCTGGGCTTCTGCGGCATCACGTTTGCGACCGCCTGCAACACGCTGCTGCAGCTCAACGTGCGCGACGATATGCGCGGCCGGGTAATGGGCATCTACATGCTGCTGTTTGCCGGCAGCACGCCGCTCGGCGCGGTGCTGATCACCTCGCTGTCAGTGCAGATCGGCGTGGCCATGACGCTGGCGCTGTGCGCGGTGCTGTGCCTGCTGGGCGTCGGCGGCGCGTGGATCTACGAGGAGCGCCACCTGGCCGAGGTCCAGGTCGCGCCCGAGGCGCCCCGCGCGGCCCGCTGAATGGACACTGCGGCTCGGCCGTTGGGCTGACGCCGGCCAGCGCGCCGCGCGCGTATCGTGCGATGGGCTGGCGGCGTCGCCAGCCCCAAAGGAGCACACGATGAAGATGTTGATTTTGGGCGGGACGGTGTTTTTGGGCCGGCATATTGCGGCGGCGGCGCTGGCGCGCGGCCATGCGCTGACGCTGTTCACGCGCGGCCAGCACGGCGCCGAGCTGTTCCCCGCAGCCGAGCACCTGCGCGGCAACCGCGACGGCGACCTGGCGGCGCTCAAAGGTCGGCGCTGGGATGCGGTGATCGACACGTCGGGCTACATCCCGCGGGCAGTGCGCGACTTGGCCACGCTGCTCGCCGACTGCGGCCACTACACCTTTATCTCCAGCGTCTCGGCCTACGCCGACGCCTCCGAGCCAATCACTGAGGCCACCGCGCTGGCCACGCCGCCCGACGCCAGCGTTGAGACCGTCACCGGCACCACCTATGGCTCGCTCAAGGTCGGCTGCGAGCAGGCCGCGCAGGCGGTGTTCGGCGAGCGGGCGCTGATCATCCGGCCGGGCCTGATCGTCGGCCCCCACGACCCGACCGACCGCTTCACCTACTGGCCGCACCGCATCGCCGCGGGCGGCGCGGTAGTGGCGCCCAGCCCAGCCTCGGCGCCGGTGCAGATCATTGATGTCCGCGACCTGGCGGCGTGGATCGTCGCGCTGGCCGAGCGCGGCACCGGCGGCGCGCTGAACGCCGTCGGCCCGGCCGCGCCGCTAACCATGGGCGAACTCCTCGAAACCTGCCGCGCGGTCACGGGCAGCGACGCCACGCTCCGCTGGCACAGCGAGGCCGCGCTGCTGGCCGGCGGCGTCGCGCCCTGGAGCGACTTGCCGCTATGGCTAGCCAGTGAAAGCGACCCGACCCACCGCGGCATGCAGCAGACCAGCACCGCGCAGGCCATCGCGGCCGGCCTGACCTACCGCCCGCTCGCCGAGACCGTCGCCGACACCCTCAGCTGGAGCCAGTCGCGCCCCGCCGACCACCAGTGGCGCGCCGGTCTCACCCGCGAGCGCGAGCAGGCGCTGCTGGCGAGCGGCGAGTAGCGAGGAGCAAGTAACGAGGAGCGATTAGCGGCGAAGGGCCTCCGCCAACAGCTAACAAATAGGGCAGTGCCATGCCCTGCATAGCACTGCCCCACTGAAAACTGACCACTGAACATTGACCCCTGAGAACCGCCTACTGGAAGCGCGGCATGACCTCGCTGGCGAACTGCTGGAGCGGCGCATGGTCGTAGGCGATGCGCGGCATGTAGACCAGCACATAGTTGACGCCGGCCGCGATCAGCGGCTCCAAGCGGGCGCTGATCTCGTCGGTGGTGCCGACCCAGCAGCCGCGGCTAAACTCCTCGAAGCTCGTGGCGCCCCGCGCGGCGGCCGTGGCCCGCTCGGGGTCGTCGCCCGGCTGCACCAGATGCACGTTGATGCTGCTGGAGCGGATAATCTCGTTGTAGTCGCGCCCGACCGTCTCGCAGTGGCCGCGCAGCACATCGAACTTATGCCGGATCGTCTCGACATCGCCGCCGACGTTGCAGGCGCTGCCGTACTGCGCGACCAGCTTCAGCGTCACCTGCTCGCCGCCGCCGCCGATCCAAAACGACGGGTAGGGCTTCTGGACGCCGCGCGGCTCGTTGATCGGCTTGTCAATCGTATAGTATTTGCCGCTGAATTCGGGATACGTCTCAGTCCACATCGCGTGGATAATCTGGCAGGCCTCGCGGAAGGCGCGCATGCGGTCGGGCGTCTCGGGGTAGCCGTAGCCATACGCCCGCCACTCGTGCTCGTACCAGCCGGCGCCCAAGCCGAACAGCAGCCGGCCGTTGCTCATTACGTCAACCGTCGAGGCCATTTTGGCCAGCAGGGCCGGGTTGCGATAGCCGTTGCAGCTGACCATCTGGCCGATTTTGACCCGTGTGGTGTCGCGGGCCAGCCCGGCGGTGATCGTCCAAGCCTCGAAGCAGGTCTCCAGCTCCGGCGTCGGCACGGTGTGAAAATGATCGTAGACCCAGATCGAATCATATGCCGCCGCCTCGGCCGCCAGCGCAACCCGTGTCATGGCCTCGTACTGCTCAACGGGATCGCGAATTTCGACCAGATCCATTCGCCAGCCCTGCGGCACAAACATCCCAAACGGAATCGCCATTGGAACCTCCTGATTAGCCGGATCGTAGCACGGCCGGCAATTGTGCGTTAGCCAAGCGCCTGCATGATCGGCGGAATCTCATCGAGCAGCTCGCGGGCCAAAAAGCCGAGCCGGCCGAGGCGCTGCGCCAGGCGGTTCCCAGCCTCGCCGTGCAGCACGACGCCCCACGCGGCGGCCTGCGCTGGCTCGGCGCCGCGGGCTGCCAGGCCGGCGACAATGCCCGCCAGCGTATCGCCCGAGCCGGAGGTCGCCAGGCCGACGCTGCCGTTGCTGTAGTGCCAGCGCTGGCCGTCGGGCGCCGCAATCCAGGTCTCGGCGCCCTTGAGCGCGACGACCGCGCCGAGCTGCGCCGCGGCCGCGGCGGCGGTGCCAGACACATCAGCCTCAATTTTGGTCTTGTCACGGCCGAGCAGCGTCGCCATCTCGCCGAGATGCGGCGTCAGAATCACACGGCCAGCCAGTGGACGAAGCAGCGCCGCGTCGCCGGTCAGCGCCGCAGCATCAAGGATCACCGTCGGTGTGCTGAGGGCCGGCAGCGCGCGAGCCAGCAGCGCCGCCACCGCCGCCTCATTGATCATGCCGGGGCCGAGCAGCACCGACTTCGACTTGTTGGCGCGCGCGACGATCTGCTCGGCGGCCGCCGGATCGATGGCGCCGTCGGGCGTCTCGGGCAGCGCAAAGACCCGCGCCTCGGGGACCGCAATCCCGACCAGCGGCGCGATGCTGCGGCAGGTCGCAATCTGCAGCTTGCCGGCGCCGCTGCGGAGCGCGGCGGTCGCGGCCAGCACAATGGCGCCCGGCATCTCGACCGCGCCGCCGACGATCAGCACCTGGCCGCGGCTATCCTTGTCGCCGCCGCTGCCCGGCTGTGGCAGCGGCCAGGCCCGCAGCGCCGCGGCCGTCAGCGCCGTGGCCGGGCTATTTCGGTGCGATTTTGGCATCTGGCTCCGTAGTGATTGCGGCCCCGGCCTCGGCCAGCGGCGCGACGAAGTTGAAGGTTTTGAGCACCAACTTGCCATGCTTGCCGGCCGCCGGGTCAAACTCGTAGGCCGTCACCGAGCAGTTGGCGACATCGGTGGCGCGGTCGATCTCCAGAATCTGCTCCTCGCTCATGCGTTCCAGCAAGTAGCGCAGACACAGCACGACGACCGAGTGGCAGACGATCATCACCCGCTCGCGGCGGTAGTCGCGGG
This sequence comes from uncultured Chloroflexia bacterium, assembly GCA_963810425.1. Taxonomy (GTDB): domain Bacteria; phylum Chloroflexota; class Chloroflexia; order Chloroflexales; family Kallotenuaceae; genus JACDGP01. The sequence goes on along the minus strand of CAWENH010000004.1, from coordinate 358,531 downwards.
TTACGGTCTCGATCATGCTGCGCAGCCGCAGGATTACGTCGCACCAGCTTTCGCCGCCGGGCGGGCGGTGGTAGAACTTGCCGAGCAGCCGGCGAAATTCGGCCTGCTCGGGATACTGCGCCGTGATGCCGACGCGCGTCAGGCGATCCAGAATGCCGAACTCTTTCTCGCGCAGCCGCTCGTCCACGACCGTGGTCAGCGCGGCCGGGTCCAGCCCGGCGCCGGCGGCGATCAGCTCGGCGGTGCGGCGGGCGCGCAGATACGGCGAGCACAGCAGCACGGTTGGGCGCTGCGCGGCGGGCTGGCGCGCAAACCACTGGCCCAGCGCGGTGGCCTGCTCGGCGCCGCGCTCCGACAGCGGCACGTCCACGTCGCGCAGCGCAATATCAATGATCGGCAGCCCCGCCGCCTCGGCCGCATCGCGGGCCACGTTGCCGGCGCTCTCGCCGTGCCGAATCACCCAGAGCGTGCTGGGCCACTTTTGCTCTTCGGCCATGCTCCCCCTGCTCGTTCAGCGCGCTGGTATCAAACCGCGTACCAGCAAACAAAAAGATCACCCCGCACCGGGGTGATCTTCAAATACAGCGCCTGGGCAATCAAAACCTACAGATCGGGCAGCTCCTGTGGCGGCTCGCCAGGAATCCCGCCGAGCGGCTCGGCCTTGCGGGCGCAGATGGCGCAGCCGCCGTTGAAGCGCCGCGGGTAGCTCGCGCCGCAAATTTCCAGGCCGCAGAGCGTAGCATTCTCATCGGCCGCGATGTGGACCGGGCCATCGGGGTCGAGCCGGATCAGCACCAGCCAGCTTTCCCACGGCATGGTCACCTCCTGAAGCATACTTGCCAGCGCCGAGCCACGACGGGCCATTGGCTCGACCACAGGGAGGGCAGTCTCGGTCAAGACGGTTTTCGGGCCAAGCTCGGGGCGAGAAGTGTTTAGCCAGTTCGTCATAGCGAATCCGATCAACTACAAGCTGCGGCGGAGGGTGGGCGGGTACACAGCATGGTGCGAACTACACGGCATAATAACACAGCCGGCGCCACAATGTCATCAAACTGTTAAAAAAGCCGTCCGGTTATGGCTCAACCCATTGGGCCAGCCCCGGCTGGCCCCGGCAGCGCTGCCAGCGCCGCCAGACAGCGCGCGGCCACGAGATCCCAGCGGCAGGTGCGCCGGACAAATGCCTGCCCCTGCGCACCCAGCCGCGGCCCGACCGCCGGGTCGAGCAGCCGCCGCAGCGCCGCGGCAAACTCGGGGTAGCTCCGAAACCATAGCCCGCCGTCGCTGGCGCGGCAGTGCGCGACCGTCACCGCGCAGTCGGCGTGGACCAGCGCCGGCGTCGCCTGCAGCCAGGCCTCCATCACCGCCAGCGAGAAGCTTTCCCACAGCGAGGGCATGCAGAACACGTCGGCGGCGGCGTAGGCGGCGTGCTTGGTGGCCTCGTCGGCAAAGCCCAGATCGTGGACCCACGGCCGCAGCGCCGGCGGCACCTGCAGCAGGTCGGGGCCGGCGACGACGAGCTGCGGCCGCGGGCCGTGCTCGGCCCAGAAGCGCGCGAGGTAGGCGGCGAGCACCGGAAAATTTTCGAGTGGTCGCGCCGCCCGACGTAGAAGATCAGCGGGCCGTCCAGGCCGTGCGCCCGGCGAAACGCGGCGCCGTCGCCCTGCCACGTCAGGTCAATGCCCTCGCCGGCCACCACCGTCGGCGCCGTGCGGCCGCTGAGCGCGGCGATCAGCTCGGCCTCGGGCTGGCTGTTGGCCAGGATCAGCGGCGCCGACCGCAGCAGTTCGCGGCTGGTCGCGTAGCGCGCATACGGCTCGTCGTGCAGGCACGGGATCAGCGCGGCCCGCTCGGCGGCGATGTGCGCGCCAAAAAACGTCGTGGGGAAGGGGTAGAGGAAAAACAGCCAGCGCCGCGTCGTCCGCTCGGCGTCCAGCGCGGCCAGCAGCTCGTCGCTGCTGGTCAGCGAGGCGAGCAGCTGCAGCTCATTGATCGCGAAGCGTCCCAGCGCAAAGCGCCGCGGCTGCGCTCGGACCAGCGCCGGCAGCGCGCCGACGGTCGCGGGAAACCGCCGCACCGCCACGCCGTCATCCTCCGACCAGCCGGCCGGGTAGAACGGCGCCACCGGCGCGCGGGCGTCGCGGGCGGTCGTGGTCCAGACCTCGACCGGCGCGCCGGCCGCCCGCAGCGCCGCGACCAGCTGCCGGGCGTGGGCCTCGGCGCCGCCCGCCGTGGCGGGGCCGTACCACGGCAGCACCACGGCCAGCGGCGCGGCGCTACTCATCGCGCTGCAGCGCCCGGCGACGAATCAGACTCAGCCTCCAGCGCCGCCGCCAGCGCCGCCAGCTCGCCCACCGCATCCAGCACGGCGGCGTTCCACTCGTTCTGCTGCGCCACCGCCGGCGCAATCGCCGGGCTGGCCGCCCGCCGCAAGAGGCGGTTGATCACGGCCCACAGCCGCTCATACGCTGTGCGGCCGATCAGCGGCGGGCTGGCGACGACCACGCTGGCCTCGCGCAGCGCCGGCGCCTCGGCGGCCAGCGCCAGCAGCGGAAACGGCGCGGCCACCGGCGCCGCCGCAGCCTCCGCGGCCACCTCGGCCATCAGCGCCGCCGCCCCGAGCGCGTCGTCACTCATCGCGGGGCGGCGCCTGCAGCCGCTGTAGGTCGGCGGCCAGCTGCTGCTGCGCCTGCAGCAGCAGCCCCAGCGACCGCGCGACCGCGGCGTTAAAGTTATTCTGCTGCTGCACAATCGGCTCCAGATAAAACCGCAGCGCCCGCCGAATGATCCGCTGCCCGAACACCAGCGCCCGCTCGCGCGGCGTCCGCCAGCTCAGCGGCCAGTGCGCGCTCACCGCCCGCAGCGCCTCGACCTCGGCGACGATCTCGGCCAGCGCCGCCAAATCTACGCCCGTCACCAGGTGCGCCGTGCCGTCGTCCAGCAGCCCGTGCGCCGCCCGCACCTCGGCCCGCAGCTGCGCCAGTATCGCCCCAACATCCAGTGTTTGCTCGTCCATCGCGCCGATTGTAGCACGAAGCTATCAGCTGTCAGCTGTCAGCCATCAGCTGGGGAGCGATGGAAGATAAACCGCAAAGATGCGGGAGAGTTGAACCGCAAAGACGCAAAGCCGAGGGGAGTGAGGATAGTACTGCACCTGCCAGCTTGATGTTCTATCACCCGGTTGTGTATGCACGCCCGCCGAAGTACTCTGCACGCCCGCCGAAGCACCGTGCACGTCCGCCGAAGCACCGTGCACGTCCGCCGAAGCACTCTGCACGCCCGCCGAAGCACTCTGCACGTCCGCCGAAGCACCCTGCACGTCCGCTGAAGCACTCTGCACGCCGCCCGAAGCACTCTGCACGCCGCCCGAAGCACTCTGCACGCCGCCCGAAGCACTCTGCACGCCGCCCGAAGCACTCTGCACGCCTTGCCGAACACTCTGCACACCTTGCGGTGGACCATGCACGCCTTGCCGAACACTCTGCACGCCTTGCGGTGGACCATGCACGCCTTGCCGAACACTCTGCACACCTTGCGGTGGACCATGCACGCCCTGCCGTGAACCGTGCACGCCCTGCCGAACACTCTGCACGCCCTGCCGAACACTCTGCACGCCTTGCCGAGCACCCTGCACACCTTGCGGTGGACCATGCACGCCCTGCGGTGGACCCTGCACGCCTTGCCGAGCACCCTGCACGCCTTGCCGAGCACCCTGCACACCTTGCGGTGGACCATGCACCCATTCCGTCCCTTCCTCTCGTCCCCTCTCCGTCCTTTGCGCCCTCTGCGCCCTCTGCGGTTAACTTCCTCGTCACTCCCGTACTGATTACTGACGACTGACGACTGACCACTCGCTATAATGGCGCCGACACAAAGGGGCGACTCATGAATGTACTGGTGGTTGGGGGCGGCGGGCGCGAGCACGCCCTCGCCTGGAAGCTGCGGCAGTCGGCGCGGCTGGGCGAGCTGTGGATTGCGCCGGGCAACCCCGGCACCGCCGCGCTGGGCCGGGGCGTTGCGCTGGCCGCCGACGACGTGGCCGGGCTGACGGCGTTTGCCCGCGACGAGCGCATTGACCTCGTGGTGGTCGGCCCCGAGGCCGCGCTGGCCGCCGGGCTGGCCGACGCGCTGGCCGCGGCCGGCATCGCCTGCTTCGGCCCCACCGCCGCCGCCGCCCGCATCGAATCGAGCAAGGCGTTTAGCAAGGAGCTGATGCGCGCGGCCGGCGTCCCGACCGGCGACTTCGCCGTGTTCGAGCGCGCGAGCGCCGCGGCGGCCTGGCTGGCCAGCCACGACTGGCGGCGCTGGCGCGTCGCCAAGCAGGACGGCCTCGCGGCCGGCAAGGGCGTCGTCGTGGCCGCCACCGAGCGCGAGCTGCGCGACACGCTGGCCGGCTGGGATCGCGGCGGCCAGCCGGTGCTCCTAGAGGCCCCGCTGGCAGGCGAGGAGATCTCGGTGCTGGCGCTGTGCGACGGCACGACGGCCCGGCTGCTGGTGCCGGCCCAGGATCACAAGCGGCTGCGCGACGGCGACACGGGGCCGAACACCGGCGGCATGGGCGCCTACGCCCCGGTCGCCCACGTCGACCCCGCGCTGGTCGCCGCGCTGGAGCACACCGTCTTCGTGCCGACGCTGCGCGAGCTGGCGCGGCGCGGCACACCGTTCGTCGGCGTACTGTACGCCGGCATCATGCTGACCGACGCGGGGCCGCAGGTGCTGGAGTTCAACGCCCGCTTCGGCGACCCCGAGACCCAGGCGCTCCTGCCGCTCCTCGACGCCGACCTGCTGGAGCTGCTGCTTGCGGCGGTGCGCGGCGAGCTGGCGGCGCACGAGCTGCGCTGGCACAGCGGCGCCGCGGTCGGCGTGGTGCTGGCGGCGGCCGGGTATCCGGCCACGCCGCGCGCCGGCGACCCCATCGCGCTGCCCGCCGATCCCAGCGCCTTGATCTTCCAGGCCGGCACCGCCGAGCGCGACGGCCAGCTCGTCACCGCCGGCGGCCGGGTGCTGACGGTGGTCGGCCGCGGCGCCACGCTGCAGGCCGCGCGCGACCAGGCCTACGCCGCGGCTACAGAGATCACCTTTGACGGCCAGCAGCTGCGCCACGACATCGCCCGCCGGGGCCTGGAGGCCGAGCATGCCTGAGCGCCTGCGGGTCGCCGTCCTGATCTCCGGCAGCGGCTCCAACCTCCAGGCGCTGCTCGATGACCAGCGCGGCTACGAGGTCGCCGTGGTCATCGCCGACCGCGCCGACGCCTACGGCTTGCAGCGCGCGCTGCGGGCCGCGGTGCCGACCGTCTGCCTGCCGCTGCACCACCCGAAGCAGCGCCCGGCCCGCCGGCTGTGGGAGACGCTGGTCGCCGCCGTGCTGGCGCCCTTCGACCCCGAGCTAATCGTCATGGCCGGCTGGATGCGCGTGATGTCGCCCGGCTTTGTTGCCCGCTTCCCCGACCGCATCATTAACCAGCACCCCGCCCTGCTGCCGCCCGACGACTTCGAATCTCGTCGCGCTGCCCGACGGCCGCACGATCCCCGCGATCCGCGGCGCCCACGCCGTCCGCGACGCCCTGCGGCTGGGCCTGCCGGTGACTGGCTGCACCGTCCACCGCGTCACGGCGGCGGTGGATGTCGGGCCGATCCTGGCCCAGCAGATCGTGCCGGTGCTGCCCCACGACACCGAGGGAGCGCTCCACGAGCGCATCAAAGTGGCCGAGCAGGCGCTGATCGTCCAGGTCGTGCGCCGGCTGGCCGAGGAGAAATGACTATGAGCGCAGGCTTTGAGTTTATCCGCAACGACGCCGCCAGCGAGGACGAGCTGATCGAGCTGCTGGGGCTGGCGCTCCACTCGGCGCCTGGCGGCATGCGCGACTGGCTCGGACGCATCGGCGGCAAGAACTTTCGCGCGGTGCGGGCGCAGGGCCAGCTCGTCGCCGGGCTAGGCTACGTCCCGATGGCCCAGTGGTTCGGCGGCGTGGCGGTGCCGTGCATGGGCATCACCGCCGTCGGCGTCGACCCGGCGGCGCGCGGCACCGGCGTGGGCAGCAGAATGCTGGCGGCGTCGCTCCACGAGCTGCGCGCGCAGGGCTGGGCGCTCGCCGCACTCTACCCCGCGACCGTGCCGTTCTACCAGCACGCCGGCTACGAGCGCGCCGCCACCCGCGTCACCTACGAGCTGCCGCTGGCGGCCATTGATGTGCGCGACTACGCGCTACCGATTCGCGCCGTGGCGGCCGACGATTCCGCCATCCGCCAGCTGTACGCCGCCCGCGCCGCCCAGATCAGCGGCCAGCTGGAGCGCCCCGAGTGGCTGTGGCAGCTGCGCCTCGCACCGCCCGACAAGCAGCCGTGGCGCTTCGTGGTCGGCGACGATAAGCCCGAGGGCTACATTGTCTTCTCGCAGGCTGGCCGCGCCGACCCGCTGCTGATCCACGATCTGTGCGTCGCCACGCCCGCCGCCAGCCGCCGCCTGCTGACGCTGCTGGCCGGCTACCGCTCAATGGTCCAGACCGCCGTGTGGAGCGGCGGCCCGGTCGATCCGCTCGTCTACGGTTTGCGCGAGACTCATCTGGCCGGCCAGAGCCGCCTGAAAAGCGTCGCATCGCTCGATCTAATGCTGCGGATTGTGGACGTGGCGGCGGCGCTGACCGCTCGCGGCTACGGCCCCGGCGTGAGCGGCGAGTTGCACCTGGCGGTCGAGGACACGATCCTAGCCGAGAACAGTGGCCGCTACGTGCTGCGCGTCGCCGACGGCCGCGCCAGCGTCGAGCGCGGCGGGCGCGGCGAGCTAGCGCTGGGCATCCGTGAGCTGGCGGCGCTCTACAGCGGCTTCGCGGCGCCGGCCGAGCTGGCGGTGCTCGGCAGCGTCAGCGGCCCGCCGGCGGCGCTGGCGCTGGCCACGACGATCTTTGCCGGCCCGCGGCCCTGGCTGCCGGATATGTTCTAGACCGCGCCGCTAGCCGCCGCAATCTGCCCGGCGATGCTATGGTACTCGGCGGCCAGGCGGCGGGCGTGGGCCAGGCGGTCGCGCAGGTGCAGCATCGAGCCGGCGCGGTTTAAGCCCAGCGGCATCGCGCTCAGCGCGGCCACGTCGCCGACGGCGGTGGCCAGCGCCTGCTCAAGCTCGCCGGCGACGGCTTCGAGCGTGGTGATCGTTGAATTGGTTGAAAGATGGTGATCGGCGTACTGCCTCTGCATGCGGCTGCTCCATAACGTGTGGAAGGAACAGCTCCTGGCGGGCGCCAGCGAGAGCAGCAGCAACAATCTTGGCCGCAGTGGCCGAAGATAACGGGGTCGGCGACGGAAAACATCGGCCGGCTGGCGCAGATAGTAGCCGAGCCGGCCCGATCCTGCAAGCGCTAGTACGGCTCGCACGGCACGCCGGTGCGCGCCTGCATCTCGGTCGCCCGGCGCGCGACCTCGTCGTGGGACAGCTTCTCGACCCAGCTCTCGGGCGTCGGCCGGTCCACGGGGTAGAACTGCGCATACAGCGGCCGGATCAGGCCGACGGTTTCGACCAGCGCATCCCAGGGCGCGCCGTGCCAGTTGTAGACCGGGCCATCGACCAGGCAGATTCTGGAGCACAATACTCGTCATTGCCTGTAGCCGCGCGACGATCCCGGCCAGCGTCACGTTGGCGGCCGGCCGGTCGATCAGACGAAAGGTCGTCTCGTCGCCGGCGTCGAGCTTCATCATCCGCACGTCGCAGCCGTCGAGGCCGGCCTGGATGCGCGGCTGGCCGACCAGCGCCGCCGAGGTCAGCACGCAGACCTGCGCGGCCGGCGCCAGGCGGTCGCGGACGGCCCGGACTGCCAGGACAATCTCCGAGAACTGCGGGTGGATCGTCGGCTCGCCATGCCCCGCAAAGGTGATCGCCTGGACCGCCGGGTGCGCCGCGAGCGCCGCCGCGACCTCGGCGACCACCGCCGCGACCGTCGGGAAGCCGCGCCGCGCGACCGTGGTCACCAGTTCAGTGGTGTCGCCGCACTCGCAGTACACGCAGTCAAACGAGCAGACCTTGCGGCCCGGCGGCAGGAGATTGATCCCCAGCGACAGCCCCAGCCGCCGTGACTGAACCGGCCCATACGTAATCGTCTCATAGCGAATCAGCGCTGGCATAGCATCCCCTGGTCAATTACCCAGGGCTGAAGCACCTGGGCTTGCATCTCACTCCCGCGGAGTGGACACCATAGGCTGATTGACGGCAGCCCACTGGATATTTTGGGCAGCATTGTGGTCTGCTGGCGCTGCGTGACCACACCCAACACAGCAGAAAAGGGCTTGCGTGCGACGATTTGCCCGTTCGGTATGCCCACAGGCGGAACAGCGTTGGCTGGTGTAGCGCGGATCAACTACGATCACCCGCACCCCCGCGCGTTGGGCCTTATAGCTGATGAACTGACGTACCTGACCAAACCCCCAATTACTATGCCGCGCTCGTTGCTCCTGACCACGAACCCTTACCCGTTCGCGGATGCCCTTCAAGTTTTCGAGGGCAATCCCGCGTGCGGTGCGCTTGGCTTTGGCAACGATCTGCTTGCTGATCCGGTGATTCGTATCCTTCTGAAAACGCCGTTGGCGGCCGGCGAGCCGGCGCAAGTGCCGTTTGGCTGACTTCGTGTGGACCTGTTGGAGGGCTGCCCGGCGCTGCGCGTACCACTGCCGGGTGCGCTCCACCGTTGCCCCGGAATGGGTCTCGCCCTCCGAGTCCGTCGCGAGGTTCACGATGCCCAGATCAACCCCGAGCCACCCGATTGGCTCATCCGGGGTCGGGGCCGCTTTGGTTTGGGTGATGCACAGATACCACACCGTGGCACGGCGGATCAGTTCCGCCCCACCAATCGCCCAACTCATGTCGTAGAGGTGCGTGCGCTGATAGTCCCCCAACGCCAACTGCCCAACCACGCGCCCCGTGAGCGTGTTCAAGGATACGCGGTCGAGGCTTTTGAGCGTGTAGCTATTGGCATCGTACCGGATCGAACCATCGTCCCGAAACGTCGGGCAGGTTTTGGGAACGACGGCGCCCGTCGCTCGGTCACGCCGCTCTGGGGCGGCGCGCACGGCGCGGACCGCTTCGGCGGCCTTATCACGGGCGCAACAGGCGAGTTGCGACCCCAGCCCAAAGGTCGTGCGCGTGGGTCCATACACGATGTGATGCAGCTTATTTTTGTTCGTGATGTGCTGGTCCCACGCGACAGTCGCACAATAGGTCGCGGCCTGATTGAACGCCACCTGCGTGGTGCGTAAGGCCGCATCACCCGGTGCATCAAGCACGACTTTACAGCAGATGGTTCGTGTGGAAAGCGCATCATTCATAGAGTATTATGATACCATATCAAGCGTAGAGCGACAAATGGGACAGAAAGCGAAAGCCGCTCAAGCAAAGCGCTCCTCCCAGGGTTAAAACGCCTGGGTTTCCCCGCCTAAAGGCACGCCATTATGATGTGGCCCAGGAACAAAACGCCGCCGGCCAGCGTCCTATCTACGGCGGTCACGATCTCAATATAGTACAATGCCGCCAGCAACCCATACCGTCGCCCGCCATCCGCGAGCGGCGCCGAGGTTCACTCATGCAATCACCGACGACTCAATTGTACCCGCGGCTACGGCCGTTTGCCTGGCGGCTGCGGCTGCGCGACACCTTTGTCTGGCTCCAGCGCACCGCCTGGCTGCCCGGCGTCGGCCTGGTGGCGGTGCAGGCGCTCGGCCACCTCCTGCCGATCCCACACTTAATGTGGTGGTCGGCCGCGCCCGCCGCGCTGTGGCTCGTGGGCCTCCTCGTGTTTCTGCTGGCCCAGCGCTCCACGCCGCTGCGCACCGCCCGCCGCGTCGATCAGCTGCTGGGGCTGCGCGAGCGCCTGGCCACCGCGCTGGAGCTGTCGAGCCGCCCCAGCACCGATGAGGTCGAGGCGCTCCAGCAGGCCGACGCGCTGGAGCTGGCCCGCCAGGTCAAGCCGGCGCACCTCGGCTGGGCAGTGAATTGCCGGGCGCTCGCGTGGTTCGCCGCACCGCTCGCGCTCGGCCTCGCGCTGATGTGGCTGCCCAACCCGCAGAATCTGATCCTGGCCCAGCGGGCCGCGGTCCGGGCCGCGATCGACGACACGCTGAAAACCGTCCAGCAGCAGGAGCAGAACATCGCCAGAAACCAGGAGCTGACCGAGGCCGAGCGCAAGCGCTTGCTCGAAGATTTGCAGGCGCTGGAGCGCGCGCTGGCCGCCAATCCCAAATCGAAGGAGGAGGCGCTGGCCCAAATGTCGCAGACTGAGGCGGCGATCCGTGACCGCCTCGACCCGCAGGCCGACGCCCGCCGCGCCGGCCTGGAGCAGCTGGCCCAGCAGCTACAGCAGAGCCAGGGCCAGGCCGGCAGCAAAACCACCGCGGCCGACGCGGCGGAGGCGCTGCAAAAGTCGGCGCAGAGCCTGGAGAAGCTCACCCCCGAGCAGCGCGCCAGCCTCGCGCAGTCGCTGGCGCAGCAGGCTAGCGCCAACGCCAACAGCAACTCCGAGCTCGCCCGCCAGCTCCAGCAGGCCGCCGACGCCCTGAACAAGGGCGACACCGCCGCCGCCAGCCAGAGCATGCAGCAGGCCGCCCAGACCGCCCAGCAGACCAACCAGGGTCTGGCGAATAACCAGGCGCAGCAGCAGACGCTCTCGCAGCTCCAGCAGAACAGCCAGTCCATCGCCCAATCCGGCCAGCAGCAGAGCGCGCAGCAGGGCCAGCAGGGCCAGCAAGGTCAGCAGGGCCAGCAGGGCCAGCAGGGCCAGCAAGGTCAGCAGGGCCAGCAAGGTCAGCAGGGCCAGCAAGGTCAGCAAGGCCAGCAAGGCCAGCAAGGCCAGCAAGGCCAGCAGGGTCAGCAAGGGCAACAAGGACAGCAGGGCCAGGGTCAGCAGGGTCAGCAGGGTCAGCAGGGTCAGCAGGGTCAGCAGGGTCAGCAGGGTCAGCAGGGTCAGCAGGGTCAGCAGGGTCAGCAAGGGCAACAAGGACAGCAAGGGCAACAAGGACAGCAGGGCCAGCAAGGTCAGCAGGGTCAGGGCCAGGGTCAGGGTCAGGGTCAGGGTCAGGGCGGCTCCAACGCCAACTCGGCCGGCAATGGGACCAGCAACGGCCAGGGCAATGTCCAGCCCAATGGCACCGGCCAGGGCGCCGGCTCGGGCCGCGGCAGCACGGTCTACCAGCCGTTCACGCCCAGCGGCCAGCAGGGCCAGCAGCAGCAGGTCACCGGCCAGCAGGGCCAGGGTGGCCAGACCGATGTCTCGCCCGGCCAGTTTGCGCCCGGCCAGACCAACCAGCCGCTGGTCCCCTACGAGCAGGTCTACGGCGACTACCACGACGCCGCCGACGAGGCCCTCGACCAGTCGGCGATCCCGCCGCACCTCAAAGGCTACGTCCGCGACTACTTCACCCAGCTCGCGCCCAACCAGTAGCGAGTGATGAGTGACGAGTACCGAGTACCCAGGGCGCAACTTTTTCTCAAAAACTTTGCGCCCTTTGCCGTTCAATCCCCCGCTGACAGCTGTACACTGAAGCTCAACGCCCACCCACGCAATGCCTTGAATACTGAAAACTGACAACTGAAGACTGACAACTTATAAGGAACGACATATGACCAATGCTCCCACCATCTCGCCCGAGCAGTTTCGGGGCGCGGCCGGCGCCATTGAGGCCGAGGTCGGCAAGGTGATCGTCGGGCAGCGGCCGCTGATCCGCCAGACTCTGATCACGCTGCTGGCCGGCGGCAACGCCCTGCTGGAGGGCGTGCCCGGCCTCGCCAAGACCACGCTGGTCCGCACGCTGGCCGACGTGCTCGACTGCCGCTTCTCGCGCATCCAGTTCACGCCCGACCTGATGCCGGCCGACATCGTCGGCACCACGATCATCGCTGAGGACGAGGCCGGCCACAAGCAGTTTCGCTTCGAGCCAGGGCCGATTTTCTCGAACCTGGTGCTGGCCGACGAGATCAACCGCGCCACGCCCAAGACCCAGTCGGCGCTGCTGGAGGCGATGCAGGAGCGCACCGTCAGCGTCGCCAAGACGATCCACAAGCTCGACCGGCCGTTTTTTGTGCTGGCGACCCAGAACCCGCTGGAGATGGAGGGCACCTACCCGCTGCCCGAGGCCCAGCTCGACCGCTTTTTTTTCAAGATCGACGTGCCGTTCCCGCCGGTCGACGACCTAGTTGAGATCGCCAACCGCACCACCGGCGTGGCCGCCGCGCCGCCCAGCAAGGTGATCAATGGCGCGCAGCTCGTCGCGCTGCAGAACCTGGCCCGCGAGGTCCCCGTCGCCTCGCACGTGGTGCGCTTTGCGGCGCGGCTGGTCGCGGCGACGCATCCCAATAGCGCCGAGGCCGCGCCGATCGCCAAGCAGTATGTGCGCTACGGCTCGTCGCCGCGCGGCATGCAGGCGCTGATCCTGGCCGGCAAAATCATCGCGCTGCTGGAGGGCCGGTATAACGTGGCCTTCGCCGACCTGCGGGCGGCCGCGCTGCCGGCGCTGCGCCACCGCGTGATCCTGAACTTCGAGGCCCAGGCCGAGGGCATGACCGGCGACGATGTGATCCGCGGCATTTTAGAGACCGTCAAGGAGGAAGTATGACCACTGCCCGCCGTGGTTTTTCAAAGCTCACCTGCGCCGTCATTGCTGGCGCGCTGCTGCTGGTGCTCATTCTGGGCGTTTGGGCCTACTTTAGCTTTTTCTACCAGAGCCGCGGCATCTCGCGCATCACCGGCATTCCGCTGAAGATCGCGCTGCCCGACTGCGTGCATAGCGCCGACCAAGTCAAGAGCGTCTCGTTTCATAAAGATACCAATGGCGAGAGCATCAAGGATGTCACCTACGTCTGCAACAATCAAATTTTCTCGCACGAGTACAACGACACCGGCGTGTTCCAGGGTTCGATTGAGTGGACGTTTGAGCCGACGCGATGACGTTGTTTGAGCCGGCGTTTTTAGCGCAGCTCGACCGCCTGGCGCTAATCACCAAGCGCGCGATGGCCGGCGAGATTCAGGGCGAGCGCCGGTCGCCGCGCCGCGGCACGTCGGTGGAGTTTGCCGACTTCAAGCCGTATGTGGCGGGCGATGATTTTCGGCAGATCGATTGGAATCTCTACGCGCGGCTGGATCGCTTTTTCCTCAAGCTGTTTGTCGCCGAGGAGGAGCTGTCGGTCCACCTGCTGCTCGACACCAGCAAGAGCATGGACTGGGGCGAGCCGAACAAGCTGCGCTACGCCAAGCGCGTCGCCGGCGGCCTGGGCTACATTGCGCTCTCAAACCTGGACCGCGTGCTGCTGACGGCGTTTGGCCGCGACGGCGTCGTGGAGCTGCCGCCGCAGCGCACCAAGCGCGGCGCGCTGCCGCTGTTTAAATTCCTGGAGGACCTGGAGGGCGGCGCCGGCACCGACTTTGCGGCGATGTGTCGGCGCTACGCCCGCGCCGCCCGCACGCCGGGGCCGCTGCTGATCTGCTCCGACCTCTTGGACGAGACCTGGCAGGCCGGGCTGCAGGCATTGGTCGCGCGGCGGTTTGAGATCACGGTGCTGCATATTTTGGCGCCCCAGGAGGTCGAGCCCGACATCACCGGCGATGTGCGGCTGGTTGATGCCGAGACCGGCGCGCCCGTGGACCTGACCGCCGACCAGGACCTGATCACGCGCTACCGCCAGAGCTTCGCGCGCTGGCGGGATGAGGTTAGCGACTACTGCGGCGGCCATGCGATCAGCTATGTGCCGGTGACGACCACGGTGCCGCTGGAGGAGCTGCTGCTGCACGTGCTGCGCAACCGTGGCCTGCTGCGCTGATGCGGCGCGGCGCGCTCAACGCCCTCACGTCGCTGGCGGCGCTGGCGGCGCTGGCGGCGGCGGCGCTGCTCGGCGCCAGCGTCGTGGTGACGGCGGCCGACCGCTGGTCGGGGCAGCCGCTTGTTGGGCAGGCAGCCGGGCTGGTCTGGCTCGTGTATCTTTTCGTCTGCCCATATTATGTCCTGCGTCGGAGCCGCCTGGCGGTGCTGGCGCCGCTGGTGGCCGCGCCGCTCGTGGGGCTGCTGGTCGGGCGGTCATGGGTGCCGCCCGTGGTCTACGCGCTGCTGGCGCTGTGGGCCGCGGCCTCCTGGGTCGAGCGGCGCTTCGGCCACTAATCTTCGTCTACACACGTTGTCACACAAAGGGGTTTCTGTGGATTTGCAGCTAGAGGTTCTGCGCCAGCTGTTGGCGACGCCCAGCCCGTCGGGCGACGAGGCGGCGGCGGCGGGGATTTGGCGCGCCAGCGCCCAGACGTTCGCCGATGATGTGCGCACCGATGTGCGCGGCAGCACGCTGGCCGTGCTGAAGGGCAAGGGGCCGCGGATTTTGCTCGACGGCCATATCGACGAGATCGGGCTGATGGTCAGCCACATCGACGACCGCGGCTTTTTGTTTGTGCTGGCAATTGGCGGCTGGGATGGCCAGGTGCTCGTCGGTCAGCGCGTCGTGATCCAGGGCCGCCAGGGGCCGGTGCGCGGCGTCGTCGGCAAAACGCCGATCCATCTCACGAAGGGCGATGACCGGGCCAGCGCTAGCAAGATCGAGGATCTGTGGATTGATATTGGGGCCAGCAGCAAGGCCGAGGCGCAGGCGCTGGTGCGGCTCGGGGCGACGGCGGTGATTGACACGCCGATCCTGGAGCTGCCCAACGGCCGACTGGCCGGCCGCGGGCTAGACAATCGCGTCGGCACGTTTGTCGTCCTGGAGGCGCTGCGTCGCCTCGCGCAGGACCGACCCAAAGCCACGGTCGCCGCGCTGGCCTCGGTCCACGAGGAGCTGGGCGGCGCGGGCGCGATGGCGGCGGCGTTCGCCTTCGAGCCGACCGTGGCCCTGGTCGTAGACGTGACGTTTACCACCGACGATCCCAGCGCGGCCAGCGCGCGCGAGTGGGGCGAGGTCGCGCTGGGCAGCGGGCCGGCGCTGTCGCGCGGCGCGGCCAACAGCCCGGTGCTCTTTGACCTGCTGTGCACCGTCGCCGAGCGCGCGGCAATCCCCTACACCGTGCAGGTGACGCCGGCCTACACCGGGACGAACGCCGACCGCATCCATATGCTGCGCGGCGGCATCGCAACGGCGATTGTCAGCGTGCCATGCCGCTACATGCACTCCCCGAGCGAGCTGGTGCAGATCAGCGACCTGGAGCAGACCGTGCAGCTGCTGGTGGCGACCGCCCGCGCGATCACGGCCGTCACCAGCTTTATTCCGCGCTAGCCGGGGCGGCTGGCACAGCTTGGGCGGCGACCCCCACCGGAGGTCGCCGCCGCGCGTTTAAGGCCCGGATCGCGTCCACGAGGGCCAGGAGGAGCAGCGTGAGGAGCGGGGCGGCCAGCGACCTGACCTGGCCATCCATCAGCGGCGCCCAGCGCGGCGGCGGCAGGTTGCGGCGTCGGATATACTAGCGCCGTTCAGTGATCGAGGAGGAACATATGCACATTGGAGCGATGTGGCGGCGCGGGGTGCTGCTGGGAATACTGCTGATGGCCGGCGTCTTGACCAGCTGCTCGCCGCCGCCCACCCTCAGCATTGGGGACGCCATCAAACAGAACAAAATCACGGTGTCGTTCATCAACGAGAGCAATAAAAGCTCCGGGGATATCATGGTTGCCAAGCTGAAGCTCGTCGGGAGGTAAGACTATGCTGAACCGTGGTCATGTTGCCCACCGTTCGACCAGCGCCTGGAAGCTTTTTGAACGTCGTCCGCGCCGTTGTGGTGGAGTCCAGCGTGGCGGAGCCACCTGGTAGTGCAAGAGGTCGCCAACCGTCCAACACCGTTCTGTGATCCCGGCGGCCATCGCCGGCGTCTGAGGCTGCCCCGCTTTGGTTTGCAGACTGCGATGGAACGAGCAGAAATTGTAGACCGCCCCGAGCAGGTACATACTGGCATGCAGCATTTCCTTCCGATGCGCGAGATGATGCGTTCGCCGTCCCAACACTGCCAGGCGCGCACGAAACGTGCCATTTAGTCGCTCGATGTACGCCGTATTTGGCACCAGGCAGCCGGGCGTTTGCCACAGCCGATGGAGCAGTTCGACGCCCCAGCCCTGCGCTACGCGCACCGTGATCCCAACGATTCGGTTATCTACCCGCTCCTTGATCACCTGTCCAAGCACAAAGTCTGGCCATGGGAGCTTCCGTGGCCGCCCTCCTCGTCCCAGCTGCACCGAGAAGCGGAAGGCGCGTGTGAACGCGCTGACGTAGCTCGCGAACCCATCGACCATGACCAGGAGCGGACCGAACGCGGCACAGCGCCGCACCAACTCGACCAGCTGTTCAATCAACTGGTGATCGCGGCGCGTGCTCACCACCCCACCGAGCCACAACCGGGTCGTCACCATCAGCGCCATCGCCATCCAGACGACCCCGCACTGTGTTTTCAGCCGCAGTTCGTCGGCTTGGACGTGGCCCAGGTCGCGCTCTCGCACCACGAGGTCATGATGGACGGCTTCAGCATGGGTGCCGGCGGCTTCCACCCACTCCCGCACCGTTTGCGCTTGAATCCCAAACGCGGCCTGGATCGCCACGACGGGACAGCCATACGTGATGAGGGTCAGCACCTGCGCCACGCGATCTTCGGGGGTCCGACGGCGATACAACGGGGTTCCGTTCCGGCTGCTAAACGTTTTGCCACACTGCGTACAGCGGTAGCGCTGCTCTTTCTGACTATAAATCGTGATGTTGCCTTTCCCACGGTGTCCCCTTGCAGGACAGGCGAGATTGGGGCAAAATGCTGTCTGCGGGTTCATACACGTCCTGTTTAAGCACCACGAAGTGTATGACACCCGCACGTTTTTGTTAAGGAACCGCTTTAACCACGGTTCAGCATAGTCCTACCCGTCGGGAGCGACTCGGTGATCATTGATATTCCAACGGGCACCGTGCTGCGGAACACCGACCCCGACCGCGAGAGCTTCGCCGTCCTGAAGTACAAGGGCGAGCAGGAGTCAGTGAGCAGCACCAAGTACACGCCGGGCAAAACGATCTCGATCGGGGCCTCGGATGAGAAGCTGGCGCTGCTGGAGTGCTATAGCCTGAACGCGGAGCTGGACCCGCCGGCCACGGGCGACACGTTTACGGTCGACGGCCTGGTCGATACGGACACACTTGCCGTGCTGGAGGCCGCCAAGAGCGTTGATGACGCCGAGACCGGCGCACGGCAGATCGCGGTGTGGGCCGTGACCGACAACGTGGACAAAGATGTCCTCGACAACGTGAACTTCGAATACCAGGCGGCCGATATTACGAAGGCCAAAGATCTCCTCAGCAAAGCCAAGCTGGATACGGCCAAGTTCAACCTGTTTAAGTAGCAGCGAACCGCCCCGCGCAACGCGCCCCGGCCTGCAGTGTGCAGGCCGGGGCGTTTGCGTTGCCGGCGGGACGCTGGCGCTGACCGCAGCGTGTAGGCGACGACAGGCGCTGCGCCGCGAGGAGCCGGCGTGGGCTACTCGGCGTCGGGCGCGGGGGCTTCGGGGGCCGGGCGGGATTTGACGGTCGGCATCGGCGTCGCAATGCCGCTCGGGCGGCGGCGAGTGCTGCGCGCCGGGATACCGACGGTCTCAAGCAGCTGCCGCTGCTCGGCGAGCGCGACGAGCAGGACCTCGCGGTACTCGGTGGTCCAGTCCTCCAGGGTGTCGAAGGCCCCGTTCAGCTGCTGCGTGGCACGCTGGGCGTCGCCAATGGCGCGCTTCTGATCCTGGGTGGCGGTGCGGGTCTCCTCGACAAGCGCCAGCTCCTCATGGAGACGCGCCAGCGGATAGTTGCGGCGCGTCAGCGTCGGGTGAAGGTCGGTGTGCTCGATGGCGGTGCTGTATAGGTTGAAGGCGGCCACAGGCAGGTCATCAACAGTGCGAGAGAGCGGGCGATCCAGGCCAAGCTTTGCCAGCAAGGTCGCGTCATTGCGGCAGGCGGCGCGGGCGATGCGCGCAAAGGTGCGGGCCTTGTTGAACAGGTCATCGCGGATCTTCTGGGCACGCAGCGTGGCGGCGCGCTGATCATTCTGGGCGATCTCCTGGAGCGCAATGGCTTTTTCGGCAATGGCGCGCAGCTCGTCGGCACTCTTCAGATCAACGACAGCATAGCCGAAGGGTGCGACAAGCTTGAGAATCTCAGAGTTTCTCGAGCGAGTTTTTGATCATAAGATCGGCGGCGGCGAGACGGGACGCGAAGCTCTTCGACATTAACAGGGACTCCTGTGGAGTGGCGCGCTCGATTGCGCGATAGCTGCGGCGACAGCATGCAACAGCCAGGACAGTATACTTGATGTTGGGGTCTAGCTCAGCTGTGCTACGGCGCACTAGGACGGCCTGTGGCAGCGATGGGCTGGCAGCGGGCGACAATGATACGGCAGCGGGGGCGGCGCGGGGACGACGAGCAGCGATGCAAGGACGTGGAGCAGCGTTGTGGGGCCGTAGGGCGGCATGGAATTGCATGGAGCGGCATGGGGCGGCTCACGAGCCGCCCCTACACCAACGAGCGACAGAGCAATGACAACGGGTAGCGGTGTGCGGGCATGGAGCAACGAGGCAGAGACGTGGAGTGGCGGTGCGGGGACGATGGGGATTGCGTAGTGATAACGTGGGGTGACGTGGAGATGATGCGGGATTGCATGGGGGCGGCTCACGAGCCGCCCCTACACCAACGAGCGACAAGACAATAACGAGGGACGGCGGTGTGCAGACGTGGGGCGGCGATGCGGGGACAACGGGGAACACGATGCGCGCCCTGCGCCGTAGGGGCGGCTCGCAAGCCGCCCGTACTACGTTGTAGAGGATTGGCGGACGCCTCCGGCAACGTCGTTTAGAGGCTCGGCAACTCTGTTTTGTCATCCGGCAACGTCGTTTAGAGGCTCGGCAACTCTGTTTTGTCATCCGGCAACGTCGTTTAGAGGCTCGGCAACGTCGTTTAGAGGCTCGGCAACTCTGTTTTGTCATCCGGCAACGTCGTTTAGAGGCTCGGCAACTCTGTTTTGTCATCCGGCAACGTTGTTTAGAGGCTCGGCAGCACTGTTTTGCCATCCGGTAACGTCGTTTAGAGGCTCGGCAACACTGTTTTACCATCCGGCGAGGTTATTTTGGCAGCGGGCGAGAGCGTGAAACAGCGAGCGCACGAGATCAGCGGTAGCTCCGACCTTTCCAGGTTACGCCGCGGCCAAAGCGCAGAGTCAGCCAGGCCCAGGCAGCCAGAGCAAAGTACGCGGCGGTGCCGAGCGGCATGAGCAGCGCCCAGGCGGGGTGCAGACGGAGCTGGCGGCGGAAGATCAGGCCCCAGAACGACGTAATCATGGCCCAGAGCACCAGGCCAGAGCGCAGCAGCACGTTGCCACGACCGTCGCCGCGCCAGCGGAGGACAAGGCCGGCAGCGACAAGCTGCGGTGGCCCGAAGGCGAGCAGCGCCTGGCGTGTGCCGCCCCAGGCGCTGCGCCAGCCGCCTGCGGCATAGCCAGCCCAGGCATTCTTGCGCAGCCCCTCGGACACCTCGCTGAAGCGCGTGTACATGCGGACGCTGAGCAGGTCGGGGCCGGGCAGCGCGGCCATGCGGAAGCCCTGGCTTTTGACCAGGCGGGCCAGATCAACGTCCTCCAGGATCGACGCACGGACCGCGCCGTGGCCGCCGCTGGCAACGTAGGCGCTGCGAGTGACCAAGATGCACTGACCATTCGCCAGGGCCAGCGGCGAGCGGGGATCGTTGACCTGATCGAGGGGAAAGACGGCGCCGATCAGCCCCACGAACGCCGGCATCAGGACGCGCTCCCAGAACGAGCCTAGCTCCAGCAGCGCGAGCAGTGAGAGGAAGTCATAGTGACCAGCGGCGGCGGCGTGGACGAGGCTGGCGATCAGCTCGGGCGCAGGCGCCGTATCGGCATCGAGGAACAGCAGCCAGGTCGCATCACCGCGCTGCGCGGCCTGCCAGCAGGCCCAGCATTTCCCGGCCCAGCCAGGCGGCAATGCGGCGCCGGGCAGCACCGTGAAGGCTGGGAGCTGCCCAGCGAACGACGCGGCGACGGCGGCGGTGCCATCGGTGGAGCTATCATCGACCACGGTCACACGAAAGCGGCGCGTGGTCTGAGCAGCGAGAGCCGCGAGGAGCCGCGGCAGGCGCTGGGCCTCATTGCGAGCCGGGATGATGACATCGACGAGCGGCTGGGCCGGATCGGGCGGCGCCGGGAGGACCAGCGGGACGGCATGGGCGCGCCAAAGATCGCGCAGCAGCGCCGCGCCAACCCCGAGGGTCAGCGCACGCAGAGCCAGGCGCAGGGTGCGATGGGTGAGCGGCATAGTTGTAGTCTCCGGTGCGGGCGGGAGGACACGGGCAACAAGGTGGCGCGTCATGGCGGGGCCGATCATAGTGGCAGCGCCGCCAGCCAGCGCACAATCCCGCGGATGGTGCGGGCATCGAGGCTGGCGGCCAGATGGGTCAGGCCGGGGACGATCAGGAGCTGCGCGTGGGGCGCCAGGCGAGCAAGGCGGCGGGCATGGGCCGGCGGCGCAATGAGATCAAGGCTGCCGTAGCTGAGCAGCAGCGGGCAGCGGAGCTGCGGCACGGTCTCCTCCAGGCGCAGCTCGGCGATCAGATCGAGCGGCGAGATCGCGCAGCGGGCGGGATAGCTCGACCACATCTCGCGTAGCCCACGGGTGCCGGAGACGCGGTGCAGCGCCCACGCAGCGGGCTGGAGAAGCGTCAGGAACTCGCGGCGGCGCATGCGGGCGGTGTACGGCACGCGGATCGGCGCCGTGAGCAGCACGAGGCCATCGACGGCCGCGCCATCAGCGACGGCGCGGGCGGCCACGCAGCCGCCCATGCTGATGGCGACGAGGCCGACCCACGGGAAGCGCGCGCGCAGCCACGCGACGGCGACGGCGGGCGCCTGGAGCACAGCGGGATAGCGCAGGGTGCGCGGACTTTCGCCGTGACCATCAAGGTCAATCGTCAGGACTGCGTGGCCGGCGGTCAGGAGGCCGGCGATCAGCGGCCAAGTGTAGGAGGCCTTATGAGCGCCGGCGCCGTGGATGAGGAGCAGGGCGCGGCGGGCGGCCGGCGGCGCGAACAAGACGGCGGGGACGGTGGCACCGTCGGGCAGCGGCAGATCGTGGCGCTCGACGCGGTAGCCAGGCCGCTCGCCGGGCGCAAAGAACGCCAGGGGCGACAGCGTGCGGCGGCGCCAGAGGGCCAGGGGCAGCTGGGCCACGGCGCCGAGGGCCAGCGCGGCGGCGCGGGGGCGGCGGCGCAGCGCGAAGGCGGCCAGGGCCAGCGTTGCAGCGGCGCGGCGAGGCGGCGGCGCATCGCCCAGCGCGGTCAGGCCGCGCCAGCCCAGCTCGGCCCAGCCCAGCTCAGCGGCCACGGCCCCGAGGGCCACATCGGTCAGCCAGGTCAGCATTGACTCCTCCTATCTGTGTGCGAGTGAAGGACAGTGTACAAAGATCGGGCCGGGGCCGCGCGACTATCACGCAATTCTCATTTTCCGGTTGACAATGGCTAGTAGCTGTGAGATAATCCCGCCCATTGAACGAGCAATTCATGTCCACGCTGGCAGCGGCCACACAGCAGAATGACGTTAGCAGCCCACATATCGCTCCGGTCCGGCGCCTGGACTGGAGATTTTTTGTTGCCACATGAAACATCAACGCGCCATCTATCCATTTAGCGCCATTGTCGGCCAGGAGCGGCTGAAGCGAGCGCTGCTGCTCAACGCCATCAACCCGCGGGTTGGCGGCGTGCTGATCCGCGGCGAAAAAGGCACGGCCAAATCGACGGCGGTCCGGGCACTTGCGCGGCTGCTGCCAATGATCGACGTGGTCGCCGACTCGCCCTACAACGACCCGCCGGGCGACCCGCAGCGAATGTCGGCGCCGGTCAGGGCGCGCCACGACCGCGGCGAAGCGCTGCCGGTGGCGCAGCGGCCCACGCCGCTCGTCGAGCTGCCAGTGAACGCCTCGGAGGACCGGGTGGTCGGCTCGCTGGACCTTGAGCATGCGCTGGCCGAGGGCGAGCGGCGGTTCGATCCCGGCCTGCTGGCGGCGGCCAACCGCGGCGTGCTGTATGTCGACGAGATCAACCTGCTGGACGACCACCTGGTTGACCTGCTGCTGGACGCCGCCGCGATGGGCATCAACACCGTCGAGCGCGAAGGCATCTCGGTGTCGCACCCGGCGCGCTTTATCCTGGTCGGCACAATGAACCCCGAGGAAGGCGAGCTGCGGCCACAACTGCTGGACCGCTTCGGCCTGGTGGTCGAGATCGCCGGCCTGCGCGAGGTCAGCGACCGGGTGGCAATCATCCAGCGGCGGCTCGACTACGAGGCCAACCCCGAGCAATTCGCCGAAACCTGGCAGCCGGCCGAGCGCATTCTGGAGACGCGGATTCGCGAGGCGCGGGCAGTGCTGCCGACGGTCGAGCTAACGGCATTTGATATGGGCATCGTCGCGCGGCTGGCGGTCGAGATGGGCGTGGACGGCCACCGCGCCGACCTCGCGATCCTGGAGGCCGCCCGCACGCACGCCGCGCTGGAGGGCCGGACGCGGCTATCGCCCGCGGACATCCGGATCGCCGCCGAGCTGGCGCTGCCGCACCGCCTGCGCCGGCAGCCGTTTGTGGACGTGCAGATCGACGACGACAAGATGAACGCGATCTTGCAGCGCGAGAGCGAGCAGGGCGCGCAGCCCAGCGGCGCCGAAAAAAAAAGAGCTGAGTGACGAGCCGGGTGACGCTGAGGCAAGCGACGGACTGGAGTCAGTGTCAGTGGCCCCGCGCCAGCCGGCGCAGGGCGACAATCAGACCCAGACCACAAGCGGCGACAAGCAGATTGACCCGGCCCAGGCGTTCAAGGTGCGCAAGTTTGGCGCACAGGCCAAGCGGCTGGAGCGGCGGGCCGGCGGCAAGCGCTCGAGGACCAAGACCAAACGCAACAGCGGCCGGCATATCTCAAGCCGGGCGACCAGCGAGCGGATCACGGACCTGGCCTTCGACGCCACGCTGCGGGCAGCGGCGCCCTACCAGCGTGAGCGGCGCCTACACGCGACCAAGCCGCGGGCAATTTTGCTGGCGCGGCCGGACTACCGGCAGAAGGTCCGGGTGCGGCGAACCCGCAACGCGATCTGCTTTGTGGTCGACGCCTCGTGGAGCATGGCCGCCGAGCAGCGGATGCAGGCGACCAAGTCGGCGGTGCTCAGCCTGCTGCGCGACGCCTACCAGCGCCGCGACCAGGTCGGGCTGGTCAGCTTCCAGCGCGATGGCGCGCGGGTGCTGCTGCCGCTGACCAACAGCGTCGAGATGGCCGAGCAGCGGCTCCGCTCCATGCCGAGCGGGGGCAAAACGCCGCTGACGCACGGCCTGCTCATGGGCTACGACCTGCTGAGCCGGGCCAAGCGCCGCGATCCCGAGATCGTACCACTGATGGTGGTGCTGACCGACGGCCAGGCAAACGTTTCCCTAACCGGGATGCGGCCGCAGGAGGAGGCCTATCGCATGGCCGACTTCGTGGCAGAGGCCGAGATCAGCGCGCTGGTGATCGACACCGAGCACCCAAACTTTGTGCGGGGCTTGGCGCGCGAGTTGGCGCGACACTTGGACGCACCGTACTATCATATCGCCGACCTTGACGACGGCGACCTGGTCGATATCGTGCGGCAGACCACACGCTAATTTCTCTGTGGTGAGGGTTTACCAGCGCCATATGTTATTCGTTTTCTTAGTTTCGGTGGAGGCATGGCGGACATGACGGATGCGGAGCGGACTCCTGAGCAAACCTCGGCGGACAGCCAGGAGCAGCCAGAGCAGGCCTCAGGCCTGTTGAGCAAGTTGATGGACAAGGCCAAAGATGTGGCCGGCGCTGTGGCCGACAAGGCCAAAGATGTCGTGGAAGCGGTCAGCGAGCGCGCCCCAGCGGTCGTTGAAAAAGTTCAGAGCCTCGTCACGAGCGACGAGCCGAGCGCTGAGGCGCAGGCCGACGCACGCGCGGAGCAAGAGAACGATGTAGTAGCGGGCGACGTGCAGGCCGAGACGGCCGAGCCAGTCGCTGCGGGCGAGACGATCGGCGACAAAGTGGCCGCGGTGGCCGCGAATGTCGGCGACACGGTGGGCGACGCGGTCGCCAGCGTGCGCACCACCGTAGCGCGGGTCTATGACCGCGTGACCGGCGACGCGGCCCCGAGCGACGACACGGCAGGCAAGGGCGCAAGCTACGAGCCAGCGGTGGAGGGCGCCAAAGGCGGCCGGCCGCGGCGCTTCAAGGACGTAACCCCCGGCATGCAGCTGGAGGGCAAAGTCACCAGCATTGCGCTCTACGGCGTCTTTGTAGACGTGGGCGTGGGCCGCGATGGCCTGGTCCATATCTCGGAGATGAGCGACAAGCGCATCGACTCGCCGACCGATGTCGTCGAGATCGGCACGCCGGTCAAAGTGTGGGTCAAGAGCGTGGACGCCGATGCGCGGCGGATCAGCCTGACCATGCGCGACCCGAACCGGCCCAAGCCGGATCGCCAGGAGCGCCGCCAGCCGCGCAAGCCCGAGGTCAACCGCGAAAAGCTCGCCAGCCTCAAGCCGGGCGACAACATCGAGGGTGTGATCTCGAGCGTGGCGCCGTTTGGCGCGTTTGTGGACATTGGCGCCGGCAAGGACGGCCTGGTGCATATCTCGGAGCTGGCCGAGGGCCGCGTCGAGAAGCCCGAGGACGCCGTGACGATCGGCGAGCGCTACACCTTCAAGGTGCTTGAGGTTGACCCCGAGGGCACTCGGATCAGCCTGAGCCTGCGGCGGGCGCAGCGCAGCCAGCGCATGCAGCAGCTTGAGCCGGGCACGCAGCTCGACGGCACGATCAGCGGCCTGGCGCCGTTCGGCGCGTTTGTCGACATTGGCGTGGGCCGCGACGGCCTGGTGCATGTGTCGGAGCTGTCGAGCGAGCGGGTCAACAAAGTTGAGGATGTTGTCGCGGTCGGCGACAAAGTTCAGGTCAAAGTTATCGAGGTTGACCCGAACTCCAAGCGCATCAGCCTGACGATGCGGGTTGAGGAGCCGCTGCCGAACGAGCGGCCCAAGCCGGCGCCACGGGCTGGCGGCTTCAGTGACGGACCGAGCTTCGGCGGCGCGTCCGGCGGCTTCGGCGGCGGCGCGTCCGGCGGCTTCGGCGGCGGCGCGTCCGGCGGCTTCGGCGGCGGCGCGTCCGGCGGCTTCGGCGGCGGTGCTGGCGAGCGCGGCGCCGGGCGACCGGGCGAGAGCCGGGGCGGCACTGGTGGGCGGGGCGAGCGGCGTGACCGCGGCGACCGCGCCGGTGGCTTTGGCGGCGGCGATGATCGGCCCGGCGCAGCGCCACGGCGCGGCAACGACCGGGACCGCGGCCGCGGCGGCGACGCTGGCCGGGCTGGCGGCGGCGCTGGCCGGGATCGGCCACGGCGCGATGGCCAGATGTCGGACGCTCCGCAGGAGGTCTACACCTTCGAGGATCCGGAGGAGGAGACGTTTACGGGCGATGCGTCGCTGGAGGATCTGCTGTCGAAGTTCAACTCCGGCAAAGATCGCAACAAGCGCACCCGTGAGCAGACCGACGACGACGCCCAGCGCAGCGAGGCGATCCGTCGCACGCTCGCGATGCGCGACGAAGAGTAGCCAAGCACGCCAAGCAGCCCGGTGATATCACCGGGCTGCTTGGCATCGGCTGCGCCACTGCCGAATATCTCTCCTACAACCAGCGCCTGGTCTGCTTATCGTCGTAGCTCGCTAAGGATTTTCGCATGCGTGGGGTCGCCTACACCATCACTCACCTCGGCAACCATCAGCAGTATCGCGTCTACGAGGTGCAGCAGTTCTCGCTGCTCGTGACCGATGCCAATGGCCGCCAGCAGTTTATCAACGACTGCACCGCGCTGAGCCAGGAGGTCCGGCGCGCCGGCGCGCAGCTCTGGCTGGCGTTTAATCTCGAAAAGTCTCAACCCGGCGCAGGCGATGCGGCTGGAGCCACAGTTTGCGCTCGGCTTCCGCAATGTGCCGATGACGCTACGGATGTATGCGCCGAACATGCAGTGGCCACTGACCGGCGCCATCACTGGTATGCTCAGCAGCATGGTCGATGGCACGATGCACCGGACGCAGGGCGGCGCGCTGCCGACCGGCTTTATGGTTACGTCAACTCAAGTGGTGTACAGCTGGCCCCGCATCGCGCCACAAGCGCCCGAGGCAGTGCCTGATTCGACCGTCGCCACCGACCCGCCGGGCGAGACCACGCCCGCCCCGCCGTCGCCCGACAAGCCTAGCTAGCACTGGAGGCGGGTGTGGACGCATGCTGCCGCACAACGTGTAGCAGCTCGGCGACATCCAGAGGCTTCATGATCTGCGCCACTACATTGGGCGGCAGCAGCGCCGGGTCCGTGCCGCTCAGAATAATCACGGGCAGCGTGGCAAAGCGCGGATCGGCCAGCAGCTGCCGGGCAAGCTCATCGCCACGCACCTGGGGCATCATCAGATCGGAGATCACGAGATCACAGGCGCCGCCAGATTGAAGATACTCGAGCGCCATCTGGCCATGCTCGGCCTCCACAACCTGATAGCTCTCCATCTTAAGCAGCACGGCCAGCAGCTGGCGAATATCCGCTAAATCCTCAACAACTAGTAACGTTGGCATATCGCTCCTTGCGCTGACGGCGGTAGTGTACCACCCACTAGGTCATGAGCTAGCAAGCGAGTTAACAAGCCGATTAAGCGGAGGCTCCCATGACCCGACTGATGCTGCCAGGCCTGATCGATGTCCATGTGCATCTGCGGGTGCCGGGCGGCGAGCACAAAGAAACCTTCGCCACCGGCACCGCGGCGGCCCTGGCCGGCGGCGTGACGACCGTCCTGGATATGCCCAACACCTCGCCGCCGACGACCACGGCCGAGCGGCTCGCCGACAAGCAGGCGCTGGCGGCCGCGGGGACGCGCTGCGACATCGGGCTGTTTGTCGGGGCCAGTGCCGACAACGTTGAGACGGTCGGGCAGCTGGCGGGCCAGGCCTGCGCGCTGAAAATCTATGTCAGCGCCACGTTTGGCCCGCTGCGGGTCGCAGACTGGGCGCTGGTCGAGGCGCACATCGCCAACTGGCCGCCCGCCAAGCCCATCGTGGTGCACGCCGAGGGGCCGCTCTTGCCGCGGGTGCTGCTGCTGGGGGCGCGCTATGGCCGGCATATTCATGTGGCCCATGTCGCGCTGCGCCAGGAGATCGAGGCAATCATCACGGCGCGGCAGCGGGGCGCGTACATTACCTGCGAGGTCACGCCACACCACCTGGTGCTTTCCACCGATGAGCTGCCGCGGCTGGGGCCGTTCGGCGACGTGCGACCGCGGCTGGCGGCGCCGGATGACCGGCTGGCGCTGTGGGAATATCTCGCGGACATTGACTGCATCGCTACCGACCACGCGCCGCACACCGTGGACGAGAAAAAAAGCTCTCAGCCGCCGCCGGGACTGCCGGGCCTTGAGACTACGCTGCCGCTGCTGCTCACGGCAGTTGAGACGGGGCAGCTATCGCTGGACCGCTTGATCGCCATGACCTCAACAAATCCTGCCCGCATCTTCAACCTGCCGCGCGATGCCGGCGCGATTGTCGAGGTTGAGGTCGGGCCGCGCTACCGGCTGCCCAAGCACGGCTGGCAGACCAAGCCCGACTGGTCGCCGTTTAGCGGCTATGAGGTGGCGGGGCGGGTGCTGAAAACCTCGCTGCGCGGCAAAACGGTCTTTGAAGATGGCAAGGTGCTGGCCCAGCCAGGCAGCGGGCGGGTGCTGTTTGCGCCACCACCGCCGCCGGCTGCACTCACCGCCGAGGCAGCATCCACCGAGCCAGCCGCGGCACAATCGCGCAGCAAAATCTACGAAGGGCCGCAGCGCGGCCGGGCGCGCCGCTACTAGCGCGGCCTATCTAGGGCCTGCGCGTAGCAGGCACGTAGGCGCTGGGCTTGCGCGGCCCAGCTGAACTGCGCCGCCAGCCGGGCCTGCGCCGCGCGGCCCAGCGCCGCCCGCCGCGGGTCGGCGAGGAGCTGCGCCGCGCCCTGCGCCAGCGCGCCGCCGTCGCCGGGCGTGACCAGCAGGCCGCTGACGCCGTGCTCAATATATTCGCCAGCCTGCCCGACCGCGCTGGCAACTACCGGCAGCCCAGCATTCAGCGCCTCCACGAGCTTCGCCGAGCATTTGGCACGGTTCATCAGCGTGTCGGCGAAGGGAAATACGGTGACATCGCAGGCCGCTAGCGCCGCATCAATGGTCGGCCGCGCTGCCCAGCCGCGCAGGTCGAGCGCCCGCGCCACGCCATAGCGCTGCGCCAGCCGCGCCAACTCGCGCTCCTCGCCACGCTCGCCGGCGCCCAGGACTAGCAGCCGCACGTCGGGCGCCAGAGCCTGCAGGCCAACGAGCAGCTCGATGATCACCGCCAGCGGATATTCCCAGAAGCGGGTGTAGAGCAGCACGGTCGGCGCCGCCCCCAGCCCCAGCTGCTGTCGAGCAATCTCCCGAGTCGGCAGCGACGGCGGGACGCCCGCGCCGTTCGGCACGTACCAGACTCGCTCCGCGGCGACGCCGAAGCCCCAAACTTGGGTTTGCAGCGTCCGCGAGGCGACCGTGACCGCGCTGGCCCGCCGCGGCAAGCTGCGCTCCTGCCAGGCAAAAAAATGCTTCATGGCCTGCGAGTAGGGCAGTAGATCGTTCCAGCCGCCCCAGCCCTCCCAGTCATCGCTATCCTGCACCACCGGGACAGCTGACAGCTGGTGAATCAGCAGTGCCGCTAGGCCGCTGTAGCCTTTGGGCTTGAAGACATGCACCACGTCGGGCCGCCAGCGCAGGGCGGCGCGCGCCAGGGTCGCGGCGGTCTCAAGGAAGGCCAGCGGGCCGGGCAGCGCCGCCAGCGCCACATGTAGGACCGCGACGCCGCCAATGAATTCGCGGTGGCCGGCATCGGCCGGATTGAGATACGACGGCGCGACGATCTGCACGGCGACGCCCTGCGCGACCAGCGCCTGAGCCAGCGGCAACATGCGCTGGCCAAGCGTCCCTTTCGGCCGCAGCCCAAACGGCGCAATCATTGCGACCCGCACGGCTAGCTCTCCGGCGCGAGCAGCCCGCGCGCGAGGAGATCGGCCTCCAGGGCGGCGCTGGTGGTGAACAGCACGCTGGGAATCCCCAGCGCCTCGGCGGCGGCGATGTTGCGCGCCTTGTCATCGATGAACAGCGCGGCGCTCGCCGCGACGCCCAGCGCATCAAGGGTCAGGGCAAAGCTGGCCGGGTCGGGCTTGGCAACTCCGGCGCGGGCCGAGCTGATCACGGCCTGGAATAGCCCAGCCAGGCCATGCTCCGCCAGGGTCGCCTCCAGGGCGTCGGTGGCGTTGGACAGCAGCGCCAGCGGGTAGCGCCGCGCCAGCCGCCGCGCCAGCGCGACCACGCCGGCGTCCACAGTGTTGCCGCCGAACAGCCGCGCGCGAAAGGCGGCCACGTCGGTCGCGGCCGGGTCGATCAGCAGCATGATCGCCTGGATGTACTCGGCGTCAGTGATCGCGCCCAGCTTGGCCCGCTGCCACGGCTCGCCGGCGTACAGAAGGTCGTAGAGCGCGGCCGGCGCCAGGCCCAGCTCGTCGGCGGTGCGCGCGAAGCCGGCCAGCGACTCGTGCTTGCGGTCGAAGACGCCGCCGTAGTCAAAAATTATCGCTGTGATCATGGCGCTATTATACGGGCGGCGCAGCCCACGGTTGCTCGCCGCGACCACGCGGTCTACAATGCCCGCAACAAGGAAAATACCATGCAGTCTGAGCAGATACCGCCCAACGTGCCCCGCGTGCTGATCGATGCTGAGCTTGAGGTGCAGCCCAACCTCAGCGTGCCGGTGCTGGCCCAGCCCAGCACCAAGCGCCTGATCGTCCTGAACTCCGGCGTGATGAGCCAGTTTGAGATCGGCCAGCCGCTGGTCCTCCACCTGCCCGACCAGCCGCCGCAGGCCATCGTGGTCGAGGCGCTGGACCAGCTGGCGTTGATCACGCGCTATACGCTGGCCGTCAGCGAGCCGGGGGTGTAGGCAAAGGTTGTCAGAAGAGATCACGCGCTCACCAGGTATGATGGACGTTGTACCAACCCATCAATCTGAGGAGCACGTGATGATCGATCCTACCACATCCCTGGACCGCGACGCGCGCTGTATCCAGCAGCTCCAGGCCCACCTGGCGCTGCTCCTGACCACCCTCCAGACGGCAGCGCAGCAGGAAACCGCCACGCTCGCGACCCTGGAGGCCGCCGTCTTCCGCGGGCTGAAGGAGTTCGGCACCCTGCTGCTGGCCAGCGTCGTCACCCAGGCGCTGCCGGCCACGCCCGCGCCGACCGTTCCCTGCGCCTGTGGCGCCAGGGCGCGCTACCAGCGCCACCGTCCGGCCCACCTCCTGACAACGCTCGGACCCATCACGCTCGCGCGGGCCGTCTCTCACTGTGGCACCTGCCGCCAGGCCCACGCCCCCGACGATACTCGCCTCCAGCTGGTCCCCGGTGGCCGGAGTGCCAATCTGAATGAGGTGCTCGCGCTCCTCGGCGCCACGCAGGACTCGTTTGCCGCCGCGGCCGATGTGCTGGAACGGCGCACGTTGGTCACGGTCGCGCCCAACACCGTGCGGGCTGCCACCGAAGATCTCGGCCAGGTGCTGCTCACCCAGCAGGCGACCGCCGTCGCCCGAGTCCGCCGCGACCAGCTGCTGCCGACGGTCAGCGCGCCCGCCCCCAGCCGCCTGTACATCAGCATGGATGGCGTGCTGGCGCACCTCCACACGGACGGCTGGAGCGAGGTCAAGGTCGGCTGTTGTTACACCACCACGACCCGCCCCGACCGCGTGCGGCCGGAGCAGATCACGATTCACGCCGAGGCGCCCAGCTATCTGGCGACCCTCCAGCCGGCGGCCGCGTTTGGCGAGCAGCTGTGGTATGAGGCCGCCCGGCGCGGTGTCCTGACAGCCGCCGAGGTGATCGTCCTCGGCGATGGCGCCCATTGGATTTGGAATCTCGCGACTGAGTATTTCCCCGAAGCCATCCAGATTCTGGATTGGTATCATGCGAGCAGCTATCTCTGGCTGGCGGCGACCACGATCTGGGGCGAGACGGGTTCGCAGCGGGCGCCCTGGGCGTACCAGCAGTTGGACCGACTGTGGGCCGGCGATGTGGTGGGCGTCCTGGCGGTGCTGGCGACCTTCGCCGCGCGTGGTGGCGATGTGGTGACGGCGAGTACCTACTACACGTATCACCAGGCGCGAATGAACTATCCCGCGTATCGGACGCAGGGCGTTCAGGTCGGCAGTGGGAGTATCGAAAGCGCCTGCAAACAGGTGGTCAGTGCGCGGCTGAAACAGGCCGGCATGATCTGGGATGCGGCCGGGGCCGAAGCGGTCGCAACCGTGCGCGCGTGGCTCAAAAGTGACCGCTGGACGGAGGCCATGACCCTGCGGCCCGCGCCACAGCGCCGGCCCCGCCGGCGGCGTGCGGGGGCACCACCGGCGGCACATCCATCACCTGCGGCTCCCACACTCGCCCCTGCGCCGTCACGTGACCCGCGGGTGGCGGCGGCGATTGCCCAAGTCAAAGCAGAACGAGCGCAGCCAACGCGCCATCCCTATCGCAATTATCCCGCCTGCACGCCGAAATCCTGCTGACAACCTTTGCCTGCACCCGCACTCGCTACTCGCCTCCCGCGCTGTGCTACAATCGCGCCCGCCTTTGGCATCTATATCACCCCTCTGGAGACTGCAATGGAGCAAACGGCCACCCTGGAGCGACTGTTTGGGCTGGCGAATCTGGCGGTGCTGCCCGGCTGGGCGCTGATGGTCTGCGCGCCCCGCGCGGCGGTGACGCAGCGGCTGATCAACAGCGATGCGTTTTTCATCGGGATGGGCGGCCTGTACACCGCGATGCTGGGCGGCGCCCTCGCGGCCAACCCCGAGGCTGGCAAGGCGCTGCTGAGTCCCTCGCTGACCAACATCGGCAAGCTCTTTAAATACGGCGGCCCCAAAGCGACCTTCGCCGCCTGGGTCCACTATCTGGTCTTCGACTTCTTTGTCGGCCGCGCGATCCTGCGCGACTCGCAGGCCCAGGGCATCCCGCACCTGCTGATCCTGCCAGCGCTCTTTTTCACTCTGATGAGCGGGCCGCTCGGCCTGGCCTACTATCGGCTGCTGGTCTGGCTGCGCGGCAATCGCACCCCAATGCGCTGAAACGAAGTTGTCAGTGCTCAGGAGAGGCTTGTCCCCCGCTTCTCCCGAGCACCGCCGAAGTTTTCCCAAGCACCGCCGAACTGCTCCCGAGCACCGCCGAAGTTCTCCCGACCATCCCCGAACTGCTCCCGACCATCCCCGAACTGCTCCCGACCATCCCCGAACTGCTCCCGACCATCCCCGAACTGCTCCCGACCATCCCCGAACTGCTCCCGACCATCCCCGAACTGCTCCCGACCACCGCCCCGCTTCTCCCGAACACCGCCCCGCTTCTCCCGAACACCCTCCCCATTCTTTCCCTCGTCCTTTGCGTTCTTTGCGCCTTTGCGTTAAAGCCCCTCGTCCTTTGCGGTTCGACCCCTCGCTCGCCACGCCCCTGCCCCGACATCGCCGCCCAGAATCTTTTATACTAATGGCATCCTTCCAGGCGCACGAGGAGACCAGCCATGCTCAATCTCGCAATGATCATCGAGGATCATGCCCGCAAGCGGCCCCAACACGAAGCCGTGATCTTTGGGACCACCCGCCTCACCTACGCCCAGCTCAACGCGATGGCCTGCCAGGTCGCCAACGGCCTGATCGCCCGCGGCATTCAGCCCGGCGACCACGTCGCGCTCTCCTGCCCCAACCTCCCGTTCTTCCCAATCATCTACTACGGCATTCTGAAGGCTGGCGCCGTCGTCGTGCCGCTCAACGTCCTCCTCAAGCCGCGCGAGATCGCCTATCACCTCCAGGACGCCGACGCCAAAGCCTACTTCTGCTTCGAGGGCACGCCCGAGCTGCCGATGGGCCAGGCCGGCCACGCCGGCTTCCAGGAGGTCAAGGGCTGCGAGCACTTCTTTGTGATCACCGCCAACCCGGCCGCGCCATCGCCGATCGAGGGCACCGAGACCCTCGGCCGCCTGATGTATGGCCAGGCGCCCACCATGCAGACCGTCAGCCGCAACCCCGAGGACACCGCCGTAATCCTCTACACCAGCGGCACGACCGGCCAGCCCAAAGGCGCCGAGCTGACCCACAGCAACATGGTCATGAACGCCATCATCTCCCGCGACCTGCACGGCGCTGGCGAGCACAATGACAACATCGTCTTGATCGCGCTGCCGCTGTTCCACTCGTTCGGCCAAACCTGCCAGATGAACGCGATCTGCTACCAGGGCGGCACGATGGTGCTGGTCGCACGCTTCGACCCCGCCACCGTCCTCGACCTGATGGTCCGCGAGAAGGTCAACTACTTCTCGGGCGTGCCCACGATGTTCTGGGCCTTGCTCGGCCATGCCACGCAGAACAACGTCGACATCGCCGCGATCAAAGAGCATCTGCGGCTGTGCTCCTCGGGCGGCTCGGCGCTGCCGGTTGAGGTGCTGCACGCCTTCGAGAAAACCTTCGAGATCGGCATCCTGGAGGGCTACGGTCTGTCGGAGACCTCGCCGGTCGCGACGTTCAACCAGCTTGGGCTACGAGCGTAAGGTCGGCTCCATCGGCATGCCGGTGCTGGGCGTCGAGGTGCGGGTTGTGGACGACAATGACCAGGACGTGGCGGTCGACGAGCCGGGCGAGATCATCATCCGCGGCCACAACGTGATGAAAGGCTACTACAACAAGCCCGCCGCCAACGACGAGGCGCTGCGCGGCGGCTGGTTCCGCACCGGCGACATCGCCCGCCGCGACGCCGACGGCTATTTTTTCATCATGGACCGCAAGAAGGACATGGTGCTGCGCGGCGGCTTCAACGTCTACCCGCGCGAGATCGAGGAGGTCCTGATGACGCACCCGGCCGTCTCAATGGCCGCCGTCATCGGCGTCCCCGAGGAGTCGCTGGGCGAGGAGGTCAAGGCCTACGTTATCCGCAAGCCGGGCGCCACGATCACCGAGGACGAGCTGATCGCCTGGTGCAAGCAGGAGATGGCCGCGTACAAGTACCCGCGGACGATTGAGTTTCGCGACACGCTGCCGATGAGCGCCACCGGCAAAATCCTCAAGCGCGAGCTGCGCACCACCCCGGTCGCCAGCTAAAACGGCCAGGCGGGAGCGTCGCCGGGCGGCGCTCCCGGTGCTTTGCAGCGTTTCCCAGCGCGTCGCCCCGGCGCGCCCGCGGCCCACACCGCCGCCCGCCGCAACCTTGGCCCTTGACATTCGGCCCAAGACTACTATACTTAGCCTTGAAGACTAACCCGCATAGCTTTGAGGTGATGCCATGACCGATCCAACCGCCGCACCCCGCTGGAGCAGCCCGGCCGCCCTGCTGCGCCTGGAGGGCCTCGCAACCCTCGCCGCCGCCGTCGCGCTCTATGCCGGCCGCGGCCATAGCTGGTGGCTGTTCGCCGCGGTGCTGCTGGCGCCCGACCTCGCGATGCTGGCCTACCTGGCCGGGCCACGCTGGGGCAGCGTCGGCTACAACCTGGCTCACACACTGATCTTCCCGCTGGTCCTGCTGGGCGCCGGCGTTGTGCTGCACCGCCCGCTGATCGAGGCGCTGGCGCTGATCTGGCTGGCACACATCGGCATGGACCGCACGGTCGGCTACGGCCTGAAGTACAGCACCGCCTTCAAGCACACCCACCTGGAGCGCGTCTAATGCCGTACCCGGCCCAGACCGACCGCGCCACAATCCTGGCGCACGCCCGGCGGCTCCTGGAGAAGCGCGGCGCTGCCGGGCTGGCGCTGAGCGAGGTCGCCGCCGCCGCGGGCATCAAGGCGCCGTCGCTGTACCGCCACGTCGCCAACAAGCCGGCGCTGCTGGTCGCGCTGATTGCCGCGACGCTCGATGAGCTCTTTGCCAGCTACGCCGCCGCGCAGCGCACCGCCGGCCCCGAGCCAGCCGCGCAGCTCGTGGCGATCCTCCATGCGCACCACACGTTTGCGCTGGCCCACCCGCAGAGCTATCTGCTGGCCTTCTCATCCGAGCAGCGGCCCGACGAGGCGTGGCTGACCGGGCTGGTGCTGCCGCTCCAGGCGCTGCTGGCCGCGGTCGTGGGCGCGGCCGACGCACTGGCCGCGCTGCGGGGGGCGCTGGCGCTGGCGCACGGCTTCGCCGTCCTGGAGATCAATGGCCAGCTGCGCCGCGGCGGCGACCTGGGCGCCGACTACGATGCGGCGATCACGGCCTACCTGGCGGGCTGGGCGGCCCGCGGCGCGGCAGCGGGCTAGCGGCGGCTGCGCCTAGCGCTCAGTGAAAAGCTATGTCGGCCCGCGGAAACGTGCTGCGCTGCCTGGCAAGCAACGCCAGACCGCAGTAATGCGCCGCAGCTCATAGTATCGCTACGCCAAATACGCCGAGTGCGCCGCGCTGCCTGGCAATAGGCTACGCCGGCACGCTGAGGTAGCCGCGCAGCGCCCAGAGTTCCGGGAAGCAGCGGCGGTCCAACGTCGAGCGCAGGTACTGCGCGCCGCTGCTGCCGCCGGTCCCCATGCGCCCGCCAATGATCCGCTCGACCATGTGGACGTGGCGGGTCCGCCACAGCACCAGCATCTCGTCATACTCCACCAGATTCTCGGCCAGCAAAAACAGCTCGTAGTGCTGCTCGGCCTCGCGGTAGATGCGGGCCAGCTCGGCCAGCCGCGCCTCGCGCACGGCGTCCTGCACAGCCTCGGGCTGCGCGGGGTCCACGGCCGGCAGCGCAAAGCCGCGCCGCACCAGCAGCGCCTCCAGCGCATCGACCAGCGACCGCCCGGCCAGCCGCGCGGCGAGGCGCTGGTACTCGGCCGAATCGGGCGGGTAGTTGGTCAAAAAGCGCGTCTGCTTGAGGCCCGAGACACACTCGATCTCGCGAAACTGCGCCGACTGAAAGCCGCTGGCCGGCGTCAGATGATCGCGGAAGACCAGAAAATCCATCGGCGTCATCGTCTCCAGCACCGCGACCTGCTGGATCAGGACGCGCTGAATCTCGATGCAGCGGCGCAGCAGGCGATGGGCGCCGAGCGCCTGGTCGGCGTCGAGGCGCACGATCACGGCGTCGAGCTCGTGGAGCAGCTGCTTGAACCACAGCTCGTAGACCTGGTGGATGATGATAAACAGCGTCTCGTCGTGCTGGCCCGGCGACGAGCGCAGCTGCTGAAGCTGGAGGAGGGCCGGGACCTGCAGGTAGGTGCCGTAGTCCACCGGCGGGGTCGGAAGTCCGAATGCCATAGCGGCTCCTTTGCCACAATGCGGCCCAGAGGTGCGCTGGGCGTCGTGCGGAGCATAGCACAGAGTAGCGGCGCACCCCGGCGGTGCGACAGCCGACTGACGTGTTAGTGGGCGGCTGGTGCTGACCAGACGAGCTGCTCCTCAAAAATCCTGCGCGGTAAGGCTGGCGCATCCACGCCAAACGTGAGCTGCAAGATTCTGCGCTGGCGGAAACGTTGCGGTCACAGTGCGGGTGACGCTGGCGCCAGGCTGAAGCGGCGCCAAGAGAAAATCAAGAGCTGCTACCGTCGCCTTAGCGGGGAGCGCATAGTCCGCGCCATCCGGCCGCACGCCCTGCGCTGCAATGCTAAACGCCGCGCTCGGCAGCGGCACAGTCGAAGTATTGGTGAGCGTAATCGTGAGGGGCAAAGGTATGCCGGTACGAAACGGCAGTGGATACTGCACGCGCAGCTCTAGCTCACCTGTCTGCTGCATATTTTTGATCACCACCCCCTCGGTGCGTGCTGGAGCGTGAGCAGGAGCATAGGCGTCATGGTCAAAAAGCAGCAGCCCATCCTCCCAGGCGATGATGTCTCCATAGCCAGTCGGCTCACTATCCGACCTCCGAAGATCACAGCTGTGTCCAACTACCGAACGGGTCAGGGAGTTTCGGTACAACGACCATCGGCCGGTATAGCTACAACTGCCGTGCCGAAATTCGGCCTGATAGCTGCCATCCTGCTGAAATGAGAGCAGTGTTGGCATGCGGTACTCTTCAAAATCATTGGCGTGCACCCACGTATCGCTGGTGAGCCGCACAAATTCGTCAGGGAACGGAATCGCAGGCAGATGATCGGGCATTCCAAAGGTGGAGAGGCGGGTGCAGGAATCAAGCACATAGTGTTCAATATGCAGCTGCCCGCCATCAATATCAATCGCTAAGACCGAGCCGCTATCGGTCACAACCACGCCGCTCGTCGCCGTGGCGGCATGGAGCGTCCAGCGACCACCCACAGGTGGACCAATGTAGTCCGAGGTTTCCAGCCGCTCGAAGGTGCCATCACGGCGGAAGGTATACACAATACGAGTAGAAGCAAACGGACTCGTGTTGTCAGCAATAATGCGATCATTACACCAGGTCGTGGCCGTCAGCCGCATCAACAGCACGGTGGCTGGGGAGGCTACGGCCAGAAAGATCAGCTGCGCAGCTTGCCACAGCCCAAAACTGATAAGGGCCACCAGGGCCACCCGGACGAGCCGCCGCCGCCACCAACGTCGAAGCTGAGCCATACGCGCCTCCAGTGTTAGAGACAGAACGTAGCCGGGCAGCAAATAGTTCCCGCCCACGGCGAATCAGCGGCGCTGCCCGGCCCTAATCTTGCTTCGCATTTGCACGGTGCTGCTGCCAGCCGAGGCACTGCTCTGCACTGCGCCAAACCGCCTATAATGCCCCGTAGGCCAGGCTAGCCGTATCTTTTAGGCTGGCGGACGGTTTCTATCCACAGGGAAACAATGCAGCTACCGACGGATGCCGAGGTGCGCCTGCTGGTGGCGGCGGCCCAACAGCACGATGAGGGCGCCTATGATCGGCTGTACAGCTTGTACGCCGAGCCGCTGTATCATTTTTTCGTGTACCGCTGCAAGGACCCGCACATCGCCGAGGACCTGACCAGCGGCGTTTTTCTGCGGGTCGTCGAGGCGCTGCCGCGGTTTGTGACCCCGCCGCAGTCGCCGGCGCTGGCGCTGACCAGCTGGCTGTTTCGGATCGCCCGCAACTTGCTGAGCGACTTTCAGCAGCGCCGCCGGCCGCAGGTTGCGCTAGACGAGCGCTGGGCTGGCGGGCAGCAGCCGGGCGACACCGTTGAGCGCCAGCTGGAGTACGAGGAGGTCCGAGCCGCGATGCTACAGCTGACCGATGAGCAGCAGCAGGTGGTGATGCTGCGGTTTGTAGAGGACCTGAGCCTAGAGGATGTAGCGACCATTACGGGCCAGACCGTCGGCGGGGTAAAATCGATGCAGCACCGCGCGCTGCGTCGCCTGAGCACACTGCTTGACCATTTCCGCGATCCGCATAAAGGATAAGCATGGATTTTCACGCGCCGGACATCAACGCGCTGCTCCAAGACTGTTTGCAGGGACTACGCCAGGGCTACTCACTGGACGAGTGCCTGGCCCGCCACCCGCAGGCGGCCGCTGAGCTACGGCCGCTGCTGGAGGCCGCGCTGCTGGTGCAGCGCGCGCGGCCGCTGGCCCGCGACCCGGCGGCGGTCGCCCGTGGCCGCGCGCAGCTCCAGCAGGCGGTGCGCGCCGCCCGCGCAAAGCAGACCGCGCCCGTCCGGCGCTCGCGGAGCGGCTGGGTCGGCGCCACGCGCTGGGCAGCAGTGGTTGCAGTGCTCTACCTGGCGCTGGGCGCCACGACGGCCCGCGCCAGCGCCGCGCTGCCGGGCGACCCGCTGTACGCCTGGAAGCGCAGCAGCGAGGGCCTGCGGCTGGCGCTCGCCGTCAGCCCGCCCGAGCGAATTGGCGTGCGCTTGTGGATCATCAGCCGCCGGCTGGACGAGGTGACGACGCTGGCGGCGGCCGGCACAGTTGAGCCGCAGCTGCTGGCCGCCCTGGAGGCCCAGAACACCGCGCTGGAGCGCAGCCTGCGCACCGCCGACGCCGCGCCGGCGCTCACCAGCGCGGTGCAAAGCTCGGCCAGCCGCCAGGCGACAGTCTTGACCGCGGCGGCCCAGCAGCTGGCCGGGCCGGACAAAGCGACCCTGGAGCGCCAGGCCAGCCTGAGCGCCACCCTCGGCCGGTCGCTGCCTGTGATCGTCGCAACCGCCGCCCCGCAGACAACGCTGCCGAGCATCGCGCCCACCGCGGTTGATCGCAGCACGCCCAGCGCGCAGCCGCCGGCGGCCCCGACCCGCAAGCCGACACAGCAGCCGAATGGTCCTAAGCCGACCAAGCCGGCTAACGTCGTCCCAACTCGCAAGCCCGAGCCAACCCGCAAGCCGCAGCCGACGGCCAAGCCTGCCGGCCCCAAGCCGACGAAGACGGCCAAGCCGGCTGATCCCAAGCCGACCAAGCCGGCCGAGATAGCGCCGACTCGCAAGCCGCAGCCGACCGCCAAGCCGCCGCAGGAGCCAAAACCGACGAAGACGGCCAAACCGGCTGATCCTAAGCCCACGCAGCAGCCCAAGCCGACGAAGACGGCCAAGCCGGCTGATCCTAAGCCCACGCAGCAGCCCAAGCCGACGAAGACGGCCAAGCCGGCTGATCCTAAGCCCACGCAGCAGCCCAAGCCCACCCAGGAGCCGAAGCCCA
This sequence comes from uncultured Chloroflexia bacterium, assembly GCA_963810425.1. Taxonomy (GTDB): domain Bacteria; phylum Chloroflexota; class Chloroflexia; order Chloroflexales; family Kallotenuaceae; genus JACDGP01. The sequence goes on along the minus strand of CAWENH010000004.1, from coordinate 318,918 downwards.
CCAAGCCGGCCGACGATCCCAAGCCCACCCAGGAGCCGAAACCCACCAAGCCGGCCGACGATCCCAAGCCCACCCAGGAGCCCAAGCCCACCAAGCCGGCCGACGATCCCAAGCCCACCCAAGAGCCCAAGCCCACCAAGCCGGCCGACGATCCCAAGCCCACCCAGGAGCCGAAGCCCACCAAGCCGGCCGACGATCCCAAGCCCACCCAGGAGCCAAAGCCGACCCAGGAGCCAAAGCCCACCAAGCCGGCCGAGGGGCCACCGAACCCGCCAGGCCCGCCAAATCCACCGGGCGGCGGCAAAAAATAGCACAGCACCCGCGCTGCTTGGCAGCGCGGGTGCTGTCGTTAAGCGGGCGATTAAGCTTTGAGAAAGCGCTGGATCGTCTGCATCAGCGTCAGAATCTCGACCGGCTTGGTGAGCACCAGGTCGCAGCCGGCCGCGATCGCCCGGTCGTACTCAGCGCCGTAGCCGTGCGCCGTCACCGCAATCACCGGGATATGAGCGAGCGCGGGCTGCGCTTTGATCAGCTCGGTCGCCTTCCAGCCGTCCAGCACCGGCATGTTCAAGTCCATCAAAATCAGGTTGGGCTGGAGCGATGCGGCTAGCTCGCAGGCCTCCTCGCCATTACTGCCCATCGTCACTGTATGGCCCATATGCTTCAGCGCCAGCGCAAAAACTCGCCGAATATCAGCATCATCGTCAACTAACAAAATAGCTGCCATCAAACCGCTCCTGCTACCCGCAGCGCCCACGGATGGCGCATGCTTGTCTACCTAATCCAGCTGCGCTGGGAGATGTGTGCGTATATCCACCAAATTAAAACATTCTGCGCCGCCATATGATACCAGGACCATGCTCCTATATTTGGCCGGCGGACTGCCACAACAGGGCTTGTGCAAAGTCAGCGATCCTTAAAAAGGTGACACCGCTGTTGGTATGATGCAAGTGCTCAAGCTCAACATCGCCAGCAGAGGTGTCATATGGACTCTACCACACCGTTCCTCCCGTTGGATCTGCCCGCTGACATGGCGGTCATGGTGGACCTGACCACGCTCGCCGCGGTCCTGGCGACGGTGCCGGACCTGCGCCACCGCCGGGGGATTCGCTATCCGCTCGTGCCGCTCATCCTCATTGCCCTGCTTGCCAAACTGTCTGGGGCCACCCGCCTGTGTGCGCTTGCCGAGTGGGCGCAGCTCCGGGCCGCCCCACTGGCCCGCCTGTTCGGCCTGTCGCGCACCACGATGCCCCATTACACGACCTGGAGTCGCATCTTTGGTGCGGCCCTGGACCCCACCACGTTTGCGCACGCCGTCCAGCACGCGCTGCTCCCGCCCACTGCGACCGGCGAGCGGCCGCAGCGCGGCGAGATCGTGCTCGCCGTTGATGGCAAAACGGTACGGGGAACCATTCCGCTCGGCGCCACCCGTGGCGTGCATCTGGTGGCCGCCTATCTGCCCGCCACCGGCGTGGTGCTGGCCCAATGCGCCGTCGATGACAAAGCCAATGAGATTGTGGCAGTCCCCACCCTGCTAGCGACGATTGATCTCGAAGGTATGGTGGTGGTTGGGGATGCGATGCAGGCCCAACGGCGACTGAGTACACAGATCGTGGAGCAGGGCGGGGACTATCTCTGGACCCTGAAAGACAATCAGCCGCACCTCCGCGCGGACATCGTGCAACTCTTCACGCCGCTGCCCAACCTGCCCGGCACCTCCACACCCCCACTCGACCTCCGCACTGCCCGCACCGTCAACGGCGGGCATGGGCGGATTGAAGAGCGCATCCTCCAGGCCAGTACGGAATTGGCGGGCTACAGTACCTGGCCCTATCTCGCCCAGGTGTTCCAACTGGAACGGCGCGTGACCGACGCGCACGGGCACATAACGAGTGAACTTCGCTATGGCATCACCAGTTTATCCCCGACCGTGGCCTCGGCACAGCGCTTAATGGAGCTGGTGCGCGCCGAGTGGGGGATCGAAAACGGCCTCCACTATCGCCGCGATGTGACGCTGCTTGAGGATGCCGGTCAGCTGCGGCGTGGGCATGGCCCGGAGATCATGGCCTCGCTCAATAATCTCGTTATTGGTCTCGCCTATCGGGCGGGGCCGCCGAATCTGGCCTCCGTCCAACGTCGGATGAACTGGCAGCTTGATGTCCAGCTCGCCCATCTGCGGTCATGCTGACTTTGCACAAGCCCTGACTGCCACAATCGGCGATTGCGCTCAACCGTACCGATGCTGTATGCTTGGCATGTAAATTGGTGAGCTAGCAGTAGGTTGTGTAAATCGCGCAAAACACGCCGCACCAGCTAGCGGCCACGAAAGGAGCAGCCCGTGCCGGACAACGAGGAAAAACACGAGAGTTTGTTTGACAAGATCGGTGATTTTCTCAACAAGCCGCTGATTGGCGGTCACAAGGACAAGGACGAGGACAAGGAGGACAGCGACAAATCTGGCGCTGCCACGGCGCAGACTCAGGGCAAAACCCAGGGCTTCCAGACGCCGAGCAGCGGCTCCTACACCCCGCCCGCCAGCACCCACACGACGCCGAGCACGCCCGCGCCCAGCGCCCCGATCGCCCCAGCCCACACGACGCCGAGCACGCCCGCGCCCAGCGCCCCGATCGCCCCAGCCCACACGACGCCCGGCTTCCAGACACCGGCCAGCGGCTCGTACACCCCGCCCACCCCGGCTGCCCCGTCAGTCAGCGACCAGCGGATCAAGGAGCTGGAGGAGCGGCTGCACAAGGCCGAGGATGAGCTGAAGCACCACGAGGCCGATCAGCATCCTAGCCATGTCATGGCATCGCCCGCCCAGCGCACCTACCGCGTGGTCAAGGGCGACACCATGGGCAAGATCGCCCGGCACTTCTACGGCAACGCCGCCGAGTGGCACAAAATCTACGAGGCCAACCGCGACAAGATCAAAAACCCCGACCTGATCTACCCCGACCAGGAGTTTGTGATTCCCGAGTAGAATTGGCGGCTCACACGGCAAGCGGCGGCGCCCACGGTGGGCGCCGCCGCTTGCTGATTTCTGCGCGGCTCATTCAACGAGCCGCCCGGCCACCGCTAGCCCGGCGTCATCCATTGCCGCGCTGATGGCCGGGCTGGGCGCGGCAATTGCGGCGGTGTGCAGCGCCATGCCGGTGTTCGGGCCAGCGTCGGTCAGGCGCGGCTGGACCACGATCGTGCGCTGCCAGGCCGGGTCGGTCGCCGGAAAATCGTGGCGCTGGTGCGCGCCGCGGCTCTCGGTGCGGAGCAGTGCGCCGCGCACGGTGGCTTCGGCGGTCAGCAGCATCGAGCGCAGGTCTAGCGCCGCCGCCAGGTCGGCGGGGCCGGCGCCCTGGTCGGCGCGGCGGCCAATGGCGGCCAGCGTCCCCAGCGTCGCGCCGAGCGTCGCGCCATCGCGGACCACGCCGGCGCCGGACCACACCGCCGCCTGGAGCTGGGCGATCAGGCCGCGCTGGGTGGCGCCGTCTAGCCGCAGCAGCGCCCGCAGCCGGCTCAGCTTGGCGGCGACCTGCGCCGCATCCAGCGGCGGGCGCGGCTGCGCGCGGGCAAACTCACCGGCGGCGGCGCCCGCGATGCGGCCAAACACCAGAATCTCAGCCAGGCTGTTGCCGCCCAGTCGGTTCGCGCCATGAACCCCGGCCGCCGCCTCGCCGGCCGCGAACAGGCCCGGCACGTCCGTAGCGTGCGTTGCCGCCGTCACCCGAATGCCGCCCATCGAGTAGTGGGCGGTCGGCGCAACCTCCATCGGCGCGCGGGTAATGTCCACACCAACCGCCGCAAACTGCGCCAGCATGCGCGGCAGCCGCTCGGCAATTGTCTGAGCCGGCAGGTGGCTGACATCCAGCCAGACGCCGCCGTGCTCAGTCCCGCGGCCGGCCATGATCTCGCTGTAGTTGGCCAGCGCCACACGGTCGCGGGTCGAAAGCTCCAGCCGCTCGGCGTCGTAGCGCGCCATGAAGCGCTCGCCCAGCTGGTTCAGCAGCCGCCCGCCCTCGCCGCGCACTGCCTCGGTGACGAGCGTGCCGGCCAGCTCGCTCGGCCAGATCATGCCCGACGGATGAAACTGCACCAGCTCCATGTCGGCCAGCGCGGCGCCCGCCCCGAAGGCCAGCGCCATGCCGTCGCCGGTATTCTCGCGGCGGCGCGACGAGGAGCGCTCGTAGATATGGATGTGGCCGCCGGCGGCGATCAGCACGGCGCCGGCGGTGATCTCGACGGCCTGCCCGCCGTCCAGCCGAAAGCCGAGCGCGCCGTTGACCTGGCCGGCCGCGGTCAGCAGGTCGGCGATATACACCCGCTCCAGCACCTCGATGCCACGCCGGTCAACCTCGCGCACCAGCGCATGGATGATCTCCTGGCCGGTGTAGTCGCCGACAAAGCAGGTGCGGCGGTGGCGGTGCGCGCCAAAATACCGCTGCGACAGGCGGCCGTCATTCTCGCGGGCAAACGGCACGCCCCAGCGCTCCAGCTCGCTGATCGCCGCAGGCGCCGCCTGACAGAGCAGCTCAACCGCCACGGGATCGCCCAGCAGCCGGCCCTCGGCGAGCGTGTCGGCGGCGTGGATCGCCCAGGTGTCGGCGGGGTCCATCGTGGCCAGCGCGGCGTTGATGCCGCCGGCCGCCAGCACGGTGTGGGCGTCGAGCTTGGGGCGCTTGCCGACGACCAGCACGCGCTGGCCGCGGTCGTGCAGCTCGATGGCCGCCCGCAGGCCGGCGCCACCACTGCCAATCACCAGCACATCGGTCGTCAGGTGGAGCATCGTCTCAGTGTCTAACATGGTTGCCTCCCAGCAGCTAGCGGCAGTGTACGCCGGCGCGCTGGTGGCGTCGAAGATATGTTTGATCTAGGATTGATAGCCTGCGGCTATGATTCGAGCCGCGGGGCGGCGGTTGTAGTACAATCCGGCGAACGAGTTTGAGGGCAGCATGCAGCGTTTTTCACGGGTTCGCCACATCGCGTGGCTTGGCTTGATCGTGGGCTGGCTATGGTCAGCAATGCCGGCGGCCGCACACAGCGGCGAGACTCATCTTCTGTACATCGCGCCGATGGGCCGCGATGCCGGCAACTGTCAGACGGCGCAGCAGCCGTGCCGCACGCTGATGTACGCGCTGGGCCAGCTGCGCGGCGAGGGATCGGAGCTGCGAGCGGCGGCCGGGCGTTATGAGTTTAGCGGCGAGAACGTATCGCGCCTGCTGAGCCGCCTGGTGCCGGTGCGCGGCGGCTACAGCGTGATCGACGGCTTTCGGAGCTGGGCGCCCGAGCGGAATCAGAGCATCATCGCGGGCGTGCCGCAGCGCTACCACGCCGATCTGCGGCGCAACGGCTTTGTGCCGCTGCGCGACGCCACGCCGCGCCACGCCGACCCGCTGTTCGACCCGCAGGACGACTTATCGCTGGCCGCCGCCGATGCGCCGCAGGCCGCGACCGCGTGCGTCGGCGGCTTTGCCGGCGCCTATCCGTGCAGCGGCATTGACCTGCTCAGCCGCGTCGCGCTGTCGCAGATCAACACCGGGCCGACCGAGGCCAGCAACCTGTGGGGCCACGTTGACCTCAACACCGGCCGTGAGTATGCAATTATTGGCCACGAGAACGGCACCAGCGTGATCGATGTCACCAACCCGCGGGCGCCGGTCGAGGTCGGGACGATCAGCGCCGCCAGCTCCAGCTGGCGCGAGGTCAAAGTATATCAGTACTATAATCCGCGGCTACAGCGCTGGATGGCGTATGCGTATCTGTCGACCGAGGCCAGCGGCCAGGGCATGCAGATTCTGGACCTCAACGAGCTGCCGACGCGGGTCACGCTGGCCGCGACTTACAACGGCTTCTCACGGTCGCACACGGTCTACATTGACAGCGTGGACTACACCACCAATGTCACGCTGCCGGGCCAGACCTCGTATCTCTTCATGAACGGCACCAATCTCAGCAGCGGCGTCTACCGGATTCTGAGCCTGGACAACCCGACGGCGCCGGCGGTGGTGGCGGTGCCGAGCCAAACCAGCTATACCCACGACAGCACCAGCTTCTGGATCAGCGACAGCCGCACCAGCGCCTGCGCCGCCGGCCACAACCCGTGCGAGCTGTTTATCAACTATCACGGCACCCAGAGCGGTACCAACACGGTGGACATCTGGGACATCACCAACAAAAGCGCGCCGTTCCGCATCGTCTCCTACCCGTATAGCGGCGGACGGTATAGCCACTCGGGCTGGTGGACGGCCGACAAGCGCTACATTTTTATTCAGGACGAGCTGGACGAGTACAACACCGTCAACCGGACCAAAGTGCGGACGCTGGATATTTCGAACCTGCTCAGCCCAGTGGTGAGCGGCGTCTGGACTGGGCCGACGACCACGATTGATCACAACGGCTACGTGATCGGCAACCAGTACTATATGTCGAACTACCAGCGCGGCCTGACAATTCTCGATATTACCAACCCCAACAGCATGCAGCAGGTTGGCTTTTTCGACACCTACCCCAGCAGCAACAGCAACGATTTCAATGGCGCGTGGGGTACGTACCCGTTTCTGCCGAGCGGCAACATCTTGATCAGCGACATCGAGAGCGGGCTGTTTGTGGTGCGCCAGACCAGCGGCAGCGCCAGCGATGTGGCCGTGACGGGCCTGAGCGCCACGGCGACCACGCCGAGCTACACCATGCAGACCGTCGCCTTCAGCGCCACCACGACGGCCGGCACCAACCTGGCCTACACCTGGAACTTTGGCGACGGCACCACCGGCACGGGCGCCACCCCGACCCACCAGTACGCGACGGCCGGCCACTACGCCGCGATCGTCACCGCGGCCAACGGCGCCGGCAGCCAGACCGCGGTCGTGCAGCTCAATATCGCCGACCTGCCGACCGCCACCGCAACTCCGACCACCACCGCGGCGTCCACCAGCACGGCCACGGCCACCACCGTGCCAAGCGCGACCGCTACGAACGAGCCGACGGCCACGGCGACCGCCACGCAGGAGCCAACGGCGACCGCCACCAAAGAGCCGACCGCGACCGCCACGCAGGAGCCAACGGCGACCGCCACCAAAGAGCCGACCGCGACCACGGCCCCGACCGACATCGCGACTCTGACCGCCACGAAAGACTCCACCGCGGCGCCAACGACCACCGCGGCGCCAACGACCACCGCCACGCGCACGCCCGAGGCAACAGCGACGGCCACACGGATCGTCGAGGCCACTGCCACGCGCACACCTGAGGCGACCGCGACGACCACCCGGATCGCCGAAAGCACCGCCACGCGCACACCTGAGGCGACCGCGACGACCACCCGGATCGCCGAGAGCACCGCCACATTGACCGCCACGAAGAACTCGACCACGACGGCGCCGACCGCCACGCGCACCGCTAGTCCACTGCCAGCGCAACGACGACCACCGGCGTGGCGCCGACGGCCACCGGCCTGCCACAGCAGTACCGACTGTACCTGCCGCTCGCCAGCCGCTAGTGGAGCTGCACCACCTGCGCTATTTCGAGGCGGTCGCGCGTCATGGACATGTGACGCGCGCCGCCCACGAGCTACACATTGCCCAGCCGTCGCTCAGCAAGCAGCTGCGCAGCCTAGAGGGCGAGCTGGGCACGCAGCTATTTGACCGGGTTGGCCGGCGGATCGAGCTGACCGACGCCGGCCAGCTGCTGCTGCCGTTCGCCCGCCGCATCCTGCGCGAGGTCAGCGACGCCCGCACAGCGCTGACGCAGCAGGCCGACCTGACCTATGGCCATGTCTCGCTGGGAGCGCCGCCGACGGTGGGGACGCACCTACTGCCGGCGGCGCTGGCATCGTTCAACGAGGCACATCCTGGCATCACGCTGGAGCTGCACGAGGCTGGCGGCAGCCGCCTGCTCGGCCTACTCGTAGATGGCGTGGTGGATTTGGCAATCGTGCCGCTGCCAGTCGCGGGCGTGGCGAGCGAAGGGCTGTTTACCGAGGAGCTGGTCATCGCGGTCGCGGCCGAACATCGGCTGGCCGGGCAGCCCGCAGTCAGCGCCGCCGACCTGGCGGACGAGGGCTTTATTCTCTTTCCGCTGGGCTACGAGCTGCGGGATCGGACGCTGGAGCTGTGTCGCAGCGCCGGCTTCGAGCCGCGGGTAGTGCTGGATGGCGGCGCGATGGACACCGTGCTACGCTTTGCGGCGGTGGGGCTGGGCATTGCAGTGCTGCCGCGGCTGGCGCTGGACGACGCCGCCGGCCTGGTCGGCCTGCCGCTGGCCGGCCAGCAACTAGTGCGGACACTCGGACTCGCCTGGCACCCCGAGCGCCAGCTGCCACCGGCGGCCCGCGCACTCCAGCACTTTTTACGCGCCGCGCTGGCGGCCTAGCTTAGGCCGAGCGATAGGGCTTGGCGCGCCGCTGCCGGCGGGTGATATCCACATAGGCGCTGTAGATAATTGGCAGCAGCACCGCGCCCGACAGAATATTCGGCACCTCGACCTGGAAATATTGGGCTAGCACCGCGTTTGGTGCGATGCCGTCGGCCCACATATCGGTCACGCTGCTGAATAAAAACGCCACCAGCGTCCCGATCAGCGACCATACCAGCACGACGCGCAGGCTAGGCAGCTCGCGGGCACGCACAAAGGCTAGCCCGCAGATCAGACCTAGCAGGCCGTTGCCAAGACTCCAGTTCCATGAAAAACCATAGCCAGACACCGCATCAATGACGGTGTTGCCAACAAAGCCGGTCACAAAGCCGGCCCACGGCCCAAACAGCGCCCCAATAAACATCGGGATCGCAATCGCCGGCCGAATCTGTGAGTCAAACGGTCCTGGAATTTTGAACTGCGTCGTCACCCAGCCGAGCACGCCGTAGAGCACAGTGCCCACCCCGCCGGCGAGCGCCTGGCGCGTCCGCAGAGTCCAGCCATTGCGCGGTCCCATCAGCATTGTCATACCAACCTCCTAGCTCGCGCTGGACATTTTGGGGAGCGAGAGCAGTGTAGCACCCTCTGGCGCCGGCGCGACTGTGGTTTTGGCAACGTTGGGCGCGCCCATAAGCACTAGCGCTGGGTATGCTACAATGCGCCGATTCCAGACGCCGAACAATGGGCTGCCGTGCGCGCACGCTGGCGCTGGGACCTGGAGATTGCCACGCAACACCGATGAGAACCCCGCACTACCAATGAACACCCCGACCTTTCCTGCTGCGCCTGCCCGCTGGCGCCCACTGCTGTGGCCGCTGGGCCTCGTGGCTGCCTGGCTGGTGGCGCTGCTCCTCAGTGGGCCAGTGCTCGGCTGGGGCTTCGGCGCGCTGCCGCGGCTGCTAGGCGTGGCGCTGGCGGCGCTGGCGCTCTATGTATTGCCGGGCCTGGCCGTGCTGCGCTGGCTGTGGCCCAACGCGGCCGCCGCCCTGACCGGCACCGAGCGTGCCGCGCTGGCGGTCGCCGTGAGCGCGGCGCTCCCGCCGCTCGTGCTGGAGCTGCTGCACCTGGTCAAGCTGCCCTGGAGCGGCGCGGCTACTGTCGGCTACGTTGCGGTTGCGGTTGTGGCGCTGCTGCCGCGGCGCCGCGACTGGCCGGCCTGGCACCCGCGGCGCTGGCCAATCTCGGGCCATGCGCTGCTGCTCGGGGCGCTGGTCGGGCTGGCGGCGCTGGTGCGGCTGTTTGTAATCCGCGACCTGCCGAGCGGGCTGTGGGGCGACAGCTACCAGCACACCATGATGGCGCAGCTGCTCGTTGACCACGGCGGGCTATTTCAGTCCTGGCAGCCCTACGCGCCGCTGACCACCTTCACCTACCATTTTGGCTTTCACGCCAACGTCGCATTCTGGCACTGGCTGACAGGCACGCCGGTGACGCAGAGCCTGCTCGTCGTCGGGCAGCTGCTCGGCGTGGCGACCGTGCCGCTGGCCTATGCGCTGACTGCGCGCTTCAGCGGCCACCGCGGCGCGGGGCTGTGGGCGGCGGTCTTCACCGGCTTTGTGAATCTTCAACCTGCATTTTATGTCAACTGGGGACGCTACACCCAACTGGCTGGACAGGTGATCCTGCCGCTGGTGCTGGTCGTGTGGATGGCCGCGCTGGAGGCGCCGCGGCCGAGCTGGCGGCTGATCGCGCTGGCCGCGCTCAGCACCGCCGGCCTGCTGCTGACGCACTACGTTGTGACGATCTTCGCCGCCGTGCTCGTGCTGGCCTACCTCGTGATGCTCCTGGTGCGCACGCCCGCGCCGCGGCGCTGGTGGCGGCTGGCCTGGACCGGCGCGACCATCGGCGCGGGCACACTGCTGCTGGCGGCGCCGTGGCTGTGGAACACCCTCAACGGCTACCTAGCGCACAACGTCGCCAGCGTTGTCGGCAAGCACATCGAGGCCAGCCGCATCGTCAGCTACGCCACCCTCGACACGCTGCCGCCGCGCTACATCAATCGCCCGCTGCTGCTGCTGGCCGGCTTCGGCGCGCTGGTGGCGCTGATCCGGCGCCACTGGCATATGACCTGGTTTGTGGTCTGGAGCGCCGGGCTGATTCTGACGGTAGTGCCGCAGCTGCTGGGCGTGCCTGGCACCGGCATCGTCAACTTTTTTACCGCCGCGATTGCGCTGTATGTGACCGTGCTGCCGCTGGCCGCGTATGGCGTTGACACCGTTGTGCAGCAGCTGCGGCGCTGGGCGGCGCTGCGCTGGCTCGGCCCGGCACTGCTGCTGGCCCTGAGCATCTGGGGCGTGCGCTGGCAGCAGGGCATCCTGGACCTCAGCTTCATGCTGCTGACGCCGGCCGACGCTGCCGCGATGACCTGGATCAAAGGCAACACCCCCACCGACGCACTATTTTTGGTCAACTCATTCCCGGCCTACGGCGACACCCTGGAGGCCGGCGACGACGGCGGCTGGTGGCTGCCGCTCCTGACTGGCCGCCGCTCGACGCTGCCGCCGCTGACTTACGGCAGCGAGCGCGCCGAGGACCCACGCTTTGTCCAGCAGGTCAAGGATTTCGCCAATGCGCTGCGCCGCACGCCCCTGCCCGACCCGGCGGCGATCGCGCTGTGTCGGCAGGCGGGCGTTCGCTATATCTACGATGGCCCGCACGTGCAGCAGCCGGCCTATCGTCTCAATATCGCTGCGCTGCGCCGCGATCCGGCGTTTGCGGTGGTCTACGAGCAGGGCGGTGTAACCATCCTGGCGCTCAGGCCATGACACGGGCGCCAACGGCGGTAGCTTGGAGATGTGGGCGCCAGCCATATACAGGAGCAGAGAATGAACAAGAGGACTACGCCAACGGGAGTAGCCTGGCTCATGACGTGGGCACGGCGCTGCTGGGCATGGGCCGAGCGTGAGCGAGCCGCCCTGGCGCTGCTGGTGCTGATCGCGCCGGCTTTTCTAACCAATCTCCAGGACCTCAGCAACTATCATGGCGATGAGAGCCTATGGATCGCCGTCGGCGCCAAAGCCTTCCAGACCATGTTTATCGAGCACGACATCACCAGCCCATTCTGGCAGGAGGATTTCAGCTACTGGGGCGCCTACCATCCGCCGATCGGTAAATATCTGATCGGGGCCGGCACGTATCGGGAAGGCTACCGCGACCTACCAATTCTCGGCTTCTCGTTTAGCCACGACGTGAAGTGGAACATCGCCGCCGGCCTGGTCCCGTCGCGCTGGGTGGTGGCGGCGGCGCGCTATCCAGTGGCGCTGACCGGCATCGGCTGCTGCCTGGCGCTGTACTGGCTGGTCGCAATGGTCAGCACGCGGCGGCTAGCCTTTCTGACCAGCGCCAGCTTTGTGGGCGCCCAGCTGATCGTCATAAGCAGCCGACGGGCGATGATTGACACGCCGGCGCTATGCCTGGGGCTGCTGGCAGTGTGCGGCCTGGTGCTGCTCGTGCGCGCCCTCGATCTAGCAGCCTGGCGGCCGGTACTCGGCTGGGCCAGCTTCACCGGGATCATGGCTGGGCTAGCAGCGGCTACCAAACTCAACGCGCTGCTGGTCATCGTGACCTGCGGCGTGGTGCTGGCCTTGAAGCTTGCCGCCGAGATCCACGCTGGTCATCGTCCTGCGCCGTCCGTCGTGGCTGGCCTGGTGGTGCTGGGCTGGGCCGCGCTGATCTTTGTGGCGGTCAATCCCTTTCTGTATCACAACCTCATCGGCGGCATCAAGCACATGCTCGAACTCAACAAGGTGGTGCGCTCGGAGGAAACCACCCAGGCGACGAAGACACTGAGTCAAAAGTTAGCCGCAACTCAATGGTTCATGCTGTGGTTCGCGCCGCTGAACCAGCTGCGACTAGGGGGCGACGCGGCGCTGCTGGTGCTGGGTACGCTCGGCCTGCTCGAGGCCGGCATTGTACGCCGCGGCCGCCTGGTGCCAGACCAGCGCCAGCTTTGGATCGTCATTGTCTGGATTATGGTGACAACGGTCGGCATCGTGTGGTGGCTGCCCATCGACTTTGACCGCTATTTTTTGCCGCTCCAGCCCTGCGCCGCCGTCCTGGAGGCCTTTGGCGCCGCCTGGCTAGCCCGGCTGGCACGGGCTGCCTTGAGCAGCCGCGCCCGGCAGCCCGCCGCCGAAGCGCCGCGCCCAGTGCCTAGCCACGAGTAGCCGCCGATGATCAGCGTCATTATTCCCGCCCTCAACTCGCCCGTGATCGACCGCGTGATCCGCGCGCTCCAGGCGCAGACTGCCTGCAACCAGCTCGGCGAGATCATCGTGGTCGGCCAGGATGGGCGCGGCCTCCTGCCACCGACGGTGCGGTTTATTCCGACGGCCACGCCGGTCTCGGCCGCCGCCGCGCGCAACATTGGCGTCGCCCACAGCGCCGGCGAGCTGCTGTGGTTTGTCGACGCCGACTGCGTGGCCGCACCCGATGCGCTGGCGCAGCTGCTGGCCCACGCCACAGCCGCGCAGCCGGTCGTCGGCGGCGCGGTGACGTTTCCGCACACCGACTTCTGGACGATCAGCGACAACCTGACGGCGTTTTTGGGCTTTCTCCCGTGGACGCCCGCCGGCGAGCGGCCGTATCTCCTAACCGGCAACCTGCTGATCGCCCGCAGCCTGCTGGCGGCCGCCGGGGGCTTCGACGAGGCGTTCGCCGGGGCGGCCGGCGAGGACATGGAGTTTGGGCTGCGGCTACGCGCGGCCGGCCACCGGCTCCTTTTTGTCCCAGCCGCCATCGTGCTGCACGACCATATTCGCAGCTCGGGGCGGGTGGCCTGGCGGCACCTGGCGCAGTACGGCCGCGCCCACAGCCTATTTCGGCAGCGCCACAAGGGCCTCGACAGCGCGGCGCCCTGGCTGCGCTGGCTGCTCGGCCACCCGCGGCTGCTCGGGCTGGCGGCGCCGCTGATCGGCGCCGTGCGGCTGGCTGGCCTGATCTGGCAGCGGCCGTTTTTGTGGCGCTACTGGTACGTCTGGCCGGGGCTGTATATTCAGCAGGTCGCCTGGACCTGGGGCCTGGCCGCCGGGCTACGAACGCCATGAAGATCGCGCTGCTCAACCCGCTGCTGCCGCCGCTCCAGTGTGGCGTCGGCCACTACACTGGCGGCCTGGCCCAGGCGCTGCGCGGCCACGGTCTCGCGGCGCAGGCGGTGACCTCGCTGCCGGCGCAGGCGGCGCCTGGCGTGGTCCCGCTCGTGCCGCCGCGCTGGACCGTGGCGCAGCTGCCGCGGCTGCTGCGCTGGCTGGCGGCCGCGCAGCCCGACATCGTGCATCTTCAGTTTCCGTCGGCCGGCTATCGCCACGGCGTGGCGGCGCTGCTGCCGTGGGCGATCCGCCAGCAGCTGCCCGCCGCCAACATCTGCCTGACACTCCACGAGCTGACCCGCGAGCGCTGGCGCATCGGGCTGGAGGGCATGGTCGCAACGCTGGCCGCCGACGCCCTGCTGTTTGTGCAGCGCGCTGACATGCTGCACTGGCGCCGCCGCGTCGGCCGGGTGCGGCGCTGGGACCGCGTGCCGACCGCGCTGACCAGTGTGCCGTCCAATATTCCCAACCGCCCCAGCCAGAGCCGCGCCGCCGTGCGCGCCGCGCTGGGGTTGCGCGACGACGACCAGCTGCTGATTTTTTTTGGCTTTGTGCGGCCGGATAAAGGAATTGAGGCGCTGCTAGCGGCGTTTGCCCAGCTGTACCCGAGCAACCCACGGCTGCACCTGGCGATCTACGCCGACTTCGGCGACGGCCAAGCAGCCAGCGCCGCCACCCTGAGCTACCGGCGCAGTCTGGCGCCGCAGCTTGCGGCGCTCCAGGCTCAGACACCCCAGCTCCATCTCGGCTCGTACCTCGATGATCCGGCCGAGCTATCGGCGGTGCTCGGGGCGGCCGACCTGGGCGTGCTGCCGTTCCAGGACGGCCTCTACCCCTCGTCGGGCGTGCTGATGGCGATGCTGGCCCACGATCTGCCGGTCGTGACCACCGACAGCCCGGCGGTGGCGGCAGCGCTGCGCGAGGCGGTTTTCATCGCGCCGTCAGCGGCGGCGGCGGGAATTGCGGGTACAATTGAGGCTGTGCTTGCTCAGCCAGCGTATCGCACCCAGCGTCGGGGCGCGCAGCGTGCATGGATCGCACACCACGGCTGGGAAGAAATTGTTCAGCAGCATCAAGCACTGTATGCCGCGCTGCTCGCCCACCCACGAGGACGCCACCCATGACAACACCCTTCCGCCAAATCACGCCCCACGGCGGCGCATTGGTCGACCGCACCCTGCGCGGCACCTTGCGCGAGGCCGCCCTCGAGCGCGCCGAGACCCTGCCCAGCCTGACCCTCAGCGCCGTGAATCTCTCCGACCTAGAGCTGATTAGCAACGGCGCGTTTAGCCCGCTGACCGGATTTATGGACCAGGCCACCTACCGCAGCGTGGTCGACGATCTCTACCTGCCCAGCGGCCTGGTCTGGAGCATGCCGATCACGCTGCCAGTCAGCGCCGAGCAGGCCAAGACCATCAAGGTCGGCCAGGAGCTGGCGCTCCGCAGCGAGCAGGGCCAGCTCGTCGGGCTGATGGAGGTCACCGAGCAGTTCGGCTACGACAAGCAGCACGAGGCCCAGCAGGTCTTTCGGACCACCGAGACTGCGCACCCCGGCGTTGCCCGGCTGATGGAGCAGGGCGAGGTGTATTTGGCCGGCCCGGTCTGGCAGATTGACCAGGCCGCCGACCTGCCGTTTGGCCCGTACCGCAAAACCCCGGCCGAGATGCGGGCGCTGTTCCGCGAGCGCGGCTGGCGGCGCGTCGTCGGCTTCCAGACTCGTAACCCGATCCACCGCGCCCACGAGTATATTCAGAAGGCCGCGCTGGAGATTGTGGATGGCCTGCTGGTCCACCCGCTGGTCGGCGCGACCAAAGGCGACGACATCCCCGCCGACGTGCGGATGCGCTCGTATGAGGCGCTGCTGCAAGACTACTACCCGCCGCAGCGCACCCAGCTGGCGGTCTACCCGGCGGCGATGCGCTACGCCGGCCCGCGCGAGGCAATTTTTCACGCGCTGGCCCGCAAAAACTACGGCTGCACCCACTTCATCGTCGGCCGCGACCACGCCGGCGTCGGCAACTACTACGGCACCTACGATGCTCAGCGCATCTTCGACAACTTTACGCCCGACGAGATCGGCATCACGCCGCTCTTTTTCGAGCACACCTTTTACTGCCATGTCTGCCTGGGCGTGGTTTCGTCCAAAACCTGCCCCCACGACGCCTCGAACCACCTGGTGCTCAGCGGCACCGCGGTGCGGGCGATGCTCAGCGCCGGCGAGCTGCCGCCGCCCGAGTTCAGCCGCCCCGAGGTCGTGCGGATTCTGCACGAAGCCTACCGGCAGCAGTAGGAGCGATCATGGCTACTGCCCCACGTTTACTGGTCATCGGCCTAGACTGCGCCGCGCCCGAGCTGGTCTTTGAGCGCTGGCGCGACGAGCTGCCGACGCTTAGCCGGCTGATGGCGCAGGGCGTCTACGGCCCGATGGAGAGCTGCATCCCGGCGATCACCGTGCCGGCCTGGTCGTGCATGATGAGCAGCCGCGACCCCGGCCAGCTGGGCGTCTACGGCTTCCGCAACCGCGCCGACCACAGCTACGAGAACATGGTCACGGCGACGGCGCGGGCGATCAAGGTCCCGCGGCTGTGGGACCTGCTGGGCCAGGCCGGCAAGCGCGTCGGCGTGATCGGCGTGCCGCAGACCTACCCGGTCGCGCCGGTCAACGGCGAGCTGGTCAGCTGCTTTTTGACGCCCAGCGCCAAAAGCCAGTACACCCACCCGCCCGAGCTGAAGGCCGAGATCGCCGGGTGGGTCGAGGGCGAGTTCCTGATGGACGTGCCCAACTTTCGCTCCGAGGACAAGGCCGCGATCCTGCGCGACATCTACCGGATGTCCGAGCAGCACTTCACGGTCTGCCAGCAGCTGCTGCGACGCCAGCAGTACGATTTTTTCATGACCGTCGACATGGGCGTCGACCGGATTCATCACGGCTTCTGGAAGGACATGGACCCGCGGCATCCCAAGCACGTGCCGGGCAGCCCCTTCGAGCGCGCGATCCACGACTACTATGTCTACATCGACGCCCAGATCGCCGCGCTGCTGGCGCTGGTGCCCGCTGACACCGCCGTGCTGGTCGTGTCCGACCACGGCGGCAAGGTCATGCTGGGCGGCTTTGCGCTCAACGAGTGGCTGATCCAGGAGGGCTACCTGGTCCTCAAGGAGTATCCAGCGACGCCGGCGCCGCTGGAGCGCTGCCAGGTTGACTGGTCGCGCACCAGCGCCTGGGGATCGGGCGGCTACTATGGCCGGCTGTTCATCAACGTCGCCGGCCGCGAGCCGCAGGGCATCGTCCCTGCCGAGCGCTACGAGGCCGTCCGCGACGAGATCGCGGCGAAAATCGCGGCGCTCCCCGACCACACCGGCGCGCCGCTGCACTCCACGGCCTTCAAGCCCGAGGCGCTGTACCGCACCGCCGCCAACGTCGCCCCCGACCTCGTGATCTACTTCGGCGACCTGGACTGGCGCTCGGTCGGCACCGTCGGCACCGGCCAGCTCTACACCTTCGAAAACGACACCGGCCCCGACGATGCGAACCACGCACAGCTCGGGATTTTTATCCTTTATAATCCGCGACAACCCGGCGGTGGTCGTCAGATCGCGCCGATCAGCATCTACGATATTGCGCCGACGCTGCTTCAGCTCCTGGAGCAGCCGATCCCGGCAGATATGATTGGACAGGCACACGCACTATGACAAAAGGCTTTACACTCTGGCTGACTGGACTTTCAGGCGCCGGCAAGAGCACGCTGGCTGATCTGCTGGCCCCCATGCTGCGCGAGCGCGGCCAGCTGGTTGAGGTTTTAGATGGCGATGTGGTGCGCACCCACCTCAGCAAGGGCCTCGGCTTCTCGAAAGAGGACCGCGACACCAATATTCGGCGCATCGGCTGGGTCTGCCAGGTCCTGACCCGCAACGGCGTCGTGGCAATCACCGCCGCGATCTCACCGTACCACGAGGTTCGCGATGAGGTCCGGGCGATGGTCGGTCGCTTCGTCGAGGTCTACGTCGAGTGCCCGCTCGACACGCTGGTCGAGCGCGATGTCAAGGGTTTGTATAAAAAGGCCATCGCCGGCGAGATCAAGAACTTCACCGGCGTGAGCGACCCCTACGAGGCGCCCGTCAACCCCGAGATCACCATCCACACCAGCACCGAGGACCCAGCGACTAGCGCGGCGTTCATCATGGCCGAGCTTGAGCGGCTGGGCTACCTGGAGCCGGTGGCTGTCGCGCGGTGAAAGTCGTTATTCTCGTGGGCGGCTTCGGCACACGCCTCGCTGAGGAGACGGTCGTCAAGCCCAAGCCGATGGTTGAGGTGGGCGGCAAGCCGATGCTCTGGCATATCATGCAGATCTATGCCGCCCACGGCTTCCACGAGTTTGTCCTGGCGCTGGGCTACAAAGGCGCGGTGATCAAAGAGTATTTCCTGAACTTCTACAGCCATCACAACGACCTCAGCATCTCGCTGGCGACCGGCGATGTGACCGTCCACCAGCAGCACCGCGAAAACTGGCTGGTGCATCTGGTGGACACCGGCGAGCAGACGATGACCGGCGGGCGGATCAAGCGGCTGCGGCGCTGGCTCGGCAACGAGACGTTTCTGCTGACCTACGGCGACAGCGTCTCGGACGTTGATCTCGGGGCGCTGCTCAGCTTTCACCGTGCGCACGGCAAGCTGGCGACCGTGACCGCGGTGCGGCCGCCGGCGCGCTT
This sequence comes from uncultured Chloroflexia bacterium, assembly GCA_963810425.1. Taxonomy (GTDB): domain Bacteria; phylum Chloroflexota; class Chloroflexia; order Chloroflexales; family Kallotenuaceae; genus JACDGP01. The sequence goes on along the minus strand of CAWENH010000004.1, from coordinate 300,721 downwards.
CGGCGAGCTGGCGCTGGATGCCGGCGCTGTGACGCAGTTTGCCGAGAAGCCGCAGACCGGCGAGGGCTGGATCAACGGCGGCTTTTTTGTCCTAGAGCCGGCGGTGCTCGACTATATTGATGGCGACAGGACGGTCTGGGAGCGCGAGCCGCTGGAGCGGCTGGCGGCCGCCGGCCAGCTGGCGGCCTTTCAGCACCACGATTTTTGGCAGTGTATGGACACGTTGCGCGACGTGCGACTTTTGGAAGAGCTGTGGCAAACGAATCACGCCCCGTGGAAGCGCTGGACGTAGCGCCGCGCCCGATCCGCCGGGCGCTCGTCACCGGCGCGACCGGCCTGGTCGGCGCCTGGCTGGTCCGGGCGCTGCTCGGCCGCGGCTGCGCAGTGGCGGCGCTCGTCCGCGACCCCGAGCCGCACAGCGAGCTGTACCGCAGCGGCCTCATCGCCCAGACCCACGTGGTCAGCGGCCAGCTTGAGGATTTCGCCGCCGTCGAGCGGGCGATTGTTGAGCACGAGGTTGATACGGTCTTTCATCTCGGCGCCCAGACAATTGTCGGCCACGCCCGCCGCGCGCCGCTGCAAACCTTCGAGGCCAACATCCGCGGCAGCTGGCATGTCCTGGAGGCCTGCCGCCGTCACAGCGATCTGGTCAAGGCCGTCGTCGTCGCGTCCAGCGACAAAGCCTACGGCGACCAGGCCGTGCTGCCCTACACCGAGGCCACGCCGCTGGAGGGCCGCTACCCCTACGATGTCTCGAAAAGCTGCGTCGATCTGATCAGCCAGAGCTACGCCCAGACCTACGGCCTGCCGGTGACGATTGCGCGCTGCGGCAACATTTTTGGCGGCGGCGACCTCAACTGGAGCCGGATTGTGCCAGGCACGATTCGCAGCCTCCTCGGGGCACAGGCGCCGATTATTCGTAGCAATGGCCGCTATCGCCGCGACTACGTGTTTGTCGAGGATGTCGTCGCCTCTTACCTGCTGCTGGCCGAGCAGATCGCGCGGCCGGCGGTGCGTGGCGCGGCCTTCAACTTTAGCCTGGAGCAGCCGCTGACTGTCCTGGAGATCGTCGCGGCGATCAGCGCGCAGCTCGGCAGCGACCTGGCGCCCGTCGTGCAGAACCAGGCCAGCGCCGAGATCATTGACCAGTTCCTTGACTCGGGCCAGGCGCGCGCGGTGCTCGGCTGGCAACCGCAGTGGACGCTCGAAGCGGGCCTCGCCAGCACGATTGCCTGGTATCGCAATTTTCTCGGCGGCGCGCAGTGATCGCCGGCGTCCAGGTCATCCCGCTGCGCCAAATCCCCGACGAGCGCGGCACGATCATGCACATGCTGCGCAGCGACGCCCCGCACTTCCAGCAGTTTGGCGAAATTTATTTTTCCGAGGTGTATCCCGGCGTGATCAAGGGCTGGCACCGCCACACGCTGATGACGCTGAACTACGCCGTGGTGGTCGGCCGCATCAAGCTGGTGCTGTTTGACGACCGGCCCGGCTCGGCGACCTATGGCGAACTCCAGGAAATCTTTTTGGGCCAGTCGAACTATGCGCTCGTCATCGTACCGCCCGGCGTCTGGAATGGCTTTAAAGGCATTGGGACGACCCCGGCACTCGTAGCCAACTGCGCGACGCACCCGCACGACCCGGCCGAGATCGAGCGGCTCGACCCGCTCGACAATCATATTCCCTACGACTGGAGTTTACACCACCGATGAGCGCGCTGGTGATCGGCGCCAGCGGACTGGTGGGCGGCGCGCTGCTCGGCGAGCTGCGGCGCACGGGCGCGGCGGCCGTCGGCACATATCACCGCACACCGCAGCCGGGCCTGGTGGCCCTCGACATCACCGACGCTGCGGCGCTAGCGCAGGTTTTCGGCGCGGCCCGGCCTAGCGTGGTCTACCTGGCCGCCGCCCAGACCAACGTCGACTGGTGCGAGAGCCACGCCGCCGAGTCCGAGCAGATCAACGTCGCCGGGACCGCGGCGGTCGCCGACGCCTGCGCGCGGGTGGGCGCCCGGCTGGTGTTTTTCTCCTCCGACTATGTGTTTGATGGCCGCAGCGGCCCGTACTCCGAGGACGATCAGCCCGCGCCGATCAACGTCTACGGCCACCACAAACTCGCGGCCGAGCGGCTGGTGTTGGCCGATCCCACGGCGCTCGTCGTGCGCACCACCGTCGTCTTTGGCCCCGAGCGGCAGCGCAAAAACTTTGCCTACCGCGTGCAGGCGGTGCTCGGCCGCCGCGAGCAGCTGCGCGTCCCCATCGACCAGCGCGGCAGCCCGTCGTATGCGCCGGCGGTCGCGCGGCTGAGCGTGGCACTGGTCGGCGCCAACGCCACTGGCATCTACCATGTGGCCGGGCCGGTGCTGATCAGCCGGTATCAGTTTGCCGTGCGACTGGCCGCAGCGCTCGGCCTGCCGGCCGACCTGATCGCGCCGATTACGACCGCCGAGCTGGGGCAGCCGGCCCGCCGCCCGCTCCAGGCCGGGCTGTACACCGACAAGGCCAGCCACCTGCTCGGCCAGTCGCACGAGCCGCTGGCTGTCGCGCTGGCCGACTTCACCGCGAGGATGTAATGGCACCCGACGAGCTACGCGCCGAGATTCTGCGCCTGACCGCGCAATACTATGCCGAGGCCTTCGCCCAGCCGCCGTTTGAGCCGGGCCAGCATGCCGTGCCGGTCGCCGGCCGCGTGTTCGATGACAGCGAGCTGACCCATCTGGTCGAACTCGGCGCTCGACTTCTGGCTGACGACCGGGCGCTTCGCCGACCAGTTTGAGCGCGAGTTTGCGCGCTTTTTTCCGGTCCGCCATGCGCTGCTGTGCAACTCCGGCTCGTCGGCGAACCTCTTAGCGCTGTCGGCGCTGACCTCGCCGAGCTTGGGCGCCCACGCGCTCGTGCCGGGCGACGAGGTGATCACCGTCGCGGCCGGCTTTCCGACCACTATCAACCCGATCATCCAAAATAACTTGGTGCCGGTGTTTGTCGACGTGGACCCGGCGACGGCCAACATCGATGCGTCGCAGCTTGGCGCCGCGCTCAGCGAGCGGACTGGGGCGATCATGCTGGCCCACACGCTCGGGAACCCATTCGACCTCGCGGCGGTGACGGCGTTCGCCAAAGCCAACAACCTGTGGCCGATCGAGGACACCTGCGATGCGGTTGGCGCGACCTATGGCGGCCAGACCGTCGGGACGTTTGGCGATCTGGCGACGGTCAGCTTCTATCCGGCGCACCATCTGACCATGGGCGAGGGCGGCGCAGTCCTGACCAGCTCGCCGCAGCTCAAAAAGCTGGTCGAGTCGTTCCGCGACTGGGGCCGCGACTGCTGGTGCGCGCCCGGCAAAGACAACACCTGCGGCAAGCGCTTCGACTGGCAGCTAGGCGACCTGCCGCACGGGTATGACCACAAGTACACCTACTCGCACATCGGCTACAACTTGAAGCTGACCGATATGCAGGCCGCGGTCGGCGTCGCGCAGCTGCCGAAGCTGCCGGGCTTCATCGCCGCCCGCCGCGCGAACTGGGCCGCGCTCCACACCGCGCTCGCCGATCTGCAGGCGTGGCTGACGCTGCCAGCCGCCACGCCCGGCTCGGAGCCGAGCTGGTTTGGCTTTCTGCTCGCCGTCCGGCCTGACGCGCCGTTCACTCGCGACCAGCTGGTGCGCTGGCTGGAGGAGCGGCGCATCGCCACGCGGCTGTTGTTTGGCGGCAACCTCCTGCGCCAGCCAGCCTACCAACATATTCCGCACCGCGTCGTCGGCGAACTCGCGGCGACGGACCAGGTGATGCGCCAGGCGTTTTGGCTGGGCGTGTACCCCGGCCTGACCGCGCCGATGCTCGCGCATGTGAGCGCCACGATTCATGATTTTGTCGCCCGTCACACCTAACAAGAATGGATGAGCACCTATGACCACTGCGCAGCCGCTGATCGGCATCGTGATCTTGAACTGGAATAAAGCCGACGAGACCATCGGCTGCCTTGAGTCGGTCGCGCAGCTGACCTACCCCAACCTCAAGGTCGTCCTGATCGAAAACGGCTCGCGCGACGACTCGCCCGAGCGCATCCGGGCGCGGTTTCCGGCGCTCGACATCCTCCCACTGGCTGACAATATCGGCTACGGCCGGGCGGTCAACGTCGGCCTGACGGCGCTGCTGGCGGCGGGCGTGGACTACACCTTCCAGCTCGACAACGACGCCCGCCCGGCGCCCGACCTATTCGAGCGGCTGCTAGCGGCGATGGATGCCGACCCGCGCCTCGCCATCGCCGCGCCGATCATCTACCGCCGCGACCTGCCCGGCACGATCGCGGCGCTCGGGGCAGTCATGGAGCCGCGCCGCGTCGTCGCGCTCGGCGAGAACGTCGCTGACACCGGGCAGTTCGCGGGGCAGCCCAGCATCTCGGTGGATTTTGTGTATGGCTGCGGCCTGCTGGCGCGGCGGTCGGTGCTGGATGAGATCGGGCTGCTCGACCCGCGCTTTTTTCTGTACTACGAGGATATGGACCTGTGCTGGCGCGCCCGGCTGCAGGGCTACCGCGTGGCCTGCGTCACGACCGCCGGCGTCTGGCACCAGGGGTCGGTAAGCGCGCAGGGCGCCCACTACCACAAGGACTCCTACTACGCCCAGAGCCGCATCCGCTTTTTCCAAAAGCACCTTGCCGGCCGCGAGTACCGACAGTTTGTCGCCGCCGAGTTGCGCTATCTGCTGAGCATTGCCGTGCGGCGCCTGGCCCGCGGCGACCTGCGCGGCGCCCGCGCCTACCTGGGCGGCGCGCTGCGCGAACTCCTCAGCGGCCCATCAGCCGGCGGCCGCACCGCAACGGGCTAAAGATATGTTACCCTTAATGGTGACAACTTCAGCTTACGCGGCGTCCCCACACCGCCAAAGGATCAGGCATGCCGACCCGAATAGAGTTTATTGATCGATTGCCCACGTTTGGCAGCGCCGTGGCGGCGGCCGCGACCATCAGCCCGTTCGTCAACCGCGACCGGCTGGCGCGGCCGTTCAATCTGATCGTCGCCGTGACCCGCCACTGCAACAGCCGCTGCAAAATGTGCAACATCTGGCAGGAAAAAAATACCCCGACGCTCTCGATTGAGCAATATCGCCACATGTTCCGCGAGCCGTTTCCGTCGGTGCGCTCGCTGACCCTGACCGGCGGCGAGCCGACGCTGCGCAAGATCTGGCCGAGATTTTCGACGTGGTGCGCGCCGCCTGCCCGCGCCTTGAGCATGTGACCGTCGCCAGCAGCGGCCTGAATCCGCAGCGCCTGCTCGGCCACATCGAGGCCATGCTGACCAGCGTGCAGGCCACCAATAATCAGCTGCATATGTTCGAGGTGCAGATCTCGCTCGACGGTATCGAGGACATGCACGATCAGGTGCGCGGCATTCGCGGATTTTGGGGCAAGGTCCAGCAGTCGCTAGCCGGCCTCGCCGAGCTGCGGCACCCGCTTCCCGGTACTGCGCGTCAAGCTCAGCAGCGTCGTGATGCCCGAGAATATTAGCCACGTTGAGCGGCTGCGGGCCTTTGCCGCCGAGCGCGGCCTGCCGATCCACTTCAGCCCAATTGTGCTGTCAGGAACCTACTACAGCAACCTGGAGCAGGCCGAGATGCTGGGCTTTGTGCCGAACAGCCCGGCCTCGCAGCAGGCCCAGGACTTTTTTGGCACGCTGGGCGCCGAGGATGCCACGACCTTGCGTCACTACTACCGCGATGCCCAGCACATGCTCAGCGGCGCGCCTCGCGACCGCACCTGCATGATGGGCTTTTTCGGCTGCGTCGTTGAGTACACCGGCGAGGTGTATCCATGTGTCAACTGGGAGGAGCAGAGCTTCGGCAACCTGCTTCATGAGCGCTTCGACGACATTTGGTTTGGGCCGCGGGCCTACGCCGCGCGCGCCGCGCTCCGCGAGACCGGCTGCCCGACCTGCCCCTCGATGTGCTACGTCCAGCCGGTCAACGCCGGCGAGCTGATCACCAGCAAGGCGCGCAAAGTTGCCGGCCGCGTGCGGCGCATCGCGACGCCCCGCCGCGCTGGGGCCGCGAAGCCTTGAGCGGTGTTGCCGGTCGGCTAACCCGCAACACCGTCCTCGGCGTCATCGGCGAGGTCATCGCGCGGCTGGCTAACACGCTGTTTTTTCTGCTGCTGGCCCACCGCATCAGCGAGACCGAGGCCGGCTCGTATGCGCTGGGCTTCACATTTGCCGCGATTTTGCTGCAGTGTGCGCTGGGCGGCCTTGATCAGTTTATGCTGCGCGAGCTAGCGGCGCACCCCGAGCACAGTGGACAGATCATGGGGCAGTGTCTGCTGCTGCGGCTTGGCGGCGCCGGCCTGGCCTATGGCGGATTCCTGGTCTGGCTGCTCAACAGCAGCTACGCCGCTCACTCGGCCATTATCTACGCCCTGCTGGGCGCGACCGGGCTTTCGGAAGGCCTGGTCGTGCTCTATCAAAGCTACCTGATCACGGCGCAGCGCGTCGAATTTATCGTCGCGATCAGCGCCGGCAGCGGCCTGATCAAGCTCGGCGCCGTGGGCCTCAGCTTGGTGCTGCGCGGCGATGCCGTGAGCGCGGCCGGCGCCGTGCTGTTCACCAGCATCGCCGGGCTGGCGGGCTATATGCTGGTCGCCCGCCGCTTCTTGCCGCCGATCCAATGGTCGCTGACGCTGGACTTCTGGCGCCCACACTGGCAGGCGGTCGTGCCGTTTTTTGCGATTGCGGTGCTGGCAACGTTTGAGGGCACCATTGACACCCTGATGCTGGCGCGCAATTTCGGCGCGCAGGGCGTCGGGGTCTACAATGCTGCCGCCGGGCTGCTCGCTGGCCTCCTGATTCTGCCGCGCGTGCTGCGCCAGGTGATTTTGCCGGTCATGACCCGCTACTATGTCAACCAGCGCTCCGCCATCGCCACGATCATGGGCCAGCTGCTGCGGGTGCTGGGCAGCGGCAGCATTCTGATCGGCGTCACGATCATTGGCACCGCCGACGTGATCATGGGCTTTTTCTACCGCCGGGTCTTTGTGACCGCCACGCCAGTCCTGCAAATCCTGGCCGCCTCGTTTGTGTTTATGCTGCTGGCGATTCCCAGCGGCCGCCTGATTGCCGCCGCCGGCAAGCAGCGTGTGTATGTGCCGATCCAGCTGCTGAGCATTACGTCAACCGTCATCCTCAATCTCCTGCTCCAGCCGAAGCTTGGGGCGCTGGGCGCGGCCTGGGCCGACTGCGCCGCCGCGCTGATCGTATTTTTGAGCGGCGCGCTGTACGCCCGCCGCACGATCGTGGACTGGCCCATCGGCGCCACGCTGCTGCGCCTGGGGCTCGCCGCGCTGCCCTACGCCGCCACGCTGCTCGGGCTGCGGGCGCTGGGCGTTCACTGGCTGGCGGCGCTGGTGCTTGGCTGGGCGGTCTACGCGGTCAGCCTGCGGCTCTGCCAGGTGATCACCGCCGCCGATATTGCCTGGGGTCAAAGCCTGCTGGCCCAGCGCCAGCTGCTCCCGCGCTCAAAATAACAAAGGAGAATCATGCGCCGAGTGTTAGTTTTTGGGATCGATGCGGCCACGCTCGATCTGCTTACGCCGTGGGCCGCGGCTGGGCGGCTGCCCAACTTTGCGCGGGTCATGCAGGGCGGCGGCTACGCGCCCATGCAGTCGACGGCCCCGGCGATGTCGCCGCCGGCCTGGACCTCGATGATCACCGGGCAAAATCCTGGCAAGCACGGCATCTTCGATTTTGTCCACCTGCTGCCCGGCAGCTATCGCCTCACCACCACCCGCCGCGACCAGACCAGCTTTCGCACGATCTTCGACCTGGCGACCCAGCACGGCCGCAAGGTGATCGCCATGAATATTCCGCTGACCTACCCGCCGACGCCGGTCAACGGCATCATGGTCGCAGGCCTGAGCGCGCCGAGCAAGGGCCAGTACGCCTACCCGGCGCCCCTGCGCGACGAACTGCTGAGCTGGGGCTACACGATTGATCCACAGATCGAGTACAGCACCGACGCCGAGGCCGAGTACATCGCCGAGGCGCTGCGGACCACGCGAGTCCAGGCCGAGGCGTTCAAGCGCCTGCTGCAGCGCGAGCCGTGGGACCTGGCGATGATGGTATTCCGGGTGGTCGACGAATTTCAGAGCTATCTGTGGCACCACTTCGACCCTGCCCACCCGCGCCACGACCCGGCGCTGGCAGCCACGTTTGGCACGGCGATCTTTAACTCCTACCTGCTGATGGATCAGCTGCTCGGCGAGTGCCTGGAGCTGGTTGGCCCCGACACCACGGTGCTGATCGCCTCGGACCACGGCGGCGGCTCGTTCACCAAAGAAGTCTTTCTGAACACCTGGCTGGAGCAGCAGGGCTGGCTGCGCCGTCGCCAGGCGCCCCCAAGCGCGCGGCGCTACGCCCAGGTTATGCGCCGCCTGCGCCTCACCCGCGAGGGCCTGCTGCCCAAGCTTGACCGCCCGCTGCTGCGGCGGCTGCGCCAGGCCGTGCCGCAGAACGTCCAGCACGCGCTCTTCCCCGAGCAAAAAAGCACGCTGGCAAACACGATTGACTGGAGCCAGACCAAAGCCTACAGTATCGGCTACATTGGCCAGATTTTTGTCAACCTCCAGGGCCGCGAGCCAGAGGGCATTGTTGCGCCCGGCGCCGAGTACGAGGAACTGCTCGATGCGATCACCGCCGCGCTCTACCAGCTGACCGACGAGGGTCAGCCGGTGGTCGACCAGGTGATTCGGAGCAGCGAGGTCTATGCCGGCCCGTATGCCCACAAGGGCGCCGACCTCAACCTGATCATGCGCGGCATGAGCTATATCTCACACTCCGGCCACGAGCTGGGCCACAACGAGGTCTTTGCGCCGCCGCTAACCGCCGAAAGCGGCACGCACCGGCCGGTTGGGCTATTCATGGCCTATGGCCCAGATGTCCCAGCGGTCGGCGCGCGCCCAACCATCGCAATCGTGGATGTGGCGCCGACAATTCTGTGGCTGCTGGGCCTGCCATTGCCCAACGACCTGGATGGCCGACTGCTCAGCGAGTTTGTCTCCGGCGCCGCGCTCAGCAGCCAGCCGCCCGAGGCCGTTGATCACACCACGCTGCCAGCGCACGCCCCGAGCGACGGCGCCTGGGAAGACCCTGAGGAAGAGGCCGAGGTTTTGGAGCGGCTGAAGAATCTGGGCTACATTGACTGAGCGGCTTCGAGCAAGCAAACCGGGCATCCCGCACTAATCCTATGACAGATCGCTTTGGGATGCCCTAAACCGATGATAACCCGAAAGTAGTACCTGGAAAATTGCGCCGAGTACCGCCGATTAATCACCTAAAAGAAATACTAAAATTGCCCGAATGGAGCCTTCACAACTGCCGATCTCGTGTTACTATATCGCCACAGCAGCCAACCACGAAACCCCAGCGCTGCTCTCGCAATCATCATTCTTAGTGTAGGGAGTTCCCAACCATGCGTAATCGCACGCTCAAGTCCCTCGGCGTCACCGGCTTATTGCTGAGCACAACCGCCCTGGTCGGTGCCCAGGCAGCTCTGCCCGGCGCCGGCTGGTTCACCACCGCGGGCATCCAGAACATCGACACGACCGCTGGTAACGTGACCCTGACGGCCTACACCCAGGCCTCGAGCACCACGTCGACCGTGACCGTAAGCTCGCTGGCCGCCGGCGCCGCGTTTACGTTCTTCCCAGGCCACGGCGATGCCGCGAACGGCGTCTATGACGTTAGCCCGACGCTGCCGGCTGGCTTCAGCGGCTCGATGGTTGTCTCGGCTGATAAGCAGGTTGCTGCCATCGCTCAGATCGCGAACAACCAGCCCTACACCGATGTCGGCGTGGTCGGCGGCTATGCTTCAGCTCAGTACCTCGGCTCACCGGCCAACGGCGCAACGCTGATCTACCCGACGATTAAGAACAACTTCGGCAACAAGACGACCTTGTTCTCGGTCCAGGCTGCGTCCAGCGGCGTCACCTACAATGCAACTATCAAGGACTCGAGCGGCGGCACGCACACCAAGAGCGGCTCGATCCCCGCCAACAAATCGGTGCTGCTCGGCGGCAGTGACTTCACCCCGCCGCTTGCCAGTGGCGCCTATGGCTCGGTGACAGTCGTTGCCACCGGCGGTAACATTGCCGGCGCTGTGACCGAGTTCGTGACCGGGCAGTCACCCGCTACGCTGCTTCAGTCAACGGCCATGTTTGATGCGAGCGCCGCAGGTGCTACCATCTACTGCCCGGTGTTCAAGTACGACTTCACCCAGGCTCAGATGCGCCGCACCGGCATCACGGTGCAGAACACGGCTGCGTCGGGCAATGCAACGGTGACGGCTGAATATACCGTGGCCGCGGGCGGCAACGTTGCCGCCGGCACCAAGTTCAACGCCACCCTGACCATCGCCGCCGGCGCCTCGGATACCTTTACCCCATTTACTGCCGCGACGATTGGCGGTCTCCCGCAGTTCAGCCAGAGCTCGGTCAAACTGACGGCCACCGGCGGCACCATCGTGGCCAACGCCAACGAGCAAAACTTCGGCACGACGCCCGTCAAGGCGACCACGTACTCCTGCTTCAAGGATACGGCTGCGACGGCGAAGATCGCCTTCCCGCAGTACAAGAAGAACTTCGGTAACGACCTCAAAGGCACCCGTGCAACCACTGGTCTGACGATTCAGAACCTGGGTGCAGCCGCGGTCACCGTCACTGGCGCCTTCAAATGCGGTGTGACGACCGTCAACATCCCGCTGTCTGTCCCGGCGAACGGTGGCAACACCTACTTCAACCCGGCCGAAATCTCGGACGGCTCGCTGTGCGGTGTGACCGTGACGGCCCCGGCTGGCAGCAAGATCGTTGGTATCGCCCAAGAGTTCGACCGACGTTTCGAGCCCGTCGAACAAAAACCTCGACACCAAGAACTACGAAGGCATCAACCTTCCGTAACTTGGGGCCAGGTATCATACGCTCGTACTAGCTAAGACAGAGAGGCATCCTCGGATGCCTCTCTGTTATCGTGTGTTAAGGAGGATATGTTGATTCGTCGTTCTATGACTGCGCTTACCATGCTCATGCTGCTGGCAGCGTGCAGCACCGCACCGGAACCCCCGCAGGCCACCACGGGGCCGGCCAACTCGCAGACCAGCGCGCCGACCAGCCCGCAGCCGCGCGTCTATCCCGGCCCAGCCGGCACACCGGCACCGTATCCGGCAGCTACCAAGCCACCCATTGTCAGCAGCGGCTACCCGCCGCCCACCGTTAGCCCAGTACAGGGGCCAGCCTTTCAGATCACCACGCCAGTGCGCGCAGCCGACACCAAAATCACTGGCACTGGGCCAGCGGGCATCGAGGTGCGAGTCGTGGACTTAACGCAGTCGGGCGTGCTGCTGGGGACGACCAAAATCAAGTCCGACGGCACCTTCGAGGCTACGCTGACCGCCCCGCTGATGCCGGGTAATCGGGTTGCACTTATGCTGGGACTCGCTGAGGATCGTAGCAAGTTTCTCAGTGGGCCTGGCTACCAGGACTATCCGCTGATTGGCATCGTGTTTGCAACGGCGCCAGTCGAGTAGCGATCAGCCGCAGGGCGCCCTACCCCGCGCCTATCTCAGCCGCGCTCAGGGCGTGAACGGCAGAAATGTGGTGTAGACCGCCTGGTACTCGCTGACCACGCTGGCTTGCTGGTTCTGATCACTGCCAAACACCAGGATTTTTGAGCCAAGCACCGCGGCGCGGTCGGAGAGCGGCATCTCGGCGGGGATGACCACGGCGGTCCAGGCGTCGGTGGCAGCGGCGTATTGCCAGGCCTCATGGCGGGCGGCGTCGAAGGCAATGGCCACCACCGATGCCGTGGTCACCGCGGGCTGCCCAATCGCTCTAGGCAGCGGCGCAACCGTCGCCCACGGTCCAAAGCCCTCGCGGCTGGGCGTGTAGCGCTCGTTGGTCGTGAGGGCCACCTGGGCATTCGCGCCGCCGATGACATAGATTTGCCCCTCGATGACCGTCACGCCGGCGTCCATGCGCGGCGTTGGCAGCGCGGTCTGGGCCTGCCAGGTTTTGACCGATGGGTCGTACATCCACACCTCAGCACACACTTTTGTGCCATCCCAGCCACCAATCAAGTACACTTTGCCCTCGACGGCGGCCAGCGCATAGCGGCTGCGCGGCTGCGGCAGCGCCGGCAGCATCTCCCAGCGATCGCTGCGGGGATTGTAGGCCTCAACAATGGCCGTGGGCTGCGCGCCACCAACCTCACCCCCCGGCACAACGACCAGGCCGCCGACGCTGACCGCCTGAACCTGCGTGACGGCAGTCGGTTTGTCGCTGAGGCGCACCCAGACATTGATCGCCGGATCAAAGCGCTCAACGGCCGAGCTCGGTGCGGCGGCCTCGCTGCCGCCGACGGCATACAGCCGCCCCTCGACAGCGACCACGCCAAAGTCCGAGCGCGGCGTGTTCAGCGATGCGCGACGCTGCCAGCTCACGACCGGCGCGGCTGAGGGGGGCGTAGACTGCGGCGGCGCGCTGGTTGCAAAGCTGCGCCAGGCGCTGCCCAGCGCGACAATGCCCAGAACCCCTGCAATTCCCAGCAGCCACCAGCGCGCCGGCCACGTCGACCGAGGTTTGGCGCTGACGATCACTGGTGCCGCCGACACGGCAGTAACCTGACTGCTCGGCCGACGCTCAGGATCGTCTGGCTTAGAGGCAGGCGGATGCACAATGGGCGACGACGGGGCTTCGTCCACTCCGCTCTCAGCTGCGGCGCCGATCCCGACCGGCGGGGACGGCGTGGCGACCTCAGCGGGCGGCGCAGTAGGATGAGTTGGCGGCTCCGCGAGCAGCGGCGCGACGGCACTGCTCGGCGGCAGCGCTGGCTCGTCGCGCACCAGCGGCGGCTCAGGAAGGCTGCTCACGGGCATGGCCCGCTCAATGGTGATCAGGCCAGCGCGCACCGCATACATCGTCGCCTCGGTGCGGGACGAGGCGCCCACCTTGCCGAACACGTTGCGCAGATGGACCTTGACCGTATTAATGCTGATATTGAGGCTGCTCGCAATCTGCTGGTTGGTCTTGCCCTGCGCGACGAGCCGCAAAATCTCTTGCTCGCGCTCGCTCAAAGCTGCTGGGGAATCGCTCATAGGCTACTTTCATACGTTGTTGGGCCAGGCCGCGCCACGTGGCGCCGCCGCATTATACCAAGCGTCGCCGCGCCGCTAGCCGCGCTGTTAGGGCGTCGCGAGCTTGAAAATGGCCGCCGCCTCGTTACGGTAAACTTCTACAAAGCGCGGCGAAGCGGCCAGGCGCGCCGTCGTGAGCAGGTGATCGTCCTCGGCGGTGGCGTAGGCGTAGCTCAGGCCACGGGCCGCCATCCAGTCGGCCAGCGCATCGGGCGCCAGATCGTGGGCGGCATCGCGCAGCCACAGACTCTCCTGCTGCGTGGCCTTGATGTAGCTGGGGCTGCCATATTTGAAGATCACCGGCGGCGTGCTCGTTTGGCGCCCGGCGAGCGGCAGCAGCCACCAGCCGGCGTCGGTGCCGCGCGGCACGTCGAAGAGCCAGCCGGCGGTGTTGATCGCAAAGCGGGCGTCGGGCGGCGTGTTCGCAGCGACCCAGGCGACCGCCGCCAGCTCGGCAGGCTTGGCGAACACGGTCCCATCATTGACGACGCTTTGAAAAGCTGTGGCGCTCCGGGCGCCCCACAGCAGCAGCCCGGCCGCCACTGCCAGCCGCCCGGCCGCCGCAGCGCGCGGCCAGCGCAGCCCGCTCAGCCAGCGCATAGCCCGCTCCTCAACACTGGCCGCGCCCGCCGCCAGCGCCAGCGTGACTGGCACAAACAGCATCAGCACCACGATATTGTTGGCGAAAAACGACAGATATGGCAGCCCAAACCACACCGGGTTAGCCACCAGCATTACCAGAAAGCACCACAGGACGATCGCGGCCAGGCCGCGCCGCCGCGACCACAGCGCCAGCGCCGCGGCGACGCAGGCCAGCGCCAGCAGCCGGCGGTTATCGCTGGCCCACAGCAGGTCGTAGGGCATCGCGTTGTAGCTGCTCCCGACCAGCCGCAGCGGGCTGCCGGCCGGGGCCGACGCGCCGCCCGACTGGGTGCCGAGCAGCACCACGATCCACGGCAGCGTGCCGAGCAGCGCCAGGGCCACCGCGCACGCCAGGCCCACCGCAGCCCGGCGGTGACTGACCAGGCGGCCGGTGTGGCTAAACCAAGCCGCGATACACCACAGCCCGGCGCAGCAGAACACCACAAAGTGCGTGACGTTCAGGCCAGCCAGCAGCAGCGCCAGCAGCGCCACGCTCCGCCGCGTCGGCGCCGCGACAGCCTGCCAGCCGGCGATGATCGCCGCCGGCAGCATGACGAGGCCGGTCAGCAGTGTGTAGCGGCTCCAGGTCAGATAGTAGGCCGGCATGATCGACCAGAAGCCGACGGCCAGCAGCGCCACGTAGGCCGCGACCGGGCGGCGCCACAGCGTCAGCGCGCAGCCGGCCAGCGCCAGCGCCACGAGCGCGCCCAGCAGCTGCCCCGACCACAGCATCAGCTCGGGCAGTGTCACGTCGGTGAGCTGCCACAGGCTGGCGGCGACCGCGTGGTAGCCCCAGTGGTAGGCAAAGCGATCAATCGGCAGATAGGGGCGCAGCGAAAACGGCGGCTGGCCAGTCTCGCGCACCACGCGGATGATCAGCGCATGGTGAATCGCGTCGACCCACGGCGGAAAGGCGAGGCCAGCGATGTGCCGCGTGCGCGTCCAGGCGATCAAGGCCAGCAGCGCTACAATGACCAGCGTCGGCGCCACAGCAATGCGCGGCGGCGCGGCCAGGCGCCGCAGGTCGTGCCACAGCTGCCAGCCGAGCGCGCCGACCAGCCCCGCCAGCAGCCCGGCCCCGAGGGCGCCGCTCATCCGCAGGCCCACCGCGCCAAGCCATAGATAGCCCAGCGGGATCACCGCTAGGCTGAGCGCCAGCCACAGCGTCGCGCGGCCCAGCAGCGGCAGCTCCCAGTCGACCAGGCGGCGCTCGATGAGATAGCCCGGCCCGAGCAGCAGCAGGGCGCTGGCGGCCCAGAATCCGCTGTGCGGTGCTAGGCTCACGACAAAGCCGCCCAGCAGCGCCGCCACCACAATCGCCATCCGCACTCGTCGCATGCCGCTATCGATCCTCTGTATTACCGTCGGCCCTGGCTGCCGAGCGGCAGCTGGACGAGGTTATTGGAATGGTCCTGCTCCACACTAGCCGCCGCCAGGCCGGCCGGGTTGACCTCGATGCTGGCGCTGCTCCTGACGCCGGTAAACGTCACGCTGGCGCCGCCACCGCACGGCAGCAGCCGCGGCAAGCGCAGGATTTGCTCGGGCAGACCGTCCTGATCGGTGTAGCGTAGCCGCACCGCGACATCATACACGGTCTGCGGACCACGGTTGCGCGGCGTCACAACGACGCTGTCGCGCTGGAGCGCCACGTCGGCCGCGGCGAGGCTGAGGTCGGGCGGGCCGAGGCAGCGGGCCAGCGGCGGGCCGATCCGCAGCTCGCCGACCGGTGCGAAATTATTCCGCACGCTCAGCTCGCGGTAGCCCTGCAGGTTAGCGCTGGCGTAGTAGCGGTACACGCCCGGCCGGAACGGCGCGAGCGGCGGGATCGCCACGTTCATCGTGATCGCGTCGCCGGCCGCGATGCCCGCCGCCAGCGCGCTGCCGACAAACATATTCTGCTCGCCGTCAGCGGTCGGTCGCACGATCTGCACCAGCGCCTGCACGCGGCCAGCCGGCGCCGCGCCGGTATTCTCGACCGTCAGCGTAAAGGTGATCGGCGCGCCCTCCGCCAGCGTCTGGCTGAGCTGCACGCCAGCCGCCCGCAGCTGGAGGTCGGCCGCGACCGCCGACAGAGCAGGTGGCGTCCGCAGCGCCGTGCGCACCGGCGTCGGCGGCCTGGTCGGCGGCAGCTCGTCGGGCCACAGGCCGACCAGGATCGTCCCAAGCAGCAGCGCCAGCGCCGCGCCCAGCACGGCGCGCCGCAGCCAGCGCGCGAGCCAGGCCATGCCTAGCGCGGCCGCAGCGCCCACACATAGTGGGCGAGGTACGCCTCCTCGCCCAGCTCGTTGTGGACGACGACGTTGATCGGAATATCGACGCGCTGCTTGGCCTCCAGCTCGGCGTGCAGCCGGCGGTACTCGTCGGGGTCGAGCTTGGCGGTCGCGGTCGCGGTGTGGGCCAGGCGGCGATAGCGCACCTCGGCGGTTTTCAGCGTCAGCACATAGCGCGTCACATCAAAGCCCGCCGCGACCATTGCGCCGGCGGTGCCCTCGCCCAGCGTAAACAGCGCGGCCGCGTGGATCGACGCCAGGTGGTTGCAAATTTCCGGCCGCTCGATCAGCTGGCAGACGGCGCGGGTTGCGCTGATCTCCACGACCGTGGAGCCGACCAGCTTGTTGAACGGGACATCGTTCTCGATCATGTGTTTGACGGCGGCGCTATCCATGAAACCCTCCCTTAAGAAGCTCGTCAACGTCGGCCTGGACGCGGGCTGGGCTGCGCCGGACGGCGGCCGGCGCAATCGCCTGGTAGAACGCCTCGTCGTAGGGCCGGGTGCGAATCACCACCGGCATCGGCACGGCGTGGCCCAGAATCAGCGCCTGCTGCTTGGTGTCGAGCGCGGCCAGCACTGCCCGCAGCTTGCTGGCGCCGCCCACGCCGGTGAACACGGCGTCAATGTCGCGCTCGTCGTTGAGCAGCGCCGTGATCCGCGAGCCGAGCTGCGACATCACCTCGGTGTCAATCGCCGACGGCCGCTGGTCCACGACCAGCAGCGTCACACTGTACTTGCGCAGCTCGCGCGCGATGGTCCCGAAGATCGTCTGCTTGGCGGCCTGCGGGTTCAAAAACTTATGGGCCTCCTCAATCGTGATCATCAGCGGCCGCGGCTTGTCGCTGGTCTGCTTGGTCTGCAAATACTGCTCGGTCTGCTCAATCCAGCGGGCGTGAATCCGCCGCGTCAGAATGTTGGCGACCAGCATATACGCCAGCGTCGAGTTGTAATGCCCGAACTCCAGCACGACATGCTTGCCCTTCGCCAGCGTGTCGAGCAGCGTGCTGATCACGCCGGATGGCGCCTGCTCGCGCACAAACCCGAGCCGCGCAACCTGCTCCAGCTTGCGCTTCAGCGCCGACAGCGACCCAGCATGCCCGCCGACCTCCTCGGCGAAGGCGTTGAGCGCGGCGCTATCCATCGCCCGCAGCTCGCGCAGCCAGTTGCCCTTGAACTTGTCCACCAGCAGATGGGCCAACTCGGCGGCGGTCGGCGTCAAGTTTAGCTCATCCTGCAGCAGAATCACATCCTCGACATCGATCTGGTCCAGGCCGATGGTGATGGCTGAGTCGACGCCGACGCCGCGCTTGCGCGACGACTCTGGATCGAGCGAGTAGACCATCACCTCGCTGCCAAACAGCTGGCGCAGCCCTTTGACAAACGTTCCATCCTCGGAGCGCGAGTCCCAGCCGTACTCCGAGTGCATGTCGAAGATCAGGTTCGCGGCGACATTGCCGCGGATTACGCCGCACAGCAGCAGGCGCGTCAAAAATGATTTGCCAGTGCCGGACTTGCCAAACACGCCGTTGGAGCGCTCGACAAAGCGCGGCAGATCGAGGCAGATCGGAATATCCATGTCCAGCGGCATGCCCATCTGGAATTTAGTCAGGCTCTCCTCACCAAACACCTGCGCGAAGGTCGCCTCGTCGGCGGTGTAGACCGGCGCGAAATGCCGCGGCACCGTGCGGACCGGCCGCAAGCCCTCGGTGACATCGTGCGACAGCATTAGCATCGGGCTGATGGCGCAGGTGCCGTAGGTCGTGGTGCCGGCCAGGACACGGCGCAGAAAATCGTCGCCGTCGGCGGGCGGGTTGGCCAGAACCTCGGGGTTGGCCGCCTCTAGCCGCAGGTCGCCGATCATCGAGAAAAACTGGTGCTGCTCGCCCTGGACTACCACAAACTGGCCCACCCGCAGATCTTCAATGGACACATGACCAGCCAACCGCACATCCAGCCCCTCGGAGATGGAGCCGGCGACGACCACGCCAAGCTGCTCGGAAGTTTGCATCGTTGCTCTTTCGTCTACGATCGGAACAGAGTTGGCAGGCGCACCTTCAGGGCAACGTGGTGCTCGACAGCGCCTGAAGCTCGGTGGCGCGCGGCCGCACAATTCGGTGCTGGATTATCCCACACTGGGCCGCGCGCTGCTGGCCGTGACGAGTTTAGCGCGCCAGCGGCAGGTCGTCGCGGCTGCCCCACTCGTTCCACGACCCATCGTACACTGCCGCCTGCGGCCCGCCGGCCAGCTCCAGTGCCAGCGCCGTCACCAGCGCCGACACGCCGCCGTTGCAGTAGACCACGGTCTGCTCATCGGCCTGGTCCACATCCACGCCGGCCGCCGCAAACTCAGCGCGCAGCTCGTCGGCCGGGGCAAAGGTTTTGTGCGGCCCACGGACAAAGCGGCCGTGGAACACATTCTGCGCGCCGGGGATGTGGCCGCCGCGCTTCGCCCGCGACTCCTCGCCACGAAATTCGGCCGGCGTCCGCGCGTCGATCAGCAGGCCGCCGCCGTCCAGCTGCGCCAGCACCTGGTCGACCGTCCGCCGCAGCGCCGGCTGTGGCCGCGCCGTGAACACCGCCGCCGGAAACACCGACTCGCGCATATCAGTCGGCCGCCCCTCGGCCTGCCATTTGCTGATCCCGCCGTCCAGCACCCGCACATTGGCGTGGCCATAGTAGCGCAGCGTCCAAAGCAGCCGCGCCGCAAAAAACGGCACGGTCGTGTCGTAGGCCACCACCAGCGTGTCGTCGCCGATGCCCAGCCGCCCCATCAGCGCCGCATACGCCGCCGGCCCCGCCACCTGCGACGGCACCGGGTCGCTCAGGTCCACAATGTCCTGGGTCCAGTCCACGTACACGGCGCTGGGAATATGCCCCTGCTCGTACCACTCGCGCCGCCCAAAATAGTGCGGCTTTGGCGCCGTCGGCGGCAGCACCTCGCCGCGCATGTCCACCACCCGCAGCCCCGGCGCGCCCAGATGCGCCGCCAGCCACTCTGTCGTTACCAGCGGCCCGGCCGGCAGGTCGGCGTAGAGGTCCGCGGTGTTCGCTTCGTCGGTCATGCTCGCTCCTTTGATGTCCTTGTTGTCTCGTCCGCCGCCCGCCAGCCGAGCAGCTTGCCAGGATTCAGCCGGTTGTCGGGGTCGAGCGCCGCTTTGATCAGCTCCATCAGCGCCACGGCCTCATCGCCGACCGTCGCCCGCAGGTACGGCCGCTTCAAAAGCCCCACGCCGTGCTCGCCCGAGGCCATGCCGCCCAGCCTAATCGCCGCCAGCACGACCTGGCGCTCGGCCTCATTGGCCGCGGCCAGCTGCGCGGGGTCGCTGGCGTCAAACAGGATCGAGGGGTGCAGATTGCCGTCGCCCGCGTGGCCGAACACGCCGATCTGCACGCCGCAGGCCGCCGCGATCCGCCCGACCTCGGCTACCAGCGCCGGGATCGCCGAGCGCGGCACCACAATGTCCTCGTTGCGGCGGTTGGGCGCCAGGTCCAGCAGCGCGTAGTACGCGCTGCGCCGCGCCGCCCACAGCCGCTCGCGCTCGGCGGCCGCGGTCGCCACCTCAATCCCGAAGCCGCCGGCCCGCTCGCAGGCCGCCGCGACGACCGCCAGCTCGGCCGCGACCGCCGCCAGCGCCGCGCCGTCCTGCTCGATCAGCAGCATGGCACCCGCCGTGGCCGGCAAGCCCAGCTGGAGATGCTGCTCGACCGCGCCCAGCACCACGTGGTCCATGATCTCAATCGTGCAGGGCAGCAGCCCGCTGTGCAGCACCGCCGTCACCGCCTGGCTCGCGTCGTCCAGCGTCGCAAACAGCGCCGTCAGCGTGGCCCGCGCCGCCGGCAGCGGCAGCAGCCGCAGCGTCACCTCGGTGATAATCCCCAGCGTGCCTTCCGAGCCGACCAACAGCTGCGTCAGATTATAGCCGGTCGCCTGCTTGTGGGTCTTGCCACCCAGCCGCACAATCCGCCCGTCGGCCAGCACCGCCGTCAAGCCCAGCACGTACTGCCGCGTGACGCCGTACTTGACCGCCCGCGGCCCGCCGGCGTTGCACGCGACGTTGCCACCAATTGTGCACCACGTCAGGCTCGCCGGGTCGGGCGGGTAGAACAGCCCGCGCGCCTCGACCGCCGCCTGGAGGTCGCCGGTCACGACGCCGGCCTCGACGGTTATGGTCATCGCGGCAGCGTCCAGCTCGGTGATGCGGTTCATCCGCGCCAGGCTCACCACAATCTCGCCGCCCACCGGCACGGCGCCGCCCGCCAGGCCGCTCCCCGCGCCCCGCGTCACGATTGTCGCGCCGTGCTCGGCCGCGCAGCGCACCACCGCCGCCACCTCGGCGGTCGTCGCCGGCTCGACGACCGCCAGCGCCTGGCCGCGGGCCTCGGTGCCGTCGCCACTCCACTCGGTCAGCGCGCCCGTCCGCACCCACGCCGGCCCGACCGCCGCCGCCAGCCCCTCCCACAGCCCCCGCGATATATCCAGCATCCCGCGCCCCCTGTTCCTTGCTCGCTCCGCGACTTCCAGTGTAACCCGCCCGCGCCACTTCTGCCCGTGGCACGCTTTGCGCTACTGTCCGATCCTAGATTGCCGCGTTATCCGACGCGCACATTTTTTATAGGAGTAGCTCTATGACTCAAAAGGCCAATCGCACCGAGCGTGACAAGAACGATGTGTTCAACCAGGCCGAGGCCGCGCCCGCCCTCCGCAAGCACCTGGGCGTCGAGGTCCAGAAATATGGCGAGATGCGCCAGCGCGCCATCGGCCTTGATGAGAAAGTCCGCGCCGAGAGCTGCGAGATGCTCAATAAAACCCTTGCCGACACGATCATTCTCAACAACCTGTACAAAAAGCACCACTGGCTGCTCACCGGCCACACCTTCTATCAGCTGCACCTCCTGTTCGACAAGCACGCCGAGGAGCAGCTAGTCCTCGTTGACGCCCTGGCCGAGCGCGTGCAGATTCTCGGCGGCATCGCGGTCTCCGATCCGCGGCATGTCGCCGAGGTGACGACCATCGAGCGCGCCCCCAACGGCGCTGAGGATGTGCCCGCGATGCTGACCCGGCTCCTCGACGCCCACCAGTCTGATCATGGTCGAGGTCCGCGAGTTCCTTGACCGCACCGAGGAGAACGGCGACGGCGGCACCAACGACCTGCTCATGAGCCAAGTGCTGCGCACCAACGAGATGCAGGCCTGGTTCATCTCCGAGCACACCGTCGACCTCGCGCCGACGCATATTTAGTCGTCAGTTTTCAGCGGTCAGTTCTCAGGAAACGAGGCGGCGCAGTGAGCAATCACTGCGCCGCCTCGCCCTATCCCTGCCATATCAGTGTCGTAGGGGCGGCTCGTGAGCCGCCCCCGCGCCCATCCACGCCGATCCGCGCATCCACGCCCGCCCCGCGTCGGCGTCGCATTGCATTGTCTTCACCGCGCATCATGGCGGGCGGCGCACACACCGTCCCCTACGGATCGCTGAGGTTCATCGCCAGCATCACCCCCGCGCCCGATTATGCAGCCCCACCCCGCGGCCTCACCCGATCTTAAATCCCCCCGTTCTTTGCGCCGGGCGCCCTCTGGGCACGTCTTTGCGGTTCATCTCCCCCGCTCGCCATTCAGTGCCAGCAGCGCCGCCAGGATCGCAGCGCGGTCGATGCTCGCGTCCCAGCCATACGCCGCGCACACCGCCGCATCGAGCGCCGCGTGCAAGGCAGTCAGCCAGTCGGGGCGCCGGTTGTACAGCGCCGTCAGCGTCAGCGCCGGGTCCGCGGCCAGCGCGCTGTCCCGCGCCGCCACCAGCGCCCGCGCCGCCTCACTGATCGCCATGTAGCGCGGGTCGTCGGTCGGCTCCGCGCCCGGCCGCCACGGGAACGGGAACGTCTCAAACGTCCGCGACGAGGAGTAACTTGGATCATTCCCCACGCCCATCCATGATCCCTGCGCCAGTGACCACACCTCGTGAATGCGGCTGTGCAGCACGCCAAAGCAATAATCATCGTCCCGCGCAATGACGTGAACTTTGTGATCCGGGATGACCGTCGTATCCATCCACACAAACACCCGGTGCTTCGAGACCTCCGGCGTCACAATGCAGCGCCGTAGCGTTGCAATCGCTGCCCGCAGCGCTGGCCGTGAGCGCCCATGCAGCCACCACTTGACGTGCATTCGTGCATCGCGGTTCGCGTCGCGGCCGGGCTTCACATGCTCGCGCACATACGCAAACGGTGCCTCATACTGCGCCGCCTCATCCTCGGTCCGCTCCACGAAATCAATGACCCAGCCGCCGCGGTCACCGCGCACAATGTCGGAGCCGTTGATGCGCCGCTTGATCACCTCGCTGTTCGGCCGCCCGCTCCTGTTGGGCGCCGCCAGCAGCGCCTGCGCCGTCGCCGCATCCAGGTCAAACGGCCCGCCCTTCATCATCCCCAAAAAGCATAGCCCGGCATTCTCGGCCAGCGGCCGCGCCGCCGTCACATCGGCCAGCCCGGTCAAATCCGCGTTGATCGTCGCCACCGCCGCGCCGTCCAGCGTGCGCGTTGTCTCGGCGCCGCCATCAAAGCCGATCATCGCCACCCGCACCGCCGCGCCTGCCAGCACCCACGCGCGGTCGCTCCAGGCCATAAAAATATCGCCCAACTCTTTAATCCGGTCCAGCACCGTGCGGTTCGCGCCGTTGCGGATCGAATTCGTCGCCAGCAGCCCGGCCCGCGCCGTGCGGCCGGCCTCAATCGCCGCCCGCGCCCGCTCGAACCAGTACGTCACCAGGTCGGCGCCGCCCGGCACCCGCCCCGCGTACAGCGCGCGTAGCGCCGCGACGTACTCCGCGCCCAGCTCGGCCCGCATCCGCTTATCGCCCAAAAACGGCGGGTTGCCCACGATCACCGTCGCCGCCGGCCACGGCGTCTCGCGCGGCGTGCCATCGGCCGGGTCATAGGTCAGCAGCGCGTCGGCGCACACAATCGTATCGAGCGTCTGGAGCACCGGCACAGTCACCGCCCAGTCGCCGTGCGCCCGCCGCCACTGCAAAAAGCCAATCCACACCACCACCTGCGCCAGCTCCGCGGCAAACGGATTGCGCTCAATCCCAAACAGCTGCCGCGGCCCCACGACCGGCTCAATCACCATCGGCCGCTCATGCACCGCATCCTCGACCAGCGCCGCCGCATACGTGATGACCTCGTGCTCCAAATCCTTCAGCGCGTGCAGCGCCACATACAAAAAATTGCCCGAGCCACAGGCCGGATCAAGCACCGTCGTCGCCTCCAGCCGCCCCATAAACGCCAGCAGCAGCCCCTCAACCTGGTGCCGCACGCGCTGCCGTGCGCTGCCAGCTGCCGCCGCCCGCAGCGGCCGCAGCGCCTCGATCTCGGCCTGCGTCGCCGCCCAGGCCGCCCGCAGCGGCGCCATCAGGACCGGCTCCACAATCCGCGCAATGTCGGCCCGCCCGGTGTAGTGCGCCCCCAGCTCGGCCCGCTTCGCCGGGTCCAGCGAGCGCTCAAACAGCGTCCCGAAGATCGCTGGCTCCACGTCGCGCCAGTTCTGCGCCGCCGCCAGGCTCAGCCGCTCAATCTCATCAACTTTCAGCGCCACCACGTCGTCGTCATCAAACAGCCCGCCGTTAAACTGCGGTATCCGATTCCCCGGCCCCCAAAACCCGCCGCTGCGCATCACCTGAAACAGCGGCCGGATCATGTCGTTAAAATCGGCCGGGTTATAGATACCACCCTTCAAGCTTGCGGTCAGCACCTGGTTCGGCAACAGCTCGATGTCCTCGGCAAACATCGCAAACAACAGCTTCATAAAAAACGGCGCCACGACCTCTGGCCGCTCGCGCCCCTCCACCCACTGCGCCACCTGCGCAAAATCCGTCGCCACCCGCTCGGTGATCGTCTCGGTCTTATCGCGGGGCCGCAGCGCCTCGGGCGCCGTAAAGATCGTATGCAGCAGCTCTCGGGTGCTGGCGTTCAACAGGTCCTCATTCCGAAACTGCTCCACCCGCGTCCGGTGGCCTGGGAAATCAATGTGGACCGCGTAGCCCGCGATGTCGCACGCCACCAGGATCGGCGGGTTGCCCAAATCCCCACGGTAGATCAGCAACTGCTGATACGCCGCCACGAGGTTCGGATACTTGCCCTTCGTCTTATACTCCCACGCGAAGACATCGCGCAGCCACACATCGGCAAAGCCCGCCCCACCGCCCGCCTTGCTCAGCGGCTTCTCAAAGCGGAAGCGCTGCCCCGTCGGATCGGCCTCCACCGGCGTCGGCAATCCGAGCAAGCGGCACAAATCCGTAAAGTGTTCCTGCGCCGTCGCCTTCTCATTCAGCGTCGTCGCCGCCCACTTCGCCACAAACGTTTGAGGGTTCATAGTTTTCAGTTCTCAGTTGTCAGTGTTCATGAGTTCGCGATAACAAAAGATTAAGCGCAAACAGCCGAACGCGCAATGCAACGCCATGAACACCTGGCCGTAGGGGCGGCGGGTGTGCCGCCCCAGCGCCCATCAACGCCGATCCGCGCCACATCAACGCCGATCCGCGCCGCGCCACGTATCATCCGCGCCACATCAACGCCGATCCGCGCCGCGCCACGATGTATCCATGTCCCACCATTGCCGCTGGGGCGGCTCGTGAGCCGCCCCAGCGCACCTCAATGCACCCGTCCCGCCGCCCGCGCATCATCCCCGCCCGCGCCAATGCACGGCATCGCGGGCCGCTCACGAGCCGCTCCTACCAATCATCATTGCCAACCACTGCACGAGCCGCATCAACCACTGCACGAGCCGCATCAACCACTGCACGAGCCGCATCAACCACTGCACGAGCCGCATCAACCACTGCACGAACCGCATCAACCACTGCACGAGCCGCATCAACCACTGCACGAGCCGCATCAACCACTGCACGAGCCTCGTCAACCACTGCACGAGCCTCGTCAACCACTGCACGAGCCTCGTCAACCACTGCACGAAGCTCATCAACCACTGCACGAGCCGCATCAACCACTGCACGAACCTCGCCAACCAGTGCACGAGCCGCATCAACCAGTGCACGAGCCGCATCAACCAGTGCACGAAGCTCATCAACCAGTGCACGAAGCTCATCAACCAGTGCACGAGCCTCATCAACCAGTGCACGAGCCTCGTCAACCAGTGCACAAGCCTCGTCAACCAGTATTTCATGGCAAAAACACTTTACATTGTATCGTGATGCGTTGCCGACCCAAAGCCCGTCCTGTATCGTGCTCTCAGCAGCCACATGCTGTGGCTACACAAGGAGCTACACCGCCATGACGAACACCACGACGAGCACCACCACCAACATCACCACGACCAGCACGACCACCCGCCGCAGCAACACCATCGCCACCCAGCTCGACGCCGCCTACCATCTGACCTCCACCTCGCTCAAAGAGGGCGAGATCGCCAGACTCGTCAGCGAGTACGGCTACCCCACCGCCCAGCTTGAGCGCGGCGTCGGCCTCTACAAAACCGCCGCCACCGCCGTCGCCACCCAAGATCACGCCCAGGGCGTCAAGCAGACCACCACCGCCGTCGCCGCCGCCGCCTACGACCAGCTCCTGACGCAGTGCGAGCTGCTCACCGAGGTCGCCCGCGCGCTATTCCCGGCCGGCAGCGGCGCCCGCCAGTCGCTCGGCATCACCGGCCGCATCCCGCGCACCCAGGCCGGCTTGGTGGCCTTCGCCACCACGCTGTACCGCACCGCCCGCACCGACACCATTATCGCCGCCGTCCTCGACGGCCACCGCTACACCGCCGCCCTCCTCGCCGCCGAGGAGGGCCAGATCGCCACCTTCCAGGACGCTGCCACCAGCCAGCGCGTCGCCACCGCCGCCGCCCGCACCGCCACCGCCGGCCAGGCCGCCGCCCTCGCCGCCCTTCGCGCCTGGGTCCGCCCCTACCGCCGCATCGCCCGCGCCGCCCTCAAAAAGACCCCACACCTCCGCGCCATCCTCAACGTGTAATGAGTTTTCAGTGTTCAGTAATCAGTTGTCAGCGCATAAAGCAAGGGCGGCACGATGAATATCATCGCGCCGCCCTTGCTTTATGCCCTCGTCTTTGCGTTCGAAGCCTCCCGTGTGGACGAGGCCAATTCTGAGCAACACCCAGCACGCCCCGTTCACCCCCGCGCCGCACAGGTCGCACCCGACGCCATCATCATCGTGGATCAGCCACGGCTTGCAGCGGGAACCCTGGGTGTGCGGCGCTTACTTGGCGTCGAGCAGCTCCACATCGAAGATCAGCGTCGCGTTCGGCGGAATCACGCCGCCAGCGCCGCGCGTGCCATAGCCTAGTTCGGGCGGAATCGTCAGCTGGCGCTTGCCGCCGATCTTCATCGTCGCCACGCCCTCATCCCAGCCCTTGATCACCTGCCCAACGCCGATCACAAACGTAAACGGCTGGCCGCGCTCCACCGAGCTATCAAACGTTTGGCCGGTGGTCAGCCGCCCGGTGTAGTGGACTGTGACCTGCTGGCCGCGCTGCGGCATTGCGCCGCTGCCGGCGACCTCGTCGACATACTTCAGCCCCGACGGCGTGGTGATCGGTGTCTCGTTTGCCACAATGTGCTCCTTTATAGCTACGGCAGGTATTGTAGCAAGCAATGCGCCGGGGCCGTGGCGTAGGCTTTGCTAAAATGCTGCGGTATCAACGCGCTAGAGGAGATCAGTGTGAACGCCGACGCCACGTTTGCCCAGCTCGCCGAGGATTTTCGCCGTGGCACCTTCACCGCCGCCACCAACCGCCTGAGCAACGTCACCGCGCTGGCGCCGGGCGATGTCGCCGCCCTGCCGCCGGCGGGCAGCCCGGCCTATGCCGAGCTAGCCGCGCGTGGCCGCGCCGCGCTGCAGGCCAAGCAGGTCGCGCTGGTCATCCTGGCCGGCGGCATGGCCACCCGCTTCGGCTACGACCAGCCCAAAGGCCTGTATCCGATCCTGGACGGCAAAAGCTTTTTGCAGCTCAAGATCGAGTGGGCGCGGGCCGTCGCGCCCGACCTGCCAATCTGGATCATGACCTCGTTTCACACCGACGCCCCAATCCGCGCGCACCTGGCGGCGCACCAGGATTTCGGCGCGCAGCCCGGCCAGATCGCGCTGTTTACGCAGGATCGGTTTCCGCGGCTGACGCCCGACGGCGCGCTTTTCCAGCCCGCCGACCCCGACGAGGGCTTTGCGGCGCCCGGCCACGGCGACTTCCCGACCGCGCTGGGGCGCAGCGGCCTGCTGGACCAATTTTTGGCGGCCGGCGGCCAGGCCGTGATCTTCGCTAACGTCGACAACCTCGGCGCCTCGCCCGAGCCGGCGATCATCGGCTGGCACCTCCGCTCGGGCTGCGAGATGACGATTGAGGTGCCGCCCAAAGTGCCGGGCGACAAAGGCGGCGCGCCAGCGCGGGTCAACGGCCGCGTGCAGCTCGTCGAGGGCTTCGCGTTCCCGCCCGACTTCGACCAGGACAGCATCGGCTACTTCAATGCGGCCAGCTATGTGTTCAGCGCGGCGGCCCTGGCGCGGCCGGTGGAGCTGCCATGGTACGTCGTCGAAAAGCAGGTCGAGGGCCAGCCAGTGATTCAGTTCGAGCATCTGGCCGGCGACCTGAGCGTGACGCTGAGCGTCGGCCTGCTGGCAGTTGACCGCGACGAGCGCTTTATCCCAGTCAAAAGCCAGGACGAGGTGCCGGCGGCCCAGGCGCTGGTGCGGCGCAAGCTGGCGCGGCAGCAGCACGGTTAAAAACAGCGGCGGGCCAGGATCGCTCCTGGCCCGCCGTGTGCCGCGCTCCGGCTATGGCTGCTGATCCTGCTCCATCTGCCGGCGCAGACTGAGCGGCCGCATATCGGTCCAGACCTCTTGAATATAGTCCAGGCACTCCTGCTTGCTGCCGCTCCTGCCAGCGTCGCGCCAGCCCGCCGCATTCTCACGGTCGGCCGGCCAGATCGAATACTGCTCCTCGTGGTTGATCACGACCTTGTAGATCGTCGTATCCTCGCCATCCATATGAGTGACCCCTAGAATTAAAGCGCGGCGCTGACGGTGCGCTCGGGCAGCTTCAGCCCCTCGCGCCGCGCATACTCATCAAGAATATCCTGCAGCTGCTCCAGCGAGTCGAGCACAAAATACTCCTCGTGGAAGCTGTAGGCTGCCGGCTTGGCGCGGATCACGCGGTCAATCGTGTACGGGTGATGCGGCACGCCCAACTCGCGGGCAAACTTCAGCTCGCCGGGCGACGACAGGAGACCCGCGCCCAGCACTTTCTCCTGGCCGTCCTCGTTGATAAACGCAAACTCGATGCTAAACCACCACAGCTTGGCAATTTCGAGGCGCTGGCGCTCGTCGGCCTGCATATATAGCTCGCCAAACTGCTGCGAGAATCTCGGCAAAGCGCGGGTCGGTGAAAAACGCCAGGTGGCCGAAGAACTCATGGAAAAGATCCGGTAGCGGCGTGAACTCCAGCGACTCCGGCTCGCGGATATAGTTGGTGACGGGGAAGCGGTTGGCCTGGATATGGATGAACCACTCGGTCGCGCCCAGATACTCGTTCTCGGCGCTGGTGAGCTGCCAGCCGGTCAGGTCGCGGATGCGGCGGCTGATCGCGACGGGGTCGGGGAGGCGCTGCGGGTCGTAGCCCAGCCGAGCGAAGCCAGCGTTAAAGGCCGAGCAGGTCAGGCCATCCACGCACGCCATCTGGCGGGCAAACAGGCGGCCCCAGACCTCATGGTCCAGCTCGGTGTACTCGCGCCGCAGGGTCGCCTCGTGTTCGTTCAGTTCCAGGTCCATGTCGCACCTCATTGTGTTAGCTCAACGTCCCTGGCAACGCATGGCACACGGCGAGGCTAGGGGTTTGCTCCTAGAGGCCGGCGACACTGCCGAGGTGACGGCGTGGATAGCGCACGCTGTTGCGCAAAATATACCGCGTCGCCGCATGGGCTGCAAGCGGCGCGGCTGGGCGCGCGGCAGCAATGATCTTCCCAACTGGGCAAAAAGCTATTAAGATTATGCCAAGATCGCCCCGGTATACTCCCCACAATCCAAAAATCTCGATTTCCCGCCGGTCATCTAAGGTAAGGAACCACAATGAAAGCACCTCTGCTGGTCGTTCGCTGGCTGCTGGTCGTGGCAATTGTCACCACCTGGAGCATTGGCTCCACCTCAACTCAGGCTGCGCTCGCCCCCACGCCGCCCACGCCCCACCGCAGCGGCGGCCCCGACGCCGGCGGCTACGCCTTTATTGATGACCTTGACGCTGGCGGCCCGGCCTACAACTGGACCGAGATCGCCAGCGCTGGCGGCGTGCTGGTGCCGACCACCGATAGCTCGGCCGCCAACGTGACGATGCCCTTCCCATTCACCTACTACAGCACCGCCGTGACCAGCCTGCGGATCGGCAACAATGGCGCGGTGCGGGTCAACGACACGACCAACTTCATCAACGACACCAACTACGCGATGAGCGACGCCAGCAACACCCCCGACAACTTCATCGCGCCGTACTGGGACGATATGGGCAGCCCCAGCCCGCCGGCCGGGGTCTACACCGCGACGCTGGGCGTGGCGCCCAACCGCACCTTTATCATCGAGTGGAGCAACGTGCCAGCGTTTGGAATCAGCGGGACCAACAATGGCTCGTGGCAGCTGGTGCTGGCTGAGGGCAGCACTGACATCTTGATGTACTACAAAGACGTTGATTTTGGCAGCGTTACCTACAACGCTGGCGTTGGCGCAACCATCGGCATCCGCGGCATCGGCGTCGCCAAGTCGCTGCAGTACAGCTTCAACACCGCAACGCTGGCGGCCAACCGGGCAATCCGCTTCTACCGCGTCGCGCCGCAGGTCAGCCTCACACCGGCGTCAAGCACGGCGCGGGTCGCGCCGGGCGCCAGCTTTGTCTTTCCGCTGACGGTCACCAACCTCACGGGCGCGACCAACACCTTCAACCTCAGCTATTCGACCGGCGCCAACGGCTTCCCGACGAGCGGCCCGGCCACGGTCACGGTTGCTGACGGCAACAGCGCCACCGTCAATGTGACCGTCAGCGTCCCCGCCGGCACCGCGCTCGGCACGGTCAACACCAGCGGCGCAACCGCCACCAGCCAGACCAACGCCAGCTACACCGCCTCGGCACAGCTACAGGTGACGGTCGCGAACTCGTTCGCCTGCCTGGGCCTGCCGCGGACGATCCCGACCAACAATGCGACCGGCATCACCGTGCCGATCACGGCCTCAAATGTGCTGGCGGTTGGCAGCCTCGACTTCGATCTCAACATCAATACGACTTCGTCTAGCCAGCTGCTGGTCAGCCTGGTCAGCCCCAGCGGGGTGACGGTGCGGCTCCACAGCCAAACGACCAGCGGCGTGGTCGGCAACTATCCGCAGACACTGACGGTTGATGGCCCCGGCAGCCTGGCCGATTTTGCGGGCGAGGTCGGCACCGGCACCTGGCGGCTGCGGATCAGCAATCCCAGCGGCTTTACGGCCGCGACGCTCCAGAGCTGCCAGCTTAATCTGAATCCTGCCGCCCCTGGCATCTACGTCACGCCGCCGGTGCAGGCCAAAGTCGTCGCGGCGGGCGCCACTGCAACCTACGCCGTCACCATCGCCAACACGCTGGCGACCGACCAGCTGGTCAACCTGGCCTACAGCGGCTCGGCGCTGGCCATCACGGCGCCGGCGACCGTGACGGTCGCCGCCAACAGCTTCCAGGTGATCAGCGTCGCCGTGGCGACCGAGCCGAGCACGGCGCCCGGCGCCACCGACGTGCTGACCGTGCAGGCCACCGCCGCCAGCGACCCGACCAAGACCGACAGCGCCACGCTGCGCACCACCGCGCGCGCCAGCGGCTGGGATCAGCGCGCGGCCCTGAGCGTCCGTCGTGAAAGCCCAACCTCGGCCACGGTCGGCGGCAATATCTATGTGATCGGCGGCCGGACCTACTCGCCCGCCGGCGGCGCCGGCACCGAAGTGAGCAGCGTCGAGAAGTACGATCCTACGACCGACCAGTGGACCACGCTGGGCGGCGCGATGCCAGTGGGCAAGCATGCCCTGCGCTCAGGGGTCGTCGGCGGCAAGATTTATGTGGTCGGCGGCGAGGTGGGCGCCAGCCAGCAAAATTCGCTCTACGCCTTTGACCCCTCCAACGAGGGCTGGAGCACGCTGTCGGCCATACCGAGCGTACTCGCCTTTCCCGTGGTCGCCGGCGATGATGTGACTGGCAAGCTGTATGTCCTGGGCGGCCGCACCGGCAGCTCAACGGCGACGGCCGTGACCCGCATCTACAACCCGGCCAACAACAGCTGGACCACTGGCGCCTCAATGCCGCTGCCCAGCGGACGCACCGGCCTGGGCCGCACGGTCGGCACACGAGTTCGGCCGCAGCATCTATGTCACCGGCGGCATTTTCGACGGCAGCGGCAACAACCTGGCGCTGTACATCTACAACATCGACACCAACACCTGGAGCACTGGCGCTGACCTGCCCGAGTTCCGCTCGCAGGGCGACGCGGTGGACTTCAACGGCAACTTCTGCGTGGTCGGCGGCATCAGCAGCAGCTTCAGCAACCTGGGAACCGCCTGGTGCTATCAGCCGGCGATCAACCAGTGGTATCAGCTGCCGAATATGACCACGCCGCGCGGCTCGCTGACGGCAACGTTCTACCGCGGCATCTACGCCATCGGCGGCATCGCCAACTTTGCCACGCTAGACGCCGCGACCTGCAACGCCAGCGGCGCCGCGCTGGTCTGTGGCACCGTCGAGCGCTACGGCATCGCGCCGGCCCGCTTCGCCACCTCGACCAAAAGCGTCACCCCGCAGACCGTGCCGAGCGGCGGGCTGATCACCTACACGCTCATGATTGCGAACAGCGGCCAGGTCGCCGGCACCGCCGCCCTGACCGACACGCTGCCCAGCAACACCACGCTGAATAGCAAATCGCCGAGCCTGGGGTTCAACGGCGTGAGCTTGACGGCCAGCCCTGTTCTTCAGCCGGGCGCGAGCGCCACCTACACCTTCACGGTGCAAGTTAGCCCACAGTTCGTCGGCACCATCAGCAACAGCTATCAGCTGAGCGGCGACGGCTCGCTGCGCACGATCAGCGGCCCGAATGTGACAGTTACGGCGCCGGCCGCCACCGCCACGCCGACGACGGCGCCCTCGGCCACGAGCACCGCCACGACCGCGCCTTCAGCGACCAGCACCGCCACAACCGTCCCATCAGTGACCAGCACAAGCACTGTGGTCCCATCGCCGACCAGCACCGTCGTGCCGTCGGCAACCAGCACGGCCACGACCGCGCCTTCAGCGACCAGCACGGCCACGTCGGTGCCATCGCCGACCAGCACCGCTATGCCGTCGGCGACTAGCACGGCCACGACCGCGCCTTCAGCAACCAGCACGGCGACCGTGACCACGCCGACCACCGATGTCATCATTCAAAACTTTGCCTTCGTGCCGCAACATATCACCATCACGGTGAACACCGCCGTGCGCTGGACCAACCTTGATGGCGCGCCCCACACCAGCACCAGCACGACCGGCGTGTGGGACTCGGGTACGCTGACGACCGGCCAGAGCTTCAGCTTCACCTTTAGCACGGTCGGGCTGTATCCCTACATCTGCGCGATCCATCAGGGCATGACCGGCACGGTCGCAGTCATTGATCCGAATGCCACGGCTACGCCGACGCTTGCACCCAGCACCACCGCGACCGCCCAGCCGACCGCGACCGGCACCGTCGTGCCGAGCACCACCGCGACCACCCAGCCAACCACGACTGCCACGGTCGTGCCGAGCACCACTGCGACCGCCCAGCCGACCACGACCGCCACGGTCGTGCCGAGCACCACTGCCACCACGCAGCCAACCACGACTGCCACGGTCGGGCCGAGCAGCACGGCAACTACCCAGCCGACCATGACCGGCACCGTCGTACCGAGCAGCACGGCCACCACGCAGCCCAGCGCCACGACGCAGCCGACCATAACCACGGCGCCGAGCACCACCGCGACCGCCCAGCCCTCCGCAAGCAGCACCGCGACCGCCCAGCCCAGCGCGACGACTGCGCCAAGCAGCACCGCGACCGCCCAGCCCAGCGCGACGACTGCGCCAAGCAGCACCGCGACCGCCCAGCCCAGCGCGACGACTGCGCCAAGCAGCACCGCGACCGCCCAGCCGACCGTGACTCGCACGGCGACCACCCAGCCGACGGCGACCCGCACGGCGACCGCCACGGCCACGCAGCGGCTGGTGTACCTGCCGCTTGTCCTCCGCTAGCTTGACCATCTGCCCCACGGATCAGTGTTCTGATCCGTGGGGCGCTTTGATCCATGACACTGTAGGGAGCACCTTATGTCTCGTCTAACCCGTGTGTGGCGCGCTCTGACAGCGCTGCTGATCGCCACCGCCGCCATTGTTGGCGGCCACACTGCCACAACCAGCGCCGCCGCCCAGCCCGTCGCCGGGCTGCTGCTGCGGCTGGCCAGCGCCACCTTTGATCCGGCGCTGGGCGAGCCAGCCCTGCCTGCCAGCCAGCGGCTCGCGCCCGCGGCCGCCGCGCAGGCGACCTACTACTTGGTCCAGTTCCGCGGCCCGGTGACGGCGCGCGGCAAGCAGGCGCTGACGGCGCAGGGCGTCGAGACTGCTGGACTATGTGCCGGACTACGCCTTCGTCGCGCGCATGACCAGCCCGACGAAAGCGGCGCTCGACCACGCGGCGCTGGGCCTGAACTACGTCGGGCTGATCCAGCCGGGCTACAAGCTGGCCCCTGAGCTGGCCGAGCAGGCCAAGCTGCCCCACGCCGGGGCTGACGACGAGCGGGTGGTTGTCACGGTGACCACCTGGAGCGGCGAAAAAGCCGCCGATGTGGCGGCGGCGGCCGTGGCGCTGGGCGCCGCGGTCCAGAGCCAGGCCGAGAATCCGCTGGGCGGCGTGGTGCGGCTCGCCGTCGCGCCCCAGGCCCTCGCGGCGCTGGCGCAGCAGAACGCGGTCGCCTGGATTGAGCCGTGGGTCGCACCCAAGCTCCACAATGATGTGGCCCGCACGATCATGCACGTTGACCAGGTGCAGCCCGGCCTCGGGCTGTATGGCGACGGCCAGATCGCGGCGGTCGCCGACTCGGGGCTGGATACCGGCAGCGCCGCAACGGTCCACCCCGACTTTCGCTCGCACCTGCGGGCGGCGTTTGCATGGGGCCGGCCGACCGACCCCAACAGCCCCGGCGACCCCGGCGGCGACTGGAGCGACCAGGACGGCCACGGCACCCACGTGGCTGGCTCGGTGCTCGGCGACGGCACGATGTCGGGAGCCACGCCGGCGCTGAAATCAGTATGCTGGCTCGCACGCCGGCGTTGCGCCGCATGCGCAGCTGGTCTTTCAATCGATCGCTGAGGCGGCCCCGAGCAACAGCCTGACCGGCATCCCGAGCGACCTCAACCTGCTCTTTCAGCAGGCCTACGACCAGGGCGCGCGGGTCCACTCCGATAGTTGGGGGTCGGCGGTGTCCGGCGCCTACACCGGCGAGGCGCGGCAGGTTGACCAGTTTATCTGGAACCACCCCGATATGCTGATCACGTACTCGGCCGGCAACGAGGGTGTGGACGCCAACAGCGACGGCGTCGTTGACCAGTTTTCGCTGGGCACGCCGGCGAGTGCCAAGAACGCCCTGACTGTCGGCGCCAGCGAGAGCTACCGACTGACCGGCGGACTGAACCCTGGCGGCCCGTGCAGCACCTACTTCAACTGCTTCGACGGCGGCTCGGGGCCGCCGGTGTTCCGTGTCGCACCGATCAGCGCCGACCGCGTCAGCAACAACGCCAATGGCCTGGCGGCGTTCTCGTCGCGCGGCCCGGCCCGCGACGGCCGCATCAAGCCCGACGTGGTGGCGCCCGGTACCAACATTCTGTCAACTCACTCGCAGCACCCGTCAGCGAGCGTCGGCTGGGATGTCGGCCCCGACCAGTGGTACAACTACGAGGGCGGCACCTCGATGTCCACGCCGCTGACCGCTGGCACCGCGGTGCTGGTCCGCGAGTTCTACGCGCGCCAGGGACTCAGCGCCAGCGCGGCGCTGGTCAAGGCCACGCTGATCAACGGCGCCGCCGACCTGACGCCCGGCCAGTATGGCACCGGCGCGACCCAGGAGGTCATCCGCCGCCCCGACCCGGCCCAGGGCTGGGGCCGCGTCGACCTGGCGCAGTCGCTGATGCCCAGCGCCCCGCTCGCCACCTGGTTCGACGACCACCGCGCGGGCCTGACGACCGGCCAGTCGATCACCTACACCAACGTGTTCACCGTCGGCGGCCAGACCGGCCCGCTGCGCGCCACGCTGGTCTGGAATGATTATCCCGGCAGCCTGATCAGCCAGCGGGCGCTGGTCAACGACCTGAACCTGGAGGTCATCGGCCCCGACGGCAGCCACTACTATGGCAACGACCGCTCGGGCGATGGCACGCTGGACGGCGACATCGACACCCTGAACAACGTCGAGGGCGTGGACCTCAGCGCGGCGCTGCCGGGCAGCTACACCGTGATCGTCCACGGCAGCAACGTGCCGCAGGGGCCGCAGCCGTATGCGCTGCGGCTGCTCGGGCCACGCAGCGGCGTCAGTATCACGCCGCCGGCGCCCAGCCGCACCGTGATCGCCGGCCGCACCGCAACCTACGATCTGGCGATCACCAACAGCAGCGGCGCCACCCAGAGCTTTGACCTCGCGGTCAGCGGCAACACGTGGCCGACGACGCCCGCCAACAGCAGCACCGGCCCGCTCAACCCCGGCCAAAGCGTGACCGTCACGCTGACCGTCCAGGTCCCGGCCGGCCAGGTTGGCACCGACCATGCGACGCTAACCGCGAGCGCCCAGGGCAACCCAGCGCTCAGGGCCAGCGCCGTGCTCACCACCCAGGCGCTCGCCGAGTACGTTGAGCTACAGCCCGCGGCGCAGAGCAAATCCGACGCGCCGGGCAACACCGTGATCTATCCGCTGACGCTGCGCAACAGCACCGGCGCGGCCCGCAGCTTTACGCTGAGCCTGGCCAGCGGCTGGCCCGCCGAGGTCCGCGACGCCAGCAACCAGATCATCAGCGCGACCGCCCAGCTGGCGCCCGACGCCAGCGCAACGCTACGGGTACTCGTGACAATTCCGGACCGGACGCTGATCGGCAAGTTTGCCGACACCACGCTCGTGGCGCAGGCCGCCGATCAGCCTAGTCTGTCGGCGACCGCACAGCTCCACACCACCGCCGCGGTGGGCTGGCAGGAGCAGCCGACGCTCACCAACCGCGCCGCCGAAAGCACGCTGATCAGCAATGGCGCGACGCTGCATCTGCTGGGCGGCTACGGCGACTTCTTCACCGCGCTGAACCAGCATGAAATCTTCGACCCGGCCACCGAGACCTGGTCGGCCGGCACGCCCATGAGCGCGACCCCGGCCTCGCCCAGCGGCCTGCTCACCTCCGCCGACGGCTGCGCGATTGGCACCAAGCTGTTCGTACCCGGTGGCCGCTTCAACGTCAGCACCTACGACGGCACGACGCGCATCTACGACACCGCCAATGATTTCTGGGGCGCCGGCCGCCTGGTGACGACCGCCAGCGGCACGGCGAAGCCGGTGCGGTATAAAGCGATCTGCGATCCCAGCTTTGGCACGCAGGGCGCCGTCTACCTGATCGGCGGCGCTGATCGTGGCGCGGGCCTCGCCAGCCTGACCGGGCTATACCGCTACACGGTCAGCAGCAATACCTGGGTGGCGCTCGCGTCGATGACCACACCGCGCCAGCTGGCGTATGCCGGGCTGATCAACGGCAAAATCTACGTCTTCGGCGGCCAGACCAGCATCGCCAACTCCAGCGCCGTCAGCTCGGCCGAGGTCTACACCATCGCCACCAACACCTGGGCGCCTGGAACTGCGCTGCCAGCGCCGCTGTCCGGCGGCGGCTCGGGCGTGATCAACGGCAAGCTGTACCTATTTGGCGGCCACGGCACTGACAACGCGGCGCAGGGCATAACCTATGAGTTCAACCCCGCGACCGCGCAGTGGCGCACGCTGCCGACGATAAATCATCCGCGCTACTACCTGGCGGGCGCGGCGCTGGGCAGCGCGCTCTATGCCGCCGGCGGCGACGCGACCGGCAATACGTTCTTTGAGCGGCTGAGCCTCGGCACGCCGTCCACCCTGAATATCACGGCGACGCTGCGGGCGCCAGCCGTCGCGAGCCGCGGCGCGCAGCTCGGCTACACGCTGACGATCACGCCGACCGGCGACTACACCGCCACCACCGCGCTCGCCACGAGCGCGCTGCCCGCCAGCCTGAACTTCAGCGGCGGCCTGACGGCCTCAACCGGCAGCGCCACCTACGACGCGGCGACGCGCACCGTGCACTGGGCCGGTCCGCTGGTCCCCGGCACGCCGGTAGTGATCCAGTTTAGCGCGACCGTCACCGGCGCCGCGCCGCTGGGCGAGCCGCTGGTCCTCAGCGCCACCGTCAACGACGGCGAGGCGCGCATTGGCTCGGAGTTTACGGTCGCGGCCACGACGCTGATCAGCGGGCCAAGCCTGCGCCAGACCACCAAGATCGTCGAGCCGCCGAGCGCTGGCTTTGGCACCGTTGTCACCTACACCCTGAACCTGGTCAACAGCGGCACCCAAAGCACCACCGCGCAGCTCAGCGACCCGCTGCCGGCCGGGTTGACCTTTGGCGGCTTTGTCAACAGCGACGGCGGCCGGGCGACCTACAGCGCCGGCACCAACACCGTCCAGTGGAGCGGCCCGCTCGCGCCCACCGTCAATAGCTACAGTCTGACACCGACCCCGTATGCCTGGACCGAGATCAGCGCGACCGGCACGCGGCTGACCGCGGGCGCCTGGACCGCCGTCGCAGGAACTCGCGGGCGACGACGAGGGCTACGCCGCCGTGCAGCTGCCGTGGTCGTTCCCG
This sequence comes from uncultured Chloroflexia bacterium, assembly GCA_963810425.1. GTDB lineage: Bacteria > Chloroflexota > Chloroflexia > Chloroflexales > Kallotenuaceae > JACDGP01. Next base: position 262,714 of record CAWENH010000004.1, on the reverse strand, counting down.
TTCTACGGCGAGCGCTTCCGCACGGTGTATGTCGACGCCAACGGCCAGATCGGCTTCAGCCCCTTCACCGCGTACTACAGCGACCTGGACGCCGACCCGACGATCCCCAACCCGGCGGCGCCAAATCATCGCATCGCCGTGCGCCACACCGACCTCGACCTGGCGGCGATTGCGCCGGGCAACGGCCAGGTCTACACCCAGTTCGACGCCGCCAACGACCGCTTTATCATCGAGTTCAAGGATGTCAAAACGCCCTCGACCACCAATCCGATTGATGCGGGGACGTTTGAGCTAATCCTGGATCACAGCGGGCGGGCGACGCTGAACTACCAGCGCGCCGGCGTCGCGGGCCTGTTTGGGCCAACCGGCATCGAGAACCGGAGCGGCTCGCAGGGCATTCAGTACAACCCGACGCTGACCGATGGGCTGGCGCTGGCGGTGGTGCCGCCGTTCGCCGGCAGCCCATCGGTCGTCTACACCGCGACGGTCAACGCCGCCGCGCCGTTCAATGCTGACCTGGTAAACACCGCGACGCTCACCGAGAGCCAGGGCGGCAGCGTCACGGCGTCGGCCACGCTGCAGATCATGGGTGCCAGCGCGACGCTCGCCAAGCAGGTCAGCGCCAGCACCGCGCCGCTGAGCAGCACGCTGAGCTACACGATCACCGCGCTCAACGCCGGCAGCACTGGCTTCGCCGCGCTGTCCGACCTGCTGCCGTCGGGCCTGCAGCTGATCACCGGCACGCTGGGCGGCGGCGCCACCTATGATGCCGCCACCAACAGCGTCAGCTGGTCGGGCGTGCTGGGGGCGGCCAGCTATGCCAAGACCACCACGACCAACCCGGCGGCCTTTGTCGACATCAGCGGCTTCGGCACGCCAACCGGGCTGGGCGATGAGGACAGCGAGCAGATCACGCTGCCGTTCAGCTTCAGCTACTACGGGCGGGTCTACACCCGCACCGCGATCGTCGCCAACGGCTATCTCCAGATGTTCCAGGGCACCCCGCCGGCCAAGTTCGTCTTCCCTAACAACACCGCGCTGGGCGGCAACCTGCCCAACGGCATCATCGCGCCGTTCTGGGCCGACCTCGACCCGACGCCCGCGCAGGTGACGCCGACGGTGACGCCGACGATCTTCTATGCCACCGTTGGCAGCGCGCCGAGCCGGCGGTTTATCGCGCAGTGGAACGCCACGCCGCTCTACGGCGGCACGGCGCCCAACACCTTCGAGGTGATCCTCAACGAGGCCGACGGCAGCATCGAGTTCAGCTACAAGCGTATGTCGAACCTCGGGGCCGCCGCGACCGTCGGCCTCGAGAGCGGCGACGGCCAGCGGTTTGTGCAGCACAGCTTCGGCACCAATAGCCTGAGCAACGATCTGCTGTTGCGCTTCCAGCCGTCGCACGCCGAGCAGCGGACGCTGACCTTCCAGGCTCAGATCGTCGCCGACCCGCAGCTCTGCAACACGATCACCAATATTGCGCGCTTGCAGTCGGGCGCGGTCGAGACGCTGGCGCAGGCCACCACGGCGGTGATCCAGCCGCTGCGGGCCGCGCTGACCACCAGCAGCCCCGACACGCTCGGCCAGACCACCGCGCTCTCGGCCACGACCTGCGGCGGCACAGCCCCGCTGACCTACACCTGGGACTTTGGCGACGGCAGCCCCGCCGCTAGCGGCCGCGACGTATTCCACCAGTACACCCAGGCCGGCACGTACTCCGTCATGCTGATGGTGCAGGATGCGAGCAGCGCGATGGTGATGGTGCCGGGCAGCGTTGTCATCACCGCCGCACCAACGGCCACGGCCACGGCCACGGCGGTGCCGCCCACCAGCACGGCAACCGTGGCCCCATCGGCGACGAGCACAGCGACCACCGCAGCGACAAGCACGGCGACCGCGCTCTCAACCGCGACGACCACCGCGACCACCGCGACGACAGCCACGGCGACCGCGGTTTCAACTGCGACGACCACTGCAACCACCGCAGCAACCGCGACTCGCACCGCGCTCGCAACCGCGACGACCACCGCGACTACCGCAGCAACCGCGACTCGCACCGCGACCACCGCGGCGACCACCGCGGCCACCGCGACCCGCACTACGACCATGGCGGCGGCCACCGCCACGCGCACCGCTACGACCGCGGCGGCGACGGCAACCCGCACCGCGACCACGGCGGCGACCACGGCCGTCCCAACCATGACCGGCACGGCGGCCACAGCCACCGCGACCCGCACGACGGCGCCCGGCCAGCAGGCCGTGTTCCTGCCGATTGTGCTGCGCTAAACCCGCGCACGCAGCGCGGCCGCCTGGCAGATTGCCAGGCGGCCGCGGCGTTTAAGCCCGGAGGTGCTCGGCGCTACCCGGCCAGGCCGCCAAGCAGCGCCACCGCATTCTGGCCCAGCGCCGCGACGGCGTAGCCGCCCTCCTGGACCACCACGGTCGGCAGCGCTAGCGCCCGCAGCCGCGCGCCGATCTGCGCGAAGCAGGCCGTGGTCAGCGCAAAGTCGCCCAGCGGATCGGCGTGGTAGGTGTCGAAGCCGGCCGAGATCACCAGCGCGCCCGGCCGAAACTGCTCGACGGTGCGGCAGGCGTCCTCCAGGGTCGCCAGGTACAGCGCGTCGCCAGTGCCAGGCGGCAGCGGATAGTTGCGGGTGTAGCCGCGTCCGGCGCCGTGGCCCTCCTCGCTGCGAAAGCCGGCGAAATATGGGTAGGCCTGCGCCGGATCGCCGTGCAGCGAGACGTAGAGCACATCAGCGCGCGCGTCGAAGATTGCGGCGGTGCCGTTGCCGTGGTGATAGTCGATATCAATGATTGCGACGCGCGCGTGGCGCCGGCGCAGCGCCGCGGCCGCCACGGCGGCATTGTTGACGAAGCAGTAGCCGCCGAAGCGCCCGGCGTAGGCGTGGTGGCCCGGCGGCCGGCACAGTGCATACGCCGTGGCCGCGCGGTCGTCCAGCGCAGCCACCGCCCGCAGCGCGCACGCGGCCGCGCCGAGGATCGCCGGCCAGCTGGCGGCGACCAGCACGCCCGAGCAGTCGAAGCCGTACCAGCCGGCCAGCGCCAGCGGCGACGCGGGCCGTCGCCCCAGCTCGCGCGGCACAAACGTCGAGGGCGAGACGCCGGCGGGGTCGCCTGTGGCCGCCACCCACTCGCCGTAGGCGCTTTCGAGGTAGGCCAGGTAGTCGGCGTCGTGGACCGCGGCGACGAGCGCGGCGTCAGCGGTGCTGAGCGCGGCGGCCACCGGCTGCGGCGCATGCCCCGCATCGCGCAGCGCCGCCAGGATAATCGCAGCGCGCGCCGGCGTCTCCAGGTAGGGCGCCAGGCGGCCATCCATCCACTCGTGGGCCGGGTCGTGGCCGGCGTGGGCCGGCGCAAAAAAGCACTCCAGCATACACACTCTCGCTCCGTCGCGCGCAGTATAGCCGGCTTTAAATGTGGAGCCGGCGCCGCCAATATGGCAGCGCCGGCCGACCAGCGCAAGCTAGCGCACGACGAGCGGCAACCAGCTCGCCGGATTCAGCACCGCCGGCGTCCCGACCGCATATTTCAGATCGCCGAGCGCGGGGTCAGAGTAGGCGAGGTGGGGCAGCCCGGCGCTGTCCAGCGCGAGGTCAACCGAGGAGCCGCCTGGCCCGACCTGGTCCACTGTCTGAATGTCCCAGGCAGCGCCATCACGGCGCGCATACTTTATTGCACCCGTCGCTGCATCGTAGTAGGCAATGTGAGGCTGATCCTGAGCATCAATCGCGAGCGCGAGCGCAGGACCAACGACCGCCTGCGCATCAACATACTCGGGTCGCCAGCCACTCGCCGTCCGGGTGGCATAGCGTAGCCGCTTGTTTGCGGCATCGTAGTAGACAATATGTGGCTGGCTAGTGCTGTCAAAGACGAGTGCCGAGGGGCTGCCCGTATTCACATCGTAGTCAACCATTTCGGTGCGCCAGGGGCCGCTACCCGGCCAATACGCATATGCCAACGCATAGGAATAGGTATAGGTCACCGGGTCTTGGTAGCTTTGAACATAGCTGATCCCTGGCAGATTATGGTGATCGATGGCCAGCGCCGGTGCAGCGTCGACGTAGGGGCTACTGGCTTGTGGGCCAACTGAGCTTGATAGCCAGCTATCGGGCTGATAGCTGTGGCGCAGCGCCTGACCACAGGCATAGCTGGCCTGAGCCTGATCAAAGCCATTGATCGCAGCCGAGACTGTCAAAATCGAATAATCGCACTGTTCGACCGGCTCAATTGTTACGGTATGGGTGATGGTGGCCTCAGCCACGGAGCCAACGTCACGGTAGTACCCGCTCACGGCGTAGACCCAACCCGTCGCTGAATACAGCACATGCGGGGTGCCGGTCTGATCGAGCACCAGGCTCGTATCGCGAATTCGCTGCAGCGGGGGCCGCACAACGGCGCGGCGCTGCCAGCCATTGGCGGTCCCGTGATCGAGGAGCAGGGTGAAGGTCGCCCGGTCTACTGAGCTGATCAGCGGCCGCTCGGCAGCATCCAGCGCCAGGCTCAGGCTCGCGCCGGGCGCGCTGGTCGCAGCGATTGGCGTGCTCTGCCAGCCCGCGGCGCTGCGCCGCAGCAGCGTGAGCTGGCCCGTGTTCGTATCCACATACACAACCGCCGGCTGCCCGCTAGGATCAAGTGCGATGCTCGTCGGCCGCTGCTCCTGGCCAGTCGCCGCAATCGCGGCCGGATCGGTCCAAGCGCCATCCGTCGTGGTGAAATAGGCAACAGTACTATCTACGCCGCCATGATTTGAATAATCGGTCGCAGCTGTGTGCAGCTGGCCCTGCGAATTGAGGACCATTGATACGTTGTGATAGCGGCCAAAGCGCAGCTGACGCTGCCAGGCTGTTCCATCCCACCAGCTATGATTCAAGTTATAGCTGCCACAGCCTGGACAGAACCCAATATCGAATGAAAAGTAGGCGAGGTGGGGGCGCTCGGCTTGATCAAGCGCGATGACGGGGCTGCCAAACGAGTATGCGTCGGCCACCGTTTGCGTAACCCAGGTGCTGGCGCCTACGGTGGCATAGATGAGTCCCGAGCTTAGATAGGCCAGGTGCGGCCGGTCCTGGCTATCCAGGGCAAGGCTTGGCTGAGCCGCATACCTGGCGGCAAACGGTGCGATCTGCCACTGCACGCCATCCCAGCGGGCGAACTGGTTGTTGAAGGCCAGGCGTGGGAAGCCATCTTGGCCAACCGCCAGCGCAATCGTATTCGTCGTGGTGACGATAACTTGGCTGACCAGCCACTGTGCGCCGTCGAAGTGCGCGTACTTGATGGCCGGCGTCTGGCGGTCGTAGTAGGCGATGTGCGGCCGCCCGGCGTCGTCGAAGTACAGCGCGGCGTAGTCACCCACGCCAGCCGTCGGGTCGACGGTCTGAATATCCCAACTGCCGCCGCCCGCCGGCTGCGAGGCATAGTACAGGTGGTCGCCGCCAAACGCGACGTGGGGCGCGCCGGCCGCATCAAACTGCAGGCTGTGGGGATTCAAGTTTTGGATCAGCGGCGTGGGCAGCACCGCCTCGGTCTGCCAGCTGATGAGCGGCAAACTCGTCGTGGGCCGCGCCGCGGTCGGCCGCGCGCCGACGATGAGGCCAATGAGCACCAGGCTCAACACAAGGATTCGTCGCATAGTCATTTCCTTGCGGTAATAACGTTTTTTACCGCACGACCAGCGGCGGTAAGACTATGCTGAACCGTGGTCATGTTGCCCACCGTTCGACCAGCGCCTGGAGCTCTTTTGAACGTCGTCCGCGCCGTTGTGGTGGAGTCCAGCGTGGCGGAGCCACCTGGTAGTGCAAGAGGTCGCCAACCGTCCAACACCGTTCTGTGATCCCGGCGGCCATCGCCGGCGTCTGAGGCTGCCCCGCTTTGGTTTGCAGACTGCGATGGAACGAGCAGAAATTGTAGACCGCCCCGAGCAGGTACATACTGGCATGCAGCATTTCCTTCCGATGCGCGAGATGATGCGTTCGCCGTCCCAACACTGCCAGGCGCGCACGAAACGTGCCATTTAGTCGCTCGATGTACGCCGTATTTGGCACCAGGCAGCCGGGCGTTTGCCACAGCCGATGGAGCAGTTCGACGCCCCAGCCCTGCGCTACGCGCACCGTGATCCCAACGATTCGGTTATCTACCCGCTCCTTGATCACCTGTCCAAGCACAAAGTCTGGCCATGGGAGCTTCCGTGGCCGCCCTCCTCGTCCCAGCTGCACCGAGAAGCGGAAGGCGCGTGTGAACGCGCTGACGTAGCTCGCGAACCCATCGACCATGACCAGGAGCGGACCGAACGCGGCACAGCGCCGCACCAACTCGACCAGCTGTTCAATCAACTGGTGATCGCGGCGCGTGCTCACCACCCCACCGAGCCACAACCGGGTCGTCACCATCAGCGCCATCGCCATCCAGACGACCCCGCACTGTGTTTTCAGCCGCAGTTCGTCGGCTTGGACGTGGCCCAGGTCGCGCTCTCGCACCACGAGGTCATGATGGACGGCTTCAGCATGGGTGCCGGCGGCTTCCACCCACTCCCGCACCGTTTGCGCTTAAATCCCAAACGCGGCCTGGATCGCCACGACGGGACAGCCATACGTGATGAGGGTCAGCACCTGCGCCACGCGATCTTCGGGGGTCCGACGGCGATACAACGGGGTTCCGTTCCGGCTGCTAAACGTTTTGCCACACTGCGTACAGCGGTAGCGCTGCTCTTTCTGACTATAAATCGTGATGTTGCCTTTCCCACGGTGTCCCCTTGCAGGACAGGCGAGATTGGGGCAAAATGCTGTCTGCGGGTTCATACACGTCCTGTTTAAGCACCACGAAGTGTATGACACCCGCACGTTTTTGTTAAGGAACCGCTTTAACCACGGTTCAGCATAGTCCTACCCCAGCGGCAGCCAGCTCGCCGGACTCAGCACCGCCGGCGTCCCGACCGCATACTTCAGGTCGGCGAGCGCCGCGTCGTAGTAGGCAAGGTGGGGCAGCCCGGCGTTGTCGAGCGCGAGGTCAACCGAGGAAGCGCCGCGGCCAACCTGGTCCACAGTCTGAATATCCCAGGCTGTGCCGTCCCAGCGCGCGTACTTGATCCCGCCCACCGCCGCATCGGTGTACGCGAGGTGCGGCTGATCCTGGGTGTCGAGCACCAGCGCCAGCGCGCCGCCGGCGGCATGGCCCACATCCACCGCCTGCTGCTGCCAGCCGCTTGGCGTCCGCACAGCATACATAAGGGCCCGCTGCGCGTCATCGTAGTACGCAATGTGCGGCTGGCTCAGGCTATCATAGGCCAGCGCCGCGTGCGGATCAGCCGACAGGCCGCTCGCGACAGGCTCACTCAGCCACGGCCCACTGCCCGGCCAGTAGGTGTAGAGCACACTCCCATCGACATAGCTGCTGATGCCCGGCAGATTGTGGCGGTCCACGGCCAGCGACGGCGAGCTATAGCGACCGGCGCTGACTGTGCCTGAGAGCCAGGCGTCGGGCTGGTAGCTGTGCCGCAGATTATCCTCGCAGACATAGCTGGCCTGCACCTGATCAAACCCGTTGACCGCCCCGCTGATGCTGGTGATCGGCCGCCAGCACGACTCAATCGTCTCCAGCGTTACCGTATCAGTCACTGTCGCCTCAACCGCCCGCCCGCTTTCTTGATAAAACCCCGTTGTAAACTGCCAGTAGGTGATCCCATAGAGAATATGGGCGATGCCGTTGGGATCTAGCACGATGCTGTTGGCCCGGACGCGCTGGTTCTCTGGCCGCGCAATGACCCGGCGCTCCCAGCCACCCGGCCCCACCGAATTGAGCACGCCAGCAAAGGTCGCCCCGTCAATGGAGCTGAGCAGCGGCTTGCCAGCGGCATCGAGCACCATGCTCACCCCGGCACCTGGGGCGCTGCTCAGTGCAATCGCCTCACTGCGCCAGCCCGCCGACGTTGAGCGCAGCAGCGTGAGCTGACCTGTCAGCGTATCTACATAGGCCACCGCTGGCTGATTGTCGAGGCCAACCGCAATGCTCGTTTGGCGGCGCTCAAGGCCGGTAGTCGCAATCCTATCTGGGCCAACCAACGTCCCACTCACGACATGCGTATAGACGATTGAGCCATCATTATTCCCATAGAGCTGCGTTTCAAGGGCGGTGATATGTGCTTGGCCGAGCGCATCAAGCGCCATCGCAGTCAAGCTCGAATGGCTAAACTGAACTTGCCGCTGCCAGGCTGTACCATCCCACCAGCTATGTTTCAGATAATAGCCGCCACAGCTTGGGCAGCTGCCGACCGTATACACATGGTAGGCGAAGTGGGGGCGCTCCAAATGATCGAGTGCGATGATGGGGCTGTCAAGTACATAGGAGCTAGTATCGACTGCTTGAGTGACCCAGGTGGTGGCGCCGAGCGTCGCGTAGATCAGCATCGCTCCCCGCTTAACCGCCAGATGAGGCCGATCCTGGCTGTCGAGGGCAAGGCTCGGTTGAGGATCAGAACTGTCGGTAAACGGCGCAATGAGCCACTGCGTGCCGTCCCAGCGGGCGAACTGCTTGTTGAAGGCCAGGCGTGGCAAGCCATCGTGGCCAACCGCCAGCGCGATCCTTTCCGTCGTGGTGATGATCACTTGGCTGACCAGCCACTGTGCGCCGTCGAAGTGGGCGTACTTAATCGCCGGCGTCTGGCGGTCATAGTAGGCGATGTGGGGGCGCCCGGCGTCGTCGAAGGCCAGCGCCGCATTGTCGCCGACCTGCGGGGCCGAGTCCACGGTCTGCATCGTCCAGCTGCCGCCGGCCGCCGGCTGCGAGGCATAGTACAGGTGGTCGCCGCCGAACGCGATGTGGGGCGCGCCGGCCGCATCAAACTGGAGGCTGTGGGGGTTGAGATTTTGGATCAGCGGCGCGGGCAGCACCGCCTCGGTCTGCCAGCTGATGGGCGGCAGCGCCGCCGATGGACGGGCCGTGGTCGGCCGCGAGCCGCCGATGAGACCAATGAGCACCAGGCTCAACACTAGTAAACGTCGCATGGATTCATTCTCCTTAAAAACGTATAAGTTGGCGGGGACGCTGAGCATTGTGGCGCCGACAGCGCCGGGAGATCGCTGGCGTAGTATAGCCGATCCTAGCAGGCAAGGCGCTCATAGGACGACTTCAGCACCAGCCCTTCGCCCTCACGCCTAGCCGTTTGTGCAGGCCCGAAGCCACCCACACGGCCGGTGGCAGCGCGGGGCGGACGCGCTAGGATACCACCAGACAGTTTTATGGAGGATCCCATGACCGAAGCCACCCCAACCACCACCCTACAAGCGTTCAGCGACGGCCTCGCCGCCGCGGTCGCCACGATCAGCCCGGCCGTCGTGACCGTCAACGGCCGGCCGCGCCAGGCCGCGAGCGGCGTTGTCTTCGCCGCCGACCTGGTGCTGACCGCCGACCACGTGCTGGAGCGCGAGGACGAGCTGACGATCCAGACCCACGACGGCCGCACCCTGCCGGCGCAGTTCGCCGGCCGCGACCCCTCGACTGACCTGGCCGTGCTGCGGGTGCCGGGCCTCAACCTTGACCCCGCCAGCGCCGCGACCGCGGAGGCGCGCGTCGGCCACCTGGTGCTGGCGGTCGGCCGGCCGTCGGACGAGGGCGTGCAGGCCAGCTTCGGCATTGCCAGCGCCGTCGGCGGCCCGGTGCAGGTCCGACGCGGCGCCACGCTGGAGCGATTTATTCGCACCGACGCCACGCCCTACCCCGGCTTCTCGGGCGGCCCGCTCACCGACGCCAGCGGCGCGGTGCTGGGCATCCTGACCACCGGCCTGGCCCGCGGCGTGACGCTGGCGATCCCCGCCGACATCGCCTGGCACGTCGCCACTACCCTGACGCAGCAGGGCCGCATCAAGCGCGGCTACCTCGGCATCAGCTCCCAGCCGGTGCATATCCCCACTGCCCAGCGCGCCGGGCGAAGCGAGGAGTTGGGGCTGCTGATCATGCGGGTCGAGGAGAACGCGCCCGCGGCCGCCGGCGGGCTGCTGCTGGGCGACATCCTGGTGGCGTTTGATAATCAGCCGGTGCAGGACCCCGAGGATCTGCAAAATCTCCTGGGCGGCGACCGCGTCGGCCAGCCGGTGCCGGTCACGGTGCTGCGCGGCGGCGCGCTGCAGACGCTGACGGTCACGCTGGGCGAGCGCAGCTAGCCGATGCTCGAACCCACGCTGAACATCCTGGTCATCGCCCCGACGCCGGCGCTCCGCGCTGGTGTCGGGGCGATGCTCGTTGACCCGACGATCCGCGTGGTCGGCAGCGCAGCCACGCTGCCAGACCTGGCCGCCACCAGCGCCGCGGTCGTGGTCCTGACCGACGATAGCCTGCTCGAAACGATTGGCCGCGGCCGCCACTCCGACCTCGGCATCGTCGTACTGGCGGCCGACGCACGGACCCTCGCGCGGCTCCAGGCGCTGAGTCTGCGCGGCTGGGGCTTGGTCGGGCCGGAGGCGGGCGCCGATGAGCTACAGGCGGCGGTGCGCGCGGTCGCCCAGGGCTTTGTGGTGCTGCCGGCGCGGCTCAGCGAGCAGCTGCTGCCGGCGCGGGCCACGCCCGTCAGCGCCCAGCCGCTGGACGAGCCGCTGACGGCGCGCGAGCTGGAGGTGCTCCAGCTGCTGGCGCAGGGGCTGGCCAACAAGCAGATCGCTCGCCAGCTGACGATCAGCGAGCACACCGTGAAATTCCATGTGTCGGCGATCTACACCAAGCTCGGCGCCGCCAGCCGCACCGAGGCGGTCAGCCGTGGCGCCAGGCGCGGGCTGATCACGCTCTAGGGCGCGGCCGGCGCATCGGAGGGCGCGCCCTCGCCCGCCGCAAAGCGCGCGCAGGTGCGCTGGTACGGCAGGTCGGCGCCGATGAAGCGCTGCCACTCGGCGAGCGACAGGTTGCGGCCGACGACATCGCAGACCTGCGCGGCCAGCTGGCCGGTATCGGCTGGCCAGATCTCTAGCGTGCCATCGGCGAGCGCCCCGGCGAGCGCCCGGCCGTCGGGGCGCCACGCGAGGCCCAAGATGCTGCTGGGGCTGCCGCGCAAAATCACCGGCGGCTGGCTGGGCCGCGGCCAGCGCCACAGCCGCACCGTCCGGTCACGGCTGGCCGAGGCCAGCGTGCGGCCGTCGGGACTCCACGCCACGGCGTAGACAATGCCCTCGTGGCCGCTGAGCGTCACCGGGCTGCCGGGCTGCGCCACCGACCAGACCTGCACTTCGCCGACACCATTGCCGGTCGCGATGGCCGCGCCATCGCTGCGCCACGCTACGCTGTACATGGCGCGCTCGGGGTCGAGGGTGCCCAGCACCACCGCGGGCTGGCTCGGCGTCGCCCAGCGCCACAGCCGCGCGGTGCCGTCGCTGCTGGCCGAGGCGAGCTGGCTGCCATCGGGTGCCCAGGCCAGACCCAGAATATTCGACTCGGGCTGGTGGCCGCGCAGCACCACCGCCGCGCTAGCCAGATCATCGCTCGGCCAGATGCGGACCAGGCCATCGCTCGCGCCGACCGCCAGCTGTCGGCCATCGGGAACTCCAGGCCACGGAAAACACCACGACATCACCGGGCAGTGTGGCCGCAACCGAGTTAGCCAGGTTGTCGGCTACCCAGACCCGCACCGTGCTGTTGTAGAGGCCGGCGGCTAGGCGCTGGCCGTCGGGACTCCACGCGACCGCCAGCGCCCGGCTGAGCACGCCCGGCAGCTCAACGGGCGGCGTCGCGCCATCAGCTGCGCTGACGACCACAGTTTTATCCTCGCTGGCCGAGGCGAGGTGGCGGCCATCGGGACTCCAGGCAACGCCATAGACGACATTGCGGTGCGCCGCCAGCACCGCGGGCGCGCCGTAGACCGCGCCGGCGTGCCACAGCCGCACCGCGCCATCGCCGCCGCCCGAGGCCAGCTCGGCGCCATCGGGGCGCCAGGCAACGCTGTTCACACGCTCCTGATGGCCCGGCAGCACCGCCAGCGGCGCGTCTGGGCGGCTGGGATCCCAGAGCGTAAGGTGGCGATCAGCGCTGCCGACCGCCAGCTGGCCGGCGCGATTCCAGGCGACCGACCAGAGCGGACTCGTCGTCGTCATCATGGTGGTCGGGGGCAGCAGCCACCCGTTGCGCGGCCAGACCCGCAGCGCATTCGCGGTGCCGTCCGAGCTATTGGTCACCGCGGCCAGCGCCGAGCCATCGAGAACTTCCAGGCAACGGCGGCGACAAACGCATCCTGCTGCACGCTGGCCGGCTCGGCCTCGAAGTCGGCGGTGTCCCAGATCATGACCGCGCTGTTGGGCGCAAACAAGAAGTCGGCGGCCGCAGCCGCGAGCTGCCGGCCATCGGGGTGCCAGGCCAGGCCCGTCAGGTACAGGCCGCGGAAGTACAGCGTCGCCGGCTCCTCGTCGGGCTGGGCCGGCCGCCAGATACGCAGCGTGTGATCCCAGCTGCCCGACGCTAGCCGCTGGCCGTCGGGCGCCCAGCTGAGCGCCGTCACGGTGCTGGTGTGGCCGCTGAGAATCACGGAACTCGGCGGCGGGCTGCAGCGGCTGCCACAGCCACACCGTGTTATCAGTCTTATTTTCGCTGCCGCTCGCCGACGCCAGCGTCTGACCGTCGGGACTCCAGGCCAGCACGTTGATCCAGCCGGTGTGGCCGCGCAGCACCACCGGCGCCGCCTCGGGGTGGGCGGTGTCCCAGACACGAATCGTCCGGTCGTCGCCAGCCGATGCTAGATAGCGGCCGTCGGGACTCCAGGCGACGGTGCGGACGCTCGCGGTATGGCCGGCCAGGACACGGCTAAAAAACGGCACGCCCAGGCTCGCGCGGAGCGCCTCGTCCACCTGGTCGGGCGCGGCGTGCTGAGGCTGGGCTAGCAGCCAGGCCTGACGCGCCAGCAAGGCGCCGCGCTCGTCCTGATTGATGGCGTGCTGCTGGGCGCTCTGGGCGGCGAGCGCCTGGACCAGCGCCACCTCACGCAGACTCTCGGCGACGCCGCGCTGGGCCTCGGCGGTGGCCTCGGCCGACATGGCCTCGGCGGCGCGGGTCGCGGCCAGGGCGGCGCTGCTCTGGGCCGCGCTCTGGGCGGTGGCGCGGATCACAACCTCGGTGGCGCGGGCGTCGGCGGCGCGGCGGGCGACAGTGCGCTGGGTGTTGGCGAAGACCGCGCTGGCAATCGCCAGCACGACTACGACGGCCAGCACCGCCGCCAGCTTCTCCAGCTGGCGGCGGGCGCGGCCCTGCTCATCGGCACGCTCCTGCTGGGCGCGCGCAAAGGCCTGGACCTGCGCCAGGTCGTGGGCGCGGGCAACCTCCTCGCGGGTGGCGGCGGCATCGAGCGCCGCGCGGCTCGCCGCGATCAGCGCCGGCAGGCCCGGCTCGTAGCCCAGGTCGCCGGCCTCGGGACTGACCAGCCAGCGCTCGGCCTCGGGCAGCTCGGCGGCGTCCAGCAGGCCGCCGGCCCCGCCGCCCAGCCGCCGCCACTCGGCCGCCTTGCTCTCCAGGCGGCGGCGGGTCTGCTCGGCCTCGCGGCGGGCCTGGACCCATTGCTGCGACATCGGCCAGCCAACGATCAGCATCTCGTGGGCGATGTCCACGACGGCGCCGCGGCGGTCGTCGGCGCTGCGGGTCAGCAGGCGGTTGTCGGTCAGATGCTCCAGCGTGCGGGCGAAGGCCGCCGGGTCGTCGCCGGTCGAGCGCAGCTCGCTGACCGGCTGCTGGCGGCGGGTGTCCGAGCGGCCCTCGCCAAACTGGACCAGCCGCAGAAAAATCCGGCGGGCGATGATCTGCTCGGCCGGCGCCAGCTCGGCCAGCGTGGCGTCGGCTTTGGTGGCCATCGCGACCGCCAGGCCATTGCGGCCATCGCGGCCCAGCTGCGCGTAGCTGTCCAGGGTCAGCAGCCGCTGCGCCATCGCGCCCCACAGCAGCACCATCGTCTCCTGGACCAGCGGCAGCGCGCCCGGCTCGTTGTCGGCGTCGGCCAGCAGCCGCTCAACCAGCCCCGGCTCGACGTAGACGCCCTGGTCCTCGGCGGGCGCCGTGATCGCCTCGCGCAGCGCGTCGCCCCGCAGCGGCGCGACCTCCAGGCGCTGACTGTGATCAATCGGCCACAGGTCGGAGGTCATCAGGTCGGGGTAGAAGTCGGCGCGCATCGTGGCCAGCAGCGTCCAGGCGCTGGGCAGCGCGGCCAGCGCGGCGGCAAACGCCGCCTGCTCGTCGGCGGACGCCTGCGTGAACATTTCCTCGAACTGGTCCACCACCAGCAGGCCGCGCTCGGCGGCGAGCGGCGGCGCCAGCGTTGCGGCCAACGCCTGAGCTGGGCGCGGACCGGGCCGCATCACGCGCACTGTGAGCGCGCTGTTGGCCGCGAGCGGCGGCAGCACGCCAGCAAACACCAGCGACGATTTGCCCGACCCCGACGGCCCGATCACAAACAGCCGCCGCTGCACCCGCAGCAGCTGGAGGAGCTGCTGCGTCTCGGCGGCGCGGCCGTAGAAGTGCGCGGCGTCCTCGCCGCGAAACGGCACCATGCCAGGGTAGGGACACAGCACCGGCCCGGCGGTCGGCGCGGGCTGGGCCAGCAGCTCGCGCAGCCGCGCGGCCTCCACGGGCCAGCTGGCCTGCTCGGTGCAGTCGAGCTTGACGCGAAAATCGATGTGCAGCGGCAGCTCGGTCGGCTGTAGCACGAGCGGGATCAGCGTGTCGGGCCGGCCCGTGGCGCTGGCGAAGGCCGTCAGCTGCTCGCTGAACACCGCCCAGGCGTCGCTGAGATAGGCCGGCGTCAGGATCAGCAGCGTGTAGCGGCTACCGCTCACCGCCCGCTCGAACTCGGCGACCACCGGCTGCCCGAGCTGAAACTGGTCGGCGGTGATGACGCGCGCGGCATCCAGACCCAGCGCCGGCACGAGATAGCCGCGCACCCAGGCGCGGTCGGCGGCGGCGTGCGACACAAACAGATCGTACATGTGAGTTCTCAGTGTTCAGTTTTCAGCGACGAGGAGAGAAGATGCGAGTTGTCAGCGACGAGCCGCCAAGCAGTCAGCGATCAGCCGTCGCGCACATTGTAGAGCATTGCGGGCGCGTTGTGGGGCTACGACTACCGTAGGATGGAGGATTTCAGCGGTGCGCGGCGACGAGCGGGCTGCTTGGCCGGCGCCGCGGTGTCGCGATGAGCCGGCTGCGCTGGCTACCATGACATCAAGCCTGATGCTGAGGTCGCCACGGCTCGTGCGTGTGCGTGAGCCAGACCAGTTGGGGGTTGAGGGCGCAGACCAGCAGCTTGGCCTTCGGTGTGCGGCGCGTCGAGCTCGCCGAATCCAACGGCCACGTCCCCACCGATGACAACGGGACGCTCGCCAGTCTCGACGACAACGACCTGCAACCCCGGCGTGTGGCCCGGCGCCGGGATAAGCCGGATTCCGGGAAGCAGCTCGAACTCGCCGGCGACTGGCACGTACTGCACGCCAGGCGCATCAACCCACTCGCGAATAGTGTAGTCAGTCTTGCTGTGCGCGTCGTCAAACTCCCGGCGCTGGACGTAGATTGGCCTGCCAGCGAAGCGGTGGTTGCCACCACAGTGGTCGAAGTGCAGGTGCGTGTTGACCACGATGTCAATGCCAGCGAGGTCAACATCCTGCGCGCTCAATGGCTGGAGCCGGGGATCAAGATTCCGCTAGTGCAGGATGCGTGACAGAAACAGCTTGGTGCGCTCGTGTTGAGGATTGGTAAAGACGCGATCGGGCGGCCCGTCCTCGACAACCTTGCCGCCGTCCATGAACATGACGCGATTGGCGGCATTCCGGGCAAAGCCCATCTCGTGCGAGACCACGACCATCGTCATGCCGTCGTGGGCTAGGTCGAGCATTACGTCAAGCACCTCTTTGATCATCTCGGGGTCGAGCGCCGAGGTCGGCTCGTCGAACAGCATGACTTTGGGCTGCATCGCCAGCGCGCGGGCAATCGCGACCCGCTGCTGCTGGCCGCCCGACAGCTGCGTCGGGTAGCTGTGGCGCTTCTCGGGGATGCCGACTTTGACCAGCAGGTCGCCGGCGATCTGCTCGCACTCGGCGCGCGGGCGGCGGCGAACCCGCTGCTGCGCCAGGCAGATATTGTCGAGCACGGTCAGGTGGGGGAATAGCTCGAAGCGCTGAAAAACCATCCCAACCTCGGCGCGCACGGCGTTGATATTGGTGCGGCGCTCGTTGACCTCCACGCCGTCCACGACGACCGTGCCGCTGTCCGGCACCTCCAGGTGGTTGATGCAGCGCAGCAGCGTGGACTTGCCCGACCCCGACGGCCCAATAATCATCAGCACCTCGCCGCGCCGCACGGTGGTGCTGACCTGATCGAGCGCCTGCAGCGTGCCGAAGCGCTTCGACACGTCGGTGATCGTGATCATCGTGTTAGCGTCGGCCACTGCTGGTCCTCCGTTCAAGGTAGCGCACGCCCACCGATAGCATCAGCGTCAGCGCGAGGTAGAGAAACGCGGCCGCATTGTAGGTCGGAAAATACTCAAACGTGCGCGAGGCCTCCTGCTTGGCAAAATAGCTCAGCTCAGGCACCGCGATCACTGTCAGGAGTGAGGTGTCTTTGAGCATCGCAATGAAATCGTTGCCAAGCGGCGGGAGTACACGGCGCAGCGCCTGCGGCAGAATCACGTGGCGCATCGCCTGCGGATAGCTCATGCCCAGCGAGCGGGCCGCCTCCATCTGGCCGCGCTCCAGCGACTCGATGCCGGAGCGGTAGACCTCGGCGAGATACGCCGCGTAGCCCAGCGCCAGCCCGATCACGCCGGCGATCGCGGCGTTGCGCTGCCACAGCAGCCTGGTGCCAAGCTGGCCGTCCAGCCAGTTCGACAGCCCCGGCACCACCACAAACTGGGCATATGAAAGGATCACCAGCAGTGGCACGCCGCGCATCACCTCGACATACAGCGTGGACAGGTTGTACCAGATCGGGTTGCGCGACACGCGGCCGAGGCCGATCACCAGCCCCAGCACCAGCGCGATCCCGTAGGACAAGAAGGCGGTCACCAGCGTCGTGCGGACACCCAAGAGCAGAAACAGCACCGTCTTGGTGTAGGACTGCGACGACAGGATTGAGTAGATGATCACGAGTCCCAGGAGCAGCAGGATGCCCACCCAGATTGGAATCCGCCGCAGCAGGCTACCCGCTGTCCCAGGCGACCGCCGCGCAATGTCACCGCCACCGATTGTCATAGCAACTCCTTGCACGCGGCTCGCGCCGCGGATACAGCGCGGGCCACGAAGATGTCCTCCTCGTGGCCCGTGGTTCGCAGCCGGCGCCGGCTACTCTTTGACGTCGTACTTTTTCTTCAGCTCCTCGATCTTGCCGCTCGTCTTCAGCTGCGCCAGCGCGGCGTTGATCGCCGACTGTAGCTCGGTGTCGCCGCGCTGCACCGCGATGCCATAGTCCTCGGTGGTGAACGCATCGCCGACGACCGCTACCAGATCTTTTTGTAGGCTGGCTGGCTGCTATAGTTATTGATCGTCGGGCCGTCAGCCACAATCGCATCAAGCGCATTGTTCTTCAGGTCAGCAAACGCGACCGCGATATCCTCGTAGCGCTTGAAGATTCTCATCGGCCACGCCGACTTTCTCAAGGGCCGCTTTCTCGCCGGTGGTGCCGCGCTGCACCCCGACCTTCAGGTTATTGGCCTTGAGGTCAGTGTAGACCCGGATCGCAGTGTTCGATTTCAGGGCCACGACGCGCTGGCCGATGCTGACATATGGGTCGCTAAAATCAACCTGCTTTTTGCGCTCGTCGGTGATCGTCACCGCCGACATCACCGCATCGAACTGCTTTTTCGACAGCGCCGTGAAGATCGTATCAAACGCCGCCGTCTGGAACTCCGGCTGAATATTGATCAGCTTGCCGATCTCGGTCATCAGATCAACATCGAAGCCGACGATTTTGTTCGAGGTTGTGTCGAGCGACTCGAACGGCGGGTAGGTCGAATCAGTGCCGATCAGGACTTTGCGGCCTTTGAGGTCGGGCAGCGCGCCCGTGGCAGGCGCGGCTGGCATGGCAGTCTCTGCCGGCGCGGCGGTCATCGCGGGCGCGCTCGCCGCCGGCATGGCGGTGGCCGCGGCCGGCGCGGCGGTCGCGGCGCTTGGGAACGGCGTCGCGGTGGCCAGCGAGTTGATGGATGAGGTGCCGGTGTAGTTGCCGCCGCACGCCGCCAGCAGCAGCATGACCAGCAGGCTCACCGAGCCCAGTTTGATCCGTGGCATCTGAAACCCCTTTCTGAGAAGTGGAGCTATTCTAGGGGCCGATGTCGGGGTCGTCAAATCTGGGTTTAGATCGCCGGCAGCCGCACGTAGCACTTGGTGCCGCCCCACACCACGCTTTCCAGCAGGATCGAACCCCAGTGAGTGCGCACGATCTCCTGGGCCATCGGCAGGCCAACGCCCAGGCCGTGGCGGGTGCCGTGGTTCGACTTGGTGGTAAAGCCCATCTCAAAGACCCGCTCGCGGTATTCCTCGGGGATGCCACAGCCATTGTCGCTGATCGTCACCAGCACCTCGGCGTCGAGCTGGTCCACGCGCACGACGATCTCGGGCGCCTCGGTAGTTTCGACGGCATCGACGGCATTGTTGAGCAGGTCGAGGCACAGCTGCTGGAGCTGCGCCTGATTCCCCAGCACCAGCGGCGACTCGGCCGGCAGGTCGGCGCGGTACAGGATGCGATGCTGATCAAACAGCCCCTGCATCACCGCCAGCGTATCGACGATCACGGTGTTGATCTCGACCGGCGACTTGCTCGACACAATCGCCTGACCGAAGTGCGCCAGCCGACTGACCAGCGTGCTGATCCGCAGCGCCTCGGTCGTGATCGAACCGAGGTCCTCGCTGCTCATCTCCGAGAGCGTCGGGTCACGCTGCATCAGCGCCGCAATCCCGACGATCGCGCTGATCGGATTATTGATCTCATGGGCCAGCCCGGCCGCCAGGTCGTTGACGGCCAGCAGCCGCGTCTGGTGAATATGCTGCACCAGCGTGCGCACCGAGCGCAGCGCGTGGTACTCGCGGTCGGTCTGCTGACGCGCCCAGATCAGCAGCGCGGTGACGGCGGCGCTAAACTCCTGGCCGAGCGTCAGCTGCTGCGGCGTCGGGAGGTGCAGCGGGTCGGTCGTGGTATCGACCTGGAGGCGCAGCCAGCCAAACAACTCATCGTTGCGGACCAGCGGGAACAGCAGCGGCGCGTGGTAGGCTGTGTCGGGGGCGACCAGCGCGCAGATCGCCACGCCGATCGCCGAGTCGCCGACGGTCTCGTGGTGCGGGCGCACCGGCAGGATCGCCAGCTGGCTGGCCAGCTCGGGCGCCAGCAGCAGCGTGGTGGCCTGGCTCTGGGCCTGCTGGTGCAGCGCCTCGGTGAGCAGCGCCAGCCCAGTCGCCAGGTGGCCGGTGCTGAGCGCGGCGGTCAGCGCCGCCAGCGGGCCGGCGGCCGGCTCAAACTCTGGCTCCATGGCATCGAACATCAGGATTGCACCGGGGCGCGCCACACGGGGCGGCTCAGCCGAACTTCGCTCACGATCACCCCCACCACCATCAGGCCGCCGCCCAGCCAGACCGCCGGCGTGGGCCGGTCGCCGATCCACCACCAGGCAAACAGCGCGGCAAAGACCGGCTCCAGGGCGAAGATCAGCGCGGTGCGGGTGGCCGAAACCGCCCGCTGCGCCCGCAGCTGCAGCCAAAACACCAGCGCTGTGGCGACCACGCCCAGGAACAGCGCCGCCCACCAGACGTTTGGCTGCCACCAGTTGACGGCCGGCAAAAATAGGCTGGTCACGACGGCGCAGGCCGTGACCGCCAGGAGCTGCACCAGGTTGACCGCCTCGGCCGGCAGCGCGGTGGCCCAGCGGCCCACGGCCACGATATGCAGCGCAAAGGCCGCCGCGCAGACCAGCACCAGCGTATCGCCGCGGCTCCAGCTCGTGCCGACATCAGCGGCTGCGCAGCGGAGCGCCGGCACCGCGCAGCCCCAGTTCAGCAGCGCCAGCCCGCCGAGGGCCAGCGCCACCCCGCCGAGCACGCCCGGCCGCAGCCGCTCGCCGCCGAGCGCGCCGAGCAGCGGCACCAGCAGCACATTGAGGCCGGTGATAAACCCGGCGCGGCTGGGCGTCGTCTGGGCCAGGCCCAGCGTCTGCGTCGCAAAGCCCACGAACAGCAGCGCGCCCAGGCCAAGCGCCACCAGCGCGCCGCGCCGGCCGAGCGCCCGCCAGGCGCTGCGGCGCACCAGCGGCAGCATCACGGCGCTGGCCAGCGCAAAGCGCAGCGCCAGCAGCGCCAGCGCCGGCAGCGCCGCGACCGCGGTGTGCACAATGGTAAACGTCGTACCCCAGATCATCGTGACGACGACCAGCGCCGCGTCGGCCCAGCGCCCCCTCACGCCGCTTGACGGTAGGTTGCCAGGTCGTGCTCCTCGACAATCGGCATGAAGCGCGACATCTCGACCATCTTGAAAATCTTCTGGTGGTGCGGGCTGACGTTGATCGCGAACAGCTTGTAGCCGTTTTTGCGCGCCGCCACCACAAACTTCAGCAGCGCCGAAATCCCGGCCGAGTTCACAAAGTTGACCTCGGCAAAGTCCAGCGCCGTGACCGGGCGCATATCGGCGCAGGCCTGCTCAATCGCCGCCGCCGAGACCGCGTCCACGCTCGCCAGGTTGATTCGCAGCACCGCCAGATCGCCCGAAACTTCTCGTCGAATGCCTTGAGGCGCCATAGCTCTTCCTTCACGCACTAGCAGTCTACAGGATTCCGTCAGGGTCGGCCTAGCACTGCTCGGCCGGCTGTCGCAGCAGCCGCAGCGTCAGCGCGGTGCCCTGCTCGGAGCTTTCAATGTCGTACTGGTCAACCAGCGCGCTGATCAGATACATGCCGAAGCCGCGCAGCTTGCCGGCGTCCAGATGCTCCTCATCGACCACGCGGCGGCCCCAGTCAATGCGCTCGACGCCGATGCCGTGGTCGACCACGCGCACCTCCAGATGATCGTGGGTGACGGCGAAGGTGA
The DNA here is from genome assembly GCA_963810425.1 of uncultured Chloroflexia bacterium. Taxonomy (GTDB): domain Bacteria; phylum Chloroflexota; class Chloroflexia; order Chloroflexales; family Kallotenuaceae; genus JACDGP01. The sequence goes on along the minus strand of CAWENH010000004.1, from coordinate 241,691 downwards.
CCTCGACCGGCAGCTGCGCGCGCCGCCCGTTGCCGTGATCAATCGCGTTGCTGACGGCCTCGCTGACCGCCAGCTTTAGGTCCTCGATGCGATCCGGCGCGAAGCCCAGCGACAGCGCCAGCTCCTCGGCGCTGGCCCGCACGATCCGCTCATAGGTTGGGTCGGAAGGAATATGTACATGCACGTGATCCATGGCCAAGCTCCGATTAGGACGACAGGCTGAGCACCTCAGCTTTGGCGGTCGGCAGCGCCTGATGTGGTAGGCGCGAGGTGCGTCCGCTGCGGGCCATGAGCCGATCATAGCGTCGCAGGTAGCCGCGGCCCAGTGCGGTGTTGCCGGTCTGTAGGTAGCAGGCGCCCAAGTAGTATAGGGCCTGGGCGTGCTGGGGCTGCGTTTTGATCACGAACTCAAATAGCGGGATGGCGCGGCTCGGCTCCATCAGCTCTTTATAGCACAGGCCGAGCAAGAAACGTGCGCCGACATCCTCGGTCCGCTGCTCCAGCACGGCGTTCAGCTCGACCGCCGCCAGATCATACTGCATGCGACGAATGTAGATGCAGGCCAGATCATAGCGCAGCGACGAGGCCTGCGGCGCGATGGCGATGGCGCGGCGCCAGGCGGTGATCGCCCACTGCTCCTTGCCGATCACTAGATACATAAAGCCGAGCAGATAGTGGGCGACCGCGTCGTTGCCGAGCAGCTGCGTCGCCCGCTCCAGCGCCCGCGCCGCCGCGTGGGGCTTGTCGAGGTCGTAGAGAATCTTGCCCATCTGGACAAAAATCTGGCCCTCGGTCGGCCGGGCCTGCGCGCACTGATATAAAATAGTGTAGGCCTGCTGGAGCCGCTTGCAGAGCCGCAGCACCGCGGCGATCCGCAGCTGCGCCACGATATAATACGGGTCATTGCTGGGGATTTGAAGATACTCGCGTACTGCTTCTTCCCAGCGGCGGGTACGGGCCAAAAGATTTCCCAGCAGATAGCGCGCCCGGTACTCGGTCGGCCGCCACTCTAGCAGCGCACGGTAGATGCGCTCGGCCTCGTCCTCGTAGCCCTGACCTTTAAGGTCGTCGGACAGCCGATAGTACCACTGCGAAACCTCGGCGCTCGATTTATCGACCAGCTCGGCCGACTTAGCCTCGGGCGAGACAAAGGTCGGCTCGACGCGCAGCGCCTCGGCGAAGGAGCGCTGGGCTAGCTCGACGGCGCCCTGGGCCTGGTGCATCAGCCCCATGTAGTAGAGCGGCTCGCCGGCCTGTGGGCGCAGCTCGCGGGCCGAGTTGTAGTGGATGTAGGCCCGCACGCCATCCTTGAGCCGCTGGTAGCAGCGCCCGAGGGCAAAGTGGGCCTCGTAGAGCGTGGCGTTGTGCTCCAGGGCCTCCTTGAAGGCTGTGATCGCCCGCTCGAACTGCGCGGTCGCCGCAAATGCGACGCCCATATTGAAGTGGGCCTCGGCCAGCTGCGGCTCGGTCTGAGCGGCCTCCAGGTACTCGCGCAGCGCGGCATCCCAGTCGTCGGCGAAGGCGCAGGCGTTGCCGATGTACAGGTAGATGATCGCCCGCTCGCGGTCCGAGATCAGCGCGCGCTGGCCGCCGTCGACATAGGCGGCGATCAGGGCCGCCTTGAACCGCTCGATCGCTTCGGGATAGCGGGCATGCAGGTACGCCTTCATACCCTCGCTGAAAGCTAATCCCAGCTCGTTGCCCGCCATAAACCGTTCGCTGCCGGCGAAGGTATCGAGGTCGAGCGGCATAAAAACTCAGTGGATCCCGCTGTGCCATCCCAAAACTCCAGACTGTGACAATAAAAGTTAGAGCGACTGCGCCAGACCGGCCTGGGTCTGACGATATTCGTCGAGCGTGACCCGCAGCTGCTGCACCAGCTCGCGGCTGAGGCCGCGGCCATGCCGGGCCTGGACCGTGCGGCCAATCTGCGCCAGCTGCGCCTGCCAGGCATCCGGCGTCGGCGCGGTGCCGGCAACCTCGACCCACAGGGCGGCGGCGCCCATCTCGCCTAGCACATCCACGCAGACGCTACGCAGCTCGGAGTTGAAGTTGTGGAGCCGGCGCCGGATCAGCAGCGCGGTCACATCATCGTCCAGATTATTCTCCGACCACTGCTTGACGGTGCTGACAATGTTGCCGAGCAGCGTGCGCGGGCGCTGGCGATGGTAGCGCCGCAGGAGCGACTCCAGGCGGCCATAGCCATACATGCGGCCGCGGGCGTCGTCGGCCTCGGTGATGCCGTCGGTGTAGAGCATTATCGTGTCGCCCGGCGCCACCGTGGCCGTGATCTCGGCGTACTGCTCATCGCTGTCAATGCCCAGCGGCAGCCCGGCGACCTCGCTCTCGACCACGTCGTTGGCGATCATGATCGGAAAGGTGTGGCCGGCGTTGGCGATCCGCAGCTCGCCGGTCTGAAGATTAGCCTGGGCGTAGAGCATCGTGACCATGCCGGTGGGCAGCTCGCGGATCAGCGCGCGGTTGAGCGCGCCGAGCGTGGCGGCCGGCCCCTCGCCCAGCCGCGCGTACTGCCGGAACAGCGTGCGCGCGACCGCCATCCGCAGCGCCGCCGCCAGGCCGTGGCCCGAGACATCACCAATCATAATCCCCTGAATCGTCGGCGACAGCGGCACGAAGTCGTAGAGGTCGCCGCCAATCTCGGAGGCCGGCAGCGAGACCGCCGCGATCTCCCAGCCGCGCAGCTGCGGCAGCGACTGGAGCAGCAGGCCCTGCTGCAGCTCGCGGGCCATGCGCAGGTCCTGGATCAGCTCGGGGTGCTCGGCTCGCAGCGCCGACCGCGGCGGCTTGATGCGCACCAGCCGCGCGCGGTCGCTCAGGCGCCGACGAGTGGGTGGATAGTGACTAATCAGCGTTTGTCGTGGCACAACACCTATCCTTAAACAAGCGCGCTGCTCGGGACCTGAGCGCGATTAAAACGTAACATAATTTCGCCAGAATGTGAGGCGCGGCGGATTACAATGGCGTGTCGTTAGATGCCCAACGGTTGCGGATGCCGCTAGTGCCGCCGCCCGCTGCGCTCCAACTGCTGCACATAGCGCACACACGTCTCGCGCAGCCAGCCGACCGAGACGCCCTCCAGCAGCAGGCCGCTCGGCAGCGCCTCGAGCTTGCGCAGCGTGACGCGGTACTCACGGACCGCCAGGTCATGGCGCTGCTGGCGGCGGTACACATCGGCGAGATGAAACGATGGCAGCGGCGCGCTGGGGTCGAGGTACTGCGCGCGCAGCAGGTGCTCCAGCGCCGCAGGCCAGCGCGACTGCTGGGCGCTCACCACGCCCAGCAGCACGTGGGCGTCGCCGGTCAAAATATCCAGCTCCAGGGCGCGGGTGGCCTCGGCGGCGGCCAGCTCCCAGTCGCCGCGGTTGGCGTGGACCTGGGCGATCACCGCCAGCGCCTGCGGGTACTCGGGGGCGGCGGGCGCAACGTGGCGCAGCACCTCGACGGCCTGATCAAGCTTGCCGGCCGCCAGCAGCTCGCGGCCCTGCTGCAGCCACTCGGCGTCGGTGACGGGCGGCGGCGGCGGCACGGCCCGCAGCGGGCGGGCCGGGGCGCGCGGCGCGGGCGCTGGGGCGCTCAGCGGCGCGGCGGGCTTGCGGTAGACAAACGCCCCGCCGACCTCGACGGTCTCAAAGCGGTCAAACATCCGCCACAGCGTCTCGCTGTAGCCCAAAAACAGGTAGCCGCCGGGCGCCAGCGCGTCGAACAGGCGGCTGATCAGCGCGCGGCAGGTTTCCAGCGCAAAGTAGATTGTGACATTTTGGCACAGCACAATGTCGAGGGCCTGCGCCCAGCGCGGCAGCTCGGTAAGCAGATTATGCTGCTCAAAGACCACATTATTTTTGACCAGCGGCACGAGCTGCCAGCTGTCGCCGGCCGGCCGGAAATACCGCTCCAGGTCGGCGGGCGCGACGTTGCTGACGGCGCGGCTACGGTACTGCGCCGCCCGCGCGCGCTCCAGCGCCCGGTTGCTCAGGTCGGTGCCATGAATCTCGCACGGCCGGCTAGCGGGCAGCGTGTTGAGCGCGGTGATCGCCAGCGAGTACGGCTCCTCGCCGGTGGCGCAGCCGGCGCTCCAGCAGCGGATCGGGAGGCCCGGCGTGCGGGCGCGGTGCAGCTCGGGCAGGAGGTGCTCGGCCAGCGCGCGGTAGTGGGCCGGCGTCCGAAAAAACTGCGTCTCGTGGTTGACCAGCAGCTCGACCAGCGCGTGCAGCTCGTCGTCGTCCAGCCGCCACAGGTACTGCTCCAGGTGCTGGAGGCCGCGCGCCTCCAGCCGCACGGCCAGCGCGCTCTCGACCGAGCGCAGCCGGCTGCTGTCGAGCGCCACACCGCTGTAGGCCGCGATGCGCTCGCTGAGCACCTGCCACTGCAGGTCGGTGAGGGCCGGGCGGCTCATGCGAGGCTCCGCTTGGCCAGCGCGACCAGCCGGGGCGCGATCTCCTCGGGGTCGAGCACAGCCTGGACGACTTTCTGCTCGATGGCGACCTTTGGCATGCCAAAGATCACACACGTGGGACCGCTCTGGGCGATGGTAAAGCCGCCGGCCCGCTGGATCGCGCCGAGGCCAGCGACGCCGTCGCGGCCCATCCCGGTCAGCAGCACGCCGACGGTGCGAGCGCCGTAGCTCTGGGCAGCGCGCTGCATCGTGATGTCAATGGAAGGACACTGAATCATCAGCGGCTGCGACGAGATCGTGATCGCGCCGTCGCCGTCGACGAGGAGGTGCATTGAGTTGGGGGCGACGGTGACGGTGCCGGCGGCGGCGATCTGGCCCGGCTGGCCCAGCCGCACCCGCAGCGGCGAGACCGAGGCCAGCCACTCGACCAGGCCGGCGCCAAAGCCGCGGGCGATGTGCTGCACGACCAGCACGGCGGCGGGCAGCGTGGCCGGCAGCTCGTGGAGAATCTGCTGCAGCACGCGCGGCCCGCCGGTCGAGGCGCCGAGCACGATCAGGAGCGGCGCCGGCGTGGTGGGCAGCGGCCCGGTGCCGCGTGGGGCGGCGGGCGGCGCGGCGGCCTCGGCGGGTGGCCGGCGCCGGCCGCGCAGGTGGGTGACGACCTTGACCCGCGAGAGCATTTTGACCCGCCGCACCAGCTCGTCACGGATGCGCTGCATGCCGCCGGGCACGTCGCTGCCGGGCTTCTCCATTATGTCGAGGGCGCCGGCATCCAGCATCCGCAGCGAGATGTTGATGTCGAAGCGGCTGAGCGAGGCGGTCAGAGCCAGGATCGGGGTGGGGTAGTAGGCCATGATATGCTCGGTCGTGGCAAGGCCATCCATGACCGGCATACGAACGTCCATAGTAATCACATCGGGCCGCAGGGCCACTACCTGCTCAATGGCGGCCTGTCCATCCTGTGCGACTCCTACGACGTTGATCTCAGGGTCGGAGGCCAGCAGCTTGGCTGATCGCCGACCGCATCACCGCTGAAGTCATCCACCACGAGGACGCGAATCATGCTGTTTTCTAGGTGCCTCCCATGTGGGCGGGGGCTGGGCGGCGCTTAGCCACCCAGCAGCAGCTTGACCCGATTGGGGAGGTCAAGCAAATCCAAATCTTTGTTGAGGTAGTCATCCACGCCCGCCTCGAAGCCAGCGCGCCGGTCGTCCATCGAGGTCAGCATGATGATCGGCAGATCCTCCAGGGTCGGATTCTCACGCAGCCGCCGGCAGACCTCGTAGCCATCAATGCCCGGCATCTGCACGTCCAACACGACCAGGTCAGGCGGATCATCGGCAATTTTGGTCAAGCCCTCCTCACCATTCTGCGCCGTTAGAACGCGATAGCCGTACATCTCCAGGCGCATCCGCACGATGTCGGTGACGAGCTTGCTGTCATCTACGATCAAGATTGAGTGCATGCCGTTGACCCCACTTCTCTGTATGCCGCAGGCTGCGACCAGCTTAGGCCCCGACCAGTTGGCGAATTGTTTGCAGCAGATTATGCTGATCAAACTGCGATTTGACAATGTAGGCCTGCGCCCCGGCCAGCGCGCCCATGCGCTTGTGCTCGTCGGAGTGCAGGCTGGTGACGAGGATCACCGGCGTGTCGGCCAGCGCCGGCGTGCTCCGCAGGCTGCGGGTCAGGCCGAAGCCATCGAGCCGCGGCATCTCCACGTCGCTGACCACCAGGTCGAAGCGGCCAGCCTGGGCCTGCTCAAAGGCGTCCTGGCCGTCCACGGCGCTGGTGACATGGTAGCCCGCCGACTTAAAGATCGAGCGCAGCAGCTCGCGGGTGGTGAACGAGTTGTCGGCGATCAGAAGCCGCGGCGCGCTGCGCATGGCGGCCGCGGCCGGCTGCGGCCGCCTGGTCATGCGGCGGGTCCGGTCGAGGAGGCCCTGGCTGCTCAGCACCAGCGCCAGCGAGCCGTCGGCCAGCGGCGCGGCGCCGACCGCCAGCGGGTGCTCGGCGAACACCGGCCCCAGCGGCTTGATCACGACCTCACGCTCGTCGATCAGCTCGTCGACCAGCAGCACCAGCGCCCGGCTGCTGCCCGGCTGGAGCAGCAGGGCATGCTGGCGCGGCGGCAGCATATCGCTGTCGGGCAGGTCGAGGAGTTCGGCCAGGCTGGCGACCGGCAGCAGCCGGCCCTCGACCTCCAGCATCGGCTGGTTCTCGACCGGCCGCAGCGCGCCGCGGTCGATGCGCAGCAGGCCGCTGCAGCCCGACGACGGCACGGCCCACACCAGCCCGCCGGCCAGCACCAGCACCACCTGCGAGGTCATCAGCGACACCGGCAGCCGCAGCGTGATCGTGGTGCCGCGGCCCAGCGCGCTATGAATCCCGACCGTGCCGCCTAGCTCGGCGACCCGCGAGCGCACCACATCCATGCCGACGCCGCGGCCGGAGATGTCGGTGATCAGCCCGCTGGTCGAAAAGCCCGGCATAAAGATCAGCTCCAGCGCCTCCTCGTCGCTGAGCAGCGCGGCGGCGGCGCTGTCCATGAGCCGCTTGCGCACCGCCGCGGCCCGCAGCGCGGCCGGGTCCATGCCGCGGCCGTCATCGCCGACGCTGATCGCAATCTGCGAACCGTCGGTGCTAGCGTGGAGCGTAACATGGCCGGTCGGCGACTTGCCGGCGGCCTCCCGCTCGGCGGCGGTCTCCAGGCCGTGGTCCAGGGCGTTGCGGACCAGGTGCAGCAGCGGGTCGGCCAGGCCATCCAGGACTTTGCGGTCGGCCTCGGTCTGCTCGCCGCTGATGGTCAGCTCAACCGGCTTGCCGAGCGCGCGGCCCAGCTCGCGGATCGCCCGCGGCAGCGGCGCAAACACCGTCGCCACCGGCGTCAGCCGCGCCGCAAAGACCTCGGACTCAAGCTCGTCGATCAGCAGGCCATCGGAGGTCACGCGCTGGCTCTGGGTCATCACCGCCGTGCTGAGGGTCGCGCTGGCCTGCTCGGCCTCGGCGGCGATGGCAGCTAACTGGTGGTACATGCCCTGGCGCTGCGGCGCGCTCAGCTGCATGTAGCGCAGCTCTTGCTCCAGGCCCTGTAGCAGCCGCTGCATCTGGCCGAGGTGCGCCTGCAGCCCGGTCAGGGTGTCGATGTGCAGCGCGTTGCCCTGGCGGCTCACCGATAGCTCGCCGGCGATGGTCAGCAGCCGCTCCAGCCGGTCCACGCGCACGCGCACGGTGGCGCGCTGGGCGTTCGGCGGACCGGCGCTGGGCGCGGGCGTCGCGGCGGGGGCCGGCGCAAGCGTCGGCGGCGCCGGTGGCGTGGGCGGCGGTGCCAGATCAGGGCTAGTCGTGGCTGGCACCGCCGGCGCTGTAGCTGCCGCGCCGGTCGTGGCGGGGGCGATGCTGCCACTGGTCGCGGCCTCCAGCTGCGTGATCAGCGGCTGCGGATCGAGGGGCGCCGGCTTGCCGTCCACGCCGGCCTGCACCAGCGCCAGCGTCGCGTCGTTGGCCTGCAGCAAGAGGTCGTTGAGCGCCGGCGTCAGCGCGATTAGCCCAGCCCGCAGCGCATCGAGCAGCGACTCGAGGGCATGGCCGACCCGGCCAACCTCGCTGAAGCCCAGCAGCCGCGCCGAGCCTTTGATGGTGTGCGCGGCGCGAAAGATCGCGTCGAGCGTCGCGCGGTCGGCCGGGCTGCGCTCCAGGGCGATCAGGCCGTCGGCGATGGCGCGCACGTTCTCGGCGGTTTCTTCCCGAAACTGGGCATGAAAGGCGGAGAGATCAAGCATAGCTGGTTGGCTGCCTCGTTAGGTCCGGGTATTATCCCACACGGCCGCCCTTCGCACCACCGCCCGCGCGGCCAATCTGCGCCTATCGCGGGGGCGACGCCGGGCCGGGACTCTGCACCGCGGTCGTAGCCGGCCAGGTCAAGATGCTATACTTTTAGCAACTTTTCAGGAGCAGCTATGCCCCGTCGCACATCTTCCAAGTCCGCAGCATCCTCGAACGGCATTATTGTGCTGGTGATCGTGGTGGCCGCCTGGCTGGCCTACACCTACGGCCCGCAATTCTTTGGCGGCAGCCCCACGGCACCGCCTGCGCCCGCCCCCACTGCGGCCGTGCGGCCCACCAGGACGCCGGCCAGCGCCCCGAGCACCGGCGCGGGGACGCCCAACGCCGCCTGGCAGGTCTTTTTTACCACCCCGCGCTACCCCGACCAGCCGAGCTATCACGTTGGTGGCCTGGACACCCAGCTGGTAGCGCTGATCAACGAGGCCCAGACGACGGTTGACCTGGCCGACTATGACTTTGACCTGGCGAACGTGGCCCAGGCGATGGCCACCGCCGTCAAGCGTGGCGTGCGCGTCCGCATGGTGATCGACACCGATACCTTGACCAACGACGACCCGGCGGTGCAGGCCGCGCTCGCCATCGTCAAAAAGGCCAAGATTAAGATCGTTGATGATCAGCGCGGGCCGATCATGCACAATAAGTTTGTGGTGGTGGATGGCCGCTGGGTCTGGACCGGCTCATGGAACTTCACCGACGGCGACACCTATCGCCTCAACAACAACGGCATTCGCATCGACTCGGCCGACCTGGCGCTCAACTACACGACCGAGTTTGAAAAAATGTTTGTGGCGCGCACCTTCGGCCCCAACAAGGCGCCCGGCGTCCCCAACCCGGTGCTGACGATCAATGGCTCGCGCGTCGAAAACTATTTTGCCGCCGAGGATAAAGTCACGAGCCGCCTGGTGCCGCGCCTGCTGGCCGCCACGCAGAGCATTGATTTCATGGCCTTCTCGTTCACCTCCGACCCGCTGGGCCAGGCGCTGCTGGACCGCGCGAAGGCCGGCGTCGTGGTGCGCGGCGTGTTCGAGACGACCGGCTCACAGACCAAGTTCAGCGAGTATGGCCCGCTCAAGGCGGCCGGCCTGGAGGTCTACACCGACGGCAACCCCTACGTCATGCACCACAAGGTGTTTATCATTGACGGCCGGACGGTGATCTTTGGATCGTTCAACTTCTCCGACAACGCCGACACTGCCAACGATGAGAACCTCCTGATCGTTGATGATGTCAACCTGGCCCAGCAGTTCGAGGCCGAGTTTCTGCGGGTGCGCGAGCAGGCGATCAACCCGCCCAAGAAAAAATAGCCCGCTAGTCCGCCAGCGGGACGCGCACCGTAAACGTCGCGCCCTGGCCCGGCGCGCTGGCGACGGTTAGGTCGCCGCCCAGCAGCCGGCAGTAGCGCTGGCTGATCGCCAGGCCCAGCCCGGTGCCGCCATAGGTGTGGCTGATCTGGGCGGTGGCCTGCTGGAATGGCACAAACAGCTGCGCCATCTGCTCGTCGCTCAGCCCGATGCCGGTGTCGGCGACGGTGGCGCACAGCTCGGGGCGGCCGCGCGTGGCGCTCGCGCCGAGCCGCACGGTGATGGTGCCGTGATCAGTGAATTTGGCGGCGTTGCCCACCAGGTTCAGCAGCACCTGCTGGAGTTTCTGCTGGTCGGAGCGCAGCGTACCGAGCAGCGGGTCGCACTCCACAACCAGCCGATTGCCGTTGGCGTCCGTCAGTGGCTGGGCCAGCGCCACGACCGTCGAGACCAGCGCGCTGGCGGCGAAGGGCTGGATCGTGACCGGCATCTTGCCCGCCTCGATCTTTGAGTAGTCGAGGACGTGGCCGATGATGCCGACGAGGTGCCGGATCGCCGTGCGAATCTGCGCCAGCTCGGGCAGAATATCGGTGTGGCCGCGGGCGGGCGCCTCAAGCTCTAAGATCTGCGTGTAGCCGAGGATCGCATTGAGCGGCGTGCGGAGTTCGTGCGACATGCTGGCCAAAAACTCCGACTTGGCGGCGCTGGCGGCCTCGGCGCTGGCCTGGGCTACTTCGTGGGCGGCCTCGCTGGCCCTGGCGGCCTCGATGGAGCGCTGATAGCTTTGCAGCACCACCCACAGCCACGCCATTAGCACCAGGCCCAGCGGCAGCACAATCGGCGTGGCGATCATCACCTGGCGCTCCAGCTCCGCCATCGCCTGCACCTGCTCCAGGGTGCGGCGGTGGCGTGCGTCGGCGGCGCCGTTGATCGGCGTCGCCAGCTGGTCAAACAGCTGGTCCGAGGCGGTGTCAAGCCGCGCGGCCGTGGCCTGATCGTGGGCGTCAACGGCGCTAAACAGCTGGCTGATGAGGCTGAGATACTGGGCGTGCAGTGGCAGCAGCTGGGCAACCAGCGCGCGGTCGGCGTCCTGGCCCTGCTCCTCAACGCCACGCAGTGCGGTCGCCAGGGACTCGGCGGCAGCACCGTAGGCGATGCGCGTCTCAGCCGCTGGAGTGATCTGGTACTTGCGCTCCAGCGACTCCGCCAGGGTGATCGCGTAGCGCGCGGCGCTGTAGCGGTCGCTGAGCGCGCTGGCCTGGGCGACGACCTGCGCGGCCTGGCTGGTCGTCACCGCGATCCACACCACAAACATCGCGAGAAAGCCCAGCACCACCGCGAGGCCCAGGGTGATCAGCCGGGCGCTGCGCCGCGGGATGACGCGCGCCGAGACAAGCCAGGGAATGGGCGGGCGGGCAAGTGGGGTGGGCGTTGCAGTGGCGACGCGATGATCGATCCGATTCATAGCTTCCAGCGCTACTCTGACGGCACCAGCTGGGCGATCAGAGCCATAAGCTCAGCATACTCAAAGGGCTTGACCAAATAGCCAGCGCAGCCGGCGGCCAGTGCACGGGCGCGATACTCATCTAGCGTGTGGCCGGTCAGCGCCACCACCGGAATATGGGCCAGCGTCGGGTCGGCCTTGAGCTGCGCGGTGGCCTGCCAGCCGTCCAGGCCGGGCATGCCCAGGTCCATTAGGATCAGGTCCGGGCGCTCCTGGGTCGCCAGACTGAGCACGGCCTGCCCACTGTTGGCGACGACGCTGCGGTGGCCGCCAATCTTCAGCAGGCGGGTCAGCACATGGGCGTTGATCGGCTCATCATCGGCAGCTAAAATATAGGCCATCACAGAATCTCCAGCGTAGCACTCTATGATGACATAGCAACCTTATCTGCCAGCCTACCGCGGCCGCTGGTTTAGCATATCTGACGGTGTGGGTGTCGCATCATCATACGCCTGTGTGCCCGCACGGGTAAGGTGTAGAACGGTTCATATTACGATGACAAGCATTGACCAATCGCTGTTGCGCCCGGCCCGCCCACCGCATCCGGCTACGTCTCGTCGCATGCCCAGCGCGGCGCACGTTCTAAAGTGCTCCTAACCACCAAAACGCGGCGCCGGCCAATTTTGATACGGCCGGCGCTACTCGACGCGCACCACGACGGGCGCCGAGCCGACACGCTCGCCGCTGGCCAGCACCGCCGCCGCCGTGATCGTGTGGCGGCCAGGCGCCAGCGCGGTCCAGGTCACGGTGCCGCGCAGCTCGGCCAGGCTACCGACGACCTGGCCATCGACCAAAAACTCCAGCCGGGCGGCCGGGCCAGCCACCGCCGCCTGCAGCTGTACCGACGACGTGAGCTTCACCAGCTGATCGGGCAGCGGCGCGACCAGCCGCACGGTGGTCGCGGTGTGATCGACCACGACTGGCACCAGCGCGGTCTGCTGCGGGCTGCCGGGCAGCGTCACCTGGAGGCGCAGGGTATAGCTGCCGCTGGGCAGGCCACTGGTGCTCCACTGGCCCAGCAGGCCGCTCTGGACGCCGCCGCCGCCGCTGGCAATCGTGGTCCAGGCGGTGGGACTGCTGCCGGCGCCAAAGGCCAGCTCGTACTGGCCGGCGGCGCTGCCGGTGATACGCAGCTGGCCGCTGACCAGCTCGCCCGGCTGCGGCGTTGTAAACGCCGCGACCGCCGCCGGCTGCGCAGTGGCCGCGCCCGGCGTCGTGGTGGCGCTGGCCGACGCGGCGGCGGGCGGCGGGCAGGCCACAGTCGGCGCCTGCGGCACACTGGCGCCGCTGACCCAGGCGCGGGCATCGGCCGGCGGCACGACAAAGGTCTGCTTGCGGCGCTCGGCGGCGGGCGTCTGGTCGGTGGCCAGGCACGTGCCGTCGCCGCCGACCGTCACGGTGACGTAGGTGGCATCGGTCAGCTTGGTCGGCAGGCCGGCGATGAAGCGCTCGGCCACGGTGTCGGCGCAGCCGCTCGCTGGCAGGCCGGTGCTGGCGCAGATCTGCTGCTCCTCGATCAGCGGCGGGCGCCAGAATGGGGCGTTGGGCTTGCCGGCGTGGGTGCGCTGCATGATCGTATTCCAGATTTTGCCGGCGCCGTTGGCCCCGGCGACCTCCTGCATCGGCGTGTTATCGCTGTTGCCGACCCACACGCCCACCAGCAGGTCAGGCGTATAGCCGACCGCCCAGCTATCGTGATAGTCGTTGCTGGTGCCGGTCTTGACCGCCGCCGGCCGGTCGTCGGGCAGGCGCAGCACGCTGTCGGGGCCGAAGATTGGCGTGCGGGCGGCGTTGTCACTCAAAATATCGGCGATCAGGTAGGCGACCTGCGGGCCGTAGGGACCGAGCACCTGGGTGCCTTCTGGCGGCGTATAGCTGTAGAGCAGCTCGCCGTGGGTGTTGGTCACGCGCAGCAGCGCCGCGGTCGGCCGGGCCAGCCCGCCGTTGGCCAGGACGCTGTAGGCGGTCGCCAGGTCAAGCAGCCGCACCTCGCCGGCGCCGAGCGCCACCGCCAGCCCGTAGCGGTCGCGGTCCTGGAGCGTCGTAATGCCCATGCGGTGCGCGAGGTCGAGGAAGCGATCCAGGCCGACAAAGCGCAGCGCCTTGACCGCCGGGATATTCAGCGAGCCGGCCAGCGCCATGCGCAGCCGCTGCGGGCCATGAAAGCGGTTGTCGTAGTTTTGCGGCTGGTAGCCGCCGCCAAAATCGGTCGGCGTGTCCCAGATGATCGTCGCCGGGGTCCAGTCGTCGGCGAGCGCCTGCGCATACACCAGCGGCTTCAGCGTCGAGCCAGGCTGCCGTGGCGCGAGCGCGACGTTGACCTGGCCGTCAATGCTATCGTCGTGGTAGTCCACCGAGCCGACCATCGCGAGCACTTCGTTGGTCACCGGATCAAGCACGACGACGCTGCTGTTGGTCGCGTGCAGCGGGCGCAGCTCGGCAATATGCTCGCGGGCGGCGTCCTCAACAATCTGCTGCACCGCCGGATCAAGCGTCGTCACGACCCGCAGCCCGCCGCGCACCACGACCTCGGGGTCGAACTGCTGCTCCAGGAGCTGGCGCACATAGAAGACCCAGTGCGGGTAGCGCAGCTCAACGTCGCGCGGCCGCAGCACCAGCGGCGTGCGCAGCGCCTCGTCGGCATCGGCGCGGCTAACATAGCCCTGCTTGACCATCAGGTCCAGCACCAGCTGCTGGCGCGCTTTGGCGCCGGCGGGGTTGGTGTAGGGATTGAGGTCGGTGGGCGACTGCGGCAGCCCGGCCAGCAAGGTCGCCTCGGCCAGCGACAGGTCGCGCACCGACTTGCCGAAGTAGCCCTGCGCCGCCGCCTCGACGCCATAGGACAGGTTGCCGTAGTAGACCTCGTTGAGATACAGCGCCAAAATCTGCTGCTTCGACAGCTGGCGCGACAGCCGCACCGCCAGAATCGCCTCGCGAATTTTGCGGCTGAGCGCCTGGCTGGTGCGCTCCTCGGGCGACAGCAGCACGCCGCGCACCAGCTGCTGCGTGATCGTCGAGCCGCCTGACAGCACCTGGCCGCCGCGGTTCAGGTACAGCGCCCGCACGATGCCGCGCAGGTCCACGCCGGGGTTGGTGAAAAAGTTGCCGTCCTCGACCGCGACCGTGCCAACCTTGAGCGCCCACGGCATCTCATCGAGCGTGACGACGGTGCGCTGGCCGCTATCAAACAGCTCATACAGCAGCGTCTGGTTATCGCGGGCGTAGATTTTGGTGGTCTCGAACAGGCGCCGCTGGTTCAGGGTGGCCGGATCGGGCAGGTCGCGACTATAGACTTTGTAGATCATCAGCCCGGCGACGGCGCCGAGCAGGCCGCCGACCAGCGCCAGCTGGCACAGCCGCAGCACAGCAAGGCCAACCCAGCCCACGGCCGAGCGCCGCGGCGGATCATTATGTGGAGTAGCAATAGATGTTCTTCGCATAGCAAAAGTTTACCAGTTCTCATCATTCAAAGCGGAAGCTTTAGTCAAAGATAGAGCATGGTATACTCGGATTAAGAGCTAAGCTCCGGTAGAAGAACGACTATAGACAGAGGTAATGCGATGTCTACTCTTCCTTTTGATTCACTAATTCTCGATTCACTTCGTATTGAACAGTTCCGCTTATTCGAGAACTTGACTATTCCCAAGCTAGGCCGAGTCAACTTAATTGTTGGCAAAAACAGTGTTGGTAAAACAACTTTATTGGAGACGATTTATATTTATGCTCAGCGGGGTGATCCACGAACTCATCTTACAGCTTTTACGTGATAGGGATGAAAGTAGAGAAAGCGCTCGATATGGAAATCAGAGTGAAGACAGAGCAGCTGCTTTAGAAGAACAAATACTCTCTTTAAAGTATCTATTTTATAATAGAGGGGATATAAGTTTACAGACGAATCCAATTTTGATTGGTCCTATCAATAACGAGAGCAAAACTCTTTCCATTGCTATTAGCTGGAAAAACATATTAAAAGAAAGCTTCAACTCTTCTGGCCAACAAAGTCTTAGCTTTAGTGATCAGGATGATTCCTCACTTCTAAGCTTATCTCCTTTTTTTGAGATCAAAATAGGGAGCCGTCATTACACTGAGCCAGTAGATAACTATCTTAGACGAACATATAGTAGTAGTGTTGATAATTCTTCCTCAACACTCATTTCTTCAATGGGCCTCACAAGAGTTCAAGTGAGTCGCCTCTGGGATAAGATTGCTTTAACGAATCTGGAGAATGAGGTTCTTAGCGCCTTACGCATTATTTCAAGCAATATAGAACGATTGAGTCTAATTGGTGATCAATCTACGAACAGGCACAGGATTCCTGTTGTTAAGGTTGCTGGTATCGATCACCCACTGCCCCTGAGAAGTTTAGGAGACGGCATGAATCGCCTTCTGGGAATTGCACTTGGACTAGTCACTACTCATAACGGAGTACTACTTATTGATGAGTTAGAAAATGGCCTACATTACTCTGTACAAACTGATGTCTGGAGAATAATCTTTAGCCTAGCACATCGGCTTAATGTACAGGTATTCGTGACCACGCACAGCTGGGACTGCATTCAAAGTTTTCAACGCGCTGCAGAAGAGTTCGGGGAAAACTCAGCGATGCTCGTGAGGCTAGGGCAAAAGCACACGAAGACAGTCGCAACAATCTACGAGCAGCAAGAGCTTAGCGTGGTAACAAAAGAACATGTTGAGGTTCGTTAGCTATGCAGAAAAGTGTTTTAGTTTTGGTAGAAGGAAATAACGATGCTCATGTTTTATCTCATATATTGGCACACCATAAGATAGATAACAACATTGTTCATAAGAAAGCTAGAGAATATGATTTAGGAAAAATCAACATTCAAGAGACTAGTGGCATTGATGGTTTGATTGATTGTCTGAGAGTTGAGCTGAAACCTTTGGACACTGACATAAAGTGGAAGAGCATTAGCGTCATCGTTGATGCTGATGCGAGCGCCGAGAAACGCTGGGTATCAATTCGTACTATTTTACAGAGATCGGGCTACAATACTATCCCAGGTGTAATCAATGCAGCAGGAACTATCATTACTGAGGTTGATCGCCCAGCAATAGGTGTTTGGGTAATGCCAGATAATAAATCGCCTGGGATGCTCGAAAACTTTATTAGCTCGCTCATACCGAGCGAAAATAACTTGTGGACTCTCGCTACTCAAAGCGTTGATAGCATTCCCGAAAACGAACGGTTATTTCCTCTTAAACATACTATCAAAGCACAGGTACATACTTGGTTAGCTTGGCAAGAAGAGCCAGGCAATCCCTTTGGCGTGGTTATTAAGAAACGCATCCTGAACCCTGAGGCCCAATCTGCAATTGCTCTCGTTACTTGGCTCAAAGCGCTAGCTAACCTTGACTAGCGCTACGTCTCGTGGGTCAGAAACCACTGCTGGGCATCGCAGGGCGCGCCCTCGACACGGTGGTAGGTGCCGTCGGACTGGAGCAGGTGAGCGTTGACGGTGTCGCTGAGAAACGTACCCAGCACATGGTCGCGTATCCGCGCCACCAGCTGCTGGTCCTCCACCGGGAATACGATCTCGACGCGGCGGTCAAGGTTGCGGCTCATCATGTCGGCCGAGCCGAGATAAACCTCCTCCTGGCCACCGTTGCCGAAGTAGAAGACCCGGCTGTGCTCCAGAAAGCGGCCGACGATTGAGCGCACGCGGATCGTGGCGCTGAGGCCGGCGACGCCGGGGCGTAGACAGCAGACGCCGCGCACGATCAGGTCAATCTCGACGCCGGCCTGCGAGGCCTCGTAGAGCGCCTCGATCACCGACGGGTCGGTCAGCGTATTCATCTTGAAAATAAGGCGGCCGGGGTGGTCGGCGTGGTGGACATCGATCTCGCGGCGGATCAGGCGCAGCATCGTCTCGCGCAGATCGACCGGCGCCACCAGAAAGCGGCGGTAGGAGCGCTGGTCGGAGTAGCCGGTCAGATAGTTGAACACGTCCGAGGCGTCGGCGCCCAGCCCTTCGCGGCAGCTGAGCAGCCCGAGGTCGGTGTAGAGCGTGGCGGTGGTGGCGTTGTAGTTGCCGGTCGAGAGGTGGACGTAGCGGCGCAGGCGCTTGCCCTCCTTGCGCACCACCAGCGAGATTTTGCAGTGGGTTTTGAGGCCGACCAGGCCGTAGACGACATGCACGCCGGCCTGCTCCAGCGCCCTGGCCCACTCGATGTTGTTCTCCTCGTCGAAGCGCGCCTTGAGCTCGACGAGCACCGTGACCTGCTTGCCCTGCTCGCGGGCGCGCATCAGCGCATCGACCAGCGGCGTATGCCGGCCGACGCGGTACAGCGTCTGCTTGATCGCCAGCACCTGCGGATCGTCGGCGGCGGCGCTGATAAAGTCGACCACCGGCATAAACGAGTCGAACGGGTGATGCAGCAGGATGTCGCCGTGGCTGATCGCCGCAAAAATATCGTCGGTCTCGTCGAGTGGGTGCGGGATGCGCGGCAAAAACGCCGGGTCCTTGAGGTCGGGGCGGTCGATCTTGAACAGCTCCATCAGGCCCTGAAAGCCCAGCGGCCCCGGCATCATGTAGATGTCGTCGGGGACGACCTGCATATTCTCCTGCAAAATATCCAGGATGCGTGGCGGAATCGTCGACTCAACGGCCAGGCGCACCACGCGGCCAAAGCGCCGCCGCCGCAGGCTGTACTGAATCGTGCGCAGCAGGTCGGCGGCCTCGTCCTCCTGTAGCTCCACGTCGGCGTCGCGGGTCACGCGGAACGGGTAGCTCTCCATGACCTGCATGCCGGGGAACAGCACCGCGAGATTGGCGGCGACCAGCTGCTCCAGCCAGACAAACACGCGGCGGCCGTCGTCGGCCGGCAGCTCGAAGATGCGCGGCAGCGCCTCGGGGATTTTGAGGCGGGCGAAGCGCTCGCCGATGCGCGGGTCGTGGACAACGACCGCCAGATTCAGGCTCAGGTTGGAGATATGCGGGAAGGGGTGGCCGGGATCAAAGGCCAGCGGCGTCAGGATCGGGAAAATCTGCTCCATGAACAGCGCGCGAGCCTGGCGCTGCTGCTCGGCCGACAGCTCATCGTAGTTGCAGACCAGAATGCCGTGGGTGCGCAGCTGCGGCAGCAGCTCCTCAAACCAGCAGGCGCGCTGGCGCTCGGTCAGGCTCTCGACCTGCGGCTTGAGGATTGCAAACTGCTCGCTGGGCGTCAAGCCGTCGGGCGAGCGCTCGATCACGCCGGCGTCGATCTGCTCGCGCAGGCCGGCGACCCGCACCATAAAAAACTCATCCAGGTTGGACGAGAAGATTGACAGAAATTTGACCCGCTCCATCAGCGGGTGGCGGCCGGTCAGCGCCTCGGCCAGCACGCGGCGGTTAAACTCCAGCCAGCTTAGCTCGCGGTTGAGGTAGCGGTGCGGGCCAAGCTGCAGCACCGGCTTGCGCTGCTTGGTCAGCAGGTGCTTGTGGCGACGCTTATTTTTGGGACTCATCGGGGGTTCCTTGTTGGCGAGCTAGGCCAGCTGGCCGCGGTGCCACAGGTCACGGACGCGCTCCAGCACGGCGCGCTCGCGCGGAAACGAGGCCAGCGCGATGGCCTGATCGAGCGCAAACCAGGCGGCGTCGTCGACCTCGGCGATCTGCGGCGTGATCGCGCCGTCCTCGTAGCGCAGCAGGAAAAAATCAACAAACTTATGGATGCGGTTCGAGCCAGCCCGGAACCAGTACTCAATCGGCTCCAGCAGCTGCAGGACACGCCCCTCGATGCCGGTCTCCTCGGCGATCTCGCGGCGCGCGGCGTCCGACGGCGTTTCCCCAACTCCAACATGGCCTTTGGGCAGGCCCCAGCGGGTTCTGCCGTTGGTCGCGATCAGCACGACGTGCAGGGTATCGTTGACCACCCGGTAGCACACGCCGCCCGCCGAGTGGGCGGTGAGATAGCCAGTTGAGGGCGTTCGTCGGGTCATGCTCAGTCCTTTTTCAAGCGCCCGGCCCGCATGTCCCAGTACAGGTCAATCGCGTACCGGACTCGCTCATACGCCACCTCGCGGCCTTCCCAGCCCCGCGCCTCGGTGGTGTGGCCCTCTAGCTCTTTATACACCGAGAAGAAGTGCGTCACCTCGCGCAGAAAGTGCGGCGGCAGCTCCTCGTAGTTGCGAATATTTGAGAAAAATGGGTCATGCTCCAGCACGGCCAGAATTTTATCGTCCGGCTCGCCGTTATCAATTAGGTGGAAGATGCCGACCGGCCGGGCCTCGACGATGCAGCCGGGAAACGTCGGCGTGTTGGTCATCACCAGCACATCGAGCGGGTCGCCGTCATCGTAGTAGGTCTGCGGGATGAAGCCGTAGTCGCCGGGATAGTGCACCGCGGAGTAGAGCACACGGTCCAGCTTCATCGCGCCGGTTTCTTTGTGCATCTCGTACTTATTGCGCGAGCCACGTGGGATCTCCACGATGACGTTCAGAATATCGGGGATGTGCGGCCCCGGTGACAGATCGTGCCAGAGATTGACAGGCATGCTGATTCCTTTACGTGCCGCTATCTTACCATGCCGCCCCAGCGGCCCAAAAGCAGCGACCGGCGGGGGCTAGCCCCGCCGGTCGCTACGGAGCATCGCTGCTCAAGGCTGACCTGTTGAGGTTGCACAACCTCGTAGCTATTGGCCGCGCGCCTGCGAGCGTGGCCCGGACGGCTCGGAGATCTGCTCCAGCGTATCGCCCGAGAGCCGGTCTTTATCGACGTGCACGGCCACATCGCCGAGCGACAGAAAGCCAACCAGCTTGCCGCCCTCGACGACCGGCAGGCGCCGAATTTGCTCGCGGGCCATCAGCTTGGCGGCCTCGTTGACATCGGCGTCGGGCGCCACGGTCGTCGGATTGGGCGTCAGGTACTGGAGGACGGTCTCGGACTGTACGGTTTTGCCCTCGGCCACCGCCCGGATCACAATGTCGCGGTCGGTGATAATGCCCAGCAGCTGATCGCGCTCCACGACCGGCAGCGCGCCGACGTTGAGGTCGCGCATGTAGCGCGCGGCGGTCACGAGGTCGGTTGTCGGCGTGATGCTTTGCACATCGTTGGTCATAATCTCACGAACATGCTTCATAGAGTGCTCCTCGAAATCGGTGGCCCTGAGCAGCGGGGCTGCCCAGGGTACGCTGGTGCTAAACGTCCGAGCCGCTGTAGCCGTTGCCGCCGGCGCTGCGGGTGCGGGTATCGCTCGCATCGCGGCTCGACGACTGGGGCTGAGTCTGGCTGCGGTTCTGGCTCTGGAAGTCGGGCAGCTGGCCCTGGTTCGGCCCGCGCAGGCTGCCCATCTGCTGACCCAGCTTGCCGCGGTTCCGCCAGGCATACGCCGCGCCGGCCAGTCCAAGCGCCCAAAGTGCTCCACGCATGTTACGCATTGTCATCCTCCACATAAAGTTCGCTGTCGCCTGATTGCAACTCTACGACTGTAGTAGCAAAGCCTGTGCCACCCGCCGCCTAAAACTTTACAGACGGCATGACCAAGCGCCGCGTGGTATAATACACACATCCGTTCTGATAGCGAGCGAATAGCGCATCAGGCAGCGGAGCCAAGCCAGAGCATAGCGCCGGGGGACGAGCGATGAAGAACCGTGAGATTGCAGGGATTTTATTCAATGTTTCGACGCTGCTGGACGAGCAGGGCGGCAATCCGTACCGCATCCGGGCCTATCGCCGGGCGGCCCGCAGCCTCTTGCGGCTGGGCCACGAGGTCAGCGAGCACGTGGCCAGCGGCGAGGACTTGGGCGTGCCGTTCATCGGCAAGCGCCTGACGCTGAAGATCACCGAGCTGGCCCGCGACGGCCACGCCGACTTCTACGACGAGCTATGCAGCACGCTGCCGGCGGCCCAGGACGCCCTGCTGCATGTGCCGGGAATTGGGCCGCACCTGGCCAAGCGCATCACTAGCGCGATCCACGCCGACAACTCGCCCGAGCTGATTCGGCTGGCGGCGATGACCGGCCTCCAGCGCGTACCGGGGATCGGCCCGAAGCGCGCCGCCCGCATCCTGGACGGCCTGGCGACCGCCGCGCCAGCCGCGCCGCTGCCGGTGACGCGGGTGGGCAACATCCTATATGTGCAGGAAAGTCTGTGGGGCGGCGACCGCAGCAAGGCGGCCTAGCTCAACATCTTCAGCAAACAAGCGGCGGGGCCGGCATCAAGCCAGCCCCGCCGCGCTGCGTGTGGCCGCTTTCTATTTGCCGGGGACCAGATGGCAGGCCCGGCAGCGGGCCTCGTAGGCCTCGGTCGCGCCGACCAGGATCGTCGGGTCGGTGTAGGATGCCGGCTGGCCGTTGATCAGGCGCTGCGTCCGCGAGGCTGGCGCGCCGCACAGCACACAGATCGCCTGGAGCTTCTCGATGTGCTCGGCGCGGGCCAGCAGCTCCGGCAGCGGCCCGAACAACTCGCCGCGAAAATCCTGGTCCAGCCCGGCCACGATCACGCGCTTGCCGCCGGCGGCCAGGCGCTCGCACAGCTGCACCACGCCGCTGTCAAAAAACTGCACTTCGTCAATCGCCACAACCTCGGTGCCGGGATCGACGAAGTCGGCGATCTCGGCGGCGCTGACCACGGGGACGGCCTGCGCCCGCACGCCGTTATGTGAACTCACTTCCTCGGCGCTGTAGCGGTTATCGAGCGCGGGCTTGAAGACCTGAACCCGGCGGCGGGCGATCTGGGCGCGCTTGATCCGCCGGATCAGCTCCTCGGTCTTGCCGCTGAACATCGAGCCGCAGATCACCTCGATGCTGCCAGCCTCTCCTGTGTGCATAGCGATCCTTGTGGGTGCGCGCCCAGGGGCGGGCGGACACAAAAGCGGCCACACATCAGCTGATGTGTGGCCGCACTGGCGGGAATAAGGGTTACTCGGCGGCGTCGGCGGGCTGCTCGGCGGCGTCGGCGGGCTGCTCGGTCTCGCCAAAAACCTCCTGGTAGAGGCTCTTCTTGGCGGGCTTGGCGCTGGCCTGCGAGCGGCGCGTGGCAGTCTCGGCCTGCTTCGACTGGGCGGTCTGCAGCTTCTTCATGAAGCGATCAACCTGGCCCGCGGTGTCCAGCAGGCGCTGGTCGCCGGTGTAGAACGGGTGACACTTGGAGCACACGTCCAACCGCAGCTCTTTGCGGGTCGAGCGGGTCTCGAAGGTGGTGTTGCACGACAGGCAGGTAACTTTTGCTGTCTCGTAGGTCGGGTGAATTCCTGGCTTCATGGTTTCCTCAGTGTGCTCCATTGCCATCGGAGCAAATCAGCGCCGCGTGGCGTTGGCATTTAAAGAGTACGGCCCGTCCAGCGGCTTGGATTGCTGACGGCACCGTGTGCGAGCTAGGCAGCCTCTTCGACCGGCACGATCGCCGTCGTGGTAGCCGGGTAGACGCTGACCTTGCGCTGCGTCCGTGAGTACGGCTCGAAGGTCACAACGCCGTCGATCATCGCGAAGATCGTGAAGTCGCGGCCCAGGCCGACGTTGAGGCCGGGACAAATCTTGGTGCCGCACTGCCGCACAATGATCATGCCGGGCTGCACGACTTCGCCGCCATATTTTTTAACGCCGCGCATTTTGGGGTTCGAGTCACGACCGTTGCGCGAGCTACCTACACCTTTTTTATGTGCCATGTCGGTCTCCTGCGGTTCTGAGCGCGGCCGGCGGCAGCACGCCGACGACCCTGGCGCCCCTAGGCTCCAATAATTTCGCGGATGGCCAGCCGGGTATAATCCTGGCGGTGGCCGGTGCGCCGACGATAGCGGGCCTTTGATTTGTACTTGAAGACCACGATCTTCGGGCCGTGCAACTCGGTGACCACCTCAGCCCGAACGCTGACGCCGCTGACGGTGGGGGTGCCAAAGGTGGTTGTCTCACCGCCAACAAACAGTACGTCGCTGAAGGTCACTTCGGTGCCGGGCGTCGCATCCATCAGCG
Organism: uncultured Chloroflexia bacterium; assembly: GCA_963810425.1. Taxonomy (GTDB): domain Bacteria; phylum Chloroflexota; class Chloroflexia; order Chloroflexales; family Kallotenuaceae; genus JACDGP01. Next base: position 218,715 of record CAWENH010000004.1, on the reverse strand, counting down.
CCACGTCAACCTCTTTGCCAGCTTCAACGCGATACTGTGTGCCACGGTCATTAATGATGGCGTACACTTCACGCTCCTTGAATACCGCTTTAGACAACAAGAAAGGAGAGTGGCAGCCACCCTCCAAGACTTTTTTGCTTCCAGCGATTATACCATGATAAATCGGCGTGTCAAACATCGTCAACATGGCGCGAGCGAGCGGCCATGATCGCCGCCAGCCGGTCCAGCGGCAGGGCGTGGGCGGTGTGGCCGACCAGGCCCGTCATCGTCTCGGCAGCGCACAGCGCGTTGAGGATCGCCTCCTCGACCGCCTCGGCGACGGCCTCGAAAAAAGGATTCAGCTGGTCGTGCGGCAGCGCCTGGAGTGGAAACGGCGCGGCGCCGGTCGCCGGCACGTGATTGCCGGTGGCAAACGCCAGAAACAGGTCGCCGCTGCTGTCGTGGCCGGTGCCGCCGACGCGCGCAAGGCCAACCGTCGCGCGCCGGGCCAGTCGCTGGCAGTCCAGCGCCAGCAGCGGCGCGTCGGTCGCCAGCACCACGATGATCGAGCCGCCGGTCGCGGGCTGTGGGCGGGGTGTGGGGACCTCGGCGGGGGTGATCAGGCGACCGACCGGCACGCCGTCGACCCGCAGCAGCCCGCGCTCGCCGTAGTTAGCCTGGACCAGCGCGCCCAGCGTCCACTGGCCGCCGGCGCTGGCGACGCGCCGCGACGCGGTGCCAATGCCGCCCTTGAAGCCGTGGCACAGCATGCCGGTGCCGCCGCCCACATTGCCCTCGGCGACCGGCCCGGCGCTCGCGGCGCTCAGCGCGGCCGCGACGTGCTCGTGGCGCACATGGAAGGCCCGGATGTCGTTGAGCCAGCCGTCGTAGGTCTCGGCGACGACCGGCATCATGGTCAGCTCGTCGCCCAGCGCGTACAGCGCGTCGGACACGGTGCCGACCGAGAATGAGTTCGTGATCGCAATCGGCGAGGCCAGCAGCCCGGCCTCGTGCAGCCAGTGGGCGCCGGTCATCTCGCCAAAGCCGTTGAACGAGAACATGCCGGCGAAGGCGTTGTCGGTGCTAATCGCGCCGTCGCGCGGCACGATCACCGTGACGCCGGTGCGCGCCACCGTCGGCGCGTCACTGATCAGCGTGGTGTGGCCGACGCGCACGCCCGGCACATCGGTGATCGCGTTGTGCGGCCCCGGTGGCAGTCGGCCAATCGTGATTCCCAGGTCGCGCAGTCGTGGTCGTGGCATGGCAGGCTCCTTGTCGGAGCCAAGTTTAGCCGCTTAGCCCGCCCAGCGGCAACCTGATCTCGACCCGCGTGCCGGCGCCGGCGCTCAGCCACACGGCCTCGCCGCCGCAGCTCGCGGCCAGCTCGCGCACCAGCGTCATGCCGCGGCCCGCGGCGTGGCCCGCGGCCAGCCCAACGCCGTCGTCGCAGATCGTCAGTGCCAGCGCCCCGCCGCGCACCACGTGCCGCAGCGTGATCTCGCCGAAGCGCTGCTGTGGGAAGGCGTGCAAAAAGCAGTTCGTCACCAGCTCCTTCGCCATCACCGCGACCGCCATGCCCACCGGCGTCGGCACCGGGGTATCGTCGCCCTCGACGACCACCGGCAGGCGCCGCCGCGGGCTGTAGATCGTTTTGAGGCCGCCCGTGATCGTCCTGAGCAGCCCGGTCAGCTCAACGGCCGGGCCGGTCAGCGCCGCCGCGGTCTCGTGGACCAGCAGCGCGCCCCGCACCCGCCCCAGAATCCGCTGGATCACCTCGCGAATCTCGGGGTGGGTCGTTCGCCGGTACTCGGCCTCGATCACCTTGCAGAGCGTGTCGAGATGAAATCATGACATTGTGCTGCACCTCTATGCGAGCCATGCGCTCAAGCTGGAGGGCATTCTCAAGGGCCGCAAGCTCGGCAGCGGCGGGCTGCTCAACCCGCCGCACCTCCTGGTAGGGCGCCGCGCCCGCGCTTGCAGCTGGCGCATACCCACTGACGGGGGCAGTGTGCTCCTGTAGCATAAAAACTCCTTAATGTAGAAAAAGTGGGGAGCTGGAGCTAGCTAGACGGCTGGTAGCTCCGCCACCAGCGTGGTCACGCCTGTAATCAGCTGCTGGAGGCTGAACGGCTTGACAAGGAGCTGGCGCACCGGCGACCCAAGCTGTGGCGCGAAGCGCTCCAGGGCCGGCGCCGAGGTTGAGGTGACAACCACTGGAACTGTGCTAGTGGTGGGGTAGAGGCGCAGCAGCTCAAGGACCCGGAGCGCCGAGCGCGGCTCGATGGGCGAGAGCTCGAGGATTAGGAGATCGGGTGGCTCCAGCTGGAGGGCATCTACATCAACGGCGCCATTGAGGTAGCACTGCACCGTGTAGCCCTCAGCGCCGAGCGCCTCATCGAAAAACTCCAGCAGGCTCGGGTCGCGGTCGATCACGACAATCCGGCACGGCATATCCATGACTTTTCTCCCCAGTGACAACGTGGCGAGTTTGACCTAGGGGGCAGTCAAACAGCTCAACGCAGACGACCTAGCAGGTCAAAGTACCTATGACAACCTCGTATCAACGACCAAACCTGCACCACCAAAGTCTAACGCAAAGACAAGCACGAATACGACCGTGAATGGGACGCGGGCTGTCAGGTAAATACCCGACAGCCCGTACCACGGCTGCCCGAATGACTGTTTTAAGATGAGTTGTACAAAGAGGGGCGACGCGGCGGGCTTAGGTATCCAGCCAGTGGCGGTGCAGGGCATAGCGCACCAGGGCGGCGCGGCTAAACAGGCCCAGCTTCTCCATCGCCCGGCCTTTGTAGGTGTCAACGGTTTTGACGCTCAGGCCGAGCTGGGTGGCGATCTCTTTATTGGTGTAGCCCAGGGCCAGCAGCCGCACCACGGCAGTCTCGCGCTCGCTCAGCTCGCCCTCCCCGGCCGGCTCGCCATCTGGCGAGCCGGCCGGCAAATTCTTCGCGATCGACGCATCAACATAGCTGCCGCCCGCCGCCACGCTGCGAAATCGCCAGCAGCAGGTCGCTGCTGGCCGCCTGCTTCAGCACATAGCCGGCGGCGCCCGCTTTGAGCATCTGCTGGACGTAGCCCGGCTCGCTGTGGCGGCTCAGCGCCACCACCTGGGCCAGTGGGCAGATGCGGCGCAGCTGCGCCGTCGCTTGAATGCCGCCGAGGCTGGGCAGCGCCACGTCCATCAGCACAATGTCGGGGCTGAGCAGCGGCGCGGCATGCAGCACCGCCAACCCGTCGCCGACCTGGCCGACCACGGTCATATCGGGCTGGTCGTTGAGCAGCAGGGCCAGCCCGTCGCGCACCAGCTCATGGTCATCGGCCAGCAGAATGCGGAGCTTCGCACGCATCGCGGCTACTCCGCCGTCTTGGCGAGCGGAACGCGCACAAAGATCGTAGTGCCCTGGCCGGGCGCCAACTCAATCGTCAGTGCGCCGCCCACCAGCGCGATCCGCTCCTGCATGCCCACCAAGCCCAGCTGCCCCAGCCCAGCCGGCTGAGTCTTGGCCTCGGGGTTGAAGCCCTTGCCGTCGTCCTCAATAATCAGCCGCACCCGCCCGGCGCGCTCCTCTAGAATGATGCTGACCTGCCGCGCCGCCGCATGCTTGACGATGTTGGTCAGCGCCTCCTGTGCGACGCGGTACAGGACCGTGGCGATCTCCGGCAGAATCGCCGCGTCATCGCCGCCGATCACCTGGAGTTCCGCCGGAATGCCGCTTTGCTCGGTCCAGTGCGCAACCAGCTGGCGCAGCATCGCCTCCAGGCCCAGCTCGGCCAGCAGGCCCGGCCGCAGCTCCAGGACCATGCGGTCAAGGTCGGCATCGAGCTGCGCGCTGAGCTGCTGGAGCTTCGCGACCTGCGGCGCCACCGCCGCGCTCGCCTGGTTGCCGAGCACCGTCAGGCCCAGCCGCAGCGCCGTCAGCTGCTGCCCAAACTGATCGTGCAGCTCGCGGGCGATGCGGCGCTGCTCCTCCTCCTGCGCCGCCAGCAGCTGGCGCTGCAACTCGCGCCGCAGCCGCTCGTTGAGGGTGCGCTCGGTGATATCTACAAACATCTTGATCGCGCACGGCTCGCCGCGCACCTCGGTCGTCACCACCGAGACGAGCATATCGCGCATCACGCCCTGCGTGGTCCTGAGCACGGCCGCGCTCTCCTCCAGCACGCCGCCGCCCGCCGCCGTGAGCTGATCAAGCCGCAGCTGCTCGGTGGCTGACAGCAGGCCCAGCTCGATCAGCGTCTGCCCAACCGCCGCGCGCTCGCTGGCCAGGCCAAACAGCCGCACAAAGCTGGCATTGATATCAAGGAGCGCGCCGTCGGCCAGCCTGACGATCGCCATCGCCGCCGGGCTGGCCCGGAAGGCCGTGGCAAAGCGCTCCTCGCTGGCTCGCAGCGCCGCCGTCGTCGTGCTCAGCTCGCTGGTCCTAGCGATGACCCGCTGCTCCAGGGCCTGCTGCAACTCGCGCAGCGCATCCTGGGCCTGCTTCAGCGGCGTCACATCGTTAAACGCCGCAACGCCCATGATCAGCTGGCCGTCGGCGTCGTAGACCGGCGCGGTATGCACCAGCGCATACCGCCACGAGCCGTCGGGCTTGTAAATCCGCAGCGCCTCAGCGCTGATCACTTCCTGCTGCGCCAGCGTCCGGTGCATCGGCAGCTGGCTCAGGCTGTAGGTCTCACCGCTCTCGGGGTGGCTGATCGACCAGCCCTGATCAGCTTCCAGCTGCTGGCCGGCGGCAAACTGGTAGCCAAACAGCGCGCTCGAACTTAGGGTTGCTCAGCACAATCGTGCCGTCGTCGGCGGTGATCATCACCGCGACCGGCAGGTGCTGCACGATCTGCCGCAGCCGCAACTCGCTTTCGCGCAGCGCCTGCTCGCCCCGCTTGCGCTCGCTGATCTCCACAAAGGTCAGCACCACGCCGTCAACCTCGTCGCTGGTCGTGCGGTTCGGCAGCAGCCGCGCCAGATACCAGCGGCCGTCGCGGCTCTGGACCTCGCGCTCGACCGGCTGGAGCGTGTCGCGGACGTAGGTTGCATCGGCCGGCAGTCGCTCGTAGGCCAGGCGGTGGGTGATGTGGGCCAGCGGGCGGTTGAAGTCGGCCGGGATGACGTTGAACAGCCGCTGGATGCTGGGCGTATAGAGCTTGATCCGCAGCTCGCGGTCCAGAAACATGGTGCCGATCTCGGTGGCGCCCATCAGGTTTTGCAGATCGTTGTTGGCCTGGCTGAGCTCCTCAACCTTGTACTTCAGCGCGCCGTTGACCGTCGTCAGCTCCTCGTTGACCGACTGCAGCTCCTCCTTGCTGGTCTCCAGCTCTTCGCTGGCCGCGCGCAGCTCCTCGTTGATCGCCTGCAGCTCCTCGTTGGCCGCCTTGTACTCCTCGAAGGCCGTTTCGTACTGCTCAATGGTCATGCGCAGCTGGTCTTTGGTGCGCTGTAGCTCGCTCTCCAGGTGGCGCACAATCGGCTCGGCGTCGCTGGCACTGCCCGGCTCAACCTCGGCCACCGCGTCGGCCGCCCGGAAGATCACCAGAAATGATCCCTGCGCCCAGCTTGGCTCGCTGATCGGCTCGACCAGCAGCGACACCGCCTGCCGCTCCCCGCCGAGCAGCAGCGGCACTTGGCGCGTCTCGGCCGGGCGGCCCGCCTGGCCGGCGCTAAACAGCGCCGTCCGCAGCTCGATGCGCAGCGCGGGGTGCAGAAGGTTCAGCAGGTTGGGCGACAGCTCGCCAGCCTCGAACTGCAGAAAACGCCCGGCGCCCTGCGACAGGTGCAGCACATCGTAGGTCTCGCTGATGATCGCACTGGGCGGCGTGTGCTGGAGCAGCAGCAGCTGCTGTAGCTCGCCAAACGAGTGGCTGATCACCTCCCGGCTCCGCGGCCCACCGGCTCCGGCCCGCGGCAGCGTGCCGGTCAGCGGCAGCGCCGGCGGCGTGACCGTGACCAGCGGCTGCGGGTCGCGGCGCCCAAACAGGCGCTGCGTTTTATCAACCGGCACAAACAGCCCCGGCACGCCGTCGGTCAACTCCGAGGCACCCAGCAGCAGCAGCCCGCTCGGCCGCAGCGTGAAGTGAAACAGCTGCCAGGATCTGCTCCTGGACATCACGGTTCAGGTAGATCAGCAGGTTGCGGCAGGTCACCAGGTCCAGCCGCGAGAACGGCGGGTCGCGCAGCACATTGTGGTTGGCGAACAGCACCAGGTCGCGCAGCTCCTTCTTGACCCGGTAGTGCGTCTGCTCAAAGGTAAAAAAGCGTCGGAGCCGCTCGGGGCTGACATCCACCGCGATCGTGGCCGGATACACCGCCTGCCGGGCCACGGCGATCGCGGCCTCGTCAATATCGGTGGCAAAAATCTGGATCGTGGGCGGCGCCGGCAGCTGCGCGGCGTACTCCACCAGCAGCATCGCCAGCGAGTAGGCCTCCTCGCCGGTGGCGCACGCCGCCACCCAGACCCGCACCTGGTCGCCCGCGCCCTTGCCCATAAATAGCTGTGGCAGGATCTCTTGAAGCGACTGCCAGACATCGCGGTCACGAAAAAAATTGGTCACGCTGATCAGGAGATCGCGCAGCAGCGCCGTGACCTCCTCGTCGCGGGCGCGCAGCAGCCCCAGATAGGCGGCTAGGCTATCGGCGCCCGTCACCTGCATGCGCCGCCCGATCCGCCGAAATACCGTCGCGCGCTTGTACTGGCTGAAGTCGTGGCCGGTCCGCCGCCGCAGCAGGATAAAGAGCTCGCGCAGCGCCTCCTCGTCGGTCGCCGGCGGCAGATCGTCGGGCAGCCGCACCCGCTCGGCCTGCCGCCAGTAGTCGCTGAGCTTGGCCGGGATCAGCGCCGCCGGCAGCACAAAGTCGACCATGCCGGTCCCCAGCGCGCTCAGCGGCATGCCGTCCACCTCGGCCTCCTGGGGGTCCTGAACCACGACCAGCCCTTCGCCCTCCTTGACCCGCTGGATGCCCATCGCGCCATCCGCGCCCGCCCCCGAGAGCACCACCGCCACCGCGTTCCGCCCGTGGGCCTCGACCAGCGTCCGAAAAAATAGGTCGACCGGCGCGGCCTCCTCCTCGGGATAGGTGAGCGGCGCGACCTCTAGGTGGCCATCGGCCATGATCAGGTGCTGGTGCGGCGGGACGACATAGACGTGATCCGGCGCAATCGCCGTGCGCGCCGTGACCGCCGTGACCGGCAGTGTGGTGTAGCTCGCCATAGCCCCAACCGCCGCGCCGAGATCGTCGGGCGGTAGCCGCAGGATCACCACGAACGTCCAGCCGCTGCGCCCCGGCAGCGCGCCGAAGAACTGTGCCAGCGCCGCAAGGCCGCCGGCCCCGGCGCCAATTCCAATCACCGGCCAGCCGTGCGGCCGCGCGGCCGCGCCCTCGTCGTGCTCGTGGGGTATGCTCATGGATGATCCTTCCGTGGTCGGCGGCGGTCAAGACGGTCTCGGCCACGGCGCGTATCTTCAATTATACGGCGCTCGGCCCCACTGCGCCCGGCATGCTTGCTGCTATGCTGTCGTCCCCAGGACTAGCATCAGAGGAGCCGCCAGTCCTACTCGCTACTCGCTATTGTCCAAAGGAGCCGCCCTTGAAGCACCATATTATTGTCATCGGCACCTCGGCGGGCGGCGTCGAGGCGCTCAAGCTGCTGGTCAGCGCGCTGCCGGCCGACCTGCCCGCCGCCGTGTGCATCGTGCAGCACGTGCCGCCCGACTGGTCCAGCGTGCTGCCCGAGATTCTCCACGATCACGGCCGGCTCCCGGCGTCTCACGCGACCAATGACACGCCGATCCGGCCCGGCCACATTTACATCGCGCCGCCCGATCATCATCTGCTGGTCGCCCACGGCCACTTCCACGTGATCCGCGGCCCTAAAGAAAATGGCTTCCGGCCGGCCGTGGATGCGCTGTTTCGCACCGCCGCCCAAAGCTACGGCCCTGCCGCCATTGGCGTGGTCCTCACCGGCATGCTCGACGACGGCACCGCCGGCCTCCTGGCGATCAAGCGTCGCGGCGGCACCGCCGTCGTCCAGGACCCCCAGGAGGCCTCCTACCCCAGCATGCCCGAGAGCGCCCTGCGCTACGTGGCGGTCGATCATGTCTGCCGCCTGGCCGAGCTGGCGCCGCTCCTCGCGAGCCTCGCCCGCCGCCCGGTCGCCACTGATGAAGGAGGATCATCAATGTCCGATCAGCTGAACTTAGAGGTCAACATCGAGCATATGGATCGTGTCGCGCTTCAGAACGGCCACGCCCTCGCCACCAGCGCGCCGTTCTCCTGCCCCGACTGCGGCGGCGTGCTGGCCGAGTTCTACGACGGCGACCTGCTGCGCTTTCGCTGCCAGGTCGGCCACTCCTTCTCGCGCCAGAGCATGCTCGCCTCCAGCGCCGCCGCCCTCGACCGCTCGGTGTGGGCGGCCTTCAACTCGCTGGGCGAGCGCGCCAAGCTGGCCGAGCGCCTAGCCCGCGATGCGCAGGCCCTCAACAATCCGACGGGCGAGCGCCGCTTTCGCCGCATGGCCGAGGAGGCCGAGCGCCACAAGGAGCAAATTCGCCACGCCCTGATGAGCGAGCTTGCGGCCGACGCCGGCGAGCGCAGCCCGCCCACCGCCCACGCCGAGTAGCGCCGCGCCCCGCGCACAAAACAGCGCCCCACAGAGAAGTGCTTTCTGTGGGGCGCTTAGGATGTGATGTGCTATGTTACTGGAGTCTGGGGCTACTCTTCGTCTTCTGAACTCTTCGTCTTCTCAACTCTTCTTCTGACTCTTCTTCTGAACCCTCGTCCTCTGACTCTTCTTCCGCCGATTCGTCGTCGGTGTACTCTTCTTCGTCGCTCACGGCTGGACTCCTTTGTGGACTACTAACCGAGAAACTGGGCCGAGGAAATTGCCCTGCGACAAACTTACACCACCGGGCATCCGTTGTCAATGATGAGTTTCAGCGCCCGCGGTTCCAATGTAGTCCCAGCGTACTTCCCAGCTCTACGCTGCGCTGGCAGCGACGATCGTAGCCGCCTCGGCAATCCAGGCCTCGACCTGCGCCAGCGTCGGGGCGTGGTGCGTGATCTTGGCCGTATCGTTGGTGCTCTTCAGCTTGGCCTGTAGGTTCGCGGCGACGCGGTGCTGCAGCTCTTTGCACGAGTTCAACGCCGCACTCCTCCAGCAAATTCGCCATCTCGCCGCCCACGCCCTTCAAGCGCATCAGGTCGGCGCGGTTGATATACTCGGTCAGCTCTTTGCTCTCAATGCCCAGCGTCTTCGCCAGCGCCGACCGCGACTTGCTATCTTTGGTCTGCTCCAGCAGCTGCTCGATGGTGGCGATCTGTGCCTCGCCCATCTTGGCCTCAAGCTCGGTGCTCAGCCCTTTGATCTCTGAGATTTTGTGCGTGGCCATGCCGGTCCTCCAGATAAAGTGGGATTGGGAAAGAGGGTACGCTTACTATCATACGCGCCATGTCAAGAGGCCCAGCGCCCCGCGCCCACCGCGAGCATGCCTCACCACCCCGCGAACACACCCCACCACCCCGCGAGCACACCCCACCACCCCGCGAGCACACCCCGCCACTCCGCGAGCACACCCCACCACTCCGCGAGCATGCCTCATCACCCCGCGAGCACACCCCACCACCCCGCGAGCATGCCTCACCACCCCGCGAGCATGCCTCACCACCCCGCGAGCATGCCTCACCACCCCGCGAGCATGCCTCACCACCCCGCGAGCATGCCCCACCTCGATAAGCAGCTCATGCTTGATGCTACACTTGCCACCATGAAGCTAAAACATCTGCTCGTGACCAGCTGCGGTCTCCTATGGCTGGCGACAGCGTGTAGCCAGGTCGGGCCAGAGGCGACACCGTCAGCGTACCCGCCACCGTCCGCCCTCGCAGTGCCACCCACGGCGCTGCCCGCGCCACCGCCCAGCGCCGCCCTGCCTGCTACGCCACTGCCAGCAGCCGTCTATCTTGCACCAGCCACCGCCGCGCCGACGCCAGTACCCAATCTCATCCGCCGATACCCCACTGACCCACCGCTCACAGCCACCGCATACAGTGCCACGATCATCGCGCGCAACGCCACCGGGCGAGCCGCACTAGCGCTGACCGCCACCGCCCACAACGCCACGAGCACACCGACCGGCACCGTGCCACCCAACGCGCGCCTGTGCCTGCCCGCCGATCTGCGGGGCAGCAACCGCGGCAACGCCGCATCAGGCACAATTTTTGTCGGCATCCGCCTCACCAACCGCAGCACCAGCCTCTGCGTCCTCCAGGACCACCCCAGGCCATCCTGCTCGACAGCGCCGGCCAGCCCCTCGCCATTGACTACGTCAGCACCTGCTTCATGTGCGCCGACAACTACGCCCCGTCTGACCCATCGCCGCTGCCGGCAACCCGCACCGCCATCACCCAGGAACTGCTGTATCGCCGTATTGCTCTTGCACCGCAGGCCATCGCTGGCTTCACCATGCTGTGGGATAACTGGTGCCAGCCCTTCAAGAACGGCACGACGCTGATCGTGCGCCTGACCCTCACCGGCGCCGATACAACCTTTGAATTCCCGGTCGACATCGATGCCGCCCCGCGATGCAATGGGACACAGTATCACTCATCAATTGGCATCACCTACTACTCGGGCATAGCCCCCGACAGACTGCGCTAGCGCTTACACCGCGCCACCGACATTGTGAAATCATTAACATTGTATCGAGATACAATGCGGAATTGCGCCGGCTCCTGTATGGTGGTCGCAGCACCCAACTTCGGGTCACATCATCAGGAGCCTGACCGCTATGACGAACACCACCAACCGCGCCAGTCGAGCCATCGCCACCAAACTCGATGCTGTCTACCAGCTGATCACCAACTCGCTCAAAGAGGCGGCGGTCGCCAGCGTCGTCAAAGACTATGGCTACGACGCCGCCGAGCTGCAGCGCGGCATGGGCCTCTACGAGACCGCGCTACAGGCCGTGGTCGCCCATGACGCCGCCAAGAGCGTCAAGCGCCGCAGCACCCAGGACGCCAGCGCCGCCGACGCGCTCCTGACCCGCAGCTGCTGCGCCCTGGCCGAACTGGCCCGCACTCAATTCGCGCCCCGCAGCCCCGAGCGCCAGGCGCTGGGCCTCACCCGCAGCACGCCCCGCAGCCGCGCCCCGCTGATCACCTTCGCCACCACGCTGTACACCGCCGCCCAAACCGAGCCAGCCATTGCCGCCCACCTGGCAACCCGCCAGTATCCCGCCGCCCGCCTCGCCGCCGAGGCCGCGCAGATCGCCGTGGTCCGGGAGTGTGGCGCGGCGCAGACCCGCGCCACTGCCGGCGCGACCCACGCCACCCACGAGCAACGCCGCGCCCTCGCCGTGCTCAGCGCCTGGGCCACCAGCTACCGCGCCGTCGCCCGCCACGCCCTCGCCGACGCCCCGCACCTCCGCACCGCCCTCAAGCTGTAGTTTTCAGTTTTCAGTTGTCAGTTTTCAGTTATCAGTTTTCAGCTCCCAGCGCTACAGCAAGGCGGCACGATGCAAATCATCGCGCCGCCTTTTTTAATTCCTCGTTCTTTGCGTTCTTTGCGCCTTTGCGGTTCATCGCCTCTCGTTCCCCCACTCGCTACTTTCCACTCGCTACGCTCCACTTGTATAATCCCCGCATGACATACCGCGCCATCTCCCTTGATGTGGGCTACACCCTGCTGGCCCCCGTCCACGAGGCCAACCACGTCGTCCGCCAGCTGCTGGACACGCTGGGCGTCCACCCGACCGACGCCGCGCTGACCGCCGCCTACGAGCACGCCGAGGTGCTGTTTCACCACCGCTACAACCAGCCCCTCAACGACACCTGGGGCAGCGACGCCGGCATCAGCGGGTTTTTCGAGGAGTACTACGCCCTGCTGCTGGGCCACCTGGGCATTGGCGACGACGATCACCGCCACGCCCGCGCGATCATCGGCCACTACCTGGAGCCGAGCAACTGGCAGCTCTACCCTGGCGTGCGAGCGACGCTGGAGGCGCTGCGGGCGCGCGGCCTGCGCGTCGGGATCGCCAGCGACTGGGGCACCGACCTCCGCGCGATCCTGCGCGCCCACGGGCTGGTGCCGTTGCTGGACTGGGCCGTGATCTCCGGCGGCATCGGCAGCGCCAAGCCGGCGCCGGCCTTCTACCGCCAGGTTGTGGCCCGCGCCGAGGTCCCCGCCGCCACGATCCTGCACATCGGCGACAACTATCGCGCCGACGTGCTGGGCGCCCGCACCGTCGGCATGGCCGGCGCGCTGATCGACTGGACCGGCAAGCCCCACCCGCCGCTGGACGTGCCGGTCCTCCATAGTCTGCCCGAGCTGCTCGCGCTCCTCGATGCGACCGCCGCTTAAACAGCGCCGCGCCGACCAGCCCTGGTCGGCGCGGCAGCAAGCGGTGTCAGACCTTAGAACCAGCGCTGCTCGACCACGTACTTCTGATGAAACTCCTGGTCCGACGCCGAAATATACAGGATCGTCTGGATCAGGCAGATCACCCCGACCACAAACATCGAGAAGAAGCCCAGCAGAATAATCATCGCCGGCACGCTAATCATCGACACGAGCAGCAGCGTGATGCCCATCTTGGTATTGCCCAAGTAGAAGCCATGAATCCCCAGCCCGCCGAGAAAAAACGCGAACAGCGCCGCAGCAACTTTGCTTTTTTGCTCGCCGTAGGCGTATGCGGGCGGTGCGTACTGCGCGGGCGGTGCGTACTGCGCGGGCGGCGCACCGTACTGCGGGGGCGACGCATAGACTGGCGGCTGTGGCTGCGGCGCCGGCGTGCCGAAGGACTGCGTCGCAGCTGTCGCCGGCGCCATGGCCTCAATCCCAAACTGTTGCCCACAGCGTGAGCAGCTCAGCGCCGTCACAGGTAGTGACTGCTGGCACTGCGGACAAACCTTGTACCCCTGCGGATTCATGGGAGTGCTCCTCGGATGAATAGACGATGACACGCGCCAGGCGGCGGTGCTAACAAATGTGGTAGCTCGTATCCTAACTCTTGCGACATCTAAATGTCAAGCCCCAGTTTGTCAATCTGGTTGACAAGCGCCGCGCAATCCACTACCATGCCGCTTCGTTCTCACCACCGAGGCTACTGTGCGAATTCTCCTGACTGGTGCCGAGGGTCAGGTCGGGCAAGCGCTGGCCCACGCCCTCGCTCCGCACCACGACCTCATCGCCACCACCCACACCACCCTGGACATCAGCGACTTCGCCACCGTGCAGCAGGTCGAGACGCTCAGCCCCGAGCTAGTGATTCACCCGGCCGCCTTCACCAACGTGGACGGCTGCGCCCTTGATCCGCTGCGCGCCTACCTGGTCAACACGCTGGGCACCAAGCATCTGGCGCTGGCCTGCCAGGCCCTGGACATCCCGCTGGTCTACATCAGCACCAACGAGGTCTTCGACGGCCAGCAGCGCACGCCCTACTACGAGTGGGACGCCCCACGGCCGATCAACGCCTACGCCCGCTCCAAGTGGGGCGGCGAGCGCATGGTCGAGCAGCTACTGCGGCGCTTCTACATCGTGCGGATCGCCTGGGTCTTTGGCGGCGCGCGCAATTTCGTGCGCACGATCCTGCGCCTCGCCCACGAGCGCCCGAGCCTGCAGATAGTCAACGACGAGTGGGGCAACCCGACCTACGCCGCCGATGTCGCCACGGCGGTCGCGCAGCTGATCCAGGTGCCAGCCTATGGCACCTACCACTTCGTCAACGACGGCCACTGCTCGCGGTATGAGTTCGCGGCCGAGATTCTGCGCCAGTCCGGCCTCACGACGCCCATCGCGCCGATCACGCTGGCCGACTACACGCGGGCCAGCACGCCGCCGCCGTTCACCGCGCTGCACAACGTCGTCGGCGCCCACGACCTGGGCATCACGCTGCCCAGCTGGCAGTCGGCGCTCCAGACCTACCTCGCCACCCTCACCAGCCGATGATTGACATTCTGATCCCTAACTACAACGGCGCCGCGCTGCTGCCCACGTGCCTCGACGCGCTGGCCCGCCAGACACGCCAGGACTTTGTGGTCACGGTCGTGGACGACGGCTCGACCGACGGCTCGCTGGCGCTGCTGCGCGCGCGCTACCCCAGCGTCCGCGTCATCGCGCTGCCCAGCAACCGCGGCCTGGCCGCTGCGCTCAATGCGGCGCTGCGCCAGACCGCGGCGCCCTTTGTCGTGCTCCTCAACAACGACACCGAGGCCGACGAGCACTGGCTAGCCGAGCTGATCGGCGCGCTGGAGCGCTGGCCGAGCTACGCTTTCGCCGCCAGCAAGCTGCGCCTCTTCGACCGGCGCGACGTACTGCACGCCGCCGGCGACACCTACAGCGCCGCCGGCGTCCCCGGCAACCGCGGCGTCTGGCAGCCTGACCGTGGCCAGTATGATGCTATTGGTGAGGTCTTTGGCCCGTGCGCCGGCGCCGCCGCCTACCGCCGCGTCGCCCTCGACGCCCTGGCGGTTGACGGCCAGGTCCTGGACGAGGCGCTGTTCATGTACTGCGAGGACGTTGATCTGAACCTGCGGGCGCGGCTGGCCGGCCTGCGCACGATCTTCGTGCCCGGCGCGGTGGTCTACCATCAGCTGAGCGCCACCGGCGGCGGCGCGCTCGCCAGCTACTACTGCGGCCGCAACTTCATCGCCGTCTGGGTCAAAAACATGCCGGGCGCGGCGCTGCGGCGCTACTGGCCGCGCTTTGTCCTGGCGCAGCTCGGCATCACCTGGGATGCCCTGCGCCACCTGCGCGGCGCCGCCGCCCGCGCCCGGCTGCGCGGCCAGTGGGCCGGGCTGCGCGAGCTGCCACGGTTTTGGCGCCGCCGCCAGCCCGCCGCCCACCCCGAGCTGCTGCTCGCTATGCTCTCGCAGAGGAAACCATGACTCGACCCGTCCTCTCAGTTGTCATCCCCGCCTACAACGAGGCCCGCCGCCTGCCGCGGACCCTCACCGCCATCACCGCATTCCTAGAATCGCTAAGCTATCCCACCGAGCTGGTGCTGGTTGACGACGGCTGCAGCCGACGCGACCGTGGCCGTTGTCGAGCAGTTTGCCGCCGCCCATCCCAACCTCAGGCTGATCCGCAACGACCACCGCGGCAAGGGCTACGCCGTCCGCACCGGCATGCTGGCGGCCACCGGCGAGTACATCCTGTTCTGCGACGCCGACCTGGCGACGCCGATCGAGGAGTGGCACAAGGTCGAGCAGCTGCTGCGCGCCGGCGCCGATGTCGTGATCGGATCGCGCGAGGGCCTGGGCGCCGAGCGGATCGGCGAGCCGTGGCACCGCCACCTGATGGGCCGCGTCAACAATGTGTTAATCCGCCTGGTGGCGCTGCGCGGCATCCAGGATACGCAGTGCGGCTTCAAGGCCTTCACCTACAACGCCGCGCAGCGCATCTTCCGCGCCGTGCGGCTCTACGGCGATGACGCGCCGGTGCTCACGGGCGCGGCCGTGACCGGCTTCGATGTCGAGGTGCTATTCCTCGGCCGCAAGATGGGCCTGCGGCTGCGCGACTGCCCGGTGGTCTGGCACTACGGCCAGGAGACCAAAGTTGATCCGCTGCGCGACTCGGCCCGCAACCTCCTGAGATCTAGTCAAGGTCCGCTGGAACGACCTGCGGGGCGCCTACCGCCACGTCGGCCGCCTCGCCCAGCAGCCGGTGCCGCCGCCGCCGGCCTCGGAGCACGACCATGTTTCGTAGCAATCTGACCGACGCCGCCTACCTCCGCGACGAGCAGTACCGCACCGACGCCAATCTCCAGGCGCGCATGGCGCTGCACGCCCAGTTCAGCACCAACCCGCAGCCGTGGCACCAGTGGGTCTTTGCGCAGCTTGACCTCCCGGCCGATGCGCAGGTGCTGGAGGTCGGCTGCGGCCCCGCCCGCCTCTGGTCCGAGAACCGCGCCGCCGTCCCTGCCGGCTGGCGCCTGACGCTGACCGACTTCTCAGCCGGCATGCTCGCCGCTGCCCAGGCCGCGCTCGCCGACTGGCCCGCGCCGATCATCTGGCGGGAGTGCGATGTGCAGGCGCTGCCCTTCGCCGATGGGCAGTTCGACGCCGTGATCGCCAACCACATGCTCTACCACGTCCCCGACCGCGCCCAGGCCCTCCGCGAGCTGCGCCGTGTCCTCAAGGTCGGCGGCCGGCTCTACGCCGCGACGAATGGCCGTGACAACCTGGCGGGCCTCAACGAGCTGGTCCAAGAGTTCGACCCGGCGCTCGAGTTTATGAGCGCGGCCGACCAGCCGTTTCCGCTGGAGGTTGCCGCCGCCGAGATCGGCGCGCACTTCGAGCAGGTGACAGTGGCCGACTACCACGATTCGCTGCACATCACCGCCGCCGCGCCGCTGGTTGACTACCTCCTGTCGGCGACGCTGCGTGCGGCGCTGGGACCCACGCGGGTCCCGGCGTTCGCGGCGTTCATCGCCACCGCCGTCGCCCGCGGCCCCGTGGACATCGCCAAGCACGCCGGGCTAGTCATCGCGGAGCGCAGCTAGCGCCGCAGCCAGCGCTTAAACCAGGACGGCCCGCGAGCGCAGTGCTCGCGGGCCGTCAACGTGCCGCGCTACGCGAGGTGGCGCTGCAGCTCGGCGGGGTTGTAGCCGGTCAGCGGCTGGCCGTCAATGTACGTCACCGGCGTGGCCTTGAAGCCCGCCTCGACCAGTGCCTGGAGCGCCGCAGGGTCCTGGCGAATATTGCGCTCGGTGTAGCTGTGGCCGTGGTCGCGCAGCCACATCTTGACCTCGACGCAGGGCGGGCAGCCGGGCTGCGTAAACACAACGATCTCGCGGTCGGCCATCTGATTCCTCCTCATGGTTGATAGAGCAGCTGATACATGCCCCAGTTACCATACACCAATTTCACATAGTCGCGGGTCTCGCGGAAGTCGATCAGCTCGGTGAACAGGTCCTGGTCGGTGCTCTGCTCCAGCCAGCGCTCGGCGTTGCCGGGGCCGCCGTTGTAGGCCGCCGCCGCCGCCTGCGCGCTGCCGTCGAAGGCGGCCAGCTGGTGGCCAAGATAGTGGGCGCCAAACTGGATCGACACCGCCGGCCGGTACAGGTCGTCGCTGTCGAAGTTGGCGAAGCCCAGCCCTTCGGCGATGCCGGCGGCGGTGCCGGGCATCACCTGGCCCAGCCCACGCGCGCCGACCCACGAGGTCGCGTCGGGGTTGAACAGGCTTTCCTGGCGCATCACGCCGAGCAGCAGCCGCGGGTCAACCGCCGACTGCTGGGCAAACTGCCGGACGACGCGGGCGTAGGGCGCCGGGAACACCAGCCGCACCAGCCCGGCCGGCGTCGCGCTGGTAATGCGGCCCTCGGGGCTGAGGGCGACGATGCGCTCGGCGGCTTTGAGGGCCGGGTAGGGCTGGCCGTCGGCGGTGGCCAGCAGCGCCAGCTGCCACAGCCGCACGGGGTCGCCGGCCCAGCGCTCGCGGGCGGCCAGCCACTCCTCGCGGGCCTCGCCGCGCAGGTCCACGGCGTCAAGCTCGTGGGCGCGCTGCAGCTCTGGGGCGGCGGCGACATCGGGGAGCAGGCCCTGGCTGACCGGCGGGACCGCGCCGGCCCACGTCGCCAGCCACTGCTCAACAGCGCGCTGCTCGTCGCCATTCGGGGCGCTGCCGAGCGGGGCGCTGGGCGCCGCGGCCACGCCCAGCAGCGCGCGGGCGCGGGCGGCGTAGTACGACGCCGGCGCGGTGCGGGCCGCGAGCTGTAGCAGCGGCTCGGCGGCCGCGCGGTCGCCGGCCTCCAGAAGCGCGGCGCCGGCCCAGAATCCACCCTCAGCCTGGTCAGCGCCGACAGCGCCGCCCGCTAGCAGCTGCCACGCCGCGATCGCGGCGTCGCGCTGGCCCTGGCGGTAGAGCCACAGCCCGGCCTCGCTCAGCGCCTGGTGCGCCTGGACGGCCGCCGGGTAGCGCCGGCCCAGGTCCAGCGCGGCGGCCATCGCGCCGGCCTGATCGTCCTCCTGCTGTATTTGAATCGCTCGCCACAGTGACTGCAGCGGCCTGCGGGGCGGCTGGGTGGTTGGCAGCGAAGCGCCGATAGCCGTCGATCGCCCAGCTGCGGTTGCCGGTCTGGCCGACAGTTTGCACGTAGTCCAGCTCGGCGGCCAGCGTGGCGGTGGTGGCCGGCGTCGTCTGGGCGACGGCGCCCAGCGCGGCCAGCGCGTCGTCGCTGTGGCCCTGGGCGCGCAGCACCAGGCCGCGCAGCCGCTGCGCCTCCAGGCGGGCCGCGGGCGCCAGGTCGCCGCCCAGCGCGGCGTCGAGCTGCAGCAGCGCGTCGTCCCAGCGCGAACTGAGCGACGTAGATCTGGGCGGCCTGCAGCGCCGGCACGGCCACACCGGCGGCCCGCAGGGCATCCACGGCGTCGTCGGCGGGCGTCTCGTCGGGCAGCTCGGCGACCAGCGTCGTGAGCAGCGCGGGCGCCTCACCGGGCAGCACATTGGCGGCGCGCCATAGCACGTCGGCGCGGTAGCTGGGCTTGCTGGCGAGGGCGAGGAGGTCGTGGTAGCGGGCTGCCAGGTTGGCGCCGTCGCCGGCGTCGCGGTACAGGGCGATCAGCTCCTCCAGGACGGCGGCGCGGGCGGTGCGGCCGAGCGGCTGGCTGGCCGCGACCTCCAGCGTGGCGATCTGGCCGGCGCGGTCGCCGAGCACGGCCTGCTGGGCGGCCAGCCGCACCGCGGCGTAGGGCGCCAGCACCGTGCGCTCGTCGCGGTAGGCGCTGTAGGTTTGGATTGCGCCCGCGTGATCGCCGGCGTCCTCCTGGGCGCGGGCCAGCAGAAACAGCGCCCGCCGCCGCCAGTCGTCGCGGGCCGGGCTGGCGATGACGGCGCCGAGCAGCGCGGCCGCTCGGCCGTCGTGGGCGAGGTAGGCGGCCTCGGCGCGGCGGTACTCGGCGATGCGCTGCAGGTCGGCGGCGAGCGGCTGGGCCAGCAGCGCCTCGGCGGTGGCCAGCATCGGGCGGTACTCGCCGGCCGCGCGCTGATCAAGCGCCAGCGCCAGCAGCTGGGCGCTGGGGATCGCGGTGCGGGCGGCGGGCGCCGTGGCCGGCAGCGCGTTGGGCGCCGTGGACAGCGCGTCCGGCACCGCGGGCGGCGCTGTCGCCAGGGCCAGCGGCGCGCTTTGCAGGGCGGGCGGCGTGGGGGTCGGCGCCGGTCGCTCGGTGGCTTGGGTGCGGCACCCCGCCAGGCTGATCACCAGGCAGACCATCCACAAACGTCGCAAATCTTCGTCCTCTTCACTACGGGGCGGCAGCTGCGGCCCCACCCGAGCATGCTACCATCTGGCCGACCCAAAAGGAAATGATCATGCTCGATTTCATATCAGGCGGCGCTCGACTACCTGTATAGCTTTATCAATTATGAGGCCAAGCTGCCGCCGTCGCCCGACCACGCGCGCTTTAACCTGGACCGGATGCGCTGGCTGCTGGCGCGGCTGGGCGACCCACAGCTCCAGTGGCCCAGCGTGGTGATCGCCGGGACCAAGGGCAAGGGCTCGACGGCGGCGCTACTGGAGGCGGCGCTGCGGGCCGGCGGCCGGCGGGTTGGCCTGTTCTCGTCGCCGCACCTCCACTCGTGGCGCGAGCGGGTGCAGATTGACCGCGCGCTGATCCCGGCCGCCGATGTCGTGCGCCTCGTCTCCGACCTGCAGGCGCTGGTGGCGGCGCTGCCCGCGGCGCTGGGGCCGCCGACGACCTTTGAGCTGGCGACGGCGCTGGCGCTGCAGCACTTCGCCGAGCAGCACGTGGACATTGCGGTGCTGGAGGTCGGGCTGGGCGGGCGCTATGACACGGTGAACATGGTGACGCCGCTGGTGTCGGTGATCACGCCGCTGTCGTTCGACCATATGGCGGTGCTGGGGCGGACGCTGCCCGAGATCGCCCACGCCAAAGCGGGGATTATCAAGCCGGGGGTGCCGGTGGTGAGCGCCATGCAGCGCCTGGAGGCGGCGCGGGTGCTGCAGGCCGAGGCGCTGACCCAGGGCGCGCCGCTGTGGTGGGCGACGGTGGCCGGGCGGGTCGGGTCGGACCAGATGATCCCGTACTCGGTGGCGCCGCGGGGCGAGGATGTGGGGCTGGCGGGGCCGCACCAGGTGGAGAACGCGCGGACGGCGGTGGCGGCCCTGGACTGCCTGGCCGAGCGTGGCATTGCGGTGCCGGCGGCGGCGGTGCGGGCCGGGCTGCGGGCGGCGCGCTGGCCGGGGCGCTTCGAGGTGGTGAGCCGCGCGCCGACGGTGGTGGTCGACGGGGCGATGAACGGCGAGTTGGCGGCGCGGCTGCGCGAGGCGCTGGCGACGCTGCCGCACGCCCGGCTGATCCTGGTGCTCGGCACGTCGGCGGACAAGGATGTGGCGGCGATTGCGCGGGAGCTGGCGCCGGGAGCCGCGGCGGCCGTGGTGACGCGCTCGCGGCATCCGCGCTCGGCGCCGACGGCGCTGGTGGCGGCGGCGGTGGCGCCGCTGATCCAGGGGCCGCTCCACGAGACCGATGATATTCCTCCGGCGCTCGATCTGGCGCTGGGGCTGGCAGGGCCGGACGATTTGATCTGTGTGACCGGCTCGCTGTTTGTGGTGGCGGCGGCGCGGGAGTACTTCGGGCTGGCTGAAAGCGAGTAGGGAGCTTTAACGCAAAGGCACGCCCAGAGGGCACCCGGCCGCAAAGGGGGACGAAGAACGGGGGATTAAGAAGGGGCGGCGCAGTGATGAACACTGCGCTGCCCTGCGTTAGCGCTGATGACTGATAGCTGATAGCTCGTCTGGCTGACGGCTGGCGCGCTAGCGCCCGGCAATGAGCGGCTGGAGGTCGGGGCGGGCTTTGAGGGCGACGCGGGCGATGGCGCGGTACTCTTTGAGCCAGGCGTTGAGGGCGGCGAGGGCGGCGGTCTGGGCCTGGACGGCGGTGCGGACGGCGGTGGCGGTGACAGTCTGGTCGGTCTCGGCGGCCTGGCTGCGGGCGATGATGGCCGCGTCGGCGGCGATCGCGCTGGGGCCGTAGCCGCGGAGGGTGAGGCGCTCGGCGATGCGCGCCTCGCTGGCGAGGCCGCTGTGGGCGGTGCTGAGCATGGTGGCGCAGGCGCTGGGCGTGCGCGGCATGCGCCCGGTCAGGCCGAGGAGGGTTAGATCGCCGTGGTCGTTGGCGAGGGCAGGGCGGGCCAGCTCGCGGAGCGTGCCGAGAGCGGCCTTGAGGTCGTCGAAGCTGGCGGTGGCGACCTCGGTGGCGTTGACGGCGGCGCCGGTGGCGTTGCCAGCGATGGAGACGGCCTGGTCGGCGGTCTTTAGCAGGTGCTGGGCGTGCTCGAACTCGGGCTTGTCGTAGCCGCGCGGCCGCACGGCGTCGAGAACCTCTTGGTTTTTGAGCGAGCCGATGATCGTCTCGCGGGCGCTGGCGAGCTGGTCGGGGATGGACTGCGTGGTCATAGCGTCTCCAATACTAATAGTTGAGCTGTACTACGATGATAGCATGCTCGCAGAGTGCTTCGGGCAGCGTGCAGAGTGCTTCGGGCGGCGTGCAGGGTGCTTCGGGCGGCGTACATGGTGCTTCGGGCGGCGTGCAAGGTGCTTCGGGCGGCGTGCAGAGCGCTTCGGGCGGCGTGCAGGGTGCTTCGGGCGGCGTGCAGAGTGCTTCGGGCGGCGTGCAGGGTCCTTCGGGCGGCGTACATGGTGCTTCGGGCGGCGTGCAAGGTGCTTCGGGCGGCGTGCAGAGTGCTTCGGGCGGCGTGCAGAGTGCTTCGGGCGGCGTGCAGGGTCCTTCGGGCGGCGTGCAGAGTCCTTCGGGCGGCGTGCAGGGTCCTTCGGGCGGCGTGCATGGTCCTCCGGTGCAGGTGCAGCGTGCGGTGCATGGCATGCAACCCCCATCGGCTGATAGCACATCGGTGGCGGACGTGCAGCATCAACCTCTGCTCCTCTCGTCCCCCTTTGCGCCGCTGCGTCTTAGCGTTAAAGCACCGCTCACCCATCGCGTATAATCGGCACACGACAAATGAAATGAGCCGACGAACTTATGAGAAATGTACTGCGAGACCGCGCCGGCTGGCGCGTTTTGTTTGCCTGGCTGGCGCTGCTGGGAATCATCGTGGGCGGCGTGGCGGCGGCGGGCGCGCGGCCGGTGGCGCTGCGGCTGAACCTGGGGCAGGAGGAGGGCTGGGCGAGCGACCTGCCGCTGGCGGTGAACTGGAACGGGCCGGAGGAGACGGCCGAGCACGTTAAGTACCGCTGGTCGGGGATCGACAGCGCGGTGCAGCTGCCGGGCGTGCGGGGCGTGGTGGCGCTGCGATTTACGCTGCTCTCGACAGCGCTGCACCCGGCGCGGGCGACGGGGGCACTCGGGCTGGGGCTGGCGGGCGGCGCGGTGGCGGTGCCGCTGCGGGGAGGCGAGCGAGCGTACCACGTGGTGGCGCCGGCGCGGGGCGGGACGCTGGCGGGCTTTGACGCGCCGGTGTGGACGCCGGCGGGCGACGAGCGGACGCTGGGCGTGCCGGTCGGCGACGTGCGGATTGTCGGGCTGCGGCTAGGAGTGCCGGGGCCGGCGCTGTGGTGGCCGGTGTGGGCGGCGCTGCTGCTGGGCGCGGCGGTGTGGTGGGCCTCGCGGCGGCCGTGGAGGGGTCTCGCGGCGGCGGCGCTGGTCGGCGGGCTGGGGATCGGCGCCGTGGCGGGGGACGCGGCGCGGGCGGCGCTGGTGGCGACGCCGCTGGCCTGGGGCGGCGTGTGGGGGGCCGGGCTGGCCCTGGCGGCGCTGTGGGCGCTGCGGCGCTGGAGCGCGCTGGACGTTGGGGCGCGGCGGGCGGTCGTGGTGGTGTTCGGGGCGCTGGTGGCGGTGCGGCTGGTGGGGCGGCTGTACCCCGAGGCGATGCTGGGCGACCGCGGCTTCCACGAGAACCGGCTAAACGAGACCAGCCGGGGCGCGTGGTTCATCGTCTCGCGGCACCGGGGGATTGACTTCCCCTATCCCTCGGGGCCGTACAGCCTGCTCTTGCCGGGCGCGCTGGTGGGGATCAGCTGGGCCGACCTGGTGGAGTGGGCCGACGCCGTGCTGGGCGCCGGGGGCGTCGTGGCGCTGGGGCTGCTGGGCTGGCACATCGGGGCGCGGCTGGCGCCGGGCGACGCGGGGCGGGCGCGGCGGCTGGCGACGCTGGCGGCGCTGAGCTACGCCGCCCTGGCGCCGGCGATGATGGCGCTGTTCTGGTCGTTTCTGCCGCACATTTTCACCCAGGAGGCGCTGGCGGTCGGGATCGCCGCGGCAGCGCTGGGCTGGGAGCGGCTGGTGGGCGGCCGGGGCGGCTGGCTGCTGTTCGCGGGGCTGGCGCTGATCTGCTTCGGGCACCTGGGCATTTTCCTGAACGTCTCGCTGCTGGCGCCGCTGGCGCTGGCGTGGCGCTGGCTGCGGCACCCGGCCGAGCGCGGCGGGCTGCGGCGGCTGGCGCTGATCTGGCTGGCGGCCGAGCTGACGGTGGTGGCGCTGTTCTTCTCCAGCTACACATCGCTGATCGCCGCGAAGCTCGCGGCGTTTGCAGCGGGCGGCATGAGCGCGGTGCAGGAGCGGGCGGTGGCGAACACGCCGGCCGAGCTGCTGGGCGACCTGTGGACGCTGGGCGTGGGGCGGCACTACGCCTGGATCGGGCTGCCGGTGGCGCTGCTTGGCGGCGCCATGCTGCTGCGGCGGCTGCCGGGCGCCGCGGTGACGACGCTGTGGTGGGCGACGCTGGCGGTGGCGGCGGCGCAGGCGGCGGTGCCCTTCCTGACGGCCTCGACGATCAGCACGCGCTGGCTGTCGTTCTGCGCGTGGGCGGTGGCGGTGGGCGTGGCGCTGGTCGCGGAGTGGCTGTGGCGGCGCGGGCGCTGGGGCCAGGCGGCGGCGCTCGTGGGGCTGGGCTGGCTGCTGGGCAGCACGCTGTGGCTGGCGGTGCAGGCGACAGCCTATCGCATCCGGCCGATTGAGCCGTTTTAGGCGAGCTGTCAGCCGTCAGCTGTCAGCCGTCAGCATTTAATCGTCGCTGGTCCCCTGAAAGCTGACGGCTGACAGCTAATAGCTCTGCCTTTGCGGTTCAATCGTTCTCTCGTCCCCTGAAAGCTGATAGCTGATAGCTCGTAGCTGATAGCTCGCTCGCGCGCCTCGGGTATAATGGGTGGCAGTGGCCCGCTGCCGTGCCTCATGCTTGCAGCGGGCCGTTGCTGTATCAAAAGGAGCCAAGCCTTGAATATTTTGGGACGAGTTGCGGTGTTTCCGACCATCCCGCCACGGATCAGCCGGCTGTACGACCTGGCCTATAACCTGTGGTGGAGCTGGCACCTGGAGGCGCAGCAGCTCTACGCCGACCTGGACCCGGCGCTGTGGCAGCGGGTCAACCACAACCCGGTGCGGCAGCTGGCCGAGGTTGACCCGGCCCGGCTGACGGCGCTGGCCGACGACGCGGCGTTCACGGCGCGCTATGACGCGGTGCTGGCCGACTTTGACCGCTACCTCAGCCCGGCGACGCCGACGTGGTTTCGCACCGACCACAGCGAGTTCAGCGGCAAGACCATCGCCTACTTCTCGGCCGAGTTCGGGCTGCACGAGTCGCTGCCGATCTACTCGGGCGGCCTGGGCGTGCTGGCGGGCGACCACATCAAGGAAGCCAGCGACCTGGGGCTGCCGTTTATCGGCGTCGGCTTTCTGTACCCGCAGGGCTACTTCACCCAGCGGATCAACCGCGACGGCGTGCAGGAAGCGTTCTACCAGAAGGTCGAGTTCTCGGACGTGCCGGCGACGGCGGCGACCGACGCGAGCGGCCGTGAGGTGCAGATCGCCGTCGACCTGCCGGGGCGGCGGGTCTACGCCAAAGTCTGGCGGATTCAGATCGGCCGCAACCCGCTGTTTTTGCTGGACACCGACGTGGCCGGCAATGCGCCCGGCGACCGCGAGCTATCGGCGCGGCTGTATGGCGGCGACCACAACCTGCGGATCTCGCAGGAGATCATGCTGGGCATCGGCGGGCTGCGGGCGCTGCGGGCGCTCGGCGTCAACCCCGACGTGATTCACCTGAACGACTCGCACCCGGTGTTCGCGGTCCTGGAGCGGGCGCGCGAGCTGGTGAATGAGGGGCTGGACTTCACGACGGCGCGCGAGGTGATTTGGTCGAGCACGGTGTTCACGACGCACACGCCGGTGCCGGCTGGGAACGAGGTCTTCAACTACGACCTGATCGACACATTCTTCAGCAGCTACTGGGGCAGCCTGGGGCTGAGCCGCGAGCAGTTCCACGACCTGGCGCGCCAGGATCAATCGTGGGGCAGCGCATTCTCGATGACCGTGCTGGCGCTGCGGTTTTCCTCGATGCACAACGGCGTGTCGGCGCTGCACGGCGCGGTGGCGCGGCGAATGTGGCAGTTTCTGTGGCCGGGCGTCAGCACCGAGCACGTGCCGATCACCCACGTCACCAACGGCGTCCACACCGGCACCTGGCTCTCGCCCGAGCTGCGGGCGCTCTACAACCGCTATCTGCCGGCCGACTGGGAAGAGGACATGAGCAACCCCGACAAGTGGCAGGCGGTCGAACTCGATCCCCGACGCCGAGCTATGGTCGGCGCACCAGCAGCGCAAGGCGAGCATGATCAGCTATGCCCGCGGCGTCGTGCGCGAGCAGCGGCTGCGGCTGGGCGAGGGGCCGAGCGCCATCGCGGCGGTTGACCAGCTCCTCGACCCGCACGCCTTCACGATCGGCTTTGCGCGGCGGTTTGCGACCTACAAGCGCGCCACGCTGATCATGCGCGACATGGAGCGGCTGATCCGGCTGCTGGGCACCAAAGAGCGGCCGGTGCAGATCATCTACGCCGGCAAGGCCCACCCGGCCGACGATCCGGGCAAGGGCCTGATCCAGGCGGTCTACACCGCCTCGCGCACGCCCGAGCTGGTCGGCAAAGTGGTGTTCCTGGAAAACTACGACATGAGCATGGCGCGCCAGCTGGTGGCCGGCTGCGACGTGTGGCTCAACAATCCGATCCGGCCGTATGAGGCCAGCGGCACCAGCGGGCAGAAGGCGGCGCTCAACGGCCTGCCCAACTGCTCGATCCTGGACGGCTGGTGGGCCGAGGGCTACGAGCCGGGCAACGGCTGGGCGATTGGCGAGGAGCGCGAGTACCAGGACCTGGAGACGCAAAACGCCGCCGACGCCAACTCGCTGTACCTGCTGCTGGAGCAGGAGGTCATCCCGGCGTTCTTTGAGCGCGGCGAGGACGGCATCCCGCACCGCTGGATGGCGCTGATGAAAGGCGCGATCCGCACCTGCGCGCCACGGTTTTCGATGCGTCGGCAGGTCAAGGACTACACCAACCAGCTCTACGCGCCGGTGATCCGGCGCAGCGCCGCGCTGTGCGACACGCGCTACCGCAGCGCCCGCGAGCTGGCGGCCTGGAAGCAGCGGGTCGCCGCCGCCTGGCCGCAGGTCGAGATCGTCGTCCACACCCCCGAGCGCAAGCAGTTTGCGCTGGGCGACACGCTGGACGTGACGGCCGACGTGAAGCTCGGCGGCCTGACGCCCGAGGATTTGCTGCTGGAGCTGGTCAGCGGCAACGACGAGAACGGACAGATCATCGAGCTGGACTCGACGCCGCTGACGGCGACCAAAGGCACGGCCGGCAGCTACAGCTACAGCGGCCAGCTGACGATCAAGCACGGCGGCTCGCTGGTGTACGGCGTGCGGGTGATCCCGGCCAACCCGCTGCTCGGCACAACTTACGAGCTGGGGCTGATTCGCTGGGCCTAACCCCCACAGCTTAAGCGACGGCGCCGCCGGGGAGCGATCCCTGGCGGCGCTTATTTTGTACCGCTGCTATGCATGGCTGCAATGCTTGCAAAGGAGTTTCCATGCGACGACGATTATCAGCCCGCTATTCGGCCACGCTGCTCGTATCGCTAGCATTCACGTTCGTGCTCGTGCTGAGCGGCTGTAGCGCCAGTCACAGCTTTCCACCGCAAAACCGCACCGAGCCACCGTCGTTTCCAGCGTATCCCAATGTGCTGGGAGTTAGAGAGTCGCATGATGCGATTGTGCACGGGAATATCGACCGCCATATCACCTTTGGCACCAACGATACGCCGGAGGCAGTGATCTCATTCTACGAGGCGCAGCTCAAGCGTGAGGGCTGGATTGACCCCATCACAGTGCTATGGACAGAACTCAATATGAAAAATCAAGTGGCCTGCCCTTCTACTATCTGTATATGCGGGTGAGCAGGGAGGGCGACACCACGGTTGTGAAGGTCCAGCTTGAGCCAAGCTTCTGCGCGGATCGATGAGCGGCGGCTACGCCAGGTAGCGCACCAGCCAGCTGGCGACGGCCGCCGGCCGCGGCTGCCCGGCGATCTCAATGGTGATCTCCCAGCACACCTGCGCGCCACCGCTGATCGCCGTGACCTGCGCGGCGACGCAGCGGGCGCGCAGCTCGGCGCCGACCGGCACGGGGCGCACAAAGCGCACGCGGTTGAGGCCATAGTTGATCGCTAGGCGGGCGTCGGTGACGGCGAGCGCCCCGGCCACCAGCTGCGGGATCAGCGCCAGCGTCAGGAAGCCGTGGGCCACCGTGGCGCCAAACGGCGACTCCGCCGCCGCGCGCTGCGGGTCGGTGTAAATCCACTGCTCGTCGCCGGTGACGCGGCCGAAGTCGCTGACCGCCTCCTGGGTGATCAGCAGCCAGCCGGACACGAACTCCTCGCTACCTAGACCGGCTAGCTCATTCAGCAGCAGCGCGCGCGGCGCGCTCACAGCGTGCCACCGCCGCCGCCGTCGATCACAATGGTCGTCCCTGAGATATACGATGCCGCATCGGAGGCCAGGAACACCGCGGCGCCGGCGACATCCTCGGACTCGCCCAGCCGCCCGACCCGCCGCGTAATCTGCTTGACCAGCGCCTCGTTAGTCCACAGCGCGGTCGAAAATTTCAGTCTTGATCACGCCGGGCGCGATGGCGTTGACGCGCACGCCGTCGACGGCCAGCTCGGCGGCCAGCGCGCGGGTCAGCATCAGGACGGCGGCTTTGGAGACGCTGTAGACGCCCATGCCGGCGCCCGGATTAATGCCGGCGACCGAGGCGATATTGATGATGCTGCCACCGCCGCGCTCGATCATCAGCGGCGCGGCCAGCTGGGCCAGCCGGTAGTAGCCCTTGACGTTGACATCGAGAACCTTGTCCCAGTGGCTCTCGTCGGCGCTGATCAGCGGGCCGTAGTGCGGGTTGGTGGCGGCGTTGTTGACCACGATGTCCAGGCCGCCAAAGGTCGCGACGGTCTCCTCGACCAAGCGCGGCACGGCGTCCCACTCGCCCATGTGGCAGGCGATGCCGTGGGCCACGCCGCCAGCAGCGCGAATCGCCGCCACCACCTCGTCAACGCCCTCGGCGTGCCGGGCCGTCACCACGACCTGCGCGCCGGCCGCCGCCAGGCTCTGCGCGATCGCCGCGCCAATCCCGCGCAACCCGCCGGTCACAATCGCCACCTTGCCGCCCAAATCAATGTGCATAGCTGCTCCAAGTTTTCAGTCGTCAGTCATCAGTTGTCAGGAGACGAGGGATTAATTTTTAGTGGTCAGCGCGCGGGGCGGTTCGATGCGAATCATTGCACCGCCCTTTCTTAATTTCTCGTCTCTCGTCCTTTGCGTCCTTTGCGCCTTTGCGTTAAGCCCCCACATCACTTTCGGCTTGCAGCGCGCAACTCGTTCTCGGTGGCGAGGCGGTCAAGCGACTCGAGGACGCCGATCACGACGATCAGGTCGCCGACGCGCAGCTGCTCGTGGGAGCCGGGGCGCAGATCGTTGCCCTGCTCGTTCTGGCGAAACAGCACCGAGACATCGTAGGACTGCTCGACATCCTCGACCAGCCGGCCGTCGAGGGCGCCGCCTTTGCTGACCCGGACCTCCTGGGTCACCAGAAACTGCCCACCAACATAGATCGCATTCTGCACATCGCGGCTGATCGCCGCCGCGGCGAAGGTCGGCGCCGCCAGGGCTGAGGTTGAGAAGGCGGTCTTGATATTGAAGGCCGTACCGAGCTTGCGGGCCAGCGCGTCGTTGAAGACGCGCATGACGATGCGCATGCCGGGCCGAAGTTCGCGGGCGGTCAGGGCCATATCGAGGTTGGTCAGGTCATCGCCGGTCACGGCGCAGATCGAGTGGGCGCGCAGCAGGCCAGCCTGGAGCAGCGTCTCGGGCTGCCGCGCATCGCCGGTGATCACGGGCACGCCCAGACCGACCACGAGATCATAGAACTCGCTGCGCGGCGCGCGCTGGACCACCACGACCTCCTGGCCAGCGCCGCGCAGCTGCCCGACCATGCGATAGCCGACCTTGCCCAGCCCGCAGACAATGATGTGATCGCTATAGGTTGAAGCCAGGGCCATGTGCCACGCCTCCCGTCGCGTGTGTTTATCGAAGAGCAGCACCGCGGCGCTGAGTCCGCCGCGCGCCGCCAGCGTCAGACCGATGGCCGGCACCACAAAAAAAAGCATCTGGAGCGGGAGCTGCGTTGGCAGCGTCAGCGGCTCGAAGACCATCTGCTGAAGCGCATAGTACAGCGCCTGGGCCAGCGATGGGACAGTGTCGCCGGGGCGGTACCAGCGCCACAGCGTCAGGCCAAAGCTTAACCACAGCGTAACCAGGAGCAGCAGCGAGGAGCCGGTCTCGCGCAGCACGACGCTGGCATCGCGCAGCGTCGCGCGCACCGTGCGGCCCAGCGTGCGATGTGGCCGGCGCTTGCCAGGCCGAAACTTCGGCATGTGGTGGTGCGGGCGCATGCTCAGCCCTCGTCCGCGGCGGCCCAGCGCAGCAGCGCGGCCTGGATCCAGGCCGGCGCGTCGGTCATCGGCGGCTGCGGCTCCGTGCGGCTCATGGCCTCGGCGCGGGCCTCTTGCTCGGCCAGCGGCGGGACATCCCAGGCGGCCCGCTCGTCGTCGGTGGTGGCGGGGTCTAGCTCCCACAGCCGGTAGCGCTGGCCGTCAGGGACAAACTGCGTGCCATAGGTTTGCGGCAGGCTCTGGTACATCAGCCAGCGGTCGCGGGCGGCCGCGGTCAGCCAGCGGGCCGGCGCGTGGCCCAGCTCGGTGGCGCGCCGCGCGAGATCGTAGGCCTGCCCGGCGTCGGCCACGCTATCGCCGTGCTGCATGATCAGCGCGGCGTGGAAGTAGTCCTCGGCGCTGTGCAGCGCGCCGGCGCCAACCAGCGCCGCCACCGCGGCCCGGCGCGCGGCGTCGCGCTCGCGGAGCGCCCAGTACTCCGGCGTGCCATACGCCGGGTGCGCGACGCGCTCGGACTGGTCGGCGGCGCACAGCGCGGCCAGCTCAGCGTGCATTGTCAAAAAACGAGTCCAAAAGTGGATTGATAATTGTGAGACGTTGCGCCACTACTTGCTGAGATTGCAAATCCTCTGAGTAGAGAATAGTGGCGCCGACTGACAGGGCACTTACAACTACCAAACTATCCCAGAAAGAAAATTGCGAGGCGGCTCTGAGCACTGACGCATCTACAATAATCTGTCTGTTCAGCTCAACTACCAGATAGTTATGATACATCGAGCGAACAAGCTTTTGTACATCAAATTCGCTCGCGCCAAACTTCCGCAGCATGTTGACACAAATCTCGTTAATTATCTGCGTGCTGATAGCAATTGAGGGCGTTTGACGAATAAGGCGTTGCGCATGGGCTGTCTTTTGTACATCCTGCGATCTACTAAAGGCATACAGCCAAATGTTGGTATCAATAAACACAAGCGTTTCAGCTGGCTCGGTCATAGATATCCTCACGCTGTAGCAGCGCACCAGCATTCGCTGTATAGGGATGATTAAACAGAAACTCTACCATATCATCTTCCACCACATCGGTAACAATCGTTACGCGGACATAGCCGTGGATGTGTCCCTGTAGAGTTGTGGGCAGCTCGATACGGCCGTCCTGAATATATGTCTCAAACTCGACTGCGTTCATGGCTCCTATTCCTCGCTGCTGACATTTCGTGACGCCATGAGTGTACGCGGCGCCGCCGCGGCCGTCAATGATGGCACAGCAGCCAGTTGACTACTGCGGCCCAAACTCCAGATCGGCGAGCACAATCAGCGAGTCGTAGTCCTCAACCAGATCAGGGGCGTAGCGGCCGACGATCCCGCAGAGTCGATTCGCGCTCCGCAGCGGGCGTATCGCGGAGCATCCGCTGCACATCGGTCCAGTCTTGGGGGCGGCCGGCCAGCAGCTTCAGCAGCATTCAGCAGCATAAGGTAGGGGCGCGGCATCACTGGGAAGCTGGCGGCATCGCGGCCGGGCTGTGCCAGCGCCAGGTCCAGCCAGGGTTCGGCGCTGAGCAGCACATCAACCACCAGGCCGTCGGGCGCGAGCGCTGAAAATCCACCGATGGGTAGCGTGCCGCTGATGGTGTAGCCAGCCGCGATAAAGCTCGCGCGGGCCATAGGCTCATCGTCGCTGTGAATAATAATGTCAACATCCTGGGTCATGCGCTCGGGCATATAGGCGCGCGTCGCCAGACCATCAACGACCACCCAGGTGCCAGCCGGCAGCGGAATATGCAGGCTTGGAAAGAGCATCGCCGTCCTCCGATCAAGAAACTCTGGCGACGAGCCGGTGCCCCGCGCCTGGCGACGGAGCGCCATCTGGAATAAGCGCCGGGTGCGCTGATATTGCCCAGTGCGGTCATTCATAGCGCTCACAAAAATAAGGCTGGCAGCGTGAGACACGCAACACAGCGCTGCTATGCGAGCCAGCGACGGCGCCGGGCGAGTCGCACTGACTCGCCCGGCCCATGCGCAGCGGCGGCGGGGCTAGCGGCCGGGAATGCCCGGCTCGGTCATGTCGCGGACGTTGAGCACGTGGTCCAGCTCGGCGTCGCTGAGCAGGCCGTGGCGCTTGGCCACGTCGCGCACTGACTCGTTGTTGGCCGCCAACTCTTTGGCGATCTTGGCGGCGGCATCGTAGCCGATGGATTTGTTGAGCGCGGTCGCAATCGAGGGATTTTTTTCTAGCAGCTCCTGGCAGCGCTTGCGGTTAGCCTGAATGCCCTCGACGGCGTTGGCGCGGAAGGCGTCGCAGCCGGTCGCGAGGATCGCGATGGCCTCCAGGAGATTATGCGCCATCACCGGCATCATCACGTTCAGCTCGAAATTCCCATGCTGGCCGCCGACCGTCACCGCCACATGGTTGCCCATGACCTGGGCGCAGATCATCATCAGCAACTCGCACATCACCGGGTTGACCTTGCCGGGCATGATCGACGAGCCGGGCTGGATCGCCGGCAGAAAAATCTCGCTCAGACCCGAGGTTGGGCCGGAGGCCAGCCAGCGTAGGTCGTTGGCGATTTTTAGCAGGCCGACAGCCAGCGCATTCAGCGCGCCCGACGCAAACACATAGGCGTCCTTGCCGCCCTGGGCTTCAAAATGATTCTCGGCCTCGCGGAACTCGATGCCGGTGTAGCCCGAGATGCGGCGGATCGCGGCCTGTGAAAACTCGGGTAGCTGGTTGGTGCCGGTGCCGACAGCGGTGCCGCCCAGCGCCAGCTCGGCAAGGTCATCGGAGGCCTGGCGGATGCGACGGATGCCGTGGGCGACCTGGCTGGCCCAGCCGCCAAACTCCTGGCCCAGCCGCACCGGCGTCGCGTCCATCAGATGGGTGCGGCCCGACTTCACGATGTCGTCGAACTCGACCGCCTTCGCCTCCAGCGCCGCCTGTAGTCGCTCCAGTGCCGGCACGAGGTCGTTGGCCAGCGCGACGCGGGCGGCGACGTGCATGGCGGTCGGGATCACATCGTTGGACGACTGGCCCATGTTGACGTGATCGTTGGGGTGAATATCGTGGGCGCCGTCGACGAGCAGCTGGTTGCTGCGGCTGGCGAGCACCTCGTTGGCATTCATATTGGTCGAGGTGCCGCTGCCGGTCTGAAAAATATCGAGGACAAAGTGCTGGTCGAGGTCGCCGCGGATCAGCTCCTCGATGGCCGCCAGGATCGCCTGGCCGCGCCGTGCGTCCAGCTCGCCGATCTCCATGTTGGTCTCAGCGGCGGCCTTTTTGATCAGGCCCATCGCCGCGATAAACGCCCGTGGAAAGCGCAGATTGGAGATTGGAAAGTTGAGCACCGCCCGCTGGGTCTGGGCCGCGTAGAGCGCGTCGGCCGGCACCTGCATCTCGCCCATCGAGTCCTTTTCGGTCCGAAACTCTGCCATGAGTAGCTACTCCTTATGTCGTGTTGATGATTAGCGCTGGCGGGGCAGCATCCAGGCCCGCTCGATTTTTTCGAAGCCGATATGCGCGTAGTAGTCGGCGGCCGCCGGCGCTGCGATGAGGATGACGCTGCTGGTCTCGCCGACCGTCGCCTGCACCGCCGCGACCAGCGCGCGGCCGATGCCCTGGCGCTGGTAGGCCGCATCGACCGCCAGGTCCGACAGATAGCAGCAGTAGCTCCAATCGGTGATCGCGCGGGCGACGCCGACCACCAGGTCGCCATCCAGCGCCGTGATCGTCAGGTCGGCGTGCTGGAGCATCTGGGCCAGCCGCGCCGGGTCGTCGACCGGGCGGCGCGCCGCCAGGGTTGAGCGCTGTAGCACATCGGCGAACTCGGCGGCAGTCAGCGGATAATCGTCGCGATAGGTGATGGGCATGTGGTGATCCTTTAGCGCGACTCACAAAATAGCGCCCTGATTGCCGGGCGGGCAGGGCAGGGCTGAGCAGAACAATGCTAGCGGCCCGGCTGGCCCAGGCTGGTCTCGCCGCCAATCCCATCGACGCCGCGCACATAGATTGAGCGCTCGGCGACCACCGGGCGGCTGGCGGTGATGCGCGTCGTCAGCACCGGCTGATCGGGCGCGTCGGCGCTGGTCGCCAGGCTCAGGCGCGAGGTCGGCGGCATCAGGTAGGTGTGATGCTGGAGCGTGCCATCGGCCAGCGTGTAGTCGGCGTCGACGCTGACCGGCGCGCGGTTAGGGTTTGCGATCAGAATAAACTGCTCGGCGGGCGCGGCGGTCGAACCCTCGGCAAAGGTCCACTGCGTCGCTGGCGCGGTCGTGCCTGGCCCAATCGTCAGGCCCTGCCCGTCGCTGAACAGCAGCTCGCGCTCGGCGACCAGCGGGCGGTCAGCGCGAACATCGAGCGCAAATGGCAGGTCGGGCGCCACCTCGCTCAGCAGCACTGACAGCCGCGCGGTCCCCGGTACGGCGTAGCGCCGGCTGACCGTCGTACCATCCTCGCTCAGCACCTGCACCGCCACCGACACTGGATCGGGCCACGGGTTGAGCAGATGCAGCGTCGTCGTATACCCGGCGGTCGTCGAACCCTCGGCGAACAGCCAGCGGCGGCTAAGCTGGTCGCTGCCGGTGGCCAGGCCGGCCGCGCCCGTCAGCGTAAACAGCGAGCGCTCGGCGACAATCGGCGCCAGCGCCACGAGCTTGAGGCCAAAGCGCTGGTCGGGGATCAGATCATTGAGCAGCACGGTGGTGCGCGACTGGGCCGCCAGCTGGAGGGTTTTGGTCACGGGCGCCGTGCCGTCGGGGTAGAGCGTGAGCTGCGCGGCGGTGGCGGTCGGCTGCGGGTTGATGAGCAGGAGATAGGTCTGGGCGCCGTTGTCGGTCGCGCCGGCGGCGAAATACCAGGTGCGGTGCGGCGCGGCGGCCCCAGTGCTGCCCAGCAGCTCGCGGCCGCTGATCTGGGTGCGCTCGGCGACCAGCGGGCGATCAGCGAGCACCGCCAGGCCGAGCGTGGTGCTCTCGGCAAACGCATTGCTGACCGTGACATCCACGCGCTGCCCGGCCGGCACCGTCACTGAGCGACGCTGCGCGCCGGCGGCGGTGTAGCCGACCAGCGTGGCGTGGGCCTCGGCCGCGCCAGGGTTGAGCAGGATCAGGCGCTCGACGCCGTTGCCGGGGCTGCCCTCGGGAAAAAAGCGCCGCCAGCGGATCGCCGCCCGGTCGAGGTTGGCGCGCAGCTCGGGGATGAGCGCGGCCAGCTGCGCGGGCGCATCGGGCGCCGCCGTGATAGCGGAGGGCGCGATGCTATAGGCCTCGGCCAGCCAGGCCAGCAGCGCGGTCAGCCCAGCCTGCGCGGCCTCGCTGACGCCCTCGGTCGCGGCGTCGGCGAGCACCGCCACGCGCACAGTGCCTGGCTCGACACTGGGCAGCTGCACGGTGGCGCTGGGCTGCACCGTCAGCGCGGTGCCGCTGCCATTGACAACATAGTGCAGCCCCAGGTCGGCCTGGCCATAGCTGTTGACGGTGGCCCACTGGACGGCCCGCAGCGTTGCGGCGCTGTTGGGATCGTCGACCGGCGTGCGAATTTGGCTGATCACAATGCGCTGGGGCGTCTGGCGCTCCAGCGTGGGCGGCGCGGGCTGGCCCGACCAATCGGTGCGACCAATTGCCAGCGGCGGCGGAGTTTGGGTCGTGGGGCCGGCCAGCGGCTCGCGGCTCACCAGGTCGACCAGCGCCGGGCCGGCGGTGCTGTTGATATAGGTCAGCGCCACCTCGTCAAGCGCCGGCGACTCGCCGCCGCTGAGCAGCGCGCGATACTCCAGCCACGAGGTGAACGGGCGCGCCACGATCAGCTGCGACACGCTGCGGCCGCCCGCCACAGTTGCGGGCGTGGCGGTCTGCCAGTCGGTCCAGGTCTGGCCGTCCACGCTGGTGCGCAGCTCGACAGTAATGGTCTGGCCTGCGGTGGCCTGCACGGTAGTCTCGATGACAACGCCGTTAAAGCTAAACGGCGCCTGAAACGCCGCCGAGTTCAAACTCACCGCTGGTCTGCTCGGGCTGCAGGCGCAGGGCCGAGCCGTCAACATAGGTATTGGTGAACGTTCCCGGCAGCCAGTCATTCAGCTCGGACTTGACCCAGCGGCCCGTCTGGACCGCCGGCGCCTGGGGCGGTGGTACAGCAGACGGCAGCGCGGCCAACAGCAGCGGGGCAATAAACCAGGAGCGCCACATTGTCAACTCCAGATCGTGGCGGCCACGGTCGCCGGAGCAACCGTGGCCGCACAGTGGTTATTTTTGCGGCTTCAGCGCGTCCGCCGTGTAGTCGTTATCCGAGTCCCACAGCGCCCAGCCGTCGGTGTCGTTCTCCTCGGCGGCGTCGATCTGAGCACGGACCTCTTTGGCGCCGTACTCGACAATATACTTGTCGGGCAGCCAGATCAGCGTAAAGTCCTGGAGCCACGGCCGCACTTTGGCCCGCGCCGCCTTGCCGTCCATCTGATTTTTGACCAGCTTCATCGACTCAGCCACAATCTCATAGGGGTGTGCGCCGGCGTTCTCGAAGCCCATCTCATTGACCAAGAAGTGTGACGGGTAGACCATCGGATACACATAGTCGAGGTACTGGCCCATGATGTGGAGGTTCTGGCCAATGTTGGGCTGCGGCTTCCAGGCGACATAGCCGAACACATCGCCGCCAATGTAGCCGCCGACGCCGTTGACGGCCTTCTGGGCGCGCTCCAGGAAGCGGCCGACAGTGTTGTACATCTCGTCAGGGTTGTTGCGCCAGTCGCGCGGGCCTTTGAATTTGGCGTTGGTCAGGTCGCCGTCGCTGGGAAAGCGAATATAGTCGAAGTTGATCTCATCAAAGCCCAGCTGGATCGCCTCGACGCCCAGCGCGATGTTATAGTCCCAGACCCGCTCGTCGTAGGTATCGAGCCAGGCCACGCCGAAGCTGGCGTAGTAGGGCTTGCCGTTCTCCTGCACATACCAGTCGGGGCGCACTTTGGCCAGCTCGTTGTCGTGAGAGAAGGTGTGAATACGGGCGATGGTGTAGATACCGCGGCGCTTGGCCTCGGCCAGAATCCAGCGGATGTCCATGATGTCGACCGAGGTGCCAAGCTCTTTGATCAGCGGCACATCCGACTGATAGTAGATCAGCCCAAGGTCGGCCAGATTATCGGACTTGAGATCGAGCACGACCGCGTTCAGCTCGGTCTGATCAATGATGTCAAAGTAGTCGTTGATATTCTTTTTGCTGGCCGCGACGACGGTCTTGATATACAGCGACTTCGCAACAATCGGCTGGAGCTTGATGCCATCCTTGAGGCCGCCTTTGGTCACCTGGACCGAGCCGCGAACGTAGCCCGGCAGCAGCGCGCGCAGATACGCGCCGTCCGGCACGTTCTTCGAGCACAAAGCGGCCCTGGTCATCGCTGTAGGTGCTGGTGACAGCCGTGTTGGTCACGGCCCCGGTCGCTGCTGAGACCAGCGTCTGTGACAGCGGCTGCCCGCTGGTGGCGTCGGTGATCAGGCCCTCAATAATGTTGGGCCGCAGCGTCGCATCGAGCTTCACGGTCTCGGTGAAGGTCTGGGTGATCGCGTCATAGCCATCGCGGTGGAAGACCAGCTGGCCTTTGTCGGGGACGTTGACCAGCTTATAGGCGCCGGCCGCGTCGGTCTTCGCGCTAGCCTCGCCCATCTCGACGACCACATCGGCGACCGGCTGCTCGGAGTAGGTATCCTTGACGACGCCGACCAGCTCGTTGGGGCGCAGCGCCAGGTCCTGGGCGGTACTGCGGCGAATATCGGCCCGCTGCTCCTCGTGGGCCGGGGCGTGGACGACGATCTGGAACGCCTCAGGGACATTCTCCAGCGTATAGCGGCCGCCGCTATCGGTTGTCGCGCTGATCGGCGGGGTGGAGCCGACGACCTCGACCACGGCGCCGGCGAGCGGCTGCTTGGCATAGGTATCGTTGACCGTGCCGCTGAGCGTGCTGGGCCGCAGCTGCACATCCACGGTCATGGTCAGGCTGGTCGGCTTGACCAGGTCGGTGCGCTCGCGCAGCGGCAGCGTAGCGGACTGGTAGCCGCTCGCCATAACAACCAAGTCGTCTTTGGCGGCCCAGCTTTGGGTCTGCCAGATGCCGTTGACATCGGTCGGCAGGCCGGCTTGGCTGCCCAGCACAACCTGGGCGCCCTGGATCGGAGCATTGGTGTAGGCATCGCGGATCGTGCCTTTCAGCGTCACTTTCGGCGCCTCGCCGCAGGCCGCCAGGACCAGCACAGCGATCAGCGCCAGCGGGCGAGTCAGTCGGTTCATCCAGTTCATCAGTTCCTCAAAAGTTTACGGAGGGTAGGCCCCGAGGGGAGCAAAATATCAGCGTCTGTCCTGGCTAGTGTACGGGGAAGGCGTTGGAGTGTCAAGGAAAATGGGCCGTGCCACTGTTCGCCTTTGTTCATCTGGGCGCGACCGGCGGTCCAGCATCTTATGCTATCCTTTGCGGCGCGAATGACGACTGAGAGAACAACATGCGCCGATTTGGAATGATTGTGGTGCTGCTGGCCGGCCTGGTGGTGCCGCAGCAGGCCCAGGCCGCCGCGCCGCTGGAGGACGCGATTACGCAGCGCTGGCTGCGCGACGATGGCGCGGTGGCGCGCGGCGAGCTACAGCGGGCCTGGACCTGGGGGCCGCAGGTGGCACGTAGCGGCGCCGAGACCTACGACGACGCGCCGGGCGGCCGGCGGTCGGTGTGGTACTGGGACAAGGGCCGCATGGAGATCACCGACCCGCAGGCGGCCCACGACGAGTGGTTTGTGACCAGCGGATTGCTGGTGCGCGAGCTGATCAGCGGCCAGATGCAGACCGGCAGCCGCAGCGACGAGCGCTGGGAGCCGGCCGCCGTGCCGGTCGCGGGCGACCTCGATGCGGCGCCGAGCACCACGCTGACCTACGCCGACCTCACGGCGCTGGCCTCGCTAAGCAACGACCGCCGCGCGCCCGCGCTGGACGCGGCGCTGGCGCTGACCGCCACGCTGACCGCGGGTGGCGTGGCCGGCTATGACGCGGCGCTGGCC
Organism: uncultured Chloroflexia bacterium; assembly: GCA_963810425.1. GTDB lineage: Bacteria > Chloroflexota > Chloroflexia > Chloroflexales > Kallotenuaceae > JACDGP01. The sequence continues at coordinate 179,961 of CAWENH010000004.1, read as the reverse complement.
CGCTGGGATGTACATCCTGGCGCCTACGACGCCGCGCTCGGCCACACGATCCCCGACGTGTTTGTGGACGCCCTCAGCCCCGAGAACCTGCTGTATCTCGCCGGCCACCCGCTGACCGAGAGCTACTGGGTGACGGTGCCGATCAGCCACACGCCGACCCAGGTGCTGCTACAGGCCTTTGAGCGCCGGGTGCTGACGTATACGCCGACCAACGCGCCGGCCTGGCAGGTGGAGTGGGGCAATGTTGGCAGCCAGTACGCGCAGTGGCGCTACGGCGACGCCGGCGATGGCGCGCCGATCACGCCCAGCCAGCCGGCGGCCGTGGCGTTGCAGGAGCTGCGCACGCTGTCGCCGACCGCCGCCGACATTGCCAAAAATCGCAAAGGCGCCGTCGGGGTCGCAGTGTATCGCCTGGACACCGACCAGTTCTACTCGTTCCAGGGGACCCGCAGCTTCCCGATGTACAGCACGGTCAAGGTGCCGATCATGCTGACCGTGCTCGACCGCGCCGTCCGCGAGGACCGCCGGGTCACGACCCGCGAGCAGACGCTGATCGAGTTGATGATCCAGTACAGCGACAACAATGCCGCGACCACGCTGCTCAACAGCGTCGGCGGCGCCCGCGCAGTCGAGGCGTTTTTACGCCGCAACAATATTAACAACACCTACATCAATAATGCCGCCTGGGGCGCGAGCACCACCACGGTGCAGGACATGGCGCGACTCATGGCGCGGCTGGGCAACTGCATGATGCTGGTCCAGCGGCTGTGCACCTACGCGCTCACGACCATGCGCGGCGTAACTAGCGCGCAGGCCTGGGGTGTCTCGGCCGGCGTCCCCAAGGGCGGCAAGGTGGCGCTAAAAAACGGCTGGTATCCCGACCGTGACGGCTGGGGCGTCAACAGCATCGGCCTGATCCAGTCGCAGGGCAAAAACTATGCGATTGCGGTCTACACCTACCCCGACCCGTCGATGGGCTACGGAATCACGACGATTGAGCAGATCGCCGCCACAATCTACCCGGCGGTCAAATGATGAGCGAGGAGCAGATGGAGCAGCCAACTCTGACCACCGCGCGGCTGGTGCTGCGCCTGCCGGTCGCCGCCGATGCCCAGTCGATCTTTGACACCTACGGGCAGGACCCTGAGGTGACGCGCTTCCTAACCTGGCAGCCGCACCAGTCGGTGGCCGACAGCGCGGCCGTGATCGAGCGGATGCGCAGCGGCAGCGCGGCCGGCACGGCCTACAGCTGGCTGATTACGCGGCAGGACGACGGCGCGCTGCTCGGCTCGATGGCGCTGCGACCGACGGGGTTCAAGGCCGATGTGGGCTACCTGCTGGCGCCGGCGGCGTGGGGCCAGGGCTATATGACCGAGGCGCTCACGGCCGTCATTGCGTTTGCCTGGACGCTGCCGGGCATCTACCGCGTGTGGGCGGTGTGCGACGTGGATAACCCGGCCTCGGGGCGGGTCATGGAGAAGGCCGGGATGAGCTTCGAGGGCCGGCTGCGGCGCTGGACCGTGCATCCCAACGTCAGCGCCGAGCCGCGCGATGTGCTGTGCTACAGCGTGGTGCGCTAGACGCGCAGTACGTCATTGTAGCCCAGCGCGTCCTAACGCCAAGCAGCCTCCGATCACGTGATCGGAGGCTGCTTGTGTATTCAGCGCCTATCTTAGCGCTTGGCTAGATTAGCGCTTGGGAGTGTTATTTTTCCGGTCGTCGTAGACACCAGCCTTGTGATCGGTCTCGACCCGCGTGGTCTCGACGCGCACGGGCTGCTCGGGGCGACGTAGCCCAGCGAGGCCGCCGAGGCCCAGCAGGCCTAGCAGACCCCACGGAAAATCTGAAGTCATCCTCGGTGGTAGTCTGCGTTACCTGAGTCACGGCCGTCGTGCGCGGGACCGCGGTGGCGGCCACCGGCGTGGTGACGGGCGTGCCGTCCTGGGCATAAGCGGTGGTCGATCCACCAGTCGTCCAGGTCATCGCCAGCAGCAGGACCAACGTGGTCGCAAGCGCGGCAGCAAACAAAAGCGGCTTCTTCATAAGAACTCCTCCTCAACACGTTAGACAATCCAAAGTGTCGGGGTCGGTCCTATGCAAGCGGCGGGCCACCATTGCGCGATCAGCCACCGCCGCGAATAAACGGCGGCGGCCCGGCGGCGGGGAACAGCACGATTGGGCGGCGCAGCAGCCCGAGCATAACCCGGCCAGTGATGATGCTGGCAACGAGGACGAGCAGCCCATACGCGCCGGCGCTCAGGAGCGGCGACAGTCCGCTGGGCAGCTGCTCGGCAGATTGCATAGCTAGCAGCGCGCCGCTCAGCAGCGCGCTGCCGACTACATTGCAGCCAACGACCGCCACCGGCCAGCGCCAGGCCCGCTCGACCCGGCTCTGGAGCACCAGCCACTGCGCGGTGGCCGGCGCCACGGTCGTCACGGCGGCGAGCAGCTGCGTGATCGGCAGGTACGAGCGCACCGACGCCTCGGTCAGCGAGAACACCACCGGCAGCAGCAGGCGCTCCAGCACGCCACCGACCAGCGCACCCACGGCCGACGCCATAATCCAGCTTTCGGCGCGCTGCAGGTAAGGCCGCAGCAGCAGCCACTGGAGCGTGGCCACCAGCGTGGCGACGCCGAGACTCAGCACCAGCGAGACGGCGCTGAAGACCAGCCCAATGCTCACCGCCGACAGGCCGCCGACGACGCGGCTGAGCAGCGCGCTCTGCGCCAGGCTCGCCACGCTGCCAACGAGCCAGCCTAGCACGCCGACGCCCACCCACAGCAGCCACAGCCGGCGGGCGTGCTCACGAGTTAGTGGAATCATTCACCCTCCACGGCGGCGGCGACCGCAGCGCTGATCGCGCCGCTGGCGACGAGGCGGCGGGCCGCCTCAATGTACGGATACCACACCACATCCTGGGTGATAAACGGCACGTGCTCGCGCAGCAATGCGTAGGCGGCGGCGGTGCCGGCGCCCAGCTTGGCGCCGCCCGGCAGCGCGCGGCGGCGCAGGTCCACGGCCTGCGCGGCGGCGATCAGCTCGCAGGCGACGACGGTTTGGGTGTGCTGGAGCACCTGGTGGGCCTGCCGCGCGGCGGTCGCGCCCATGCTGTTGTGGTCCTCCTGGCCGCCCGAGGTCGGGATTGTGTCGGCGGAGGCTGGGTGGGCCAGCACCTTGTTCTCGGTGGCGAGCGCGGCGGCGGTGTACTGGAGCAGCATCAGGCCCGAGTTGAGGCCGCCGTTGTCGATCAGGAAGGGCGGCAGCAGGCCGGCGTTGCGGGCCGGGTCGAGGAGCCGCGCCAGCCGCCGCTCGCTGATGTTGGCCAGCTCGGTCAGGCCCACTGTGAGGTAGTCGAGCGCCAGCGCCAGCGGCTCGCCGTGAAAATTGCCGCCCGAGAGCGCCTCGGCCCGCCCGGCGTCATCAATGAAGATCAGCGGGTTATCGGTTGCGCTGTTCAGCTCGATGGAGATCGCCCACTCAGCATACGCGGCGGTGTCGCGGACGGCGCCGTGAACCTGGGGCACGCAGCGCAGCGAATAGGCATCCTGCACCTTCGAGCGGCTGGCCCGGCACGTGGTCGGCCTGGTAGGTGAAGTCGCTGCCGGCTAGCAGGCGCCGCATCCAGGCCGCGCACTCAACCTGCCGCGGGTGGGGCCGCACCGCATGAATCCGCTCGTCGAAGGCTGTCACGACGCCGGCCATCGCCTCCAGCGACAGCGCCGCGGCCACGTCGGCGGCGCAGCACAGTGACTGCGCATCGTGGACAGTCAGCGCGCCCAGCCCGGCCATCAGCGCGGTGCCGTTGGTGAGCGCCAGGCCCTCTTTGGCCTGCAGCACCGCCGGCTCCAGGCCAGCCTGCGCCAGCGCCGCGGCGCCCGGCAGCCGCAGCCCGCCGTAGTCGGCCTCGCCCAGCCCGATCAGCACCAGCGCAATGTGGGCCAGCGGCGCCAGGTCGCCGGATGAGCCGAGCGAGCCCTGCGATGGCACGACTGGGATAATGTCGTGCTGGAGCAGCGCCAGCAGTAGATCGACCACCGATGGCCGAATGCCCGAGTAGCCTTTCGCCAGCGTGTTGGCCCGCACCAGCAGCATCGCCCGCACCACCTCGGGCGCGAGGAGCGGGCCGGTGCCGACCGCGTGGCTCATGACGATGTTACGCTGGAGCTGCTCAACATCGGCCGGCGAGATCACACGGTCCTGAAATTTGCCAAAGCCGGTCGTGATGCCGTAGACCACCGCGCCCGAGCGCACAAACTCCTCAACCGCCGCCCGCGAGCGTGCCATCCGCTCGCGCGCCGCCGCCTCCACGACCACCTCGCTCGACGGCTGGCGGGCCACCCCGACCACCGTCGCAATATCCAGATGATCTCCGTTGATCATCGTTTGCATAGTGTTGCTCCTTGTTATGTCAATGAAAAGACTGGGCAGCCCCAGCGGCCGCCCAGCCCGCACGGTGCCGCGCGGATTCTCTGGGCTAGTCGGTGACGGCGCCCAGGCTGCTCGTCGAGACCAGCCGGGCGTACTTGGCCAGCACGCCGCGGGTATACCGCGGCGCCGGCGCCTGCCAGCCCGCCCGCCGCCGCGTGATCTCGGCCTCGTCTACGTTCAGCTGCAGCAGCCGACGCTCGGCGTCAATCGTAATCGAGTCGCCGTTTTCGACCAGCGCGATCAGCCCGCCGACCGCCGCCTCAGGGGCGACATGGCCGACGACCATGCCGTAGGTGCCGCCCGAAAAGCGGCCGTCGGTGATCAAGCCGACTGAGTCGCCCAGGCCCGCGCCGATCAGCGCCGCGGTCGGGGCCAGCATCTCGCGCATGCCCGGCCCGCCCTTCGGCCCCTCGTAGCGGATGACCAGCACGTCGCCGGCCTGAATCTCACCCTGCAAAATTGCGTTCAGGCAGGCCTCCTCGGCCTCAAACACCCGCGCTGGGCCGGTGATGTGGCTCTGCTTGATGCCGGTGATCTTGGCCACGGCGCCCTCGGTCGCCAGGTTGCCCTTGAGGATCGCCAGGTGGCCCTGCGCATACATCGGCCGATCCCACGGCCGGATCACCTGCTGGTCGGTGCGCGGCTCGTCCGGCACGTTGCGCAGCGTCTCGGCGATGGTCTCGCCAGTGATCGTCAAGGCGTCGCCGTGGAGCAGGCCGTGGCTGAGCAACATTTTCATGACCTGCGGCACGCCGCCAGCCTGGTGCAGGTCGGTCGCCACAAACTGGCCCGACGGCTTAGATCGCACAGCACCGGCACGCGGCCGCGAATCTCTTCGAAGTCGTCGATGGTCAGCGGCACCTCGGCGGCGTGGGCGATGGCCAGCAGGTGCAGCACCGCGTTGGTCGAGCCGCCCAGCGCCATGATCACGACGATGGCGTTCTCAAACGCCTGGCGGGTCAGAATCTGGCGCGGCAGCCGCCCGGCGCGGATCGCCTCGGCCAGCACCCGGCCGGACTCGGCGGCGCTCTCGGCCTTCTCGTCGTCCTCGGCGGCCATCGTTGAGGAGTAGAGCAGGCCCAGGCCCAGCGCCTCAATCGCCGACGACATGGTGTTGGCGGTGTACATGCCGCCGCACGAGCCGACGCCGGGGCAGGCGTGGCGCTCGACGGCCTCTAGCTCGGCAGTGCCGATCTTGTTGGCGCTATGCTGCCCGACGGCCTCGAACGCGCTGACGATGGTCAGGTCGCGGCCGTCGAGGTGGCCGGGCTTGATCGTGCCGCCGTAGACAAAGATCGCCGGAATATTCATGCGGGCGATGGCGATCAGCGCGCCGGGCATATTTTTGTCGCAGCCGCCGATGGCGATCACGCCGTCCATGCTCTGGGCGCTGCAGGCGGTCTCAATCGAGTCGGCGATGACCTCGCGCGAGACCAGCGAATATTTCATGCCCTCGGTCCCCATCGAGATGCCGTCGCTGACCGTGATCGTGCCAAACAGCTGCGGCATCGTGCCGTGCTCGCGCAGGCTCTGCTCGGCGCGCAGGGCCAGCACATTGAGTCCCGCATTGCACGGCGTGATCGTGCTGTAGCAGTTGGCGACGCCGACAATCGGCTTATTCCAGTCGCCGTCGCCAAAGCCGACGGCCCGCAGCATGGCGCGGTTGGGGGTGCGCTGCACGCCCTCGGTGATCGCTCGACTCCGTGTGTTGTCAGACATTGTGTTCCTCGTGTGGCGTAGGCTGGGAGTTGTGGCGATTATAGCTCAACCCCGAATGCTATAATGGCGCCAATGGTTAAGATGCAGTCAAATACGCTGGATGACGCGGCCCTGCTGCGCGCCGCCTGGAGCAGCTAGGCATGCCAACGAGCGACTTCATTGTGGTCCGGGGCGCCCGCGAGCACAACCTTAAAAACATTGATGTGCGGCTGCCCAAGCAGCAGCTGGTCGTCATCACCGGGCTGAGCGGCTCGGGCAAGTCCACGCTGGCCTTCGACACGATCTTCGCCGAGGGCCAGCGGCGCTACGTCGAGTCGCTGTCGGCCTACGCGCGGCAGTTTCTGGGCCAACTCGAAAAGCCCGACGTTGACCAGATCGACGGCCTCTCGCCGGCGATTGCGATTGACCAAAAATCAACCACTCGCAACCCGCGCTCAACGGTCGGCACCGTCACTGAGATCTACGACTACCTGCGGCTGCTGTTTGCCCGCATCGGCATTCCCCACTGCCCCGAGTGCGGCCGCGCCATCGTGCAGCAGACGCCGCAGCAGATCACCGACGCGATCCTGGCGCAGCCCGACGGCACGCGGCTGCTGATCCTGGCGCCGCTGATCGATGACAAGAAGGGCGAGCACCAGAAAGTCCTCGATGACGCCCGCAAGGCCGGCTTTGTGCGCGTGCGCGTCGACGGCACGGTCTACGATCTCGATGAGGACTTGAAGCTCGAAAAGCACAAGGCCCACAGCCTGGAGGCCGTCGTTGACCGCCTGGTGATCCGCGCGGCCCCCGACGGCGGCGAGCACCCCGAGCGGCCGCGCATCACCGACTCGGTCGAGACCGCGCTGCGCCAGGGCGACGGCCAGCTGCTGGTGCAGATTGTCGAGGGCGAGGAGCTGCGCTTTTCCGAGCACTTCGCCTGCCCCGAGCACGGCGCGCTGCCGTTCGGCCCGCTGGAGCCGCGTGACTTTTCGTTCAACAATCCGCGCGGCGCCTGCCCAACCTGCGACGGCCTGGGCATTGTGCTGGAGATCGACGCCGAGCTGGCGCTGCCAGATCAGAGCCTGTCGATCCGCGGCGGCGCCGTCGCGCCGTGGTGGCGCACCGGCCGCAACGCCCGCCGCTATTTCGAAGAGCTGCTCGGCTCGGTCGCGGCGCACTATGGCTTCAGCATCGACACGCCGGTGCGCGACCTTCAGCCCCGCGGTGATCAGCATCATTTTGAACGGCTCGGGCGATGACAAGCTGCCGCTGCGCTACCATATTAGTGGCCGCACCCACACCGTCACCGCCACCTTCGAGGGCGTCGTGCCATATCTGCGGCGGCGTCTACAGGAGGCCGAGACCGAGACTGCAACCGAGCACCTGACCCAGTACATGAGTCCGCGGCCATGCCAGAGCTGCGGCGGCGCCCGGCTGCGGCCCACGCTGCTGGCCGTAACCGTGCTGGGCCAGAGCATTGCACAGGTCACGGCGCTGGATGTGGCCGGCGTGCTGGCGTGGTGTGGCGCGCTGGCCGCCGCATCCTCCACGCTCGCGCCGCGCCACCAGCTGATCGCCCAGCCGCTGGTCCGCGACATGCGCTCGCGGCTGCAATTTTTGCTGGATGTCGGCCTCGACTACCTGACCCTGGACCGCGCGGCCGCCACGCTGTCGGGCGGCGAGGCCCAGCGCATCCGCCTAGCGACGCAGATTGGCGCCGGGCTATCGGGCGTGCTGTATGTTCTGGACGAGCCAAGCATCGGCCTGCACCCCCGCGATCACGACCGTCTGCTCCAGACGCTGTTTGCGCTGCGCGACCTGGGGAATTCAGTGCTGGTCGTCGAGCACGACGAGGCCACGATTCGCGCCGCCGACTATGTGGTGGACATTGGGCCGGGCGCCGGCGAGCACGGCGGCGAGGTGCTGGCCGCCGGCACAGTCGCCGAGATTATGTCAAATCCAAACTCGCTGACCGGCGCGTTCCTCAGCGGCCGGCGCGGCATCCCCGTGCCGGCGCAGCGGCGCAGCGGCAGCGGCCACACGCTGACCATTGAGGATGCCCACGAGCACAACCTGCAGCATCTGACGGTCAGCCTGCCGCTCGGCACCTTTATCGCCGTCACCGGCGTCTCTGGCTCGGGCAAATCCACGCTGATCGAGGACATTCTGGCCACCAAGCTCAACCAGGTGTTTTTCAACAGCCGCGCCCAGCCCGGCCGCCACGGCCGCATCACCGGCATCGAGCACCTCGACAAGCTCATCAGCATCGATCAGGCCGCGATCGGGCGCACGCCACGCTCCAACCCGGCCACCTACACCAAAATGTTCGACCCGCTGCGCCAGCTGTTCGCCCAAACCCCCGAGGCCCGCGCCCGCGGCTACACCGCCGGCCGCTTCTCGTTCAACGTCAAGGGCGGGCGCTGCGAGGTCTGCCGCGGCGAAGGCTTGATCGCTATCGAGATGCAGTTCTTGCCCGACATGTTTGTGCCGTGCGACACCTGCCACGGCTCGCGCTACAACCGCGAGACGCTGGACATTCGCTACCGCGGCCTCAGCATCGCCGAGGTGCTGGCCCTAACGGTCGAAGAGGCCGCCGCATTTTTCGCGCGCATTCCGGCGATTGCTGCTAAACTGCAAGCCCTGCTGGATGTCGGGCTGGGCTATGTGCGGCTGGGCCAGCCCGCGACCACGCTGTCAGGCGGTGAGGCGCAGCGCATCAAGCTGGCCAGCGAGCTCGCGCGGCGCTCGACGGGCCGCACGCTGTATATTTTGGACGAGCCTACGACTGGCCTACATTTTGCTGATGTCGAGCGATTATTGCAGGTGCTCCAGCGGCTAGTGGAGGCGGGCAACACGGTGATCTGTATCGAGCATAACCTGGACCTGATTAAAAGCGCCGACTGGCTCGTCGAGCTAGGGCCAGGCGGCGGCGCGCACGGTGGCAACCTGGTCGTCGCCGGGCCGCCGGAGGTCGTCGCCGCTCACGCTGGCTCGCCCACGGGCGAGTACCTGCGCCCAATCGTTGGCAGGCTTCCATAAGCCGTGCCAAATGTACTATGTAGGGCTACACATCCGACAAACGCGCTTTGGTTGACGCACATGGCAGGCTCTAGTAGAATATGCGACAACACCTATTCTCTAGCCACATCTGCGGCGGCCCACCGCTTTACCGCATCGCATAAGGAGCATAGCTCATGGCTGACGAGCGCACGCAGCAGACCGAACTTGAACCGCGCTTTTATCCCAACAAAATCGGGCGGCTAACACTCCTGAGCCTTGAGGACGTGATGGGGCGCAATGGCGTAAACGCATTGCTTAACCTGGCGGGCCTCAAGCATCTGGTCAATAACTATCCGCCCAACGATCTACGGCGCGAGTTCCCGTTCCGCGACCTGGCCGGCATCATGGAGGCGATGACCACCATGTACGGCGTGCGCGGCGCCCGGGGCATGGAAATGCGCGCCGGCCGCTACGCCTTCAACCTCGGCTTCAAAGAGTTTGGCCCGCTGCTCGGCATGGCCGACCTCGGCCTGAAGCTGATGCCGATCACTATGAAGATGAAGATCGCGCTCAACGCCACCGCGCAGGTGTTTGATCGGTTCACCGACCAGAGCACGCACGTCGAGGAGCGCAAGGGCCAGTTTATCTATGTGATCGAAAAATGCCCGGTCTGCTGGGGCCGCCACATGGACAAGCCATCGTGCTTCATTGCCCAGGGCATTTTGGAAGAGTCGGTCAACTGGGTCACCGGCGGCCGCAACTTCAAAATCGAAGAGATCACCTGCCGCGGCATGGGCGAAGCGAACTGCACATTTGCCATTGACAAAGAGCCGATTGACTAATGGCGGTGCTCGTCACCGCGATGTAATCTGCTCACTGTGCAAACCATCCGCCGCTCGCTACACTGGTAGGGCACCGTTATGGTCATGAACTGTTTAGCGGATGGAGTCGTGCGATGAAGCGCGTTGTTGTACGCGAGCCAACTCTGATCCCACCGTTTGGTGAGCCAGCCCGCGACCTGCGGATTCTCAACAAGCCGCTGTGGCTCCTTCAGCGCGACCTGCTGGCCCGCCACTGCCAAAGCTCACTCGAAGTTGACGACCTCAGCGAGTTGCCCGAGAGCGATGAAGAACTCTTCGTTCATCGGGACAACTTGTTTTTAATAACCTGCTGGTAGACGACTTCATCGCCGCCGCCCGCAAAACCGGCGAGGCTTGCCAGTTCGCCTTCGCCCACGATGACAAGGCCATCACCCAGCATGCGCTGCGGCTCCAGGGCGGCATTCAGCTTGTCGGCGAAGTCTATGTAGCGCAGATGTTTTACTTTCCGCACGGCCCGGTCGCCAATCCACAGCCGCTGGTGATCGCGACCGAGCCGAAAGAGATGGGCTACTACCACATCCCATCCTACATGGCGCCCAACCACGGCGACCTGGTCTATCAAATCCCGCTGCGGGCGCTGCTATCGATCGAGCACTGGATTCAAGTGCTGTTCGCCAACTCGCCGTTCGGCGTATTCGCGTGGGCGCGTAAAAAAGAAAAAGAGGTCGAGGAAAGCCTCAAGCTCAAGCTGCGGATCAGCGCCAAAGCCTTCCTGGAGCGCAAGCATTTCCTGGAGTGCTCCGAGATGGTGACGATCGGCAAGAACTGCTCGATTGATCCCACGGCGATCATTCAAGGCCCGACCGTGATCGGCAATAATGTGCATATCGGCGCCGGCGCGGTGATCGTGTCGTCGCTGATCGGCTCCAACGTGACGATTATGCAGGGCAGCCAGGTGATGCTGAGCGTCATCTCCGACCGCTGCTACCTGCCGTTCAACGCCAGCATCTTCATGACGACGCTGATGGAGAACACGATGGTCGCGCAGCTCTCGTGCCTGCAGCTGTGTGTGGTCGGCCGTAACACCTTTATCGGCGCCGGCGTGATCTTCACTGACTTCGACCTCCTCAACAAGCCGCTGCGCACGTTCTGGAACGGCGCGCTCCACGATATTGGCATGCCGGTGATTGGCTCAGCGGTCGGCCACAGCGTCAAGATCGGCTCGGGCTTTGTGATCTACCCGGCGCGCATGATCGAGTCAGGGGCGATTCTCTGCTACGCCGATGACCACGCGGTCATCCCCAAAAACGTCCCGACTGGCATCTACACCCGGCCGCCAGTCTTCTACCCCGACCGCGACCCGCGCTCACAGCTCGATGACTCGCTGCTGGTCTCGAACCGCTCATAAATCCTGTATCACATGTTGGGAGCTATCCTGTGGCAAAAGAAACACTGCTGGTGGTTGAAGACCAGCCCGATATTCAAACGCTGCTCAAGATTTACTTTACCTCGCAGGGCTACCAGGTCCACACCGCCGGCCGTGGCCGCGACGCACTTGAGCTGGTCCGCACGGTCCTCCCCGACCTGGCGCTGCTCGACGTAAACCTCCCCGACATGCTGGGCTACGACATCGGCCGCGCGATGCGCGCCAACGCCCGCACCCGCTACATCCCAATCATTTTTGTGACCGCCCGCGGCGAAAAGCAGGACAAAATGATCGGCCTGGGCGATGTCGAGGCCGAGGGCTACGTCGTCAAGCCGTTCGATATGGAGCTGCTGCACGCCGAGATCAAGAACGTGATCAAGCGCTCCAAGCAGAAAAATCAGACCCACCCGGTCACCAACCTGCCGACCGCCGACCTGATCGGCAGCCAGATTCGTGGCCTGCTGACCAAGCCCGAGTGGGCGATGGCCTCGATCCGCATTGAAAACTTCGACGCTTTCACGCAGGGCTACGGCCAGGTGAGCGGCGAGGAGGTCATGAAGTTTGCGGCGCTGGTGCTCAACGATGTGGTCGGCGCCGTCGGCCAGCCCGACGATTTTATCGGCCAGGCGGTGACCGGGCCGGAGTTTACGCTGACCGCGACCAAAGAGCAGCTGCCCACGATCTGCGCCCAGATCGCCGAGCGCTTCGACAGCGAGATCGGGCTGCACTATAACTATAAAGATCGCAAGAACGGCCAGATGACCCTCGCCGAGCCGGACGGCAGCGAGCGTAAGGTGCCACTGATGGCGCTGGCGATCGGCATCCTCGAGTCCAGCAAAGGCCCGTTCTACGATATCCGCGAGCTGATGGAGACGGCCGAGGCCGTGCGCCAGACTGCACGCACCAAAGTGCTAGAGACCGGCAAGAGCAGCGTGCAAGACAGCTAGCCTAACCAGTTTTTGGTACAATATCGAGACGCACTGACCCGCAACCCTCTGTAACTGAGTGTACCTGCTGAATGCCGATGACCACTCGCACTCATACATCTGGCCCTCTAGTCCTTCGAGCCATCACGGCGCTCGCCCGCTGGCAAGCCCCGCCGGTCCCTGACCTGGCCGCGGCGGCCGCCCAGCTGGTCGCGGTGCTGGAAAGCCAGCTCGCGCCCATGCAGGTCGGGCTGGCGCTTGAGGGTGCCGATGGCTGGCAGCGCTTCGGCGTGGCCGCCGAGCACGCCCCGCTGCCAACCGATGCGGGGCGCAATGGCGTCGGCTGGCAGCGGGCGGCCATTACGGTTGCGACCAGCGCTGGCCTGCTGCTCCTCAAGCCAGCGGGCCGCGCTATCAACGCCGATCTGCTGGCCGCGCTCGCAGCCCAGGTTGAGCAGGCGCTCACCAGCACGCCGCTCACGGGCGAGAGTATCCCGCGCACCGAGGCCAGCAGCCAGGCCGATGCCACGCTGCAGCTCGACGTGCTCGGGCGGACCAACGGCCGGCCGCTTGATCTTTCGATCGTGCTCAGCCAGATTGTTGAGCAGGTCACCTACTTGCTGGATGCTGACCGTGTGAGCATTCAGCTGCTGGTCGATCAGCCGAACCAGATCGAGGCGGTTGCGATCTACGACCGGGCGCTGGCCCGGACCTCGCGCAACATTACGCGCTACACGATTAGTGACTTTGACGTGGTTGGGCAGGTGCTCAGCAGCGGCGAGGCCTTTATCTCCGACGATGTGCTGAACGATCCGCGGGTCGTGACCAGCCGCGCGACCTTTGAGAGCTATGACTACCGCGGCATGATGATGCTGCCGCTCAGCGCCGGCAGCCAGCGCATCGGCATTCTGGGCGTTACCACCGTGGGCCGCCCCAACCACTGGCCAAGCAGCGCGGTCAAGCTGGCCTATGTACTGGCCAATCAGGCCGCCACGGCGATTCAGAATGCTCGCCTGCTGGCCCAGGTTGATCGCCAGCGCCGCGAGCTGACGCTGCTGCAAGAGACCAGCGCCACGCTCTACCGCGGCCTGTCGCTCGATGAGACGCTGCGCACCATCCTGGACGGCGTAGCGCGCCTCGTGACCTACGATAGCGCCGAGATTTCGCTGTACGATCCGACACGGCATGTCCTGGTCGGCCGCATTGACCGTGGCCGCCGCCCGGACAGCGGCGACTTGCGCGTGTATGCGCCCGGCAACAGCCTGGCCGGTGGCCTGCTTCAGACTCGCCAGACCGCCAATATCCCTGACCTCGCTGAGACGACGATTCAGCTGCCCAGTGGCATCGAGATGCCAATTCGTAGCTATCTGGGTGTGCCACTGCTGGTTGGCGCTGAGATCGTCGGGACGCTGGAGCTTGGCGCGAGCGAGCCGTATGCGTTTAGCCACGAGGACCAGCAGCTGGTCGAGCTAATCGCCGATCAGGCCGCGCAGGCGATTGTCAATACCCAGCGCTACGAGAGCACGACCAACGTCCTCAACGAGCGGATTGTGCAGTTTAGCGCGCTCCAGCGGATTACGGTTGAGCTGAATAGCACGCTAGATGTGAATATCGTGCTCAAGCTTGTCCTGGATGAGGCGATTCGGGTCCTTCAGGCCGACCGTGGCTGCGTGGCGCTCTCGCAGGACCAGGGCCAGAGCTTTGCCGTCGTGGTCGCCGCGGGCTACCAGCCGGCCGCAGAGCAGGCCCTGCTGGCCTATGCGCCGGGCACTGACCAGACGACAATGAGCAGGGTTGCGCGCGGCAGCGAGCCGATTATTACGCTCCAGAATCTGCGGGATATTACCTCGCAGGATGGCTCCGGCGTTGACGTGCCGATTATCTACCAGGAGCGTGGCGTCGGCGTCCTCAGCCTGCGCGCCAGCCGAGCGCAGGCCTTCACCGAGGAGCAGCTGCCCTTTCTGCGGCTGCTCAGCGACCAGGCCGCGCTGGCGCTTGGCAGCGCCGCGTACTACAGCGAGCAGCTGCGGCAGCGCGAGCTGGCCCAGCAGCGCGCCAATCTGCTGGACGAGGTGTTCGAGATCGGCAACAATCAGCGCACCGACCGACCGCTGACCGATACGCTGACCGACATCGCCTATGGCATCGTCAACGCCGTCGGCTTCCGCGCCGTCTTGTTTGCGCTCCGCGCGCCCGGCAGCGCCGTCTTCGCAGCGGTCGCGTCCGCCGGCCTCCTGCCAGACCAGGCTGAATATCTCCAGCAGCACCCGATGCAGGTTGAGTTTGTCGAGCGGCTGATTGACCCTGACTACCAGATCAGCCAGTCGTTCTACCTGCCCACCACAGTGGTCAACGCCGCGCTCGCCCAGCAGCCGAGCGACCCGACCGTCAACACGATCACTGAGCAGCGCACCAGCGACGAGTGGCAGGCCGATGAGATGCTGATCACGCCGCTGTATAGCTCCGACCAGCAGCTGCTTGGCATAGTCAGCGTCGACGACCCATTTGATCGTCGCCGGCCCAACCGTCGGACAGTTGAGGCACTGGAGATTTTTGCCAACCAGGCGAAAGTGGCGATTGAGAATAGCCAGCTCTACACCGCGACCCAGCGCCAGCTTGCGGAGCAGAACGCGCTCAGCCAGCTGAGCCAGGACATCAGCGGGCTGCTGGATGTGCGGGTGATTATCGACAAGGTGTTCCAAACACTGCAAAACATCCTGACCTTCGACTCGTTCTATAGCCTGGCCTACTATCAAGGCAGCGATGATCGCCGGCTGATCGTGGCCTACGATCAGGGCAATTGGGAAGAAGAAAAGAATGTGCAGCGTGAGCTGGGCAAAGGGCTGCACCGCCATATGATCGAGCAGCGCCAGCCGCTGTTCTTCAATGATTTGCCAGCTGAGGGCGGGCGGCTGCCAGACGGCTACGCACCACTGACCTTCGGCCAAGACACGCGTAGGTCGAGATCGTGGATGGGCGTGCCGCTGATCGCCAGCAACCAGCAGGTGATCGGCGCGATCTCGATCCACAGCTACACGAGTCATGCCTTCCAGGAGCGCGACCTTACGTTTTTCCAGGCGCTGGCCCGCCAAGTGGTACTGACGCTGCAAAACGCGCGGCTGTTCGAGGAGCGCGAGCGGCGGCTGCAAGAAACCAGCATCCTCAATCAGCTGGCCGCCGCGATCAGCACGCCGATGGGCTTGAAGCAGCTGGCGACAGTCCTGCACGAGCACGTCAGCCGCGCCCTCCGCGCCGACGCCTTTTTTCTGGCGGTCTACGATCCCGAGAATGACCTGCTAGAGTTCCCGCTGTCCGTTGAGCATGGTCAGGACTCGCCGATCCCGACCCGCCGCGGCCTCAGCGGGATGACCGGCTTCCTGATGAACATGCAGACGCCACTGCTCCTGACCGCCAATGTCGCCGATGAGCTAGCCCAGCGCGGCATTGTGGGCGTTGGCGACCCGCCGCGCTCGCTGCTGGCAGTGCCGCTGATCGCCAACGGCCGCAGCATCGGCGTGATCAGCATTCAAGATTTTGTCGAGGCCGATGCCTATAGCCAGCATGATCTTCAGCTGCTACAGGCGTTCGCGACCCAGACGGCCTCGGGCATCGAGAAAGCCCGGCTGCTGGCCGAGCGCGAGCGGCAGGTCGCCGAGTTCAAGGCGCTCAGCGACATCGGCAAAGTGACGAGCTCGACGCTGGATGTCCAGGAGATGTTTCAGGGCATTTACCAGGAGGTCGCGCGCTACCGGCCGCTGGACGCCTTTTTGCTCCTGACCTTTGACCTAGCCGGCTATCAGATCACCCGCACCATGATCATGGAGGACGGCCAGCAGGAGTTCTCCGATCTCGCGCGCCCGATCCGCCCCAACAGCTACACCGACCGCCTAGTCACCAGCCGGCAGCCGCTGCTGATCCGCAACGCCGGCGAAAATCGCGGCGCAACCGTGCCGATGAGCGTCGGCCCGATTGATCGCGAGACCTTGTCATGGGCTGGCGTGCTGCTGCTGAACACCGTCGGCGAGCCGTTCGGCGTCCTCTCGATGCAGAGCTACCAGGCCGATGCGTTTGATGAGCGCGACATTATTTTCTTGACCAACGTCGCCGGCCAGGTTGCGCTCAATATCCAGAACGCCGGGCTATTTGTGCAGTCGCAGGCCCAGATCGAGCAGCTACGGGCGCTCGACGCGATCGCCAGCGTGACCAGCTCGACGCTAGATTTTCAGACCATGCTGATGGGCGTGTATGAGGTGATCAAGACCTATCGCAACAGCGATGTGTTTGTGTTCAACATCTATGACCAGGCAACCGACCAAATTATTCAGGCACTGGAGATTGACCGCGACGAGATTCACCGCGTGGTCCGGCCCGAGGCGGTCTCAGCCGATAGCCTGACCGGCTGGGTGCTGCGCCACAAGCAGCCAGTGCTGATCCATGATTTCACCGCCCCCGACGCGCTGGTCAACTACCCCGAGCTTCAGCCGATGCACGTTCCCAACCCCGACGCTCCCGACCCAGAGCGCTCGCTGGTGAGCGTACCGCTGCTGGACACGCGCGGCAATAGCTTGGGGATGCTCTCGCTCCAGGATGGTCGACCCAACCAGTTTACCCAGCGCGACGTTGAGTTTCTGACCAACGTCGCCAATCAAGTGGCGCTCAACGTCCAGAATGCCCGGCTGTTTGAGCAGACCCGCGAGCAGGTTGAGCAGCTCCGCATCCTGCGTGAGATGGGCCAGGCCAGCACCACGCTCAGCATTGGTCAGATGCTGCGGCTGCTGTATGCCCAGATGAATGCCGTGCGGCCGCTGGACACACTGCTGCTGGTAGTCTACGACCAGAAGACCAAAATTATTCTCCAGCGCGTCATCATTGACCGTGAGAATTATCAGGAGACTGGCTCGGTGCCGCTGCCGCCGAATAGCCTGACCAGCTGGGTGATCGAGCATCAGCAACCCCTGCTCTTCAGTGACTTCAAGCACGAGCTGGCGCACTACCCCGAGATTACGCCGGTCTTCACGAGCCGCGAGCATATGCCCCAGTCATGGCTAGCGGTGCCACTCCGCGCGGCTGACGGCGCGCCGCTCGGCTTGATCTCGATGCAGCAGTACGCGCCCAGCTACTTTGGCGCCGACGACATCAACTTCTTGACCAACGTCGCCAGCCAGATCGGCCTCAACATTGAGAATGCGGCGCTGTTCCAGAAAACCCAGGCCCAGGTTCAGCTGCTGGAGGAAGAGGCCCAGCGCATGCGACTGCTGAACCGCGTCTCATCTGCGGCCAGCGCGACGCTTGACCTTGACGCCCTGCTCAAAATCGCGGTCGATGAGATGGCCACCGTTGCAGGCGCGGATCAGGCGCGGCTGGTGCTCTTTGATCGCCCGCGCGGCGTCGGCGTGGTGGCGGCCGAGCATGTACCAACTGGCGCCGTGGGCGCGATGACCGTCCCGCTGATCGACAACCCATCGATTATCTGGATGGATAAGCACCACACCGCGCTGCTGGTCGAGGACATTCAGAGCAACGCCGAGTTTAGCTCACTCAACGAGCTGTTTCAGCAGCTGGGCATTCAGACCGTCATGTTTGTGCCGCTGGTCGTCAAAAACGAGGTGATCGGCTCGATCGGCCTGGATAAATATGAGCGGCGCGGGTTCAATGTCCGCAGCATGGAGATGTGCCAGACGATCGCCAACCAAGTGGCCACCGCGATTGAAAATGCCCGGCTGCTGGATGCGACCCAAGAGAGCGTGCGCGAGCTAACGACGCTCTACGACATCAGCGTCAACCTCAATACCACGCTGGACACCGGCGAAATCCTTGAGATCATGGCGAACGCCGCGACCGATATTTTGCGCACTGACTACGGCGCCGTGCTGCTTGTCAACCGCCAGGGCGAGATTACCCGCTTCTCGGCCTTCGGCAAAGATGGCGAGCAGATCGAGCAGATGCCGCTGCGCGACAACGCGAGCTTCCGCCACATGCTGGCGACTGGGCAGCCAATGGTGCTCCATGATCTGCTGGCCGCCGCTGATCCGAACCTTGATTTCTTGGAGCGCGGGCTGCGCAGCGGCCTTGCCGTGCCGATCATGGTCGCCGGCCAGGCGGTCGGCAGCGTGATGGTGGGCGGCACGATGCCGCGCCGCTGGAGCGACAAGGATCAGTCGCTGCTGACGATTTTGGCCAGCCAGGCCGCCACCACGATTGAGAACGCGCGCCTGTTCGAGTCCGAGCAGGCCAAGCGGCGCCTGGCGGATGCGATGCGCGGCGTCTCGCAGGCTTTCACCACGGCGCTGGCACTGGAAGAAATTTATAGCCTGCTGCTCGACAAAGTGAGCGAGATTGTCCACTACGACAGCGCGCTGCTGCTGGCACCCAACCCCGACACTGATGGCGCTAGCTTCGTGGTCCTGGATAGCCGCGGCTTTGGCGCGGCCAGCGACGAGCTGCACAGCCTGAGCTTTGACCGCGCCGACCACAGCGTCCTGCGCCAGATTATCAGCACCCGTGAGCCGGTGGTCGTGGACGATACGGCGGGCGGCGAGGCGTTTATCGCTGGCTATACTGAGCTGATGCGATCCTGGACGGCCGTGCCGCTGATCCTCAGCAACAACGATATTGTGGTGTACGTGCTGGGCAGCCAGCAGCCCGACAGCTTCGCGGCGGAGCAGATTCAGACCGTGGCGACCATCGCCAACCAGGCCGCCACCGCCATGAATACGGCGCGGCTGATCGAAGAGATTCGTGGGCTAAACGTTGAGCTGGAGCAAAAAGTGCTGGCCCGCACCTCCGAACTCACCGCCGAAAAAGACCGCCTGGAGGCCGTCCATGCGATCACACTGACCCTCACCGCCTCGCTGGACAGCGACGAGATTGCGCTGAAATCGCTGGAGCTCGCGGCGTCAGCGGTCGGCGTCGGCCGCGGCATGGTGCTGCGCAGCGATGTGATGCAAGAAACGCTGGTCTGCAAAGCGATCCTCAGCCAAGAGCAGGGCCTGCAAACCGTTGACCAGGTTGTTGACCTGCCCGACGGCGGGCTAGCTGGCTGGGTGCTGGCCCATCAGAAGAGCGTCATGATCGCCGACACCGCGCGCGACCCGCGCTGGGTGCAGGTGGACAACTTCACTGCCAACGTCCGCTCCGTGGTGGCCGTGCCGCTCGCGGCCGCCGATGTGCAGCTGGGCGTACTAATGCTGATCGACGCGCGCCCCAACACGTTCACCGAAGAGCATCTGCGGCTGCTGGGCACGATCGCCAACGAGGTAGCGATCGCCATGAACAATGCCGAGCTGTACGACCTGATCAATGATCAGGCGGCGCGGCTGGCCGAAACTCTCCAGCTCCAGCGCCAGGAAGCCAGCCAGAATCGGGCAATTTTGGAGTCGGTGGCTGAGGGCGTGCTGGTGATCGATGACCACGACGCAATCGCGCTGTATAACCGCGCGGCCGCCGAGGTGCTGCGAGTACCAGCTGGCGCAATCTTTGGGCGGTCGCTGGATCACATCGCGCAGTTTGGCCAGACGACCGACGATCATCAGCGCGGCCTGCTGATCTACGCCGGCCTGGTGGATGGCATTCGGCTGACCTACAAAGACACCGAGCCGCAAAACCTGACGCTTGAGCTGCCGGGCCAGACCATCGCCGCAACCTTCGCGCCGGTGCTGACGACCGATGGCACGCGCATGGGTACGGCCGCGGTGCTCCGCGACATCACCCGTGAGATCGAGGCCGACAAATCCAAGCGCGCGTTTATCTCAACCATCTCGCACGAGCTGCGCACGCCGCTGACTTCAATCAAAGGTTATGTCGATCTGCTACTGATCAACACTGCTGGCGAGATCAATGAGATGCAGCGGACCTTCCTGGTGACGGTCAAGAATAACGCCGACCGGCTCAACGCGCTGGTCGCCGACCTCTTGGAAATCTCGCGGCTCGAAAACGGCAATGTGGCGCTGAACTTCAGCCTGTTCAACATCCAGGACATGATCAAAGAGCAGCTACCCTGCTACAGCCCGAGACGCAGCGCAAGCGGATGACGGTTGATGTGCAGCTCGATCCCAATGTCACGATTGTTGAGGGTGACACCCGCCGCATCGGCCAGGTGCTGCTGAATCTGCTCTCCAATGCCCATAAGTACACCTTTGAGGGCGGGCTGATCACGGTGCGCACCACGAACAAGGCGGGGATGCTCCAGGTGGATGTGCAGGATACCGGCGTGGGCATCAAAAAAGAAGACCTGCCCAAGATGTTTGGCCGCTTCTTCCGCACCGACAACCCGCTGAAAGAAGTGGCCGGCGGCACCGGGCTGGGCCTGAGCATCGCCAAATCATTCATTGAGCTGCACCACGGCGACATGTGGGTCGAGAGCGTCGAGGGCGAAGGCAGCACGTTTAGCTTCAGCATTCCAGTTGAGCAGCCGCGGGCGGTGCTAGAAGGCGTCGAGGACGTTTCGCTCCTGCCAAAATAACCACCGCTGAACTGGAGGGCGGGCGCACCAGCGCTCGCCCCACATTGATTGTAGGACCATGAGCGCGATTGTTATCGAAAAACTGCTGGTGCACTATGAAGTGATCGGACGGGGCCGCCCGATCATTTTTCTCCATAGCTGGCTGGGATCGTGGCGCAGCTGGATGCCGCTGATGGAGTCGGTCTCGGACCGCTACCGCACAACAGCAATGGACTTCTGGGGCTTTGGCGACTCAGCGCCACAGCGCGACGCGATCAGCATCAGCCGCTATGTTGACCAGCTGAACGGCTTCATTGAGTCGCTGGGCATCGTGACGCCACACCTGGTCGGGCATGGGCTGGGCGGGCTGGTGGCCGTGCGCGCGGCCAGCGAGCAGCCGAGCCGGTTTGGCAAAGTGCTGATCGCCGGCACGCCAATCATTGGCTCGGTGGTGCGCCAGGTGGCGACGCCGAGCGGCCTGACGCGGCTGCTCGGCCGCAACACCGCCAGCAACGACGTGTGGATCAAGTTGGTCAAGCAGGCGGCGGCGACGGTGGAGGACTCGGCGATCTTCAACACCATGCTGGAGGACCTCGACAACACCGACCCCGAGGTGGTGAGCAAGGTCATCAATGCGATCAGCGACGTGGACCTGCGCACCGACCTGGCCCGCCTCAACTCGCCGCTGCTAGCAATCTATGGCGCGCTCGACTCGATCCTGCCGATTCACCGCAGCCATATCGAGATCGAAGATGTCGAAGGCCGCTTCCGGCAGATGCTGACGTTTGAGAAAAGCGGCCATTTTCCGTTTTTGGACGAGCCGAACCAGTTTACGCGGGCGATCCTGGAGTTTTTCAGCGACACCGACAAAGTGATTGAGCTAAAAGAGCAGTGGAAGCGCCGGGTCAGCCAGCGCGAGTACCTGTAGTAGTTGATCCGAGAATCATGAGCGGTCGGCCCGAGATGAGGCCGACCGCTCGGTGTTTTAAGCCGCCCGCGGTCTATTTTTTCAGGCGCGGGTCGAGGGCATCGCGCAGGCCATCGCCGAGCAGGTTGAAGCCCAGCACCATCAGCATAATACCGAGGCCGGGAAAAAACGCCACCCACCAGCGGCCCAGAATCACCTGCTCCCGCGCCAGGGCTAGCATCTTGCCCCACTCGGGCGCCGGCGGCGGCGCGCCCAGGCCGAGAAAGCCGAGCGCCGCGGCCGAGGTAATCGAGGTCGCAATGGAAAGCGTCGCCTGCACCAGCATCGGCGAGAGGCTGTTCGGCAGAATGTGGCGGAACAACGTGCGCGGCCCATCCACGCCAACGGCGCGGGCGGCGGTGACGTACTCATAGCTGCGCGCGGTGATCACGGCGCCGCGGGCGATGCGGGCGAAGACTGGAATCTCGACAATTGCCACCGCAGTCATGGTATTGAACAGGCCGGGGCCGCGAATCGTCACAATCGCGATGGCGAGCAGCAGGCTGGGAAAGGCCAGCATAATATCCATCACCCAGGTCGCGCCCAGGTCGAACCAACCGCCGCGGTAGCCTGCGACCATACCGAGCAGCGAGCCAAGCAGCACCGCCGACACCGCCGAGAAAAAGCCGACCGTGATCGAGAGCCGTGAGCCGTGGAGGACGCGGATAAACACATCGCGACCCTGCTCATCGGTGCCAAACCAGTGCTGGGCCGAGGGCGCCTTGAGCCGCTGCGTCAGATCATTGTCGGTGCCAGGCTCATAGGGCAGAATCACGGGGATCAGCAGGGCGAGCAGCACGAGAAAGAGGCTAATCCCAAGCCCGAGGCGACCCGTCACGCTGCTGAGGAGCCGGCGCCACGCATCACCCCACAGCGAGCGGGTTTTCTGAGGTAGGTTTGAGTCGGCCGGAGAAGCTGTTAGGGTCGCCATAGCACTCCTCAGGAAGCTGTTAGCTGTACGAGATACGCGGGTCGAGCAGCGCATACGACAGGTCGACCACCAAGTTGACCAGCACAAACGCCAGCGCAATATACATCACGCCGGCCTGGACAATGGGGTAGTCGCGACCTTGAATCGCCGCCACAATCCAGGTGCCAATCCCTGGCCAGGAAAAGATGGTCTCGGTGAGCACGGCGCCGGCCAGCAGGCCACCAAGCTGGAGGCCAATCACGGTAATCACTGGCAGCAGCGCATTGCGCAGCGCATGGCGCAAAATCACCACGCTATTGCCCAAACCTTTGGCGCGGGCAGTGCGCACGTAGTCCTGGTTCAGCACCTCAAGCATCGCCGAGCGGGTCATGCGCGCGATGATCGCCAGCGGCACCGTTGCCAGCACAAAGGCCGGCATAATCAGATGCTTGAAGGCGTCGGCGGTAACATTGAGCTTGCCGCGCAGGAGGCTGTCCAGAATATACAGGTTGGTGATTGGCACAAAGCTTGGGTCAATGCGGGGCGTGAGCCGCTGGCTGATCGGCATGCCGGGCAGGCTCGTGCCAAACAGCGACAGCGTAATTTTGGGCCAGTTGACCCCAAACAAAAACTGCGCCATCTGGCCGAGCCAGAAGATCGGGATCGAAACGCCAACTAGGGCGATAAACATGCTGCCGGCATCAAACCACGAGCCGCGCTTGGTCGCAGCCAGGATGCCGATGGTCACGCCGACAACCGAGGCGATCAGCAATGAGGCCAGCGTCAGCTCCAGAGTGGCGGGAAATTTCTCGCGCAGCTCGGTTGAAACCTCAGTCTTGCGAATCACCGAGGTGCCGAGGTCGCCGCGCAGCAGCCGGCTGATAAACAGCGGGTACTGAGCGTCGGCAAGGTTGCCGGACTTGAGGTTGATGAATAGCGGCTTGTTGAGGCCCATGCTCTCGCGCAGGGCGGCGCGGGCCTCGGGGCGCGATCGCTCGCCTAGCATGACGATGGCGGGATCGCCAGGGATCAAGTGGAGCAGCGAAAAAACCAGCAGGGAGATGCCGAAGAGCACGGGGATGAGGCCCAACACGCGCCGCACAATGTAACGAAACATAGTAGGTTCCCATCAGCAATGACTGGGGGCGGGCCGATAAAGAAGCGCCACGCCTGAAGTCTCAGGCGTGGCGCGGAGGGCTTATTTTTGAACCGAGATCAGGGCGAAGTTATCGCCGCCGGTCGGGTTCGGCTGCCAGCCCTGGACGGTCTTCAGCGCGCCGAAGACCGGCGGGGCGTGAACAATCGGCACACGTGGCATGTCCCGGTTAATGATCGTGCCGGCTTGCTGGAAGAGCTTGTTGGACTCCTCGGCAGTCTTGGCCGCGCCAGCGTCAACCAGCAGCTTATCAACCTCGGGATTGACGTAGTGGGTCGAGCCAGCGCCGGCTGAGCCGAAGTGAACCTGCAGGAAGTTGTTCGGGTCAACGTAGTCGCCGGTCCAGCCGAGCATATACATGCCGTGCTTGGTGCCTGCGGCCTCGTTATCGAGGTAGACGGCCCAGTCCTCGGTTTTGAGGCTGACTTTGATGCCAACCTTCTGAAGGTCCGACGCGATCTGGGTAGCGATGCTCTCGGGCGTCGGGAAGTAGGGGCGCGACACCGGCATGTACCACAGCTCAAGCTCCAGCTTGGTGGTGTCGGTCAAGGTCACGCTATCGAAGCCGCCATCGAAGCCGGCCTCTTTCAGCAACTCTTTGGCCTTCTCGGGGTTATAGCTGTAGGTATCGACGTTGGTCGGGCGGGCATCTTTGAGGCTGGCTGGCAGGAAGTCGGTCGCGACCTCGCCCTGGCCGCCGTAGAAGCCATCCAGGATCGCCTGCTTGTTGATGGCGTAAGCGATGGCCTGACGAACTTTCGGGTTATCGAGCGGCTTGTCCTGGGTGTTGAGCGCCAGGTAAGCGATGTTGAACGGCTCAACCGACACAACCTGGAGGTTCGGGTCGGACTCAAGAGCCTCGCGGGTGTCGGGGGCCAGGTTGACGGTAAAATCAATCGAGCCATTTTTCAGCTCGGTGAACCGGCCAGCCTGGTCGGCGATGAAGCGGAACACCACGCCCGGCATCAGTGCTTTGGTGCCCCAGTAGTCCTCGTTGCGGATGGCGGTGACGCTCTCGCCTGCTTTCCACTCGACGAACTTGAAGGGGCCAGTGCCGACAGCGCCGAAGTCGGGCGTGCCGTATTTTTCAGCACCCTTCTTGACGGCCTCGGGGCTGGACAGGCTGAAGTAGGTCGCTGAGATATAGTTCGGGAACAGCGGCGCCGGCTGGCTGAACATGAACTTGACGGTGTAGTCGTCAACTTTCTCAACGCCCTTCCAGATCGTCTTGGCATCGCCAGCGTAGCCGCCGAAGATGTAGGGGAAGATCTCGTAGGTGATGCCCTTGTCGCCGTAGCTATAGGGGTCCTTCTGATCGCTCATACGCTTGAAGTTGAACACTACAGCGTCGGCGTTGAATGGCGTGCCGTCATGGAACTTGATACCCTGGCGCAGCGTAAACGTCCACTCGGTCGAGTCGGCGTTGGCCTCCCACTTGGTGGCTAGCTGGGGCGCGAGCTGGAATTTGCCCGGCTCGGTGGCCACGAGGCGCTGAAGAATTTGGCCGGCGACGATCAGCGCGGTGCCGGCGGTCGTCTTCATGGTGTCGAGCGAGTTGGGTTTGCCCGAGCCGCCGTAGATCAGATATTTGTCGTTGGCGCCGTCGGTGCCATTGCCGGTGGTCGCGACGGGCGCGGTGGTCATGTCCGGCGCGCTTGTGGCGACTGGCGCGGTCGTCGGGGCAGTTTCTGCAGTAGCAGCGGCGGTGGTCGGCGCAGCAGCGGTGGTCGGCGCGGCGGCGGTGGTCGGCGCGGCCGGCACCGCGGTGGTGGTCGCTGCAGGCGTCCCGCCGCACGCGGCGAGGATCGGCACCAGCAGCGCTAGCAGCAGCGCGCTGGCAAACTGTGAGCGGAAACGAAACATGGATCGGCCTCCTTGGGTAGTAGACAAAGCGAGCGGACTGACAGAACCTGGCACTAGAACGCCCTCCTTTCGCTTTAGGTGGCCGATTATAGCAGATGATGTCGCCCGCTGGCTAGGCCGTGAGCAGCGCGCGCAACGCTGGCAGCAGCGCAGCGCCGGCCGACGCAAAGAACGCGCGGTCGGCGGCCTCGACGATCACGACCGCCGCGTCCGCCAGCGCCTGGCCGCTGTCGGTCAGGGCCAGCTGGCGGGCGCGGCGGTCGGCTGGATGCGGCAGCCGCACGAGCCAGCCTTTGGCCTCCAGGGCGCGCAGCACCTCTGAGGTCATCATCGGATCGGTGGCGGCGTGGGCGGCCAACTCAACCTGGGTTGGCGTCTGACCTGCGTCGCACAGCCAGGCCAGGCTGGCCAGCAGCACAAACTGCACGTGGGTCAGGCCGAGCGGCGCCAGGGCTGCCCGGATGGCGCGCTGCCAGCGGTTGGTGACCTGCCATAGCACAAAGCCGGGGCTGTCGAGGGGCGTGGCGTGCGACCAGGGCGAGCTAGCCAAGCGCGACCTCCTGCTCAACGGCCGCGCCCATCGCGCCGGCGATCACTGCGAAGTCGGCGGCGCTAATGGCAAAGTGGCCGCGGCGGAACAGGTAGCCCCAGCGCTGCTGATCGGTGATAAACGCAAGCTGGCCGAGCAGCGGACGGATCGGGGCGGACTGCGCGGCGACAAAGCGCACGTCGCGGCGGGCAGCGGTGAAGGTCGGCGTCACAGCGCAGCTATACACGGGCGCGCTGAGGACCTGGCCAAGCGCCGTAAACTCCTGGCACGGCGCGGCACCGCCCAGGCTGAGGCGGGGCGAGTAGTAGACCAGCCAGTCGCCCGGCTGCATGCGCGCGAGCGGCGCGGACTTGCCGTGGCACAGCTGCGCAAACCCGCCGCCGACGCCGCGCTCAACGTGCTCCCGCGAGACGACCCCGATCCAGTAGCGTGTGGTCATGGCGATTCTCCAATATACTAAGCGCGCTTAGTATATCATAAATTCAGCTCCATTGGCGTTCTTTGGCGCTATCATGCCGCGACCGATCTATGCTACAATCGCCGCGCTATGACGTTCGACCCACACGTACCCTCAAGCCCCGACGCCAACAGCGGATCGCTGATGCTGATCGGGGGCGCAGAAGACAAAGTTGGCAACCGGACCGTGCTCCGGCGCTTTGTGGAGCTTGCTGGCGGCCCGCGCGCGCGGCTCGCCATTTTGGCCACGGCATCGGAGATCTACAGTGTTGTGGGGGCGACCTACCACCGCATCTTCACCGAACTCGGGGTGCAAGATGTGCGGGTTGTGCCGCTCTACAGCCGCGAGCAGTGCGATGACCCAGCGATCCTGGAGCTACTGAACGACGCGACCGGGATTTTTATGACCGGCGGCAACCAGCTGAAGCTGATGACGATCTTAGGCGGCACGCCGGCAGCGACACGCATTCGGCGGGTCTACCGCCACGGCTGCGTGGTGGCCGGCACCAGCGCAGGCGCCTCGGCGGTCTGTCAGCACATGATGGCGTATGGCAACAGCGGCATCACGCCGCGCAAGGCCATGATGCACTTTGCGCCGGGACTAGGGCTGATCAACCGACTGGTCGTTGATCAGCACTTTGGAGCCCGCGGCCGGACCGGGCGGTTAATCACCGCGCTGGCCCATAACCCCTACTTGCTCGGCGTTGGCCTGGACGAGGACACCGCCATCGAGGTGGACGCCGATCGGGTGCTGCGGGTGTTTGGGCGCGGCTCGGTGATGATCGTGGACGGCGGCGAGATGACCTACAACGATCTGCACCGCATCCCGGACGACGCGCCGCTGTCGATCTTCAATCTGCGGATTTATCTCCTGACCCACGGCCACAGCTTCGACATTGGCACCCGGCGCTCGGTGGTGCCCACCACGCCGCCGCCGCCATTTGAGCCGCCAAACTTCTTGGACGGCGAAGGTATCTAGCTCACAGCTGCCTGACCGGCGCACTTCAGCGCGGTCAGGCAGGCTCGTTTCTTCCCACCTATCACAAGGAGCGCCGCCATGCGTGTATCAGCTGTTCGCATCTATCGCGGTCCAAACATTTATGGCCTCGGCCCGGTGATCCGCTGGACGCTGACCTTGAGGAGCTAGAGGCGTACCCGACCAACAAGCTTGATGGCTTTGTTGACCGGCTACTCACGCTGATGCCGACCTTGCAGGAGCATGGCTGCTCCTATGGCAAGCCTGGCGGCTTTGTCAAACGCCTGCAGGATGGCACTTGGCTGGGCCATGTCGCCGAGCATCTGGCGCTGGAGATTCAGGGCCTGGCCGGCACGCCGGTGACGTATGGCAAGACCCGCTCAACCGGCGAGCGTGAGGGCGAATATTATGTCATCTACTCATTTCGCGAGGAGCTGGTCGGCATGGCGGCCGGCCGCATGGCGCTGCGCCTGATCCAAGACCTGCTACCGGCCGGGCTGCGCGGCCTGACCGGGCTGGAGCGGCTGGACCCCAACGAGCAGCTGCCGCGCCCGCTTGACCCGTTTGACTACCAGACCGACCTGGAGGATGTGATCCGCGTCGCCAGCAAGATGGCGCTGGGGCCGAGCACCCAGTCGCTGGTCGACGAGGCCGAGCGGCGCGGCATCCCGGCGCTGCGGCTCGATGATCAGTCGCTGGTGCAGCTGGGCTATGGCAAGCACCAGCAGCGCATCCGCGCCGCCGTCACCGGCCGCACCTCGAATATTGCGGTCGAGACGGCCAGCGACAAAGAGCTGACCAACCGGCTGCTGGCCGACGTCGGCCTGCCGGTGCCGCGGAATCTGGTGGTGCGCAGCGCCGACGACGCCGTTGAGGCCGCCGAGAAGCTGGGCTATCCCGTCGTGACCAAGCCGCTCGACACCAGCCACGGCCGCGGCGTCTCGATCAACCTGACTGACGCCGAGCAGGTCCGCTGGGGCTTCGGCGTCGCCGCCGACTACCGCACGGCGGTGCTGGTCGAAACGTTTATGCGCGGCCGCGACCACCGCGTGCTAGTCATCAACGACCAGGTGGTGGCGGTCGCCGAGCGCGTGCCGGCCCACGTCAAGGGTGACGGCACCCACACCATCGGCCAGCTGATCGACATCACCAACCAGGACCCGCGCCGCGGCATCGGCCACGAGAAAGTGCTGACCCGCATCACGATCAATGAGCAGGCCGAGCGGCTGCTGGACCAGGCCGGCTACAGCCTGGACACCGTGCTGGCTGCGGGCGAGATCTTCTATCTGCGAGCCACGGCCAATATTTCGACCGGCGGCACGGCGATTGACCGCACCAACGACATCCACTACGACAACATTGAGATCGCCCGCCGCGCCGCCCGCGTGATCGGCTTGGATGTCTGCGGCATTGATATGATCACCGACGACATCACCAAGCCGCTGCGCGAGACCGGCGGCGGCATTGTCGAGGTCAACGCCGGGCCAGGCTTCCGCATGCACCTCCAGCCATCCGAGGGCACGCCGCGCAACGTCGCTCGCCCGGTGATCGACATGCTGTTCCCCGAGGGCAGCCGCGCCCGCATCCCGATGATTGGCATCACTGGCACCAACGGCAAAACGACGACCGCCCGCATGGTCGCCCACATCCTCAAACAGAACGGCCTGCGGGTCGGCCTGACGACGACCGATGGCATCTACATTGATGGCGAGATGCAGATGCGCGGCGATCTGACCGGCCCCTGGAGCGCCAAAATGGTGCTGAAGGACCCGACGATTGAGGCCGCCGTGCTGGAGACTGCCCGCGGCGGCATCCTGCGCGAGGGGCTGGGCTACGACCGGCTGGATGTCGGGGCAGTGCTGAATGTGCGCGAGGATCATCTGGGACTGGCCGGCATCAACACCCTGGAGGAGCTGGCCAAAGTCAAATCGCTGGTCGTCGAGGTCGTCGGGCGGCGCGGCTACTCGGTGCTCAACGCCGACGACCCGCACTGCGTCAGCATGATCGGGCGCTCGGGCGGCCGGCTGGTGTTTTTCTCAATGCAGGGCGACACCGATGGCCCGGCGCATCTCAAGGAGCACATTGCCAAAGGTGGCCGCGCGGTGGTGCTGCAAAAAGGCGTGCGCGGCGACATGATCGCGATCTACCACGACGAGCAGTACATTCCGCTGTTGTGGACGCACCTGATCCCGGCCACGCTGGAGGGCAAGGCGCTGGCGAACGTCGCCAATGCGCTGGCGGCGGCGGCGATCACGTATGCGCAGGGCATCTCGGTGGAGACAATTCGCCAGGGACTGCGGACATTCTCGACCTCGTTCTACCAGACGCCCGGCCGGCTCAACATGTTCGACGAGCATCCCTTCCGCGTGCTGATGGACTACGGCCACAACGCTGCAGCGTTCGAGATGATGGTCGACCTGCTGGAAAAAATGCGGCCGGGCTACAGCCGGACGATTGGTGTGCTGGCCGGCCCAGGCGACCGCCGCGATGAGGACCTGTACCGGCTGGGCGCGATGGCGGCTGGCATGTTCGACACGCTGGTGATCCGCCAAGACAACAGCCTGCGCGGCCGGCCGTCGGGCGAGGCGGCTGGGATCATTCGCCGCGGCGCCCTGGAGGCCGGGATGGACGAGGCCAACATCACCACCGTGCTGCCCGAGCTTGAGGCAATCCGCTACGCCCTGGGGACGGCGCGGCGTGGCGAGCTGCTGGTGGTCTTCGCCGACCAGGTGACGGCGGCCTGGAAAGAGATCATCTACTTCAAGCCCGAGAACGCATGACCACGGTGATCATCGGCGCAGGCGCGATTGGGCGCCTGGTGGCGGGACGACTGGCCGCGGCCGGTCGTCCCGCCATTTTGTTGGCCCGCGGCGGCGCGGCGGCGCTGCATAATCACGGCGTTACGATCCAGGCTGATGCGGCGGTCATCACAGCGCGCCCAACGATTGTCACCGCCGACACACTGCCGGCCGGGCCGATCACGACGGCGATCCTTGCGGTCAAGGGTTACAGCACGGCCGAGATCGTGCCGCTGCTCCACAGCTTGCGGCCGGCGCTGGTGATCTCGCTGCAAAATGGGCTGGGCAACGAGGAGCTGCTGGCGGCAAGCGGCGTCGGCCGGATCATCGCCGGCACCATCACAACCTCGGTTGAGGTACTGGACGAGACGACCATCCGTGTCACCAAGCCGGGCGGCGTGGGCCTCGCGGCGCTGGACGCGGGGCCGCTTGGCGATGCGCTCGGGCTGCTGGCGCCGGTGGCCGCGACCGTGCGGCCGTACCGCGACTGGCGGGCGATGAAGTGGTCGAAGCTGCTGCTCAACATTTTGGGCAACGCTACGGCGGCACTGCTGGGCTGGTCGGTCGCGCAGGTCTACGCCGAGCGGGCGCTGGTGCGCGTGGAGCGGGCGCTGTTCTGCGAGGCGCTGGCGACGGTGCGGGCGCTGGGCGCGGCGCCGGTGAATCTGCCGGGCTACCCGGTGGTGGCGCTGGCGGCGACGATGCGCGGGCTGCCGCTGCCACTGCTCCAGCCGGTGCTGCGCCGCCTGATCGCCGGCGGGCGGGGCGGCAAGCCGCCCTCGCTGGCCCTGGAGCTAGCCCGCGGCGCCCGGCAGACCGAGGCGGCGCAGCTCTACGGCGCGGTCGCAGCGCAGGCCGCAGCGTGCGGCGTCGCGGCGCCGGTCAACGCCGGGCTGGCGCGGCTGCTCAACGCCATGAGCAGCGGCGAGCTGAGCCGGGCCAGCCTCCAGAATCAGCCGGCCGCGCTCATCGCGGCGCTTGACGAGGCCACCATTTTGCCGTAGGGTTGCCGCCATTCAAAGGAGCCACTATGACGATGCTTTCCGCCAACCGCCGGACGCTGGCCGACGCCATTCTGCCCCAAAGCTCGCTCGCGACCGACGCCGCGCTTGTTGTGGGCGCCAGCCTGTTTGTGGCGCTGTCGGCCCAGATTTCAATCCCACTCACGCCCGTGCCAATCACCGGCCAGACGCTGGCGGTGCTGCTGACCGGGGCGCTGCTCGGCTGGCGGCGCGCGGGGCTGGCGATGCTGCTGTATCTGGCCGAGGGCGCGCTCGGGCTGCCGGTGTTTGCGGCGTCGGCCACGCTGCCCAACGGCTGGGGCCGACTTGTCGGGCCGACTGGCGGCTATCTCGTGTCGTATCCATTCGCGGCGGCGCTGGTCGGCTGGCTGGCCGAGCGCGGCTGGGACCGCAAGCTGTGGACTGCGGCGCTGGCAATGGTATTTGGCAATGTGGTGATTTATCTATTTGGTGCGCCGTGGCTGATGGTATATACCCACAATGCGGCAAGCGCGGTGCTCCTGGGCATCAAGCCGTTTCTGCTGGGCGATGCGCTGAAAATTGCGCTGGCGACTCTGGCGATGCCGGGCGGCTGGGCGCTGGTCAAGCGGATCGAGGATCGCCGCTAATTTTTCGCGCCGGCAACCGAGCGACCGCGCCGAGATGGCGCGGTCGTGGTGTTTAACCAGGATGCGCTCAGTGCTCGCGGCTGACGATGCCGGCAGCGCCCGCCAGGATCACGCGGCGGGTCAGGCCGAGAAATAGCCCGGTCTCGACGACGCCGACGGTGGCTTTGAGCTGCGCCGCGGTCGCCGCCGGGTCGGCCATTGGCCCGATGGCGCAGTCCACGATCCAGTTGCCATTGTCGGTGACGTAGGGCGCGCCGTCGGGCTGGCAGCGCAGCACGGGACCGAACGCCGCCAGCCGCGCCGCCGTGTGCGCAAAGCCCCACGGCACCACCTCGACCGGCACGGCGAAGCGCTGCCCAAGCTGCGCGACGCACTTTGAGTTGTCGGCGACAACAATGAAGCGCCGGGCGGCCAGCGCCACCAGCTTCTCCCGCAGCAGCGCGCCGCCCCGCCCTTTGATCAGCTGGCCGGCCGGATCGATCTCATCGGCGCCGTCAATTGCCACATCGAGGCCGGCGGGCATCAGTTCGGCCACCGGGATCGCCCACTGCCGAGCTAGCCGCGCGCTCTCATCCGAGGTCGGCACGGCCACAACGTCGAGGCCAGCGGCGACCAGCTGGCCCAGGCCCTCGATCACAAAGAACGCGGTGCTGCCGGTGCCGAGGCCCACACGCATGCCGGCGCGCACCTCGGCCAGCGCCTGCTGTGCGGCCGCGCGCTTGCTGGCGGCCAGCGGATCGGCGGCCGGATTATAGCTGCTCATGCGGCGCCTCCACGGCGACGCCCAGCCGGGCCAGGTCGGCGCTGAGCTGCGCGGCGCTGGTGAACTGGATCGCCTGCATCCCCAGAATTTGCGCGACCTCGCAGTTCATCGGCCGGTCGTCCACAAACACACACTCGGCCGGGTCGCACTGCACCAGATCGAGCGCCCGCCGGTACATTTCGGGCTGCGGCTTGATCAGATTCAGATAGCAGGAGCTGACAAACATCGTGAACAGCGCACGCAGGCCAAAATGCTCGATCCGAAAGCGGTTCAGCTCGCGCGACTCATTGTTGAGGGTGGCGAGGGTGTAGCGGTGGCTGGCGCGCAGCTGCCGCACCAGCGCCAGCGTCGGCTCGAAGGGCGCCGAGAGCGCAAAGATCGCGGACTGGGCCTCGGCGGGCGTAAACTGGCGCGGCTCGTAGAACAGCGTCCACTGCAAGTAGGCCTCCAGCGACAGCTGGCCGCGCTCCAGGCTATCGATCACCTGGCGATGACGCGCGTCGAAGGCCTCGTAGTCGAAGCCGAGCTGCGCCGCAACCTGCTGGCGCTGCACATGATCCCAGCCGTTGGTCAGGCAGACGCCGCCGAGGTCAAAAAAAAGCGTGCGAATCTCCACATGGTTATCCTTATGATCAGCGGCAGTCTAACCGGCGGCGCGGCGGAGCGTCAACTAGGCCACGTTACGACTAGGGCTAGTTTTCGATTTTTGCTGATGATTGCCTTAATATTTCTTGACATTTGCCTCTCAATCTTCTAGGATTTGGCAATTCACCGCACAAGGTTTATAGCACGACGCCGTGTAGTCCAAGCGAGCATGAGGCTCATTGACGCCCAGCGATCACGCCGTCCGCAAGGACGATGAAGACTAGCCTCAGCCGCGACGTTTGGAGTGCGGGCAATCTGGCAGTAATGATGTTGAAAAGGAGTGCAGCTAGCCGACACACCGTTATGTCTGTCCACTACCCAGATCGCCGTCGGTCGAAATCGCCAAGGAGCTACTCCACGATGTCAAAACGATTGTTCTCACTGGTAAGTGCGCTTGCGGTCATTGCGCTGCTGCTCATGACCTTGCCGTTTGGCGCCAAGACGCAGGCTGCCACCAGCACGCCCGAAACCGGCAATGCCACCAACCCCGACACTGGGACTGGCAAAAAGCCCGCCCCAACCACAACCACCACCCAGCTGCTCACGCCCGCCACGCTGGACGATGAGGAAGTCATTGATGACAGCGTCGCCGGCCGCTACATTGTGTGGCTGAAGGGCGAGCCGCTAGCGTCATATGTCGGCGGCGTCCCCGGCCTGGCCCCGACCAGCCCGCTGGCGACCGGCGGCCGCAAGCTCAACACCAAGAGCGCGGCGGTGGCGGCCTACGCCAGCTATCTGGCCACCGAGCGCGCCCAGGCGATCACCGACCTGAGCAAGGCGGTCGGCCGGCCGCTGAAGCCGCTCTACACCTACGACGCGGCCTTCAACGGCTTTGTCGTTGAGTTGACCGGCGCCGAGGCGCGCCAGACCGCCGGCCTGACCAACATCGTCAAGGTCGAGCGCGAGAAAGTCTACACCCTCGACACCGACGCCGGCCCCAAGTGGATCAAAGCCGACAAAGTGTGGGACGGCACTGCGACTGGCCTGTACGTTGCTACGATCCTCGGCTCGAACGAGGTTCCGCCGGTTAACAGCGCCGCGAAGGGCTTCGGCACCTTCAGCTACATCAGCCCGACGCTGACCTACCAGATTCGAGCTGACCGGCATCACGCCGACGATGGCCCACATTCACCAGGGCACGGTGGGTAACACTGGCGGCGTGATCTTCCCACTGAGCGGCGGCCCGTCGCTGTACGCCGGCAGCGTGACGCTGACCCCGGCGCAGGCTGTGACGCTTCAGACCGAAGGCTTTTATGTCAACTTCCACACGACAGCCAACGGCGGCGGCGAAATCCGTGGCCAGATCACGGGCGCCAAAGGCGAGGGCATGATCGTCGGTGTGATTGACAGCGGCATCAACTTTGCCCACCCGTCGTTTGCCGCGACCGGCGGCGATGGCTACCACTTCGTCAATCCCAAAGGCAGCGGCACCTACGTCGGCGTCTGTAACTCTAGCGACCCGTCGTTCCGCGCCAGCTTCACCTGCAACGACAAGCTGATCGGCGCCCGCACCTGGACTGGCACGACCGATGCCACGCACACCGTCGGCGCTGTAACCTACATCAGCCCGAACGACAGCGACGGCCACGGCTCGCACACCGCCAGCACCTCGGCCGGCAACGTCATCACCTCGACGCTGGTCAACAACGTGGCGCTGGGCGCGATCTCGGGCGTTGCCCCGCACGCCAACATCATCGCCTACGACGGCTGCGGCTATGACAATGCCGGCACCTGGAGCGACTCGTGCCCCGGCGCAGCGCTGCTGTCCTCGGCCAACGCGCTGGTCGCCGACGGCGTGGATGTCGTCAACTATTCGATCAGCGGCGGCGTTGACCCGTGGGGCGACGCGGTTGAGCAGGCGTTCCTGAACGCCCGCGCCGGCGGCGTGTTTGTCTCGACCTCGGCCGGCAACAGCGGCCCCGGCGCCGGCACCGTGGCCCACGTCAGCCCCTGGCTGATGAGCGTGGCCGCCAACACCCACAACCGGCTGCTCCAGAATGCGCTGACCAACCTGACGAGCAACAACGGCCCCCTGCAAAATCTCTTCGGCAAAAGCCTGAGCGGCCCGCTGCCCACCAACACTGAGATTGTGTATGCAGGCGACCTGACACCGGCCTTCCCGCTGTGTGGCACCGGCCCGACTGGCCCAGGCTCCAACCCGTGGCCCGCCGGCACCTTTACCAACAAGATTGTGGTCTGTGACCGCGGCACCTACGGGCGCGTTGAGAAGGCCGAGAACGTCTTTGCGGCTGGTGCGAGTGGCTTCGTGCTGCTCAATGATGCTGCCAATGCTGGCTCGCTAATCGGCGATCCGTATCCGCTGCCGGGCGTTCACCTGTCGTTCGCCGACGGCGTGATCCTGAAGGCCTGGCTGCACAATGGCGCTGCGAGCCACACCGGCCGCATCCAGGGCACCGTTAAAGATCTGTCGCCCAGCAACGGCGACATCATGGCGTCGTTCAGTCTCGCGCGGCCCCGTGCCGATTGCGGCTCGCAACGTCCTGAAGCCGGACGTGAGCGCGCCAGGCGTTGACATCCTCGCGGCCTTCCGCACCGATGGCACCGGCGGCCCCGACTTCGAGATCATCAGCGGCACCTCGATGGCTAGCCCGCACGACGCTGGCGCGGCCACGCTGGTCAGCCAGGTCCGCCCCAACTGGACGCCCGCCCAGGTACAGTCGGCGCTGATGAGCACCGCGATCTACCAGGGCCAGCGCAAAGAGGACGGCGTCACTCAGACGAATCCGTTCGATGATGGCTCAGGCCGCATTGACATCAGCCGCGCGGTCAACGCCGGCCTGCTGCTCAATGAGACCAACGCCAACTTCACGGCCGCCAACCCGGCCACCGGCGGCAACCCGCGGACCCTCAACATCGCCAGCATGCAGAACGATGCCTGTCTGGTGAACTGTAGCTGGACCCGCACCTTCTCGAACACCCTCAACACGGCGGTGACGTGGACGCTCTCAGTGACCAGCACCGCTGGCCTGACGCTGACCATGACCCCCAGCAGCTTCACAATTCCGGCCCGCGGCACCCAGACCGTGACGTTCAACGCCAACGTGACGGGCCTGCCGACGACCAACTTTGTGTTTGGGCGCTACATCCTGACCCCGAATACGACCGCCGCTGCCCCGGCCAGCTTCCCGGTGGCCGTAAAAGCCACAACCGGCAGCGTGCCCACCACGGTTGACATCACCACGCGCCGCAACACCGGCTCGCAGCAGAGCGCGGATATTACGGCGATTGAGATCACCAGCCTGACGGTCCGCAAGTATGGCCTGACGCGCGGCACGCCGGATGCCCCGGTGCTGCCGGTCGACCCGACGGTCAACAACGTCTACGACAACCTGACCACCGCCGGGGGTATTTTCCTCGAAGACGGTCGTGGTGCCAGCCGGCACCAAGCGGCTTGTGACCGAAGTTCTATCATCGCCGTCGCAAGACCTCGATATGTATGTCCACCGCGACGCGAATAACGATGGTATCCCGACAACAACTGAGGTGACCTGCAACGCCGCGACCGGCGCAGTGCTGGAGCGCTGCGACATCGCAAACCCGGCGGCTGGCACCTATATCATCCTGATCCAGAACTTCCAGGCGTCCACGACCGGCGCATCGGATGTCGTGAACTTGTCAACGGCAGTGGTCGGCGGCGACGCTGGCAACATGACCGTGACCGGCCCGAACACCGTCCCTGCTGGCACGCCGTTCAAAGTCAACGTCGGCTGGAACCTGCCCACGGCCGTGGCGAATGACCGCTGGTATGGCGCGTTCGACCTCGGCACCGACGCCGCCAACCCCGGCAACATCGGCACCGTGGCGGTCAACCTCAAGCGCATCACCGATGAGGTCTCGGTGACGAAGTCGGTCTCGCCGCTGACTGCCCAGACCGGCAGCACCGTGACCTACACCCTGAGCCTGGTCAACAACGACACGATCAGCCACACGGTCAGCCTGACCGACGTGCTGCCCGCGGGCGTGACATATGTGCCCGGCTCGGTGAGCGCCGGCGGCACCTACGACGCAGGCACCAACGCGATCTTGATCAACAAGCAGTTCAACCTGGTCAAGGCCGCCAATTACAGCTACGAGGACGACCTGACGACGCCCGGCCTGGCCGCGCAGTCGCCGTTTGGTGGCTTCATTGATTTGACCGCGCCGCCGAACAATCTAGCGGCTAATAACTTCGCTGATAACACGGCTGGCAGTCTAAACATTGGTTGCCCAGTGGCTTTCTACGACTCAACTGCTGGAACTGCAACTTCGCTGGGGCTTTCATCGAATGGTCTGTTCTTCCCGCGTGGAAATGGTACGGGGGCAGGCACACCAATTACAACTACCCTTCCCTCAGCTGCAACACCGAATCGGTTGATCGCCGGCCTCTGGGGCGATTTCTCTCTAACAGCAACCAATGGCTTTACTAAAACTGGCTACACCATCGCCTCTGGCGGCACCACCTGTGCAGACAAGGCGTACATCTATCAGCTGACGAACCTCCACACAAAAGTCGGCTCTAGCCCAACATCCAATGCCCTTACTCTGGAGTTGGTGTACGATTTTGCGGACCCCGATGTGTATTGGCTGCTCTACGACAATGTGCGTGGGCCGCTGAATAATGTCGTCATGGGTCTCGAGAATGACACTGGCACGCTGGGTCTCCAGTACCTCTACGGCAATACGCCGGCGAATCATCGGCCGCACAACGGCCAGGTGATCAAGTACTACCGGCCGCTGGTGCAGGAGCCGCCGCTGGTTGTCACGTTCCGCGCGACGGTTAACGCTGGCGCGCCGTACCAGATCGTTAACACCGCCACCTACACCGTGCAGGGCGACCCGGCGCCGAAGACGGCCAGCGCGACGCTGATCAACACCAGCGCGCCCAGCCCGACGGCGACCGCCACGACGGTCCCGCCGACCGCCACGAACACCACCGTGCCACCGACGGCCACCGCGACTGCCACGACTGGCGGCGGCACCTGCTTGACCGAGGGCTTTGACGTTGTCCCGCCGGCCGGCTGGGTGGTCGATAATAACAGCAGCCCGGCTGGAGTTAACAGCTGGTTCCAGGGGAACCCGGCCGTAATGCCGGCGCAAGCTGGTCCAACCAACAGCTACGCCGCCGCAAACTTCAATAGCACCTCCGGCGCCGGGAACATTAGTACCTGGCCCATGACGCCGCAGCTGAACATTAATAACGGCGATGTCTTGACGTTCTACACCCGCAAGCCTACACCCACAACCGACTACCCGGATCGGATGCAGGTGCGCCTGAGCACGAGCGGCGCCAGCGTCAATGTTGGCACCACCGCCACCGATGTCGGCGACTTCACGACGCTGCTTCTGGACATCAACCCGACGTTGGTGGCCGGCGGCTATCCGCTCGACTGGCAGCAGTTCACCGTAACCGTCAGCGGCCTGCCCGCGCCGGCCAGCGGCCGCTTTGCCTTCCGCTACTTTGTGACCAACGGCGGCCCGGATGGCGCCAACTCCGACTTCATCGGCGTTGACACTGTCCAGTACGTTTGTAGCAGCCCGCCAGCCACCGCGACGGCGACCGCCGTAGCGACCACCGCGGTCCCGACGACGACCGCTACTTCCGTGGCGACCACCGCGGTCCCGACGACGACCGCTACTTCCGTGGCGACCACCGCGGTCCCGACGACGACCGCTACTTCCGTGGCGACCACCGCCGTCCCGACCGCGACCGCTACTTCCGTGGCAACTACCGCCGTCCCGACGACGACTGCTACCTCCGTGGCGACCACCGCCGTCCCGACCGCGACCGCTACTTCCGTGGCGACCACCGCGGTCCCGACGACGACCGCTACCTCCGTGGCGACCACCGCGGTCCCGACGACGACCGCTACCTCCGTGGCGACCACCGCGGTCCCGACCGCGACCCGCACCGCTACCTCCGTGGCGACCACCGCGGTCCCGACCGCGACCCGCACCGCTACCTCCGTGGCGACCACCGCGGTCCCGACCGCGACCCGCACCGCTACCTCCGTGGCGACCACCGCGGTCCCGACCGCGACGGCAACGACCGCACCATTGGCCGGCCGGACCGTCTACCTGCCAATCGTGGCCCGCTAGACTCTCCGCCGCTCACCGTCACCGCCCGCTGCCAGTTTGGCAGCGGGCGGTCTGTTGCAACTTTCAGCGCCCGGCCCGCGTCGTAGCCCGCGAAGGAGCACACAATGAAACACGCAGGGGTTGCAGCGGTCCTCAGCGCCGTTCTGCCAGGGCTGGGCCAGCTCTATAACGGGAAGATTTGGCGGGCGATCTTTTGGTTTATTGTGACGCCGGGCTTGTGGATTGGCACTGGCGGGCTGCTCGGCTGGACATGCCATGTGATTGCGGCGCTGACCGCGTATCGCTACGCCGAGCGCCAGGCCCAGCGCTGGCAGCAGCCCTGAAATAACCTTGAACTTAAACAGCGCGGCGGCCTGGAGATGATCCAGGCCGCCGCGCTGCGCTGTGGGGCGAAAACTACATCAAGCTCTGCATCAGCGACTGCAGCTGCTCGGCCGACGGGCGCAGCTGCTCGGCGCTCAGGCCGCTGATCGGCGTGGCGCCCAGATGCTCAACCTCGGGCAGCGTTGCGCGCGCCTCGTTGATGTACAGCAGGCCAGTGACAAACTCCTGGCGCTCGTGGGCACCCTCCAGCAGCGTCAGGGCCGCCATTTTGCTGGTCGGGTCGTAGTCGCGCTCCAGCTTTTTCAGCTGGATCGTCGGCCCGTCGTGCATCTTGACGGTCTGAATCGTGCCCGGCTCGTAGTCAACCGTGATCTCCTCGAACTTCTGCACAAACGTGATGTCGTGGATCTGCTCCTCGTGGGCCTTGCCGTAGGAGTAGCTTTTGGTCGACTCCTCGTGGTTGTTGAAGGTCACGCAGGGGCTGATAATGTCCACCACCGCCGTGCCGTGGTACGACATCGCGGCCTTGAGCAGCTCGCGGACCTGCTTGGCATCGCCGCTGAACGAGCGGGCCACGAAGCCGGCGCCGGCGACAATCGCCTCAACGCACAGGTCAATCGGTGGCAGGTCGTTGGTGCCGGCATACTTCAGCTTCTGGCCCTTGTCGGCGGTCGCCGAGAACTGGCCTTTGGTCAGGCCGTAGACGCCGTTGTTCTCGATGATATAGACCATTGGGACGTTGCGGCGGACGAGGTGCTTGAACTGGCCCATGCCGATGCTGCCGGTGTCGCCGTCGCCGCTGACCGCGATGGCCTGCAGCGTGTGGTTGGCCAGCATGGCGCCGGTCACGACCGAGGGCA
The DNA here is from genome assembly GCA_963810425.1 of uncultured Chloroflexia bacterium. GTDB lineage: Bacteria > Chloroflexota > Chloroflexia > Chloroflexales > Kallotenuaceae > JACDGP01. Next base: position 139,227 of record CAWENH010000004.1, on the reverse strand, counting down.
TGCGGCCGTGGACGGCGTTGAAGCCGTGCGAGCGGCTCAGGAAGTAGGCCGGCGATTTAGACGAGCAGCCGATGCCGCTCATCTTAATGATGCGATGGGGCTTGAGCGCCAGCTCAAAGGCGGCGGTCATGATCTGCGACGAGATCGAGTTGTGGCCGCACCCGGCGCACAGGGTGGACACGCCACCGCGGTAGTCGGTGCGCTCCAAGCCAATCGCATTGGTCTTCCGGGCATCGCCCGGCTTTGCTGTGCTTGCCATTGTTGATCCTCAAAGCTCTAGGGCTGGGCCGGCCGAGCCGGCCCAGCGTGTTAGTTGCGATTCGCCTCGTGCTGCACGATCTGGTCGGTCAGAAAGCGGGCGGTCATCGGTAGGCCGTCGCAGTGGGCGATTGAGCGCACGCGGGCGGCGAGCTCGGGGGTGTGGAGCTGGACCAGCTGGCGCATCTGGCCGTCATGGTTGAGTTCGACGACATACGTCACATCGTGGGCCGCCACAAACTCGCGCACCGACTCGGTCAGCGGCAGCGCGCGCAGCCGCAGGTAGCTCGTCGCAATGCCCTGCTTGCTCAGGCGGTCGCGGGCCTCGATGATCGCCGGGTCGGTCGAGCCGTAGGCGATCAGGCCAATCTTGGCGCCTGAGTTCTGGTCAACGACCGGCGCCGGGACCAGCTTGCGGGCGGTCTCGTGCTTGCGGTTGAGCCGCTCCAGGTTTTTCAGCCAGTCGTCGGGGCGCTCGCTGTAGACGGCGTTCTCGTTGTGGCCGGTGCCGCGGGTGAAGTAGGCGGCCATTGGGTGGTCGGTGCCGGGCAGCGTGCGCGGCCCGATGCCGTCGCCCTCGAGGTCGGCATAGCGCGCCCACGTGCCGAGCTGCTTCGAGGTCCTCGGCGCTCAGCACCTTGCCGCGGTCCAGCGGCTGGGCCGGCGGGGCGAACGGCTCGCTCATCCACAGGTTCATGCCCAGGTCCAGGTCGCTGAGGACAAACACCGGCGTCTGGAGGCGCTCGGCCAGGTCAAAGGCCGTCGAGCCGAACTCGAAGCACTCGGCGACCGTGCCGGGCAGCAGGCAGACGTGGCGGGTATCGCCGTGGCTTAGGTAGTAGGTCGAGAGAATATCGCCCTGCGAGACGCGGGTCGGCAGGCCGGTTGACGGCCCCATGCGCTGGATATTCCAGATCACGCCCGGCACCTCGGCGAAGTAGCCCAGGCCGGTAAACTCGGCCATCAGCGAGATGCCAGGGCCGGACGTGGCGGTCATGGCCCGCGCGCCGGCCCAGCCCGCACCCAGCACCATGCCGATCGCCGCCAGCTCGTCCTCGGCCTGAATGACGGCGTAGGTCGGCGAGCCGTCGGGGCTGGTGCGGAACTGCGGCAGGTACTCGTTGATCGCATCGACCACGCTGGTGGACGGCGTGATCGGATACCAGGCCACCACGCCGACGCCGCCCCAGATCGCGCCGAGGCCGGCGGCGGTGTTGCCGTCGATCATGATCTGGCCGGTCGTCTTGTCCATGCGCTCGACGCGGAACGGGCTGGGCGTCTGGAGGTTGTCGCGGACATAGTTGGCGGCGGCCTCAACCACACTGTAGTTCAGGCTGACGGCTTTGGCCTTGCCGCTGAAGTGGTAGCTGAGCGCCGCCTGAATCTCGGCGCGCTCGATGCCGAGCAGCTCGGTGAGAGCGCCGACGTAGGCCATGTTGGCCACGTAGTCGCGCAGCTTGACATCGGCGCCCGACTGCTTGACCAGCTCCTTGACCGGCAGCGCATAGTAGCTGACATCGGCGCGCGAGCGGTCGAAGTCGAAGTCGTCGGGGTAGAGGCAGATGCCACCGGCGGGCAGCGCGGCCAGGTCGGCGGCGGCGGTGTTTTTATTGAACGCCACGAGAATCTCGGTGCCCTCGCGCCGGGCCACATAGCCATCCTTGCTAATGCGGATGGTGTACCAGGTCGGCAGGCCCGAGATATTCGACGGAAACAAGTTTTTACCGTTGACCGGCACGCCCATCTTGAAGATCGCGCGGATCAGCGTTACGTTGGCGGTTTGTGAGCCGGAGCCGTTCACGGTCGCGGCCACGATGGAAAAGTCGTTCACCACGGTTGCGCGGTTGCTAGCCGTAGCGGTCTGGGCGTCGAGCTGCACGTCAGCCGTGCTCATGGATGTGTCCTCCAAATACCAGTAGGTGGGTCGAACAGCGCTGGGTTCATCGCGCGGCCCGGATCACGCGGCGCGACGGCGGGACGCACCGTGGCCCCAGCGGTCGGGGGCGACAGCGGGGATCGTGATCGGGCATATCAGCAAACACTCCTTTGTGTATATTCCAGGCAAGATCAGGGTGTCAACCTATTGTACCGCTACTTTGTGGCCGCTGTGCAAGCGCCGCACTCGTATCTAGGCGAATCGCTGGCCGCCGCGCAACACCGCCGCGAGCGCCGACGTACAGTGGGAAGTGGCTCATAGCGAGCCGAACTATGCTAGAGTACCAGCACACAATGCCACGAAAAGGAGCTGAGGTTTGCTACAGCGGCTACGCTTAATACTCATCATCCTCTATGGCGGGCTGATCATCGCCGCCGCAGCCAGCCCGCTGCTGGGCGGCCCGCGCTCCTACGCACCGCTCGCGCTGGTGCCCTCGCCTCCAGCGCGCGCCATTGAGATCGTGGCGGCCTCGGAGCTAGCGGCCTGGATCAAGCCGGCCGCCGAGCAGTTCAATGCCCAGCGCCAGGTTGTAGCCGGGCGAACCATTGTGGTCAACGTCAGGACTCTAGGGGACCGGCGATCTGATCGCCGGGGCCAATGGGCAGACGACGGCCGCGCTGATCCCCGCGAGCGCACTGTGGCTGCCGCAGCTGCCGCGCACGGCCGTGGTCGCTGACCAGGTAACCATCGCCCGCTCGCCGCTCGTCATCCTGACCTGGCGCGACCGCTCGCAGCTCCTATTTCCCGGCGGCGATGTGGACTGGCAGCTGATCCAGACCGCGCTGGCGGCCGACCGGAATAGCTGGAAGGCGCTCGGCGGCCAGGCGGCCTGGGGGACGGTCAAGTTTGGGCATGCCGAGCCGACCAAAGCCAACAGCGGCCTGGCCGTGCTAGCGCTGCTGCTCCAGGCCCGCGGCGGGAATCCCGGCGACGCGGCGTTGCTGCCGTGGGTTAAAGATTTTGAGAAGGGCGTGGCCCGCCCGATCCCCGCCAGCAGCACCGAGATGATCGACCGCCTGCTCACCACTGGCCACAGCACCTACGACGCCATCGCCATCCCCGAGTCGCTGGCGGCCGAGCGAGCCAGCAGCCCGCGCGCCACCGACCTCCAGGTGGTCTACCCCGAGCCGACGGTGTGGGCCGACTATCCGTTCGCGGTGATCAGCGCCGACCCCGACACGGCGGCGGCCGCCCGCGCCTTCCGCGATTTCCTGCGCAGCGCCCCACAGCAGCGCCAGGCGCTCGTCGCCGGCCTGCGCCCGGTCGCCGGCGGCATCGCGCTCGATGATGCGGTCGCAACTAATCCGTTTCGCAGCAGCCCCATCGGCCTGAGCACGGCCGCGCCGGCGGCGGTGGAGACCTCGGCCGCCAATGTCGCCGCGCTGCTCGATCTCTGGCGCAAAAACCTCGTCCGCTAACAAGGAGAAGCTTTATGCACCGCTTTTTTCGTCTGGCGCTGCTGGCGCTGCTGCTCGCCAGCTGCAGCACCCAGCAAACGACTACCACCGGCGATGGCACCGCCGTCGTCCCTGGCAACGCGATCAAAATTTCGCTGGCCTACTCGCCCGAAAAAGAAAACTGGTTGAAGGAGCGCTTTGCGGCGTTCCAGGCCACCAATCCCAAGCTCGGCGGCCGGCCAATCGTGGTCGAGGGGATCAATAAATCCTCAGGCGCAGCCCGCACCGAGATGGTCCAGGGCAGCTTCAAGCCGACGATCTGGTCGCCCTCGTCGTCGGCCTGGCTGGAGGTCCTCAAGCAGGAGTCCAACAACCAAGATGTTGCAGTGTCCAGCAAGGCGCTGGTCCTGACGCCGGTCGTGATCTCGATGTGGAAGCCGATGGCCCAGGCGCTCGGCTGGCCCGATAAGCCGATTGGCTGGGGCGACCTGCTGGCCCTCACCAACGACCCGCAGGGCTGGGGCAAGTTCGGCCACCAAGAGTGGGGCCGCTTTTCGTGGGGCCACACCGACCCCGAGATCAGCACCACCGCCCTCTCGACGGTGCTGGCGGAGATTTATTCGGCTAACAGCAAGGCGCGCGGCCTGACGGTCAGCGACGTGCAGGGCCAGCAGAGCCAGCAGTTTCTGAACCAGCTGAGCCAGAGCATCAAGCACTACGGCTACAACACGCTGGTGTTCTCCGACAACATGAAAAAATACGGCATGTCATATATCTCGGCCTTCCCGGTCGAGGAGATCACGCTGATCGACTTCAACAAGTCGGCGCCGCCGACGCCGCTGGTCGCGATCTACCCGCGCGAGGGCACCTTCTTCCACGACAACCCGTTTATTGTGATGAAGAGCGCCACCGGCGAGGAGCAGCAGGCCGCCCAGCAGCTGTTCGACTTCCTGCTGACCAGCGAGTCGCAGACCGCGGCGATGCAGTTTGGCTTCCGGCCCGGCAACCCCAGCGTGACCCTGACCGACCCGCTGACGCCGGCGTTTGGCGTCGACCCCAACCAGCCGCAGACGACGCTGGAGATTCCAGCGGGCGAGGTGCTGGTGGCCGCCAAGCAGGCCTGGGCCAACAACCGTAAGCGCGCCGACATTATTCTGCTGGTTGACACCTCCGGCTCGATGCGCGGCGACAAGATCGAGCAGGCCAAAGCTGGCCTACAGCTGTTCCTCAGCCGGCTGCTACCCGAGGATCGGGTGGCGCTGATTGAGTTTTCGGACGAGGCCCGCACGCTGGTCGAGCTGGCGCCGCTCAAGGACAGCCGGGTGGCGTTGGAGGGCGCCGTGGGCAACCTGCGGGCCAATGGCGGGACCGCGCTCTACAACGGCCTGGATGCGGCGCTGAACATGGCCAAGAAGAGCGACAACCCCGACCGCATCAAAGCCGTCGTGCTGCTCTCCGACGGCGCCGACCGCAACAGCACGATCACCTATGACAGCGTAGTGCAAAACTTCGACGAGTTCGGACATTACGATCTTCCCGATCGCGTATGGCGACGACGCCGACACTGACATTCTGCAAAAGATCGCCGACTTTGGCCGCTCGATCCTGGTCAAGGGCGGCACCGGCGACATCAACAAAGTCTTCGAGAATCTCAGCCGCTATTTTTAGCTCAGCTGGGCGGCGGGTTTGATCGCCCGCCGCCCACCACCTGTGAGACGATATGCGTGTACCTTTCGGCATCGCCGCGCGCCGGCCGCTGAACCTGGCGGTGCTGGGCGCGGCCGGGCTGGCCGGCGTATTTGTGGCGCTCTGGCTGCTGCCGGTCGGGCTGCTGGTCTACGGCGCGCTGGTCGCGCTGACCTACCGCGACACCGACCTGGCGATCGCGCTGAACCGTCCGGCGCCGGTGGCCGCGCCGCGCAAAACCGTGTTCCAGCCCCAGATCGACGGCGTGATCAAGACGCAGCAGGCCATCCAGGAGTTCGGTCGCCAGCGCCGACCCGCGGCTACAGCGCGCGCTCGGGGCGATCCCGGCGCAGGTCGAGGGCATTGTCCACCAGGCGTTTGACCTGGCCGGCAAGGGCCACACGCTGGTTATGTATCTCAACAACACTGACCGCAGCCAGCTCACCGCCCAGCTAGCCCGCACTGAGTCGCAGATCGCGTCCGCCAGCGACATGATGCTGCGCCAGCAGTACACCGAGACCCGCGACGCGCTGCGCGACCGACTGCAAAATCTGGACGCGCTAACCACCTACCGCGACCGCATCACCGCGCAGCTCGACAATATCTGCGTCAACCTCGATAACGTGCTGAGCGAGACCGTGCGGCTGCGCACCGCCGGCGCCGTCGCCAGCAGCCCGAGTACCGACGACGTTTCCAGCCGCCTGTCCGACCTGCGGGCTGATATGGATGCGTTCGGCCAGGTCCTCGACAGCGCCATGACGGGCGTGGGGTAGCGAGGAGCGAGGAGCGAGGAGCGAGGAGCGAGTGAGCATTGAAGCCGCGCCACCTCGCTCGCTGACTGCTGACTGCTCATAGCTAATAGCTGGTATGGCCCGCTCACTGATGGCTGACGGCTTATAGCTGATAGCTCGCAAGTAGCACAGAAGTTTGACATAAGGCCGGGCCTGCGCTACCATCGCAGCTTGGATTCCGAGTTGTTAGATGGAGAATGGTTTGATGCAGGACCAGCTGGACCGCTTTTTCAGCCACCTCAAAGACGAGCGGCGGCTGTCGGACAATACAAGTTCGGCCTACCGGACCGACCTGGAGCAGTTTCGCAGCTTCGTCGCCGACGAGCGCCCCGAGGTGCTGCAGGGCGATTGGGCGCGGCTCAACCGTGACAACGTGCTGGCCTTTTTAATATTTTTGCGCGAGCGCAAATATGCCACCTCGACGCTGGCCCGCCGCACCGCCGCCGTGAAATCGTTCTGCGCCTATCTCGCGGCGCAGGGCGTGATCGCCAGCGACCCGGCCGAGGCGCTCGAGTCGCCCAAAGTTGACCGCACGCCGCCGCGCTCGATCACCGTCAACCAGGTCGATGAGCTGCTGGAGCTGCCGCTGCGCCACACAGGCGCCGAGGCGCTGCGCGACAAGGCGATGCTGGAGCTGCTATACGCGACCGGCATGCGCGTCAGCGAGCTGGTGGCGCTCAACGTTGACGATGTGAACTTGGAGACCGAACAGGTGCGCTGCAACGGCCGGACCAAAGAGCGCACGCTGCCGGTCATTGGCTCGGCGGCGACGGCGATGGAGGAGTACTTCGACATCAGCCGCCCGCAGCTGGCGAAGGCGAGCGGCGAGCCGGACCAGGCGCTGTTCCTCAACCATCGCGGCCGGCGGCTGACCCGCCAGGGCTTCTGGCTGATCCTGAAAAACTACGCCGACGACCTGGGCGTGCAGGAGCTGACGCCGCACACACTGCGCCACTCGTTTGCGGCGCACCTCCTGGCCAACGGCGCCGACCTGCGCGATGTCCAGGCGCGGCTGGGCCACGCCTCGATCTCGACGACGCAGATTTATCAGCAGGCCGCTGAGGTGGGAAAAACCAAGCGCTAGCTCGGGCGCGGCGGCACCGGGCGCGGCAGAGGTCGCGCCCGGTGTTTGATTCCTGGCGGCTGCAACTAGGCCGCGGTGCCGACCAGCGCCTGAAGCGCCGGCAGGCCCTCGGCGTGGAGGCGGGCCAAGAGGCCGCGGTTGATGTGATACCCCAGCAGCGGCCCGTGGTAGAGCATGGCGGTGTAGAGCTGCACCGCGCTAGCGCCGGCCGCCAGCTTCTCCCAGGCGTCGGCCGCGCTGGCCACGCCGCCGACGCCGATCACCGGCAGCCGCCCGCCGGTGGCGCGGTGGATCGTGTGGATGATCGCGGTCGCGCGCGCGCGCAGCGGCGCCCCGCTCAGCCCACCGGCCTCGACCCGGCTAGCCGAGCGCAGGCTGGCGGGCCGCTCCACCGTCGTGTTGGTGGCGATGATGCCGTCGACGCCGCGCTCCACAGCCACCGCCAGGATGTCATCGAGCGCGGCCGGCGTCAGGTCCGGGGCGATTTTCAGAAATACCGGGCGGCGCCGCGCCAGCCCATCGCGGGCCGCGAGGACCTCGGCCAGCAGCGCATCGAGCGCGGCGCGGCCCTGCAAGTCGCGGAGCTGCGCGGTGTTCGGCGAGCTGACGTTGATGGCGAAGTAGTCAGCGTGGGGCGCCATGAGCTGTAGCGCGGCACAGTAGTCGGCGGCGGCGGCGCCGGCCGCAACTTGCGGCTTGTTGGCACCCAGGTTGATGCCGAGCACCGGCCGGGCACCCCGCAGACGGCCCAGATGATGTCCAGCGGCCGTGGCGCCGACGCCGGGAAAGCCCAGGCGATTGATGATCGCATCGTCGGCCAGCAGCCGAAAAACCCGCGGCCGCGGGTTGCCAAGCTGCGGCGTCGGTGTGACCGTGCCGACCTCGACGTGGCCGAAGCCGAAGCTGTGAAGCGCGGTCGCGGCGACGCCGTTTTTATCTAGGCCGGCCGCCACGCCGACAGGGTTGGGCAGTGCCAGGCCGGCGACCTGCACTGCCAGCCGCGGGTCGCTTAGCAGCCAGCGCCGCCGGGCCAGGCCCAGCAGCAGCGGCCGGTGGCTCAGCCAGCCGAGGCCGTCAAGGGTTAGCTCGTGGGCGAACTCGGCGTCGAGCTGGGCCAGCAGCGGCAGGATCAGCTGTCGGTACATGGAAGGTCCTCCAGGGCGCGGACGCCGCCATGCAGCGCCCGCGGCGTGAGCAGCGGCTAGCGCAGCCGCTCGCGGAAATAATCCTGGAGGTCGGGGATCGCGACGCGCTCCTGCGCCATCGTGTCGCGGTCGCGCACGGTCACGGTCTGCTGCTCCAGCGAGTCAAAGTCGACCGTCACACAGAACGGCGTCCCGACCTCGTCCTGGCGCCGGTAGAGCTTGCCGATCGCCGCGGTGTCGTCGTAGACCGAGCGCATCTCGCCGCTGGCCTGCAGCGTCTGCTTGATGCCTTTGGCCATCGCCACGATCTGGTCGTGATTTTTTTTGAGCGGCAGCACCGCCACCTTGATCGGCGCCAGCGCCGGCTTGAGGTGCAGCACCGTCCGCACATCGCCCTTGTCCAGCGTCTGCTCCTCGTAGGCCGAGGTCAGCACCGCCAGCACGCCGCGATCAACGCCGGCCGACGGCTCGATCACATACGGCACAATATGCTTATTCGTCGTGTGGTCGAAGTACGACAGGCGGGCGACGCTGTCGGGATTCTGCGTCGACCTTCGCCGTCAGGCCCAGCTTCTCCTGGTCGGCGGTGTGCGAGCCGAGGTCAAAGTCGGTGCGATTGGCGATGCCCTCCAGCTCCTCCAGGCCGATGGGAAAGCGGAACATCAGGTCGACGGTCGCTTTGGAATAGTGGGCCAGGTCGGCGGCCGGCACATGGTACTCCTCCAGGCTGGCGCGCTCCAGGCCGCACACGTTCACCCACCAGTTGATGCGCCGATCAACCCACTCGCGATGCGTGGCCTCGTCCTCGCCCGGCCGCACAAAGTACTCGATCTCCATCTGCTCAAACTCGCGGACACGAAACACAAAGTTGCGCGGCGTGATCTCATTGCGAAAGGCCTTGCCGATCTGGGCGATGCCAAATGGCAGCTTACGGTTGGTCGAGTCGAGCACGTTTTTGAAGTTCACAAAAATGCCCTGGGCCGTCTCGGGCCGCAGGTAGGCGAATGACTCGGGGTCCGGCACCGGGCCGATCTGGGTTTTGAACATCATGTTGAACGGCCGCGGCTCGGTCAGATCGTGCGAGCCACAGTTCGGACACGTGCCGTGGATGTGGTCGGCGCGAAAGCGGCCCTTGCAGTTGCGGCAGTCGACCATCGGATCAACAAAGGTTTCCTCGTGGCCGGAGTAGCGCCAGGCGAGCTTGTTCATCAGGATCGCGGCGTCGATGCCCTCCATGTCGTCGCGCTCGTAGACGTTGGCGCGCCACCAGGCCTGCTTGAGATTGTTTTTCAGCTCGACGCCGAGCGGGCCGTAGTCATAGGTCCCCTGGAGGCCGCCGTAGATGTCGGAGCCGGGAAAAATAAAGCCGCGCCGCTTGCACAGCGATACGAGCTGATCCATGGTCTGAGCTGGCATGATGCCCTCCTGAATCAAAACGCCCCAGGCGGCGTTGAGTACGCTGCCTGGGGACGCACGAATCCTGGTCGCACGCGGTTCCACCCCAGTTGCCGCCGCGCCGAGTTCGGCGTCAGCAGCCCCTTTCTGCCTGGCTCAGCAGCGCCCTTCACCGCCGTCACATCGCCAGGCTCGCACGGTCCCTAGCTCGCTGTGGATGGTCGAGGCGGCTACTCCTCTGCGTCATCGCCGTGGCGCCAGAATAGCACGGCAGGTAGCATGGCGCAAGTGATATGATGCAGCCAGCGCAGCAGCCAGCCGGCGCTCACCCGAGGCGCGTTAGCTGCATATCTATCTGATACCTAGACCTTGTCTGGCCCTCCCTGGCGCTGATGGACGAGACGGCGCAACGCCATCACTCCGGGCGCGAGGTCTTCAACGCCCCGCGCTGGATCGTCGGCGCCGGCGCTCCCTGACGGCTGCTGCCCAACGACCTGCCGCCCTGCTCTACCGTCTCTCAACAAACCAGCGGCGGTGCCGGGCGGGGGCCTTCGAGACGATAGTGCATGACTATGGATGCTCATCCGCGTCGCCGCAGGACATCACCGTCAGCCCAGTGCAGCAAGCTTTGACGGGCGCACACTACCCACCGCCGAAAGCGGTGGTTGTGCTGGCTACGATCGGGCCAGAAGCGCAACAGCAGTAAACCCCGTCAATGAGCAGGAGCGCGCAGGTGGCGAACCTGGCAAAAGCCGTGCAGGAGGTCGCGGGGGAGCGTGTCACGCTCGTGTATATCATCAGGCGTACACCGGCGCGCAGGCTGTAGCGGAGGCGGCGGCGCACGGCATCACGCTGGCGGTGGTCACGCTGCCCGAGGCCAACAAGGGCTTCGTGGTACTGCCTCGGCGCTGGGTGGTGGAGCGGAGCTTGGCGTGGATGGCGAAGTTCAGGCGCCTGGCGCGCGACTACGAGCGGCTGCCGGAGACGGTTGCTGCCCTGCATTTCGTGGCCTTTAGGGGAAGTTCATAACGCACTCTAGGGCAAGCTGTGCTATCCTGCTTTGCCTAGCCACTCTTCAACAAAGCGCTTTTTGCTATGCCATCACCGCTTATAACGTCATCATCCGCCGCAGGTCAGCCCGATTTCGATAGTTCGATTGGTGAATCGAGGCTGTATCATATTGGCACTTTGCTGGACGTTGTTGGTCGCAACTACGTTAGGCTCTGATGTCGATGACTTCAAGAATCAATGGCTCGCCGCCAACAGCATGCGTGAAAGCGGCGACCCATACGCCCGGCGTGTACAGACGCCAATACCTGGTTGGACCATCGGTTATCAACGGGGCATTTACTTTTATCCACCACTGATGCCCTATTTCCACTACCCATTCACCTGGCTGCCGCTTGCGACGGCCCGTATGGTTTGGTTTGGACTGAACCTTGCGATGATCGGCGGATTTTTTGTCATTTCTCTGCGGATCAGCGGCTCGATCCTAGCACGACGTTGGTGGGAAGTCGCCATTTTAGGGCTTTTGATAGCACCACCTACCCGGATTTGCCTACAGCTAGGGCAAGTAGGATTCCTCATTGCCCTACCGCTGGCGGCCAGTTTCCTGATACGCTGGCGCCAGCCGATTGTTTCAGGTATCCTGCTTGGCCTGGCAATCCTGTTCAAGTTATTTCCGGGGATGCTGGCCGTATATTATTTTCTCTATCGACCTAGACGTGCTGCCTGGGCAACTGGCCTAGCAACAGTCGTGCTTGCGGCGCTACCTACGCTACAGTATGGACTCGTGCCTTACCAAGCCTTCATCAACGAACTTCGCATCACCACCGATTACCCATATCCTGCCGAATACAATATTTCGCTGCGAGCCTTCTGGGAGCGGCTGTTCCTCCTATCGGATTTTGCCATCCCGGTGGTGCATCAGCCGTCTTTAGCGCATTTCTTGACGCTGGCAACAACGATTACAGTCGTCTTGTTGTGCCTACTTGTGAGCCGCCCTACCACCCCTCAGTCTGATCATCATATGCAGTTCAACCTTTGGCTCTGCGCAATGTTATTGATCGCGCCAGCGAATGGCTATTATCACATGATGACCTTGGTACTCCCATTGTTTAGCCTGCTGCGCTATGTGGAGCAACACCAGGATCACACCATTCGCAACTGGTTAATCATTGCCACAGCACTCGTATGTATTCCGCCAGGCTGGACACGTGTTTCTCCGACCCTCTATCAGCGTTTACATATTGGCTGGGGAACGCTAGCTTTAACGCCAGCATTTTATGGGCTTTGTATTTATATTGGAATGCTGGCGCTGCTTACATGGCGTGAGCGCAACGGCAGGCATGATCGAGACGTAACGATATAATCCAGCTCACGCCTAGATATGGCTTCAGGGGTCGGGCGCGAGGCCGTCGCTGCAAAAGCAACGACGGCCTCTGGTTGTTCACGACAGATAGATTTCAGATCGCTGCCAGCTACTCCTGCGGCTAGCGCACGGTCAGCGGCAGGTACTCATAGTTGAGCTGTGGGGCGACGATGAGCTGCACTGGAATATCGACGGTGCCGGCGCTGCCGCCATTGCCGACGATGTGAATAGTTGCGCTGTAGGTGTTGACGGCCAGGCCGGTCGGGTCAGCACAGACCACCAGGTCGGCCGGCGCGGCGCCGCTGCTCGTAATCAGCGTCAGCCACGACGCGCTCTCACTGGCAGCCCAGCTTAGGGCGCCGTCGCCACTATTCCTAATGCTGAGGATCGCGCAGGTAATGCTGCCACTCTGCTGGGTCAAAAAGCCCAGGTGGTCGGGGTTCACCGCCAGGGCCGCCGGCGGCAGGGATGGACGCTGCACCACAAACTGCGGCCGCTCGCCGACGGTGAGGCTGAGAGCACTCAGACCGACGCCGTGGCTGGTAGTGGCGCCGTCGCGGTCAATCGTGAGCGTCTCCTTGTTTTGGTCGAGCGGAAAGGTGACCGCACGGGTGCCGCCGTCCTGGCTCGGCAGCCACAGCACATCGATCACGGTCTCGCCGCTGAGGTAGCGATAGTCATAGGTGGCGTTGCCGCTGGCCGTGTACGGATCATTGATGTCAAACAGGTGGCCGTTGACCGGCCCGGCGCCGGCTGGCGCAGCGTTGCCAACCACGCCCGCCAGCGTGCGCAGCGCATTGTAGGCCGGCTTGGCCGCGTAGCTGCTGCCATTCCAATCGCGCAGAATGGCGGCATAGCTCCACTCACGGCCGGCATTGTTGAAGGCATCCTCCAGCTGGAACCAGCTGGTGTGCTGCACGCCGCTCTGCTGCGCCGTCACCATCGAGCGGGTCAGGAAATTCGCCTGGCTATCCTCGCTGACGGCCACGCCGCCGGGACAGGTGCCACCCTGCGTACACCAGCCCATCTCAGTCACCCAGATCGGCGCGCCGGGGCGGCCAATATCGTTGTTGAGCCACTTGCGGGTATTTTTGATGCGGCCCTCGACAGTGATGATGCGCGGGATCTGTGGCGCGTCGGGGCGGTCGGTGGAGATGTAGGGATGGATCGAGAATACGTCGAAGGCTTGTTTGGCGGCCGGCACCTGCGGGAACACGCCGCCGCCAGCGTTGAAAAAGTTCAGGCCGTCGCAGACCTGGTAGCAGCCGCCATCGTAGATATAGGTGCCGCCGGTCAGGACCAGGGCGCTCGGATCGGCCGCCTTGATCGCATTGTAGGCCGCCACCAGCATCTGGCCGTAGCGCAGCTTGCGAACGTTGGCGTCGCCGCCGATGTTGGGCCACAGCAACTCATCGTTTGGCTCGTTCCAGATTTCCCAGGCGGCGATCCGCGGCGAGCCGGGCGCGTCAGCGTTGCCGTCGCCGTCGTAGCGCTCGGTCATCCAGGCGGCGAAGCTAGCATAGTCATTGACATCGGCGGGCGGGCACCAGTAGGTCGGGCCGGGCGCCTGGCAGCTGCCATCGCGCGCCCAGCTAGGCGTCGTCAGCAGCATGCCGATGATGCCGAAGCCGTGGTCGGCGGCGAGACGCAGCGACGCATCATAGAGACCGCTGCGCTGGCCGCGCTGCTGCTCGATGAGGTCCCAGGGCAGCTCCTCGCGGGTCCAGTGGACGCCCGCGGCGCTGGCGGCGTCGGACAGGGCGGCGATATTGTCGCCGGTGTTGGCGCGCTCGCGCTTGGTCAGGTAGGCGTTGAGGCCCCAGTAGCTGATGCTGGCCGGCTGCGTGGCAGACGCCCGGAGCGGCGGCTCGATCAGCAGCGCGGAGCAGAGGATGGCGAGCAGCGCCGCCAGGCGAAGGAGTTTGGGCATAGCACCTCATGGGCGCCGGCCGCAGCCCGAGGAGGGGGCGACGGGCGTCGTGAAAAAGGGTGCCTGTAGTGTACCGGACCGGGGCAAATTATGCTGGCAGCGCCCGCAGCCAGCCGAGGAGCGCGGCGGGCTTAGTTCGTGCTGCGGTGGTAGTCAGCGCGGTAGCCAAACAGCAGAAAAAAGGCGACGCCCCATAAAATCCAGGCGGCCCCAAACGTCACCTGCGCGGGATCGGAGCCGTAGAGGCGCTGGCCCCAGGTCAGCGCAATACCATCGCATAGCGTCGCAGCCACCAGGCCAATGGCGATGCCGGGCAGCGTTTGGCCGGGCGCCAGCCGCGCAAGTTTCTTGCTCACCCACACACTCAGCCAGCAGATCGGAATCGCAATAATAAAGGTGAGAAGGCTGGCGGTGGGGCCAAAAAAACCAGCGGCCGAGCCAAAGAACACCGTCTTGGCCGCCGCAAACCACAAAATGACCCCGATGGCGCTTACCGTAGCAAGCTGCTGGGGTGTGAGGGCGCTCGGTCGAGTGTCGCGCGCCGGGGCGGCTTGGTCAAAGGTCCGTGGTAGCATACTAGCCTCCGAAAACTATATCTGTAGCGGTCGCTACATATCTTCAGCGAGAATGTAGCATATGCTACACTATCCGTCAAGGGGGAAATCAGCACATGAAAAAAGGTGACGCGCGACGACGCCATATTCTTGAGCGCCTCGCTGATCACGTGCTGGCGCATGGCTTGCAAGGGGCCAGCCTCCGCCCGCTGGCCGCCGCCGCCGACACGAGCGACCGCATGCTGCTCCATTATTTTGTGGATAAGGAGGCCGTGCTCACGGCAACGCTCACGCTGGTAACTGAGCGACTGGTGGCGATCTTAGACGCGGCCCGCCCCAGCCCGATGCCATTTTTGGTGCTCATACCGCAGCTGGCGGGGTTGCTCAAAGATCCACAGATTCAGCCGTACATGCGGCTCTGGCTTGAGTTAGTAGCTTTTGCGGCGCGTGGCCAGGAGCCGTTCCGCTCAATCGCGCGCCAGATCGCCAGCACTTTTTTGCAGTGGATTGGCGCGGCTCTCACGGTTGAGCACGAGGAGCAGCGGGCGCCACTGGCGGCGCTGACATTGACAATCATTGAGGGGCTGGTGCTGCTTGATACGCTAGGCGAGGACGGCAACGTTGCGGCGGCGCTGGCCGGCATTGCGCTGCGCTGAAGGGCTGGGCCAGGCCTGGCGCGGCTACCGTCGGCAAATTATGCTGGCAGCGCCCGCAGCCAGCCGAGGAGCGCGGCGTTGGTGGCGGCGGCGTCCTCCAGCATCGGCAGGTGGCCGCGGCCGGGCAGCAGCTGGAGCTGCGCGCCCGCAATGCCCTGCGCTAGGGCGGCGCTGAGGCCCGGCGGCGTCAGCGCATCGGCGGCGCCGGCGAGCACCAGCGTGGGCGCCGCAATCCGCGCGAGATCGTTGTGGCCGCGGAAGGCGGCGCTGGCGGTGTAGTCGGCGTGGAGCACACCGGGCGGGAGGCGCAGCAGCTCGGCGGTGGCCGCGCGCAGCACCGCGGGCGCCGTGCCAGCCGGGTAGAGCAGCGCAGCGACCTCGTCAATCGTTGCGGCGGGCGCTGTGAGCAGCGCGTCGCGCAGCGCGGCGGCGGCGGGAAACTCGGCGGCAGTGCTGATCAGCGCCAGCGCCGCGACCCGCGCCGGGCATTCGCTGGCCAACCGCTGCGCCACCGCGCCGCCCAGCGAATGCCCCATGACTACAATGGCATCAGCGAGATTCAGCGCATCCAGCAGCGCCAGCGCGGCGCCGGCCAAGTCGTCAACGGTGGAGTGGGCGGGGCCGGGGCTGCGGCCGTGGCCCGGCAAGTCCACGGCGATCACGCTGGCCTGATCGAGCAGCGCGCCAGCCTGGCTACACATCTGGTAGCCCCAGTGCCGGCCGGTGCCACCAGCGCCGTGCAGCGCCAGCACGGGCCGCCCAGCGCCGCGCTGCAGGTAGAATAGCGGACCCGCCGCCGTCGCGATGAGCGGCACTGCTAGCGCTGGTGGCCGGCGAGGGCGTCGAGCTGGTGCATGACCAGCAGCAGCCCGCCGGTGATCCGAATCAGCGCCGCGGTGTTGACCAGCTTGTTCGAGACGCCGCGGGCCGGGCCAAGCTCCAGCGCCTCGTTGCGCAGCGGGTAGTACAGCCCCTCGGTGACAATGCCAGTGACCTCGGTGGTGATCGGCAGGAGCGACACGGTATCGCCCGGCTGGCCGGCAAAGCTGACCATATCGCGGACGACAAAAATTTCCCAGCCGTGATCAAACAGCCGCACGTCGCAGTTGGCCAGCCGCGGGTGGGTCAGAAGCTGCAAGTTCGCCAGCGTCTGGTCGGGGCGACCGCCGAGCGCACCCAGCACCACAATGGTGTGGGCGCCGTGCTCGACGGCCCGCACCAGCGCCAGCTCCAGGTCGGTTTCATTTTTGTGGACGGGATGGCGCTCGATGGCAACGCCATCCTGCTCAAGCTGGCCCAGCAGATGTGGCTCCAGCGAGTCAAAGTCACCAATCGCCAGGTGTGGCAGGCGGTTGCTCGACAGCAGGTGGCGGGCGCCGCCGTCGGCGGCGATCAGGAGGTCGGCGGCGTCAAGCATGGCGTCGTAGGGCGTAAGGTTGAGGCCGGGGGCGTCGGCCACAATGACCGCGATAGGACGTTCGCTCATGGGGCGGACTGTAGCACGCCGCCTCACGAGCGTCAACGGCGGCTAGATCGTGAAGTGTCCGGCGCGGTAGCACAGCTCGCCGTCGGCCCAGACCTGGCCCTCGCGCAGGTCGCAGATCATGTCCCAGTGCAGGCCCGACTGGTTGGTGCCGCCGGTGTCGGGGTAGCTCGCGCCCAGCGCCATGTGCATGGTGCCGCCGATCTTCTCGTCGAACAGGATGTTGCGCGAGAAGCGCTGGATGCCGTAGTTAAGGCCGAAGGCGACCTCGCCCAGAAAGCGCGCGCCGGGGTCCTGGTCGAGCATCGCGTCCAGGAACGCCTGGCCGCGCCCGGCGGTCGCCTCGACGACCTTGCCAGCCTCGAAGCGCAGCCGCACGTCCTCGACCTCATTGCCGCCATAGACCGCCGGGTAAGTGAAGCGCACCGTGCCGGTCGCCGAGTTTTCAATGGGGCCAGTGAAGACCTCGCCGTCAGGAAAATTGCGCTGGCCGCTGGCATTGATCCAGGTGCGGCCCTTGACGCGGTAGCGCAGATCGGTGTCGAGGGCGACGATGTGAATCTCATCGTGGGCGCTCAGGTACTCCAGAATCCGCTGCTGCTCGGTGTGGACCGCCCGCCAGGCGGCCGCCGGGTCCGGCTCGTTGAGCAGGCCGGCGCCAAACACAAAGTTCTCATAGTCGTGCAGCGACATTCCGGCGTCCTGGGCGTAGGCGGCGGTGGGAAACAGCGTGCCGCACCAGCGCAGCTCGCCGGTCGCGGCGCGCTCCATGTAGCGCTTGGTGATCGGCTGGCGGGCCTGCTGGGCCAGCGCCATGCGCTCGGGCGCGATGCCGCTCATCGACTTGGTGTTGCGCGCGCCGCCAATGCTCAGGAGCACATCGCAGGCCTCTACGTCGGCGAGGTCGGTCGGCGCGGTGTAGCTGATCTGCTCGGTGCTGCCCTCGCGCATTTTGATCTCGGTGAAATCGTCGATGCTGATGCGCGTGGTGATCAGCGCGCCGGCGCGCAGAGCGGCGCGGTAGGCCTCGCGGGCCAGTGGCAGCGCCTCGGGGCTGGCGATCAGCAGCATCCGGTCGCCGGGCTTGACTTCCAGCGAATAGTTGACCAGAACATCCGCCATTTTCTCGTGACGTGGGTCGGCCATGACAGCTCCTTGATATGTAGACAAATTGTACGGAGTCTTGCCACCGCTGGCAATCGCGAGGGATGAGTGCCGAGTACCGAGTGTCGAGTGCCGAAGTACCGAGTGATGAGTGCCGCGTATCGCAAGGCTCACCAATGCGCTGCAATGGGCGCTGACGGCTGACAGCTTGGAGCTGATAGCTTTCTGACGGCTGATAGCTCCCCCTGCTATAATCGCGGCATGCTCATCACGATCCGAGACGTTCTGCGGCTGGCGCTGCCGACCAACACCATGCTCTGCACCGTCGCCGGCAGCGCCATCACGCAGGTGCGCGGCGTGGCCGGGCTGCGCGCAACCCTGCCGGCCTTCCCCGAGCTGCGGGGCGGCGAGCTGGTGCTGGTGAACACGGCGCAGGCGCTGGCGCTCGACCCGCGGCTGACGCTGGCCAATTTAGTGGAGCGGCTGGCCGAGCTGCCGGTCGCCGGCATCGTCGTGGCCGGGCCAATAGACGACGACGTGATCGAGCGGGCCAACCGCCGCAACCTGGCGCTGCTGGCGCTGCCGGCCGGCGCCGAGCTGCGGCTGATCGAGCGCGACATTCAGCGGCTGCTGACCGACCCCGACCTCCAGATCGAGCGGCGGGCCGCGCAGCTGTACACCGAGCTGACCCAGACGCTGGTCACGGGCAGCGGCGTGCGCGGCATGGTGGCGCTGCTGGCCGAGCGGACCGGGCAGAGCGTCGCGTGCTATAGCGCGAGCGGCCGGCTGCGCACCGACGCCGGCCAGGGCACCGCGCGGGCCGCCTTCCAGCTGCTGCGGCCGACCGGCGGCGAGCAGCAGGTGCTGGGGCTGCAGGTGCTGGTCAAGGCGATCAGCGGGCTGGGCGCGCTGGCCATCGCCGGCGCCACGCTGGACCAGTGGGACAGCGCCGCGCTGGAGCAGGGCACCGCCGCGCTGGCGCTGGAGCTGGCCAAAGAGCAGGCCGTGAAGGCCGCCGAGACCAGGGTGCGCGGCGACCTGCTGCGCACGATCCTGAGCGGCGCCGCGTCCGACCCGGCCTCGCTGCACGCGCAGGCCGCCGAGCTGGGCTTTGATTTGCAGCGCACCTACGTCGCGGCGGTGTGCGAGCCGGCGACCGAGACGCCGCCGGCGCTGCTGGCGCGGCTACAGCGGCTGTGCAAGCGCCGGAGCGTCGCCGCGCCCGTGCTGCTGCGCGAGGATGGCGTGGTCGTGTTCTGCCCGCTCGACGAGCGCTATAGCCCGCGTGAGCTGCTGGATGAGCTGGCGGCCGAGGGCGCGCTGACCGCCGGCCTCAGCGGCCCGACGACCAGCCTGGCCGCCTGGCCCGCGACGCTGGACGAGGCCGAGCAGGCGCTGGCGCTCGGGCGGCAGCTGTTTGGGCCGCGCAGCATCACGCCGTTTGCCGAGCTGGGCGTCTACCGCCTGCTCCTGACCCAGCGCGACACCCCCGAGCTGTGGCGGTTTTACCGCGACACGCTGGGCGCGCTGGTCGACCATGACGGCGCCACCGGCGAGCTGCTCACCACGCTGGAGGGCTACTTCGCCGAGCTGGGCAACGTCAGCAAGGCCGCCGAGCGGCTGCACATCCACCGCAACACGCTGATCTACCGCCTCCAGCGCATCAGCGAGATCGCCGGGATTGACTGGAAGCACGCCGAGGATCAGCTGGCCCTACAGCTGGCGCTGAAAGTCCACCGCGTGCTGAAACTGTTTGACGAGCGGGGCCGCGGGCGCTAGCGGCGCCGCCTCGCAGGAGACATCAATGCGACTCTTCAAAAAAACCTTGCAGCCGACCCTGTTTCTGAGCGCCACCGGCGTGCTAGTCGAGACGCTGGCGAATCACACCTTTGCGCCAGGCGGCCTGAAGCCCCGGCCGCACACCGAGGAGGTCGCGGCGCCGGCGGGGTCGGCGGTGGTGGCGGTGCAGTTCACCCACATGGTCGGCGAGCGCTTTCTGGGGCTGGCCTGCTTCCGGCTGAGCTACCACCACCGCGCGCCCGGCCAGGACCTGATGGGCGAATATCTGGCCAACCCCTTCGACAGCGTGCAGTGGGCCGCCGTGCCCATTGAAGCCAGCGCGCTCAGCCCCGACCAGCGGCGGGTTGTGGCGCAGCTACTGCGCGGCAGCGATCCCAAAGCCTGGGAGGCCTCGGCCGAGTTCGTCGCCATGCTGGAGGGCCAGCGCTAACGCCGTGACTTTTGACACCCCCCTGGTAGGTCATCGGCGACTGTCGGCCAGCCACGCAGTGCCGTATGCTGGCGGCAGCGATAAGGAGGGTGCGCTTGACAATTGTGCGGCTACAGGACGTGACCAAAAACTACGGCGCGGTGCAGGCGCTGCGCGGCCTCAGCCTGGAGGTCCAGGCTGGCGAGGTGATCGGCTTTCTGGGGCCGAACGGCGCCGGCAAAAGCACCGCGATCGCGATCATGCTGGGGCTGCGACAGCCGACCAGCGGCGCGGTCGAGCTGTTCGGGCTGGCGCCGACCAGCCCGGCGGCGCGCGCCCGCACCGGCGTGATGCTCCAGGAGTTGGGCGTGCCGGGCAGCCTGCGGGTCGTCGAGCTGGTCGGGCTCTTTCAAAGCTACTATCCCTTTACGCTGCCGACCGCTGAGATTCTGGCCCGCGCCAACCTCACGGCGCAGCGCCGCGCGCTGGTGGCCACGCTGTCCGGCGGCCAGAAGCAGCGGCTGTACTTTGCGCTGGCCCTGGCCGGCGACCCCGACCTGCTGTTTTTGGATGAGCCGACCGCGGCGCTGGATGTCGAGTTGCGACGGGCGTTTTGGGAGCAGGTCCGCGGCTTTGCGGCGCTGGGCAAGACGATTCTGTTCAGCACCCATTATCTGGAGGAAGCCGACGCGCTGGCCCATCGGATCGTGGTGATCAACCATGGTCAGGTCGTGGCCGAGGGCAGCCCGCAGGCCATCAAGCAGCTGGCCGCCGATAAAACCGTCTGGCTGCGCACCGACCTCGATGCGGCCACCGCGCGCGGCTACGCTACCGTGCAGGCCGCCGAGGTCGTCGGCGACGAGCTGCGGGTCACGACGACCGAGCCGGCGGCCTTTCTGCGCCAGGTATTTCATGCGGACTGGGAGGTCAGCGACGTGCGGATCACCGATGTTGATCTGGAGCACGCTTTTATTCATCTGACCCACGAGGAGCGCACATGAAGCAAAATATCTCGCTGGCGGCGCCGGCCACCGTGCCGCTCCAGGAGCGCCGGCTCAGCCCGACCGCCGTGCGTGGCCCCGGCTGGGCCGTCGCACTCGGCCGCCAAACCGCCGCCGAGTTCTGGAAAATGTGGCGCGTCCCAGCCTTCTCAGCGCCGACGATTATTTTTCCGCTGCTGCTGTTTATGCTGTTCGGCGTGCCAAACGCCCAGTTCAAAATGCCCGACGGCTCGACGGTTGGCAAGTACCTGCTGGCCTCGTTTGGCGCCTATGGCCTGCTGGGGATTGCGTTTTTCAGCTTTGGCATCGGCGTCGCCGTGGAGCGCGGCCAGGGCTGGACCAAGCTAGTGCGGGCCACGCCGCTGCCGGCCTGGATTTTCTTTCTGGCCAAGCTGCTGATGGCGATCCTGTTTGCGGTGATCGTGCTGGCGCTGCTGCTGCCGCTGGGCGCGCTGGCGGCGGGGGTGCGGATGCCGCTCACGCAGTGGGTGGCGCTGCCGCTGACGCTGATCTTGGGCATGCTGCCGTTTAGCACGGTCGGGTTTACGCTCGGCTACTGGGCCGGCCCCAACAGCGCCGCGCCCATCGCCAACCTGATCTACCTGCCGCTGTCGTTTGCGTCGGGGCTATGGCAGCCGCTGGAGACGCTGCCGAAATTTGTCCAGCGGCTGGCGCCGTATCTGCCGTCCTATCACTACGGCCAGCTGGTGCGCTTTGCGGTCGGGGTGGACGATGGCAAGCTGACCCAGCATATTCTGTGGCTGGCCGGCACGCTGGTCGTCGGCGCGGTGCTGGCGATCTGGGGCTACCGCCGCGATTATGGCAAGCAGTTTGGCTAGCTGACGGACCCGCAACGAATTACCATACATTCACCATACATTCAAAGGAGTAGAGCAATGGAACAGCGAACGTATCACGGTGCGATCACGGTTGAGGGCTTGGCCGACTATCTGGTGGCGCAGTTCGACCCGCAGGAGGGCGTGCAGGCCCAGAAGTTGGGCAGCGGCAACTCGGTGATGGTTCAGATTGGGCACGGCGACACCGCCGACGAGCTAAAGCACGCGCTCAGCGTCGGCATTGCGCGGTCGATTGACGATCAGGGCGGCGTGCTGGTGACGCTCGGCCAGCAGCAGTGGATTAGCCCCAAACTCGCTGGCTACGTGGCAATGATGGGCCTGGTGAGCATCATGATCACGCCCTGGGCGCTGTTTGGGCTGATCTGGCCGCTCTCGGAGCTGTACGCCAGCACCACACTGCCGCGCGAGGTCTGGCACGCCGTTGAGATGTACGCGACCAGCCAGGGTGCCGCCATTGGTGCGACCCAAAAGCTGACTTATCCGCATGTCGGCTAGAGCGGCCGTGACGCCCGGCGACAACCAGCGCTTCCAGCGGAGCATGCAGCGCTTCGAGGTCTTCTGGACCTTTATCTGGTACGGCTCGCTAGCGCTGCCCCGCTGAGCGTCGCCATCAACCAGCCCGCGCAGCTTCAGGGCTAGGCAGGCGCGGCGCCGCCGAGCTAGCGGCGACCCGCGCGGTGGTGCGGGCGGCCATGCAGGAGCTGCGCCGCTCGCTGGCCAATCTGCGCAGCCCGCTGCCCGACGCCACGGTCGGCGCCGCGCTGCCGCGCCTGGCCGACGAGACCGCCGCCCGCACCGAGCTGGCGGTGGCGTGCGCGGTCAGCCCGGCGCCAGTGCCACCGGCCGCCGGCGCGGCGCTCTGGCGCGTCGCGCGCGAGGCGCTGACCAACAGCGAGCGCCATGCCTACGCCACGCAGCTCGCCGTGCGCCTGGATGTCAGCGCCGGCTGGGCCACGCTGCAGATCGTCGATAACGGCGTCGGCCTGTAGCCGGGCGACCTGGAGCGCGCCGGCCACTGGGACGTACAGGGCAGGCGCGAGCGTATCGCGGCACTGGGCCGCGCGCCGACCGTTAGCGCGCGGCCCAGCGGCGGCACCGCGGTCGAGGCCCGCGGCGCCCGCGAGCAGGGCCTGCTCTAGCTACGGCCGAGCAGGCCTTTCAGCACGCCCGTTCGGTGAGTGGGCGTGCTGTCGTGCTACAATACGGGCCTAGCGCATCAGTCGGGCGGATAGAGTGGGAGCGCTCCCGGCTGGTCACCCGAGAGAAGGCCATGACCATTCGTGTGCTGCTCGTAGATGATCACAGCGTTGTCCGGCAAGGGCTGCGCATGTTTCTCAGCCTCGACCCCGAGCTTGACGTGGTGGGCGAGGCCAACAACGGCGCCGAGGCAGTCGCGCTGGCCGAGCAGCTGCGGCCCGACGTGGTGCTGATGGACCTGCTCATGCCGGTGATGGATGGGCTGACGGCGATCAGCGCAATTCGCCGCGCACTCCCCGAGACCGAGGTGATTGCGCTGACCAGCGTCGTGGAAGATGCGCTGGTCGTCGGCGCGATCCGGGCCGGCGCGATCGGCTATCTGCTCAAAGATACCCAGTCCGACGAACTGGTGCGGGCAATCCACGCGGCGGCGGCCGGACAGGTGCAGCTGGCGCCGCAGGCGGCCGCGCGCTTGATGCGCGAGGTGCGCGCCCCCGACAGCCCCGAGGCGCTGACCGAGCGCGAGACCGATGTGCTGCGGCTCTTGGCGCAGGGCCAGGCCAACAAAGAGATCGCGCGCAGCCTCCAGATTGGCGAGAAGACGGTTAAGAGCCATGTCAGCAGCATTTTGGCCAAGCTCAACGTGCCATCGCGGACCCAGGCGGCGCTGTACGCAGTCAAAATTGGCCTGGTTACGCTGAGTTAGGCGCATGGCTGAGCAGATGCAATCTCAACATTATGTCATTTTGATCAAGCATGGGGCGCCCGTGCTTGACGCCACGCGCCCAGCCAACGAGTGGCAGCTGGCCGAGTCGGCGGCGCCGCGCTGCCGGGCGCTGGCCGCCGGGCTGGCGCCGCTCCGGCCCGCGGCGCTGTTCAGCAGCGTCGAGCCAAAGGCCGCCGCGACCGCCGCGCTTTTCGGCGCCGTGCTGGGGCTGGACGCCGTGCCGCACGCTGGCCTCCACGAGCACGACCGCAGCAATCAAACTGGGCTGCTGGATGCGGAACGCTGGCAGGCGACGGTCGCGCGGCTGTTTGCCGAGCCTGACACCGTGGTGCTCGGCCGCGAGACCGCGAGCGCCGCACTGGCGCGGTTCGGCGCGGCCATCGATGAGATCATCGCCGCCACGCCGGGTCAGACTGTGGCGGTCGTCGCCCACGGCACTGTGATCGCGCTGCTAGCGACGGCGCGGGCCGGCGTGGACGGCTTCGCGCTGTGGCAGCGGCTGGAGCTGCCCTCCGCCGTCGTGCTGGCGCTGCCGAGCTGGCGGCTCCATGCCGTTGTGGACAGCTTCACGGCGGCCGACTGATGCTCTGGCCCTACGTCGTGCTGTTTGGGTGGTCGTTTTTGGCGGCGACCGTCGTGCCGCTCGGCTCGGAGGTGGCGTTTGTGGCGCTGGTGCGGCACGACGGGCAGTGGGCCGCGCCGGTCGCAGTGGCGACGGTCGGTAACGTGCTGGGCGGCCTGACCACGTTCTGGCTCGGGCGGCGCGCTGCCACACGGCTGGGCGCGGCGCCGACAGCGCGGCAGCAGCGCGCGCTCGGCTGGCTGCGACGCTGCGGCGCGCCGCTCCTGGTGCTCAGCTGGGTGCCGCTGGTCGGCGACCTGCTGGTCGGGGCGGCCGGCGCGCTCGGGCTAGCGCCGGCGCCGGTGGCGGCCTGGCTGATCATTGGCAAGGCTGGGCGCTACGGCGCGCTGGCCTGGGCCACACTACAGCTCAGCGCCGCCTAGCGCCGCCGGCCCAGGTTTGCGACAATGCCTGCGACGTAACACAAGGAGGCTCCGATGCCCTACCCACTGTTTCAGGTTGATGCCTTCACCGACCAGCCCTTCGCCGGCAATCCCGCGGCGGTCTGCCTGCTCGCGGCGCCGGCCGAGACCACCTGGATGCAGCAGGTCGCCGCCGAGATGAATCTGTCGGAGACGGCCTTTGTCACGCCGCAGACCGATGGCTATGGCCTGCGCTGGTTTACGCCGACCGTCGAGGTGGCGCTGTGCGGCCACGCCACGCTGGCCAGCGCACATGTGCTCTGGAGCAGCGGCAAGCTTGACCGCGCGACGCCGGCCCGCTTCCACACCCTCAGCGGCCTGCTGACCGCGACCCGCCGCGGCGACTGGATTGACCTGGACTTTCCCAGCAAGCCCGAGGCCGCCGCCGAGCCGCCGGCGGACCTCAGCGCCGCGCTGGGCGTCGCGCCGGTCTACGTCGGGCGCAGCCAGTTTGACTATCTGGTCGAGGTGGCCGACGAGCAGACCGTGCGGGCGATGCAGCCCGATCATGCGCGGCTGCGGACGCTGCCGGTGCGCGGCGTGATCGTCACCAGCCGCGCCACCTCGACCAGATTTGATTTTGTGTCGCGCTTTTTCGCGCCCGGCTCGGGCATTGACGAGGACCCGGTGACTGGCTCGGCCCACTGCTGCCTAGCGCCGTTCTGGGCCGCGCGGCTGGGCAAAACCACGCTGCGGGCCTATCAGGCCTCGGCCCGCGGCGGCGTGCTGAAGCTGCAGGTCAAGGACGACCGCGTGCTGATCGGCGGCCAGGCGGTCACGGTGCTGCGCGGCGAGCTGGGCTAGCCGCGGGCCGCCACAGGCAGCCACTGCCGGTCCTTGACGCCGGTGTAGACCGACTGCGGCCGAATCAGGCGGTTGGCGGCCTGCTGCTCGAAGCAGTGCGCCGCCCAGCCGACCACGCGGCTCATCGCAAATACCGGCGTGAACAGCTCGGTGGTCAGGCCGAGGCCGTGGAGCAGCAGCGCGGTATAAAACTCGACATTGGTCTGGAGATTGCGGCCGGGCTTGCGCTCGGCCAGCAGCGCGACGGCCTCGCGCTCCACGGCGGTGGCCAGGCGATACAGCCGCAGGTCGCCGTCGGCCTGGTAGAGCTGCGCGGCCGCGGCGGCCAGCACCTCGGCCCGCGGGTCGCGGACTTTGTAGACGCGATGCCCAAAGCCCATCAGCCGCTCGCCGCGGTCCAGCTTGGCCGTCAAAAATGGCCGAATCCGCGCCTCATCGCCGATCTCAAAGACCATGTCCAGCGCCGGCCCCGGTGCGCCGCCGTGCAGCGGCCCCTTGAGCGCGCCGAGCGCGCCGACGAGCGCCGAAAGCACGTCGGACTGCGTGGCGATGATCACCCGCGCGGCAAACGTCGAGGCGTTGAGGCCGTGATCGACCACGGTGTTCAGGTACGTTTCCAGGCCGCGGACCCGCTCGGCGCTCGGGCGCTCGCCCGTGAGCAACCACAGAAAGTTGGCGGCGTGGCCGAGCGCCGGGTCCGATGCGAGCGGCGCGGCGCCCTGCGTCAGCCGCCAGTACGCGGCGATGAGCACCGGCAGCCGCGCAACCACGCCGACCGCGCTGTCCTCAGCGCTTTGCCCGGCCGGCAGCGTCAGGCGCAGACTGGCCGTCGCCAGCTCCAGGGCGTCCATCGCGCCCAGCCGCTGGACCGCCGCGGCTCGCAGCAGCGCCACGGTGCTCTCAGGGAGCTGGCGCTGCGAACTCAGGGCGGTGTGCAGCGCCGCCAGCTCGGCGGCGGTTGGCAGCGCGTCGTGCCACAGCAGCCACAGCGTCTCCTCGAACGTCGAGCGGCCGGCCAGCTCCTCAACTGGAAAGCCGGCGATGATCAGCTCGCCGCGCTGCCCGTCCACGCCGCTCAGCCGCGTCTCGGCCGCGACCACGCCCTCTAGCCCTGCATGTACTGATGTCGTCATTACGATACTCCTCTTGACAGTGCCAATGGCGATCACTATACTGCGTACATCTTGATTGTCAATCTTGATTAGTGAATCAATATATATGAGCACCGAGCCTGAGTTTTTGACCGCCCAGGCGGCCGCCGCCGCTCTGGATATCAGTGTGGCGACGCTGTACGCCTATGTCAGCCGCGGCCTGGTGCGCTCGGAGCCGACCGGCCAGCGCCAGCGGCGCTATCTGGCGGCCGATATCGCGAAGCTCCAGGCGCGCAAGCTGCTCCACCAGCAGCCGCAGCGGGCGGTGGAGCAGGCGCTGCACTGGGGCGCGCCGGTGCTTGAGTTGGCGCTGACGCTGATTAGCGCGGGCGAGCTGTGGTATCGCGGCCAGCCGGTGGTGGCGCTGGCCAGCACGGCCACCGTCGAGGCGATCGCCGCGCTGCTGTGGACTGGCGATGCGACCGCCGAGCTATTCGCGGCGCCGGCGCCGATCCCCGCGCGCGTCGCCGCGCTGGCGGCGCACTGCCGCGACCTCGCGCCGATTGAGCGGCTCCAGATTCTCTTGCCGGCCGCGGCGACCGCCGATCCCGCGGCGCTCGATCTGCGGCCGGCGGCGCTGCTCCCGACCGCCGCGCGGCTGCTCCAGCTGGTCGCGACGATTGCGGCCGGCGGCGCGCCCGGACCCGACATTGTCACGACGCTGCAACGGCACTGGCTGCCCGACCAGCCGACCGCCGCGCCACTGCTGCGGGCCACGCTGATCCTCTGCGCCGACCATGAGCTCAATGTCTCGGCATTTACTGCGCGCTGCGTCGCCTCGTCGGGCGCGACGCTGTACGGCGTGGTGACGGCGGGCCTCGCGGCGCTGCAAGGCTATAAGCACGGCGGCGTGGCCGAGCAGGTCGCGGCGCTGTGGCGCGAGGCCAGCGATGCCGGCGGGGTCCACCGGACGCTGGTCAGCCGGCTGCGGCGGGGCGAGCCGCTGCCGGGCTTTGGTCACCAGCTCTACCCGGCGGGCGACCCGCGGGCGCGCTGCCTGCTGGACCTGCTGCGTGCGCATCAGCCGGACGCGCCGGCCCTGGCGCTGGCCGACGCGCTGGCCGCGGGCGTCGCGGAGCTGACCGGCGAGCGGCCGACGATTGATTTTGCGCTGGTTGCGCTGACCGCCGCGCTGGGACTGCCAAGCAGCCATGCGCTGGCGCTGTTTGCCATCGGGCGGACCGTGGGCTGGCTGGGCCACGCGCTGGAGCAGTACGCCACCGACCAGCTGATCCGGCCGCGCGCCCGCTATGTCGGGCCGCCGCCAGCGGGAGCCGACCATGCCCACTGATCTCGACATCACGCCCGAGTACCTGGCGCTCGGCCACATCACCGCTGACCTGCAGGCTGACGGCAGCGTGCGGCCGGGCGGCACCGCGCTCTACGCTGCGCTCACGGCGCAAGCGCTGGGCTGCGTCACCGCGATCTTCACCGCCTGCGCCGCCGACGTTGACCTCGCCTGGCTGCCGCCCGGCATCGCCGTGCATCGCCAGGCGAGCGCGGCGACGACGACGTTTCGCAATGTGTACGCTGGCAATCAGCGCCAGCAGCAGGTGACGGCGCTGGCCGCGCCGCTGAACCTGGCCGCGCTGCCGCCGGCCTGGCGTGCGGCGCCGCTGGTGCATGTTGGCCCGGTGATCAATGAGCTAGTGCTCGACGCGGGACTATTTTCTGGCGCGCGGGTCGGCGTAACGCCTCAAGGCTGGCTGCGCAGCTGGGACGAGGCCGGCACCGTCAGCGCCGACCCGCAGCGGCTGCGCGGCCGTGACTGGCGCGGCGTGGGCGTGGTGGTCGTCAGCGAGGAGGACGTTGACGGCGACGCTGCGCTGCTGGCCGAGCTAGCCGCGCAGGTGCCGATCACCGTGCTGACGGCGGCGGAGCGCGGCGCGACGGTGTGGTGGCAAGGCCAGCCCACGGTCGTCCCGGCGTATCCCGCGACGGTCGCCGATCCCACGGGCGCCGGCGATGTGTTCGCGGCGGCGCTCTTGGTCGCGCTCGGGCGGGGCGATGCGCCAGCCGCAGCGACCGACTGGGCCTGCGCCGCGGCCAGCTGCGCCATCGAGGGCCTCGGCGCCACGGCGCTGCCGACGGCGGCGCTGATCAGGGCGCGGCAGCGGCGGGGCCGCGATTAAAACGCCGCCGCCCCACCCTGGTTGGGCACGGCGGTCGGAACGTTCGCCAGCAGGATTGCGGCGCCCGCAATGCTCAGGGCTGATGAGTGATCATCAGCTCTCGCTCATTTCGTGATCTCAGGCCACAATGCCCTCGGCGACCAGCAGCTCAGCGTTGAGGATCGCGCCGCCGGCCGCGCCGCGGATCGTGTTGTGTGACAGCACGACAAATTTCACGTCGAACAGCGGGCAGGGCCGCAGCCGGCCGACCGTGGTGCCCATGCCGCCGTGCAGGTCGCGGTCGCGGCGCGGCTGCGGGCGGTCGGACTCGTCGCGCAGCACTAGGGGCAGCGGCGGGGCCGACGGCAGGCCCTGCACCACGGTGGGCGCCCGGAACTCGCGTAGCGCCGCCGCGACCTCCGCCACGTCAGCCCGGCGCGCAAAGCCGACCGAGACCACCGCCGTGTGGCCATCGGTCACAGGGACGCGCGTGGCGGTCGCGCTGATGCGAATCGGCGCGGCCGTGATCGCGGTGCCGGTGTAGCTGCCCAGCATTTTGCATGGCTCGGTCTCGATCTTCCGCTCCTCGCCGCCGCCGCCAATGTTCGGCACCACGTTGTCGAGGATGTCGAGCGAGGCGACGCCGGGATAGCCCGCGCCCGAGATCGCCTGGAGCGTCGTGGCAGCCACGTGGGTGAGCGTAAAGGCGACATGCAGCGGCTTCAGCGCCATGACGATGGTCGTCGAGGAGCAGTTGGCGTTGGCCACAATGCAGCCTTTCCAGCCCAGCTGCGTGCGCTGCTGCTCGATGAGATGCACGTGGTCGGCGTTGACCTCGGGGATGAGCAGCGGCACCTGCTCGTGCATGCGGAACGACGCGGCGTTGCTGCAGACCGCCACGCCCGCGGCGGCCCACAGCGGCTCGGCGGCCTGGGCCTGCTCGGTGGGCAGCGCCGAGAAGGCGATGGGCACATCGGCGACGGTGTCGGTGGACTGGACGATCAGGTCGGCGACAGCGGCGGGCGGCGCGTCATCGAGAATCCAGTGGACGACATCGCCGTAGCGCCGGCCGATTGAGCGCTCGGAGCCGGTCAGGACGGCGATCTCGAACCAAGGATGGTTGGCGAGCAGTGTGATAAAGCGTTGGCCGACGGCGCCCGTGGCGCCCAAGATGGCGACGGGCAGCTTGTGTGCAGGAGCCATACCGTTCCTCCAGGCAAAAAAATTAAGCGACCGTCAGCTCGTGGACCGCGCGCACGGCCGCATCGGCGGCGCCGGCCTCGACGACCAGGCTGAGCGAGCACTCCGACGATCCCAGCGCGATGGCGTGGATGTTGATCCCGGCCTCGCCCAGCACGCCAAAGATCCGCCCGGCGATGCCCGGCGTGCCGCGCAGCCCGGCGCCGACCACGGTCACGATCACGGTGTCGCTCTCGGCATTCACGCCGTCAATGTCGCGGCGCTCGATCTCGACCGCCAGATCGGCGCGCAGCGCGGTGACGACCGCCGCGGCCGCCGCCGTCGGGATCGCAAAGCAGATACTCTGCTCCGAGGAGGCCTGCGAGATCATCAGGACACTGGCGTTGACGCGCGCGACGGCGCCAAAGGTGCGCGCCGCGATGCCCGGCACGCCCAGCATGCCGCGGCCGGCCACCGTCACCAGCGACAGGCCGCGGATCGCCGTGACCGCCTTGATGGTCCCCGGCACCGGCGTGGAGCGCGGCACGACCACGCTGCCGGGCGCGCTGGGGTTGAAGGTATTTTTGAAGCGCACCGCCACGCCGCGGTCGATCAGCGGCTGGATCGATTTGGGGTGCATGACTTTGGCGCCAAAGTACGCCAGCTCGCTGATCTCGTCGTAGGACAGCAGCGGCAGCACGCGGGCGGTCGGGACCAGCCGCGGGTCGGCGGTCATCACGCCGTCGACCTCTTTGTAGAAGATCACCTCGTCGGCCTTCAGCGCGGCGCCGATGATCGCGGCGCTGTAGTCACTACCGCCACGGCCCAGCGTGGTGGTGATGCCGCTGGGCGTGGCGCCCAAAAAGCCGGTGATCACCGGGACGACCCGTCGCTCCAGCACCGGGCCGAGGCGGGCGGTGGTCTTGACGTAGGTCTGCGCGAGGTCCGGCACGGCGTCGCCAAAGCGGTCGTTGGTCACAATGAGCTCGGCGGCGTCGACGGCCTCGGCGCTGATGCCGGCGGCGCTCAGCGCCGAGGCGACCTGCGGCGCATTCAGCCGCTCGCCCAGCGATGAGATCGTGTCAAGCGCCCGCGGCGTCAGCTCGCCGAGCAGATGAATCCCGTGGCACAGGGTGGTGAACTCGTCGAGGTAGCTGCGGCATGTGGCCAGCACCGCCTCACGCGCGGCCGGCTCGGCGACCAGCTCGGCCAGGCTGGCCGTGTGACGAGTCAGCAGCTCATCGGCGATGGAGCGAAATGTGGCGCCGTCGCCGGCGGCCGCACTATGGGCGCCGCGCAGCAGGCTGTCGGTGACGCCGCTCATCGCCGAGACCACGATGGCGACCTGGTGCTCCTGGGTGATGCTGCGTACAATCTCGGCCGTCGCCCGGATCGCCGCCGCGCTCCCCACCGACGTGCCGCCAAACTTCAGAACGTGCAGTGCCATAGTTTCCTCTGTCGTGTTGATGCTCTAGCCAACAAAAATCCCCATCGGCAGCGGCAGATGAGGAAGCATACACAGCACGACAGTGGGCTGCGGTTGGCTGCGTCCTCTCATCTTCCAGATGGTTCTGCCGGATTTAGCACCTGTTGATGGGCGGCCGCTGGCGCAGCGAGCAAGAAGCTCGGGCGCGGCGGCGCTCATCGTGGTTGCTGGGGCTTCGTCGGGCCGGTCCCTCCACCCCTCTGGATAAGAGCGTTGCCTAGATTCGGTTGTGGGCCAAACTATAGGATTTTGCCTGCCGGTTGTCAAGTTTTACAAAAGCGGCGGGTGGCACTGGGCCACCCGCCGCCAGCTTTATGCCGCCGCGGCCGTGTCTTGCTCGTCCTCGACCGGGTCGGGCTGTAGACGCACATACGCGAAGCGCTCGGCGAACTCGCACTCGATGCCGTGCTCACGGGCCTCGCGGGCGGCCTCGGCGGCCCAGTCGCGGACCATCTGCTCGCCGGTCCAGCCGTCCAGCTGCGAGTGATGCTCGCGCAGCGCCGCAAACTTCAGCTCCAGGTCCTCGGCGGTCAGCGGCACCCAGACCGTGGCGTTCTGCGCCGCTGCCAGGTACACCTCGCGGACATCGTGCGGCTCCAGGCCCTCCTCGTACAGGTCGAGGGCCGCCAGCAGCGTGTTGGCGGTCGGCATGATCGCCGCCAGCGTCGCATCGGCCACGGCGCGGTGGTCGGGGTGATTGATGTAGGTCGGGCCGTAGCGGAACAGCGGGTCCTGGGTCACGACCACATCGGGGCGGACGCGGCGGATCACGCGGGCCAGGTCCCAGCGCAGCGCCAGCGACGGCTCGACGCGGCCATCGGGGTAGCCCAGAAAGGTGATATCGGTGCTGCCGAGGACCGCCGCCGCGGCGCGCTGCTCGGCGTGGCGGATCGCGGCCAGCTGCGCGGGCGTCTGCTGCGGGTCGCGCGAGCCGCTGACGCCATCAGTCACCAGGCAGTAGTGGATCGTGGCGCCCTGGCGATGCCAGTGGGCCAGGCTGCCGCCGGCCATGAACTCGGCGTCGTCGGGGTGCGGCGCGACGATCAGGACGCTGCGGGGCTTCGGGTTGGGGGTCGGGCCAGCCATGTGGAACTCCTTACGGTTGCCGCTATTAAAGCGCTACCCGCCCACGGTTGTCAATGGATTGGGCACGAACAAGAGCACAAAGACCACCAGGCCACTGATCGCCAGCGCGACATGCTTGCGGTCAAGGTCGGGGACATCGTTGAAGGGCGCGGGGTGGCGCAGCCCGGTCAGGAGCGGCATCGCGGCCCAGACCAGCCACAGCTGCGACACCGCAATGCCCAGCACCACCGACAGCCCGATCACCGCGTAGCCCAGGTAGTCGGCCTTGCGCCCGAGCAGCGCGTAGGCGATGTGGCCGCCGTCAAGCTGGCCGACCGGCAGCAGATTCAGCATCGTGATCAAGAGGCCGATCCAGGCGCCGAAGGCTACGCTGCTCATCTGGACATCCACGCCGCCGCCCGGCAGCCACTGCCGAAAAATGCTGTACTTAGCCAGCGCATACACCAACGAATTCCCCTCCTGCATGTACAGCCCACTCGGCGGCGCCCCAACCGTCGACATACTCAGGCCGACAAACAGCAGCGGGATCGCCACGACCAAGCCCGCCAGCGGCCCGGCGATGCCGACCTCCAGGAGTGTGCGGCGGTCCTCCAGCGGCTCGCGCTGCACGATCACGGCGCCCATCGTGCCGGTCAGCGTAAACGGCATCGGGATAAAGTACGGCCAGCTCATCGGCGCGCCCCGCCAGCGCCCGACGATGAAATGCCCCATCTCGTGGGTTCCCAAAATGCCCAGCACCGTCAGCATAAACGGCAGGCCGCGCAGGATGCCGGCGGGGTTGGCGGCGAGGTTGACGCCCTCCATCATGGCGCCGTTCGCGAGCACGCTGGCGACGGTCAGCACAAACAGGAGCCAGTTGATCCAGACGCGCGCCGGCTTGTGCTTGATCACGCCGGGCTGCGCCACGATCTCAACGCCGTCGGGATGGCGGCGCACCAGCGGCGTAAAGCCGATGCCCTCGAAGGCGGCGCGCAGCGGGCGGTAGAAAGCGTGCGGGTCGGCCAGCAGCCGGCCGCGCAGCACGACCTCGCCGGTCGGCTGCACAATGTAGGACTCGACCGCCACAAACGGCCGGGCCGCCAGGCGCAGCTCGTCGGGCGCGGTCACTGGATTAAACGGAAGTGGGCTTGCCATATCGTTCCTTTCGTAATCTATTGTAGCCCGATGCGCCGATTAAGCGCGGCGCGGCCGGATCGTCAGCGGCGTGTCATGGTGCCGGGCTAGGTCTATCAGCTCGGCTCCGGTATGATTGCGATGTTCAGGAGTAATGACCATGCGCCGGTTTGCCGCTGTTTTTCCGCTGATGCTCGCCCTGCTGCTGCCGGCCCGCGGCGCCCACGCCGCCAGCCCCACACTGCGCGCGCTGTGGGTCGACGCCTTCCACGCCGGCATCAAGTCGCCTGCCGAAACCACGCAGCTCGTCGCTGACGCCCGGCGCGCTGGCGCCAACGCGCTGATGGTCCAGGTGCGGCGGCGCGGCGACAGCTACTATCTCGATTCGCTGGAGCCGACCGCCGTGGACCTGGCGCCGGGCTACGATCCGCTGGCCGACCTGATCGGCCAGGCCCACCGCGCCGGCCTGCAGGTTCACGCCTGGACTGTCGTGCTGCCGGTCTGGAAAGATGGCTACGTCCAGCCCGCCGCCGGCCATGTCTGGCGGACCCACGGCCCCAGCGCCAGCGGCGACCAAAACTGGCTGATGCGCCGCGACGACGGTCGCACCGGCGACTGCGGCGCACCCAACGACTGCGCGTACTTCCTCGACCCCGGCCACCCGGCCGCCGCCGACTATACGGTGACGGTCCTCGACCACCTGGTCAAAAACTACGACCTCGACGGCCTGCACCTTGACTATCTACGGTATCCCGGCGTGCGCTTCGGCTACAACCCGGTCAGCCTGCGCCGCTTTCAGGCCGAGGCCGGCCGGGGCGACACGCCGCTCGTCGATGATCCGCAGTGGCTCCAGTGGCGGCGCGACCAGGTGACCAAGCTGGTCAAGCGCATCTACCTGAACGCCGTGGCCGCCCGGCCGCAGATTCAGGTCAGCCTGGCCGCCATCGCCTGGGGCGACGGCCCGACCGGCGACGACTTCCACACCAGCGCGGCCTACAGCCGGGTGCTGCAGGACTGGGACACCTGGCTTGAGCGCGGCTACCTCGACTGGGTGCTGGTGATGAACTACGAGGCCGAGGGCCAGAGCGACCAGCGGCTGTGGTATCGCAGCTGGGTCGACTGGCTGCGGACGCAGCACGCGGGGCGGGCCGCGGTCGGCGTGGGCGCCTGGCTCAACACCGCCGACCAAAACCTGGCCCAGCTGCGGTATGCCCTGGACGGCGGCGAGCTGCGCGGCACGGCGCTGTACTCCTACGCGCTGCCGGTCAGCGGCGACCGCCTGGCGTTCTTCGACCGCCTCAAGGCCGAGCTGTGGGCGGATGGCGCGGGCGCGCCGACGAAGCCGGCGGCCGAGACCGGCTTTGTCCTCGGCAAGCTGCTGCGCGACGGCCAGCCGCAGACGAATCAGACCGTGCGCCTGAGCGCGGCCGGCCGGGCCGACCTCGTGGCGAGCACCGACGGCTCGGGGGTGTTTGGCTTTGTGGCCGTGGCGCCCGGCGGCTGGACCCTGGCCGGCGGCGCAGCCAGCGCGGCGATCACCGTGAGCGCCGGGCGAGTCACACTGACGAACCTGGCGACCAGCACGGTAGACGCGCTGCAGCCAGCCGCGGCCGACCCGGCGTTTGCCGCGCTCTGGCGCCGCACCGACGCGGCGGTGGCCCGCGGCGAGACCGCCCGCTCGTGGCTGTGGGGGCCGGCGGCCTTCGCGACCGGCGCCGAGCCGTACCGCGAGTCGCCCGGCGGCGCCCGGACCGTGCAGTATTGGGATAAGTCGCGCATGGAGGTGACACAGCCCGCCGCCGACCGCGCGGCGCCGTGGTTTGTCACCAACGGCCTCCTGGTCCGCGAGCTGGTCAGCGGCCAGCAGCAGGCCGGCGATGGGACGTTTACCAGCCGCCCGGCCGCAACGACGCCCATCGGCGGCAACAGCGACGACACCTCGCGCGGCCCGAGCTACAACGACTTCGCGGCGCTGGCCTCGCTCAACAGCGACCGCCGCAGCCCCAGCGCCGTCGGCCAGCCGGTGCTGGCGACGCTGGACGCCGCCGGCAATGTCGGCAGCAATGCTGGCCTGGCGCGCTACGGCGTGCGCCACAGCAGCTACAGCGCCGCGCTCGGCCACAACCTGCCCGATGTCTTTGACGACTATCTGGCCACGCTGCCCCTCGACTGGGTGTTTGTGATGGGCTATCCGATCACCGAGCCGTACTGGGCGCGCTATCAGGTTGGCTCGACCGAGCAGGACGTGCTGGTCCAGCTGTTCGAGCGCCGGACGCTGACCTACACGCCCGCCAACCCGGCCGCCTTCCGCGTCGAGATGGGCAACGTCGGCCAGCACTATTTCCGCTGGCGCTACGGCGCGGCGCCGTGGGAAGGCGAGTGATGAGTAGCGAGTAGTGAGTACCGAGTGACGAGGAGTGAGGAGCGAGGGATGAGGAACAAGTGAGATGATACGCATCTTCCGCCATCTTTGGGTAATTATCGCCTGTATGCTCGCTGTCGTCGTCATCATGTTGCAAGGTGTTTGGCCACGCCCGGCAGCTGGACTATCACCTGTGACGGCACAGGTAGGACTTGGTGCGTATCCAGTCCCGCCACTGGTTGTTACGGAAGCGCCGCTCGCACCCATGACCGCGCTGCCAGCCCCAATGCCGGCACCAACGGCCTGCCCAGATTTTTTGAGTTCTCTCCCGCCCGCTGAGTTTTCAGCCTGTATCGCAGCCCGTGATACACGGTTTGCGCAGGAAGAGCAAGATGCGATTGCTACCTCGCAGAGTAGTGATGCCATATTCCCAACTGTGCCGCCGGTAGTACTTCCACTGCAAACCCCGAAGCCGCGCGGCTATATTTCCGAGCGGGCACGTCGGGTGGAGCGGATGAGCATGGAGGATCGACGGGAAATACCACCCATAATGGTGCCGTATGGCGCAAATGATGCGTGGCAGCTTGGGGCACTCTCAGGAAGTGACGGCTCGGACTACGCGGTTGTCCTGCTATTTTGCTATCCAAAAAATGACACACGCGGTCCAGTCCTCATCCTGACGGAGTATTCTACCGAGGACCCCGTCCTCCAGCAGATTTATAATCAGTACTGGTTGGCACCCGCAGACCTCACTGCGCTGACGGTCAGCGGTTTCGAGTCACTCCTGCTTACTCCAGCCGGGCCAACAGGAAGCATGCATTTCACAACACCCGAGGGCAAGACCGGCACCTTTGACCTTGCAACCCAGGCTTGGACGTTCCAGTAGCCTATCCTTGTTTATATACCCAAGCGGAGCGGCCCGTCACGCGCTGGTGACGGGCCGCTTGAAGTCTTTAATTTCGCTCGTCTCAGTCGCTCGCCGGCGTGTCGCGCAGCTTGCGGAACGAGTTTAGGAGCTGGGCCTGGCGGCTGGCGCTGACATTTTTGGCCTGCAAATAGAGCTTCAGCGCGCGCTCGGGCGTGGTGCCGCCGCGCAGCTCGTCGTCGAAGGCGGCGAAGCGGCCCCGCCCGCCGCGCTCCACCTCGATGGCGATGGCGGCGACGACGTGTGCGCCGGCCGCCTCGACCGCCTCGCGCAGCGCCTTGTCATCGAGGCGCGGGCGCTGCTCGGGCTTGCACTGCACCAGCACGCGCACCACGGCGCCGGCCAGCTTGTGCTTGCCGATCGCCGTCAGCACGCGGCTCTGCGGCTCGGGATGCTCGCGCACGTCGACCTCGACGGTCACAAACGGCCGCGCCGCCACCGGCACGAAGCGCCACGCCGTCTGACCCTTCGCCAGATCGACGACGACAAAGCCTTTGGCCTCGCGCTCCTCGCCGAAATCAATGCGCTCGATGCTGCCGGCGTAGACCGCCGGCGGCAGGTCGCCGATGACCTGGTGCTTGTGGATGTGGCCCAGCGCCACATAGTCAATCTCGGGGCGGGCGACGGTCGAGCGCGGCAGGATCAGGTCGTGGCCCAGCATGATCGAGCGCTCGGCGCCAAACGTTGCGCCGGCGAGCGAGCCGTGAAAGGTCAGGATCGTCGGGATCGCCGGGTCGAGCGTCGGCAGCTTGGCGTCCAGCCAGGCCTCAACGCGGCTGATCATCTCGGTCTCCAGCGCGGCCATCGGCAGGCTGTGCAGGTCCTCTCTGCTCAGCAGCACCTGGCGATTGAGCCACGGGATCGCCACAATCTGCACCGGGCCGCCGTGCGTAGGGATAGTTAGCACCTGGAGGCGGTCGGCGATGGTGACGTGCTCAATGTCCAGCGTCTGGAAAATCTCGACCGAGTGGGCGCGGCCGCTGGCGGCGGGCACATCGTGGTTGCCGGTCAGGATCACGACCGGCAGGCCGGCGGCGGTCAGGCGGCGGATGCGGCTGGCAAACTCGCGCTGGTGGGTCGGGTTGGGCGAGCGCGTCTTATAGATGTCGCCGGCGATCAGCACCAGATCAACCGGCTCGGTCTCCAGGGCGTAGGTGATCACCTCGTCGAGGCGGTCCAAAAAGTCGATCAGCCGGGTGTGCAGCCCGGTCGCCGGGTCGATCCGGCCGTAGTTTTCCATGCCGATATGAATGTCGGCGACGTGTAAAATTTTTGGCATCGCGGTCCTGTGTTGCAAGGCGGCTCGGGTATCGTTATATTGTAGCGGTTTAGAGGAGCAGATCATGCGAAAGGTTGCGCTGTGGCGCCCGCCGCTGTGGCTGGTGGCCGGTTTAATGATTGTCAGCCTGAGCCTGGGGCCGGGCTGGTCGCTGGTGCGCGGCGCGGCCGGCGACGGCGCCTGCACCGAGTTGGCCGAGGTGTGCGCCAAGTTTACCCAGTTTTGGAAAGTCTGGAATCTGGCCGAGACCCGCTTTGTCGATCCGAAGGCCGTCAACCCCGACGACATGATCACTGGCGCGATCAACGGCATGCTGGACTCGCTGGGCGACCAGGGCCACACCCGCTACCTGACCGCCGAGCAGGTCAAGCGCTTCAGCGAGTCGCTGCAAGGCTCCTTTGAAGGCATTGGCGCCTTTGTCAACACCGAGAACGGCGTGCCAATCATTGTTGCGCCGATTGAGGGTTCGCCGGCCGAGGCGGCGGGGGTGCGGCCGGGCGATGTGATCGTGCGCGTCAACGGCAACTCCACCGAGGGGCTGGTGATCGACGAGGTTGTGGCGCTGATCCGCGGCAAGGCTGGCACGTCGGTGACGATCACCGTGCGGCATGTGGGCGAGGAGGCGACCGAGGAGATGACGATCACTCGCGCCGCCGTGACCGTGCCGGCGACCGCGTGGACGATGCTGCCCGGCAACATCGCCCTGATTCGCCTAACGCAGTTCTCGGACAATGCGGCCGAGGCAGTGCAGGGCCGGCTCGACGAGGCCAAAGCCGCCGGCGCCACCGCGATCATCTTTGACGTGCGCGACAATCCGGGCGGGCTGCTGAGCCAGGCCACCGCCGTCACCGGGCTATTTGTCAAAAAAGGCGAGGTCGTGCTACGCGAGTCGGTGCGCGACGGCGAGGAGAAAGTCTACCGCAGCCAGACCGCGGAGCCACAGCTCGACCTGCCGATGGTCGTGCTGATCAACGGCGGCTCGGCGTCGTCGGCCGAGATTTTCGCCGGCGCGCTGCAGGACTATGGCCGGGCGACGCTGATCGGCGTCCCGACCGCCGGGACCGGCACCGTGCTCTCGACGCTGGAGCTCCAGGACAAGGCCGCGCTGCTGCTCGGCACCGGCCAGTGGCTGACGCCGAAGGGCCGCTACCTGCGCCGCGAGGGCGTCGCGCCCGACCTGACCGTGGCGCTGCCCGCGGGCGTGCGCGGCCTGACGCCGACCGCGGTAAAGCAGCTCAAACCTGAGCAGCTGACGACCACCAAAGACAGCCAGCTGCTGCGTGCCATGAAGCTGCTGGGCGTCGGCGGCGAGCAGGCCCAGCTGTCGCGGTTTGCCGCGCGCTAGCAGCGCACCCGCCGCACTCACCGCAGCGCGCCGCCGCCAGCCCAGCTGACGGCGGCGCGCTGCGGTTCCAGGGCAGTTCAGCGCACCACAATGCAGCCCGGCACGACACGGCCCGCGCCAAGCTGCCAGGCGGTCACGGCCCACGTAGCGCCGACCCGCCCGACGATCAAGTGCCAGGTGTCGGGCCACGCGCTCGCGCGGTCGCTGGACGACGGGAATGGCACACTGGCCGGGTGGCTATGAAAAAAGCCCACGACGCACAGCCCGGCGGCGCGAGCCTGGGCGTCGGCCGCGAGCAGCGTCGCGGCGTCCAGGAGAAACGTAGTGGCTGGCGCCGCCGCCACATTGCGGCCCGCAACGATGGTTGCGGCGTGGTCGGCGCGCGGACCCAGCAGCACGCCGCAGACCTCGTGCTGCGGCGCGGCCTGGGCCAGCGCCAGGAGCTGCCGCAGCGCCGCGGCCGCCAGGCGCATCAGTGGCTGCGCGCCGGCTCGTCGGAGTGGGGCGTGGCGCCCAGCTCGATCTGCTTGCTATCCAGGCGGCCGACCTGGCTGAACGGCAACTGCTGATGACCGACCAGCAGCGCCTCGGGGATGCCGGTGTCGATCACCAGGCCATGCAGCGCGCCCAGCGTCCCGACCTGCGTATCCTTCGACAGCACCACCACTGTGTCGGCGACCGTCGGATCGGTCGAAACATTCTGCTCGGTCGGCAGCTCGGCCATTTTGCGGTCAAGGTCGATGCCGGGATTCACCGGCAGGCCGTGAGGCGCTGTCAGCGCCGCGACATGCAGTGTCTCCATCGAAAACGCGCCGAAGGCCCGCCAATCATCGTCGGTTACGTCAAGCACAACCTGGTCGGCGGTGCTCGCGCCCAGCGAACTCAGCGGCACGACCCGCTCCGGCCCGCTGAACAGCCCAGTTGGATTGACCACAATCTGATTCGCCACGCCGTTGTCCACCAGAATCGCCGAAAGCTTGCCAAACGCATGGTCGGCCCGCCCCACCGGCGCGCCCAGCACGAGAGTATGTCGCATCGCTCGCTCCTTGTTACAGCGCTGACGCTGCAAGGTTTATTCCACAGACGAGCGGTTGCAGTTCGGGACGCGGCTGCTATCATACCGTCAACGAAAGGAAGCCTCCGATGCAATGTAGTGTTTGTGGCACCAGCAACACGGCCGACGCCGCCTTCTGTATCACCTGTGGCAGCGCGCTGACCGCGCCCCGCCCGGCCACCGGCGCCACCGTCAACCTCAACCGCCCGCCGCAGAGCAGCGAGCCGCCCAGCGCCCCGCGCATCTACGAGGCCCCACCCAGCGCCCCCGCCCCGCCGACGTTTACGCCGGGCGCCCAGCCGAACTACATGCCGGGCGCGCAGCCGTACATTATGCCCAGCGGCATGATGCCCCAGACCAACAGCATGGCGGTGGCCTCGCTGGTCCTAAGCGTGCTGTCGTTTTTCCTTCTACCCTTGATCGGCGCGATCATTGGCATCGTGCTGGGCTATCGCGCGCGAAACGAGATTCGTGGGTCGAACGGCCAGCAGAGCGGCGACGGATTGGCGACGGCCGGCATCATTGTCGGTTGGATTTCGATTGGCATGGTG
Organism: uncultured Chloroflexia bacterium; assembly: GCA_963810425.1. GTDB lineage: Bacteria > Chloroflexota > Chloroflexia > Chloroflexales > Kallotenuaceae > JACDGP01. The sequence goes on along the minus strand of CAWENH010000004.1, from coordinate 97,956 downwards.
GTGCTGGGCGCAATTGGCATTTGTCTGCTGTTCGCTATCGGCGCCAGCATGCAATGAGCAGATTCACGCAGTATCGGTTTCTGGCCGCCGGATCGCTGGCGGTCGCCTGGATGACGATTGGCATCTACGCCAGCGTGGCACGGCCGGCGCTGCGCACGACGATTGGGCTGCCGGCACTCTGGGTGCAAGGCGTTGGCGGGCTGCTCGGCCGCAGTATCGGCCTCCAGGCCGGCGCGCTGGCCGGGCTGATCCTGGTGTGGGTGATCCTGGCCGCGCTCCTATTCGCCGTCCTGGAGCTGGGCGCCTACGCCCGGCGCGCGCGGCGCTAGGCCCGGCCCGTACAGCGCGGCGGCGCTCAGGCCCATGAGCGCGGCTGCCAGCCAGAAGGGCGCGCCGGCGCCCGCGTGCTGATACAGCCAGCCGCCGACGGCCTGCGTCAGCGCGCCGCCCAGCCCGCCGGCAAACGTGTAGAGGCCATAGGACTGCCCGCGCTGCGCCGGGCTGCCGGCGCCGACCAGCGCATAGATCGCCGGCACCAGAATGCTGAGGCCGACCGCCTCCAGACACAGGCAGAGCGTGAAGGCCAGCTGGCTGGTCGCCAGCGGGATCAGCGCGTAGCCCACCAGCGGGAGCAGCAGGCCGAGCGTGGCGGCGCGGCGGTAGCCGACCCGGTCGGCCCAGCGGCCGGCGGGCGCTGGCACAAGCGCGTACAGCACGCCCGGCAGCCCATAAGCCAGCGCGATGCCGACCAGGCCCTGGCCAAAGCGCTGCTCCAGGAGCACCACCTGGACTGGCGCCAGCAGCCCGCTGGCCGCGCCGCTGACGGCGCCGCACACCAAGAGCGGCCGCAGCCAGCCTGGCACCGACCAGCGCAGCCGCTCGGCCGGCACTGTGCGCGCGGGCGCCCGCAGCAGCGCCGCGCAGCCCAGCGCGACTGCCGCGCAGGCTGCGTTGCCAGCGAAGATCAGGTGGAGCAGCGCCAGCTGCGGCCACGGCGCCGGCAGCCAGGCCGGCAGCGTCACCAAGCGGCCCAGCGTGGCCCGCGTCTGCCCATCGAGCAGCAGCGTCACTAGCCCGGTCCAGCCGGTGCCAACCCCGGCGCCCAGCACGCTGATCGTCTGGTAGCGCCCGAAGCTCGCGCCCTGCTGGCGGCCGCCCCACTCGGCCAGCAGCACCGTGGCGGTCGGCCAGACGGCGGTGGAGCCGAGGCCCTGCAGCAGCCGCGCGCCGATCAGCGTCGCGACCGACCCGGCGACCGCAAAGCCGCTCAGCGCCACCACATAGATCGCCAAACCCGCCAGGAGCAGCGGCCGGCGCGGCCAGCGGTCCAGCAGCGGGCCGAGCGCGATCCGCAGAACTCAGCGCGGTGATCGAAAAGACGCTGAACACCTGACCGATCTGGGTGCTCGTGGCGCCCAGCGCCAGGCCCAGCAGCGGCAGCAGCAGCTCGAAATTCCCCAGCGCCGCCCAGCCCCAGAAGGTCATCTGCCAGAATGCCAGCGGCGGCCGCTCCTCAGTCGCCACGCCGGCCCCGCCCGCCCATCGTCACGCCGAGCGGCCGGCCGAAATCCGCAGCAGCAGGCCGATGATCAGGAAGTTGATCAGGATCGACGAGCCGCCATACGACAGAAACGGCAGCGTCACGCCGGTCAGCGGGATCACCCGCAGCACGCCGCCGATGATAATAAAGGCCTGGAAGACGATGATCGATGTGAGGCCGACCGCAAACAGCTGCTCGAAGCCGCGAAAGCGGCTGTTGAGGCTGACGGCAATGTGGTAGCCGCGGTACATCAGCAGCAGATACAGCAGCAGCACGCCCATCGCGCCCGCCAGGCCCATCTCCTCGCCAATCGCCGAAAAAATAAAGTCGGTGTGGACCGCCGGCACCACCGTCGGCGATCCCTGGCCCAGCCCCGAGCCGAAAATCCCGCCGGCCGACAGCGCGTACTGGCCCTGCACAATCTGGTAGCCCGACTCGACCCACGGGTTCAGCCAGATGCCGACGCGGGCGCCGACGCGCGGGATGACTTTGTAGAGGCCGTAGGCGCCCAGCGAAAATGCGCCCAGCCCGACCAGCGCGTACCAGCCCTTGCCGGTCGCGACGTACAGCATCGCCAGGAAAATCCCGAACAGCAGCAGCGCGCTGCCGAGGTCTTTCTGGACGATAATAAACACCATCGTCAGGCCCCACATCCCGATCATCGGCACGAGATAGGGCAGCGGCGGCAGCGTGATGCGGCCCAGCCGGTAGCCGGCCGCCACGACCTCGCGGTGCTCATCGAGATACGAGGCCATAAAAATCACCAGCGAGAGCTTGAGCAGCTCCGAGGGCTGAAACTGAAAAACCTTGAAGTCAATCCACAGCTTCTGGTCCTGGCCGGGCGGGCCTTTGCCAAACACAAACGTGATCGCCACCATCAGGAGGCCGACCGCCATCCAGACCCAGCGGTGATTTTTGAGCCAGTCCATCAGCGACATGCGCTGAAAGCGAATAAACAGCCGGTCGAGCGGCGCCAGCGCCATGAACAGCAGCAGCCCGACGCCCAGCGTGACAAAGATTGTCTGCTTGTCGGCGACTTTGCCGTAGTCGTCGGTCAGGCCCTGCGCGTCGAAGCTGGGCTGAAAGCGCGCCATCAACAGCAGCCCGAGGCCCGCCAGTACCGCCACGACCGGCAGCAGCACCTGGTCGGCCTTCGGCAGCCGCCACGACAAAATAATGCTGATCGCTACAAACATGACCAGCGGCAGGCTCGACGGCCACGAGAGGCTGGCCAGGCCAGCGGGCGTGCGCGTAAAGCCGGCGCCCGGCCGGGCCGCCGCCGTCAGCACATAGCCGCTGGCAAAAAATAGCAGCGCGGTGATCAGGAGCTGTAGCTCGATGAAGCGGGCCCGGCGCAGGTTGCGCAGCATTGCAATCATACGTTCCTCAGTGGTTCAGCTCTTCGATCTCGCCCGTCACCAGGAAGACCAGCCGCTCGGCGATGTTGGTGGTGCGGTCGGCGACGCGCTCCAAATTGTGGGCCACGAAGATCAGGTGCAGCGCGCGCTCGATGTTGCTGGGATTTTGCAGCATCATGCCCAGCAGCTCCTCCTGGACCTGCGAGGTCAGATCGTCGACCTGATTATCCTGGTCAGCCAGCTGCCGCGCCGCCGCCACATCGCGGCGCACAAAGGCGTCCACCAACTCGCGCAGCATGCGCTGGGCCATCACCGCCATGCGCGGGATGTCAATGAGCGGCTTCAGCAGCGGCTCGCCGGCGCCACGAATCGTGATCTTGGCGATGCCCTCGGCATAGTCGCCGATCCGCTCCAGCTCCGACGCGATCGAGATCACGGCGCTGATCATCCGCAGGTCGGCGGCCATCGGCGCCTGCCGCGCGATGAGGAGCAGCGCCTTGTCCTCCAGGGCATACTGGCCGCGGTCAATGATGTCGTCGTCGGCGATGATCGCTCGGGCGCCCTCGATGTCCTGCGCCTCCAGCGCCGCCACCGCGCGGCCAATCTGGAACTCGACAAGGCTGGCCAGCCGCAGCAGGTCATCTTGAAGACCGCGCAGCTGCTGATCGTAGTGCTCACGGGGCATACAAACCCCTCCTTTCATCTAAAAAAACGCATCGCTACCATAAGGAGCGCCGCTAGTTGGCCGCGCCGGCCTCGGCCCAAAACGCCGCAACTTTGGCCGCTAGCAAGCGGTGTTCCGGGCGCTCCAGCTTGGGGTCGGTTTGCAGAATCCGCTCGGCCTCCAGCCGGGCGACGTGCAGCAGCCTGAGGTCGCCCAGCCGCGCCATCTTCAGGTCGGGCGTGCCCGACTGGCGGCGGCCAAAGAACTCGCCCGGCCCGCGCAGCTCCAGGTCTTTCTCGGCCAGCACAAAGCCGTCCTCGCTGTTCTCCAGCGCCTGGAGCCGCTCCTGGGTCGCCTCGTTCTCCACGTCGGAGACCACGATGCAGAACGAGGCGTGCGCGCCGCGCCCGACCCGGCCGCGGAACTGGTGCAGCTGGGCCAAGCCAAAGCGCTCGGCGCCCAGAATCAAAATCGTCGAGGCGTTGGGAATATCAATGCCGACCTCGACCACCGCAGTCGCCACCAGGATGTCAAAAGTGCGGTCGCGGAAGGCGGTCATGACCGCATCTTTTTCGGCCTGCGCCATGCGGCCGTCGACCAGCCCCACCCGCAGGTCGGGAAAGACCTCGTGCTGCAGCAGCTCCTGGGTCTCGACCGCCGAGGCCAACTCCAGCTTCTCGGACTCCTCGACCAGCGGGCAGATCACAAACGCCTGGCGGCCGGCCTGAACCTCGCGCTGGACATGGCGGTAGGCTTTTTTGATGTCGGCCTTCTGAATCCACTTGGTGCGGATCGGCTGCCGGCCCGGCGGGCGCTCGCCGATCACCGACGAGTCGAGGTCGCCGTAGATCGACAGCGCCAGCGAGCGCGGGATCGGCGTCGCAGTCATAACCAGCAGGTGCGGGTTGTGACCTTTAGCCTTGAGCCGCTCGCGCTGCTCGACGCCAAAGCGGTGCTGCTCGTCGACGACCACCAGGCCCAGGCTGTTGTACTGTACGCTCTCGGAGATCAGCGCGTGGGTGCCGATCACTAGATCGACCTCGCCGCGCGCCACGCCCTCCAGCACGCGCTTGCGCTCCTTGCTTTTGAGCGAGCCGGTCAGCAGCGCGACGCGGATGCCGGCGCCGCCGTGATCCTCCTCGTCGGTCATGCCCAGCAGCCGCTTGATCTCGGCCATGCGCTTGCGCTGATCGTCGTCGAGGCGCTCCTTCCAGTCGCTGCTGTGCTCGGCGGCCTGCTTGGCGGTGCGCGGCACCTCGACCTGCGCCAGCAGCTGCTTTAAGCCTTTGTAGTGCTGCTCGGCCAAAATCTCGGTCGGCGCCATGAGCGCGCCCTGCAGCCCGTTGGCGACCGCCTGGACCAGCGCCGCCGCCGCCACGACCGTCTTGCCCGAGCCGACATCGCCCTGCACCAGCCGCGCCATCGGCACCGGCCGCGCCACATCGGCGAAAATCTCGCCGACCACAGTGAGCTGCGCGGCGGTCAGCTGAAACGGCAGCTTGCTCAAAAAGCGCGCGTGCACCGCCTGGTCAATCGTGATCGGCAGGCTGGACTCGCCCTGCCACAGCTGCTTGCGCTGCAGCACGCCCAGCTGAATCAGCAAAAACTCGTCGAAGCCCAGCCGGAAGCGGGCGCGCTCCAGCTGCGGGTAGCTGTCGGGAAAATGCACCTGCGCCAGCGCCTCGGCCAGCGGCGGCAGGTTGGAGCGCTCGCGAGCCTCGGGCGGCAAAAAATCCTCGACGTGCGGCGCCGCGCTCTCGACAACCTGCTTGATCAGCGTGCGGACGTTTTTCTCGTACAGCCCTTTGGTCAGCGGGTGGACCGGCACCAGGCGGCCGGCGTGGGTCAGCGCGTCCTCGCGGTGCGGCTCCCACTTCGGGCTGGACATCTGAAGCTGGCCGTTGAAGCCCGTGACCTTGCCCGAGACCACAATCCGCTGCCCAACAAACAGCTGCTTGGCAAGCCACTGCTGGCCAAAGAACGAGATGCGGAGCGCGCCGGTGTCGTCGTTGATAATAATGTTGACGCCGCCCAGGCTGTTGCGGGTGGTGAAGGTCTTGACCTCGACGATCTCACCGATCACCGTCTCAGGCACGCCGACCATCAGCTCGGCGATGGTTTTGCGCGATGAGTAGTCGTCGTAGCGGCTGGGGAAGTGGTAGAGCAGGTCGTAGACCGTGCGCAGCCCGAGCCGCCCAAACGTTTTGACCAGCGACGGCCCGATGCCCGGCACATCGCTGAGCGGCGCCGCGGGGCGGAGCAGCGGCTGGGGCCGCGCCGGCTTGGCGGGCGCGGCGGCCGGCGCGGCCTTGAACAGCGCCCGCAGCTCGCGCAGCGAAATATCAATCGCCTGCTGCCGCTCGGCTCGATCAGCGCGGCGTAGTCGGACAGGCGATCAGCGCGGCCGCGACGGCCGGCTGCTCCGCGGCGGCGGGCAGGGCGGCGCGCCACTTGGCCAAGAATGTATCGAGGCCGCCGGACACGGCGTTGCCATAGCCCGCGGTCGCCTCGGCGGCCAGGCAGCGGCCCAGCTGAATAATATGTTCGCGCTCGTTCATGCTCAGGTCATTATACAGCGTCGCGGCCCGCGGCACCGCCAAGCGCGCGGCGCGGCCCGTCCTGCTCGGTCGCGCTGCGCCAAAAAACAATGAAAAGCAGCGCACGGCCGTGACTGCTCACGGTCGTGCGCTGCGTGCGAGGCTGCTGCGGTGCAGGCTGCGCGCCGCACGGCCTATTTTTTGATGCCGGTGACGCCCACGATGCCGGGGCCGCCGTGCACGCCGAGCACGCCGGTCAGCTCGGCCACCAAGATTTGGTCGCGCGGGTGGACGTTCGCCAGCATATCGGCCAGCTCAGTGGCGTAGCCCTCGGCCTGGCTGTGCATGACCGCCAGATGCTGGTAGGGCGCCTCATCGCCGGCCAGCTCGGCCATGCGGGCGACGGCCTTCTTGTGGGTCCGCAGCCGCTCGCCCGGCAGGACCTCGCCCCGAATGTAGATCATCGGCTTGACGCTGAGCAGGTTGCCCAGGAACGCCGAGGTTTTGCCAATGCGCCCGCCGCGCTCCAAGAAGGTCAGGGTGTCCAGGACGGCCCACAGCTCAATCTTCGGCAGCAGCGCCTCGATGGCCGCCGCGATCTCATCCAGCGTTTTGCCCTGCGAGGCCATTTTGCTGGCCTCAATGCCCAAAAAGCCCAGCCCCATCGACACGCTGCCCGAGTTGATCACTTTGATCGGGATGTCCGGCAGCATATCGGCGGCCTGCTGCGCCGAGCGAACCGTGCCGCTGAGCTTGCCGCCCACATGGATCGAGATAATGCCCTCATGGTCCTTTGCCAGGCGCTCGTAGACCTCCATGAAGTCGCCGGGCGACGGCTGCGAGCTAGTCGGGTGCCGCTTATCAGTCGTCAGACGACGATAAAACGCCTCGCTGGTCATGTCCACGCCGTCACGGAACTGCTCGCTGCCAAACAAAATCACCAGCGACACCATCGAGATCTGATACTGCTCGCGCAGGGCGGGCGAAAGATCGGCTGTTAAGTCAACGACGACTGCAATACTCATCAAGTCCTCCAAAAAGAATGCGCCATGTGCGCTATGACGCATTCACCTTCAACTAATAACGTCGCGGACGTGGATTTATGGCTCGTGGCCCTCGTAGACCACAATGCCCATCGCGCCCGGCCCCAGATGCACCGCAATCGAAGGCCCGTACTCCGCCACCATCACCTGCTCGCGCGGAAACAGAATGTTGACCTTCTCCAAGATTTTTTCAACATCCTCGGGCGTGGTGCTGTAGACCACGCCGATCTCCTCAACGTGAGGAAAATCCTCGACAAAGGTGAACAGGCCGTCAATCGCTTTGGCGCGGGTGCGCGTGCGCTCGTAGGGGACGATCTGGCCCTGGTCAATCAAGAGCAGCGGCTTGATGCGCGCCATCGAGCCGACCATGCCGGCGGCCAGGCTCAGGCGGCCGGAGCGCTCCAGGTACTCGATGGTGTCGACAAAATACAGCATGTGGGTGTGCTGCACCCGATGCTGAACCTCGCGCAGAATCTCATCGAGCGGCAGGCCGGCTTTGGCCATCTGGGCCGCGGCGATCACCGTCATGCCCACGCCCAGCGAGGCCGAGTGGGTGTCCACAACGTTAATTTTGATCAGCGAGGGCGGCAGCTTCTCGCGCGCCAGCGCCGCCGCCCGAAACGCCGAGCTCAGGTGACCCGACAGGTGAATCGAGATCACCGCGTCGTGGGTGCGGGCCAGGCGGCGGTAGGTTTGCTCAAAGACAATCGTCGGCGGCGCCGAGGTCGTCGGATGCACGCCGGTCTCGCTGATGAGCTTGGTAAAGCCCTCGCCGGTCAGGTCGACGCCATCACGATAGGTCTCGTCGCCAAAGTTTATGTACAGCGGCACGACCTCAATATCGAGATCGCGCAGCAGCTGCGGCGGCACATCGGAGGTGCTGTCGGTGACAATTTTGACAGAAGCCATCTGCACCGCTACCTTTATTCAATCGCCAAAATAAAATCGTAGAACGGCTGGCCGCCACTCTGCACATCAACGGTCTCAAGGTGATCATAGCGCGCCTGGATGCGCTCGGCCAGCGCCTGGCCCCGCGCGGCGTCCACGTCCTCGCCCAGATAGATCGTCACCAGCTCGTACTCGGCCATGTCCAGCGCCTCAAGCATCTGGTCCACGACCGCCAGTTGATCATCGCCGGCCGCGATCAGCTTATCATCCAGCAGCCCAATCGTCTGGCCGATTTTAACCGCGGTGTCATCCACGGTCGCATCGCGGACCGCCGTGGTGATCTCAATGGTGCGCACCGTGCTGATCGCGCGGGTCATGGCTTTGGTGTTGCGCTCCAGGTCCTGCTCGAAGTTCATAGCCAGGATCGCCGCGACGCCCTGCGGGATCGTGCGCGACGGAATGATCGAGACGGTTTTATCGACGATCTCCTGGGCCTGCCGGGCCGCCATCAGAATATTCGAGTTATTGGGCAGCACGATGACCTCCTGCTGCGGCAAGCTCTCGATGGCCTCGGCTAGCTCGGCGGTGCTGGGATTCATGGTCTGGCCGCCGGTGACGACCGCACCGACCCGCGCCGAGCGGAACACCGCCGCCCAGCCAGGGCCGGGCGCAATCGCCACGATGCCGATCTTGGCGTCGTCCACGGGCGCGGCGCGGCTGGCCAGGCTGGCCTCTTTCGGCGCATGGCCCGGTACCGCGGCGACGGCGCCGGTGGCGTGAATCTGGGCGCGCTGGGCGTCCATGTTGGCGATCTCGATGTGGGTCAGCGCGCCGTAGGTGATCGCGTAGTTCAGCACGTCGCCGGGCCGCAGCGTGTGGACGTGGGCTTTGACGGTGGTCTCATCGCCGACCACCACCACCGACGCGCCCATGCTGGCGATGGTCGCCCGCACCTCGTCGAACGGAATATTCTCGCCCTCTAGCAGCAGAGTGGTGCAGTAGCCGAAGTCGTCGTCGCTGTGAATATCATCGAAGGCGACCGCCGCGCTCTGGACGGGCGCATCGGGCCGCTCGACCAACTCGCCGCGCGCCCAGCGCAGCACGCCGTCGAGGATCACCGCGACGCCCTCGCCGCCGGCGTCGACCACGCCCGCGTCGCGCAGCTGTTTCAGGAGGTTGGGCGTGTCCGCGACCGCGGCGTGGGCGCCCTCAACCGCGGCCTCCAGCACGCCCAGCAGCGCCGCGCCGCCCTCGGCCGCCGCGCGCGCCCGGTCGCCGACGACCCGGATCACTGTCAGCATCGTGCCCTCGGTCGGCTTCATGACCGCCTTGTAAGCGCGGTCGGCCGCTTTGGTGAAGGCCTGAGCCATGCCGCCAGCGTCCAGCGTGGCCGAGTCGCCGATGCCCTCGCTGAAGCCGCGCAGAATCTGTGACAGGATCACGCCGGAGTTGCCGCGGGCGCCGCGCAGCGCCTGCTTCTGCAAAATCATCCCGACCGCGCCGGCGCTGGGCTGCGGCTTAATGTCTTTGAGCGCGGCGGTGAAGGTCAGGTTCATGTTGGTGCCGGTGTCGCCGTCGGGCACCGGAAAAACGTTGAGGGCATTGACTTCGCCCACATGCTGCTCCAGCCAGCGGGCGGCGGCCTGAAGAGCCGCGAGCAGTTGAGTTCCATCCCAGGTCGTGGCAGTGGTCATTGAATAGCTCCAAAAGGTGAGGTTGACAGCGCTAGCTCAGGGCTGAGCCACGCCGGTATCAGCGTACTGTACCGCCACGCCGGGCGCAACGCATCACGATACAATGGTGGACGGCAGCTAGAGCTTGTTGATCCCCTGAACATGCACATTGACGGCGCCGACCGGCAGGCCGAGCGACTGCTTCAGGGCGTAGCTCACCGTCGCGATCACCTGCTGGGCCACCTCGGAGATGCGGGTGCCGTAGGCCAGCACCACATAGACATCCACCGCAATCGAGTCGCGGCCAATGTGGACATCAATGCCGCGATGCTGATCTTCCTGGCGCAGCACTTGGCCGAGGCTATCGCGCAGGTTGGCGGGCGCCATCCCCACGACGCCATACGAGCGGCAGACGGCGTGCGCCACGATGCTGGCAATGGCGCGTGGCATAACTTCGATGCTGCCCTGCGGCAGCTGGCGGGTGTTGGGAGCGGTGTGGTCGGCCATATGTTCGTTCAATCTCCAGCGCTCGGTTGCCAGAAGCGCCCGAATATGCTATAGTCCAAAGTCGCTTGTGTCGCTTTTCAGGAGGTTATCAATGGCTAAGTGTGCTGAATGCGGCAAGGGTCCATCGTTCGGAAATAGCATTAGCTTTTCGAATCGACACACCCGCCGCCGCTTTAATCCCAACCTGCAGGTCGTGACGGCCCCCAAAGATGGCAAATTGGTCCGCCGCAAACTCTGCACCCGCTGCATTCGGACAGCTGCAAAAACCCGCTAGCTGGCTGAGGGTCCACCCACTGCGGTGGGCCTTTTGCTTTAATGCGCTGCTCATCTAACCCATTATAGCGCGTTCGGTTCTGACGGCGCAAGACCACGATTAAACCTTCTGTTTGCTTTTAGCCCCGCGACCCGCCCAAACTCCCCGGCTGTCGGCGCTGCTGCCGCGCGGCTGCTGGGCTTTTGGCGCGTCCGCCATGAAAGGTCCCTTTGTGAATCGCTCTCGCCCCTCCACCATCACGCTCGAAACCTGGCGTAGCGCTGATCTGTCATATGGACAGCGCCTGCTGGCCGTACTGGGCATGATGCTGATGCTCCTACTGATGGTGTTCGGCGGTTTTTTTGTGATCACTATTTTTGCTGTCACCCTCAATACCGGCAAACTAGATCCAGATCCGTCAATCTGGCTATCTGGCGTTGGCGCGCTGGTGGCGCTGATCGTCGGCGGATTCGGCGTGCGCTTCCTGGCGCCGAAGCTGCGGCTGCCGCCCCGCTTTCAGCCGCGCTATGGCATGGTGCCGGCCGACATTCTGAACTACGAGTTTGAGGTGCGCTTTCAGCCGCAGCGGGTGCGGTCACTGCGCGGGCCGGGCAAGGTGACGTTTACCAACGAGGGCCTGCTAGCCGAGGGCCGGCTCGACCCCCATCCGCTGCTCCAGCTGGCAATTGTGCTGGGGCTGTGTGTCCTCCCAGTGGTGCTACGGTTCGGACTTGGCGTCGGCGTCATCCCAGCGATCCTGATCGCCCGCCTGGTCGGGCGGCGGCGCGTTGCGGTCACTGTGCCATACGGCGCGATCCAGACGCTGACGGCGGCGCAGCGCAAGGTCAAGCTCAGCAACAGCGACGGTGTGCCGCGCCAGCTGATCTTTACGGCCGCGGGCGGGGACAGCGACCGGATGTTCCGCGAACTGCAAGTGCATCTGCCTCATTATGTCAGCTAGCAGATTACGGCGAGCAGGCGGTCGTGGCCGGCGAGGTCGGCGAGGACGCTGACCTGCGCCGCGGGAAAGGCGGCGGCCGCCAGCGCGCGCGCCGCAGCGCCCTGCCACGCGCCGATCTCCATAAATAGCGCCCCGTCAGCCGCCAGGTGACGGGGCGCCGCCGCGATCAGGCGCTGAATTACGGCGAGGCCATCGTCGCCAAAGCCGTCGAGGGCCAGGTGCGGCTCGAAATCGCGCACGTTGGCGTCGACCGCGGCTAGCACGGTGTAGGGCGGATTGGTAACGACCAGATCGACCTGCCCGGCCAGCGGCGCGAAGCCGTCGCCGTGCAGCAGCGCGACGCGCGGCCCGACCGCGTGCGCCGCGCAGTTCAGCGCCGCGATCGCCAGCGCATCAGCCGAGAGATCAACGGCGGCCACGGCGCTGCCCGGCAGCTCCAGCGCCAGCGTGACGGCAATGCAGCCGCTGCCAGTCCCAATGTCGGCGATGCTGGGCGGCGCCGTGCGGCGGCGCGCCCACGCCAGCGCCTGCTCGACCAGCAGCTCAGTCTCGGGCCGCGGCACCAGCACCCGACGGTCGACCGCAAACTCGCGGCCATAAAACTCTTTCGTCCCGACCAGATAGGCGACCGGCTCGCCCAGCGCGCGGCGGGCGACCAGCGCATCGAAGCGCGCCGCCTCGTCGGCGCTGAGCGGCGTCTGCCACTCGGTCAGCAGCGCAATGCGCGGCACGCCACAGACAAAGCTGAGCAGCAGCTCGCTGTCCAGCCGCGCGGTCGGCGAGGTCGCGGCCAGCACGGCGGTCGCGGCGCGCAGTGCACTGGCATAGGTCGCGCTCATGGGTGCTCCGCCTGTAGCCCGAGCCGCCCGATCAGCCGCCGGCCGGCGGCGCTGGCGGCAAAATCCCACAGGTCATCAACCGCCCGCCGCCCCTCGATGCCGCGCAGCCGCACCAGATACCACGGCTGCGCGATCTCCCAGTCCGGCAGCGCGACCAGGCCGACCTCGCGGGTTTTGGGGACGCGGTGCTCGGGCACGAACGCCAGGCCCAGCCCGGCGGCGGCGGCCTGGAGCGCCAGGGTCACGCTGTCGGTCTCCAGGACGACCAGCGCGGCGCCGACCCGCCGCCGCCACTGCTCATCGAGGAGCCGGCGCAGCGGCGTGCCGCGCTGCGGCAGGATCAGCGGCGTGTCGCGCAGCGCGCTCACGGTGGGCGCGCCGTCCAGCAGCGCCGCGCCGCGCGCCGCCACGGCCACGACCGGCTCCAGGCCCAGCGCCAGCACCTCCAGCGTGCGGCGGCGCGGGTGCTCGTCGACCACAATCGCCTGCACGCTGCCCTCGCTCAGCCAGCCGACCAGCCGCTCGGTGGCGCCGACCTCGACGGCAAACTGCACGTCGGGGTGGTCGGCGCGAAAGGCGGCCAGCAGCGCCGGCAGCAGCCGCTCGCCCAGCGAGGGCGCGCAGGCCAGCTCGATGCGGCTCACGGCGGTGCCGCGCAGGCCCTGCAGCTGGCGCTCGGCGCGCTCGGCCAGCGTCACCAGGTCGCGGGCGAAGCTCAGCAGCGTGTCGCCGGCCGGCGTCAGCTGCATCCGCTGGCCAACCCGCCGGAATAGCCGCGTGGCGCCGACCTGGCTCTCCAGGGCGCGAATCTGCTGGCTGACCGCCGGCTGCGTAAAGCCCAGCCGCGCCGCCGCCGCCGTAAAGCTGCCGGTCTCGGCGACGGCCAGGAATGTTTGCAGGTGGTCAACGCTCAGCACCGCTAGCCCTGGGCCTCGTAGCGGGCCGCGCAGTTGGGGCACTGCACCATCTGCTTGATGCCACTGATCGGGATGAGCGGGATGATAAAAAATACCGTGATAAAGCGCATGCCCTGCTTGCGAATAAACTGGCCGACCGTGCCGCACTGTCCGCAGCGCGTCGACTGGGCGTCGCGGTCGCTGCCCCAGGTGAAAAAGCGCGTGCCGATGATGATCATACTCTCCTCCTCCGTCTCGGGCTTTGCTATACTTGCCCGATGGTATTTTTACAAACAAGCTCCAGCGCGACACTGCTGCTGGTGGTCGCGGCGGTCGTCGGGATTATAGTCAGCTCGCTGGCCCTCGGGGTGGTATGGGGCTTCGCCCAGCGCATCCGCGAGCTGGGGGCGCTGGGCGATCCACGGCCCGACGATGACGACGCCGACCCCGACGACTAGAGAAAGAAAAAGCCCAGCGCCGCGATGACGTAGACGCCCAGCAGCATCGCGCCCTCCAGCCAGTTAGACTCGCCGTCCAGCGAGATAAAGCTGGCGATCAGGACCGTCAGCCCCAGGATCATCACCTCGAACAGGCTGAAAAACAGCGTCAGCTCCTGGCGGCCGAACAGCCCGGCGCCCGGCACCGACGGCCCGATGAACAGGCTCAGAAACACCATCAGCGGCGCGACAAACAGCGCGATCTGCATTGAGGAGCCGAGCGAGATGTTGAGCGACAGCTCCATCTTGTTTTTGATCGCCGCCTGCACGCCGACCAGGTGCTCGGCGACGTTGCCGACGATTGGGATCACGATCACGCCCAGGAAAATCTCGCGCACGCCCAGGGACTTGGCGACCGGCTCGACCACGCCGACCAGAAATTCGCTCATGAACACAATCGCCAGCGTCGCGACCGCCAGAATAATTGAGGCGGTCCGCACGCTCCACTTGGCCGTGTGCGCCTCGATCTCCTCGGCCTCGCCGAAGCCGGTGTGGCTGGCGGCGCCGGCGTTGCTCCGAAACTGGTAGACCAGCGACAGGATATAGATCAGCATCAGCACCGCGGCCACGCCCAGCGAAATATAGTTGAGCTGTGGGTCGTTGACGGTGGTATTCAGCGTGTCCACCTTGCCGGCCTGAATCTCTTTGATCAGCTCAAACAGCGTGGGGATGACCAGGCCAATCACCGCCATCAGCATCATTGAGGCGGCCAGGCCGGCCAGGCGCGGGTCGAACTTTTGCACGCCGTTGCGCAGCCCGCCCAGCAGCAGTGAAAAGCCGAGGATCAGCAGCAGGTTGCCGATGATCGAGCCGGTCAGCGAGACTTTGATCAAGTCGTACTTGCCGGCGCTGAGCGCTACGACTGAGATGATCAGCTCGGCGGCGTTGCCGAGGGTGGCGTTGAGCAGGCCGCCGATCTTTGGCCCGGTGTGGATCGCCAGCTCCTCGGTGGCCTCGCCCAGCAGGCCGGCCAGCGGGATCAGCGCGATGGCTGAGAACAAAAAGATCATCAGCTCATTGTGGATGACGAACTCGGCGAGCACGGCCAACGGGACGAACACCAGCATGTAGCGCAGGTATTTCATGGGGACTCCTCGCTAGCGCGGCCCGGCGCGGGGAAACGCTGGGCCGCCGGGGTTTCGGCGCTACGATATGGGAGAGTGGCCGTGGCGTCAAGCGGGATCAGTCTTAAGTCCTAAAGTGTCATCTTGACATTTTCTCCGAAGGTGCTATACTCCTTTGTGTAAGAGAGACAACAAGCCAGCCGAGACTGGCGACGGACACCACCCTGCGGCGCGGCCGCTTTTTTCACCACACTGCTTTGTGTGATTACTACACCAGGAGTACGGACATGACACTGACCATCCGCCCCACCGACGCGCTGATCGCGGTTGACATCGAGAACGACTTTCTGCCCGGCGGCGCGCTGGCCGTCACCGACGGCGACGCGGTGATCGCGCCGACGCTGGCGCTGCTCGCCAAGCTGCCGCTGGCCGTCGCCACCAAAGACTGGCACCCCGGCGACCACTGCTCGTTCAGCGCGAGCGGCGGCATCTGGCCCGCACACTGTGTGGCCGAGACCACCGGCGCCGCGTTCCCCACCGGCCTGCGCGACGAGCAGTTCAGCAACGTCGTCCTCAAAGCCACGACCACCGAGCGCGACGCCTACTCCGGCTTCGACGGCACCGGCCTCAGCGACTGGCTGCGCAGCAAAGGCGTCGAGCGGGTCTTTGTGACCGGGCTGGCCACCGACTACTGCGTGCGGGCCACGGCCCTCGACGCGCTCCAGGCTGGCTTCGCCACCGTCGTCGTCACCGATGCGATCCGCGCGGTCAATGTGCAGCCCGGCGACGGCGAGCGCGCGCTGGCCGAGCTGACCGCCGCCGGCGCGGTGCTGGCCACCAGCGACGAGATCAGCGAGTAACCGAGTAGCGAGTACCGAGTGGAGTTTGGGCGGCCTGGCACGGCCAACACAATAGAAAGGCAACGACGATGGGCATGCTGCTGGTGAGTGCGATGTTTCTGGGGACCATCTTTTTTGTCGGCGTCAATCAGCTGGCGGGTTCGCTGGAGCTGCACGGCGTCGAGCTGCCACGGTGGTTTCGGCTAATCGTGGTCGCGCTGCTGGTCAGCGCCGCGCTCAGCCGCATCGTTGGCGGCGCGCCCACAGCGCCGCTCCGCCTGCCAGCCGCCCAGCACGCCATGGCCGCCAAGTAAGCCCAGCGCCAGCCCATCTCAAATCTCTCGTCCTTCTTTGCGCTCTTTGCTTCTTTGCGGTTCAACTCGCTCTCGTCACTCGTCCCTCTGAAAACTGACCACTGAAAACTGAAAACTCGAATGGAGGCCATCATGGCAACACAGGTAGATGCGACAGTCCAGCTGGTGCAGCCGACGATTCGGCGGCGAGCGGGGGCGCGGGTGCAGGGCGTGATCACGCTGACGCCCGCGATGACGGCGGCGGCGCTGCCGGCGACGGTGATCTTTGTGGTCGATGAGTTCGACCAGCATGGGCGACGGCCCCCGGCAGGATCAGGGCCTACGCCTGGCCCGCAAGGCGCTCGACGCGGCCTTCGACGCGCTGCCGGCGCAGACGACGGTCGGCCTGGTAGCCTTCAACGACGAGTTTCGCTGGCTGCATCGCCCATCCGGGCTGCGGCAGAGCGGCCCGGCGCTCCGCAAGGCCGCCAAGCAGCTGCACGCCAGCGGCGCCACGCGCTTCGCCGAGCCGCTGGCGGCGGTGACGAGCGTGCTGAAAAGCGCCGCCGGCCCGCGCGTCCTGGTGCTGCTGACCGATGGCCAGTCCAGCGTCAATCCCGCCGACGACGAGCAGCGCTGCCAGAAGCTGTGCGCCGAGCTGCGGCAGGCCGGCATTGATCTGGCGCTGTTCGGCATGGGCGTGGCCTACGACTACGACGTACTGAATTGCTGGGCCGGGCTGGCCGGCGGCGGCTCGGTGCTGCAGCATGTGACGGCCGGGACCGCCGATCTCGGGGCGATGTTCGCCCAGCTGGCCCAGCGCGTGGCCGCGACCGCCGCCCACGGCGTGCTGGTGTCGTTTGTGCCGCGCGCCGGCGTGGCGGTCGCCGACTGGACCCGCACCCGCCCGCAGGTCCGTCGCGTGCCGGTGCTGCGCGGCGGCGAGGCGGTGGATGATTCTCGGGCTGCTGGGCGCGACGGGCGCCAGCTATAGCTTCGAGCTGCAGGGCGACGCGCCGGCCGGGGCTATGTGGACGTGCGGCCAGCTGGTGGTGCAGTGCGAGACCGGCGACGGCCCGGTCGAGACGCGGCTGGCGATTGAGGTCGGATTGACCGACAACCCGGCCCAGGTCGCGGCGCCCGACCAGACGCTGGCCAAGACGATGCTGGCGACGGCGGCGCGGGTCACGGCGCAGGATGGCGTGGCGTCCGGCGACCAGACGCTGATCACCCGCGCCCAGACGATGGCCACCCAGCTGGGCGGCGCGGTCGGCACGACGCTGCTGGCCGACCTGACGGCGCTCGGCTCGGGCGATGTCAACCAGCAGCGCTCGGCGCGCACCCGGCTCGTTTTGCCCGAGGACGGCCTCGATCAGCTGGGTAGCTAGCTATGGACCAGGTGCTGTGCTGCCCGGCCTGCGGCCACAACAACGACGAGCAGGCGCTGTGGTGCGCGGGGTGCCTGGGCTCGCTGGCCGGCGTCACGCCGCAACCTGTGGCGGCGCCGCCCCACCTGGAGCGCCTTGACGCCGCCACACTGCAGCCGACCGGCGAGCTGCTCGCGGTCACGCAGCTCAATACGCCGCTGGTGCTAGGCCGGTCCTGGAACGGCCAGGCGCCCGACCTCGATATTCATGGCTGGCTGACGCCCCACGTTGCCGCCGCCGGCCGCCAGTACGGCGTCAGCCGCCGCCAGCTGGTCGTGCGGCACGCGGATCACACGCTGCACATCACCCGCGAGGGCGCGGCGACGACGGTGATCTGGCTGGGCGGCGACCGCGGGCGCACCACCAGCCTGGAGACTGGCCGCTCGGGCCAGCTCCGGCCGGGCGATGTGCTGGTGCTGGGCGATCCGTGGGCTGACCCCGCCCGCCGCGCGCCGGGCCTGCTGCTTCGCTTCGCGGAGTAGCGAGTCAGAGGAGGCTGAACCGCAAAGACGCAAAGAGCGCAAAGACGCGGGGGGTTTTAACGCAGAGGCGCAAAGAGGGGACGATGGCAAGACCTGCACGCGCTTCGGCAAGACCTGCACGCGCTTCGGCAAGACCTGCACGCGCTCCGGCAAGACCTGCACGCGCTCCGGCAAGACCTGCACGCGCTCCGGCAAGACCTGCACGCGCTCCGGCAAGACCTGCACGCGCTTCGGCAAGACCTGCACGACCTTCGGCAAGACCTGCACGCGCTTCGGCAAGACCTGCACGCGCTTCGGCAAGACCTGCACGCGGCTTCGGCAAGACCTGCACGCGCTCCGGCAAGACCTACACGCGCTCCGGCAAGACCTGCACGACCTTCGGCAAGACCTGCACGACCTTCGGCAACGCTCGCACGCTACTCGCTACTCGCCACTTGGAGGATTGATATGACTACGAACGCTTGGAAGCCCATGTACCGCAGCGCGGTGCCGCACCGCCCCGACGACGCCATCTGGACCCCGACGACGACGCCCGTGACCGCGCGGTTTCCGTTCTGGCAGCGGTATCTGGGGACCAGCACGATCACGGTGCGCAGCGCCGGCGTGTGGCCGGGCGGGCGGCGCAAGCCGGTCCTGATCATCACCGACCCGCTGGCCCTGGAGTGGGACGGCGCGGCGCCCAAGAGCGGCGGCGGGCTGCTGCCGCTGGACGCCCCCGAGTACGCGGCGCTGGCGCTGCTGGCGCGGCAGGCCGTGGCGCAGGACATTCTGACGCTGGTGCCGTTTGATTTTCACACCAACCCCGCACTGTTCGACAACGACGCCCTGACGCCGACGCGGCTGACCAAGCAGCTGTATGAGCAGCTGCTGCCCGAGGACCGCCGCAAGATCGAGCGCTACCCCTCGCTGGCCGAGCGGCTGCTGCACGAAGATCATCTGACGGTGGGCGAGTGGCGGGTGGTGTTTGGCGAACCGCAGGACGCTGAGTTCGGGCTGTTCTTCGTCCACTGCCAGGAGGAGGTCGCGCAGCTGGCGCCGGTGTTCGGCGAGCTGCTCGACGCCGAGCGCGCGCGGATCAGCAACGACATCGCCGCCGGCATCGCCGCGCCCGATGCCCGGATCATCCCGTTCCCAAAGCTGGGGCTGTCGGACGAGGTGGCGCCCGACGAGCGCGGCCTGCACGGCAACCACTTCGACGCGATCCTGCGAGCCTCGCAGCACGGCCACCCGCAGGGCGCGCGCTACGACGAGCAGCGCACGGTGATCATCGCCGGCACCGCGCTTAATTACACGGTGCTGCGGGCCGCTCTGCACGCCATGATGCTGCGCTTCAACGTGCGGATTCTGCTCTCCAGCACCTGCGCGATCCCCGGCGGCGGCAGCAAGCTGAGCCTGCTGCGCCAGCACCGCGAGCTGTACACCAACGGGCTGACGGCGCAGTACGGGTGGCCCGACGAGCTGCTCGGCCCGGCGCCGGCTGGCTACGCGGCGCTGGCGGCCCAGGTGCTGGCCGCGGATCGCCAGGAGCACGCCGCGACCGCGCCGCAGGTCAGCAACGCCTTCACCGACCTGGGCGGCGCGACGCAGCAGGTGATCGCCGACTGGTAGCGGCCCGTCGCGCCCTTAGCTTACGAGGTGATACGATGCCCGAGCTTATCCCATCCCACGCCTGGTCATTTTTGCGCGGCCGCAACCGCGACGCCGAGACCGCGCTCTGGACCCAGTTCGCCCGCGCCGCCGACGCCCTGGACGGCGTCGCGCTCCACAACCGCGTCGAGGTCGTCGTGGCGACCGCGCTGGAGCTGCGCGCCGTCGAGCAGCTGACTCGTCCGCTGCCGTTTGCGCTGCACGCGCCGTTCAACCAGCTGTGGTGGCCGCCCGAGAGCGAGCCAGACATGGCGGTCGCGGCCGACGAGTGGGCCGTCGATCTGCTGGCGACGCTGTTTGGCCCGCTGCGCCGCCCACTGGCCAGCGCCGCCGACGGCCTGGTGATCGTTGACGGCCACTTGCTGGACGCCGCGCAGCAGGCGCTGCTGGCCCAGCGGCTCCAAGTGACGCCGGGACTGCTGCTGATGCCGCCGGGCGTGCGGGTGCCGGCGGCGTGGCAGGCCGCCCGCGCGGCCGGCCGGCTGGAGGTTGTCCCGACCGGCTGCGCCAGCCCGGCCACGCCCACCGCGGTCGAGGAGCGGATCAGCGAGGGCGACTGGCGGCAGATCACGGTCGCCGGCGCCGGGCCGCGCTTGCTGCCGGCGGTGATCGGCGTCTGCGACATTGCGCTGTTTCGCAGCGGCGGCGCCCAGGAGCAGCCCTACAGCGCCCGCCGCCGCCACTGCGCCGAGCACATCGGGCTGGCCGCGGAGTGCAGCGCCTTCCCGGCGCCCGCGCTGCCGGCCGGCGCGACCCGCCGCACCGCGCTGCGAGCTGTACCTTGAAAGCTGGGCGATCACGACCGCCGACCGCACCCAGCATCACCCGCGCTTCCCGATGACCGGGCCGCTGCCCGACGGCGGCCTGCGGATCACGCCGCTGGTCCGCGGCTAACTGGAGGATGACATGAGCACACTCGCGCCGCTGCCAGCGCCGACCGTCGTCGGCAGCTACGAACTTCAGCAGGTCGTCGGCAGCGGCGCGTGGGGCCGCGTCTACCGCGCCGCGCACCGCTTCCAGCCGGGCTGGACCGCCGCCGCCAAAGAGCTGATCGGCGGCCCGGCGGTGCTGGACCGCTTCGCCGCCGAGGCCAATCTGCTCATGCAGCTGAGCCACCCGAACCTGCCGCGGGTCTACGACTACCTGGTCCACGACGCCGGCGACGGCCCACGGCCGTTTATTGTCATGGAGTGGGTCGAGGGCGGCACGCTGACCACCGCGCTCCAAAGCCGGCGCCTGCCCGAGGACGAGCTGCGCTGGATCGCCGACGAGCTGCTGGTGACGCTGGAGTATCTGCACGGCCGCGCGCCCGCCGTGCTGCACCGCGACATCAAGAGCGACAACATTATGTTGCGCTGGGGCCAGCCGCGCCAGCTGACGCTGCTCAATCTCGGCATCGCCTGCCTGCACGACCAGACCGGCCGGCGGCGCGGCACCATCGCCGGCACGCAGCACTACGGCAGCCCGCAGCAGCTCCAGGGCCTGCCGCCCGAGCCGAGCGATGACCTGTTCGGCGTCGCGGCCACGCTGTACGAGGCGGCGCTGGGCGGCCGGCAGCTGCCGCCGTTTCCGTTCCTGCCGACGAGCGAGGCCGAGGTGGTGACGACGCTGCGCGGCACCGCGCTCAGCGCCGAGCTACAGGGCATCATCGCGGGCGGGCTGCGCTATAACCGGGCGGCGCGCTGGCAATCGGCGCCGGCCATGCGCGCGGCGCTGACGACGCCCGGCACGGCGCAGCCGGCCGCGCCCGCCGCGGCGCCGGCCACGCGCGGCGGCTGGAATCCGCTGCGCACCCATTGACAGCGCCGCCGTCGGCCGCGTATACTCTACGCAGCCGCTCCGGCGGCCTGCTATTGTCGCCCCGCGACGATGTGTTCGAGCCTCAGCGATGTGAGGTTTCGTGTTCTGTGATTAACGGCCTGCTACAGCTGTGCAGCGGCCGCCCGCAGTGATCCGAAACTCCGTCGTGTGAGGTTTTTTGATGCGCGCTCGAATCATCGTCGTGGCCCTGCTCGTGGCCGCGCTGCTCCACCCGCTGTGGGCCGACGCCGGCCGCGCGGCCCCCGACCGGCCCAGCGGCTGCCGAGCCCGTGCCTGAACGAGCTATTCCCGTCGCCCGCCAGCGGCGCGAGCGAGTGGATCGAGCTGTACAACGCCGGCCCCGCCGCCGCCGACCTGGGCGGCTGGCAGCTGGATGACGATGTGGGCGGCAACCTGCCCGAGATCATCCCGGCCGGCGTGGTAATCGCGCCGGGCCAGTGGCTGGTCTTCACGATGTCGAAGAGCATGTTCACGAATAGCGGCGAGGTCGTGCGTCTCCTGACGCCCGCCGGCGGCGAGGTTGAGCGCGCGGCCTACCCGGCGATCACGGGCGGCCTGGCGTTTGCCCGGAGCAGCGACGGCGCCGGCGCGTGGCTAAGCAACGTCGCCGCGACGCCGGGCCGCAGCAACGTCCTCGCCACGCCCACCGCGACCAGCAGCGCCACAGCGACATTCACCGCGACGACGAGCAGCACGGCGACGGCCACGGCAACCGCCGCGCCCGCCGCCACCGACGAGCCGACAGTGACTGCTGCGCCCGTTCCGAGCGCCACCGATGAGCCAACCCTGACTCCTGCGCCTCCTGCGACCGACGAGCCGACATTGACTGCTGCGCCCGTTCCGAGCACCACCGAATCAATCCCAACTGCGACCGCCGAGTCCACCGCGACGAGCAGCGCCGAGCCAACGGCTCCGCCCACCGACGACCCAACGGCGCCGCCCACCGCAACGAGCAGCGCACTCCCCAGCGCGACCGCGCCGAGCACGGCCACCGACGCACCCACAGTGACCAGCACGGCAACAATCTCAGCAGTGCCCACCGAAGCGATCAGCACGGCGACCGCCACACTTACGAGCAGCGCAACGCCGCCGCCCGGCATCGTCGTGTTCAGCCAGGTCTACGGCGGCGGCGGCAACAGCGGCGCGCCCTACCGCTACGACTTTATCGAGATCTTCAACCGCGGCGCCGGCCCGGCTACGCTCGCCGGCTGGTCGGTGCAGTACGCCGGCGCCACCAGCGGCACCTGGAGCAACGTCGCGCTGCCCGACATGACGCTCGCGCCCGGCCAGTATTTTTTGATCCACGGCGCCAGCGGCGGGACCAGCGGCCTCAGCGGCAGCGCCGACCTGACCAGCACCCTGGCGCTCGCCGCGACGGCCGGCAAGCTGGCGCTGGTCAGCGGCCCCGACCTGCTCGGCTGCGGGCAGAGCTGTAGCCAGGCGTCCGGCGTGATTGACTTTGTGGGCTACGGCGCCAGCAGCGATGCCGAGGCCGCGCCCGCCGCCGCCCTGAGTAACGCCACCGCCGCGCAGCGCCACGCCGCCGGCTGCGAGGATCGCAACGATAACCGCCTGGACTTCAGCGCGGGCGTGCCACGCCCGCGCAGCCGCACCCTGAATTCAGCCCTGCCCGCCGCCGACCACCGCGACACCGACGCCCGCCGCGAGTGCCACACCCACGGACACCGGCGTCGCGCCCACGCCTACCGACACGAGCGTCGCGCCCGCCAGCACCACGCCTACGAGCGGCAGCGCGACGGCCACGCCCACGACGGCCACCCCGACCACAGCCCCGACCCCACTGCCAGACGTGGTGATCGGCCAGGTCTACGGCGGCGGCGGCAACAGCGGCGCGGCCTACCGCAGCGACTTCATCGAGCTGCTCAACCGCGGCACGACGCCCGCCGATCTGGCCGGCTGGTCGGTGCAGTACGCCAGCGCAGCGAGCGGCAGCTGGAGCTTCGTGAGCCTGCCGAACGTCGTGCTGGCGCCCGGCCAGCACTTCCTGATCAGCGGCAGCGGCGGCGGCGCGGGCGCAGCGCTGCCACCCACCGACCTCGACAGCGCGCTCGCGCTGGCGGCCAGCGACGGCAAGGTCGCGCTGGCCGCGCTGCCGGCCCGGCTGGACTGCGCCGCCAGCTGCGCCACCAGCGCCGAGGTCGTTGATTTCATCGGCTACGGCGCGGCCGGCGACTTCGAGGGCGGCGCCGCTGCGCCGCACGGCAGCGCCAGCCGCGCGCTCCAGCGCACCGGCGCCGGCTGCGACGATAGCGACGACAACAGCCTCGATTTCCTGGCCACCGTGCCCGCGCCGCGCAACAGCAGCGTGATCGCGGTGTGCGGCGCTGCCACTGCCACGCCGGCGGCCACCGCATTCATCGCGCCCTCTGCCACCAAGATGCCCAGCCCAACCCGCACGCCCGCCGCCACCAAAACGCCTTCGCCCAGCAAAACGCCGAGTCCAGCCCGCACGCCCGCCCCCACCAAAACGCCTTCGCCCACCAAAACACCCAGCCCAACCCGCACGCCCGCCGCCACTAAAACGCCCTTCGTCACCAAAACGCCTTCGCCCACCCGCACCCCGTCGGCCACCAAAACGCCCTTCGTCACCAAAACGCCCAGCCCAACCCGCACCCCGTCCGCCACCCATGCCCCAACCGCGACCCGCACGGCATCCGTCACCAAGACACCATCGGCCACGCGCGCCTCAACCGCCACCCGCACGGCATCCGTCACCAAGACACCATCGGCCACACGCGCCTCAACCGCAACTCGCACGGCATCCGTCACTAAAACGCCGTCGGCGATCAAAACGTCTAACCCGACGCGCACGCCGTCGGCCACGCACGAGCCACCTGTGACCAAGACGCCGTCCGCGACCAAAACTCCTTCAGCCACACATGTTTCACCTGTGACCAAGACGCCATTCGCCACCAAGACGCCATCCGCCACCCGCACGCCCAGCCCGACGAAAACGCTCGCCGCGACGCGCACCGCTACGCTGACGCGCACGCCGCAGGCCACAAAAACGCCCAAGCCCACGAAAACGCCCAGCCCGACCAAGACGCTCAAACCGAGCCAGACGCCCAAGCCCACGAAAACGCCCAAGCCTACAAAAACGCCCAGCCCAACCAAGACCCCCAAGCCCACGAAAACGCCCAGCCCAACCAAGACCCCCAAGCCCACGAAAACGCCCAAGCCCACGAAAACGCCCAGCCCAACCAAGACCCCCAAGCCCACGAAAACGCTCAGCCCAACCAAGACCCCCAAGCCCACGAAAACGCTCAGCCCAACCAAGACCCCCAAGCCCACCGCCGCGCCCGGCACGACCGCGCGGCCCGGCGCCGTGCTCATCGACCAGGTGATGTACAAGCCAGCCGCTGGCACGAGCGAATGGCTGGTGCTCTTTAATCCGACCAATGAGCTGATCACGCTGGCCGGCTGGCAGCTGCACGATAGCAAAGACCACACTGAGCTGCCAACGATCCGGCTCGCGCCGGGCGAAAGCGTGGTGGTCAGCGCGGCCAGTGGCGCCGGCCCCAACCCCGCGCTGCGCACCGTGACGATCAGCGGCCGGCTGGGCAACGGCCTCGGCAACAGTGGCGACCGCCTGGCGCTCCTCGATGGCGCCGCGACCGTCATTGATGCGCTGTCGTGGGGCAGCGATAGCAGCGTATTCAGCCCTGCCATCCCCGACTGCGCGGCGGGCGCCTGGCTGGCCCGCGCCGCCCACCGCGACACCGACGCCGCCAGCGACTGGGCCGCGGCTACGGGGCGCGCCGCGCACGAGGCCGACCTTCGCCTCGGCAGCCTGGCAATCCGCAGCGCCGCGACACCTACGATCAGCCTAACCATTGGGCTGGCGGGCGCGATCCAGCTCAGCGAGGTCGCGCCCGGCACCGGGCTGATCGAGCTGTACAACCCCGGCCCCGGCCCAGCTAGCGCCGCCGGCTGGACGCTGCAGATCAGTGGCAGCGCCGCAATCACCTTGCCGGCGGAGATTGTCGCGGCGCATGGCTTTTTGGTCCTCAGCCCGGCCACCGTCCAGTTGCCAGCAGCTGGCACAGTCGAGCTACACCAGCCCGATGGCCAGCTGGCCGACCTGGCAACCTACGCCGCGCTGCGGCCGGATCGCAGCCTGAGCCGCTACCCAGTCCACGGCGGCGCCTGGCAGGCCGACACCCCGCTGACGCCCAACGACTGGAACCAGCCGGCCGCCGCCACCCCAACGGCCAGCCCGTCGCCGACCGCCACGCCGGCGCCGATCACGACGGCGTCGCAGGCGCCGCCGGCCGCGCCCGCCCCAGCCGGGCCAGGCTGGCCGTGGATGCTGCCCGTGCTGGTGCTGGGCGCGCTGGGCTGGCGCGGCCGCACCCTGCTCCTGACGCGCCGCCCCGCCGCGCTCGCCCCGCCGCCCAGCCTGGACGGTCAAAGCCCGGTTTAATTCATGGCTCGCAAGGTTGCCACCGCGGGGTCAGCGCTGTACAATGCACCAGAACACTGGTTCATTATTGGAGCGTGCGCCGTGCAGACTACGCCAACAACGCCTTCTCGCTCACCGCTGAATCGCCGGCTGCTCGCTGCCGCGGCGGTGCTTGCGGTGGGCGCGCTGCTGCTCATCGGCGTCTCGCTGCCCAGCCAGCGGGCCGCGCTGCCCAGCGCCCAGCCGCAAACTGATATGGTCGGGCAGCTCCTAGTGCTGGCGCTGCCGACCTTTCTGGCCGGCGTGTTCTCGTTTCTCTCGCCCTGCACGCTGCCGATCCTGCCAGCCTACTTCGCCTTCACCTTCGGCGCCAAGCGCCAGCAGCTCGCGCTGATGACGCTGGCCTTTTTCTTGGGCCTGGCCACCACCATGACGATCCTGGGCGCCGGCGTGTCGCTGCTGGGGAATTTCACCCACAGCTACCGCGACCAGCTGACCTTCTGGGGCGGGTTGCTGGTGATCGGCCTGGGGCTTATGAGCATGCTCGGCAAAGGTTTTAGCGGGCTGCGAATGACCGGGCGGCCGACCACGACGTTCGCTGGCACCTATCTCTACGGCATGACCTTTGCGCTGGGCTGGACGGCCTGCATCGGCCCGATCCTGGGCGCGCTGCTGACCATGCTGGCCACGCAGGGCGGCACAGTGATCGTCGGCGCGGCGCTGGCGTTTATCTACACGCTGGGCCTGGCGCTGCCGCTGCTGTTTGTCGCAATCTTTTTCAACCGCGTCGGCACCGGCACGCGCTTCTGGCAGATGCTCAAAGGCCGCGGCTGGACAGTGCGCGTCTTCAACCAAACCCTGTATCTCCACTCGACCAGCCTGATCAGCGGCCTGCTGCTGGTGCTGATGGGCGCGCTGCTGATGAGCGGCCGGCTTGCGCTGCTGACAACCTGGGCGGCGAGTGGGACAGATTTTGGTGGTCGGATTCAAGAATGGCTCGCAGACATTTTCAAGATCGGCCAGTAGCGCCCGAGCGCGCCCACAACCAGTGCGCGGGCGGCGTGGTGATTCTGCGTACCGCCGACGGCGTGCAGGTGCTGCTGATCGCTGATCATTATGGCAACTGGACGCTGCCCAAAGGCCACCTGGAGGCCGGCGAAACGCCGGTGATGGCCGCAATCCGCGAGATCGCCGAGGAGACTGGCTGCACCAATACCACCGTGCTAGCGCCGCTCGGCCGCGTCAGCTACCCAATCGAGCGCGGCGGCCAGCGCTGCGAGAAGGTCGTCTACTACTTCTTGGTCGAGGCCAGCTGCGCGACGCTGGTGCCACAGAAAAGCGAGATCACGGCGGCGGCCTGGTTTAAGCCCAGCGAGGCGCTGGCGGCCAACTTTTACGCCAACAACCGCCCGGTCCTTGAGCGCGCCCTCCAGCTTCTGACCGCTGAAGTCATGACCGAGCGGCTGGCGGCCTACCTCGCCGGCCTAGAGGCCCTGGCGGCCCAGCCGCTCGACGAGTGGGCCGGCTTCACCACGCCCCACAGCGACGCCATGAACTTCGGGCTGCGCTTCCAGATTGCGTTCAGCGGCTATGCGCTGGCGGCCATTGCCGCGCGCTGCCCAGCCTGGCGACTGCGCTGCATCGAAAGCTTGGGCCGGCTGATCGAGCGCTTTCGGCAGCCGGCGGTGTGGGCCTACTGGCGATCCGCGACCGGCAGCGATGATCCCGTGGCCCAGGCCAACATTCAGTACAGCGGCCACCTCGGCCACCTGATCGGCCTGTTTGAGCTGCTGGGCGGCGATGAGCGCTTTGATCAGCCGTGGCAGTTCAGCGCCGCGCCCGGCAGCCCGAGCTACACCCACACAGCCGTGGTCGCCGCAATCCATGGCCAGATGGCGCGCAACGCCTACCACGGCGTCGAGTGCGAGCAGGGCTGCACCTATGTATCGTGCAATGACCATGCGCTGTGGTCCACGCTGCTGCACGACCGGCAGCACGGCACCACGTTTGCCGCAGCCAACGCCGCCTGGCTCGAATTTTTGCAGGCGCGGCTGATGTTTCACGGCCCGCAGCTACCTGGCCGCGGCGCGGTCACAGCGATCTACTCCACGACGCTCAATGTGGCGGCGCCGCTGGGCCTGAACTTTATGGATGCCTGGTCGCTGGCGCTGCTCGCGCCGCTGGCGCCCGCGCTGGTCGCCGCGCAGGCGCCGCGGCTCTGGGCGCGGCTGCGCTGGCTCGACCGTGCGACGGCCTGCCTGCCCTCGGCGCAGCTGTGGGAGCGGATGGAGGGGTCGGACACGGCGGTCAACACCGGCTTCGCCTGCCTGCTGGCGGTCGAGCTCGGCGAGCAGCGCCTGGCCGCCGCGCTGCTGCGCTACGCCGAGCAGGCGCTGCAGCCCAGCATGGACGCGGGCAGCCTGCGCTTCACCAGCGGCCTGGCGCCGGCCTACACCACGGCGCTGTTTGCGCTGGCCGAGGCCGGCGGCCTGGGGCAAGTGCTGGCGGCGGGTGGCTAAGGCTCGGGGGTGGCGTCGGGATCGACAGCCGGCAGCCGCAGCACCTGCCCGACCTCGATGCGGTTGGGATCGCTGAGATTATTGGCGGCCATCAGCTCGTCCACGGTGGTCTCGTGGCTATCGGCGATGGTTGTCAGGGTGTCGCCGGGGCGCAC
Organism: uncultured Chloroflexia bacterium; assembly: GCA_963810425.1. Taxonomy (GTDB): domain Bacteria; phylum Chloroflexota; class Chloroflexia; order Chloroflexales; family Kallotenuaceae; genus JACDGP01. Next base: position 69,630 of record CAWENH010000004.1, on the reverse strand, counting down.
CGTGTAGCTGCCAGTCGGCGTGATCGTAGGAATGCTCTGCTGCACCAGCGCGGTGACGGTCGCCGCAATATCGGCGGTGGGCGCGGCAGTGCGCAGCACAATCGGCGGCACCGTGGGGCGGCCCTGCATATCGGCGCGGGCGCAGCCGCTCAGCGCTAGCAGCGCGAGAGCCGCGATCAGCGTGGTCTTGTGCATCGGCTCCTATGCCTTAAAACATTGCAAGCGTGCGCTCGACTGTGAGCGCACGCCGGCCGCAGCTGATCAGCACTGCCGGCTAGCTGCTGATGTGATGCTCATCGGTGTCATCAACGCCATGCGAGATCGGCACCGCGCTGGGCGCGATGGCCTCATCGTCCTCGAAGTCCTCAAAGTTTTCGTCGCCCAGGGCAATGCCCAGGCCGCGCGCGATCCGCACCTGCTCGTTGTCGGTCGGCACGGTCTTGACTTTGCCGGCGGCCTCCTCCATCGAGATCGTCCCCAGCTCGCCGCCGGTCAGCACGACGATCTCGCCGTACTTGCCCTCGGCCAGCGCCCGCACCGCCGCGCAGCCGAAGCGCGTCGCCAGCACCCGGTCGTAGGGCGTGGGCGAGCCGCCGCGCTGGAGATGGCCCAGCACCACGACGCGCGCATCTTTTTTGGTGCGCTTGGCAACCTCGGCGGCAACATAGTGGCCGACGCCGCCCAGGCGGCCGGTCTCGTCGGCGTAGATCTGCGAGCCGTTGGCTAGCCGCGCGCCCTCGGCGGCGACAATGATCGAGAACTTGGAGCCTTGATATTCGCGGGCCAGGACTTTGCCGGCGACCGCCTCCATGCGAAACGGAATCTCGGGGATCAGGACGACATCGGCGCCGCCGCCAATCCCGGCGTGGAGCGCAATCCAGCCGGCGTCGCGGCCCATCACCTCCAGCACCATCACGCGGTCGTGGCTGGCGGCAGTGGTGTGGAGACGGTCAATCGCCTCGGTCGCCACCATCAGCGCGGTGTCGAAGCCGAAGGTGCGGTCGCTGCCCCACAGGTCGTTGTCAATCGTCTTGGGCACGCCGACGGCCTTGATGCCATACTTCAAAAACTCGCTGGCGATGCCCTGCGACCCCTCGCCGCCGATGACCACCAGGCCATCCAGGCCCAGGCGGCGCATATTCTGGGCGACCTCTTTGTAGGGGCCTGGCTCGCGGTAGATTTTGCCGTCCACGACGCGCGAGCCAAAGTGGCCCTTATTGGTCGAGCCGAGCAGCGTGCCGCCGCTGGGCAGCAGGCCACGAACTTGCTCCAGGCCGAGATTGCGAATGCGGGGCGGGGTAAGGAGACCTTCAAAGCCGTCTTCAATGCCGACCACTTTCCAGCCATACTCGATTTCGGCGGTTTTAACGACAGCCCGAATCACAGCGTTGAGGCCGGGTGCGTCACCGCCGCCGGTCAGCACGCCGATGCGGCGGATGCCAGCCATAGAAACTCCTTTGGTGGGGCACGCTTAACAAAAAAGCCCGCTACTGCGGACCCTCGCTGGTCATGCGGCGATAGTGTATCACAAAACGGGCGGCCGACAGCGCGGCACCCACGACAAAGCGCCCGCCGAATGCGGGCGTCGCAGGTGCCGCGCGGGGCAGGGTTCAGCCAGCGCTAGCCGAGCGCGGCCAGGGCCGCCTTCATCGTCACCAGGAATGCGTCGGCCGTGGCCTGGTCCGCCAGGCGGGCGTCGTAGGCCAGCGCCAGCCAGGCGACCGTGCCGGCGCGCAGCTGCTCACCGTCGGGCGTGGTGACGACCACGGCCCGCCGCTGCGTCGCGCCGAGGCCCAGCGTCGCGGCGTGGCCGCGCGGCAGCGCCAGCGACTGCCACTGGCTCGCCAGGCTCTGCACCGCGAAGGTCGCCGCGCCAGCCGCGCCAGCCCCGGCGGCCGCGTAGGCCCGCGCGAGGCCAGTGCGGCTCAGGCTGGCGGCGTCGGCGATGACGCGCTCGCCGGCCGGCGCGGTGATTGCCAGGTCAACCCGGCCGCGCAGGATCACCCCGTCGTCGTGCCAGGCGGCGTTGAGCGCGCGGTGCGTCAGCAGCGCATGGGCGACGGCGTGGGCGATGCAGAGCAGCGGCGTCAGCGCCACGCCGCGCGGGCCACGGCCATTTTCGCGCCGGCACAGCGCTAGCAGGCTGTCCAGCTCAATCTCGATAGCGGTCAGCGCAACCGGGACATCAAGGTCGGCGGCGACCGGCGCAGCGCTCGGCAGATGCAGTGCGGGCGCGGCGGGCGGGGCGGCGGGTAGCACAGCAGTAGCGGCGGGCGGCACCGCAGGCGGCGCGCTCGGCGCTGCCACACTGGGCGCGGTGGGCGTCACGGTCGGCGCAGCAACCGCCGGCACCAGGTCGGCGCGCACAATGCGGCCGCCGCGGCCGCTGCCAGCGACGCCCGCCAGGTCCAAGCCCTGCAGCGCCGCGATTTTGCGGGCCAGCGGCGTAGCCCAGCGGCGCGGCGCGGGCGGCGCGTCGGCCGCGCCTAGCAGCGCCAGCACAGCGTCGGCCGCGACCGGGCCGTCGGCGGCGCGGATGTCAAGCGCGCCGCTGGCCGGCGCCGGCAGATCGTAGGCCGCGCGCGCGGTGCGAACCAGGACCAGCGCCTCGCCGGCCGCAACCTGCTCGCCGGGCACTTTATACCACTGCTCGACCGTGGCGGCGCTGCCGTCGAGCGCGGGCAGCCGAAATTCGTGGGGCATCATTGCTCCAAATAAGGCCGGCGCTAGGCGCCCCGCGCCTCCCACAGCTGGCGGGTCAGCTCCATCTGGCCGATGTGTTCGGTGTAGTGCGCGATGGTGTGGATCAGGCACCAGCGCACCGTAAACTCCTGGGCCTGGCCGTCGCGGCGGGTGCGCTGCCGCACCGCGCCCAGCTCGGAATCACTCAGCACAGCCAGCGCGGCGGCGGTGTGCGCGGCGGCCTCGTCTAAAAAGGTCAGCAGCTCGGCGGTGTCCTCGCCGCTCGCGGCTAGGTCAGCGTTGTTGCCCCAATCATACGGGAATGGCTGCGCGCCGACCACCGTGCTGACCCAGTACACCTCGACCCACGCGGCGTGCTGCGCCAGTCCATAGATCGAGTTGGCGGCGGCGAGGGGCCGCCAGTTCAGCCCCTCGCCGTACAGCCCGAGCAACACGGTTCGCACTCGCTCGCGCAGGTCGTCCAAAAAGGCGGCATAGGTCGCCAGCTCGCTCACTTGCCGACCTTTTGCTTGATCGCGGCGGTCAGGGCCGGCACAAGCTCGTTGACATCGCCGACCAGCCCGTAGGTCGCGACCTTGAAGATCGGCGCCTCGGGGTCTTTGTTGATCGCCACGATCGTGCCCGAGCTGCGCATGCCCGCCAGATGCTGGATCGCGCCTGAGATGCCGCAGGCGACGTAAAGCTTGGGCGTCACGGTCTTGCCGGTCTGGCCGACCTGGCGCTCGTAGGGCACCCAGCCGGCGTCGACAATCGCCCGCGATGCGCCATACGCGCCGCCGAGCGCCTGGGCCAGGTCGGGGACCAGCTTCTCGTAATTTTCCTGCGACTGCAGGCCGCGGCCGCCCGACACAATGATCTGCGCGTCGGCCAGGTTGACGGCGTTGGTCTTGGCCTGCACGCTGCGCACTTTGGTCCGCACCGTGAGCGCTGGCGCCGTGCCGGTGACGACCTCGCCCGTGCCGCCGGTCGGGGTGGCCTCGGCCGCCACCTGGCGCCGCACCGAGGCGATCACGGTCGCGGCGTTGAAGCCGAGCTTGTTGATGACGTTGGCGCCGTGCGACGGGCGGGTCGCAATCAAGTTGCCGCCCTCGACCGCCAGGCCAGTTACGTCGGGCGCCAGGCCGGCGTCGACTGCGGCGGCCAGCGACGGCGTGAAGTCGCGCATCTGGATCGAGGTGCCGGTCAGGACGACCGCGGGCGCGTACTGCTTGATCAGCGCGGCGGCCGCGGCGACGTAGACCTCGTTGGTGTAGTCTTTGAGCGCGGCGTCGGCCACGGTATAGACTTTGCCAACGCCATAGTTAAATGCCTGGCTGGCCAGCGCGGCCGCGTCGGCGCCCAGCGCGATCCCGGCGACCTGGCCGCCCAAGCCCTGCGCCAGCTCCTGCGCTTTGGTGATCAGCTCGCGGGTGATCGGCGCGAGGCCCGTCTCGCCGGACTCCAAATAAACCCATACCTCAGCCATGATGTTCCTTATCTCACAGTGCCGTCGATCACAGCGGATCGGCGGCGTAAAAGCTAAATAACTTGGGCGCTGACCAGCGTCTCGACCAGCTTGGCAACTTTCTCCTGGGCCGAGCCGCCGCTGATAACGGCGCCGGTCGGGCGCGCGGGCGGCGGCACGCGGTCGAGGTACTCGACTTTGGGCGCCAGGCCGGTGGCGGCGATGCCGAGGTCGGCGGCCGACCAGGTGGGGATGTCGGCTTTGGCAGCCTTGCGAATTTTGAGCAGCGACGGATAGCGCGGCTGATTCAGGTCCTTGACCGTGGTCAGCACCGCCGGCAGCGTCGTCTCGACGGTCTCAATCGTCGTCTCCAGCGCGCGGTCCAGGACGACGGTCTTGGCCGCCGCGTCCACCTGGTGGACCTTGAACACATAGCTCAGCACCGGGATGTCGAGGTACTGGGCCAGCGCCGGGCCGAAGGTCGCGGTCTCCTCATCGGTCGACTGCTTGCCGCAGAAGATGATGTCGAAGCTGCCGACCTTGCGGGCGGCGGCGGCGGCGACTTTCGCCGCGCCCAGCGAGCCAATCGTCGCAAACGCGGGGTCGCTGACCAGGATCGCGTTATCAACGCCCATCGCCAGCGCCTTGCGCAGCGCCTCCTTGTCGGCCTCGCCGCCAATGGTGATCGCCGTCACCTGCCCGCCGTTTTTCTCGACCTGGAGCAGCGCCTCCTCCAGCGCGTACTCGTCGAACAGGCTGATGATCTGCTCGATGCCGCTGGCGTCGACGGCCTTGCCGGCGGTAATTTTGACGCTGTTCTGCTGCGGAACCTGCTTGATAAATACCAGTGCGTGCATGAAAGCTATTGCTCCTTATGGAAAGTAAATTAGGCCGGCCGCGCGAGCGGCTCGCCCGCGCCGTCGGCCGGTTGATTGCCGGCCTCGCGGACGGCGCGGGCCGTGTCGGTCGTGAACAGGATCGCCATGCCGACGATGAACAGGATGATCAACGACAGCAGCGCCTGGCGATACGAGCCAGTGAGCGCCACGACGGTGGCGAAAATAAACGAGCCCATCCAGGCGGTGCCGCGCTCGGAGATCTCATAGAAGCCGAAGAACGAGGCCTCGCGGCCGGCCGGGATCATCTGCGAGAACAGCGAGCGCGACAGCGCCTGCGAGCCGCCCAGCACGATGGCGATCACCGCGCCCATCACATAAGCCTGAGTGGTCGTCTGAAGAAAGCCGTAGGCGTAGATCACCACGCCGCACCAGATCGCCAGCGAGATCAGGATCGCCCGTTTGGCGCCGACCCAGCGGGCGATGCGCTCGAAGATCAGCGCGCCCAAAAACGCCACGAACTGGATCATCAGCACCAGCGACAGCAGAAAGGCGGTCGCTTTGCTGGCCGGCTGGCCCTTGTTGACAAACAGCTCCTGGGTCAAAAACAGCGACGACAGGCCGATCACGGTCTGGATCGCGTCGTTGAAAAACAGGTAGCCGACCAAATATTTCAGCGTCGAGGGCAGCCGGCGCAGCTCGCGGAAGCTCTCGGCGACTTGTGAAAATCCGATCTTGGCGTAGCTCTGGCCGGCCGGCAGCGCTTTGGCGGCGCCGCGCTTTTTCAGCAGCTTGAAGGTGATCAGGCTAAAGCCCAGCCACCACAGCCCGGCCGACCCCAGCGAGGCCCGCACCGCCAGCCCGGTCATCCGCGCGCTCTCGGCCGGGTCGGCGAGGCCCTGCGCCCAGGTCACGGCCACGAGATTCAGCGCCAGCAGCACGCCGCCGCCTAGATACCCCAGCGCAAACCCGCGGCTCGAAACCTTGTCGCGCTGGTCCTCGGTGGTGATGTCGGGCAGGAAAGCGTTGTAGAAAACGATGGACGCGCCGAACGACAGATTGGCGATCACAAACAGCAGCCCGCCGAGCAAGTACAGATTCCCCTGCACAAAAAACAGCAGCGCCGTCGCAATCGAGCCGAGGGCGCAGAAAAACACCAAGAGCGGCTTTTTGAGATTGGTGTAGTCGGCGATGGCGCCCAAGAGCGGCAGAAAAAAGACCTGGAGCAGCACCGACAGCGAGGTGGCGTAGGCAAACAGCGAGCCGGCCGGCAGTGCCAGCGGCCCGAAGTGCAGCAGCTTGTCGGCGGTCTTGTCGGCCGCCGACTGCGCCAGCGCGGTCAGATACGGCCCGGCCAGCGCGGCGACAATCGTCGTCGTGAAGCCAGAGTTGGCCCAGTCATACATCTGCCAGCCAAAGATTTCGCGGCGGTTGTTGATCGGCGCGGCGTGCGCGGCGGACGGGGCGGCGTTGGTCATGGGCGCGTCTCCTCGTGAGCGATTGGACCACCCACGGCCGCTCGCAGCACATCGCGCACCGGAATCTCTGATCCCAGCGTGATGCCCGCGCGCTCGATGCGGCAAGCGTAGCCGTACACCTCGACCCCGGCCGCCAGCGCGTCCGACAGCGCCTGGGCAAAGTCGGGGTCAATCGCCCGATTCGCCTCGATCACCTGGCCGCCGGCGTGCTGCACCACGAACACCAGCGCTGTCCGTACGCCCGCGGCCCGCAGCGCGATCAGCTCGTGCAGATGGCGGCTGCCGCGGACGGTCGGCGCGTCGGGGAAGGCGGCCACGCCGCCGCTGACATCGCCGACGCTCTTGATCTCGATCACGCAGGGGGCGCCGGCGCCACGCAGCTCCAGGTCGAAGCGGCTCGCGCCGTAGGTGGCCTCACGGCGCATTGTAGGGTAGCCTGCAAACTGCGGCAGCGCGCCCGCCACCACCGCCGCCGCGACCAGCGCGTTGGGCAGGTGGGTGTCGAGCGAGCTCCACACGCCGTCGCGCTGGACCGCCGCGACCTGGTAGGCCGTTTTGCGGCCGGCGGCGGGCTTATGCCCCAGCCACAGCGGCAGCCCCGGCCGCAGCCACAGCAGCCGCCCGCGGTCGGCGACGTGCGCGGCGACCACCTGGCCGTCGCCCAGCTCGGCCTCGACGACGAAGCGGTTGGGCCGCGCTACGAACAGCGCGTCCACCAGCGGGGCGCCGCCAACCAGCGGCACCTGCACCGGCGCCGGCAGCGCCAGCGTCACCGCCCCTGCCACACCGCGGCCCGCTTTTCCAAAAACGCGCCGGTCCCTTCTTTGGCGTCAGCGGTCGCGGTCAGCTCGCCGAACAAGCCGGCCTCGAAGGCGTTGGCCTGCTCCAGCGACATATTCAGGCCGTGGTTGACCGCCTGCTTGATCGCGGCGATGCTGAGCGGCGGGAGCGCGGCGATTTTGGCCGCGAGGGCCTGCGCGGCGCTCTGCAGCTCGGCGGCCGGCACCACGCGCTCGATGATCCCGAGGCGCAGCGCCTCGTCGGCGCCGATCCGCTCGCCGGTCAGCATCAGGAGCTTGGCAGCGCCGGGACCGACCAGCCGCGCCAGCCGCTGCGTCCCGCCCCAGCCGGGCATGATGCCCAGCGTAACCTCGGGCAATCCCAGCTGCGCGCTGTCGGCGGCGATGCGAATATCGCAGGCCAGCGCCAGCTCCAGGCCGCCGCCCAGCGCGAAGCCGTTGACCGCGGCGATGATCGGCTGCGGCAGCTCGGCCATCAGCCGGCCCAGGCGGTGCGAGCCAAGCGCCATCGCCCGCCCGGCGCTCGCCGAGGGCAGCGTCTGCAGCTCGCCGATGTCGGCGCCGGCCGCAAAGGCCCGCTCGCCGCTGCCGGTGATGATCACGGCCCGCACCGCGGGGTTCGTCGCAATCGCCTCGAAGGCCGCCAGGAGGTCGGCGGTCGTCGCGGCGTTCAGGGCATTGAGCTGCTTGGGCCGGTTCAACAGGATCGTCGTCACGCCCGCGGCGTCGCTCACTTCAATATGCGTGTAGGTCATCGGCGCTCCACAATGGAAAACGACCGGGTTGCCAGCGGCGCGCGGCGCGCGGTGGGCAGTCCAGTCGGTTTCACGATTTGATCAACATTGATCAGCAAACTCATAGGCGTGTGGCGGGATTATAGCATCCGTTCGGCCGCGCGGGCAAACGGTGCAACGGTGGTTAGTCTGACAAGACTAGCCCACGGCTCGGGCGAGTTTTGAAAGAAGAGAGGCATGTATGCTCGTGGGCTATGCGCGGGTCTCAACGGTGGAGCAGAATCTGGCACTGCCAACAGCGGCGCTCCAGGCGGCGGGGTGTGAGCGGCTCTTCACCGAGAAAGCCAGCGGCGCGCACCGCGACCGCCTAGCACGCTCATTGCCACGTCTGATGGGCTACAATGGGAGGTGACCGGAAATCTTTTGTTATCGAGGGGTACAAACCAGTTGGTGGCTCCCAGGTATTCCCCTTGTACGTCCACGAGTGTCCAGCCGACCTGGTGCAATAGCTGGTCGCTGCTGCGCCCATGATCCGGCAGGCGGTCGAGAATCAGCCCGAGTTTGGGCCAGCTGATCAAGAACTCGCGACAGGCACCGTCCTTGACGAGCTCCAACTGGCGGGTACAGAGCCGCCACCAAGTTTCGTGATCGACATCGCTCTACGTCCTGGGGACAAGTGCGGTGCGTGCTTGAGTTGCTCTGAAGTCATCATTCGTCACCTCATTGTGATGAGCGGTGATTATCACAGGAGTAGACCAATGAGAAAGCTCGCCGCGGATGTCCGCCTACAGATGGCTATCGACGACACAAAGATGCTCCTGGCGAAGGGGCCGATCGCGCAGATGCAGGGTCGCGACCTCCTCCCTCGGCTCCAGGACGCTGAGTTCAAGGTATTTTCTCAGTGGGGAGATGACGGTATTATTCAATATCTCCTCAGTATGTTGGACATCCAGCACCAGACGTTTATTGAGTTTGGCGTGGAAAATTATGACGAGGCGAATACTCGATTTTTGTTAATTAACAATAATTGGCGTGGCTTAATTATCGATTCTGACCAACAAAATATTGAAGATCTCAAAAATGGGGAATACTACTGGCGCTATGATCTTACGGCGGTCGCGAGCTTCGTTGATCGCGATACTATTAATGCCCTCTTTGATGCGCATGGGTTTCGAGGACCAATTGGTTTGCTCAGCATCGACATTGACGGCACTGACTATTGGGTATGGGAGGCAATCACCGTCGTCGAACCAACCATCGTCATCGTCGAATACAACAGCGTGTTTGGGGATCGGCATGCGATCACCATCCCCTATGATCCCGCCTTTGATCGCACCCGCGCCCATTATTCCAATCTCTTTTTTGGGGCATCGCTCCCGGCGTTGTGCCTGCTCGCCAGCCGTAAGGGCTATTCGTTCGTCGGGTCGAATAGTGCAGGCAACAATGCCTATTTTGTGCGTACCGATACCTTAGGACCATTACAAGCACGTACTGCCCAGGACGGATATGTACGGTCAAAATTCCGTGAATTGCAGCACGAAACAACGGGGGGCAATAGCTATGTTGCGGGTGATGAGCGACTTAGGCTGATTTCAGGATCTGGTAGTGGTTGACGTGGAGCGCGAAAGCCAAACGACCATCAAGGCGTTATTCCAGGAGCGCACCAAAAATTTGGAGGGCCGCGCAGGCGTTCGGTTGTAGCCGCGTATGCGTGGCCAACCCCCGACCTGAATATAAGGAGGGGGCTAACACCGATTCCGCAGCGCCACCGTATGATAGTCGCCCGCCGCAAGCGCGGTGACGTTCGTGAGGCCCGCCGGCACCGTCGTTTGGCCGAGAGTCATGCTCACCCCAGGCGACAACCCGCGCGGCGCGGGATTTAACGGTCGCACCAGCTTCGGTGAGCAGCCTCTCCTCCGGTGTAAGCAGCTCCTGCGCGCTCCAGACGACGACCGGCGGGGGCGGGATGGGCGCACCGTCTTCGATGAGTTGATCTCCACCACCAGTGGAGTTTGGTGCGATCAAGGTATCGCCGCTGGTAATACGCTCGAGCGCACGGCCCCGAATACGCCAGCTGTCGTGATCGATGTGCTCGGCGCTCACAAGGTTAAAGGCCGACTTACGTATGTTCACCTCTCAACAAGAGATCGTACTGGATCGAGGAACTGGTGGATTTGTTCGGCTGCGCGGGCAAACGGCGGTTAGCTTGGCAGCTGCGCCAGGATGGCGGCGGCGGTCTCGTCGGCGCTCTGCGCGCTGCTGTCGATGACCGCGCCGAACGGCGGGCGGTCGTAGCCCTCGGCGTACATCGCGGCGCTGCGCTCGCGCTCCCAGTCGGTCAGGGTGCGCGCGCCGCGGCTGGCGGCCGCAATGTGCTGCGCCGGCGCCAGCGTGAAGCAGCGCAGCGGGCCATGCTCGCGCAAGGCGTCGCACAGATAGTCGTAGTCCTCGGGCCGCAGCGGGAAGCTGACCACAACAGCAAAGCCGCGCCGCGCCAGGACGGCGATGACGGCCGCGGCCATCTCCAGCCCAACCGGGATCATGTCGTCGAGCGCCAGCGCCGGTAGAAAGTTCGTCAGGTCGTCGACCTCGACGTGCGCGGCGTTCGGCAGCTGCGCCGCGAGCAGCCGCGCGACCGTGGTCTTGCCCGCGTTGATCGGGCCGCTGATCAGGATAATCATGGTGTATCTCGCACTTGGTGCGGTGGCTGCTCGCGCTCGGCCATGAAGTCGTCCGAGAAGCCGTCGAGGCTGTCGATCAGCGGTCGCCACGGGTCGTCAATCGGCAGCAAGATGATGGCGCTGCCCACACGTTTTATGTACACCTGATTACCAACAAAGCCGTAGCCCGCCGGGAACTGCACAGCCTGCCTCGCGCCGTCGGTGATGAGCTTGGCCGTATCCATGCTGGCCCTCCTGCTACTGCGAAGAAGTATCGGCGCTCGCCCGCGCCGTTGCAAGTGCCACTAGATCGTATCACTGCCGAGAGAAAACGTGGTACAGTCGCGGCTATGGATACACTAGCATTGATTGAGCGGGCGGCTGCCGCCCGGACCGACCTGTTTGACGAGCGCCACGAGGCGGCGCTGCGGCTGTTCAATGGTTTCTACGAGGGGCTGCCCGAGCTGGCGATTGACCTCTACGCCCGCACCGCGGTCCTCCACAACTACGCCGACGATCCGGCCACGCTTCAGCCGACGCTGGACGCGGTGCAGGCTTGGCTCGTGGCGACGTACCCCTGGCTGACCGCCGTGGTCGTCAAGGAGCGCAACGAGGATGGCGCCGAGCGCAATGGGCGCGTGGTGTGGGGCGATGAGGCCGCGCTGGCCCGCAAGGTCCGCGAGGGCGGCGTGTGGTACGCGGTCGATGTGCTCCTCAACCGCGACGCGAGCCTCTACCTCGATACCCGCAATCTGCGGCGCTGGCTCAAGTTCAACATGACCCGCAAGTCGGTGCTCAACACCTTCGCCTACACCGGCAGCCTGGGCGTCGCGGCGCAGGCCAGCGAGGCCCGCAAGGTCGTCCACACTGATCTTAGCCGGGCGTTTCTCAACATCGCCAAAACGTCGTACAGCCTCAATGGCTTCCCCATCGACAAGCTGAACTTCAAGGCCGGCGACTTTTGGGTGCAGATCGAGCAGATGAAGGGCCGGCATGTGCGCTTCGACGCGGTGATCGTCGATCCGCCGCTGTTCTCCGCAACGCCCCACGGCACCGTGGACCTGCTCAAAGACAATGTGCGGGTCATCAACAAGGTCCGCCCGCTGATCGACGACGGCGGCTGGCTGATCGTGGTCAACAACGCGCTGTTTTTGCCGGGCGCCGAGTTCCACGCGATGCTGCAGGAGCTGTGCGCCGACGGCTACCTGCGCATCGACCGCCTGATTGATGTGCCGCCGGACTTCACCGGCTACCCCGATACGATTGTGGGCGCGCCGCCCGTCGACCCGGCGCCGTTCAATCATCCGACCAAGATTGCGGTGCTGGCGGTCAAGCGCAAGACCAAAAAGCAGCACTAGCCCAGGGCTTAAATTAGAGCGGGCCGGCGCATGTGCGTCGGCCCGCTCTGATTCTGGGGGAGCGGTGGGGGAGACGACCACCGGCCGGGGTGTCTGCGGCGACGAGTGTGGGCTTTAGGTGACGCTGCGGTGGCCGAGCAGGCCCTCGGCGGCCGACAGCGCGGCGCTGGTGTTGGCCGGCGTCGCCAGCTGCTCACCCAGCGCGGTGCTGCTGCCGGTGCTGGGCGGGGTGAGCGCGGTGTCAAGCTGCGTGGCAACCGGCGGCGGCAGCTTGGCCTTGAGCGCGCCGACGACCACGATGACGGCCGTGCTGGCCTGCTCATGGGTGATGCCGGTGTAGGCGATGACCTGCTGAATAATGTCGTTCACGGGGGTTCCTTTTATGGGGGTCTGGATAGTATCGCAGCCCAACCTAACCGCCCAACTTACTGCCGAGTTATTCCGAGACCCAGGTCTGACACTCCGAGACCCAGGTCTGACACTCCGAGACCCAGGTCTGACACTCCGAGACCCAGGTCTGACACTCCGAGACCCAGCGTTGAGGCTTTTAGACCCAGGTCTGACACTCCGAGACCCAGGTCTGACACTCCGAGACCCAGCGTTGAGGCTTTTAGACCCAGGTCTGACACTCCGAGACCCAGGTCTGACACTCCGAGACCCAGCGTTGAGGCTTTTAGACCCAGGTCTGACACTCCGAGACCCAGGTCTGACACTCCGAGACCCAGCGTTGAGGCTCTTAACGTCAGCTGCCACGCCTGAGGCGTAGCGGCTGAGGAAGTGACGGAGAAAAAGCTAGTTCTGAGGGGTGGCGATGCCCGACGCCTTGCGGGCAAAGCGCTGGCCCATCGCATCCAACAGATCATCAAGCATGGCGCCCTGGCCGTTGGTGCGGGCGTTGTTGTAGACCGTCAGCGCCGCCACATACGCATCGCTGCCGACACCCATCACGGTATCATTGATACCCTCCAGCAGCTGGCCGACCGTCTCTTGAATATCGCGCAGCTGCATCACCAGCGCGACATCGCGGGCCATCTCCTCGACATCAAAGGTGCGCGGCAGAATCTCGGGGCTGCGCTTAGCCAGGCGCTCGGCCGCCTGGACAAACGCCACCGACTTATCGCCCATCTTCAGCAGCGAATGACGATCATCAGCGCTCAGATCGATCAAAAATGGCAGCTCGTTGCGGATCGTCGCCACCGCCGCCTCGATGTTTTTGATGCTCGCATCGGACAGCACCCCCTGCACTCGGTCTTGACCCACGATGAACTCCTTGCCGCACATAGGCGGCGTGTGGCACAAAAATATGCCAGGAAAACCGCAGCGGATTGTAGGGCAGACCGCGCAGGGAGGCAAGCGCCGGGCAGCGCAAAGGGCGGCCGGCGCCGCCCCGCTGGATCGACTGGAAGGGCGCGGCTAAATATCGGCGCCCATTGGCTCACCGTCGTCGGGCACGGCCACCACGCCAAACGACCGGGCCTCCTGCTCCTCGGAGGCCGGCTTGCTATGGCCGTGGGCGCGCTCCCAGGCCGCACCGTCGCGCTTAGCCTGAAGGGCCGTCCCTGGCGCTGCACGCCCAGGCCGTGATCGTAGACCAGCAGCCCGCCCAGCCAGCCCGAGAGGCCGAGCAGCGCGACAGCCAGCCCGCTGAGGGCCAGATTGGTCGAGTTGGCGGCGTAGCCGGGGCGGTCGTGGCGCGACCACCAGTTGTAGGCGCTGATCAGCACCACGACATCATTGAGCGCCGCGTGGGCGGTCGCGGTGGTCCAGGCCGGGTGGTCGCGGGGAATATCGAGCCACTCGGCCACGCCGGTGGCGGCCGTCGGCACCGCCGTCGCCACGCCCGCGACGGTGGCATAGTAGCCAGCCTGCGACAGCCCACGCCACCGGCCGCCGCGGCTGGCCAGCAGGTCGAAGGCGAAGGCGGTCGGGACCAGCGTCATCGGGAAATGCACAATCGCCGGGTGGACGGGGTGAGACAGAAACGGCTTGCCCTGGAGCGCGCGCTTGATCGAGGTGAGAGCACCCATACGTCGAAACTCCTCTTATGATTGCTGCCGTGCGCCCTGCAAGAAGCACGCCGAGAGCGGCGCCGGAGGGCTGTGGTAGGATCACGGCGATACAAGGAGCTGCATATGACATCGCGCCTCTCGGCCCGCGTCCAAGCCATCCCGCCGTCCGGCATCCGGCGGTTTTTCGACATCGCCGCCACGCTGCCCGACGTGATCTCGCTGGGCATCGGCGAGCCCGACTTCGTGACCCCCGACCACATCCGCGAGGCCGGCGTGCGCTCGATCCAGCAGGGCTACACCGCCTACACCTCGAACAGCGGCCTCCAGGAGCTGCGCGAAGCAATCGGCGCGCATCTACAAACACTGTACGGCGTCAGCTACGGCCCCGACGATCTCCTGATCACCGTCGGCGTCAGCGAGGCGATGCAGAATGCCATGCTCGCGCTGATCAACCCCGGCGACGAAGTGATCATCCCCGAGCCATGCTTTGTGGCCTACGCGCCCAGCGTGCAGCTCGCGGGCGGCGTCGCAGTCGGCGTCCCGACGAGCGTCGCCGACAACTTCCAGGTCACGGGCGCCGCGATCGGCGCCGCGGTCACGCCGCGGACCAAAGCGATCCTGATCGGCTACCCCAACAACCCAACCGGCGCCGTCATGAGCCGCGAGCGGCTGCTGGAGGTCGCCGCCGTCGCCGAGCAGCACGACCTGCTGGTCTTCAGCGACGAGATCTACGACCGGCTGGTGTACGGCACGACCCACACCTGCTTTGCGGCGCTGCCCGGCATGCGCGACCGCACGGTGCTGCTGGGCGGCTTCTCCAAAGCCTACGCCATGACCGGCTGGCGGCTGGGGTATCTGGCGGCCAACGCCGAGATCACCGCCGCGGTCCGCAAAATCCACCAGTACGCGATCATGTCAGCGCCCACGATGTCGCAGTACGCCGCGCTGCAGGCCGTGCGCGAGGGCGAGCCGGACGTGGCGCGGATGTGCGCCGAGTACGACCGACGGCGGCAGGTGATCGTCAGCGGCTTTCGGCAGATTGGGCTGCCGACGTTCGAGCCGCAGGGCGCGTTCTACGCTTTCCCGCAGGTCGGTCATCTGGGCGTGACCTCGAGCGAGTTCTGCGAGGGGCTGCTGGAGCACGAGCATGTCGCCGTGATTCCGGGCGACGCCTTTGGCCCGAGCGGCGCCGGCTTTGTGCGGGCCTGCTACGCCTCATCGCTGGACAACATCGAGGCCGCGCTGGAGCGCATCGAGCGGCACGTGCAGCGCCTGAGCTAGGGGGCAGCAAAGCGCCGCGCCGGCCAGCAGTGCTGACCGGCGCGGCGTGCGAAGTGTGCGTCGCAGCTAGCCGAAGAACTTGGCGTTTTTGCCCGTATAGACGGCCCACTGCTCAGGCACCGCGTCCTCGGAGAAAATCGCCGACACCGGACACTCTGGCTCGCAGGCGCCACAATCAATACACTCATCGGGATTGATGTAGTACTGATCCTCGCCCTCGTAGATGCAGTCCACGGGGCAAACCGATACGCACGCAGCGTCTTTCGTACCAATGCACGGCTCGGTGATCACATACGGCATAGGGAAACCTCCTAACAGATCCTGAACGGTGCTTCACAACTTGCGAGGCGCGCTAATCATAGCATAGCTTCGCACCGACGTTAAGCTATTTAGGCCGTTTGCAAGCGCAGTGCCAGCGCTTAATCGAGGCCGCGGACGGCTGAGTGGAGCAGCGCCAGCATCACCAATCGGTGGCGCAGCGCGCGCAGCACGCCCACGGCCTAGTCGTACTCGATCAGCGCGTGAATCGGATAGGGCGGCAGCGCGCTGCGGCCGGCTAAAAAGCGCAGCTCGATCACAAACGCCAGCGCCACCACGGTGCCGCCCAGCTGCTCGATGAGCTGCGCGGCCGCCCCGACGGTGCCGCCGGTCGCCAGCAGATCATCGACGAGCAGCACGCGGGCGCCGGGGCGGATCGCATCGCGGTGCATATGCAGCTCGTTGGCGCCGTACTCCAGGCTATAGGCGATGCTGGCGGTCGGCGCCGGCAGCTTGCCGGGCTTGCGGATCGGCACAAAGCCGGCGCCCAGCTGCACCGCGACCGGCGCCGCAAAAATAAAGCCGCGCGACTCGACGCCGACCACCGTGTCGATCTGCGCACCATCAAAGGGCGCCGCGAGGTCGCTGATGACCGCGCGCAGCGCCGGGCCATCTTGCAGCAGCGTGGTAATATCCTTGAACTGGATGCCCGGAATGGGAAAATCCGGCACGTTCCGAACCAGACCAGCGTAGCTTGGCAGCGTCATCCGTGCGGCTCCTCAATAAAATACGGCTGGCGCAGTCTAGCAACAAGCAGGTCGCATCACAACTTAAGGAGCCGCATGAGCAGCACCGGCTTTCTCGACCGCATTGTCACCCACAAACTGGCGGAGATCACCGCGCAGCAGGCCGCGGTGCCGCTCGCGGCGCTCCAGGCGCAGCTGGGCGCCGCCCCGCCGGCCCGGCCGTTCGCCGCCGCGCTGCGCCGCCCCGACCGCCTGGCGCTGATCGCCGAGGTCAAAAAGCAAAGCCCGGCCAAAGGGCTGCTGGCGCCCAACTTCGACGCGCTGGCACTGGCCCGAACCTACGCCGCCAACGGCGCCGACGCCATCTCGGTGCTGACCGACACGGCGTTCTGGGGCGGCCAGCTGGCTTTTCTGGCGGCGATCCGCGCCGCGCTGCCGGACGGCCCGCCGCTGCTGCGCAAGGACGTGATCCTAGACGCCTACCAGGTCTACGAGGCGCGGGTCCACGGCGCCGACGCCGTGCTGCTGATCGTCGCCGCGCTCGACGACGAGCGGCTGGCGGCGCTGTTCGAGCTGACGGTGGCGCTGGGCATGGACGCGCTGGTCGAGGTGCACAGCCTGGCCGAGACCACGCGCGCGCTGCGGCTGGGGCCGCGGCTGCTGGGAATTAACAACCGCAGCCTCGACACCTTCGCCGTCGACATCGCCACCACCGCGCAGGTGATCGCCGCGCTGCCAGCCGACGAACGCCCGATTGTAGTCAGCGAAAGCGGCATCGGCGGCGACCTGGCGCGGTTGCGGGGCTGGGGGGCTGATGCTATACTGGTCGGCGAGGCCATTGTGACAGCGGCGGACCCGGCGGCCAAAGTGCGCGCCCTCACCGGGCAGGCGCAGTGAATCTGCCAATCGGAACGCTGCTGAACGTTGCGACCGTGCTGATCGGCACGCTGATCGGCGGGCTGCTGGGCAACCGCCTGCCGGACCGCATCCGCACCACGGCGGTCGGCGCAACCGGACTCGTCACACTGGCGCTAGGCATGCAGATGGGCCTCAAAACCCACAACATGCTGATCACACTTGGGAGCTTGGTGGTCGGTGGGGGCCTGGGCGAGTGGTGGCGGCTTGATGCACGACTGGAAGCGCTCGGTCGGGCGATTGAGGCCAAGATCACCGGAGCAACGCCGGCAACCCCCGAGCCAGCCAGCGGCCAGCGCTCGATAGCACGGGCGTTTGTCATGGCAAGTTTGATCTTCTGCGTAGGGCCGGTCACGGTTCTTGGCGCGATCAGCGATGGCGCGGGCGACTACCAGCTGCTGGCGATCAAAGCGCTGCTGGATGGAATTACTGCGATTGCCCTAGCCTCATCGCTGGGGTGGGGCGTTGGGCTGGCGGCGGTGACGGTTTTGGGGTTTCAAGGCGGCATCACCGCGGTGAGCACACTTGTTGGCCACCAAATTGCTCCGTGGCTCAATGTGCAACTGGTCCAGGTGGGGCAGGCGCCTGCGCCGCTGGGCCAGACGATGTTGGATGAGCTGACAGCTGTCGGCGGCCTGGTGATCGTGGGCTTGGGGTTGCTGCTGCTGAAGATTAAGCAGCTGCGGATCGCAAACTTCGTGCCCGCGCTGGCCCTCGCGCCGCTGATCGTGCTGGCGCTTCACTGGCTGGGGCTGCCAATCGCGCCCTAGCCACAACCTGTAACACTTTATATGCGGCTCGTTCGCCGGTGAACCATGGCGAGAACGATGGCTCTGCAACCACAACCTGCGGCACTGCTGCGCGGCCCGGCGCTCCCCGGCTCGCCCGTGCCACCGCTGGCTGCGGTCACAGCCCCCCGCCGATCCACAAACGAGCTGCCCGTGTGAGACACCAAGTTGGAGAAAGTACAACGCGACGATGTGGCCGTATTCGTAGATTTTGAGAATGTGTACGTCTCGGTTCGAGAAAAGTTCGATGCCACGCCGAACTTCGAGCTGATCATGGATCGCTGTGAGGACTACGGGCGCATTGTCATCGCCCGCGCCTACGCCGACTGGTATCGCTACCCGCGCGTCACCTCGGCGCTCTTCGCCAACGGCGTTGAGCCGATGTATGTCCCGACCTACTACTATGACCGCGACATTGGCCGCACCGGCCGGCCGATCAAAAACAGCGTCGACATCCACCTGTGCATCGACGCGATGCGCACGCTGTACTCGCAGCCGCACATCCTCAAATATGTGCTGGTGACGGGCGACCGCGACTTTATCCCGCTGGTCAACGCAATCCGGCAGCAGGGCAAAGAGGTCATCATCATCGGCATTGGCGGCGCGGCCTCGGCCCACCTGGCCCAGAGCGGCGACGAGTTCCTCTTCTACGAGCAGATCGCCGACCTCAAGGCCAGCGAGCAGGCGCTGCGCTACGCCGAGGCGGCCGCCCGACCGCCGGAGAACCGGATTTGCAGCGCCGAGCGCACTGGCGAGCGCGGCTTCGAGCGCGCCCCCGAGGCCCAGGAGCGCACCGAGCGCACTGAGCGCCTTGACCGCGCTGACCGCCCGGAGCGCACCGAGCGCAGCGGCGGCCGCAACGGTGACCGCCCCGACCGCGGCGAGCGCAACGGCGACCGCAGCGGCCCGCGCAACGCCGACCGCCCCGAGCGCCGCCAGCCGATTGCGGAGCCGATTGCAGAGCCGCTCGACGTGCCGGCCGAGACGACCATCGCCGAGCCAATGGTCGCCGCCGAGACGGAAACGCCGAGCACGCCAGCGATGCCAGCGCCCCCGGCCGCGCCCAAGTCGCCCTACGACACGCTGGTCGACGCGATCCAGCTGGCCCGCCAGCGCGGCTTTGTGGTCAACCTCGGCTCGCTCAAGGTCGTAATGCGCGAGCTGGATAGCACCTTCCACGAGTTAAAGGTCAAGGACAACAACGGCAAGGGCTTTGCCAAGTTCAAGGATTTTGTCAAAGAGGCCGAAAACCGCGGCAAGGTCCAGATTTTCACCAATGGCACCGTCACCGAGGTGTTTCTGCCGGGCGAGGACCCGTACCGCCTGTCGCAGTTTGCCGAGGACCTGGCCCCGCAGCGCACTGAGCAGGAGCTGGACAGCGAGCTAGCGCAGGCCACCAGCGCCAGCAGCGCAGATGCCGCGCCGGCAGCGGCTGCGCCGACGCCAGCGAACGGCCGCGCCTCGTCGAACGGCCGCGCACCCGAGGCCCGCACCGCACCCGCCAGCCCGCCCGTGAGCGCGCCGGTTGCCGCCGCGCCCGCTGCGGCTGAGCCAGCCGCCGACGAGGACGAGGCTGGCGACGCCACGGTGCGCCGCACCTACACCGAGCGCGAGTGGGAAGTTTTTCGCAGCTCGATGGCGCAGTTCACCGAGCCGGTGCGCTTCATGGAGATTTTCAACGCCCTGCGCGGCCTGCGCAACCAGGAGGTCGTCGAGCTGACCAACAGCGAGCTGAAAGAGCTGGTCAAGCAGGCGATCAACAAGGGCATGCTCCAGCGGACCGGGCGCGGCGCCAAAGCCTACTACCGCATCAGCGGTCAGTATCGCAACCAGCGCCCCGCTGAGACCACGCCGGACGAGAGCACGCCGACCGTGATCACCAGCGCCACCACCGAGGAGATCGTCCCCGCCCTGACGGCCGCGCGCCGCTCGCGAATGTACGATTTTCAGCACGACGTGGGCGGCCAGCCGGCCGAGGCCGCGCCGCTAGGCCAGGACCCCGCGCTGTCCACCGATGGCACCGGCGAGGTGCCAGCGATTGGCGTTGAGGGCGTTGCGCCCGAAGCTGGCCAGAGCAAGCGGCGCCGCCGCAAGCCGGCCGCCGACAAAGCCGCCGCCGCTGAGCAGCCCGCCACGGAGCAGCCCGCTGCTGAGCAGCCTGCCGTCGCCGAGCCAGCCGCTGAGCAGCCTAAGCGCCAGACGCGCCGCCGCAAGCCAGCCGCCGAAAAGGCCACGGCCGAGCAAGCCGCGGCGGACAAGACAGACGCCAAGCAGTCGGCCGCACCCGCCGAGCAGCCGGCCGAGACCAAGCCCAAGCGCCACCGCAAGCGCCCGCCGACCCCCGACGAGGGCCAGGGCTAGCAGTGACGGTCGCAGTTAAAATCTGTGGGACCCGCAGCCCGGCAGCGGCGATCGCCGCCGCCGAGGCCGGCGCCGACTTCGTGGGCCTGATCTTCGCGCCCAGCCGCCGGCAGATTACGGTTGAGCAGGGCCAGGCGATTGTCGCCGCGCTGCGCGCCCACCCGCAGGGCGGCGGCGTGCAGACCGTCGGGGTGTTTGTCGACGCCTCGCCCGCCGAGATCAGCGCGGTCGCCGCCGCGGTCGGCCTGGACTGGGCGCAGCTCAGCGGCCATGAGCGCGCGGCAGATTTCCAGGACTTTGCGCTGCCGGTGCTCAAGGCGGTGCGCCTAGCGGGCGACGCCGGCGAGGACGCCTGGCTCGGCATCGCTGGCTGCGACGCAGCCCCGGTGGTCGTTGATGCCCATGTCGCCGGGTCATTCGGCGGCGCCGGTGTGGTCGGCGACTGGCAGCGCGCCGCCGCGCTGGCCGCCGCCCGCCCGATCCTGCTGGCCGGCGGCCTCAACCCCGAGAACGTCGCCAGCGCCGTCGCGGCCGTCCGGCCGTGGGGCGTGGATGTCAGCAGCGGCGTCGAAACGGCGGGCGAGCAGGATTGTGCTAAAATCCGAGCGTTTGTAAGTGCAGCGAAACAAGCCGCCGCGGTCGGTGGGCAACACAAGGAGCATCCATGAAAACCAAGCGCATCATTGGACTGGGCGTGCTAGCTGGTCTCGGGCTGGCGGCCGCACGGGTTATCAAACAGTACCGCGAGGACTCGGCCTTCGACCTGGCGCCGATGACGAGCAGCGGCGCGACGCCGACGCTGGCCGGCGGCAAGCGCACAATCAGCCCCGAGCTGCTGGCGATTTTGGCCTGCCCGCTGGACAAGGGTCCGGTCGAGCTGCTGGACCAGGACGGCAAGCAGTGGCTGGTCAATCGCCGCAACGGCTACCGCTACCCGGTCGAGGACGGCATCCCGATCATGCTGATCGAAGAGGGCGAGAAAAACCGCGATGAGGCGCTGATCGCCAAGTAGGCGACGCAGAGCAGCGACGGGGCGCGGCCGGCAGCGGTCGCGCCCCGCGGTTTAAAACTCCTGGTTGACACTGCTAGGCGAATCTGCTATCTTCGCTCCACGGGGAGGAACGGTCATGCTTATATGGTTATCCACTGATCATGCGACGCCGGCCGATATGCGGGGGGCTGCCTAGCGCACGCCCAAGACGTTCACCGTATATCGCCGCCCGAACAAGGTGGCGATTTTGTTTTTAATACGAGCTTAAGCATATGCCAACAACTCAAAAACCGACCGACTGGCGCGAGGCGGCCGTCAACGCTACGCTGCGCACCATCGCCGCGGACGGCACCCCGATCGCGACCATGATTGCGGCGGTCCGTGAGCACGACCCCAGCGGCGCGCTGGTCGTGATGAGCGTCGAGTACAGCAAGCTGATCCAGTTTCTGGACCAGTTCACGATCTACACCAGCATCCTCAGCGGCTCGATGCTGAGCATGAGCCACGAGGATAGCGAGCCCTACATTGGCTGGTACACCGTGACGTGGCAGGGCCACACCCTGGAGCTGGTGAGCTCCTCGTGCTTCTGGCAGACACTGGTCAGCGGCGACGATGCGGCGGTGCTGGCCGAGTTTGTGCAGCAGCTCGGGACGTTTGCGCTGCGGCCGCTGAACCGCGCGCTGCGCTATTCGCGGGGCTGGACTAGCGCCCCGGACATTGACGAGGAGCTTGGCAGCGTCACCTGGGACGACATTGTGCTGCCGGCGCGGCTGCTCGACGGCATCCGCGAGGCGGTGGAGGGCTTTGTGCAGCACCGCGCGGCCTTTGATGCGCTGGGCTTTGCGTGGCGGCGCGGCATTCTGCTGGTCGGGCCGCCCGGCACCGGCAAAACCATGATCTGCAAGGCGGTCGCCGCGGCGCTGCCGGCGCTGCCGTTCCTGTACGTGCGCGACCTGCGCGAGGAGGGCGGCCAGGAGGCGGTGCGGGTGATCTTCGAGCGGGCGCGGGCGCTGTCGCCCTGCATCGTGGCCTTCGAGGACATTGACGGCCTGGTCGAGGACCGGCACCGCACGGTATTTTTGAACGAGCTGGACGGCTTTCAGAATAACACCGGCCTGCTGGTGATCGCGTCGTCGAACCACCCTGGCCGCATTGACGAGGCGCTGCTGAAGCGGCCGTCGCGCTTTGACCGCGTGTTTCACATCGGGCTGCCCGAGGCGGCCGAGCGCGCGACGTTTGCGCGGCGGGTGCTCCAGCGCCTGGCCGACGATGGCCGGCTAGACAGCGCGCTCGACATCGAGCGGCTGGCCAAGCAGATCGCCGCCAAGACCGATGGGTTTACGGCGGCGTATCTCAAGGAGGCGCTGCTGGGCGCGGCCCTGCGGCGCGCCCAGGCCGGCGAGGTGCTGCTGGGCGCCAGCTTTGGCGCCACGGTGCTCGAAGAGATCGAGGCGCTGCGCAGCTTTCTGCGCGCCGCCCGCGATCCCGCGGCGCTCGCCGAGATGCACAGCAGCGGCGGCGGCGCGCTGGGCTTTCGCAGCGACGACTAGCCCAGCACACGGCGCGAGGGCGGCGAGCATTGCCCCCCTCGCGCATCACCGCGCTCCTGGTCCGGCGCGGCCTGCTCCGAGATTGCGCTGCGGGAGACGCGCCTGGCCGCGCCCGTCTTACGGCTGCTGGCCAAGCGCCACGATCCCCGTGTTCCACGCCGCCCGATAGCCTGTGATCGCCGCGCTATAGTTCCCACTAAGCAATTCCTGCGTTGCCGCCGCGCTGTCGGTGCGAATCTGGGTCGTGGCGGGGGCGAGCGCGGCGGGACCGACCTCGGCATCAAACGCCAGCACCGCGACGGTGTTCTGCGCCAGCCGCGCCAGCTCCGACGTGAGGTAGCGAATCCTATCTAACGCGGCCTCATCGTTGCTGTACGGCAGCGCGGTTGGCCCTGGGGTCGGCGGCGGCGCATGTTCATCGATGGGCTGGGCCGCGTTCGCATGATTCGCGACGCCCACTCCATAGGGTGGAATCAGCGGCGTGAGTAGATCGACCGCCGCAATCATGTCCGTAAATACCTGGTCGCCGGTGGCCGGATTCAGATGCCGCTGGTCCGTCCACCGCCCTGGTACATCGCTGGCCACGAGATGGCTGATCGCCGCCGCGATCGTCGCCCGCGTCGCTGGATTGTCCACCGCATCATGCACCTGCTGGAGGTCTTCCGTGATCCACGCAAGGGTGTTAATAGTGCGGATATAGGTTGTCTGCGCCGGGTCCACCCGATCATACTGCCCCGCACCGGGGTTGGCACACACCGTGTTGAAGGCCGCCATCCCGGAACCCAGGGGTTGCCGGAAGCCGATGGGGTCCCCGCTATGCTCCTGCATGAAGTCGGCGGTTACCACTACTTGCATTGCATCGATGCGACCTGGCACCACCGTTGGCTCAAAGGAGTTCTCCGCACCAATGCAGAGCATAAAAACTGCGTTCCCCCCCGATGGATATCCGTTGGGGTCCAGGAACGTCAACACGACCTCGCCCGCCGCTCCCGCGGTTGGGAAGGGCGACTGGCTCGCCCGATCCGGCACCCCACAGCCACTCAGCACCACCAGCGCCAGCAGCGTCACCGTGAACCGCCCGGACCACCGCTCACGCCGCCACGTCCCGTGCTGGTATCGATTCTTCATATGTCACTCCCGCGCGGCGAGGCCCGCACGGGGGAGACGGAATCAGCGACTGAAAAGTTCCGCTAGCGCAGCACGCGGTGCGCGAGGGCGGCGAGCATCGTCAGCTTGCCGAGCGTCAGCTCCCGCCAGCCGGGGTCGCTGCTCATCGAGATGAAGCCGAGGCGGTACTGGACGAGGAACAGCGCATTCCACACCAGCGCCAGCGCGACTGCGGTCCTGGCGCCCCACGCCAGCCTCCGCGCCTGGAGGCGGCGCAGCAGCTCGGCGAGGCCCAGCGCAAACGCTGGCGCGCAGTTGATCAGCATGCGGCTGCCGAAGGCATCGCCCTGCCACCAGGTGTGCCAGGCGGCCACGACATAGACCTGCAGCGCAAAGACCGCCAGCAGCCGCCCGGCGTAGCTGCCCGGCGGCCGCCACAGCGCCAGCCCCAGCACCGCCGCGAGCGTCAGGGCATGCCACGAAAACAGCCCCCGCCAGCTTGAAAACAGCACCGCCAGCAGCGCCGGCCGGGTCCAGCGAAAGGTCTCGCCCTTGACGACGTAGCCGTTGGCCAGCGGGCGGCCGTAGACCACGGTCGCCTCGACGAGCTGCGGCAGGTAGCCGATGATGACGCCGGCGCCGAGCAGCGCGCCCGCCGCCAGCGCCGCGCGCAGCGTCGCCGGACTTCGCTCCCGCCAGGCGGCCCACAGCAGGCCCAGCAGATCAAGGCCCGGCACCAGCGCAAACGCCGCATCCTGCGGCCGCACCATCGCGGCGACGCCGGCGAGCGCGCCGATGCCCAGCCAGTACCACGGCCGGCCGCGCGGCCCGAAGCGCCACCACGCCAGCAGCGCGCACACACACAGCAGCGCGATCATGTGTGACATGGAGTTTTCAAAGACCAGGTAGTAGACCAGATTCCAGCCAAACCAGACGAGCAGCGTCGCGGCGAGGGCCAGGCCGGCAGAAAAAAACTCGCGGGCCAGCCGCAGCATCAGGAGCAGCGCCGCCAGGCCATAGACCATGCTGCCGAAGCACACCGCGCCCTGGTAGAGCCAGCTGTAGCCGTCGGCGCTGACGCCCAGCCCAAGCGCCTGGCCCGCCAGGCTCAGGGCATGCGCCGCAAGGAAAAACGGCAGCCAGAACAGCGCCACGCCCAGCGCAAACTTGGGCGTCTCCTGGCCCGGCAGCACGGCGCCGTTGAGACGCAGATAATCATTGCTCAGCTGCTGGTCGTGGTCAATGACCAGCGAGCGCAGGCCGGCGTAGTAGCTCACGCCGTCGGAGCCGACCAGCTGGCCGTCGACCCGCGGCACCAGCAGCGTGGCGGCAAAAACAATGACGCAGCCGAGCCACAGCGCCACCACGGTCCGCGCCGGATGCTGCGGGAACCAGCGCCACAGCGCCGCCAGCCGCGCCCTTAGCGGCTCCACGACAGGCCGGCGCTGCTATCAATGTGGCCGCCGCTGGTCGCGGGCCGCGCCTCGGCGGCGCGCAGCGTCGTGCCCTCGCGCTGCAGCGCCAAAATATACACATCGGTGCTGCCCTGGCCAACGTTGATGCAGGCCAGCTGCGTCCCGTCGGGCGACCAGGCCGGCGCCCGCGCGCCGCCCAGATTCGTCAGCCGCTGGACCGGGCCGCCCGTGGCCGCGACGACCCACACATCGGTTTTGCCGGACTCGGCGGCGGCAAAGGCGATCCAGCGGCCGTCGGGCGACCAGGCCGGGTCATAGGCGCCGGCCGGAATCGTCGCGACTGGCTCCGCGGTCTCGTCGGCAAAAGACCAGCTCATCACCGTGCGCGCGCCCTCGCCGCGCGGCGTGTCGACGTAGAGCAGCGTTGTGCCGTCGGGCGACCAGCGCGGCGAGGCGGCGTCGCCACCGCCCGGCACGGCCAGCAGATCGGCGTTGGTCGGCTCGCGCTTGCCGGCCAGGCTGAGATCGTAGCGATAGGGCTTGAGCGCCGACTCACACAGCGGGCAGCGGCTGTCATCCTCGGCGGTCGCCGGCGCGACCTGGCTTAAAAACACCAACTCGCGGTCGTTGGGCGACCAGGTGGGCTGCGCGGCCCAGTACAGCTCGTGGACGTAGTCGCGGCTGCGCGGCGCGCGCTTGCTGTCGTTGAACGTGATGCGGCTGATGGCGCCGGTGCTGACGGTGACGACGTAGATGTCGGCGTAGCTTTCGCCGCGCCGCACAAAGGCGATGCGCGTGCCGTCGTGCGACCAGGCCGGGTCGCGGACGGCGCCGCCGAGATCCAGCGGCCGGGCCGCGGTGCCGCTGTGCAGCCACACCTGGCCATCTTGGACATACAGCAGCCGCCCGCTGATCGTCAGACTCGTCTGGGCGGCCGGGGCGGCCGGGCGCGGCGTCGCCGCCGGCTTGGGGTCGGCGGGCGACGACGAGCTACAGCTGACGAGCAGGAGGAGGCTCAGACAGATGAGGTACTTCATATGGCTCTTTTGCTTGCTCGCTTGCTAGACGGTGCGCTGCCACAGCTGCTGGGCCGCGTGCCAGAGCCGCGCGGTCGGCCCCAGCGCCGGCGTGGTCAGACGCTGAAAGCTCCCGGCGGGCATCAGCGCCCGCAGCGCGCCCGGCACCACCCGGAACGTCAGCGGCGTTTGGGCGATGGTGTCGCCGTCGACCTGCACATCCAGCGGCTGGCGGCTGGTGATCGTCAGCTCGCGGGCGCGATAGTAGTCGATGTCGGGGTTGAAGTGGTGCTGGCGCAGCAGAATGCTCAGCAGATGCAGCGGCGCCACGCGGGCGTCGCCGCCCTTGATCACGACGACATCCAGCAGCCCATCGACCGGGCTGGCCTGGTGGGCGATCTGCAAAAAGCCGCCGTAGAGCCGGCTGTTGCCGATCACGACCATCAGCGCGCGGCCCTTGACCGGCCGTCCGTCCAGCAGAAGTCGAATCGGCGTGCCACGAATCCCGCGGGCTGCGGCGAAGGCGTGGAGCACATAGGCGCCCAGGCCCAGCCGCCGCTTGACCACCGGGTCGACCCGGCGCGTAACCTCGGCGTCAAAGCCGATGCCGGCCATCAGCAAAAAGTAGCGGTCGCCGGCCATGCCCAGGTCCAGGGTGTGAACGTGGCCGCTCAGCATGCTCTCGGCGGCGGCCAGCGGGGCCAGCGGCAGCTTCAGCTCGCGCACCCACACATTGCCGGTCCCGACCGGGATCGCGCCCATGACCGTGGCGCTGCCAGCGAGGCCGTTGACGACCTCGTTGACGGTGCCGTCGCCGCCGGCCGCCACCACCAGATCGTAGCCCTGCTCAGCGGCAGCGCGGGCCAGCTCAATCGCGTGGCCAGCGTAGGCGCTCGGCTGCAGCTCGACCTGCCAGCCGTGCGCCTGCCACAGCTCGATCGCGCCCTGCACGCCGGCCTGATCGTTGGCCTGGCCCGCGTGCGGGTTGAGAATCACGCAGACCCGTCGCGGGCCGCTACTCATCGGCCTCGGCCGGGGCGTGGTCCGGCTCCGCCGCGGCGTGGCCATGATCGGCGCCGTGGCCCTGCACGGTCTCGTCGGGCGTCTCGATCCAGCCGCGGCGCAGCGCGTAGATCACCGCCTGCGTCCGGTCGTTGAGCGACAGTTTGCGCAAGATCGACGAGATATGATTTTTGACGGTCTGAGTGCTGATCCCCAGGCCGTCGGCGATCTCTTTGTTGCTGGAGCCGGCGGCGATTTTATCGAGCACCTCGATCTCGCGGTCGCTGAGCGGCGAGAACAGCGCGAAGTTCGTCTCATCGCTGGTCTGCACGCCGCGGCTGATGTCGCGGAACTGGTTCAGGATGCGCGCCGCGATCTTCGGCTCGTCGAACATGACCTCGTTGATCACGTACTCGCCGCGGGCCACGCGCCGGATGCTCTGGGCCAGATTGGCCGGCTGAATCTCTTTCGAGTAGTAGGCCGCCGCGCCGGCTCGCAGCGCGTTAAAGGCCTGCTCGTCGGACTCGTGCATCGATAGCATAATCACGCCGACGCTGGGATAGGTGCGGTGGACCAGCCGGGTCAGCTCCAGCCCGTCCATGCCGGGCAGGTTGAGATCAACCAGCACCACGTCGGGCGGCGTCACATTCATAAACTCCAGCGCATCCTCGGCGCTGGCCGACTCGCCCACAACGCTGATATCTTGCTCGTCGTTGAGGCTCCAGCGCACGCCCTGGCGAAACAGGGGGTGATCATCAACAATCAGTAGATTTATGGAGCGGTACATGGTGGCCCATCCTTGCCGTGTTCTGCCCGCCAGCGGTCAAAGGCAGTCTGGGGTTCGACTAGCTGTGTATAGTACCCGATCCCGGCAAGCAGGGCATATACCGCGCCGAGCGGCAGGCCGATCACACAGCTGAACGAGCCGCGCACGTCGGTGACGAGCCGGCCGCCTAGCCCCTGGATGCCGTAGGAGCCGGCTTTGTCCATTGGCTCGCCGGTCGCGACGTAGGCGCTGATCGTGGCCGCGTCGAGCGGCGTCATCGTGACCGCGGCGGAGTCGAGGGCCAGCGCGGTGCGGCCGGTGGTGGTGTCGAAGAGGCAGACGCCGGTGTAGACGGTGTGGGTGCGGCCGGCCAGGCGCGCGAGCATGGCGTTGGCGTGGGCCGGATCGCGCGGCTTGCCGAGGACCTCGTCGTCGAGAACCACAATCGTGTCGGCGCCCAGGATCAGGCCCGTGGTCTGCTCGGCGGCGGCGTCGCACTTGCGCCAGGCCAGCATTGTGGGGTGCGTGGCGGGATCAACGGGCGCCGCGGGCAGCTGCGCGCGCAGCGCGGCCGGCAGCGGCCGATCCTCGTCCTCGCCCTGCGTTGCCAGGACGCTGTACTCCACGCCGAGGTAGCGCAGCAGCTCGCGGCGGCGCGGCGAGGCCGAGGCCAGGATCAGCGGCGGGTTGGGCGGTGTGGACATAGTCGCTCCGACGTAGCGCGGGGCGGCTCAGTGCCGCCCCGCCGAAACAGTGCAGGCTCGTTTAAATGTGGATCGCGCCGTCGATCAGGCCGTGGGCGGCCTCCAGCATCGCCTCGTACAGCGTCGGGTGGGCGTGGATCGTATGGACCAGCAACTCGGCGGTCGCCTCGTGCGACAGCGCAACGCCAGCCTCGCCGATCAGCTCGGTGGCGCGCGGCCCGATGATATGCACGCCCAGAATCTCGCCGTACTGCTGCTCGGCAACGATCTTCACAAAGCCGGTGCGCTCGTTGAGGATCGTGGCCTTGCCGATGCCGGCGAACGGGAATTTGCTGACCTTGACATCATAGCCGCGCTCGCGGGACTGCGCCTCGGTCAGGCCGACATATGCGACCTCGGGCGAGCACCACATCGGCGACGGGATGCGGTCGTAGTTGATCGGCTCGACGTGCTGGCCGGCGATGTGCTCGACCGCCAGAATCCCCTCGGCCGACGCGACGTGGGCCAGGCCGGTGCGGCCGGCGCAGTCGCCGATCGCGTAGATGTTGGCGACGTTGGTCTGCATGAAGCCGTTGGTGTTGACATAGCCGCGCTCGTTCAGCGCGATGCCGGTCTCGACCAGGCCCACATCTTTGGTCAGCGGCGCGCGGGCGACGGCGACCAGCGTTTTGTCGGCCTCCAGCGTCTGCTGCTTGCCGTCGGCGTCGGTGTAGGTGACGCGCACGCCACTGTCGGTGCGCTCAACGCCGCCAACGCGCACATTGGTCATAATCTTGACGCCCTTGCGGGTCATCGCCTTGAGCAGCTCGGCGCTGACCTCCTCGTCGGCCAGGGCCACGATGCGCGGCAGCGCCTCCAGGATTGTGACCTCGGCGCCGAAGCCGTGAAAAGCCGTGGCCATCTCCACGCCGATCACGCCGCCGCCGATCACGATCAGGCGCTGCGGCACCTCTTTGAGCGCCAGCATGCCGGTGCTGGAAAGAATCCGCTCCTCATCAAAGGGCGCGAACGGCAGCGCGCGGGGCGCCGAGCCGGTGGCGACGATGATGTGGCGGGCGGTGACGGTCTGGTCGGCGCCGCCGCCGCTGACGGCGATGGTTGTCGGGCTGGTCAGGCGGCCGTAGCCGACGACCACATCGACCTTATTTTTTTTCAGCAGGCCGCCGACGCCGCTGCTCATGGTTTTAACGACGCGCTCTTTGTAGCTCACGACCGCGGCGAAGTCCAGGCGCACATTGTCGGCCAGGACGCCGATGCGCTTGCCGTCACGGGCCTCCTCAAACACCTCAGCGGTGTGCAGAAAAGCTTTCGAGGGAATGCAGCCGACGTTGAGGCACACGCCGCCCATCGCGCCGGCCTCGACCACGACGGCCTTCATGCCCAGCTGGGCCGCGCGGATCGCGGCGACGTAGCCGCCGGGGCCGGCGCCAATAATCGCGACATCATAGGTTGTATCAGCCAAAATAATCCTCCGTTGGCGGCCTGTGCCGCACCACCAGCATGATACTACAACTCCGTTCGGCGATAAAAATTGCCCGCGCCGCCCACAGATCGCCTACACTACCGGCGGGAGATTTTAGGGAGGAGTTGCCATGACCACGGTGCGCGCACTGCTCGCCAAAGCGAGCGCGGGGCTACTATTTCAAAGCGAGTCGGATTATCCGCTGACGGCCTGGAGCTGGCCGGCCGGCACTCCATTCACGCCCGTGGCGCTGCTGGCGCAGCACGACTTGCCGGCCGAGACGCCGATCACCACGCTGACGCTGGCTGAGTTTTTCCGGCCGCTGGCGGTCGATCAAGAGTGGTTCGAGCCGATTGAGCGCGAGCGGGCCGCAGCGTTTCGGCGGCTACAGGCGGTGCTGGAGCGGCACCTGAGCGACATTCAGGTCTACAAGCTTGGCACGATCAATATCCCGGTCTATATTGTCGGCCACACCAAGAGCGGCGGCGTCGCCGGCCTGGTCACGACAGTGATCGAGACCTAGCATCACGGCGGAGAGACGATGAGCGACCAGGCACCCAACGACTCACGCAGCCAGCCCGAGCACGACCCCGCGAGCTGGCTGCGGATCGCGCGGACAGCAGCGCCAGCGCGGCCGGCGGCCGCGCTGCTGGCGGCGACCGACTACGTGTTCAACGACGCCCTCGACGACGAGTACTGGAACGATCAGACCGGCGATTTCCGGGCGGCGGTGTGCGGGCTGCTGATCGACAAGCCGCAGCCGACTGACCGGACACTGCTGCGCTATCTGGTTGAGCAGGAGATGGAAAATCACCGCCACAACTGGGGCCTGGACGAGAATCTGAAGCTCGCGACCTGGCTGCTGGCGCGGCTGGGCGACGTGCGCGAACGTGCCGCTGCTGTGGGCGGCCAAGCACGTCAACTTCGACGCCGCCTGCGGCCTAGATGGCGCCATGCTGGTCGGGTCGGGTGTGGCGGCGACGCTGCAATTCCTGGCGGCGCAGCCCGACGAGGAGGCGCTGGAGATCACAGCGTACATTGCATTGCAGCGCGATGACGCGGCGCGGCTGCGGGCCTACTTTGAGCAGCCGCCGGCCTAGCTGCGCCACCACGCTCCGGCCAGCGGGAGCAAAGTGGTACAATGCCGCGCGGCACGAGGAGCGTATGTTTGTGATCGTCGGCTTGGGCAATCCAGGCGAACAGTATGCCAAAAATCGGCACAATGTCGGCTTCCAGTGTGTAAAGTTTCTGGCCGACCGGCACGGCCTGCAGTTCAACGAGAAAAAGCACCAGGCCCGGCTGGCCAGCGGCACGATTGCCGGCCAGCGGGTGGTGCTGGCAAAGCCGTTCACATTTATGAACAGCAGCGGCACGTCGGTGGCGGCGCTCGTGCGCTGGCACAAGGCCGACCCCAAACACGAACTGCTGGTGATCTACGATGACCTTGACCTGCCGTTTGCGACGCTGCGGCTGCGGGCCAGCGGCAGCGCCGGCGGCCAGAACGGCATGAAGTCGATCATCGCGCAGCTCGGCACGCAGGAGTTCCCCCGCCTGCGAGTTGGCATCGGCCGACCAGCCGACCGACGCGACCCGATCGACTATGTGCTGGGCAACTGGGACCGCGACCAAAGCGCCGACCTGCCTGCGCTCTACGGCCGCGCCGCCGACGCCGTTGAGCTGTGGCTGCACGATGGCCTGCTGGCGGCCATGAATTGCTTCAACGTCGCCGACGCAGCCCGCCCGCCCGTGCCACCAGCGCCCGATCTGGGCCAACCGAAAGGATAACCGATGCTCCGCAAATTCTCCGCCGTCGCGCTCCTCAGCGCGAGCCTGCTGGCCGCCTGCGGCCAGACCACCGACAACTCGACCGCCGGCCCGCTGCCGACCAGCAACCCCAACAATGGATCGCGCGCCACCGCGGTCGCGGCCGCGCCGACCACCGTTAACGCCTATGACAGTGCGGCGCCGACCAGCGCCGCCGCACCGACCAGCGCCGCCTACGCTGCGCCGACCAGCGCGGGCGTCCAGCCCACCGCCGCCAGCCGCGACACCGGCGCCAGCCAGCCCGCCAGCAACGGCAAGCAGTACAGCGCCGCGCCCGCCATGCAGATCGACCCCAGCAAAATGTACACGGCGGTGATCGAGACCACCAAAGGCAACATGACCGCCGAGCTGTATCCCAAAGATGCGCCGCTGACGGTCAATAACTTTGTGTTTCTGGCCCGCGACGGCTTCTACCAGAATATCAAATTTCACCGCATCATCAAGGACTTCATGGTCCAGACCGGCGACCCGCAGGGCACCGGCACCGGCGGCCCTGGCTACAGCTTCAAGGACGAGCCGGTCACCCGCAAGTACGAGCGCGGCACGCTGGCGATGGCCAACGCCGGCCCCAACACCAACGGCTCGCAGTTTTTTATCGTCCACGCTGACTACCCGCTGCCGCCCAACTACACGATCTTTGGCAAAGTCACCGCGGGCCTTGACACCCTCGACGCGCTCGCCAACACGCCCACGACCGGCGCCGAAGGCTCGACGCCGACCGAGGATGTGCGGATCATCAACGTCACCATCACCGAAAAGTAGCTGCGGCGCACCAAACGGCGCGGGCCTGGGATCACTCCCAAGCCCGCGCCGCGGCATTTAAGCCAGCCATACCGCCTAGTCGTTGCCGGTTGATCGGCCGCCTTTGGTCAGGCTGGCGCGGATCAGGTCCTTGTTGAGGCGGGCGATATTCTCCATGCTGATCTCTTTGGGGCAGACCGCGGTGCACTCGCCGATGTTGGTGCAGCTGCCGAAATCCTCGGAGTCCATTGTCGTGACCATCTTCATGACGCGCTGCCAGCGCTCGGGCTGGCCCTGCGGCAGCACGCCGAGGTGCGCGACTTTGGCGGCCGTGAACAGCATCGCCGAGCCGTTGGGGCAGGCCGCGACGCACGCGCCGCAGCCGATGCAAGCCGCCGCGTCCATCGCCAGGTCGGCGTTTTCTTTGGGCACCAGCATGACGTGGGCGTCGGGCGCGGTGCCGGTCGGGGCCGAAATATAGCCGCCCGACTGGATGATGCGGTCAAACGCGCCGCGGTCGACCATGAGGTCCTTGAGCACCGGGAACGACTTGGCACGCCACGGCTCGATGTAGATCGTGTCGCCGTCTTTGAAATGCCGCATGTGCAGCTGGCAGGTGGTCGTGGCCCGCTCGGGGCCGTGGGCCACGCCGTTGATCATCAGGCCGCACGCGCCGCAGATACCCTCGCGGCAGTCGTGGTCAAACGCGATCGGCTCCTGGCCGCTGGTGATCAAACCCTCGTTGACCACGTCCAGCATCTCCAAGAACGACATATCGGGGCTAATATCGTTGGCGGGATAGGTAACCATCTGCCCGGTTGCCTGGGCGTTGGCCTGCCGCCAAACATGTAGCGTGAGATTCATCTATGGCTCCTGGCTGGCGGCCGTTGTCCAGCCGCCAGCGCGTGATGCGATTATTTATAGCTGCGCTGCGAGGGGTGAACGTACTCGAAGCTCAGCTCCTCGCGGTGCAGGACCGGCTGCTTGCCGGTGCCGGTGAACTCCCAGGCCGCGACATATGAGAAGTGCTCATCGTCGCGCAACGCCTCGCCCTCGGGCGTCTGCGACTCCTCGCGGAAGTGGCCGCCGCACGACTCGCTGCGATGGTAGGCGTCCAGACACATCAGCTCGCCCAGCTCCAAGAAGTCAGCCAGGCGGCCGGCTTTCTCCAGCGACTGGTTGATGCCGTCGCCCGAGCCGAGGACGTTGAGGTTCGACCAGAACTCCTCGCGCAGCGCCGGAATCTGCGCCAGTGCCTTTTTCAGGCCGGCCTCATTGCGCGCCATGCCGCAGTTGTCCCACATGATGTGGCCCAGCTCGCGGTGGAACGAGTCGACGGTGCGCTTACCCTTGATGCTTAGAAATGTGTTGATCCGGTTGCGCACATCCTGCTCAACCGCGCGGGCCTCGGGGTGCGTGGCGTCAATCGGCGCCAGCTTGGTCTGGGCCAGGTAGTCGCCGATGGTGTACGGCAAGACAAAATACCCGTCGGCCAGGCCCTGCATCAGCGCGCTGGCGCCCAGGCGATTGGCGCCGTGATCGGAGAAGTTGGCCTCGCCGATCACATACAGGCCAGGGATCGTGCTCATCAGATTGTAGTCGACCCACAGCCCGCCCATCGTATAGTGGATCGCCGGGTAGATGCGCATCGGCGCCTTGTAGGGATCCTCGGCGGTGATACGCTCGTACATCTCAAACAGGTTGCCGTAGCGCTCGCGGATGACATTGGCGCCCAGCCGCTTGATCGCGTCGCCGAAGTCCAGGTACACGCCCAGCCCGCCCGGCCCGACGCCCTGGCCGTTGTCGCAGGCCTCTTTGGCATTCCGCGAGGCCACGTCGCGCGGCACGAGGTTGCCGAAGCTGGGGTATTTGCGCTCCAGGTAGTAGTCGCGCTCAGCCTCGGGGATCTGGTCGGGAGCGCGCTTGTCGCCGGCATTTTTGGGCACCCAGATGCGGCCGTCGTTGCGCAGCGACTCGCTCATCAGCGTCAGCTTCGACTGGTGCTCGCCCGAGACCGGGATGCAGGTCGGGTGAATCTGGGTAAAGCACGGGTTGGCGAACAGCGCGCCCTTGCGGTGCGCCCGCCAGATCGCCGTGGTGTTGCAGCCTTTGGCGTTGGTCGAAAGGTAGAACACGTTGCCGTAGCCGCCGGTCCCCAGCACCACCGCGTCGGCAAAGTGCGACTCGATCTGGCCAGTCACCATGTCGCGCACCACAATGCCGCGGGCATGGCCGTCGACCACGATCAGATCGAGCATCTCGTGGCGGGTGTGCAGCTCAACTTTGCCCAGCCCGACCTGCCGCGACAGCGCCTGGTACGCGCCCAGCAGCAGCTGCTGGCCAGTCTGGCCGCGGGCGTAGAACGTGCGCGACACCTGCGCGCCGCCAAACGAGCGGTTGTCGAGCAGGCCGCCGTACTCGCGGGCGAACGGTACGCCCTGGGCCACACACTGGTCAATGATGTTGACGCTGATCTGGGCCAGGCGGTACACGTTGGACTCGCGGGCGCGAAAGTCGCCGCCCTTGACCGTGTCGTAGAACAGCCGGTAGATGCTGTCGCCGTCGTTGCGGTAGTTTTTGGCGGCGTTGATGCCGCCCTGCGCCGCGATGCTGTGGGCGCGCCGGGCGCTATCCTGATAGCAGAACGCCTTGACATTGTAGCCCAGCTCGGCCAGCGAGGCCGCCGCGGAGCCGCCGGCCAGCCCGGTGCCGACCATGATCACAGTGAATTTGCGCTTATTCGCCGCGTTGACCAGCTTCATCTCGAAGCGGTGCTTGTCCCAGCGCTGCTCAATCGGCCCGCTCGGGCTGCGGGCGTCCAACGTGCGATTGCCGAACTCCGCGACCCGCCGGGTGCCGGTCTCGGTGGGCGCGGCGATCTTGGTATCAATAGCCATCGAAATACTCCATAACCTTGTGCGGGGTTAGCCAGTGTAGGGCTTCAACACGCCCAGCAGCACGCTGATCGGGATTGAAATATTGCCGAGCACGACCGCCACCGCCAGCACGCTGGCGAATAGCCGAAAGCCGCGGTTGCTGCGGGTGCTCATCAGGCCCAGCGTTTGAAACATGCTCCACACGCCGTGGTACAGGTGAAAGCCCAGCGCGATCATTGCCACAATGTAGAAGGCCGAGACATACCACACCTGGAAGCCGTAGATCACGTTGTTGTAGACCTGCTCGGGGGTGTAGGCGTGGGCGGTGTAGCCGACGATGCCGCCGGTAAAGTGCAGCAGGTGGTAGATGATAAACAGCACGATGATCACGCCCCCCAGCGCATCGTGCGCGAGGCGTAGGTCGCCTGGACCCGCTTGGTCTTGGCGTAGCTGGTATTCCGGCTAGCCCGGCTGCGCTGCGTCAGCTGCACCGCGGCCATAATGTGGAGCAGCACCGAGCCGAGCAGCACAATCCGCGCGACCCACAGCAGCGTCTCCTCGGGCACCAGCGGCTCACCGACGGTCCGCAGGAAGCGCGCATAGGTGTTGTACGCCTCCGGCCCCAGGTAGATTTTGAGGTTGCCGGCCATGTGCGCGACCACGAAGCCGACCAGAATAATCCCGGTCACGGCCATCACGACCTTTTTTCCGACCGTTGAGCGATAGAGTGTGATTGCTGCAGCCATATGCTGCTCCCTTCGTGCTAAAACGCCGCCCCAACCGACCTACCGATATTAAAGCACAGACCGCCGCCGACCGCCCAGGCGGCCCGGTGGGCTGCGCTGCAAAGCGCTGCCAGCGTGGCCCACATCGCGCGTCCCGGATCGCAGCAAACCACAGCCTGCGGCCGAAAATCGGCCACACGCTTCTGGTCGGTGCCACGCCGTTTGTGGCTCTGCAAACACGCGCTGCGGGGGTCGCATAGATGTTAGTATACCGCAAACACCGGCAGTGTTAAAATCTTCACAAGAGCTGTTTTGGCATCCTGGGCGACGCTCTGGGACGGTAAGAAGTCCTGGATTCCTGAATCAGATCACAGAGATCACGCGCGGATTTTTGATTCCGCCGCCAGCCCGCAAGCGAGGAGCAATGGACCAACTGCGCAGTGCGCCGACCACGACGATTCTTAGCATTCCGGTGGATCACATCACGCAGGCAGCGGCGGTCGAGGCCGTCGGCGCGATGATTGCGCGGGGCGAGCCGCGGCAGCTGGTGACGCTCAACCCCGAGTTTGTGATGCTGGCGCAGCGCCACCGCGAGTTCCGGCAGGTGCTGCAGCAGGCCGACCTGCGGCTGGCCGACGGCGTGGGCCTGATCTGGGCGGCGCGCTGGCTGCGCCGGCCGTTGCCCGGCCGTGTCACCGGCGTGGGGCTGTGCGAGGCGCTGGCGAGCAGTGCAGCGCAGCGCGGCTGGCGGCTGTTTTTGCTGGGCGCGGCGCCGGGCGTCGCGGCGGCGGCGGGTGCGGCGCTGGAGCGGCGCTACCCCGGTGTGCAGATCGTGGGCTGCTGGGCCGGCTCGCCGCAGCCCACCGCCGCCGCCGAGATTCTGGCGCTGGTCAACGCCGCGCAGCCCGACATTCTGCTGGTGGCCTACGGCGCGCCGGCCCAGGACCTGTGGATCGCCACGCATCGCGCCGCGATCAGCGCGCCGGTCGCGCTGGGCGTCGGCGGCACCTTTGACTTCCTGGCCGGGCGGGTGCCGCGCGCGCCACTGTGGATGCAGCGCGCCGGCCTGGAGTGGCTGTTTCGGCTGGCACGGCAGCCGTGGCGCTGGCGCCGCATGCTGGCGCTGCCGCGCTTTGTCGTCGCGGTCGTGCGCGGCGGGCGCTAGTGCGACCGCTATGGCACCCATCTTGCATCCTGCTGCTCCAGATGCACATCATCAGGAGGAGCACCCCTATGAATAAACTGGTTCGCTTGCTGGCCGCAACATTCGCGCTGCTGGTCATGATCTCCATCGCCGGCCGCGTCCAGGCCGCCCCCGCGCTGAAGGGCCAGGACACCTTTAAGCTGGAGCCGGGTGGCACCGCCACGATCATCTTCGAAAGCTTCTGCATCGACTACGGCAAAAAGTTCCCGACCGCCGTCGGCCTGCCGCCGACCACGGTCGCCGATGCCAACGTCGTCGGCGCGATCAACTATGCGCTGAGCAAGGACTACACGACCTCGGCGGCCAAAGAGGTCCAGTTTGCGATCTGGCAGGCCCGTGGCGCGCAGGGTTCGCCGGCCACCGGCACCCAGGGCGACGAGGTGACCAAGAACGCCACGATGACGATGGCCGCCCCGGCCGGCGCCACGTCGATCATTGATGCGCTGAAGGACAACCGGCTCAAAGCGACCGCCGGCACCTGGAGCGGCATCGGCGATAAAGTGACGATTGGCACCGAGACCAGCAACTTCCAGGGCCGCGGCGAGCTGAAGATCGAAAATGCCTCGCAGGAGACCCTGACGCTCTACATGCCGAACGGCACGGTGTTCCCGGCGCCGGCCGCCGAGTTCCAGAGCATGGCCGGCTACCTGACCGACGTGCAGGTCTCGAACCCGCAGCGGCTGCCCGACACCGGCATGCTGACGATGGACGGCACGAGCCTGATGCTGCTCGGCATGCTGGCGGTGAGCATCGCTGCGCTGGGCTGGGCCGTGCGCCGCGAGGCCATGATCTAAAAACCACCGACCTGCAACAGCACCGCGCGCCGGCCCACATGGGTCGGCGCGCGGTCGTTAATCTGCCCGCTCCGGTGCTCGCTCACGGTCGGGGTAGCGCCAGACCCAGTTTTGGATCCGAAACAGCGGCTGGTAGCCCAGGCGGGCGTAGATGCGCGCCGCCTGGCTGCCGCGCTCGACGTAGAGCGCGCAGGCCGGCCGCTGGCGCAGCGCCCGCGCGGTCAGCGCTGCGGTCAGCGCCGCCGCGACGCCGCGACCGCGCGCCACGGGCAGCGTCGCCACCCCGACGATCACCGGCAGCTCCTCGGCAGTGAGGCGGGCGCAGCCGACCGGCCGGCCGGCCACCCGCGCCACCAAAAACACCGTCTGCCAGACCGTCGACTCGAACAGATAGCGCTCCAGGCGCCGCGTGACCGCCGGATCGGTGAGGCTCAGCGGCTCGCTGCGCTCATTCTGCTCGGCGATCCAGGCGGCCCAGCGCAGGTCGCGGGCGGCCGTGGCGCGCTGCAAGGTCGCCGGGCTGGGCGGCGGCGGCGGCGGCGTGCGGCACAGCAGCACATCCCAGTCGTCGTGCAGCGTCCAGCCGCGCGCGCCCAGCAGGTGG
Source organism: uncultured Chloroflexia bacterium (assembly GCA_963810425.1). Lineage (GTDB taxonomy): Bacteria > Chloroflexota > Chloroflexia > Chloroflexales > Kallotenuaceae > JACDGP01. The sequence goes on along the minus strand of CAWENH010000004.1, from coordinate 30,478 downwards.
CGCGCGGCCCACAGCGGCTCGTGCTCCTGCACCTCCACCCAGGCGTCGGCGCCCTGCGCCGCAAAGAATGCCTGGGCCTGATCGAGGACCGCGCCGAGCAGCGCCGGCGGCGCCGCAATCGCCCCGACGGCGTTGGCCTGCCAGCCCTGTGGGTCGTCGGCGGTGACGCGCCAGGCGGCGCTGGTCCCGGCCGGCAGATCGGGGCCAACATCGGTGAAAAACCACTGGGTGCGGCGCAGACGGAGCAGATCCGTCGCCGCGGCATCGGAGAGCTGAGGTGGGTTCATGGGGGAATTATAGCGGGCGCGGGCGATGGCTAGCGCTCGCTGCCGATCAGCTTGATCAGCTCCTGAAGCTTGGCCTCGGTCAGCGGGCCGCGCACAATCGCCTGGATCGTGCCGCGCCGGTCAACCGCAAACGTCCACGGCAGATTGACGACCAGGTAAGCATCCTTGACCGCCCCATCAGTATCAAGGAGCAGCGGGTACGTGACGCCCTGCGCGCGGCCAAACGCCGTGACCGCCGCGGCGTCCTCCTGGAGATCAATGCCGAGCACCTGGACATGCTCGTTGGCGCGCTCCAGCAGCGGCATCTCGGCACGGCAGGGGCCGCACCAGGTCGCCCAAAAATTGATCAGCATCGCGCCGCCCAGCTTCGAGTCGAGCGTAACCGGCTGGCCGGCGGCAGTGAGCAGGCTGAAGTTTGGCGCGCGCTGCCCGATCTGCGGGCTGCTGGCGGCGCCGTCGGGCCACGGGAGTAGACCAACTGGGGTGAATGGCGTGGCGGGCGTCGCGGCATCCGGCGTGGCGGGCGTGGCAGCATCCGGCATGGTGCCGCAGGCCACCAGCAGGAGCGCGAGGAGCACAATACTTCGTTTCATGGGCGTGGCAACACAACGACCGTTAGCGAGTCGTCCTTATCAATATCGCAGACAAACGGAAAGCGGCCGGGCGTCTGGAACTGCTGGCGGTAGGTCAGGCCAGGATCAACCTTGAACGGCCCGACGCGGCCGGGCGCGCTGTCGGCATTGTGGATGCGCAGCGTATCACTGAGGCCCAGCGTCATCGTGATCACGTCCGGCAGATCGACCGCCTGCTCCTGGATCGACGCGACCGTGCGGCTGGTGCCGGCCGGAATCGTAAACGTCAGGGCGTGGGCCGCGTCGTAAGCGTCTTTGGCGGCCTGCTTGCGGTCGCTAGTCCACTGCATGTAGCCGATCGCGCCGCCCAGCGGCAGCACGACCGCCAGCGCGGCCACGACCGTAGTTTTAGAAAGCCAGCGCATGGCACCTCCAGGCGGGTAATGAGGAGCGCGTGATGAGGAGCGCGCAGTTAGGAGCGAGCAGCGCGTGAGCACCGGCTGGCGGTGACGTATAAGCAGCCAGCGACCACCAGCGGCCGAGCAGCGGCCCCGTCACTACGGCCCCGCCTGCACAGGGACGGTGAGCTGCAGCGTGCCAGCCTGGGCAAAGCGCAGCGTCATATCCACGGTCATCCCAGTCGTCAGTGACTGCGCCAGGCCGACCAGCATGACGTGGTAGCTGCCGGGTGCAACGCGCAGCTGGCCGTGCGCCGGGATCGCCAGGCCAGCGGGGCGCGGCTCCATGCGCGACTGCGTGCCACTCAGCACGGTCTCGTGCAGCTCGGCGCGGTCGGCGGCGGCGGTGGTGATACCCAGCAGCGTGTCGGCGCTGTCGCCGCTATTGGTGATCGTAAGGTACGCGCCAGCCACCGAGTCGTTCGGCGCCGCCATGCCGGGCATATCGGTCATCGTCGCCGCCACCTCAATTTTAACGGCCGGGCGGACATACGCCTCAGTCACTGCCAGGCCGCCGAGCTGGGCCAGCGCGGTCGGCTGGGCATTGGCGCCGGGCAGCTGGGCCGTCGGCTGGCCACAGCCGGCCAGCAGGAGCAGCAGAACCAGCAGTCGGCGGCTCATGCGTGGCCCAGCAGATAGGCGACATCCTGCGCGATTGACTTGGCCGGAAAGCCCGAGCCGGTCGGGTACATCAGCCGCATCTGGCCGCTGCGGTCCACGACGTAGGTCAGCGAGGTGTGGGCGACCGCGTAGCTGCCGCTTTGGTCGGGCGTCGCCAGCTCGGTCTGGAGGTCGTAGCGCTTTGACAGATCGGCGAGCTGCGCGGCTGTCGGCGTAATCGCGATGAAGCTGGGGTCGAAGGCCGCGACGTACTGGCGCATGACCTCGGGCGTGTCGCGGGCCGGATCAACGGTGATAAATACAAAGCGCACGCGGTCGGCGTTGCTGCCGAGCAGCCGCTTGACGGTCTTGAAGTCGCTGAGCGTCGTCGGGCACAGGTCGGGGCAGTGGGTGTAGCCGAAGTAGATCAGGACCACTTTGCCGCCCTGGTCCAGCAGATGAAACGGCTGGCCGGCCTGGTCGGTCAGCGTAAAATCAGGCGCCGGCTTGACCACACTGCTGGTCATGCCATTGAAGCGGTAGTCGTCGCCGGGGATCGCCACGGTCTCGGCGGCGCCCGCGGTCTCTGCGGTGCTAGCGGTGCCGGCCGGGCTAGCGGTGCCGCCGCAAGCGGTCAGCGCCAGCAGCATCAGAACAAACCATCGTCGCATCTGTATACATCCTTAGCCCGCCGCGTGGCGCGCCCATCGGCTTCATTGTACCAAAAAGCACAAACCCGCCAGCCGCACAGATGAGCGGAAATCGATGGATTTTGGCAGCGGAGTGGGCTATACTACCTGCTCAACGTATCAGCTACAGTGAGGTCGCCATGCCGCCGTTTAAACTCCAAGCCCCGTACCAGGCCAGCGGCGATCAGCCCAACGCCATCGCCCAGCTGGTCGCGGGGATTCAGCAGGGCCAGCGGGTGCAGACATTGTTAGGCGCGACGGCAACTGGGAAGACGTATGTAGTTTCAGCCGTCATTGAGCAGATGCAGCGGCCGGCGCTGGTAATGGCGCACAATAAAACGCTGGCCGCGCAGCTGTACGCCGAGTTCAAAGATTTTTTCCCTGAGAACGCGGTGTCGTACTTTGTGTCCTACTACGACCAGTACACGCCCGAAGCATATGTGCCCTCGAAAGATTTATACATCGAGAAAGAGGCCCAGATCAACGAGGAGATCGACCGGCTGCGGCATGAGGCCACCCAGTCGCTCCTGACCCGCTCCGACGTGATCATTGTCGCCTCGGTCTCGGCGATCTACGGCCTCGGCTCGCCGCAGGACTACGGCATGGTGCGGATGACGCTGAAAAACGGCGAGGTCCGCCACCGCGACAAGCTGCTGCGCCAGCTGATCGACCTGCAGTTCGAGCGCAACGACATTGATTTTCACCGCGGCACCTTCCGCGTGCGCGGCGACACACTGGAGATTTTCCCGGCCAACGCCGAGACCGCCTTCCGCATCGAGTTCTGGGGCGACGAGATCGAGCGCATGGTTGAGGTCGACCCACTGACCGGCGAGCTGCTAGTCGTCAAGCCGACGCTCGACATTTTCCCGGCCAAGCATTTCATCACCACCGGCGAGAAAATGCAGCTGGCAATCCGGGATATTCAGGCCGAGCTGGAGGTGCGAGCCAAAGAGCTGGAGACCGAGGGCAAACTCCTGGAGCTACAGCGGCTGCGCCAGCGCACGATGTACGACCTGGAGATGATGGCCGAGATGGGCTACTGCTCGGGCATCGAAAACTACTCGCGGCACATGGACCGGCGCGGCCCCGGCCAGACGCCCTGGACGCTGATGGACTATTTTCCCGACGACTTCCTCTTGTTCATGGACGAGTCGCACATCTCGGTGCCGCAGATTGGCGGCATGTACAAGGGCGACCGCGCGCGCAAAATGACGCTGGTGGACTACGGCTTCCGGCTGCCCTCGGCGCTGGACAACCGCCCGCTGCAGTTCGACGAGTGGGAGCAGCACATTCACCAGGTCGTGTTTGTCTCGGCCACGCCGGGTCCGTATGAGCACACGCACTCGGAGCAGATTGTTGAGCAGATCATTCGGCCGACCGGGCTGCTCGACCCAGTGATTCAGGTGCGGCCGAGCGCCGGGCAGATCGACGACTTGCTGGGCGAGATCAACCTGCGGGTCAAGCGCGGCGAGCGGGCGCTGGTCACGACCCTAACCAAGCGCATGGCCGAGGACCTAGCCGACTACCTCAAGGAGATGGGGATTCGCACCCAGTACCTCCACGCCGACATTGAAACGATGGAGCGCATTGATATTCTGCGCGACCTGCGGCTGGGCGTCTACGATGTGGTCGTCGGCATCAACCTGCTGCGCGAGGGCCTCGATCTGCCCGAGGTGTCGCTGGTCGCGATCCTGGAGGCCGACAAAGAGGGCTTTCTGCGCTCAACCTCATCGCTGATCCAGACGATTGGCCGGGCCGCACGGCACATCGAGGGCACGGTGGTGATGTACGCCGACCGCATCACCAACTCAATGGACGCCGCGATCCGCGAGACGCAGCGCCGCCGCGACATTCAGACCGCGCACAATCTGCAGCATGGCATCGAGCCACGTGGTATCGTTAAAGAAGTCCGTGATCTGACCAACTCGCTCAAAAAAGTCGCCGAGACCGCGGCGCCCTACCATGCTGGCCCCGGCGGCCAGGTGCCGCTCGGCAAAGACGAGCTGCTGCGCCTGATCAAAGAGGTCGAGAAGCAGATGAAGACCGCGGCGGCCAATCTGGAGTTCGAGAAAGCCGCGCTGCTCCGCGACCAAGTGCTGGAGCTGCGGCGCACGCTGGCCCTGGACGACACCGAGGGGTTGCTGCTCAGCCTCAACCCGCCGCGCGCGCGCCAGGCGGCGCCGGCCGACGCCAAGCCCAGCAAAGGCGGCAAGGGGGCGCGCACCAAGCGGCGCTAGGATGCCCAACCGCCAGCCGCGGCTGTGACCAGCGGGCCATAGCCTGTCTAAGGCACGGCAGCTATACTGGCAGCCACACACAGATTGTAGTAGGATACAAGCGTATTCAGGATCGAGGCAGCGGTGGCCGTTCAAGTTTGGATTGGGGAAAAGCCCGAAAACCCCAACGAGCGTAAAGCAATCATTGCCCTAGCCAGCGGCCTTGACCGTCTGGAGGGTCTGTATGTTATGCTCGCCAACTTCAGCGTCGGCGGCCGCACGATTGATCTGGTGATCCTGAAGCACGACGCGATTTTTATTCTGGAGCTGAAGCACTGCGACGGCCGGGTGTTTGGCTCGGTCAACGGGCCGTGGTCGGTGGTCAGCAAGGGCGGCTCGACCAAGCAGCTCAACCCCGGCCGCAAAAACCCCTACAACCAGGTCATCTCCTACTTCTACAGCTTTACCAACTTCCTGATCGACCACCGCGAGGAGGTCGTGTCGAGCCAGAAGGCCACCGACATTGATTTCCGGCTGGCCAAGCGCGTGATCGTCAGCATCCCGACGCTGGAGCCTGGCTCGGAGGTTGAGCTGGACTGGAAGGTGCAGATCAAAGGGCTGGACGAGCTGCCGACCTACCTGGTCGTCGAGCGCAGCAACGGCCTGGAGCTGTCCGACGCCGCGCTGCAGCGCATCCCCAAGCTGCTGCACTGCACAGTCTGGCAGGAGGTTCACGATCTGCTGGCCGGCGTGATGCCGCCCTGGGAGCAGACGCCGAGCGACCCGCGGCCCGCGCCGCCCGCCGTGGTGGCCGCGCCAGCGCCGCCGCCGACGGTGGCCGCGCCGCGCCGCCGTCACCCGCTGCGCTGGATGGCCGGCGGCGGCGTGAGCGTGTTTGTGGCCCTGACAGTGTGGTGGGCGATCTGGGTCAACCGCAGCCAGCCCGAGACCACCGCCGCCCCGGTCAACCTCGCGGCCGCCGCCAGCAATGTGACCGCCGTGGCCCTGCCGACGATCCCGCCAGGCGGCAGCATCGCCGACGATGTGAGCAATGGGGTCACAACGGTGCGCCAGACGATTCGCCGCAGCTGGGACAGCAGCCAGAAGCGCTGGCTGTGGGCCGAGGATAGCAAGGATAGCCGCGCCGACGTGGTGGTGACGCTGGAGACGGTGAACTTCAACGACGGCAAGATCACGCTGAACTGGACCATCGAGAACCGCCGCAAGAATATGCTCTACGTGCCGCTCACCGAGTCAAACATTGCGATCAGCGACGATACGCTGCAGTACAAGGTCGACCCGCGCCTGTCGCAGCCGCCTGGCGGCATCTATGTGCAGGCCGGCGAGCGCGCGGCGGTCGTCGTGGTCGTGCCGCAGCCAGTCCGCAGCTCGGCGATGACGCTGAAGATCTCGCTGCTGCGTGCGCCGTTCGACAAGGCGACCTGGATCGTCAACGTCAAATAGCGCTAGCCGCTCCGAAGCAGCGTGGCCCGTCACCTCAGCAGTGACGGGCCACATTTTATCTCGCCGCGCGCCACAGCGATGATCGCATGCTGACCATGCACCGGCATCTTCGCCAGTTTTTGTGCCGGACCCGTGGCTATGCCAGCGCAGCTTCTGAAAATCGGGTCCGCGATCTCACGTTCGCCTCTGGCCGACGCCCGCGTACCTTGTTGCACGTCAATTAATGTTTGGGCTGAGCGTACAGCGCGATCGCCTCTTTGAACCTCGGCAAGAGGCGTAGTGCGCCGCCAACGCTAAGGTGGGCGCCATCCCGATACAGCCATTGGCCGTTGCGATAGGCGGCGCACTCAGTTGGGCTACAGAGATCATTCGTAAAATCAATCGCGTGGGCCAGCGGCAGGCCGTTCAGTGCCTGCTCCTCTGCCTGGCGCGACAGCTGCTTGTTTTCCTCGACCACGTGCCGGCTAACGGTGGCGCCGCAAGCAGCCTCATCCGTGTAAATCCGAAATGTCGGGCACGTTCTGCAGCTCGAATTGCATTCTGAGTTCGAACTGCATTTGTGGCACAGAATGAACGACGAGGACTGGCACGCCAGCGCTGACCAGCTGGCGGACGGTGCTCGCGTGCCCGTGTTGCCAGAGCTGCGCTTTCCCTGAGGCGTCCCAGACATACTGATTTGTTGCAGGGTCTTGGAAGCCAATGCCATTATTAGATTGCAGATAAAAGCTCGACAGACTCGCGATGATCACCAGCGAAGGACGAGTCTCTACCAGCGTCCTGGTCCAGCTAGCGACAAACGCGCGACAGTTTTCGTCAAGAAAGACGGTGGCATGGCGGGTCTGGACATCAGCGAAGGGGCAACCGCCATGCGTTGCCAGGGTAAAATCGAGGCCAAGCTGCTCGGCCGCGGCTGCGACCGGCTCGGCGAATTGCCCAGCATTGGAGTCGCCGATCAGCACGACCGTCCCTGAGGAGGGATTTGTCGTCCAGGTACAGCGGTCGCTCGTGCGGGCATCGGTTGGTAAATTCCCTTGACAGTTCCGCACTTGGTCGGCGTGCGGCTGGTTTTGGATCGCAAGCTGCTGCATGGTTTGGCTTGGGAAGCGCGTACTTGTGTACAGCCCAGCAAACAGCAGCACCGGCGACAACACACAGATGCTAACTAAGGCCAGCGCTCGACGCCCAGCGATACGTCCGTTTTGCCGAATGGGCTGTTCAACGTAGTAGTAGGACAGCATGGCCGGTACGAGCGCGAGGACGGCAGCGATCAGCAGGATTCCTGGATACGGATGTGGCCAGATGGCGCGCGTGTAGACGATAAACGGCCAATGCCATAAATACCAGCCATACGAGATGTCCCCGAGCCAGAGCAAGGCTGGCCAGTGTAATGGCGCGAATACCCCTGCTCGGGTCACCGTCCCACCAACAATCAGCAGCATGGTGCCAAGAATAGGGAGTAAGGCCGCAGTGCCAGGGAACGGTGTTTCGCTCGTAAAGGTGAGCGCGGCAAAGAGGATGAGGCCAAGCCCAGCTACGCCAGCCACGCTGCCAAGCCGACGATCAAGGCGTGCGAGGGCTGGCTCTGCTAATGCAAGCAGACTCCCAACCGCAAATTCCCAGGCCCGCGTGGGTGAGGCGTAGAAAGCAAAGCTCCGATTCCGAACCAGGTTGCCGAATGGAGCGCTCTGCGGAAAGGTTAAGAATACGCCGGCAGCAAACGACACCAGCAGCACCGCGCCAACAATCAGAAAGGCTGATGACCGCGTCGAATCATATTTGCTTGAGCGCCATCGGAGCTTCCAGGCGAGGGTCAAGAGCAGTGGAAAAACAAAGTAAAATTGTTCTTCGACGGCAAGCGTCCAGGTGTGGAGCAGGGGCTGCGATTCCTGGGTCACGGCGAAGTAGCCCACTCTGCGGAAAAGCTCAGCATTGGCAGCAAACAGGGCGGCGGCGATCCCGGTTCTCGCAGTATCTTGCTGCAGGCCAAGCGGACTCTGAAATATGAACTCGCCGATAGCGACAAAGACCAGCACCAGTGCAAGCGCCGGCAGCAAGCGTCGTACTCGGCGGGTATAAAAGACGCGCAGCCTGATGCGTCCAGTTTGCTGCAACTCCTGCCACAGCAGGCGTGTGATCACGAAGCCTGAGATCACGAAAAACACATCAACGCCAATAAACCCGCCGCGGATTGGCAGATCGGCATGGAAAAGAATGACGAGGATGACGGCGATGGCTCGCAGTCCTTGAATATCGGGCCGGCGATGCTCGCCGTGCTGCGTCGTTGTGGGGAGCGCGGTTACGTTGCCGTGGGTCGGTTGTCCGTTCATGCTCTTCTCATCATCGGTGGCTTGTCGGCACGCAGTGCGGCCCGTCACCTCAGCAGTGGCGGGCCGCAGCGTATGTTGCCGCGCTATCTAGTTACGGCACGGGCTGCCAGTGCTCGGAGGTCGTGATTTTTTGCAGCGCCCCGGCATCGGCCGCATATAGCTCGATATAGCCGCAGCTGGTACACATATAAACTCGGATCGGCGTGCCAATCGACTTCCAGACGCCAGGGCTGACAAACAGACCAATCGGCGCCGCCCCAGCACGCACGGCGCCCTCATCGCGCCGGTAGACTGCGCGGGCGCCGCAGCTCCCACACACACCATCGCGCATGCCGCGCTCGCTCATAGCAGACCCTCCCAGCTTCGTTCGTGCGCTAGAAAAAGAGCTTGAGCACGCCGAGCGCGCCCTGCTTCCACGGCACGCGGTGCGAGATGCCCGACTGATTGGCAAAGTTGGCGCGGTTATCGATGTACCATTTGAAGTTGCGGATCAGCGCGTCTTTGTTGGAATAGCGCGGCACCATGCCCAGCCGCTGCTCGGCCTTCTCAATCGAAACAAACGAGTCCTTCGAGGCGGTCTCATAGACCCACTTGTAGAGCGGCGAGATGCCCAGGCGCTCCAGAATCCGCAGCACCCAGATGGCTGGCGCGGCGGGAAAACCGAGAATCTTGCGGCCATAGCCAGCGTAGTCCAAGACGACCTGGTAGTCATCGCGCATCGTCGAGAACTCTTTGGCGCCCATGTTGAAGGTGTCGTTGACCAGCTCAATCGGCAGCACCAGGCAGCGGTAGATCGCCTCGCACAGATCCTCGACATCCATCAGCTGGTAGCGGTTATTCCCCGAGCCGATCATCGGGAAGTTGCGCTTGTCGAGCGCCCAGTCGTAGAGTAGTGCGAACACGCCGAGCCGCTCGGGGCCGATGAATGATTTGGGCCGGATGATCGGGACCACCAGGCCCTCGCGCCGAAACTCAAGGCACACTTCCTCGGCCATGATCTTGGCCTTGCCGTAGGGGCCGACGCCATCGAGGCGGTCGGTCTCAAACAGCGGGTGGTGGTCGGGGATGCCGTAGACGGCGGTCGACGAAATATGCACGACGCGCTGAACGCCTAGCCGCTCGGCGACGGTCAGAACCATGCGCGTGCCATCCACATCGGTCGAAAAAATATCGGCCTCGGAGTACAGCGGCAGCGCGGCGGCGGTGTGGACGACCATATCCATGCCCTGAAACGCCTGCTCGACATCGGCCTGGTTGCGAATATCGCCCTTGATGATCGTCACGCTGTCGGTGTCAGGGTAGGTGAAGTCGGCAATATCGAGCGAGACCAGCGTGTGGCCTTTGGAGCGGAGGTAGCGGATGAGATTAATTCCCAGAAAGCCCGCGCCGCCGGTGATCGCAATTTTCATAGTGCCTCGATGTTTGTGCAATCTGTAACAAGCGCGATTATTATACAACCGATTATGGCAAGCGACGCAAGCGACGCCGGCGGTAAAGAAGCCTTCGCCGGCGATGCAGCACCCTCGACCGGGCCGCAGCCGCGCTGTGGTATGCTCCTTAGGTGCATGAATATCAGCGGCCCGCCGTGATGTGGCGAAGGACTCTTAGCCTTCTCCTGCTCTTCGCATGTGGCGTGGGCGGGCCGCTGGCCTGCATCATCCACTGCGCGCGGCCGCACCCCGCCGGCCACCAGCACGCCGCGATGGGCGACATGCACCCGGAGACGCCCGTCCCGAGCGCCACAAGCTGCCAGCACACCGATCATCTGCTGCTGGCCCAGCTGGCGCTGACGATTGGGATTCTCGTCGCCGCCACGCCGCTCGTGGCGCCCCGCGCCCGCGCCCGGCCGCCGCACTGGCGACCGCTGGCGCTACGCAGCTGGCACCCGCCGCCGCACCTCCGCCCGCCACAGCCATAAGCTCATTGTTAGAGCCGTCCGATCCGCGCTGCCCGCTGGGCGACGCGCTGCTACACCGTGTAAAAAATAATGGAGCTAGCTGTGAAACGTTTTCTGATCACCATCGCCCTCGTGGCGTCGTTTGGCTTGGCATGGACCGGCGTTGCGCTCGCGCATGAGCACCGCACCGTTGGCAAATATGAGCTGGTCGTGGGCTTTGATGGCGAGCCGGCGCTGGCCGGTCAGCCGAACGCCGCCGGCATCCGCATCCAGACCGCCGCCGACAAGCAGCCGGTCGAGGGCGCCGAGGACACGCTGAAGCTGGAGATTATTCATGGCAAGGACACGATGACCGCCGAGCTGGAGGCCGAGTTTGGCCAGCCGGGCTACTACGTTGCGCACTTTGTCCCGAGCGTGGCCGGCGACTACGCCTTCCACTTCACCGGCACAATTGGCGACCAGGCGGTTGATGAGCGGTTTGAGTCGGGGCCGAAAACCTTCTCGACGGTGGATGACCCGGCCACGATGATGTTCCCAGCCGTCGCCAAGCCGGCCGCCGCCACGAACACAGGCGCGCTGCTGAGCGGCGTGGCGCTGGTGGCCAGCCTGGTTGCCCTGGCGGTCAGCGGCCTGGCGCTGCGACGCCGCGCGGCCTAAGACCCACACGGCGGCGGAGTCGCACTGACTCCGCCGCCTATAGAGTATAAAGCTATGAAAACGCGATTTTTCCTGCTCCTGGCGCTCCTCGCGCTGCTCTGGCCGGCCCGCGCCGCGGCCCACGCCAACCTCGTCCGCTCGACGCCAGCGGCCAATGCGGTGGTCGCGGCCGCCCCGCCCACGGTCGAGCTTTTTTTCTCCGAGCCGCTAGAGACCGCCAGCCTGGCCCGTGTCGTGAACGCGCAGGGGCAGACGGTTGACAAGGGCGACAGCCGCATCAACCCGGCCGACCCCAACGGACTGCTAGTCGGGCTGCCGCAGCTGCCGAACGGCGTCTACACCGTACAGTGGCTGACCGTTTCGGCGGCCGACGGCCACAGCAGCAAAGGGACGGTCGCGTTTGCGGTGGGCGACGCGAGCGCCGCGCAGGCGCCGCTCTTGCTGCCGCCGGCGGTGGCCAACCCGCTGGCGCTGCCGCCGCCGGAGTTGACGCTGCTGCGCTGGCTGACCATTGTGGCGCTGACATTGCTGGGCGGCGCGCTGACCTGGCGCTGGCTGCTGGGAACGATCCTTGACACGGCGCCGACGCTGCCCAAGCTGGGCCGCTGGCAGCGCTGGCTGGTGGCCGGCGCCGCCGCGCTGGGCCTGGCCGCGACCGCCGTGGCGCTGGCCCAGACCCTCGGCGCCGGCGCAGCGCTGCTGACGAGCCGCAGCGCCGCGATCCTGGCGGCTCGCCTGGCGCTCCTCACGCTGACCGCGGCGCTGGCGTGGGCGAGCATCGCGCGGCCGCGGCTGCTGGGCGGCGCGCTCGTCAGCTGGGCGGCCGCCGCGCTGACGGTCAGCCTGCTCGGCCACAGCGCGGTCAACAGCGCCGCCACCGGCTACACGGCGCTGGCCGTCGCGCTCGACTGGCTGCATATCGCCGCCACCGCCGCGTGGATCGGCGGGCTAGCCCAGCTGCTCCTCATGCTCGTCGCGTTGCGCCGCCTTGAGACCGCCACGCGCTGGGCGCTGCTCGGCCAGGTGCTGCCGCGCTTTTCGCGGCTGGCGCTGGGCTGCGTGCTGGTCCTGAGCGCCAGCGGCCTCTACAGCGCCTGGAAGCATGTCGGCACGCTCGATAATCTATGGACGACGGCGTATGGCATCACGCTGCTGATCAAGCTGGGGCTGTTTGCGGTGCTGCTCGCGCTAGGCGCGCTGAACCAGCAGGCGCTGCTGCCCGGCCTCGATGCAGCTGAGGGCAGCGACCTGGCCGTGCGGCGGCTGCGGCGCTCGGTCGGGGTGGAGCTGGGCGTGGGCGCGCTGGTGCTGCTTTTGGTCGGCAGCCTGACTAGCCTGCCGCCGGCCCGCGAGCTGCCGCGCGCCACGAGCTACATCACCTATGTCACGGCCGCCGACCTCGATCTGACATTCCAGATAATGCCTGAGCCGAGCGGCCAGTATGTGGTGGCGGTGACGGTCGACGGCCTGCCCGCCGGCGCCGCGCCCACACGGGTGCTGCTGCGCTCCAGCATGGCCTCGCACAATATGGCTGCGGATGAGATCGAGCTACAGCAGGTCGAGTCGAACCGCTGGGGCGCGCGCGGCTCGTTTCTGAGCATGACTGGCGTCTGGCAGTACGAGATCATCGTGCGCACGCCCGGCCGCGACGATATTGTGCAGCGCCTCGACGTTGATTCGCAGCGGGTGGACGCTGCGGTCCTGGCGCCGCTGCCGCTGCTCCAGCGGCTGTCGCTGCCGACCTCGATGCTCGTGGCCTTTGCTATGCTGGCCGGGGCGCTGCTGGTCGGGGCCGGCGGCAGCTGGTCGGCCAATGGCTGGCCGCGCGGCCGCTGGAAGCTGGCGACCAACCTGCTGGTCGTTGGGTCCTTTTTGAGCTGTGTGGTGCCGTACTATCTCCAGCAGGCGCTGACGCCGCGCAATCCCTACGGCCCCACGCCGGAGGTGCTGGCGGCCGGCCGCACGATCTACCAGAGCAACTGCGTGCCCTGCCACGGCGTCGCGGGGCGCGGCGATGGCCCGGCCGCGCGCAGCCTGCGGGTGCCGCCCGCCAACTTCACCCTGCCGCACTACACCACCCACCCTGAGGCGCTGCTCTACGACTGGGTGGCGAATGGGATTCCCGGCCGCGGCATGCCGGCCTGGGGCCAGCAGCTGTCGAAGCAGCAGATCTGGCAGGTCCTGACCTACATCGGCGACCTCAACCGCCAGGCGCTGACGCCGCAAAGCTCGGCCAAGTAGCCGAGCGAACACAGCCCCGCCCTGAACTCAGGGCGGGGCTGTGCGGTGCGCGGTGCGGCTGAGTTTTCGCCGCTCCCTAATCTGTTATGCTATACTTTTGAGAATTGTTCTCATTCTTGAGGGTAAGCATGACAGAGATAGCCAATCGCCCCGACAAAGCGGCCCAGCAGCACGAGCAGCGCTTTCTGCTCCAGATTGTGCAGCCGGCGCTGGTCGGCCTGATGGACGGATCGGTCTCGACGCTGGCGCCGATTTTTGCGGCGGCCTACGCCACGGGCAAGTCGCACGACGCTTTTATCATTGGCTCGGCGGCGGCGGTGGGCGCCGCGATCAGCATGGGCTTTGCCGAGGGGCTGTCCGACGATGGCTCGCTGACCGGGCGCGGCAACCCCACGACCCGCGGCATCATCACGGCGCTGGCCACGTTTGTCGGCGGCATTCTGCACACGCTGCCATTTTTGCTCAGCGACCTGCACACCTCGCTGATTGCGGCGTACATTGTGGTCGCGGTCGAGCTGTTCGCAATCGCGTTTATTCGCTACCGCTACTTCAAGATGCCGTTTGCGCGCTCGATGGTGCAGGTGGTGGTGGGCGGGCTGCTGGTGTTTGCGGCCGGCTACTATATCGGCAACGCCTAGCTGGCGACGCGCTTGATCACGACCAGCGTCACGTCGTCGAACGCCGGCAGGGCGCCGGTGTGCTGATTGAGGTCGTGCAAGATTGCGGCGACAATCGCCTCGGCGCTGGCGGCCTGGTGCTGCTGGGCCAGCGCCGTCAGCCGCGCGACGCTGTACTCATCCTCGTTGGCATTGATCGCCTCGGTCACGCCGTCGGTGTAGCAGACCAGGACATCGCCAACGGCCAGCATGGTGGTCGCCTCGTTCAGCGTGGCGCTCTCGATGACGCCCAGCGCCAGGCCCGGCGTCATCAGCGGCTGGACGCCGCCGTCGGTGCGCAGCAGGAGCGGCGGATTATGGCCGGCGTTGGTGTAAGTCAGCTCGCCAGTCGCCGGGTCGAGCAGGCCGTAAAACAGCGTCACAAACATGCCCGACTGTGAGTCGCGGGTGATCCAGCGGTTGGCGCGCTCGACGGCCAGGCACGGCGACGAGCCATCGAGGGCCGCGGCGCGCATCAGCGAGCGCGACAGCGCCATAAACAGCGCCGCTGGCACGCCCTTATCCGAGACATCGGCGATCACAAAGCCGAAGCGCGGCCCGGCCAAATCCCAGAAATCATAGAAGTCGCCGCCGACCGCGCGGGCCGAGCGCCACGCCGCCGCCACATCCCAGCCGGGCAGCTCGGGCGGGCGGTCGGGCAGGAGCGAGGTTTGAATTTCGCGCGCGACCCGCACCTCCTGGGTCAGCCGCTCCTGCTCCACGGCGGCCTGAGCCAGCAGCGCCGACTCCATCGCGCTCGCCGACTGGTTGGCGATGCCCTGGGCAATCGTCGTCTGACGCGGCGACCAGGGCGGCGCCGTGGGGTCGGCGTCGAGCACCAGAATGCCCAGCACCGCGGCGCGGGTGATCAGCGGCAGGGCCAGCAGCCGTCCACTGCCGCAGGCCGCCGCGACCGCCGGCAGCGCCGGCTCACTGGCCGCATCGTCCACCAGCTGCATCTGCACCGAGCTGTAGACCGCGGCCAGCAGTGGCGCCTCGGCCGCGCTGATCGGCTCGTTGAGCAGCGCGCGGGCCGCGGCAGGCCAGCCCCACGCGGCGACCGGCACGAAGGCGTGGCCCGCGCGGTCGTAGCGAAATAGCCCGACGCGCGCGCAGCCGACCAGCACCGCCGGCAGCCGCACAATCGTCGCCAGCAGATCATTGAGCGACGAGGCGCGGGCGATATTTTCGGCGGTCTGGAGCAGCGCGGCCAGCGTCCAGGCCTCCTGCTGCTGCTGGGTGTAGACGTTGGCAGCGTCGATCGACACCGCCAGCTGCGCCGCCAGCGTCTGGAGCACAAAGCGGTCGCTGCCATCGAAGGCGTCCTCGCGGTCGCTCTGGACATCGAGGACTGCCAGCAGCTGGTCGCCGACCTGCAGCGGCACCGCCAGCTCGGCGCGCGTGCCGGGGACATCGAGCATAAAGCGCGGCTCGCGGCTGACATTGTTGATCAGCAGCGGCTGGCTGGTCTGGGCCACGGTCCCGACGATGCCCTCGCCAAACGCGATGCGATCGCGGTTGCGCCAGAACGGCAGGTTGGCGGTGGTCGAGGCACGAAAGATCAGCTCGCGGCGCTCGTGGTCGACGGTAAACAGGTGGACCGCAAAATACCCAAAGGTCTGGCGGATCAGCTCGACGACCGACGGCAGCAGCTGATCGAGGTCCAGGATCGCGGTCGCCTGGCGGCCGACCTCGCCGATCAGCTGGAGCTGGGTGATGCGGGTCTGGAGCGCGTCGTAGGCGCGGGCTTTGGCGATGGCCGAGGCGGCGCCGTCGGCGATCAGCATCAGAAAGCGGAGGTGGTGGGCGTTGAAGCGCCGCGGCCGCTGCGACTGCACCGAGATCGTGCCAATCACCGTGTCGCCAACCAGCAACGGGACGTAGACGCCGGAGCGCGGCGGGCGGGCCGACTGGTAGCGCGGCTTGGCCGGCAGGTGCGGCAGCTCCTGCTCGAAATCCTCAACCAGCAGCGTGCGGCCGGTGCGGCGCATCCAGCCCATCAGCCCCTCGTTCTCACTGAGGTCGAAGGCGGCCTGCGGCAGGCGCTGCCCATCCTGGACCCGCACCTTGAGCTGATACTGCGCGCCCTCGAAGAGCGCCAGGTGAAACGACGAGGCATCCAAGACCTTCGCGGCCTCGCGGTAGACCAGCTCGCACAGCTCGTCGACGTTCAGCTCGGCGCGAATAATGGCCCGGCTGGCCTCGTTGAGCAGCGACAGCTCCTCGATGCGGCGCTGCCGAAAGCGCAGCAGGCGCACGAGGTTGCTAACCATCGCAAGGAGCTTGGTGGGCGGCTTAGTGGGCGTCACGCTAGCTCGGCGGGAAGGCCGCGGCGGCCTCCTGGCGGCTCGGGTACAGCTCAAAAATCTGGTTGAAGCCGGTCAGATGAAAGACCTCGGCGACCTGCGGCTGTAGCGCGCAGAGGCGCAGGTCGCCGCCGTTTTTGCGCAGCTCGCGGGCCAGCAGCAGCAGCGCCCGCAGCCCCGACGAGGACAAAAATGTCACCGCTGACAGATCAACGACCAGCCAGCGCCCGCCATTGCGCACGGCGCTACGCAGCGTGGCCTGCACCGCCGGCGCCGCCGAGGCATCAATGCGGCCGCTGAGCGCCACGTAGCGCAGGCCGCTTGGGGGCAGCTTCTTGGCCATAAACATGATGTTCTCGCCGCCCTCGGTCAGAAAGCGCACATCGTCCATCAGCTTGCGCATCAAAAACAGGCCCAGCCCGCCAGTCTTGCGCTGCTCCAGCGGCGATACCAGGTCAGGCTCAGGGACGCGGGCGGGGTCGAAGGGCTGGCCCTGGTCGCGCAGCGAAATCTGAAAGTGGGTCGCGGTGTGGGCGACCTCGACCCAGACCATGCCCTCCAGATTATGGTCGCCGTAGGCGTGGACGATCACATTGGTCGCCGCCTCATCCACCGCCAGCTGCACCTCCCAGACGGCATGCTCGTCAAGGCCGGCAGCTTGCGCGGCGCTGACCACAAAGCTGCTGATCGCCGCTAGCGAGTTGAGTTTGGCCGGAACCTCGAGGGTGTGCTGGTCAGTGCTCATAGGTGGTCCCGTGGTGGGGCGCTAGGCGGGCGGCTAGAAGCTGCCGACCGCCTCGACCATATCGTTGTAGATTTGAAACAGCGAGGTGAAGCCGGTCAGGTTGAAAACTTCGCGGATGCGCGGCGGCAGGTGGACGATGCGCACATCGCCGCGGTCCATGTCGCTCAGCTTCCACTCGCGCGCGCGCTTGCGGGCCTCGATCAGCACCCGCAGGCCGGGGCTGCTGATGTACTCTAGCTTCTCAAGGTCGAGCAGCAGGCGGTAGCGGCCCTCGCTGAAGAGCTGGTTGATCTGCTCCTGGAGCTGGGTGGCCTCGGGGGCCTGCATGCGGCCGCTGAGCGCCAGCACATCAACCCGGTTTAAATGGCGATGGGTAATCTCCATCCTACGACCCTCCTTAACATGCGGTGGACGCGATTATAGCACGGGCGCTTGGGGGCAACACTGGCTTTCGGCGGACCGCCGGGCGCAAAAAGGCTGCCGCACGAGGTGTGCGGCAGCCTGCTGAGCCTACCAGCCGCCGAGCGCCTTGACCGGCTTGTGGGCGGCGTCGGCGGTCTTGGCATCCTCGTGATCCAGGAACCACGATGCCTCCATCGCGGCCTCGCAGCCCGAGCCGGCCGCGGTGATCGCCTGGCGATAGATGAAGTCGACGACATCGCCGCAGGCAAACACGCCCGGCACCGAGGTGCGCGTGCGACCATCCGTGACAATGTAGCCGTTGGGATCAAGGTCGAGCTTGCCGGCGAAGAGGCCGGTGTTGGGGATGTGGCCGATGTATGGAAATACGCCCGAGACCGGCAGCACCTGTTCGACGCCGGTCTCGATGTTGCGCAGCCGCAGCCCCTCGACCTTCTGCTCGCCCACGACCTCGGTGGCGACGCTGTTCCAGATAAATTTCAGCTTGGGGTTGCTAAAGGCCCGCTGCTGGATGATCGGGTCGGCGCGCAGCGAGTTGCGGCGATGGACGATGTAGACCTCGCTGGCGTAGCGCGTCAGGAACAGCCCCTCCTCGACGGCGCTATTGCCGCCGCCGACGACGGCCAGCGCCTTCTCCTTGAAAAAAAAGCCGTCGCAGACCGCGCAGTACGACACGCCGCGGTTGGCCAGTCGATCCTCGCCGGGCACGCCGAGCTTGCGGTGCGACGCGCCGGTCGACAGGATCAGCACGTCGGCGGTGTGCACGTCGCCGCTGTCGGTGGTAACTTTGAACGGCCGCGCGCTGACATCCACGTCCTCGACGATGCCATCAATAAAGGTGGTGCCGAAGCGCGCCGCCTGCCGCTCCATCTTCTCGGCCAGGTCGTAGCCGTTGATCGCGTCGGGGAAGCCGGGGTAGTTCTCGACCTCATCGGTGGTGGCGATCAGGCCGCCGGGCTGCAGACCGCGGACCACGACGGGCGCCAGGTTGGCGCGGGCGGCGTAGAGCGCCGCGGTCAGGCCGGCCGGCCCTGAGCCGACGACCATAATCTTGTAGTGCATGTTAAATCTCCCATGCTGACGTTGTGAGAAGCATACCGCGTCCGGCGCGGGGTGGCAACGGCCGGGCAGCGCTCGCTAGTCGAGGAGCGCGTCGAGAGCGACGTTCCACTCCTGCATGCGGCTGACATCGCCGCCGGCGTCGGGGTGGTGCAGCCGGGCAATCGCCTTGCGCACGACCGCGACCTCCTCGGGCGTGAGCCGGATGCCGAAGCTGACCGTGGGGTTGGGCGACGACGGCGCCTCGGCGCGCGCCTGCTGCCGCAGCCGCTGGCACTCGTGGCGCAGCACCAGATTCTCCTGGGTCGTCTGGACCAGGTTGCCGACCATCTTCTGGTAGGCCTGCTCGGTCTCCTGGTGGTGCTCCTCGGCCTTGCGCAGGTCGCGGTTGACGCGCTTGAGCGCCAGCGTCAGCTCGGCGACCTGCCGCTCAAGCTCACCTAGCCGCCCCGGAATCCGCAGCGGTGTGGTCACTGTCTCCTCACGTCCGTCCATCACAGCGGCACTCCTTGCAAACGTCGAAGGGGAGCAGTATAGCGCAAATTTTCGCCTCGGGCCGGTCATTTTTCAGCCCGCTCGGCGCCCAGATCGCTCCTCGAAATCAACGTCGAATCAGCGCCGATTCAACGCTGCTCCCTGACAGCTGACGGCTGACAGCTAACCGCTCGCAGCTTGTATGATTGCGTGGCCCGTGCTAGAGTGGCGGCGGGAGAACGAGCTATGCCTGACCTAGACGCCGCGCCGCTGATCGACGCACCGGCGCCGCTGCTCCACCCGAGCCTAGCCTTATATCAGCTCTACGATATTGGCTACGCCGTTGACCTCGCCAAAGCCCACACGCTGCTGACCGGATCCAACGCCCGCCGCGGGATTTTGTCGGCCCGCCAGTCGCAGCCGATTGACGTGCCCAACCCGCCGGTCCAGATTGATCTGGGCGAGCACGTCGCCGAGATCAACCGCATGGGACTGCAGGGCAAGCTGACCGGGCGAGTCTATGACCTGGGGATTTTGTCGCTGTGCCTGCACCTGCCGCTGCCAGAGCTGGACTGGGACGCGACCGCCGACCTGATGTACAGCGCGCTGTCGCTGCCGACCGAGCTGCGCGACCTGTTCAACCGCGTCCACAGCGAGCTGACGGCGACGCTGCGGCCGGCCATCGAGCGGCCCGAGCAGACCGACTGCATCGAGGACTACACCGTGCTGCTGGCCGACGGCCTGACCGACGGCCAGCCGGCCGCCGAGCTGGCCCAGCATCCCAAAGTCATCGCGGCGCTACTGGGCGAGCGCCGGACGCTGCACCCGCCGGCGGCGCTGTCGCTGGTGTCGAGCCAGTCGTACTACCCCGACGACCTGACGCTGCTCAGCTGGAACGGCGCGCTGGTGATCGAGCCGGACCACGCCGCCGCCGAGGTGGCGCTGACGCTGCTGGAGTTCGCCAACGCCCAGCTGCTGACGCTGCGGGCCTATGACACGGCGCTGGACAACACGCTGCCCCTGCTGCGGCAGCGCATGCAGCAGTTGCGCCACATGGTCCGGCTGCCGCTGGTCGGGACGACGAGCCGGCTGCTCCAGGATACCCACAGCCTGATTATGGATGTCAACGAGACCGATGAGCGCGTGGATAACGCCTTCAAGGTGACGCAGGACGTGTACTGGGGCCAGCTCTACGCCGCGGTGCTCGACGTGCTGCATGTCCAGCTGTGGCGCAATGGCATCGCCCAGAAGCTCACCGCGCTGCGCGACGCCTACACGCTGCTCAATGACGAGGCCGAGGTCAGCCGCTCGACGGCGCTGGAGGTGGCGATTGTCGTCTTGATCGTCGTCGAGCTGGCGCTGGCGATTCTGCGGATCGCGTAGCGCTCGGAACTTTTCGACAGATCAGCCCGTCTCCCCTGTGCGGGCGGCCCGGCAGGCGGCCCCGCGCGGGAGGGCGAGCGATGACAAGCAGCGAAGCGCGGCGGGCGCGGCGGCAGCGACGGTGGTGGGCGGGGTGGACGGTGAGCTTGCTCCTCGCTGGAGCCATGTTCGTGAGCGGGGTGCTGGATGGGGTCTCAATAGGACTGCGACCGGCGCCCATCATTGATCCTAATAAGGTGACTTCTCACCTTGCTCACGACGGGCGATTTCCCCTGGGAGGGATTTACGACCCTCGTGCTGTGCGTGGTCCTGGCGAACCCTCCTCATTGGACACCGTGCCCGACCGGCCGAACGCGCGCCAGGTGAATTTCAATCGGGACTGGGTGACTGCACATGCCGGCGCCCCCCTCTCAATCGTCGACCGGGGCCAGGGTTTCGATAATGATACGTATGCTGCCAGTGCGTGTGATGGAACGGACGGAGAGGCATACACGCCTGCGCTCGATCTCGCCCACACAACCTATTTCCGCGCCAGCAATACGACGGCCACCATTCAGGCCAATCTCCAGCGCATCCAGGATGCCGTCCAGAATCCAGCGACTCAGGCCACGATTACGGCCGCTCGATCCCATGTGGCCAGCGTTGGCGCCCCAGAGCTTTGGGCGGACCCAGCCCATCTCAACCCGGCCACTGGCGACCAAGCGTTTGTTGAGCTAGCGGCGGCCGCAGCGCTGCTGCGGCCGCTCGCCCGCCCACCTCTGGCCCCTGCAGACTGGCCGCCCAGCGCGGAACAGCAGGCATTGGCAGGGCTTGATCCTGAGATCGGGGATCTGCTGAGGGTGGCAAGCGGCAGCGTCCATATCTTGACTCTTGATCCAGAGCTTGGGTGGTTCCGCGCGCGCATGGTCCAGCGCGCCACTGCGGATGGCATCGAGACGGCTGAGCTGGCATGGGTGGCGGGCCTCGACGCTGATGTAATCGCAGGCTATCGGGCCGCCTGGAACGCTGGCGTCGAGGCGCTCGGCCAGCGGTAAACTAAGTGAGGCGCACAGCGAGTGCGCTCCTAAATAAACGAAAGGCAACGACATGCAAAGTAGCACTGAACTCAAGGCCCGGCTGGCGCAGCTGGTCGATGCGGACTACCAGCTCGCCGATGAGGCGCAGCGCTGGCCGCTGACCGAGGCGATGCTCGCGCACCTGGGCGACCCCGACCACGAGCTGCGCGACGGACTGATTTACGAGACGCTGTGCGCGTGGGGCGACCACTACACCGCCGACGAGCTGCGCGCGCTGCTGGCCGTGCTCCTCGACGACCAGCATCTGGGCGATGCGCTGGGCGCCGCCGACGGCGACAGCGTGTTCACGCGCTCGTTTGCGCTGCTGGCCGTCGTGGTCGTCCTTGATCAGCACCTGGAGCGCAGCGTGCTGACGGCGGCTGAGCTGCGGCAGGTCCAGGCCGCGACCACGCGGGCGCTGGCCGAGGAGCGCGACCTGCGCGGCTGGACCGGCGCGCACGGCTGGGCACACGCCACCGCCCACGCCGCCGATGTGCTCGGCACCCTCGCGCAGTGCCCCGAGCTGGGCCACGACGACCTGGCGGCGCTGCTAGCGGCGATTGCCGGGCGGCTGGCGTCGGCCGAGGCGGCCTTTGTGGCCGAGGAGGATGAGCGGCTGGCGGTGGCGCTCCTGGAGATCGCCAAGCGGCCCGAGCTGCCACAGTCCGAGCTGATCGGCTGGCTGCAGGAGTTCACCGATACCCCACTGCGCGGCGATCAGCAGGTGCGGGTCCGGCACCTCAACACCAAGCATTTTCTGCGCAGCGTCTACTTTCAGCTCCAGGCCAAGCAGGTGGCGATTGAGCTTCAGCCGGTCGTCGCTGCGACGCTGGCCGCGATCAGCCGCTTCGTCTAGCGGTGCCGCAGCCAGCGCGCCGTTAGCCGCCGCCGAGTGGCAGACCGACGAAGAATTGGACTGCCAGGCCAATCCCCGCCATCATGCCGATCAGCAGCAGCAGCTCCCAGCGATGCTGCTGAATTCGTGCGGCCCGATCCAGCCAGCGTGAGAACGGCCAGACCAGGTGCTGGGCGCGCGGCAACCACAGCAGCAGGTCCACGACCCCCAAAATCAGCATTGTCGCGCACACCGCGATAAACGACGTAACTACGCCCAGCCCAGCAAACAGACCAGCGCTGGGCGTAAAGCGCTGCGCCTGGATGTAGAGCGCCACCGTCCACAAGGTCAGGCTGATCCAGGCCGCGGTCCACAGCCCATACCACCAGCGTAGGCTCGCCGACCACGAGCGCCACAGCCAGCGCCACTGCCGCACATGCTGCACACTGCGCCAACTGCCCACAAACATCACTGCGCCGGCGCTCAGCTGCGGATGCTTGTGAGCAGCTGGTAGCCACCGACGAGCAGCCCAAGCGCGAGAATGCCGACGATGGATTCGCTACCATCATCGGCGCTTTTTTTAGGCGGCGGGGCGACGGGCTGATTGAAGACCACCGGCCCATGCACATCGCCAGTAATGACCTGGGCGTGATCGCCGTTGATGGTGGTGTGCTGCTGCCGTGGCTGCGGCTGCGGCTGCAGAGCTGGCTGCGGCGTTGGCAGCGCTGGCACAATCGTCGGCAGCTGCGGCTGCGCAGCCACTGGCCCAGCCGGGATCGTCTCGGCCTCGCGGCGCTGGAGCTGCTGCGCGAGATAGCGGCGCGCCTCGCTCAGCCGCTGCTCGATGGTGCGCTTCGTCACCCCAGCTAGGTTGCCAAGCTCGCTGGTGCTGTAGTCCTCAAAATAATGACCCCATAGCAGGCTATACCAGCCCAACTCCTGATAATGATCGCCCAGACCCTGACGCAGCAGCTCGCGCTCTTCGTCGGGGTTATTTGCGACCACTGGAATACCGGCCCGCAGTCGCCAGGCGCCCAGCTCGGCCTGCACGGCGGCGGTCAGCGCATCCAGCAAGCGCAGATCGTCGGCCTCGCCGCCCCAGTCGCCGCTAAGCAGGAGCCGACTGAGCGCCCGCCCGCGGTCAATGTCGCGCCGTGAGTCGCGCTGATATTTGAGCAGATCCGTGACCGCCGCCAGCCGTTGCTCCGCATTCATAGGCTCTCCCAGCGTAGCTGCCTTCGCATTCTCTACGCAGAATGATCGCATTCGTTGCGTAAAAGTTTCATTTATATGATAGGAAAAAGCGAGCAATTTCTCTAAGCTAGTCGCACTGACACGCTTTGGGCCCCAGACACGTCAGCCAACACCTTCACCCTAAGGAGGGATGTCATGCGCAAACGCATTGGCATACTGACGGCGCTCGGCCTTTTGGCAGGCGCGCTGGTGTTCGGCTCCGTCGCGGCTCCCCAAGCATCCTACCACCCAGCGCAGCAGGTCGCTGATGGCCCCACCCCCACGCCCGCACCCACGCCCACCACCGACCCCAACGGCAGCGGCGGTGGCGGCGGACACACCGGCGGCTAGTCTCGGCGGGCGGCCCGGCAACCGTCGGGCCGCCCACGTTTACCCATTCGCCAGCGTCGCAATCCGCTGCACAGTCTGAGCGGCGGCACTGACCCGGCCACGCTCCTCGTAGATCGCCAGGGCGCGCTCCCAGCACTGGCGGGCGCGCTCGGGCTGCTGGCGGCGCGCCCACATGCGGCCGGCGTCCACGGCGGCGTCGGCGACGGTGAGCGGCTTGGCGCAGACCACCGCCAGCTCCTCGACCGCCGCCAGCAGCTCCTCGGCCTCGGGCCAGGCCTCAGTTGTGACCGCCAGCTCGGCCAAGTTCGACAGCGCGATCACCTTGAGGCGCAGTGCGCCGATCTGGGCGGCGGCGTCAGCGGCGGCCGCCAGCAGCGTGCGGGCCTCGCTGAAACAGCGCAGCTGGAGATAGCTGTAGCCCAGATCGTTCATCGTCAGCGCCTCGTCGTAGCGGTGGCCGGCGGCGCTGATAGCAGTCAGCGCGGCCTCCTGGAGCGCGACGGCGCCGTGGTAGTCGCCGGTGGCGACCAGGACATGGGCCAGATTGCAGCGCGCCTTCGCCAGATATAGCTGATCGCCAGCGTCGGCGTACAGCCGCTCGGCCTCCCAAAACCATGACTGGGCGCTGGCATAGTCGCCAGCGTTGAGCGCCGCAACGCCCGAGTTCAGCCACAGATGGCCGCGCTCGCGCCGGTCGGACACGGCGGCGGCCAGCGCCCGCGCGGCGGCCCAGCTGGCCCTGGCGCCGGCCCAGTCGTCGTAGTTAAACTGCGCGACGCCCAGCCGGGTCAGCGCCAGCGCGCGGCCCTCGTCGGAGCCGAGCGCCGCCGCCAGCTCGTGGGCGGCGGTGGCGCTGCGGCTGGCGGCGGCGTAGTCGCCGCAGAAGCGGCTGGCCTGGCTGTGGGCCAGGCCAATCGCGAGCTGGTCGGCGGGCGGCAGCGCGGGCGCCGCGACCAGCGCCGCCAGCGCCGGCCGCCAGGCGGGCCAGGCTGACCAGCGCTCAACCAGCGGGTGCAGCGCGAGCGCCACACGCACGCCCAGCGCCGGCTGCCGCAGCCAGCCCACGCAGTCCAGGATCAGGCTGACCGCCTGCCCGAGGTGCGGGTCGCGCTTGCAGCGGCGCGGGCGGGTCAAGCAGCTCGGCGGCCAGCTCGGCGGCGACACGCTGCGCCCAGGCCGCCAGCGACTCGCTCATACGGCCTCGGCAAAATCGTCCATGACCGTGGTCCGCACAAACGCATAGGTCAGGCGGTGGACGCGATACAGACCGTCGAACTGGAGCAGCATGCGGTTGCAGAGCAGCTCGGCGGCGGCCTGAAAGCCGGCCGGTGGTAGGCCGCTGAGCCGGCTGAGCTGCGCGGGCTGCGCGCCGCTCTCGAAGCGGTGCATCAGGAGCAGCACGCGCTGCGCCGCCGTGTCCAGCTGGAGCCAGGCGCGGCGATACAGATAGGCGTACAGCTCGTAGCCGCGGCTGCCGCGCGGGCAGTTGGTCGTCAGGTCGGCGATAAACGTCGCCCAGTCCATCAGCCGGGCCTGCGCCGCGACCAGCCAGAGGGCCAGCGGATTGCCGCCGACCACCTCGTAGACCGCGGCCAGCTGCTGATCGCTGGCGGCGCTCAGGGCCGGGGCCGGCATCAGCCGCGCCGCCTCGCGCAGCAGCGCATAGCTATCAGCGGCGCTCAGCTCATCGAGGGCGATGTGGCGCCGGGTTAGGTGTGGCGGCAGCGCCGTGTCGAGCCAGTCGCGGCTGGTGATGATCACCCGGCTTGGCTCGACCAGCTCGACGAGCAGCGGCGCGACGGCCTCAAGGTCGGCCAGCGTCTCCAGGTTATCGAGGACGATCAGCCATTTCTGCTGCTTACACAGCGCCGCGACCGCCGCGGCCAGTGCCGGGCCGTCGCCGCCGTCGACAATGCCAAGCTCAGCGGCGAGGTCGCTGAGCAGGTCGGTGACCGTGATCGGCGGCCGCGCGGGCATCTGGCGGCCGCTCCAGACATCAAACTCGATCTGCTTGGCCGTGACCCAGGCCACGCCGGCAAACTGATCGTGGGTTGCCAGCTCGTAGGCGACCTGCTGGGCCAGCGAGGTTTTGCCCAGGCCGCCCAGGCCGCTCAGGACCACGATCGGCGCGCCGTCCGCGGCGGTCAGCTCGGCGACGGCGGTGGCGCTCAGGCGGGCGGTGCCAAACAGCCGGTGGGTCGCCCGCAGCCGGCTGTAGCGCGCCCGCCGCTCGGCCTGGCGGTTGCAGTCGGCAATGTAGGCCGAGATCGGCTCCAGCGCTTTGAGGCGCAGGCGATAGACGCTGGATTTGTCGCGGTGGATCGCGGCCGCGACCTTGCGCACCGAGTGGCGCTGGAAATACAGCTGCTCGACCACCGTGGCGCCCTCGGGATTTTCGGCGGCGATCTCGGCGCAGGCCGAGCGCAGCAGCCGCTGCACCGCCTGCTCGGGCTGTAGGTGGTACTCATCCATCACCTGGCGCACGGCGGCCCAGTACTGGGCCTTATGCTGGGCCAGCGTCGCCGGCTCCCAAAACGCCTCCAGCGCCGAGCGAACCTCGCTAATATTCATGCTGCTCTCCTCGTTGCTCAATCTACGGCGATCACGCGCCCTTCGTTGCCGGCCAGCGCAACTGTATCGAGATTCAGCTGGTCGGCGCGCTGCAGGCCGGTGGCGACAACGATGCGGCCAGTGGCGCCCGCTGCGCTGAGGTCGAGCTGCACCGACTGCGCGCCGAAGTTCAGCGCGACCAGGAAGCTGCGGCCGGCGGCGCGGCGAACGTAGGCGAAGACCTCGTCGTGGCCGGCGTCGAGCGCCACGTACTCGCCGCCGTGCAGTGCTGGCTCGGCGCGGCGCAGCGTGGTCAGCGCCCGGTACAGCGCCAGCATCGAGGTGGGGTTGCGCTGCTGGGCGGCGACGTTCACGGTGGCCGCGGTGCTGGCGACGGGCAGCCACGGCTCCACGTCCGCGGCGGTGAAGCCGGCGTTGGGCGACACATCCCACTGCATCGGCGTGCGCTCGGGGTCGCGGCCCCAGGTGTCGGCCAGCTCGGGCTGGTTGAGTGCCTGCGGGTCCTGCACTTTGTCGGCCGGAATGTGGCCGTCGGTCATGCCCAGCTCCTCGCCGTAGTAGCTGGTCGGCGTGCCGCGCAGCGTCAGCAGCAGCATGTTGACGATGCGGGCCTGCGCCGCGCCCACGCGCGTGGCGACGCGGTGCTGGTCGTGGTTGCCCATCACCCAGTTGGGCCACGCGCCCGCCGGCAGCAGCGCCTCGTAGCGATCCACGAGCGCCTTGACCGGCGCCGCCCGCCACTCGTTGAGCATCACCAGCTGAAAATTGAACGGCAGGTGGCACTCGTCGCCGTGCGCGCCGTAGTAGGCCATCAGCTCGGCGTCCTTCAGGTAGATTTCGCCGATCATCACCCGCTCGTCGTACTCGTCAAGCAGCGCCCGCATCGTGCGAATCACGCCGTGGGTCTCGGGCAGATTCTGGGTGTAGATGTGCTGGAGGGCGTTGAAGTGCGGCCCGGTGCCGTCCCAATTCGGATCGAGCGGCTCGTCGCGCAGGTCGGGATCTTTCATCAGCAGCCAGATTACGTCAACCCGAAAGCCGTCCACGCCACGGTCCAGCCAAAAGCGCATCGCGTCGAGCATCGCGGCCAGGACCGCCGGATTGCGGTAGTTCAACTCGGGCTGGGCGCTGGCGAACTGGTGCAGATAGTACTGGCCGGTCGTGGCGTCCAGCGTCCAGGCCGGGCCGCCGAAAAAGCTGCCCCAGTTGTTGGGCGGGCCGCCGTCGGGCGCCGGGTTGCGCCAGATGTACCAGTTGCGCTTGGCGCTAGTGCGGCGGCTGCGGGAGTCGAGAAACCAGCTGTGCTGGTCGCTGGTGTGATTCGGCACCAGGTCGAGAATCAGTTTGAGGCCGCGGGCATGCGTCGCCGCCAGCAGCCGGTCGAAGTCGGCCAGCGTGCCGAACAGCGGCTCGATGTCGCAGTAGTCGGCCACGTCGTAGCCGGCGTCGGCCATCGGCGACGGAAAGATCGGCGACATCCAGATCGCATCCACGCCCAGCGCGGCCACATAGTCGAGCCGCTGCTCAATGCCCGGCAGGTCGCCCAGGCCATCGCCGTTGCTGTCCTGAAAGCTGCGCGGGTAGATCTGGTACACAATGCCGCGCTGCCACCACAAAAGTTGGTCACTCATCACACATTCCCCGCTTAAGCTGCGAACGCCCAGATTGTACTCGGTGTGCTGCGGCAGTGCCGAGCGCTGGACGGGCGGCGCATCGCCGTGGCCGATTTCTCGCTATACTGGATGATATTGTGAAAGAAGGTTCAAATGGCGCCACCACTGGTCGAGATCAAAAATATTGCCAAGACGTTCACCGAGGGCGGCCAGACCCGCACGGTGCTGCACGCGGTCAACACGACGATTGCGCCAGGCGAGTTCATCGTGCTGCTGGGCAAGAGCGGCTCGGGCAAGTCCACGCTGCTCAACCTGCTCGGCGGCATCGACACGCCCAGCGCCGGCTCGATCACGATCAGCGGCATCGACCTGACCGCCCAGGACGAGCGGGCGCGCACGCTGTTTCGGCGCAAATACATCGGCTTTATTTTCCAGTTCTACAACCTCCTGCCGACGCTGACCGTGCTGGAAAACGTCCTGCTGCCGGTGGAGCTGAACCATCGCCTGACCAAGCGCGACCAGGAGTATGCCCTGAGCCTGCTTGACCGCGTGGGCCTGGCCGACCGCCGCGCCACCTACCCCGACCGCCTCTCGGGCGGCGAGCAGCAGCGGGTGGCGATTGCCCGCGCACTGGCCCACGACCCGCTGCTGATCCTGGCCGACGAGCCGACCGGCAACCTCGACGCCGAGACCGGCCAGACGGTGCTGCATCTGCTCGACACGCTGACCCGCCAGGCTGGCAAAAACCTGGTCATGGCGACCCACAGCGCCGACGTGGTGGGCCTGGCCGACCGGGTATTTCAGATCGAAGAGGGCCAGCTGTTTGAGCGGCCGGCGGTGGCGGTATGAGGCGGCTGTTATTCCTGACCAGCTGGCGCTACCTGCTGCGCCACCCGTGGCAGATCGGGCTATCGGTGCTGGGCGTCGCGCTCGGCGTGGCCGTGGTGGTGGCGATTGACCTGGCCAACGGCAGCGCCCAGCGCGCCTTTACGATCTCGACCGAGACGATCACCGGCCGCACGACGCATCAGATTCTGGGCGGGACGGCTGGCTTAGACGACGACGTGTATCGTCAGCTAGTCGTTGAGCGCGGCGTGGCGCCGGCGGCGCCGGTGGTCAACGGCTACGTCACGGCGGTGGGCGCGCGGGCGCGGCCGCTGCAAATCTTTGGC
Organism: uncultured Chloroflexia bacterium; assembly: GCA_963810425.1. Taxonomy (GTDB): domain Bacteria; phylum Chloroflexota; class Chloroflexia; order Chloroflexales; family Kallotenuaceae; genus JACDGP01. Next base: position 1,197 of record CAWENH010000004.1, on the reverse strand, counting down.
TTCGACGCCTTCGCCGAGGGGCCGTTTCGCAGCTTCACCGGCGGCGCGGCGAGCGGCGCCACCAGCAGCTATCTGCGGCTGCTGACCGAGCCGCGCACCGCGCTGATCTCGGCTGGCACGGCCGCTGGGCTGGGCCTCGCCAGCGGCGCCGTGCTCACCGTTGAGCAGAGCGGCATCCAGCAGCAGCTGACGATCATCGGCGTGATTACGACGACCGACACCGCCAGCCAGCGCGCGCTCGACGGGCTCGTCCTGACCGACATCGCCACCGCCCAGGAGACGCTCGGGCTGGTCGGCAAGCTGACCTCGATTGACCTAATCGCCACCGACGCCCGCGCGGCCGAGATCGGCGCGTGGCTGCCGGCCGGCGCCGAGATCGCGACGCCCAGCAGCCGCTCGGCGACGATCAGCCAGCTAACCAGCGCGTTTGAGCTGAACCTGACGGCGCTGAGCCTCCTGGCGCTGCTCGTCGGCATGTTCCTGATCTACAACACGATCACCTTCTCGGTGGTGCAGCGGCGCGGGATGTTTGGCACGCTGCGCTGCCTGGGCGTCGACGGCCGCCAGATTTTCGGCCTGATCCTGTCCGAGGCGCTGGTGATCGGCGTGCTGGGGTCGGGGCTGGGCATCGGGCTGGGGATTGTGCTGGGCCGCGGACTGGTCGGCCTGATCACCCAGACGATCAATGACCTGTACTTTGTGGTCACAGTGCGCAGCCTGTTCATCGCGCCGGCGACGCTGGCCAAAGGCGTGGCGCTGGGCATCCTGGCGACGCTGGCGACGGCGGCGGTGCCGGCGCTGGAAGCCACGTCCACGCCGCCGCGCACGGTGCTGCGGCGCTCCAGCATCGAGGAGCGGATTCGCCGCGCGGTGCCGCTGGTGCTGGGCATTGGCATTGGCCTGCTGCTGCTCGGCGGCGGCCTGCTGCTGATCCCGACGCGCTCGCTGGTCGTGGCGTTTGCAGCGCTGTTCTGCCTGGTCGTCGGCGGCGCGCTGCTGACGCCGGCCGTGACCGTCGGGCTAATGGCGCTGCTCAGGCCGCTGTTTGGCCGGATGTTTGGGCTGCTCGGGCGCATGGCGGCGCGCGATGTGGTCGCGGCGCTGTCGCGGACCTCGGTGGCCATCGCCGCGCTGATGGTCGCGGTCTCGGTGACGGTCGGCGTCGGCATCATGGTCGGCTCGTTCCGCCAAACCGTC